>JBDHUG010000004.1:0-228267 GCA_039809045.1 Gemmatales bacterium | reverse complement strand
TTTCGAGACCGGCCCAATCAACCACTCTGGCACCTCTCCTTGACGAACTTGGCTGACTGACGCAAACGATCATTATATATCCAGGCATCTCGTTTCGGCAGCGCTTTCAAAAAACACTTCACTGTTTGATGTTGCCTGCGCGATTAACAAGGGGGGAAGGATTGCGACGTTTCTCCTTGCGTCACCTGTAGGATTTCATTTTTGTTATTCAGGAATACCACTTTGGGTTGAATGGGTTGGTCGCTTTGCGCGAAGGTCATGACGATCATCTGGTCGCCTACTTCTGCCAGTCGAGCAGCCCCGCCATTCAATATGCATTGGCCTGTTTCTTCGGTGACAATGATATACGTTATGAGCCGGGCTCCTGTCGTAACGTTCACCACGTGAACCATTTCATTTTCGACCATCCCTGAAGCCCGCAAAAATTCCCGGCTCAAAGTCAGGGACCCGACATATTGGATGTTTTTATTGGTCAAATGAATGCCATGAAGCTTGGCAGCCAAATAGGTCTTTAACAGCATTTCGAATACCTTATCTGTAATACAGTCGTTTGCTCATCCCATGAGACAGGTAAACAGGGTGCCTATTTTACCGAAAAATACGGCCTCTGGGGCCAGCGCTTTGCTGTAATGATGGGGTTTCACCAACGATGACATCCAGAGTCATGTTTTTCCAATTAGATCTTTGGATGCGGATCAATTCCAACGTCACTTTCTGTCCAGGTTTGCAGGCCTTGATGATGCGGCGAAGATCATCTGCGGTCAGCACTTTTTTACGTTGTTGCTCAACAATGATGGTTGTGATAACGTCGCGCACTTGCAGGCCGGCGGATTCCGCGGGGGTGTTTTCACCAACAAGGGCAACAAGGGCACCCCCTTCGATTTTGAGTATGCTCGCGTCTCTTGGGGTCAGGTCAATAGGCGTCACACCCAGATAGCCTTTGATGAGCCGGTGGGGCGGGACGATTAATTTTTCAAAGACATCTTTGGCGGTGTTGCTGGGAATGGCAAACCCGATGCCTTCGCTGCCACCAGAGCGGGTGAAAATGGCGGTATTGATGCCTACCAGCCTGCCCTTGAGGTCCAACAACGGGCCTCCTGAGTTGCCTGGGTTGATGGCAGCATCTGTTTGAATCATGTCCACTTCACCTTTGGCACGTCCTTTGGCACTGACGATGCCGGCGGTTACGGTTTGCTTTAATCCAAACGGGCTGCCGATGGCCACGACCCAATCGCCTACACGAACAGCATCACTGTCTGCGAAATCCACGGTGACCATATGGTCACCTTGGGGAACGGGAAACTGAATCACGGCTAAATCGATGGAAGGATCGCTCCAAACATGTTCGCGTGGGTCGACGAAAATGGTTCGTCCTGATTGCAAGGTAACGCCAACCCGGTCTGTCAATCGGCCAGCACTGTTGGGGTATTCAACGACATGGTGGTTGGTCAGAATGTACCCTTTGTGATCTTCGGTGACGCGTACAATGACACCAGAACCTTCGCCGGCTTTTTGAAATTCAAGGTCGAACCCAGATGGATCAGCCACACCGACCAGGTTGCTGATATTCACAACCGCGGGGCCGGCTCGTTCAGCAACCAGGCTGAATGCAGAGAGCGGAATATCAAGCTTATTAAGGATATCGCCGCGAGCTTTGGCCTCGGCGGCAAGTTCGGCTTCCCTTTTACGATAGGCGGACTCAGCTTCTGCTTGTAGGCGAGTATCGCCAGCATTGAGCCCCAACCCTACTGGTTGAAGCAGGACCAATGCAAGGGATGCCAGGCCAGCAAATCCTCCCAGTAGGCAAAAGAAAAGGACCAAGGTTGTCCAGTTATTTGAGGATGTTCCTGGAGAAGAGAATCGGAATTGTTCGGATGGAGAAAAACTCACGTTCAAACCTCCAACAAGCAGTGGCCTGAATGTTGAGAATGCTTCATAGCGATGACCTTATATTGTGCAAGTCAAGAGATCAGCTGGGATTCTTATAACCTAAGACGGCTATTGATCCCGTCTCAATCATTATAGGGCGAACTTAGTTTCTCCAACGGTCCCAAGGCCACAATGGTAGGACGATCAATGGGGTGCAAATTCAACAGTTGCTTGATTTGTGTAGAGGTGACGGCGTCCACGCTGGCCAAGTCATCGTCGATGGTTCGGTAGGTATTCAAGTAAGTCCATTGAAAACCTAAAGCTTGCATACGGCCCATGGGCCTTTCGTTGCCACGCACAATGCGCGACGCAAGCTTGGATTTCGTGGTGCGTATCTCCGCATCGGTAATGCCATTACGTTGAACTTGGCGCAACTCATTTAGAAAGATTTGCAGGCATTTTTCGGTGTTTTCACGTTCGCCACAGAAATAGCCATAATAGGCTCCCGCCCCGGCATACTCATGGACACTAAAATCGGCGGCTTCAACAAGTCCGGTGTCGATCAGCGACCAATACAGCCGGCTGCCGGTGTCGTCGCCGATGGCGGTGGCCAAGATCTCGGCCGCGTACCGGAGCGGAGAGTCTGCCTCTGGGCCACTCGATAGCAAGAAACAATGCTCTTGATGCACAGTTGGTTTGGGAACGATTTTAAAAGAGCTGAGCTTGGGGCCAGGCGGATGCACACGTTGCGTTGGATGGTCGGGCCAATGGCAGGTGTGTTGCTCGATGAGCCTTACAAGTTCGGACCAATCGAGACAGCCTGTGGCCACGGCGAGAATGTTGGAACTGACATAGCGATGCTGGAAATAGTCACGCATTTGGCTGCACTGCAATTGTGAGATGCTTTCTTTCGTTCCGAGCACGCTTTTGCCCAAGGGGTGGTCACCAAAGAACGTTTGTTTGGCAATGTCGTAAGCCGCCCACATCGGTTGGTCATCGTACATGCCGATTTCTTCGATGATCACTTTTTTCTCCATGTCAAAATCATCGTCCCGCAAGCTAGGCCTTAGGATGTCCGTCAAAATATCCACGGCCTGCGGCAAATATTCCGGCAAAATAGCAGCATGAAAGACTGTATTTTCCTCGCTGGTGTAGGCATTGTAATTGGCGCCAATGCGGTCAAAGTCTTCATTCACTTGCAGGGCCGTTCGGCGCGGTGTCCCTTTAAAAATCATATGCTCTAAAAAATGGGTCACGCCGGAAATATCCTCCGTTTCATCGCGTGCTCCGGTTTTGACAAAGAACCCCAGGGCCACGGAGCGGGCTTGCGGGTTGGATTCACCAATGATGGTCAATCCATTGGGCAAAGTCGTGTGATGAAAAGGCATGTTCGACTCCGGGCCGACTAATGGGTTGAAGTTATGGCCGTTGGCGTCACGCCATTGGTGCTCGATAAGCGCGGCCGTGTGAGCATCGCGATGGCATATAGCCCAGCCACAATGAGCAGCAGCGATTTGATGCCTATCAAAAAGGTTATGCTTTGCAACAAGGCTCCGATAAGGGCGCCAAATAAATTGGCACCCAAGGCTACATCCTTGCCTTTGACCGACGCAAATGAGCGGATAAAGACTATGCCGCTAAATAGCATGGGCAAACTGGTTAGCAATCCCACAATGACTGCTCGAACGGCGTAGGGGTAACCTGCAAACCAAGACAAGTCCACAAAATACAAGCCAACGCAAGAGGCTAATAATGCAATGTAAACAGGTACGATCGGGATGTCCGGCCATTGACTGACTAACAAGTTAGCGATCAGGATCAGGATGAGTATGCTCGAAATGATCACCGCATTGACATCCCATGTATTGCCAAGCACGACCGCGGCTTTGCTTACGTTTTGTACTTCGAGCAGCATAAATGCTGCCCCCATGAAGAAGAAATGCCAATGGCTGCGCTGCCATTCCTTTAAGACATTGACGGCATTCAACCGCTTTAAGCTGAATACAAATAACAGCAGCATGAGAACGATCAGCAGCCAATAGAGTGAAGGTATGCATGGCTCTTGCAAATAAATGTATGGCCAATCGTCGGTACAAATTCTGGTTTTCCCTGTGAGGTTAAGCGGATTCTCTTTTTGCCATTCCTCGATAATGGCTTTGAAGCCTGGAATACGGTCCATTTGCTGTTTGGCCAGTTCCAAGTTACCGACGACAAACAGGACGCCGCCGTAACCGTAGGGCGTAACCGGAACACGAAACGCAATCGGCTCTTGTTGAAACACCTCGCGCAGAACACTGGCCATTCGATCGGCGATGAAGGGCTTGGTTGCCTCGAAGCTCAATAGGATGGTCCCGCCATCCGTCAGCAATCGCTTGGCGTGTTGGATGCTTTCGCGTGTGTAAACATAATGGTCCAAACGAGCGTTGGTCATGGCCGTGGTGGTGTGCGAATCCAGCAGGCCAAAAACAATCAGATCAAATTTCTCTTGGGTATTGACAAAAAAGGCGCGTGCATCGTCGTTGATGACACGCACACGCGGCGACAGATATGGCTGCTCGGGGTGAAAACGTTTGCCGATATCGATGATGGCGGGGTCTATCTCAACGGCCACGATCTCAGCTGCATTGTGGCGTAATCCACCGGCTACATCGTTGCCGCCCCCCGAACCAACGATCAGCATTTTTTTGGGATTCGGATGAAACAAACAGGGCAAGTCATATTGGGTGAACCCGCGCATCTTAAGGGGATAGAGCACATCATTGCTGTTCACTTCAGAAGGTCGCAGATCTTTCAAGATCATGTAGGGCGTATCATTCACCAGCAATTTCAGCAATTGATGTTTCTTATGATTGGCCTCGATGGTGCCTTCACGCAGGTTCAATTTTTGATAAGGCGACCAGATCAATGCTCTCGAGTATTTAATGATGTCGTCGTCGTGTTCCACGCGAACGGATGGGGTCAAATCAGCAACGTAGCCAAACAGAACCAAAAGCAACAAAAGCACCAGGTGCTGCCAATCTTTGAACCGAATAAAAAAGAGGTACAGCACGGCAGCGCCGATCAGCCAAACCATGGGAGGCATGTACCAGGCACTCAATGACGCGAAGGCCAAGATGCCAACCAGGCTTCCTGCGATATTGACGGAATAGGCCCAAATGGGCTTGGGATGGTCATCCAAGCAGCGACCCAGCAGTCGGCCAATGGGGACAAAAATCTCCCAAACAATCAGCATCAAAGCCAAGGCGAGCAGCAACGTGACGGCGAGCAGAAAATAGTATCGCGATGAACTCATATTCAAATATTGTGTATCCCAAATCACCATATCCTGCATCATGCTGAAGACTTGTGTCATTTCACTTAGCCAGCCGCGACTCGTTTCAAAAGTGAGCAGGCCGACCAATATCATCAGCGGATATAAACTATCCCCGATTCGGATCGGTTGACGGCAAGTCCAGCAGCCCATGCCGATGCCAAGAAAGCAGATCACCAGTATGGTATTTTGCAGATAGGCGAAGATGCGGATTTCTGTTGCTATCCAACGAATCAACATCAACTCTAAATACAGCCCTAAGACGCTGATCAAAAACAATGCCAGGGTTTGGTTCTTCGGCCCCAAGTATTCTTCGGTGCTTGAGCCAAATAGCCACTTCATGGGTGAATGGGACATAGTGCCTCTTAGTCCTGATGCCGAAGTGAATGGAGCTGATTGCTTATCCAGGGATGGTTAACGGTTTAGGGCCAAGGGTGACCAGGGTCAGGTTCTTAACAGGGTAAGCCCGTACGTGTTCAACAATGCGATGAGCATTCAAGCTGTCAATGGCTGCTTGAATCTCATCGAAACTGCGAATGCGCTGCAGGAAATACCAATCCGAAGCCATCGAACCAGCCCGAGCCGATGTCGATTCTTCTTGCATAATCAAAGATGACTTAAGGCCTGCTTTCATGCGTTGGACTTCGTCATCGGTTACGCCTTGCTGCAATTCGTTAATGACCTGCAACAAAACTTCCAGAGTTTCTTGCGCTCGTTCATTGGTCGTGCCGGCGTAGCCGATGATGCAGGCACGGTCGTGCAAGGTTTGATATGAAGCCCATACGGAATAGCATAGCCCCCGCCGTTCACGTACTTCCGTGAAAAGCCGTGAACTCATGCCGCCACTTAGCACATTCACCGCTGCGATGGCCTCATAGTAATGCGGATGAGTAATCGGGACACTATCGTAAGCAATCCCAATTTGTGTTTGCTTCGTGTCTTTTTCCAGGTGTCCCCGCCGTGGCAGTTCGGCTTCCAAGGCAAAGGCTGGTTTCGTTTGCGGTTCCCAATCGCCGAACAATTCCGTTACGGTGTCCAACACAGCCTTCCATTCCACGTTGCCAGCAATGCTCAAGATGGCCTGCCGGGGTTGAACGTTAAGCCGATGAAATTGCCGCACGGCGTCGATGGTGACGTTTTGAATGCCTGCTTCCGTGCCCCTGCGATCACGGCCCAAGGGCGGGGGAAAGTGACGCTTTTTCACCTCCACCATCACTTTTTGCTTCGGCTCATCTTCCAGCCCTTCCAATTCCAAGAGCGCTAGGTCCTGCACCGGAGCAAGCTCATGCTCCAATAGCAATGGGCGTCGCAGAATGTCGGCATAGAGGCGAAGGGCAGGAATCAAATTCTTCGCCAGCGTCGAACCCCAAATGCGGAGATGCAACGTGCCGCTGCTCTCGTCACGGTCCAAACCCAAATCATCCAAAGCCAGCGTCAATTCCTGGCTCGAACGCGATCCCGCTCCGCGGGTAATTAAATCCGAAAGCAGATTGGCCAGTCCAAGCTGATCCTTGGGGTCGTATACACAACCAGCTGGGATAAGGAAATTAAACGCAGCCGAGCGCACATGCTGCATTTCTTCCACAAGAACGGCCAAACCATTGGCTAACGTGTGCGTGTAAATAGCCGCTGCCACTCGTCATTCCTTTCCAGCCAAGATGTTCCTGGCGGTGGTCATCGTCTTCCCAGAACATGCCATTCATAAGTCGAATCATAGCGTAGCAAGGAATGCAGTCGCTGAATAGCGGCTGCTGGGTATTTATTGCATTTCGATGATTGGTTGGAATACCAAACCATGGATGGGTCATGTTCACCACGCTTCCTGCACCTTCCATTCTTGAACTTCCTTTTTGCTCTTTTCTGCGGTGTGAAAGCCCAGCTTTTGGTATAGCCGCAGGGCTTGTTCATTCTCCTCCGTTACTTCCAGCCAAGCCCGCGTTAGACCCAGCTCCTGGAAGCTATGCAGTGTTTGCAATAGCAAGGCTTTGCCCAACCCCTGATGGCGATGCTTGGGTATGACGCCAATGTTCTGAATGGAACCCATTCGCGGTGATGATTCGATGCACTGAACAGTGGCTACGCAACCGCTCGGGCTGCCGATCAGCCAAGTGGCTTGCGGCAGGAAACCTTCTTTGTCGCGGATTTCTCGTAACAAATACCAGCAGCTTTCACGATCGGAAAAACAGGGAAACAAAAAGCGGTCGATGCAGTCATGAAAAGAGCGGTAATGGACTTCGGCGTGAATCCCTAATAGTGAATCATCCCATGGCACCCAATAATAACCATCGGGTAGCTCGGGAGACGGCAACTCCTTGCTCAGCTCCATCTCCATACGGTAACGGGTGAACAGAACGATGCTCATTTCCGGATTATAATAGGGGCAAGCTCTGTGGGTCAACGAATGGATATTGCCGCACTGTCATTTTCAGTCATCTCTGCCGTTAAGCTTTGCTTGCTTGTCAAACGTAAAACGAAGATGCAACGTATCCGTATGACTTAAATTCTAACCAGAAAAAGAATCGGTGTATCTTTTAAGAGTAACATGCTAACCCCAATTGGCCTGTTGGAACATGCAGACAGGACCAGGAATACACTTTAGTCCTTTAAGGTTGCTCAAGACGAGACGACATCTTCGGGAGTGGTAGTCAGTAACGACATGCTGGAACAAACCGTTTTACCATGGCGGCTTGATCGCATTTGTGACTTGACCATAAAGGCCTATCACGCAGCCAAGGGGCGATAGGATCGTCGCATTTCTGTCGAGACAACTTGCCCATCACGCAAATGAATGGTCCGATGAGCACGCTGAGCCACGTCGGCACTGTGCGTGACGACAATGAGCGTCATGGCCCGTTCCGCATGCAGTCGATCAAAAAGGTCCAGAATCTCTTTGGCTTTGTTCGAGTCCAAATTACCGGTTGGCTCATCAGCTAACAACAAAGGCGGGTTGTTGGCTAAGGCCCGGGCAATGGCGACCCGTTGGCGCTCACCAATGGATAGCTGCCGGGGCAAATGATGCAACCGATGGGCCATGCCCACATCGTGCAGGTATTGCTCAGCCATCTGCTGGCGTTGCCGGGCAGACCTTGTGCATGCAAACATCGGCACCTGCACATTCTCCAGGGCGGTGAGCGTCGGCATCAAACAAAAGGCCTGAAATACAAAACCCACTTGCCTGGCTCGATAGGCATCCAAATCACATCCCTGATCGAGTCGGTGGTTCTGAAACCAGACGCAGCCAGACGTGGGCTGATCCAGTCCACCCAGGAGATTCAGCAACGTGGATTTACCGCTGCCGCTCGGCCCCATGATGGCTAAATATTCACCTAGGGGAATATCCAGCGTCACATTCTGCAGGGCCATCACCTGACCATCGGGAAACAGCCGTGTCAGCTTGTCGCAGCGCAGTAGCGGTGGATTGATTGCTAACTTAATCATGCCGAATGGCCTCCGTGGGCGCCAACCGCGAGGCACACCAGGCGGGGTAAAGCCCCCCCATGAGGCCGACCAGCACGGCAATGGCCAACCCCTGGCCCAAGACAATCCAGGACAAATCACTTTGAATGAAACCATTCACCATGCGGCTCTGCGACAAGCCCTTGATCAGCACGATGGCTCCCAAAATACCCATACAAGCACCCAGCAGGCTTTGCAAAACGGCTTCCGACAAAATCATGTGCATAACCCGTGAGCGTCGCCAGCCAATGGCTCGCAGAATGCCAATTTCCTTGGTCCGTTCTAGAACAGAGGTCATCATCGTGTTCAGCATGCCGATGATGCCGATGACCAGTGCGATGGTCGAAGTCACCCATGCCATGGCCTGGGCCATGCGAATTTGCAGCGTGCTGTTCACATAATCGCGAGCGGGCAGCGCGGAGAGCCGCAGTTGCTTACCCGCGGCATTATGCAATTGCTCGACCTGCTGACAGAGGTTCTTTTGCAAGTGGGCTTTGTTGGGGCCTTCCTGCAAAATGACCGCCATGGCGGTCACCTGGTTAGGCCGCACCATGACCCGCTGCAACTCGGGCAAGGGAACCACGGCTGAACCGTTTTCAAAAACATTGAAGCTTTCAAAAATGCCGACGATCTTGAAAGGCTCGCGGTCAATTTCAATCGTGTCACCTATCTGTTTGCTCATGTTCTTGGCGAGCAATGCACCGAGCATGGCTTGCCCTTTGGCGTTGGGCTGCAGGGCACAGCCGGCTACGATTTTCAAATCATGGAACAAAAAACTATCGGTTTCCCAACCCTGCACCATGACGCCCATCATGTTTTCTTTTTCGAAAACCAACACTTCAAGCAACATGCTGGCGACCGCCTTGACTCCGGGCAGTTCGCGGATCTGCTGTGCCACCGCTTGATCCATGCTGCTGGTGAGTTGCTCCGTGATGCCGCCTTCAACCACAATCAAGTCGATGCCGCGGACTTCAAAGACTTCGACGAAACCACGCTCAAAACCGTTAGCGATGCCGACCAGGGCTACCACTGCTCCAATAGCCACTGCTATGCCCAGGCAGGTTAAGATCGACCTGATTTTGCGTCTGAATAGGTTCTTAAAAGCGATGGTCCAAAAGTACATTCACATCGGCTCCATGATGCTCAGGATTCAGCTAGACATTTTTCGTGCTGCACTATATCGAGTAAACTTGATTTGCAAATGCCAAGTGACGTATGCGGTAATGTGGCATTTTAGGTAAGACAGACAACGGATAGAATTCATGCACTGGCAGTTCGTTTGGCTCCGTTTTTGGGCTTGTTCCATCACCATCAGTTTGCTGGTGATGTGCGGGTGCATCGGTCGTGCACTGCCGGTCCAGATCGAGACCGAAAACAAAGTCAAACTGGATGGACCATTGGAAGGGAAGTTCACGGCTTCGCTTGCCGCCACGAATGCCGTGGAACCACTCATCGAGCAGAGGATTGAGTCGCCGGGATGGCAGGGTAACGCCACCACAACGAGCGGGCCGAAAATGGGTGTGATCGATGTGGATGGCATATTGCTCAACGGGAATAATGTCGGGCTTTATTCCACCGGCGAAAATCCTGTTGCCCTGTTCCGTGAAAAGCTAGACCGCTTTGAGCGGGATCATCAGGTGCTGGCCGTGGTGATCCGACTGAATTGCCCAGGTGGAAGTGTGGCAGCGACGGAAATCATGACGCACGACCTCGAGCAATTCCGCAAACGCAGCGGCAAACCCGTGGTGGTGACCATTCAGGATTTAGGCTGCGGTGGTGGCTACTTCCTGGCGACGCAGGCCGATTACATTGTGGCTCAACCTGGCAGCATGGTGGGCGGTATCGGGGTCATTCTCAACCTTTACAATCTGCAAGACATGATGGCCCAGTTCAACATTCTTAACCAGTCGATCAAAGCTGGCCCCATGGTAGACATGGCCACTACCAATAAGGCCCTGACCGAGGATGCCCGCCAGCTTCTGCAAACCATGGCGGATCAGTACCATCGTCGCTTTCAACAGCAGGTCGTCACCCATCGACGGTTAACCTCCGAAGGTCAGTTGGGGCTTGATGGCCGCGTCGTCTCCGCCGACCAAGCTTTGCAATTCGGCTGGATCGATGAAATCGGATTTATGGAGGATGCGTTGCTGAAAGCACGGGGGTTGAGTCGGGCTCCCCAAGCTTCAGCGATCATGTTGCGCCGTCCGGGTGATCCTGCACGCACTCCTTATGCTGTGACGCCGAATCAGCCCATCGCGCTCGTTCCACTCAGTTTTCCTGGTATGGATCGCTCCAAGTGGCCCACGTTTATGTATGCCTGGGCGCCTGATCCAACACTCGACCGACTCGGCAGCAAATAATGCTGACGCATAAGGTCGGCTTATGCCTTGCCCTTGTTGATAAAACCAAGTAACTCCTTCCATCCAGTTATTGTCAAGTCATCCAAGCTGCGTTAAGTTGGCATCAGGACCACACGCTTGCTGTTGCCTTGGCCAAGGGGAGCCACTTCATGCCAGGACGCCACACTGTTCTTTGTTTGACCAGTTATTTCAAGGGCAATCGGTTCTTGATGCGGGCCAAGAACGAGGGTTGCCATGTGATTCTCCTCACCGTCGAAAGCACGTTGAAAGAGCCATGGGCACGCGATCACATCGACGAGGTTTTCGCTCTGAAGTCGTTTGAAGATCGCCGACATGTCATCCATTCCATTGCATATTTGAACCAAACGCGTCCCATTGACCGGTTGATTGCCCTCGATGATTACGATGTGGAGTTGGGTGGCTTTTTGCGTGAACACTTTCGCTTGCCTGGCATGGGGGATACGGTCATTCGCCGCTTCCGCGACAAGTTGACCATGCGGTATCATGCACGCGAAGTGGGCATTCGCGTTCCGGAATTCATTCCGCTTTTCAACAACCAGGACATTCGTCAATTTTTAGACATCGTTCCTGGACCTTGGTTGATCAAGCCCCGCATGGAAGCCTCCGCCATCGGCATCAAGAAACACTTCACACCGACAACGGTCTGGCAGGACATCGAGCAGCGTGGGGATGACCGTTCCTTTTGCCTGCTGGAAAAGATGGTGCCGGGCGACCTATTCCATGTGGATTCGATCGTGCATCGGGGGAAGGTTGTTTTCACTCAAGTGAGCCGCTATGAAAGGCCCTTGCTCGATGTGTATCACGGCGGGGGCATCTTCATGTCGCGTACTTTGCCCACGGATCACCCCGACAGCCAAGAGTTGGAACGCATCAATGCTCAATTGTTGCATGGGTTCGAGATGGATGCCTGTGCTTCGCACACGGAGTTTATGAAAGCCCATGAGGACCAAGCATTTTACTTTATTGAAACCAGTGCCCGGGTTGGCGGGGCAAACATTACAGAAATGGTCGAAGCTGCCCGCGGCCTCAATTTATGGGAAGAATGGGCGCAAGTGGAAATCGACCGGGATCAAGATTATAAACTACCCGCCTTGCATCAAATGCATGCTGGGGTAATCGTCTCCCTGGCCCGGCAAGAGAAGCCGGATACCTCGTCATTTCAGGATGAAGAAATTTATTACCGGCTCGACAAGAAGAACCACATTGGCTTCGTGCTCCTCTGCGAGACATCGGAACGGCTGGATGCGTTGCTGCGTGAATACCAAACACGAATTCAAAACGAATACCTCGCCGTTTTGCCCGCAGCGAGCAAAGCGACATCGTGATCGAGGGTCGCCGTTATTTCTGAGCTTTGGCTGCCTTGTCTGTGATGTACGGGTCGATGACGAATTGCTTGGCCATAAAACCGCCAAAGCCTGCGATGAGCAAGAGCAGCACCAGCACGGCTTTGCCTTTTTTGCCGTACAAAGAGAACAATGTGAGGATGATCTGCAAGCCAAGGCTGATGCCCACAATGGCCCCTGAAATGAGGATGCCCGGATGCGCAAAGACGGCATGCACCCGGGCCAGCCACCAGAAGGAAATGTCCACCATCTGTGCCAACAAGGTCAACGGGGCTAGCAGCACTTTGAGCCAGCAAGGGTAGCATGTCAAACTGAAAAGCAGTCCCGTTAAGCCAAACAGCACGGCAAAGCTCAGCCAGTGTGCATGCGTCGTCATGGCCAGTTTTGCCAGAGACATGGCCTGCGATGCTTGCGGCAACACATGAGGTTCCAACTGTTCGTAGGTTTCCAGGACGAACTTCTCGGCTTTGGCGTCGGCTCCGCCTTGACGATGACAGCGGGTGCAGCGTTCCTCAAACAAACTCCGCAGCTTGATGAATTGGCTTTTGTCTTCGGTAACGATGAATTCGTCGCTCCACTTCAGCTTTTGCAATTCGGGAGGCATGGGCCATTGGTCTTGTTCGAAAGGCCCCTTCGGCGCTCCGTGGCGCAGCCAAACCAACAACGCTTGAATTTCGGTCTCCCGTTCTTCGCGAATTTCTTTTTCGGGGCGCTTGCTGATCAATCGCTTCCATCCCGAGGATTTATCGAAAAAGGCAGGACGCATCGTGCCATTGCCATTGAACGGAGCCGTTTCTGGGGCCAGAAGCAGTTTTTCCATCTTACTCTGTGGCTGTCCAGCTGCACCATGATACAGGTCCAAGGCATCCTGACCGGTGGGCAGCAGTTCGCCGCTCTTAGCATGGGCAAAATGCAATTGCACCAAGCCAGCCAAATAGCCCAGACCAACGGAGACTAAGAATAAGCTGATGGTCAACCGAGCAGCCAATGGCAAGTGGCGAATGTTCCAGCAACTTGGTTCACATCCCGTCATCGGTTAAACTCCACATGAAGGACCTGTTGTTCCATGGGTTGTTTTACGAATCGACCCCACCAATGGGAGCATGAAACCATAGATTGCCATCATGATCCCGCGAACCCATTCAGCATTTGGGCATTCGATGCACTATCTTTTTGTCACCGGCAAACTCGCTGCCCCCGCCCTTCGGGAACAGTTGCACCGCCTGGCCCCGCTCATTGGTTTCCAATTCGAAGTCATCGAACTGGGGATTTCGGTTGCAGCCTTGATGACTCCGCGCTGGGTGGCAAGCCATTGGCCCGCGCATGCGCCAATTGCAGATCGCATTATGGTTCCAGGTGGCTGCACAGGCGATTGGCACGTCTTGCAGCAACAGACTGGATTGACCGTGGAGAAAGGGCCAGTCGATCTGCGGGATTTGGATGACCATTTCGGTCTGAAAAAAGGGCAATACGATGGCCGTTACGACATTGAGATTATCACAGAAATCAATCATGCTCCCCGATACAGTCCAACGGAATTGTTGCAACAAGCCCAAACCCTCCAAGCTGCGGGCGCGGACGTCATTGACCTGGGCTGCATTCCTGGACAACCATGGCAAGCCGTGGCAGAGGCTGTGAAGCGGTTGCGTGGCGAGGGTTTTCGCGTTTCCATTGACAGCTTCGATGTTCACGAAGTCGCCATAGCCACTCAAGCGGGGGCTGAACTGGTTTTGAGCGTCAATCAATCCAATTTTGAAGCCAGCCGCGATTGGGGCTGCGAAGTCGTAGCTATTCCCGACGCGCCCGACCAGCTTGCATCGCTTGATCGGACCGTGGAACATTTGACCCTATGGAACGTGCCGCACCGTCTTGACCCGATTCTTGAGCCCATTGGCATGGGGTTCACCGCGTCGTTGGCACGCTACATGGAAACGCGACGTCGCTTTCCAGGCCACGAAATCCTCATGGGCATTGGCAATCTGACGGAACTAACCGAAGTCGATTCCCATGGGGTCAACGCCATCCTGATCGGCATCTGCCAAGAATTGGGGATAAGGTCCGTTCTGACCACCCAGGTGATCAACTGGGCACGCAACAGCGTGGCTGAGATCGATGTTGCACGCCGCTTGATGTTTCATGCCGTGAATAATCGAGTAATCCCCAAACATGTGGACTCGCGGCTGGTCATGCTGCACGATCCCAAAGTGCCCACATCGACGTCGGCTTCGTTGAAGGAATTATGGCGGGCCATCAAGGATCGCCACTTCCGCATATTTGCCGATGCCGATGAATTGCACCTGATGAATGCCCAGCAATATGAACACGGCGCGGATCCGTTTGTACTGTTTCAGAACGTCGCTCAACAGCAAAGCATCACTGCCGATCACGCCTTCTACTTGGGCTATGAACTGGCGAAGGCCCAGTTGGCACTGCTGTTGGGGAAGCGTTATGAGCAAGATGAACCGCTGGCTTGGGGATTCTTGAACGCAGGTCCATCACAACACCGGCACGCACCGGTGGTGGCTCCAGTGCAAAACGATGATCAGGTTGAATGACGAAACGATTCTACTTGCCGTTCAGTGTGCAGGCTTTGTAAAACGGCCGCGATTTGGGCACGGCACTCCTCGAGCGTCGCGGCACTCGCCTTGATCTGCGGGTCTTCTAGGCAGTAACCTACATAATGTTCATTTTCACGCATGATGACCGCGTGATAGTGCAGTGACATGCCGTTTCTCCTCGAAAGTTCCATGAGCCCTATCATGATTCAAAACCATGGCCCCTTGCAAGGAGAAAGTATTTTATTAGATGAAAATATTGTTCATGTCTGAAATCTATTCTAATTACTGAATCAGGGTAAAGTAAACAATAGCACTGGTTTAGATAAAGAGTACCGATTCGAAAGCCCTTCCTTCATTCCATCTGTTAATGATCAAACCCCCAATCCAGCAGCCTTAATTGCTGTGGCAGGGGGTTTTTGAATATCAAAGAGCGAAGGCGTCTATGGCTTGCTGCGGCTCTGTTCTCTCACCTGAACAATCCAGGTTGTGCCGCGACGAGCTACCTCGAACGAAGTCCGCCAATGTTCTTCCATCAGTTGCTTTTCAGTTCGTCCGCGAAAGGCGAGTTCCTTGTTCAAAAGCTCGCGTTCCAGTGACTGTGGGATGAAGATGGCAATGTAGTCAGGGATTTGGGGCATTCCTCGATCAGCCGCCAGACCCCGTCGTAAATCCAGATCCCGGCTTGTGTACCAGATACGATTGAGGTGAAACAATTCTGTGCTTGTGGTTTTTCGCCCAGCCTTTTGGCTGCTTAAATCCTCGTACATCATGAACTGACCACCACCCAGTGGAAGGACGAGAATGGCTTCAATTTCGCGCAGCTTATCCATGAACATGGCCGTGTCGTCGCTGGGCATGATGATCAACCAGCGATCCATGCGGCTCGTGCGTTCGAGGTTCTTGCCGTTGGGCCAGCCTCGTCCGTTTCCGCCGGGGCCGCCATCTGAGCCAGGCCCGTATTGCCCTGGCGTGGCTCGCTTGTCCTTGCCGGTGTATGGCAGGGGAGGAACCTTGGGTTGATTGCTTTCCACGGGTAATTCAAGGGGTGTCATCTTTTTGGTCGAATCGATCTCGCCGGGTGTGTATTCCAAGGATTTGAATTGCCGTTCCAAAGAATCGAGATCGCCGCCTTCTTGGCCTGAACCACCGGTGCCGCCATCGCCGCTGACTTCAACCATCGAATATCCATCAGGCGGTTTCGGTGTGAATGCGCCCGGAAGCAGATAGAAGCCAAGCAGTGCAATGCCAAGCAACGCCAATACATGCAAGCCCACGGACGCTGCCAAGGATAAGGGAAGCTCATGGTGAGAAGAGTATTTCTCCAAGATGCTCGATTCATCCGGCTGGTGGATCGCATTCTTGGACCAAGCGACCGAGGGTGTGTTCGTTTGGACTTCAGTCGGAGTTTCGATGGATGACATGTTAGACTCCGCGTTGAGAAAGTGGTGATGTGTAATTCAATTCCATCATAATCGACCCACCACTGACCTCAATACCATTGCAAAAAAAACACCGTGGAAAACCACGGTGTTTGCAGGTGGCAAACGTTGTTGTGAATTAGCGGGAAGATCGCGGCTTTTGCTCACGGACGCGAACATCCCAGGTGGTGCCGCGGTGACTTACATCAAACACCGTCATCATCTTTTGGGCGTCCAGTTTCTCTTCCGTCAACCCGCGAAAAGCCAATTCCTTTTTGAAGAGTTCTTGCTCAAGCTCCTGTGGAATGAAGATGGCTACGAAATCGGGCTGTTCCGTCAGACCAAGCTCGGAGGCCACGCCTCGCACGATTTCCCGGTCGCGATTTGTGAACCAAATGCGGTTCATTTTATTAATGCCAACCACGGACTCGGAGCGGTATGCGGCAGGTCGCTTATTCAGGTTGTCATAAATCTTGAATTTGCCTGGTCCGTCCGGCAGCACCAGCACGGCTTGCAGCTCAATTAACTTGTCCATGAACATCGCGGAATCGTTGGCAGGCATAACGATCGTCCAGCGATCCTTGCGTCGCGTTCGGGCATTGGCTTTGCCATCACCGACACCGTCGCCTTCCCCACGACCGAAACCTGAACCCTTACCACCCCCACGGCCTGGGCCGCCACGACCGATATCGCCTGCGAGCTTGGACTTGTCAGCGATGCCTTTAGCCAGTTGTTCGTTTTCTTTGACTTTTTCCACTAAGCGTGCTTTTTCATCCAAGGATTCGGTAGGTAGAACATTGGTATCTGGTGGGATTTCCATCTTTTGATCGATGTCGGCATCATTGAAACTAACAGCTTCCTGAAGGATTTCGGGACCGTTGGGGTCGCCGCCACCTTCACCAGCACCGCCGCCACCTCCGAAAGAAATGGTGTCCACTTCAGGCGGTTTGCCCTCGCCCCAGTTGATCAACCACACCCCAGCCAAAACGACCATCATGGCCACAAAAATGTGGAGCACGACGGAAGCAGCAACCGACAAAGGGAATTCATAGTGCGAGGAGTAACGCAGCCAGATGGATTCATCATCGGGCGAAAATAAACTCCCGCCTGCACTGGAAGGAGCAGTGCTCACGCCTGTGCCGCCGGCTCCAGGTACGTGATTGCCGTTCCGTGGGTCAAAGCTTGCGCTAGCCATGATTACCTTTCCTTGAAAACGACCTCATAGTTGTCGATCGCGGTTCGTTGCTTCTACTTAAAAGCATACACCTCAAAACCATGCATAACAAGGGGCAATATTGCTGCCAACACTAAGTAGGATCACACTCTCTACAGTGAAGACGATTTGATGCCGGAGTTCGTTTGCAAGAAATGACAAAATCATACCTGTTCTTTTAGCCAGTAGGTTTGCTATCTGTAGGAGACGAATGCGACGAAAACTACTCAACAAACATACTTTTCAATCAGCAACGCATCAGTCGTGCTTTAGCAAATGTGGGCGTGTTGCAAGTTGTTTCTGAGTAAGGTGTTAACGTGAAATCTCGATAATCAATCGATATTGATTATCTAAGCAGACAAAGAAAACACTCATCCAGTGGCGCGAGCAGTTGGATAGTTAGAAAATAACTATTCAAATGAACAGCATCATTTGCCTGCTTTGGAAGTGGTCAATTGCACGAATAAATAGCCAATATTGACGTTTTCCTATTGTCGAGACCTAGGATGCAAGGTTATAAATAATCCCCCAGGATGGTTCATATGACTATTCACCGCAGGGAGGCGGCGTCATGAAGTCCATTCAGTCCATCTGCAACAGCCTTTTGCAAAAGAGTCAGCACTACCGCCATTGTCAGCAATGGAACAAGGCCAGAGCTGTCTTGAATATGGCCCTACGCTTCCGCTTGAGCACGGCGCAAAGTGTGCTCATTCAAACGCATCTCGCGGAATTGGAAATGGAGCTTGGCCACTTTGCTCAAGCCCGGCGGCATTTGCAAATCGCAATGACGCAAAAGCCCAAAGATGCACGCCTACATTACTTGATGGGCACGTCCTATGAATTGGATGAAAACAAATCAGCCGAACAAGCACTGCCCTATTATCGCCAAGCTGTGAAGTTAGCCAACGACCAGCCTCAATACAGCCTGGCCCTGGGACGCACTTACCTGATTTTGGGTAAGGCGCCACTAGCCCTGCGCCAATGGCTGAGCGGTGCTGCCATCGATCTCAATGATCTGGCTTGCTTGGAGGCTTACTTTGAACTGCTCGTGCAATTAGCAAATCCCACCAAAGTGCGGCAACAATTGCAGCGTTTATCGTTTGGTCGTTATCGCAATCCTGCTTTTCAGAAGCTACGCCGAAAGGTTGAATTTCATTTGGCCAGCCAAGCTCAGGTACAGCATCAAGAGCTGCGCATCTATTTAGCGGATGAAGAACCTGCGTTGCTGCCATTCCCTGAACGCCCGCGCGTTACCACCTCGCCGACGGCTGAAGGCATGATTTTGCGAATGGATGGGCCTAGCCAGTCCAAGCCGCACATACCGCGTAAGAGCCGTGCCCGCTTTGAAACACAATCGTAAAACGGCGAGCATTGAATAAGAGCCAAACCGGGGAGTCAACACTCCCCTTTTTTTGTTGACGGCCATGAGGGGGCAATGGCACAGCTCATGAAACTCTGTAGGATGACATCACTTGGTTCATCCGCAAAGGAAAAGCGCTCATGGATATGGACAAATTGGTCGCCTTGTGCAAACGACGCGGCTTCATTTATCAAGCCAGTGAAATATATGGCGGCATCAATGGCTTTTGGGATTATGGCCCCCTGGGTACAGAACTCAAACGCAATATCAAGGATGCCTGGTGGCAGGATATGGTCCGCAATCCGCCATTAGGACCAGATGGCCAAGAGCTTTGCATGGTTGGTCTTGATTCAGCCATCATCCAAAACCCCAAAGTCTGGCAAGCAAGTGGCCATGCGACGGGATTCCAGGACCCGATGGTGGATTGCAAAACCGAAGGCTGCAAAGGCCGATTTCGAGCCGACCAGTTGGACGCAACGTCGTGCCCATTGAAGCCAAGCATGAAAGCCGGCCAATTTGATAAGTGCTCACTCACGGAACCACGGTCCTTCAATTTGATGTTTAAGACCTTTGTTGGCGCCATGCAGGACGCGGCCTCCGAAGCATGGCTGCGCCCGGAGACCGCACAGGGTATCTTCACCAACTTTAAAAATGTCCTCGATAGTTCACGGGTCAAACTGCCATTCGGCATCGCCCAGATTGGAAAAGCCTTTCGCAATGAGATCAACCCCCGCAATTATACTTTCCGTTCGCGTGAATTCGAACAGATGGAAATCGAGTTCTTTTGTCATCCCGATGAGTCGATGAAATGGTACCAATATTGGCGGAAAGTGCGGCTGGATTGGTATGCCAGGCTTGGCATCAAGTCGGAAAAGCTCAGGCCACGCGAGCAGGGTGACAAGGAATTAGCCCATTACTCCAAAGCGTGCACCGACATCGAATACATCTTTCCGTTTGCGGATGAGCCACAGGAGTTGGAAGGCGTGGCCCACCGCGGCGATTTTGATTTGCAACAGCATATGAAGCAGAGTGGTAAAGACCTGTCCTATTTCGAAGAAGAAAAGTGGGCCAAGGCCGACAAGTCTTCCTTTGGTGGAGACAAGAAAAAAGAACAGCAAGCCAAAAGCATGATGCCCTATCGCTATGTACCGCACGTGATCGAGCCATCGGCCGGTGCGGATCGGTTCACGTTGGCTGTGCTGTGTGAAGCCTACACCGTGGATCAGATGCCAGATGAGAAAGGCAACCCGCAAGAACGCATCTTCATGCGTTTCCACCCACGCTTAGCACCGATCAAGGCAGCCATTTTGCCTTTGGTCAATAAAGAGGGCATGCCTGAAATCGCGGAGAAACTTTACCGGGAGCTCAAGCAAGATTGGAACGTCTATTATGATGACGGCGGAGCCATAGGCCGACGCTATCGGCGGCAGGATGAAGTTGGCACGCCCTATGGTTTTACCATTGACGGACAAACACTGCAGGACCAGACGGTGACCATCCGCTATCGCGATGATGGTCGGCAAGAACGCATGCCCTTGGCCAGCATTCCCGAGTTTCTGCGGAGGCAATTACGCTCCACATAAGGATAGTTTGCCGCACTCAAATGTCGCAGGCGTTTCCATGGATGCTGGATCGAGATGCTTCATGTTTTACTTTTGATTCATATCTACTGCATTGTATCCGCAACCATTGTTGGCTATGATTGACCTGCCTTAAGATAGTTTTCCTACATTGGATCAGTTCCATGAGCATGCACCCGTCGCCCGTTGCCCCAGCATCTGGGACTCCTGCCGTCGATCCTTTGCAAACGCAAAAATTCAAATGGTGGCGTTGGTTATTGCTGATCCTGGTGGCCGTCACGGGTTTGGCGGCCTATGGGTGCCGAGGCTGGATTGGCCCCAAAGGCCAATCATTCGCAGGTCTGATCTGCTTTGTGGCCATCGTCGCTGCCTTTTCCGTCAATTTACGATCCGTCAGTTGGCGCACCATCTTCTGGGGGATGGTGCTGCAATGGGCGCTAGCCTTGTTCGTATTGAAGTTCCGTTTTGAAATCGGCGATTGGATCATCTCTGGTTACAAGTTGTTTGATTTCGTCGGCAATTTGATTAAGCGTTTTCTCGATTTCACCACCGAAGGCTCGACATTTGTCTTTGGGATTTTGGCTAGCCCGGCCGACATGAGCAAAGCTTTTCCCGAACAGGGCTTCGTCTTTGCTTTCAGCGCCTTGCCAACCATCATTTTTGCTTCTTCTTTTTTCTCGATCCTTTTTTATCTAGGGGTGCTGCAGCTTATCGTTAAGTACATGGCCTTGAGCATGATGTATGTCATGCGCACCAGCGGCGCCGAAACATTGTCGGCGGCCGCCAATGTCTTCCTGGGGCAGACGGAAGCGCCTTTGATTGTGAAACCCTACGTGCAGCGGATGACACGCTCCGAACTGTTGGCCCTGATGGTGGGCGGCATGGCCACCATTTCGGGTGGCATCATGGCCGTTTACATTCAAATGGGAGCCGACCCAGTGACCATTTTGGCCACGAGCGTGATGGCGGCGCCGTGTGGGCTTTACCTGGCCAAAATGATGATGCCAGAGTGCGAAGAGCCGCAAACCCTGGGGCGGGCTTCTGCGAAGGTGGAAGTGCCGCATCGCAATCTTGTGGATGCTGCCGCGGGTGGGGCATCCGATGGGATGTTCCTGGCGCTCAACGTCGCGGCCATGCTTATTGCGTTTTTGGCTTTGGTGGCCATGGTCAATGCCATCCTTGGCTGGCTCTACGGTGTGCTGGACATGCCTGTGCACATCAACGGCTGGCTGGAACAACTTGGCTGGCATGACTACCGAGCCTGGCCGGAGTTAAGTTTACGCCGCATCTTTTCCCTGCTGTTTTCTCCCTTGGCGTTTCTCATGGGTGTGCCAGTTGCGGATATCCCTGCAGTTGGCGATTTGCTCGGCACCAAACTCGTTCTGAACGAATTCGTCGCCTACAAAGAGCTGACCACGACCTACGCCCATCAGATTGATCTTCGCAGTAAATTGTTGGCGACCTATGCCCTCACGGGTTTCGCTAACTTTGGCTCCATCGGCATCCAATTGGGTGGGATCGGCGCCATGGCACCTGACCGCCGGGGTGATCTGGCCTTGTTGGGTGGCAAAGCCCTGTTTGTCGGCTTCATGACAACCCTCGTCAACGCCGCTGTTGCAGGCATGCTGCTTTGACAAGGAAGGGCGACTCGTCTCACCGAATCGCCCTTGGACCTACCAAGATCGCTATCGGTCTGATCAATTGACTTTGAGCAGTTCGCAGGCTTGGGCATAACCCGGCGCTGGATAGCCATATTCACTGGCCGTGACGCGGGCCAGGGCATCCAAATGCCGCCAGCGGAATGCGGGCCGCGAACGAGTGAAATCGTCCAGCACCGTCATGTAATATTTCTCAGCATGCAAGGCCCCGTCTTCGCTTAATGCAAACCGCAAGAGGACATCGAAGATTTGCCTTTCAGGCAAACCTGCCGCACCAAATTGATGAACAAGGGCACAGGTAAGCGCCTGATCCTTACTGCGAATGGCAGCTTCAATCGCGATGAGCAGGCTTTCAGGCTTCGTCGCCTTTATTTTCTCCAAGTGCTCTGCCTGAGGGTAAGGTTGTGGCAATTGTCTCTGTGTTTGGCCTGCCGTGTGATAAGCCGCAACGATCAAGGATGCGATGGCGTTACGCGGCGAACTCACACGCGCTATGCACCGCCAGGCATTGGCGGCATCCGAGGCGTGGACGCCCACGGAATCGCCATGGACGCTGCCTGCCGGCTTATTTTCCGCTGCCCAGTCCTGAGGCCGTCCAGGATCATGCAACACCAACGCATTGGCCGCGAGGGTAATGGCTTCACCGATGTCCTCTGGGTGAATGCCTTCCGCAATAGCCTGGGCGACTGCCTCCGCAGCCTGTTTGCGGTCGCTGCGATAGACCACATCGGCCAACTTCTTGATCCATGACTCGTCAGCGCGTCTTTGGCCCAGTTGCTTGCTTGCCAGTTGAAACTGATCGATAACCTGTGGCAGGACCGTTCGGATTTCAGGAGTAGAGCGATTGCGGCGCAAAACTTCGGTTTCGTGAGCAACACAGTAACGCACGGATTGTCGTAACAACGTGTGTGCGTGATCAATGCCTGTCAGATTCAGAGTTTCCCATGCTCGCCAAGCCAAGACCACGCGGTGAACATCGATTTGGTCCTGCACCAGGGGCTGCAATTCGTCAAACGCGTCCGCTGGCTTGCCTTGAGCGATGACGGCAAATTGCTTTTCCGCCTGATCCATGTTGCATTGCCGCATGGATTCCCTCAATGCGTTGCCATCGTATTGGGGCAGAGGGGATTGAGGCAACGCGACCTGGTGCAACACTTCATGATCGTGCCCGCCCTTGTCCTGGATGCGCTGCGTGTTGCGATAAAGCACCTTGAAAATGGGAAGTGCTTGCTGGTTGCCTGGCAAACGCTGGGCCATGGTATACGCCGGTGACAACGCCATAAACGTATGGAACCCAATATAATCCTGTCCGCCAAAGGTACGCGCGTTGGCCATCGCCCCAGCGGCCACTAAGGTCTTGAGCTCGATACCAGACTCCAGTTTTTGCATCAAAGCGGGGATCAGCTTCGTTACCGGGGTTTCTTGCATCAACGCCACTAGGGGTTCGAGCCTGCCGAACTTTAACGGTTGGGTATCATCCCAAACTGCTGCAGATGACAGCCCCATGTCCTGCGCCAAGGCGGTTCCCAAGCTAGCCGCCAGCATCCCTTGGCCAACGTGTGACAGAAACTGCCTTCGTGATGTCTGTTGCATGGCATTGCCTCCTGCCAGTAATGTTAGTTTTTGAACCAATGGCTTCGGAAGGAGGTTGATGGTTTGCATCCTGTATCGGACAGGCGCTGGTTCAGTGTTTGTTTGAGTAAATCAAGAGCCAAACTATGCCTATTGTTCCTTTTTTGGCCAAATCATACAAGGGGCCGGGATCAACTTTTGCTAAATTGGGCTTAATAGATAGCTGCACCTTGAGGGCGATCAACTCAATAAGTCGTGGATGACATGCCCATGAACATCGGTCAGACGACGGTCGATGCCGTTGTGTCGATACGTCAGCTTTTCATGATCAATGCCTAGTAATTTTAATATAGTGGCATGCAGGTCATAAACCTGGGTTGGGTTGTTACGATCAAGGGGTTTGTAACCCCACTCATCACTAGGTCCAAAGGACAGACCACCACGAATACCCGCTCCGCACAGCCAGTTGGTGAAACAATAGGGGTTATGATCGCGACCTTTGCCGCCCTGTGAACTGGGCATGCGACCAAATTCCGTCGTCCAAAAAACGATCGTATCGTCCAGCATACCGCGCTGTTTGAGATCTTTGATCAAGGCAGCTGCTCCTCGAGCCATGGCTCGGGCCAGCGGGCCATGGTCCCTCTGGACGTCCTCATGCGAGTCCCAATTCCGTCGTGGAAAGCCATTGTCATTCCCGGACCAAACCTGCACAAACCGCACTCCGCGTTCCAGCAACCGCCGGGCCACCAGGCATCGCCGGGAGAACAACTGGGTTTCCTCCCTGTCGTTGATCTCTTTGGGATAGTTCGTGGATGCGCTTTCCAGGCCATACATCTTGAGGATGTGGTCGGGTTCGCTGGACAAATCGAGAGCTTCTGGCGTGGATAGCTGCATTTTGGCAGCCAATTCGTAACTCTTGATGCGGGCCAGCAAGCGATCATCTCCCGAGCGCTGCCGAGCATGCATGTCATTCAACCGCGCCAGGAGTTGCAGGGAGTCCCTTTCGCTCTGGTCTGTGATGCCTTGTTTATCCGCTGGGAACAAATCGGCGATGGGTGTTTTGTTGCCGGGATAGATGACCGTGCCTTGATGATAGGCAGGCAGAAAAGCACTATCCCAGTTTTTGGAGCCATTGGACGGCATGCCGCGATGATCAGGCAGTACGACAAACGTGGGCAGATTCTGATTCAGGCTGCCCAGGCCATAACTGACCCAGCAACCCATGCCAGGAAAGCCCGGCCGATTAAAACCGGTAGTTTGTAGCAGGGTGCCCTGACTGTGGACACCGGTCTTGCCAGTAACATTGTGCACAAATGCGATATCATCGACAACTTCACCCAGCGGCGCCACCACATCGCTAAGCAGCTTGCCACTTCGGCCATAGGGCTTGAAATTCCAAATCGGCCTGAGCCAAGGGCCTAGCCCATCCTGAAACGCTTCGACGTGTTCGCCAAATTGCGATGGTTGGCCATGCCGCTTGATAAGCTCGGGTTTGTAATCGAACAGATCAATGTGACTGGCCCCGCCTGCCATGAACAGTTGGATGACCCGCTTGGCTTTGGGCTGGTAATGGAGCTTTATCCCAGCGCCGTCCCGCTGTGCATCGGAAGCCGATAAGCCTGCCTCTTGCAGCATCAGCGAAAGGGCGATCCCGCCCAACCCCCCGCCGGCATGCCACAACCATTCACGCCGCGATCCATTTGCCATCATGTTTGCTTGTTCCAGTTGATCACAAAGCGCTTTCAATCGACGTAGACAAATTCGTTCAGGTTAAACAGAACCCGACACATACTGGCCACCCCATGGCGTTGACGATGTTCTAAAAGACTTCGATGTTCTTCTATGGACGGCTCACGGCACATGGCCAAGATAAACGCTTGCCGAACCTGCTCATCGGGCGTGCTGGCCATTTGGGTCACGCGCTGGGCCATGTCTTTGGACATTTGCAAAGTCAGTTGATTGTTTAACAACGCAAGGGCTTGCAAGGGCGTGGTGGAGATCGTGCGTTTGTCGATGGAAATCGAAGGGTCGGCACAGTCGAACGTGGTCAACCATGGATGTAGGTGCGATCGTACCGTAAACCGGTAAATCGTCCTTCGATGCAAGTGGGGTTGCCGATAATCGACCTGGTCATATTCGTAGTGGGGCGAATGCTCCGATTTATCGACCACGAAATCCCGAAAGGCTGGCCCGAATGGCGTGAGGTCCAGCTTGCCACTCACAGCCAAGATGCGATCGCGGATGAATTCCGCTTCCAACCGTTTCCGATTCATCCGCCAATAATACTGGTTCGTTGCATCCTTGCTCATGGCAACACCTTCATAGAGCGATGCCTGACGATATGTGGCACTGGTGACGATCAAACGATGCAGTTGCTTGATCGATTGTCCATGATCCCGAAAGTGAAGTGCCAACCAATCGAGCAATTCTGGATGTGTGGGAGATTGTCCCATGCGGCCAAAATCGTTGGGTGTATCGACGATCCCTCTGCCGAAGTGATGGAGCCAAATGCGGTTGACGATGGACCGCCAGGTGAGTGGGTTTTCAGGATCGGTTATCCAAGCAGCCAACGCCATCCGGCGGTCCGCTTCCGTGTGATGGGCGGGCAAGGCAAATCGCTTGTTGCTGATTGGAATAGAGGCAATCGCACCCGGCTCGACGGGTCGGATGGGTTTCTGCACGTCGCCGCGATTGAGAATGAAAATAGGCCTGGGTTGACCATCCAGGTAGCCCGTGCCGCGGAAGTGGCCATTACCATGGTAAACACAGCCGCGATACACCTGTTTGGGGTTCGGTAGGGCTTTAAGCTTTTGCTTGATCAACTCCTCGGCACTTTTGATCCTGGCGAATTCATCAATTTCCTTCTTGGACACCATGCGTTGCCAGCATTCCTGATACGCTTTCTCGGCTAACTGCTGCTGGTCTTGGAGCGAAGGCAACGGGGTTGGGTACAAACCATCGGTCAAGTTTACCTTGGACCAGCGTGGCTGGGCTTCGATGCTATCAAGGCTTGTCACTTGGGCGTTGCGGGCCAGATTATTCTGTTTTTCATCCAGCACCTCAAGCTCAGCGAGTGCAAAGATATAGGCATCGTGGCGGTGGGCGAGTTGTAATGCTGTGATGCGTACGTAGCGAGCGGTTATCGGAGACGCTGCATACCGTTTCGGTTGAGTTCCTGGATTGGGAACCGGTTCATTGCTGGTTTCAAAAATCGTTGTCACGTTGCTTTGAAACGCTTGGTCCATGCTTGCTTCGATTTTGAAACGTTTGGGAAAGCCGAATCCCAAGCCAATTTGGTTGAAGTCATCAAAGCAGCCGCGTAGGACCACTTCATGAATCACCTGGGGCTGCCCCAAATCGACTTGGACCCATTTCACTTGCTGGTCATCCGACGCGAGGGCTGAGTGGTAGCCATGTTGGATCGGTAGTGTGGCTGGCTGTTTCTCCACTTGCGTCCTTTTTTTGTCCAATGCCAGGAGCTTTTGTCCCTCGGGCCGTTGATAAATGGCTTGGAGCATGTGATCGCGTTGAAGTGCTAGGTGTCGCGATTGCTTTTGCAACTCGGCTCGTTGTGCAGCCACATGCGGGTCTTCGTCGTATGCAAAATCTGCCCGATCCAACGCAGCGAATACCGCTTGTAAACGGTAGTAGTCTTCCTGGGTAATGGGGTCGAATTTGTGGTTATGGCATTGAGCGCAATGAATGGTCAAGCTCATGAAGGTGCCGATGGTGTTGGACACCATGTCATCGCGGTCCAAATGCCTGGCTACCATGCCGTCGATTTTGCTTTCAGGCAATTCGACGTGGCCGATAAAATCCCAAGGGCCGGCGGATAGAAAGCCAGTGGCTTCCAAGGCACGCGGGTCGTTTGGCCACAACGCATCTCCTGCGATTTGCTCCTGCACGAAGCGTGCATAAGGCTTATCTTCATTCAGCGCACGAATCACGTAATCACGATAGGGCCAGGCATGGGGACGGGGCTTGTCTTTGTCATATCCGTGGGTGTCAGCGTAATGGACAACATCGAGCCAATGGCGTGCCCATTTCTCGCCATAGTGGACAGACGCCAGCAAGCGATCGACCTCTTTCTCGTAAGCCAAAGGGTCCGGGTCTGCGATAAAACGGGCGACCGCCTCCGGGCTGGGAGGTAAACCGATCAGGTCAAAGTAAAGGCGTAAAAGAAGCGTTCGGCGGTCTGCTTCAGGTGAAGGGGTTAATCCCTGTTTACGCAATTGGTGCAGGATGAATTGATCGATCGGGTTGCGTACCCAAAGCTGATCTGTTGGGCTTAAACTGGGCAAAGGCACCGGCTGCATGGGTTGCCATGCCCAATGCTTGTCGGTGGTCGAAACAGAGGAAAAGCTGGAGTCTAAGCGAACATCGTTTATGTCATGGTCGATCCATCGCTTCAGTAGGGCAATTTCCTGCGGACTGAGCCGAGGTCCCGTCGGGGGCATTTGCTCGGTGGGGTCGTTGCTGGTGACGCGCTGGATTAGCAAGCTTTGGCTGCTTTGGCCGGGCGTGATGATGGATTTTGGCTTTTGCGAAGCTAACAAGGCGTCCCAACTGTCAAAGCGCAGCTGCGCTTTCTGTGTTTCGGGCCCATGGCACTTGATGCATGACCGTGCGAGTATGGGCTGGATGGATTCGGAGAAAATGTGTTGGGCCTTGCTTGCATTTGCTGTGCGGCTTTTGTCTAATGCAACGTCTTCATCCGCCCAACCCATGAGCATGACCTGCCAGGTTGAACCTAATGTGATCCATAAGAAACCAGTCCAGATCAGGTGCCGTTGCATGAAAAGTCTCAGCGGGTGAGAAAAATCGGAGGCAGCTTAGCAGACCGCCTATTTTAATGGATCGCTCGCTTTCATTGCAACGGAAAGCTCGCATGGAAGACGTGAGCAAAAGGCTCCTTTGCCGCTGCAGGCATTTGGACATGCGCCCCTGGACCTACAAGGCCTTTTAGAGGAGAGCCATCCATGCATGTTAAGGTCTGTGCCTTCTGTTGCCTAGCGATTGGTGCTGCACAGTTGCTGCCGTTGGCACAACTGCAACAAGATGCCTTAGCACAAACTCCAGGGTTGCATGATGACCGAGCCATCATGATCGATTCCGAAAAAAAGCTGCATGAAAAACGCCAGCAGCTTATCGCGTTCATTTGGGGCGCCAAAGGTTGGCCCACGCAGGGCATGCCGATCGTTGAGAAGAATGATTCCAGCCCGGTGACGAGCTTGCAGCAACTCAAGCGTGTGGACACGCTCACGATTGAGATGGAACAGGGGCAAAAGAGCTATGCACATCACTTCATTCCCAAACGAAGCAACCACCGGCTCGTTATCCTGCACCATGGTCACGCTCCCACCTTTAACGACGACGCTGCCCTGGCAGATCGGGGCTATGGCATGCATCGAAGCATCGATCAATTACTCATCGAGGGCTATTCGGTGCTGGCGGTTTATATGCCCCATATCGTTCAGTTTCAAACCAAATTCAAAGTGGATGATCGTGGATCGATCAGCCACGACCAAATGTTCAGCCAGATCAAGGTCAAGCAGGGCAGTGTCTTGAAGTTCTTTCTTGAACCGGTTGCCGTCTGCTTGAACTATCTGACCAAGCGAGCCGCTGCAGATGACTTTCCCACATATCAAGAGTTCAACATGATGGGGCTTTCCGGTGGCGGTTGGACGACAACGGTCTATGCTGCGCTCGATCCGCGCATCAAGCACAGCTTTCCCGTGGCTGGTTCAATCCCTTTGTACTTGCGGACGGGCGGTTCCGTGGGAGATACCGAACAGACATTGAATGCATTTTACCGATTGGCAGGCTACCCCGATCTGTACCTGATGGGATCGCATGGGCAAGGCAGGGTGCAGGTGCAGATTTTGAATCGCAGGGATGATTGCTGCTTTGGCGAACGCCAACATCAAGGCAAGCTGAAGTACGACGATGCCTTGAGGCAATATGAACAAGCATTGCGACAGCAACTGCTCAGACTGGGGGGATCGGGGCGCTTTCGCTTGGAAATCGATGAGGCAGCCCCGGGCCACATGATTTCCTGGCAAGCGGTGCATTGGATTTTGGACGAACTCAATGGTAGTCGGCCAAGCGTTGGGGGTTGCCGCAAAGAGCATTTGTTTGTCCGGGGCATGAGTGGCGATCTTTGGCATTGGAGGCAAGACGAATGGCAGAACACAAGGTTGCCGATCATGGGGATGCCGGCTGTTGTTCAAGGTGACGTTCATGAATTGGATTTATTTGGCCGTCAACCTGATGGTGGCTTGCTGCATGCCTGGTTCGAGCAAGGGCAATGGCGTTCGGAACGCTGTGCGGGCACGATCATTTCCGACCCTCAAGCAGTAGCGACACAAGCGGGAACCATTGTGGTTTTGGCATTGGGAGCCAATTATCAGCCATATCAATGGACTTACACGGCCAAAGGAATGAGTTCCTTTCAGTCGATCACGGCGGGGCAACCGGTTTGGGGCCGCTTCGCCTTGGTGCATGAAGGCCAGGGTAAGCTGAGTCTGTTTTCACGGGGCTTTGATCGCACTCTGAATCATTTGCAGTTCGACCCAGCATTGCAAAAATGGACCTGGCAATCGATGCAGGGAGCCTTGATCGATTCACCCACGGCTCAGGTTGATGACAAGGGTGCTTTGCATGTCTTCGTTCGCGGCCCAGGCCATGAAATATGGGAAGTTACATCAAAGCCATCGCAGCAGGGTTGGCAATGGCATTCGATCACACAGCAAACCAAAGGCAAAGTGCTGACATCAGCACCCATGGTTCATCTGGTTGACAAACGTATGACCATTTGGGGCAGGTCCGAATCGGGCACGCTTGCTTGCTTCACATTCGAAGGACAATGGGAGTATCAAGATACCAAGCGCCAATGCACATCACAGCCTACCCCCATAGGACAGGCGGTATTATTCAAAGACCAGACGCAAGGGCTGATGCTCTACGATGGGCAGAAATGTCAGCCATTAGGGGGTGTCTTCGATTAGGAGTCATTCACGGTAGCTTTGGCGGATTCACATGTTTGTCAATGGCCGATGATATGCAAGCAAGCGAGGTTTTGGGCTTATTCCTGCTTGCAGTGCCGATCCTGCGACAGTAGAACAAACCATTGAAATCGATGCTGCCATGAAGTGACGTATGTGCATCTTCATCGATCGATTCGTGAACCCTAGACTCAGGATACCGATATGAAAATCAAAGCCATTCATGCCCAGGAAGTGATCGACTCTCGTGGCAACCCTACCGTTGAAGCGGTCGTCGTGTTGGAAAATGGAAGCAAGGGATCAGCGATCGTGCCTTCGGGAGCGTCCACGGGTGAACGGGAAGCAGTGGAACTTCGTGATGGCGATGCCAAACGCTTTCAGGGCAAGGGTGTTCTCAAGGCGGTCAGCCACATCGAAACAATAATAGCCCCGGCACTGGTCGGGCATTGTGCATTCAAACAACGCGAAATCGACCAGGCCATGTTGGCCTTGGATGGCTCGCCGAACAAAGCCAAGTTGGGTGCGAATGCACTGTTGGCGGTCTCCATGGCGGTTGCGCATGCCGCTGCCCGTGCCTTGCAGATGCCCCTTTATCGTTATTTGGGGGGTTGCAATGCATCGCTTCTGCCGGTGCCCTGCATGAACGTCATCAACGGCGGCAAACATGCGGACAACAATGTGGATTTCCAGGAATTCATGATCGCGCCGCATCATGCCAATTCATTCGCCGATTCCATTCGCATGGGGCTGGAGACTTTTCATGCCCTCAAAGGCATTTTGCACAAGAAAGGCTACAGCACCAGCGTGGGCGACGAGGGCGGCTTTGCTCCCAATTTGAAATCCAATGAGGAAGCCGTTGAAGTGATTTTGGATGCCATCACCAAGGCTGGTTACAAACCAGGTGACGACATTTCCATTTGTCTGGATCCCGCCTGCAGCGAAATGTGGGACAACGGTCAATACTTGTTCTTCAAATCCGATCAGAAGCGCAAATCTGCCGATGAAATGGTGGCCTTGTGGGCGTCATGGGTCAAGCAATATCCGATCGTTTTATTGGAAGATGGCATGGCTGAAAACGATTGGCAGGGTTGGAAACAGTTGACCGACGCGGTTGGATCCAGGATCGAACTCGTGGGCGATGATCTGTTTTGCACGAACCCCGCCATTCTGACCAAGGGCATTGAGGCAGGTGTGGCCAATTCTATTCTAATCAAGCTCAATCAAATCGGCACGCTCACCGAAACGATGGATACCATTGAGTTGGCACGCAAACATCGGTATTACTATTTTATTTCCCACCGCTCAGGCGAAACGGAAGACACCACCATTGCCGACCTGGCCGTGGCCACCGGGGCAGGGCACATCAAGACCGGTTCAGGCTGCCGCAGCGAACGCATTGCCAAGTTCAACCAATTGCTGCGGATCGAGAAGCAACTTGGCTCCGCGGCTCGGTTCGCAGGCAAGGCGGCCTTCAATTGCTGATGTGTCGAATGGTGCTTGTCGTGATCTGCGAGCTGGTAGGTCGCGGTGCGCCTTCTGCCATGGATAGCTTCTCAACCTATGAACGTTTGGCGCAAGTCGTTTATTCTGGTGACCTTGGACTCTGCGCAAGACAGTTCGAAGCTGCGCTGATACATGCCTATTCGTCACCACTTGAGAATACTCAGGTGTTAGCTGGCATCACATCAATTAGCCGATGACTCTCCTTTGCCAATCGCGACAACGGCGATTGCGAAACCCTTTTCGCGCGTTATGATGTCGAACAATATACAGCGGGCAGAATGGATTGTTGGGAACCACGGCTCAGAGCAGCGAATTGCACGGCCTGCCAAACCTTAACGGTACCAGGCATGTCCAATCAAGGTTCCTTCAGGTCATGGCACCTCCCTGACTAACCAGTTGGCAATGACAATCGAAGGTGAACGATCACCATGGAACCAACTCCCTCAAAAGTGAACCCGGTCTCGAAGGATACCCACATCCTCGCACGCGGGGATGAACCCGCCATTGAAACAACAAAAAAAGGTGCAGACCTTGCTTCTATGGGCGATCCGCATCGGACGGTTGTCACTTCACCTGCGGGTGGACCAACGGCGATCTTGCCTGGTTTGCGAGGCTACGATATTACGGGTGAATTAGCTCGTGGAGGAATGGGCATCGTCTATCATGCCATGGATCACTCATTTCATCGGAGCGTGGCCATCAAGATTGTTCAGGAACGATATGCGAGCAATGCCAGCACCTGTCGCCGTTTTTTTGAAGAAGCACAAATCACTGGCCAATTGCAGCACCCCGCCATTCCACCGGTCCATGAATTGGGTACACTTCCCGATGGCCGTCCCTATCTGGTTATGAAACTCATCAATGGCCAAACCCTCGACGTGCTATTAGCGAATCGAGAGCGATGTTCCAGCTTGCTGGATGGTGAGGAATTGGGCAAGCAAACATCACCAGCCGAACTCGCCCGCTTCATGGCCATCTTTGGCCAAATCTGCCAAGCGATTGGTTATGCCCACAATCAAGGTGTCATCCACCGCGATCTCAAGCCACAGAACATCATGGTAGGAGCGTTCGGCGAAGTTCAGGTTATGGATTGGGGGCTTGCGAAATTATTGAAACGTAACGCACAGCCAAATACGGATTCAGAGACGAGCGCCAATGATACGAATACGTCATTCAAGAATCCGCGTGATGATTCGGATGGTAGCGAAACGCAGCCTGGTTCGGTTTTGGGCACACCTTCCTACATGCCGCCAGAACAAGCTGAAGGGAAAATTGACGCTATCGACCAGCAGTCTGATGTCTTTGGGCTTGGTGCCATCCTTTGCCAGATTTTAACTGGCCAACCACCTTTTACGGGAGACAGTGTCGAGGCCATTCGGAAGCAGGTCGTCCAGGGCGATTTGCGACAGGCTTTTGCTCGATTGGAACGATGCGGTGCGGAATCCGAGCTGATCGCGCTTTGCAAACGTTGCTTGTCTCCGACCAAGGCGGACAGGCCGCCAGATGGTGGTGCGGTTGCCTTGGCTGTCGACACGCTACGACTTCAAGCAGAAGCAAGGGCGGTTCAGGTAGAAAAGGAGCACCTCAAGTCTCTTGTTCGCGAGACCGAACAGCGCAAGCGCCGGCGTGTCGTTCAAGTGGCAACGGCACTCGTAACAACGCTGTTGCTTTTGGGTATAGCCGTTCTGTCCATCGGGCTTGTCAAAGTTTCGCAACTCAATGCTGACTTGCTTGAAACCAATCATCAACTCAGTGTCGCCCAAGCCGATGCACTGGCAAGTGCGAAGGCAGCGAAGGAGCATGCTGCCGAAGCCAATGCCGTGCTTAATTTTGTCGAAGATCAAATTTTCGCGGCTGCTCGGCCAAAAGATCAAGCAGGCGGCCTTGGCTTTGATGTTAAACTGAAAGACGCTCTGGTAGCGGCCTTGCCGCATGTGGAACCTAGCTTTAAGGACAAGCCTTTGATCGAGGCACGCTTGCGTTTGGTCCTGGGCGTTTCTTTCGCTTACCTCCGCAATGATCAACAGGCTGTGGATCAGTTTTTACAAGCCCGAAAAATCTTTACTGAGCAACTTGGACCTAAGTCGCCACAAACCTTGAGGGCATCGAACAACCTGGCAACGGCGTTGGATCATCTCAGCCAGCACCTTGATGCGTTACGTTTACGCGAAGAGACGTTACAAGCGCAGCTGGAAACGCTCGGGCCAGAACATCCCGACACACTCGCAAGCCTGAACAATCTCGCCGTGAGTTATTACACAACAGGCCGCGTGGCAGATTCACTGCGGATGAGTGAGCAGCTATTGGCTACCTATAGTCGGCTAAATGGCCCGGATGACTCCGACACGCTATTAGCCATGCATAATGTCGCACGATGCCACACCGCCCTGGGCCGTAACGATAAGGCGCTGCCCCTCTATCAAGAAATGTTTTCCAAGCAGCAAGCAAAGCTGGGTGTAGAGAATCCTGACACGTTGCGGACGATGCAGGCACTGGGCATCACCTACGCAGCAGTTGGTCGTCAAGAGGATGCTCTGAAGCTTCGAGAGCAAGTCTTGACGTTACGCAAGAAAGTGCTCGGATCAGATCATCCCGATACGCTCTCAGCGATGGTGATGCTTGCCGGTAGTTACGCTAATTTAAATCGAAATGATGACGCGATAAAACTCTTGGAGCAAACGTTGGACCTGCAGCGCTCCCAACTTGGACCCAATCATACATCGATGCTGTTAACGATGTTGGGACTAGCAGAGCAATACGTTGCCGTCGGGAGGCACGAAGCTGCTCTGAAACTGCGTGAAGAAACACTGGCCATGCAAAAAGAGCGCTTTGGGCCGGACCACCCACAAACATTGCTTGGGATGTTAGGGCTGTCCCGGAGTTTGATGGATGCCAAGCGCTGGAGTGAAGCTGGCACACTGCTGGATGATTGCATACAGCGTGCGCTGCGAGCGGCCATTCCGATCGAACTGCTGGCCGAGATGTTGAGCGATCGACTGAAAGTATGTGTTCAACTCCATGATGCAACCGGTTGTCGAACGGCAGCCGAAATCTGGGAAAAGTTGGGACGTACCGATGCGCGAAGCCTTTACCATGCCGCTTGCATTCGGGCCATAGCGGCTGCAGTTCATATGCAGGCCTCAGGGGCTGAAGCGGTTCGGCTTGCCAACGAGAATGCCGACCTCGCCATGGCCTGGTTGACGAAGGCGGTTGCCGCTGGATGGAAAAATCGCACCCACATGGAAAAGGACAGCGATCTCGATTTTCTTCGTAACCGCTCAGACTTCAAGAAGCTTCTCGAGAGCTTACCGCGGGAATAGTACTTTTCGGCTCATTGACAAGAAACGATTTGGAGTACGCAGCGACGATCAAGCAAGCAACTGCCGTATTCACCAATGTCCTCATCTTCCAAGATTGGAGCGCTCTTCCGCCATCAATCAGGTTGGGCGCTAACTGGAAAACTCTCCGAACTCTGAAGAGCAAGAAAGTTGTTTGCTAGCGGACATCTTCCGGTATTAGCCTGGAATTGGTTGAAATGTTTATAAAACTACATCAAAGTGCAGGCTAATGGATCCGGTTCGCCAATTTAGACAGGTGGTAACTGACGACATGAGCAACATCCCAATCCGCAGAGCCTTAATCAGCGTTAGCGACAAGACCGGACTGATTGAGCTGGCCAGTCTGCTGCATGAATTTAGAGTGGAACTGTGGTCAACAGGCGGCACCCGGCAAGCTTTGGTGCAGGCGGGTTTGCCGGTGCGCGAGGTCAGTGAGCTCACGCATTTTCCTGAGATTTTGGCAGGTCGTGTCAAAACGCTGCACCCATTTGTGCATGGTGGCATCCTGGCCCGCCGCGATCAACAGGATCATATGGCAACTTTGAACCAACACGGGATCCAGCCCATCGACCTGGTCGTGTGTAACCTTTACCCGTTTGAACGCGCCTTGGCAGAAGGGGGGCAGTCAGAACAGGAGTTGATCGAGGAGATTGATATTGGCGGGCCGACGTTAGTGCGAGCAGCCGCCAAAAACTGGGAAGGCGTGGCGGTCTTGACGGATGATTCGCAATACCCACGCTTCATGGAAGAGATCAAAGCACTGGAAGGTGCGATCTCGGCCATATCACGCCGCCGCTGGGCCGCGGAGGCCTTTAGCCGCATCGCTGCTTACGATCAAGCGATTGCCGCTTGGTTCAATCAGGCATCCAAATCATCTGATCGCTTTCCGGAGTCGTTGCATTGGAGCTTTACCAAGAAATCTTCACTTCGTTACGGTGAGAATCCACACCAGCAGGCCGCCGTTTATGTGGCACCGGGGCCCAAATTTGCCTGTATTGCCCATGGCCAAGTGCTGCACGGCAAAGAACTGTCGTACAACAATTTGTTGGACCTGGACAGCGCGTTTAACCTGGTGCGTGAGCTCAGCGGCCCGGCGGCGGTGGTCATCAAACATAACAACCCCTGCGGGGCTTCAGAGGCGGAAACGCTAGCGGAAGCATACACCCGGGCTGACGCTGGCGATTCCCTCAGCGCTTTTGGCGGCGTATTAGGTTTCAACCGAACCTTGGATGGCGCGACAGCAGAGCTGATCGCCGAGCCTAATCATTTTGTGGAAGCGATTGTCGCCCCCGCTTTCACGGAGGAGGCTTTGCAAGTCCTCACTACGAAACCCAAATGGAAAAATAAAGTACGCCTGGTGCAAGTGGGGCCCATCACACCAGGACCTGAACGGCTCGATTTTCGTCGCATTGATGGTGGACTGCTCGTTCAAACACGCGATCTTTTGCAAATCGATTGGTCAACGGTCAATGTTGTCACGCAAGTCAAACCGACAGCGGAGCAATTACGCGACTTGGCCTTTGCTTGGATTGTCGTCAAGCACGTTAAAAGCAATGCCATAGTGTTGGTGAAGGAGAAGCAAGTCATCGGCGTCGGAGCTGGGCAAATGAGCCGAGTCGATTCCGTGGAGATTGCCTTGCGCAAAGCTCGCGATAAAGCCGAAGGGGCGGTTTTGGCATCCGATGCCTTTTTCCCGTTTCGCGATGGTGTGGATTTGGCCGTCCAAGCAGGGGTTAAAGCCATTGCTCAACCTGGCGGATCTGTTCGCGATGCGGACATCATCGCCTCATGCAACGAGGGCGGCGTGGCCATGGTATTCACGAAAATCCGGCACTTCCGCCACTAAAAGAGCGCGTCGTGCACGCCCCAACAAGAAAAACCTGCGGTGATGAGCCGCAGGTTTTCTAAGGCACCAGATTCACTTCCATGCACTGGCTTTCGTTTATGGCTTTTTCTGGTTGACGATATTCATGGCCCAGCGGTCGAGATCGCGGAGCATGTCTGAGTGCAAGCGATGGGTGGTGACGTAGGTTTTGAATTCAACATCCATCCCCGCGGTGTAAAGCAGACGATGATTGCTTTTTGCCGTGCCCAACGGGATCAGGGCGTTGGCGATCCCGTGCCCCATCAGCACCCCTAGCTTGCGCGCCATGGGCAAACGCAGAAGTGGGCCACAGCGCGGGAATTGGCCGTTAAAACCAGCCACCCCGGCAAAACGTTCCGTGTAGCGAAACGCCAGGCGATACGCCGCCTCAGCGCCTTCACAAAAACCTGCAAGGAAAATGCGGTCGGGATTGATGGAATAGTGCAAACAAGCATCCTCGATGGCGCCGAAGACATAATCTTCCATATTGCCGTCGGTTTCATCGCCTTCCCAACGGTATCCCCATGTGCCCTCTTGTTTCAGGTATTTGTTGGGGCCGCGAAGACCCAAACAAATGTAATTGCGCCGGCTCAACTTTGGAACCAGCTTCATGATCTGGCGTTCATTGCCTCCTTGATGGTGGAAAAACACCATCAACGGATAAGCATAACCAGGCTCATAACCCGTGGGCAAGAAAGTGAGTACCGGTTGGGGACGATCCACCGTCACCCAAGAAGAATAAAACCCTTCGGCGGGTCGCAGCTCTCGTTCGACGTCCATGTGCCATCGCGTGGTGGGCAAGCTCATGCGAGGTCCTTTTACACAAAATGTAGTAACTCTGTCGGACGCGCGGACTTTGCGTTGTAAGTTGCTCTCTTTTTTGCAGTTACGCAGAGCAATTTCTCAATTGGCTGGGCAAGTCTACAGTTCCGCGAGCAGAGTGTCAACGTGGCTCTGGAGTCAAAACCTGAAATTCACGGGCTTTCCTAGGTTCTAAGAATCACTTACACCGATTGGGAGAACTAGAGAGAAAATCAGTGATTTCATCGATTTGGTGGTCATTCATGGTCGGATAAAGCCTAACGTGCGGAATGTAACTTTGATCCGGAGTTTAGCCCCTACGCATCGGTGTCTTCGTTCGGGATAGATCATTCGTTAAACTTATCCTGCATTGCCAAGTTTCTCGTTGAATGTTTGGATCGCTCTCCGCTATTTGTTTCATTGTGAAATTAGCATAGTTGAGTCCAGCCGAAACGATTCTCATAGTCGCCGATCCCCAAAAATCAAAGTGTAGCAAGTAATTTTCGTTGCAAATGAACTGAAAATAGTCATTTTAGATTCATGCGTGCCATGAATGACAACTTAAATGATTAGGGGTTATGCGATGAGTATGCCAACATTGAGCCGCTGGTTTCGATATACAGCGAAAAAACCAATGAATAAACCAGCACTTTCCAAAAGAGTTCGAACCTTCTTGCCCGAATTTCAGCAGTTGGAAGAACGCCTGGCTCCTGTTGTTCAAATCAATCAGGGATTCATTGGGTTGAATCGGACTGAAGGCGGCGGATTAACACCACCCGACACGATTGGCTTAATCACACCAACCCATGCCGTGGAGATGGTGAATTCCGCTGTAGCCTTTTATGATCGCAACACGGGTACAAGGACTTTTTTGCAAGACTTCAATACGTTTTTCCAGCCGGTTCGTTTTGGCACGTTTCTATTTGACCCGATCTGCATCTATGACGAAGTGGCCGGTCGCAGCATCCTGATCGTCCATGATCGCGACACGACGGCTCAGCGCGGCTTCTTTGAAGTAGCGGTATCCAACGATTCGAACCCGATGAATGGCTTCACGGAAATGTTTCGCATCGAAGTAACCGAGCCCAATTTGGCTGGCACCGATGTTGTATGGGGGGACAATGCCAAAGTGGGCCAAACAGCCGATGCCATCATCATTTCGGCTAATATGTTCGGCTTTAATTCCGGCTTCAGCCACACGAGCATCATCAGCATCAGCAAGAGTTCCATTTACGATAAGAACAACAGCACGCTCACTTATTTCGATGTCAATCGCGCAGGCCATTTTTCAGCCATCCCTGCCAACATGCATGGCTCCTTGCCGGGCAGCGAAGCTTGGTTTGTGGAAAATGGCAATTCACAATCCATGGTCGTCACGCGCATGACCAATGTCCTGTCCGCCGCGCCGACATTCACGGATACAACCATCACCGTGCCTACACATAATAATGCCCCTGCGTTCAGGCAGCCAGGAGGGACGATCACCAGTTTTGATCAACGCGTTTTGAGTGTAGCCTGGCGTAACAATACACTGGTCGCAGCTCACATTGTTGGCGTGGGTGGAGTCGCTCGTGCACGTTGGTACGATTTCAATACGGCGGGTTCAACGCCCACCCTGAATCAGTCTGGCAACGTTAACCCTGGTTCCAATAATCTCGATACTTACTTCCCAGCCATTGATATTGCCGCCAATGGCGACATCGGCATCGCCTACATGCAGTCGGGCACCACGGAAAACATGTCGATGTATGTAACAGGCCGCAACTCCTACGATCCACTGGGCACCTTGCATACAGGCGTGTTGGCCAAAGCGGGTTTAGGGACGCATAATTCAGGTCGAGCGGGTGATTATTCTGGCATCAGTGTCGATCCGCTTAACCCGAATCAATTCTGGGGATTCAGCGAATACTCTTTAGCCACGGCATCACAATGGGGTACGTGGATTTCGCGTTTCGAAATACTGCCCTTTGTCGTTGCGGTTGCGGATTCCTATTCCACGAACGAAGACACGCAACTCGTTGTCAACGCACCTGGCGTTTTGCAAAACGATGTCTCTAATTTGAGTTTGCCCTTAACGGCTGTGCTCGTCAGTAGCACGACCAATGGATCGTTGACTCTTAATGCCAATGGCTCTTTTACGTACACACCGAATGCCAATTATTTCGGCTCCGATTCTTTCGTTTATCGCGCAACGGATGGTACTAATTTTAGCGCTCCTGTTACTGTCACCATTACCATCAATCCGGTCAACGATCCCCCTGTGGCGTTGAATGATTTTTACTTGGTTCAAGGTGGTCAGACGTTCAATGCAGGCGTGCCCGGGGTGTTGTTGAACGATACCGACATTGACAGTCCGACACTGCAAGCGGTGTGGTTTAGCGGCCCATCGCACGGGACGTTGACGTTGAATGCGGATGGATCGTTCACGTACACGCCGAACGCATCGTACAGTGGGCTCGATGCGTTTCAGTACCGGGCGTTTGATGGTCAGGATTACAGCAACGTGGCGACGGTGACGCTGCAGGTGAATTTTGTGCCGGTGGCGGTGGACGATGACTACCTTGGGCTGTTGTGGAACCAGTCCTACCAGTCGGCCTTCAGCGTGCTGCAGAACGACCAGGATTTTGACGGCGACCCGATGACCGCGGAACTGGTGTCGGGCCCGGCGAACGGAACGTTGCAGTTCCAGCCTAACGGGACGTTTACCTACACACCGAATAACTTCTTTTTTGGCATCGACACATTCACGTACCGAGTGCGTGATCCGTATTACACGAGCAACGTGGCAACAGTACGATTGTACGTGGGCTCCGCGCCAATCGCGGGCGACGACACCTTTACAGCCGAGCGTTCGACACTGCTGACGATCAACCCGCCAGGGGTTCTAGGAAACGATCTGAACTTTGACGGTTCACCGATGACGGCGGAAGTCGTGTCGACGCCCCTCTATGGTGAATTGGTACTGCATGGAGACGGTTCTTTCACGTATTTGCCCGTGGTGAACTTTATCGGCGCAGATACGTTCAAGTACCGGGCGGTGTCGGGAGGCCGCAAAAGCAACGTAGCAACAGTGACCATCAATGTGGTGGAGCAGCAGAATCGTCCGCCGATAGCGGTGGATGATGCGTATACGACGGCACGGAACCAGCAGTTGGTGGTGCAAGCGCCGGGAGTGCTGCAGAATGACAGCGACCCGAATGGGGACCCGCTGACGGCCGCGTTGGTGAGCGGCACGAGTTTTGGCTTATTGGGACTTGGTCCGAATGGCTCGTTCATTTACACGCCGAACCCTGGTTATGCGGGCGTGGACCATTTCACGTACCGGGCTTTCGATGGTCAGTATTACAGCAACGTGGCGACGGTAACGATCAATGTGGAAGGGACGATCCTGCCGCCGCTCGCGAACAACGACAACTATACAACGGAACAAGGTCAGGCGTTGGTGGTGAACGCCCCTGGCATCTTGGGGAACGATTCCGATCCGCAAGCGTTGCCGCTGTCGGCGTTGCTGGCGTCGAACGTGTCGCACGGGACGCTATCACTGAACAGTAACGGCAGCTTTACCTACACGCCGAATGCGAGCTTCACCGGGACGGACACGTTTACCTATCGCGCCTCGAACGGTGTACAGCAGAGCGGGTTGGCAACGGTGACGATTCAAGTCACACCGTTGATTCAGCCGCCGGTGGCACGCGACGATGCGTACACGGTGGTGACAGGTCAGTCGTTGGTGGTGAACGCGCCAGGGGTTATGCAGAACGATTCGGATCCGCAAAGCTTGCCGTTGACAGCGCAATTATTGACGGGGACGGGCAGCGGATTACTCTTATTCAATCCAAACGGGTCGTTCAGTTACACACCGAACCTGGGCTTCACGGGTCTGGATACGTTCACGTATCAGGTCAGCAATGGCACGAAGACGAGCCAGGTGGCGACGGTGCGGATCACCGTTCAGCCAGTCTTGGGCGGGCCACAGCAGATCGTGGTCGTCGGTGCGGACGCCGGCTTGGAGCCGCGGGTGCGGGTGTACGATGGGAAGTCGGGTGTAGAGCGATTCAGTTTTCTGGCGTATGAGCCAGGTTTCACTGGTGGTGTGCGCGTGGCCACGGCAGACCTGAATGGCGATGGTACGATGGACATCATCACGGCTCCGGGCGCCGGTCGTTCGCCCCTGGTGCGGGTGTTTGATGGCGTGACGGGGAATCCATTGGCCGGGACGTTGGGCGGGTTCCACGTGTTCTCGACGACATTTCTGGGCGGGGTGTTTGTGGCCGTGGGCGACATCAACAACGACGGAACGCCGGACATCATCGCCAGCGCCGATGCGGGGGCAACGCCGAGCATTCGCTCGATCAACGGCAAGACGGGCGCCCCGTTCTTGGGGAACGTTGGGTTCTTCAATGCGTATGACACGACGTTCACCGGAGGAGTGCGCGTGGCGGTGGGGGATGTGAATGGGGATGGCCGTCCCGAGATCATCACGACGCCCGGCACTGGCGGATCGAGTCTGGTGCGGGTGTGGGATGTGACGCGGGTGATTGTGCAAGGAAGTCCGCAACTGATCCGCTCATTCTACGGGTTCGATGCAAACTACAAGGGCGGCTCATTCATCACAGCCGGTGATTTGGACGGCGATGGCAAGGCCGAGATCATCCTGGGGACGGGCGGCTCCACGGCTAATCAGGTGCGCATCTTTAATCAGACCAGCAACTCGCCGATTAGCCAGTTCACTCCGTTCGGCTCGAGCTATACTGGAGGAGTGCGCGTGGCGGTGGGGGATGTCAATGGGGATGGGAAGATGGACCTGATCGCTGCCCCGGCGAGTGCGGGGTTGGGTGTGCCGTCGCGGGTGCGGTTCTACGATGCAACCACGCTGTCGGAAATGCTGGGCAGTGCGTTGACGCCGTTCAGCGGCTATGGTGGTGGCCTGTTTGTGGGCGGCTTCCGCAAGGGCCTATGAACCCTCTTTCACTCAGAATAAAATTCGAACAACCCAGCCATCCGCAAGGACCGCTGGGTTGTTGCTTTCAGCTTAAGTGTATGGTTATGGTGATTTTTCGATATGACATCGTAGCACACCCGCCGAAAAGCCATCTTGCAGCTCCACATCAATGCGGAAATCTTGTGCCTTGATGGGTTTAAATTGAGCAATGCAATAGCGATCTTTGGCGATGTCATAACTGGAACCGGGCAACAGGGAAACGGGCTGCCATTTCGTTGCTTTGAGGTAAGAGAGTTTCCATTTAGCTGGAAGGCGGCAGGCACCTCGACCTGTGTCATCAAACCAATAGACGCGGATTTGGTTTACCGTTTGCGTCGATGGCAAACGTAGGCTCAGCCATTCCTTGCTGCCGCGGTGATCCCACCAAGTCATGCGGACGATATCATGGTCGATGGAGCTGGCAGGAGCAGAGGATTCATTCAGCCCTTCAAGGGTGTCTGCCTGATAGCAATGCGAAGCTTGATAAAAAACGCCTCGTGATAGTGTTCCTTGCAGATGGGCGGCTTCTGCCAAGTTGGCATTTTCCGGCAACCAAACAACCATTTCTCCTGGCTTACGGTTGTCCCACAGGAAATAAGGTATGGCAGTGATATCGACCGGACGGACTTTCTGCACACCTTCATCGGTATGTGAAACCGCCAACGAAGAACCCGTAATCACAGTCACACCACCAAAGAGCTGGCTGTCAAACTTGCTGTGCAGACTCACTTCACGCGGCAGGAGAATATTTCTTACATTGCCACCAACATGATCCTCTCCTTCGAGGCAGTAAACAATAGGACCACGCATGAGAGCAACCCTGCCGACATTCGCCTTCACATTGGGGTCGGCGTAAACGCGGGTAATGGGCATCGGCAAATTCAGAGTCACTTGGTCGCCTTGTTTCCATTGATGTTGCAAACGCAGGTAGCCATTCTGCATCGGGTAACGAGCCATGCCCGCAGGGCCTTGCACGGTCACCGGCAATGCGCACCAGCCGGGAACCCGTAAATAGAGATCAAACAATTGGGTGGTTTTTTCAGGGGTTATGGTGAAGGTGATTTGGCCGTCCCATGGGTATTGGGTTTCTTGTTTGATATGCACGCGGCCAGTAGGCAGTTGGATGTTGCATTCGTTGCCCATGTAAAGCAAGGTCCAGACGCCGTTGCCGCGCTGCGCGTAAACACGTTCGCCCATGCCGGGTAAATAACGAACAATGTTGGTTGGGCAACAGGAACAATCAAACCAAGGAACGCGATGATGCGCACCTTTGCTGGCCAGCGGATTGACGTAGAAGAAACGATCACCCGATCTGGAAACACCGCTTAGCATGCCGTTGTAGACTTCACGTTCAAGGATATCGACGTACTTGCCTTCGCCGGTCATAAGGAACATGCGGTGGTTCCATAAGGCCATACCGATGGCGGCACAGGTTTCCGCATAGGCTGTATCGTTGGGCAGATCGTAGGGGACGGTGAATCCCTCATTGCTGGCCGATGGGCCAATGCCGCCAGTGATGTACATTTTGCGGTCCACAACATCATGCCAGATCGCTTTGATGGCAGTCATCAATTCAGGGTCTTGCACGGCAGCGGCAACATCCGCCATGGCACAATACATATACATGGCCCGCACCGCATGGCCGGCCACTTCGCGCATTTGCCGGACGGGAATGTAGTCCTGAGAGTATTCACCGTACATTTTGCGCTTCTTGGACGCATCGCCGCGGGTGTCTAGCAAAGACTTAGCTAATTGCAAGTAGCGACGCTCACCAGTCACACGCCAGAGTTTGACGAGCGCCAATTCTATTTCTTGGTGTCCGGGAGGGTCAGGTCGTTTGTCGGGGCCAAACAGGGAATCGACGTGATCAGCAAAGCGAATGGCCACGTCGAGCAGTTTGCGTTTGCCCGTGGCTTGATAGTACGCGATGGCTGCTTCAATCAGATGTCCCCCGCAATACATTTCATGGCCGTGGGCGATATCGGTCCAGCGCTCTTTCGGTTTAACCAGTGTGAAATAGGTATTGATGTAGCCGTCTTTTTGCTGGGCAGCGGCGATCAAGTCGATGATCCGATCGATGCGTTCTTCCAGCTTCGGATCGCGTTTTTGCTTCAAACTGTAGGCAGCACCCTCAAGCACTTTGTAAACATCGGAATCGTTGTAACGTGCCCCTTCATGTTTGCCAGGTTCGAGTTGGGCAGCTACGGCGAAGTTGCGAATCCGGTGCGTGATTTCACATTGATGCAAATTAGCTTCAAGGGTGACTTCGCGATTGACTTTGATTTTAGGCGACCAGAACGAGTCTTGGATGTCGATGTCGGAGAAGGGAACAGCCGTCAAAGGGGCGGAGATTTCTGGATTCTGTGCATGCGAAACCCAGCGTGAGCCACTAAGGATGAATACCAGGACCATCGTCACAATGCCAAATCGCTTGGACATGGCGCCACCTCCCGGAAGTAAATCAGCATCGCCTTCGTATCAATAGGCTGGTTTAGGTACAGGAAACACTTTGCTCCACGCTTCCACTTGGTGTTTGACTTTATGCAACACGTTCTGATCGTCCGGATGCTTGAGTACTTCGTTGATCCACTGGGCAATCTGCTTCATTTCGGCTTGTTTCATGCCACGCGTCGTTAGGGCGGGCGTGCCGATGCGGATGCCCGAGGGGTCCAAGGGCGGACGTTGATCGAAGGGAATGAGGTTCTTGTTCACCGTGATGCCGGCCAGGTCGAGCGCTTTCTCGGCGATTTTGCCGCTGATATTTTTGGTTGTCACATCCACCAGCATCAAGTGGTTATCTGTTCCACCCGACACAATACGGAAGCCGCTGAGCTGTAGTTCTTCCGCCAGGCAGCGGGCATTGTCGATGGTTTGTTGCATGTAAACTCTAAAGGCAGACTGTTGAGCTTCAAGGAAGGAAACGGCCTTCCCGGCGATGACATGCATGAGCGGTCCACCCTGCACGCCCGGGAACACGGCGGAGTTGATTTTCTTTTCCCATTCGGCAGTGCATAGGATCATGCCGCCGCGCGGACCGCGCAAGGTTTTATGTGTCGTCGTGGTGACAAAGTCCGAGACTGGAACCGGATCGGGATGCAGTTTGGCCGCCACAAGCCCTGCAATATGAGCCATGTCCACCATGAAAAGGGCTTTTACTTCCCTGGCAATTTCAGCAAAAGCGGCGAAGTCAAAGATGCGCGGGTACGCACTGGCTCCGGTGAGAATAAGCTTGGGGTGATATTCCTTGGCCAGTTTGGCAACCTGACTCATGCTGATGCGTTCGGTTTCACGTTCGACCCCGTAGTGAATAATACGGAAGTATTTTCCGGAAAAGTTGAGCCGCATACCGTGCGTGAGGTGACCGCCATGGGCTAAATCCAGGGAAAGGATGACATCTCCCGGTTCCAAAGCGGCCAGATAAACCGCCATGTTGGCTTGGGCGCCGGAGTGGGGCTGTACGTTGGCGTGTTGTGCGCCGAAAAGCTGCTTGGCTCGGTCGATGGCCAATTGTTCAACGACGTCCACGTTTTGGCAGCCGCCATAGTAACGACGGCCTGGATAGCCTTCGGCATATTTATTGGTGAGAACACTTCCCTGAGCCAGCATCACCGCCGTGCTGGTGTAGTTTTCCGAAGCAATCATTTCCAGGCCTTCTTCCTGGCGATGCACCTCGGCCGCGATGGCATTCCATACAGCAGGGTCTTGGGTGGCCAATGGGTTCATGAATCACTTTCCTGAAGAACGAATGGGCGTGGGGAAGAAAATCATCCTCCAACCGTTACAATAGCAAGGCGTATGCGAAATACTAGCTGGAAATGAAGCGCACTTTTTGAACTTGTGTCGAGAAACCGTGGCTTTGCAAACTCCTTACACCGACCAGGAATTGGCGCAGTTGCAATTGCAACGCGCCATGCTTCCCACTCATGTGGCCATGATCATGGATGGCAATGGCCGTTGGGCGGCGCAGCGGGGCTTGCCGCGGGTGGAAGGCCACCGCATGGGGGTACAGAGTGTACGTTCCGTGGTGGAGGAAAGTTGCCGCCTGGGCTTGGAGCAACTAACGCTTTATTGCTTGAGCATCGAGAATTGGAAACGCCCGCAGGCGGAATTGGACTTCCTCATGTTGCTCCTGCAACAGTATCTGATTGAGGAACGAGCTGAGATCATGGAGCAGAACATTCGTTTCTGCTCGATCGGCCGGCGTGAGGGACTGCCTGAACAGGTGTTGAAGGAACTGGACTTAAACGTTTCCATGAGTGCACCCAACACCGGTTTGCGGTTGTGCCTCGCCATTAATTATGGCGGACGAACGGAAATCCTGGATGCAACTCAGCAGCTCATGCGTTTGGCCAAAACGGGACAAATGCAGCCGGAAGAACTCGATGAAGCGCTGTTCAGCCAGTATTTAACCACCAAAGGCATGCCTGACCCAGACCTGCTGATCCGCACAGCAGGCGAAATGCGCGTCAGCAATTTCCTCTTATGGCAAATCTCTTATGCCGAGCTGTGGGTTACGTCGCGATGCTGGCCCGAATTTGATCAATCGACCTATCATGAAGCCCTGCGCGATTTCGCCCGCCGCGAACGCCGCTACGGTGGGCTGAACACGTAAGCCTATACTCAGTCGACCGTTGGCACGGAGCTGTTGCCCAAGAAGCAAAACCATTGGTCCCACGTTGCCTGCGAAATAGAAGCGAACCCTTGACAATGGCGACCCGGCCGGGTTTAATACCTAAAGAATTAGGTTTTAAAATTTAGGTCAAGCAAGGAGACGCCCGTGTCCGAACCAGTGGTTCCCACGCCGCGTGAGCTGGAAATTCTCAAGATTCTTTGGGAGATCGGTCCCTGCGGGGTGCGTGATGTCTATCGGCGCATGGCTGCTGCTCAGGATGAGGAGTTGGCATACAACACCGTGCAAACCCTGATGCGCATCATGGAAGAAAAGGGATTGGTGGTGCACACCCAGCAAGGCAGGGCGTTTATTTATGAGCCCGTCTATACGCGAGAAAACAGTGTGCGCGGGTTTTTGGATCGTGTATTTAATGGCGTGGCTGAAGAATTGGTGGGCACTTTGCTCAAAACGGAGAAATTGTCAGCGAAAGAACTCGACAGGTTGCAAGCCATGATAACCTTGGCCCGGAAACAAAAGTAGGTGATTCAGGAGAAATCCATGATGTGGCCAGCGCAAGGGTTGGAATTGTGGTTTGTCCGAACCAGTCTGGCAGGCGGGGCGCTGTTGGCCTTGGGGATGGTGGCTTCGATTTTGATTCGCCAACCCGCTCGGAAGCAGCGTGTGGTCGAGATGGCCCTTTTGAGCTGTTTGGCAGTCGCTGGCTTAGCTTGCTTCCCGGCTTGGTGGCATTTGGATGTGCAACCTTGGTTGCTTGGCCGGTCTTCAGAAACAGCGCCAACCGCGTTGGCAGCGGAGGCCAATAAGTCGGGAGCACTTGCCGATGTTTTAGCGCCGCCGGAGCAGCACGATGCATTATTGCAGGGCGTGAGCCAGCTTGACTCTGCTGAAGATCAAGCAGCCAAGTTGATGGAGCTGAACGAACAACAAAACATGCTCGTGGAATACCTGGCGAAGCTGCCCTTGGCTACAGTCAACCAGGCACCCGAAATAGAGAGCATGGTACTCCGCTCGCAGGACGAAGGTAAATCCGGAGCCGCGAGTATTCGGCAGTGGGGTCTCGTGGTTTATTTTTTTGTGGTTGCCATACTGTTCGCACGTTGTTTGCTGGGCTATCTAGCATTGGCACGTTTGCAACGCTTTACGGTGAAGCCGCCGCGTGTAGCGGTGAAAATGCTGCGCGACTTGCTACAACCAGGCCAAACTTTGCCGAAGCTGGGGGTATGTTCGATCATACAAAGCCCCATTTGTTACGGATTGATTAAGCCCATCATTTTGCTTCCTGGTAGCTTTTGCGAACCTGGGCGTGAAGAGCAAATGAAGTCCGTGTTGCTGCATGAGCTGACGCATTTGCATCGCCGCGACGCCTGGAGCTGCTTGCTGGCAACCATTGTCCAAGCCATTTACTTTTACCAACCCTTGATCTGGTGGTTGCGTCGTCAATTGCGATTGACGCAGGAGTATTTGGCAGATGCAGCGGCAGCTCAAGTGCTTCCCGCTGTGGAATATGCTCAGTGTTTAGTGGATTGGTCTGTCCGTTGTGGTCGACCCAGCCTGGCCAGCCGTCGAGCCAACGGAATGTTTCAAAGTCGATCTGATTTAACAAGGAGAGTCGAAATGCTCTTGCAAAAGCATCAGCCGTGGGAAGCGAAATGCCCGCGGTTCTGGAACAGCCTCGTCGCTGGCGCCTTTATTGGTTTTGGAACGATAGTTTCGGGTATGAACCTTTCTGCTCAGGAATTGCCCACGGTGGCCATGGCGATCCATGATGGCCAGGCCGATGACCAAAAAACCGAGCAGAATCAGCGCATCGAGGTCGTTCAATGGGACGATCAATCGGTCTCGCAGGATCGAGTACCTTTGCTGCTTGCCCAAAGTCGCAACGAAGATGCTGAAAGTAAAGAAAAGATGCAGCGAGAACTGCGCCGATTGCAAGCACAATTGGAGCAGATCAAACGACAAGCAGATGACGAAACGAAAAAGCAATTGGAATCAGCTTTGCAGCAATTGAAACGTTTGACCGAACAGAACGCCAATCTCTTTATCGAAACGAATAAGCAAGTACAGCAAGAACTTCTTATGAAACGCGATGAACTGGCCAAAGCCAAGGCGGACATGGTCAAACGCTTGCAGAAAAGCATGGAAGAGAACCGCATTCGCGGCAAGGCGATCATTGATGAAGCCGATGCCAAACGGCAAAAGGCCGAAGAACAGCTCAAACGCACGCGCGAAACCTTGGAACAGTTGAAGAAACAATTGGGTGAAGATGGACAGGAAGAGTGGGAAGTGCTTAGGAAACGTCTGCTCGAACGGGCAGAGCGTGCCTATCAGGAAGCAGTTGCCCAAAGTGAGAATGCACGCGCCAAAGCCAAAGAAATGCTTGCGGAATGGGAAAAGCGTTTGGCCGAGATGCCGAAGCAAATCGATAGGGAGACGGTGGAGCGATTAGGCAAAAAACAAACGCAGTTTGAATTGATGACGCCCACGGTGCCAAAGCCACCCAGCGTGAGCATGCCTCAACACGGCATCGCCACAACGACGGGACCCACATTGGCCAGTGGCGCATTCATAGGGCATCGAGGTGTATTGCCGACCCATTGGGGCGTGATCATTGAAACGGTGCCTGAAAGCGTCTGGTCGCAATTGAATTGGGAAGAACCGAAAGGGGTGTTGGTCAACAGTGTCATTCCCAATTCGGCTGCAGCGAAGGCAGGTATCAAAAAGAACGACATCATTCTCACATTAGACGACAAGGAAGTAGCGAGCAACCTCGCAGCGTTCGTAAAGCTTGAACAAGCCCTTGTCAAAGAGAAGTCCGGAAAGTCGATCAGCGTGGTTGTGTTGCGCAAAGGCAAGAAAACAGTTATCTCCGATTTGGAATTGCCGGAAAAAGCGGCTGGATTACTGAATTGGTCCTACACCCAACAAGCTCCTGTAGCTCTCACAACAGGGACGCCAGTGATCCCGCCTTTTCGCGGTACGGTTGTCACTACTCCAAAGAGCAAAGAAACCCTGACGAACACCTTCCATTTCACCCCAGGGCATGCACTGAACAAGCAAGGCAAGGGCGTGAATGTGACGGTGAGTTCGAACGAAGGCCAGTTCAAAGCCACCTGGCAGGAAGGTGACACGACCCTGACGCTAACAGGTAAAAAAGAGGATGGCAAAGTGCATTTGGAATCCATTCTTTTGGTTGAAGGCTCAGTTACCAAGAAGTTTAAAGCCCTGAAGGAGTTGGACGAAAAGCACATCGCGAAAGCCAAAAAGCTTTTCGAAATGCTGCAATCAGGCACCATCAAAGTAGGTGATGATAACGACGATTAATTTTCGCCATCTCGCTGCGGACCCGTGGCATATCATCGCGTTGCCACGGGTTTTGCTTGCGCTTAACGAACCCACAGCTTGCGATCCAGGGTGCGGTAACCAATGGCTTCGAGGAGATGATCAGCCAGAATGTCTTCCTGACAGGACAAATCAGCAATCGTGCGTGATACGCGCAGGATGCGGTCATGGGCGCGGGCGGATAGTCCCAGATCATGCATGGCTGTTTTTAAGAGACATTGAGCTTCTTGCGTCAGCTCACAGAATTTGCGGAGTTGGCGGCTGTTCATGCGACCGTTGAGATGATGATCGCTCTGGAATCGTTCTCGCTGCCGTTGGCGTGCCTCTAAGACCTGCTGCCGCATGGTGGCACTCGAGGTTCCCTCCGTTTTCGACGCCAAATCCTGAAAGGGCACGGGAGGTACTTCAATGTGCAAATCAATGCGATCCAATAACGGGCCGCTCACCCGGCCCAGATAGCGTTCTATTTGCATCGGGTTGCATTTACATGCCCGCTTGGGGTCGCCCAGATAACCGCAGGGACACGGGTTCATCGCTGCGATCAACACAAAACGGGCTGGAAACGTTACTGAATGTAAGGCTCTTGAGATCGTCACCCGACCTTCTTCCAAGGGTTGACGCAGCACTTCCAAACTGCGGCGGTTGAATTCAGGCAATTCATCGAGAAAAAGAACGCCATGGTGCGCCAATGAGATTTCACCGGGTGCAGGGACACTGCCCCCGCCCACCATGCCCGCGTCGCTGATCGTATGATGCGGCGAGCGGAAGGGGCGTTGCGTTAATAATGATTCCCCTGGCTTCATGTAGCCTAGGGCACTGTAAATGCGGGTGGTTTCCAAGCTTTCTTCAGGGGTTAAGGGAGGCAAGATGGTCGGCATACGGCGTGTCAGCATGGTTTTGCCCGAACCAGGGCTGCCAATCATCAACACGTTGTGCCCACCAGCGGCGGCTATGACCATGGCCCGTTTGGCATATTCCTGGCCACGCACATCACTGAAATCGATGTCATAGTGGTTGAGCTGTGCAGCCAAGTCTTCTGGCTCCACGGCGACGGGTTCCAGTTCCAATTCTCCGGACAAGACTCCCACACCGTCACTTAAAGAAGCCAGCCCAAGAATTTCCAGCTCAGTGACCACTGCAGCTTCCCGGGCGTTGGCGCGCGGCAGCAGCAATCGTTTGAGGCCACGGTCGCGGGCTGCCATGGCAATGGAGAGGGCGCCCTTGATGGGCCGCAGGGAGCCATCCAACGCCAATTCGCCGACCATGGCACAATCCCGGAATTGATCCGGCATGAGTTGGCCCGTGGCAACCAGCATGCCCAAGGCAATCGGGAGATCAAAAAAGCCTGCATCTTTACGTAGATCAGCCGGGGCGAGATTCACGATGGTTCGACCCGTAGGACGCTGATAACCCAAATTGGAGAGCGCACGCTCGATGCGATGTACGCTTTCACGGACGGCCAATTCGGGCAAACCCACCAAAATCGTTTTGGGCAATCCGTGGGCGGTATCGACTTCCACATCCACCGGAGCAGCATCGATGCCAACCAGGCAAAAAGCTTTGAGTTGAGCGAGCAAACCGGCACCTTTCTATGTTGCGAATGAGGATTTCACTATTTCAACGTTTTCTCGTTGGATTTGCACGAGAAATTGACCTGATCCGTCCAGTTGCTTGCTTAATAGCCTTTACGGTTGCATGGTCATAAACCCGACGCAATAGAAATGGTCATGGGCCTTGGTGATTGCACAGTGGTTCCGGATAATAACGATATGCAAGCAACGACACCTTCAATGCCGATGCATCCGCCCATGGTCGATAAGAGCGGTCAACGCATCCAACGCATGTTCGGTTCTATTGCACCGGTTTACGATCTGCTCAATCATTTATTGAGTTTGAACATTGACCGTCGCTGGCGTAACCAGACGGTCAAGTTGGTTCCACCAGGCAGCGATGGACCCATTCTTGATCTGTGTACGGGAACCGGGGATTTGGCTTTGGCCTACTCCCGTGCCAGCCAAGGGCGCGTGCCTATCGTTGGAGCGGATTTTTGTGGCCCGATGCTCGACCGGGCTTGTCGAAAGAGCCAACGCAAGCATGTGGTTGGAATCAGCTACACGCAAGCCGACGCCATGCATCTGCCATTTCCGGATAATGCATTTCAAATCGTGTGTGTGGCCTTTGGGCTGAGGAACATAGCCGACACCGATCGTGGATTGGCGGAAATTGTCCGAGTCACCCGGCCAGGGGGCAGAGTGGCGGTGCTGGAATTCTCCAAACCCCAAGGCTCGTTATTATCAGGCTGTTATCAAGCCTATTTCAAATATGTATTGCCGTTGATCGGCCAACTGATTTCCCGAAGCAAAGACCAAGCCTATAGCTACTTGCCGCAGAGTGTGATGTCTTTCCCAGAGGGTGAAGCCTTGCTCAAACGCATGCAACAGCACGGTTTGCAGCAGACGTTTTACAAGCCTTTCACTTTTGGCATAGCTTCCTTGTATGTGGGAGTGAAGCCTTGAGCGCACGTCGGCCTTTATTGCTGCGAACTTTTGCAGGCGAGCAAGTTGAACGGCCACCGGTATGGGCCATGCGGCAGGCAGGGCGGTGGGATCCTGAATTCATGAAGCTGCGGGCGGGGTTGTCCTTTTATGAGTTTTCTCAACGTCCCGACCTGGCTGCGGAGGCCTCGCTGTTGCCTCGCCGTTTTGGTGTGGATGCCATCATCCTTTTTTACGACATAACCACCTTGCCCGTGGCCATGGGGTTGCCTTTCACTCTGCAGCCCAACGTCGGTCCGGTGCCAGACCTGCCGATCACAAGTCGTGCACAAGTCGAATCCTTGACGGCAAGACCGGACCCGCAGCGCTTTGGTTACATCCTGGAAATGCTCGAGCGCGTGAAGAAAACAGTGCAGGGGACTTTGCCCGTTTTGGTGTTTGCCGGGGCTCCGTTTACCGTGGCGAGTTACTGCATCAATACCGGCAAACGGCTCGACGCCACCAGGCGCTTCGCAGCCGAGCAACCTGCTGTCTGGCAGGCACTACTGAACAAATTGGAAGAAGCCACCGTTTATTTTCTACAGGTACTCGTTCAGCACCAGGCCGATGCGTATCAACTGTTTGACTCTTGGGCGGGCGGTTTGAGCCATGCCGAATATGTCGCATGGTGCCTGCCTCATCACGAACGGATTTTGGGTGCTGTGCAATCGGTGCCTTCGATCTTATTCGTTAAAGAAACGCCCTTTGTGAATGAACTATTGCAGAGCCAGGCCACGGTGCTCAGCTTAGGGGCCACGCACAACTTGGCTCAATGGCGAAGCCAACATCCGCAGCGGCTTTTTCAAGGTAACGTTGACGAAGCCCTTCTGCGACAGGGGTCCGTGGATGAAGTCGTGCAAGCAACACGTGCCTGCTTGCAAGCGACCGGCGGCCAAAAGCATATCGTCAACCTGAATCATGGTTTGCATCAGACCACCCCGCCTGAAAATGTGTCTGCTTTCGTCGATACGGTTCGCTATTGGCGCTCGAACCGTTAACTTCATGTTTGCGTTGGAAACAATAACTTGCGGGCATGTGCGTCCGTGATGCCGCGCACGAGGAATTGCTTGTTGGCGTGGGTCGGTCCTTGGATCAATTCCACTTGATGGCGTTTCACTTGTAAAGTTGCAGCCAACAGTTCGGCAAGGGCTTCATTGGCGCGGCCTTTGTCCGGTGGAGCAGTCACCGCCAGTTTGAGCATGCCGTTATAAGTGCCAACAACGGCGTTGCGTTTCGCTCCGGGTTGGGCACGAACGCGGATCACCACTCCCTGGGCATGAGGACGGATCATGCGGTTATCTCGGCTATGCCGTTGAAAAGTGCTGAACCAATTCGGATCATCGTGGCACCTTCCGCAATCGCCTGTTCAAAGTCATGCGTCATGCCCATGGACAACTCGCTTGCAGGGATGCTTGTCGAAAAGGCTGTTTGCATGCGCTCCCGAATGGTTCGCAGGCGTGCAAAGGTTGCCAGCGCTTGCGCCGGCGTGCTGTTCAGGGCAGCCATGGTCATGAACCCGCGGACATGAACATGCTTCAAGGAACGTACAAGGTCGGGCAAATCCTCCAACGCAGCTTCGGTAAAGCCGTGCTTGCTAGGCTCGTCGGTGAGATGCATTTCCAAGAGCACCTGGGCTGGTTTTTGTTGGACTTGGGCCGCTTGTTCAATGGCATGCAACAGACGCAGGGAATCGACCGAGTGAATGAGTTGGACCAAGGGCAAAGTACGCTCAACTTTGTTTCGTTGCAAATGGCCAACGAGATGCCATTCGGCTTGCGGGAATTGTGGAGCACGCGACCACAAAGCTTGCGGGCGGCTTTCGCCGATGACCTTTTGGCCTAGATCGATCAATGCTTGTATGACCGTCTCGCTCACATATTTGGTGATGGCGATCAGCTTCACTTCCGAGCGGCTGCGGCCCGATTGCTGGCAACATCGCTGAATGCGTGCTTCCACTTCCTCGACATTGCTGCGTAGCTGGTTCTGCCAATCGGTCATAAGCGGCGATTCCTTTCCATCTAGGACCTGTGTGGCCATATGATTATTATAGTTGAACAACAACTTGCTTGAACGAGCTTGCTTCAAGGAGTGAAGTCAAGCTTATCGAGTAAAGCACTGAGGCATATTCTTATGAGCTTGCAGAGATCGCCAGCGAATGCGATCGATTGGGCGTTGTTTCACGATCATGGCCAGGGCCATTTACATGCGCATTGGCAAGATTTGACGGCTGAGCAAAGGTTGGATTTTGAGCGACAACTTGTTTCAATCCATCCTCCCCTATTAAGGCAGCTTTTCGAAAAGGATAACTCGGCAAACACCACGCAGGCCAGCATCGAACCGCCCGAGCTTTTGTCATTGACTGCACAGCCCGATGATTCGTTGCTGCTCAGGTACAAACAAATAGGCGAACAAGCGCTCAGGCAAGGTGAAGTGGCAGTTCTAATGGTTGCAGGTGGCCAAGGCACTCGTCTGGGACACCATGGCCCGAAGGGCACTTTCCCCATTGGCCCCATCAGCGGGTGCAGTCTGTTTCAGCTACACGCGGAGCGTTTGCTAGCGCTGACGCGGCAGTTCGATCGCGCGATTCCGCTTTTGATCATGACCAGCACTGAAAACGATCAAGCCACTCGGTCCTTCTGGAGGGCAGAAGATTATTTCGGACTGTCTCCCCAACATGTGCATTTCTTTGTGCAGGGCATGATGCCAGCGGTAGATGCTGTGACCGGGCAAGTCCTGTTGTCGGGGCCAGGGCAAATAGGCCTCAGTCCTAATGGGCATGGTGGCGTCCTGCAAGCTTTGGCGGACCATGGCTTGCTTGGTGTATTGAGTAAGCAAGGGATCAGGCATCTCTTTTACTTCCAAGTGGATAATCCCTTGGTTGCCATCGCGGACCCTGCCTTTGTTGGCGCGCATATCGACCGTCGCTCGGAAATGTCGGTCAAAGTGGTGGAGAAAGTGGACCCGCATGAGCGTATTGGGCTGGTGGTGCAAAGAGGTGGTCGCTGTGCCGTCATTGAATACACGGAATTGACCAAGGAGATGGCTGCGGAGCGCACGGAGCAAGGGAAACTACGCTGGCGCGCTGGCAATACAGCGATTCATTGCTTTGACTTGGCGTTTTTGCAGAAATTGGCCGGTGGCACAACCATGCTGCCATTTCATCGTGCACATAAGATCATGCCGTTTTGGTCGCTTGAAAAAATGGCGCTGATCTCGCCTGCGCAGCCAAACGCCTATAAGTTTGAAATGTTCATCTTCGACGCATTGCCCATGGCTCAGCGGACGTTGGTGATGGAATGTGAACGAGCTGACGAATTTGAGCCTTTGAAAAACGCCGAGGGCGAATATTCTCCAGCTACCGTGCGTGCGGCCTTAAGTGAACGCTGGGCTCGCTGGTTGCGGAAGCTCGGAATTGCTGTTCCAACCGATGCACAGGGTTGTTGTGTCGTGCCTATTGAAATCAGTCCATTGTTTGCAACTGATCCAAACGAATTAGCCCGTTGCTGGCCGGCCGACCAAAAGGCTGTTACGGGTCCCGTGTGGCTCAAGCGAGAAGATCAGCGGTTGGAATTTTAGTCAGCGACAGACCAGCTTGAGGGGATGCGCAACAAGGAGGTGCACGATGCGGGTGCTGGTGACAGGCGGAGCGGGTTACATTGGCTCACACACCGTGCGCCGATTAGCAGAGCATGGCCACGAAGTATGGGTCTATGACAACCTTTCATTGGGGCATCGCGAGGCGGTACCAGCGGAGCGACTCATCGTTGCGGATTTGGCGGATCGTGACACACTCCTGCATGGTCTACAGAGCAAACGCATCGAAGCTGTCGTCCACTTTGCGGCACTGGCGCAGGTGGGAGAGTCGGTAAAAGATCCCCTCAAATACTATGGCAACAATCTGAAGTTAAGCTTGAGCTTGATGCAAGCCATGCAAGAAGCTGGCATTCAGAAAATGGTTTTCAGCAGCACCTGTGCGACCTATGGGTTGCCGACCCGCGTTCCCATCGATGAATGCGAAAAGCAGCAACCCATCAATCCGTATGGTCGAACCAAACTTGCGATCGAGTGGGCCCTTGAGGATTGTGCCCAAGCATACCATTGGGGCTTTGCGGCCTTGCGTTATTTCAATGCCGCTGGAGCATCGCCCCGTGGCGACATCGGCGAGGATCATAATCCGGAAACCCATCTGATTCCATTGGTGTTGCAAGTCGCATTACGCCAACGACCCTACATCGCGATTTTTGGTGATGATTATGATACTCCGGATGGCACATGCATCCGCGATTACATTCATGTCGATGACCTGGCTGAAGCCCATGCCTTGGCGTTACAGCGACTGTCGCCTGGCAGTGCCATTAAATGCAATCTGGGGATTGGCCAAGGATATTCTGTCAAGGAAGTCATCAAGGTTTGTGAGCAAGTATCGGGGCAGACGATTCCATTCCAAGTCAGCGCACGCCGGGAGGGTGACCCTCCGAGGCTGGTGGCCCAGGCAACACGAGCACATGAACAATTAAATTGGCAGCCACATTATCGTGACCTCGAGAGCATCGTTGAATCGGCCTGGCTTTGGCATCGACTGCATCCGTTCGGCTATAAAAGCAAAACTTGAGTCAATTATCGTCAAACCATCCGATCTGTGGCAAACTAGGCAAAGTTCAACAATTATTCCAGACATGCTGATTGTAGCGATGAAAAGAGAGCATCACCTCCCAAGTCGGCATCCGCCGAACTTTCGGCATGTTGCTTAAGCCCGTTAAAAGTCGATCTTTCCGCAAGATGAGCATAACCGTTCACGGTGCGCCGTGATTTGGTTTCTGGGGGTTGGCTCGAAGGGAAAGGATGTCTAAATGAAACGGCCTTTCTGCCTTGGACTTGCGGGATGGTTGACCACTGCGGGTTGGTTGTTGGGACAAGCCCCCAGTTCGCCTAAAGTGGACAAAATGACGGGTGAAACCTCCATCATCCAAGCTGGATACCGTCCATCCACTACCCAGACAACGCCTGAATCGGCGCCTATGCCATCGGGAACACCAACGACGAATGGCGGCATGTTGGCATCCTGTGATTGTTTGAATCATCAAAGCTGTTTTGCCGGTGGTGCCTTCTGGTTTCATACCGACTACTTATTGTGGTGGGTCAAGCAAGGTCCTAACCCAGAACCATTGCTGACAACCGGTTCTCCAGACGCTTTCGTGCCCGGGCTGATCGGTGAGCCTGGCACGGGTGTCCTTTATGGACAAGATCCTATCCGCTTCGGTACATTCTCCGGCATCCAACTCACGGCTGGAGCCTGGTTGATGGGTGGGCAAAGTTTGGGGTTGGAAGCACGTGCATTTGTGTTAGGCGAGCGACAACTGACGAGCCAATACCAATCCAATGGTCAGGGTGCTCCCTTTCTGCTCAGGCCGTTCATCAACACCCAATTGAAAGCCGAGGACGTTGCAACCGTCACATTCCCGGATCTGATTGCGGGCGGGATTCAATTCACCCAGTCCAGCCAACTTTGGGGCAGCGAGTTCAACATCTTCCACAATCTGGCTGCGGATGCTACCAGTCGCTTTGACCTGATCCTTGGCTTTCGCTACCTCGACTTGCAAGAGACTTCGACAACAGTCGAAGTCTACGGACCATTGGCTGTGGAAGGCAACACAGTTGCTTTCAATGGTGGTAGTGTCGGGCCTGGCCATTTGATTACCGTCACCGATGAATTTAAAGCACACAACGCTTTCTATGGCGGTCAGATTGGTGCCAAAACCGTCTTTAATCTCGGTTCATGGATCATTGATGTTCGGTACCAATTGGCGTTGGGCGCCAATCGTGAAGAACTGGATGTGGCGGGCAGTTCGATCCAGAGTTCAACCACCAATGTCACTCAACAAACAGGCGTGCCTGGTGGCATTCTGGCTCAAACCTCCAACATGGGCAAACGCTCAAGCCAGAGTTTTTCCGTGGTGCCGAGCATCGAACTCAAAGTTTGTTACGACCTCAATGCCAACGTGCGCCTGCATGCAGGGTATAGCTTCTTGTATTGGACCAGTGTTATGCGCCCAGGCGATCAGATCGACCGTGTCATCGATCCGACCATCGTGCCGACTTTCGACGCATTCGTTCCAGGGGCCGTCAGCAATCGACCCATGGTGCTCTTGAACAAATCCGACTTCTGGGCACAAGGCATCAATTTCGGATTTGAGCTGCGTTACTAGGAATCAGAAATAGCCAGCACACCAATTTCAAGACATTGACACAGGCGAACGATGGAAGTGAATGAGTTTCCATTGTTCGCCTTGGCGTTGCCAGACTCGGCTTTCGTTCCAAGCCCAGGTGCGGGGGTGCCCATCGGCATCGAGGCGCTGTTGCAATCGGGTATACGCAACAACACCGACATCACCCAGAAGGTGCACCTTGGGTTGGCAAAGGGTTTGGTTGGTAGCGGTTGACCCGCCACCGAGCTGAAAATAGAATCGATGAAACGGCATCCCTTCCACCAAATGGCCCTTGGCTTCCGGTTCAAAGCAGGTCATTTGCTCATCGCACAACGAGGCATAGGTGTGCCAATCGCGTTTACTGACCGATTCCAACAGTTGTTCCGTCAATTGCAATAATGTTCTCTTGGGATCATTCATCTCTGAAACTCCTTGGGGTCGTTGCTAGGATGAAGTATATTAACGTTTAGACTGCAGACAGGTCCGAAGCGTTTGGCCACAAATACGCTTGATCTTTTGGACTTGCTGAATGTCCTGAGTCATGGTTGCAGAAGAGGATTCAGACCCAAGTGGCGGCACTTTACGTTATCAAAGGCGCAGACGAGGGCAAGCGGTTTGAGCTGAATGCCCCATTGATGGGCATTGGTCGCGATGCCAACAACGCCATTTGGCTGCACGACACGGAAGTCTCACGAAGGCATGCGGAACTGCGGACCCTACCGAACGGCGGCCATCAATTGGTCGACCTGGGCAGCAGCAACGGAACGCAAGTCAACAATCAACTCATCAAAGAAGTGCCTTTGCAAGTTGGCGATCAGATTCTGATCGGTCAGACGTTGATGGTTTATGTGGGCACGCAAGAACCGCAACGTCGAGGCGAATTGGCGCAGCGCATCAACGTCATCAGCCGCACCGGTAAAGATATTCCTTCGGCCATCATCAAAAGCGTCAGCGAAGACGAAGCGAGCCAGTTGTTGATCCGACCGCAACAGGCCGAGGGACCTTGGCTCAAAAATGCCTTGGCCAACCTCAGCGTCATGTATCAAACGACGCAAGCCATCTCACACATCCTGGATATGGATCAGTTGCTGGAAAAGATCATCGATCTGATTTTCGACAGCATCCCTGCCGATCGCGGTTGCGTCATGCTCAAGACGGCCGACGGCCATTCGTTTGAACCCAAGGCGATTCGCTATCGCCCCGGGGTGGACCGACAGGAACAAATCACCATCAGCCGCACCATAACGGATTACGTTCTTAAGGAACAAAAAGGAGTGCTAGTGACGGATGCGCTTCGTGACGCCCGTTTCGCCCCTGCCGAGAGCGTGCAACGTTTTGGTATCCGTGAAGCGCTGTGTGTGCCCATGAAGGGCCGTCATGAAACGGTCGGCGTCATTTACCTTGACACCCAATCGCCTTCCAAGCCCGTTCTGGGTGAAGACACGCCCGGCAAATTAACCGAAGATCATCTATTATTGGCCGTGGCGATCGGCCATCAGGCAGCCTTGGCCTTGGAGGAAACCCGCTATTACCAGGCTATGGTGCAGGCTGAACGCCTGGCAGCCATTGGCACAGCGGTCGCTGCCATCAGTCATCACGTCAAGAATATTCTGCAAGGTTTACGCTCAGGTGGCGACCTCATCAAAATGGGGCTGGATGACAGCAAACAGGGCCTCGTTCGACAAGGGTGGAACATCGTTGAAAAGAACCAGTCACGTATTTTCGATCTGGTTCTGGACATGCTCAGTTTTTCCAAAGACCGTGAACCCGCCCTCGAGCCGACGCCTATCAATGAGTTGGTAAAGGAAGTGCTGGAGTTGGCACTGGGCAGGCAAAGTGAATCGCGCGTTCGTGTGGAAGTCAAGCTGGATGAACGGATCGACCAGGTCCCATGCGACAGTGAAGGCATTCACCGTGCATTGCTCAATGTCATGGGTAATGCACTGGATGCCATGGCCGAAACCGAGGAACCCAAATTAACCGTGCAAACGATGCTGGAAAACGATGGAAAGTATGTGCAAATCATCGTCGCAGACAACGGTCAGGGTATCGCCAAAGACAAGCTTGAAGATATTTTCAAACCGTTTGTCTCCACTAAAGGGTCGAAGGGAACCGGACTGGGATTGACGGTCAGTCGCAAAATATTACGCGAGCATGGTGGAGATATTATTGCTCAAAGCGAAGTGGGGAAAGGAAGTCGATTCATATTGAGATTGCCCGCTCCTGCATCAACGGAAGCCATTCGTAAAACGGTTGTTCTTGGGCAGGATGATCAACTGGATACGATCCCAACGGCTATTCCCATTGCGCCACCCAGCGATGATTAATGGCATAAACGCAGCAGCTCTTACAAGTCCATGAAAGAACAAGCATCACATTATTGGAGAAGATTAGCTCGGCGACTGGCTGATCAGCGACCTTTTTTGACGTTGGTGTTGCTCTGCATGTTGTACACCGCCATCGTCGCTTGGTTGGAGAAGGCCTTCTTCCCCGAAAAATCAGTTCTGGAGATGGAGTCGGCCGTCTTCAATGGGCTGGTTTTTGGACTGTTGCTGGCCTTTCGAACGAACACCGCTTACGACCGTTGGTGGGAAGGCCGCAAATTGTGGGGGCAATTGGTGAATGATACCCGCAATTTGTCACTGAAAGTTCGCGCGATGGTGCGGGGTTCGCCCGTGGAATTGGCTCATTTTGGCAAGCACCTCACGGGGTTTGCCGAGGCACTGAAAGATCATTTGCGCAGCATGGGGCATCGTAAAAAGGCCGGACAGCAACCGTTGCATCAGCCGGCTCAATTGGTGCAGCTTATCCTCCAAGATTTGCGCCGTTGGGAAGCACAAGGCGTGATCAGCCAATTGCAAATGCTGATGCTCGATCCGCATGTGCGATCATTGATGGATATCTGCGGGGCTTGCGAGCGCATCCGTTCGACCCCCTTGGCTTCGTCATATCGGTTCTTTTTGCGGCAGGGCATTGGCCTTTATTTGTTCACCCTGCCATGGTTCGTTGCCCGCCAGTTGGGTTATTGGAGCGTGTTGCAGGTCGGGTTGGTCTCTTATTTCATGATCGGATTGGAAATGCTGGCAGAGGATATTGAAGAACCCTTTGGCCACGACCGCGATGATCTTCGGCTTGAAAACATCTGTCAAACGATTGCTAATTCCGTGCATGACATCCTGGCCGATGAGGACGCATCCGCACCAATGTCATTGGCACCAGAAGCTTAGCCATCGATTCACATTCTTCTCAGTCTGCTCAAGCCGAGCTGATTCCCAAGCATTGCTTCAAGTTTTTGATGTGCTGTGGGATGGCCTGCAACGGATCTTCCGCGGCTTCATATTCAAGCACGACATAACCCTGGTACTTACTTTGACGCAGGGCATCGATCATGCGGCTGGCATCGGCAGGCTCTTTGGGTTGTTTGCCGCGTTTGATCTCTGTCTTGAATTGCACGGTCACCGCATAGGGGGCCAAGCGGGCGACATCGGTATAGGGGTCGTCGGAGTGGAAATTCCCCGTATCGAGATTGACGCCAAATTGATGGTGCTTGACCGCCTGAACGATTTCGAGGAGCTGGTCGGCCGTGGCCGTAATGCCGCCGTGATTTTCCAAAGCCAGCAGTACGCCATACTCTGCGGCATGGTCGCATGCTTCATGGATGGCCTCGATGCAACGCTTGCGAGCTTCCTCAATGGTGTCGCCTTTTTCCAAATTGCCAGCAAAAATGCGGATGGTTTTTGCGCCCAGCGCAGCATAGTGTTCGATCCATTCTTTGGTTTTGCGCAGTTCATCCGCTCGTTTCTTGTCATCCCGAACACAGAAGTTGTTACCAATGGCCCCGCCGCTAATATCAAGCCCCAGGCGGGCGCAATGCGTTTTTAGCTTAGCTAATTCGGACTTTTGTGTGGATGTAAAGTAGTAAGCAGTCGGCTCGATGGCTGCGATGCCCATTTCCGACGCACGATCAGCTACGTCAAACAGGGTCATTTTGGGTGATTTTTTGCCTGTCAAATAATCGCGATAACTGTAGGCAGCCAAACTAAGTCGGGCGCTGAACGCGCCGCGGCGGGGGATCGGGTCAATGGCATGTGCTGAAGCAACCGAATGCAAAGCCATGACACCCATCGTGGAACAGGAACCAATCAGCCATTGGCGTCGTGTAAACATCATGTTGATTCATCCCGAGTGGGGCCTTAGTGGATCTGATGTTCCACTATACGATCATACGCTTGCTGTTCCAGCAGCAAATGACCATGAAGTTGATGTCTTGAATCTGGATTGATTAGGGACGAATGGTGTATTCGTCTTCTCGTATATCGTTCGTGTAACAAATAATATGATGTATCATATCTGATTTTATTAACTTGAAAGGAGCAAACGCATGGTTCGTCTTGGTGGTTGGGCTATCGCAGCTTTGTGTTGGTTGGCTTTGCCTTATGCTTCGCTGACAGCGCAGGAATTCAATGTGGATGCCGTGCATTCGACGATACTGTTCCGCGTCAAGCATTTGAATTGTTCATATGCTTACGGTCGCTTTAACGAGATGTCCGGCAAGTTTTTGCTGAGTAAAGCTCATCCGGAGACCAGTTCCATTCAGGTCGAGGTGAACATGGCCAGCATCGATACGGCCAATACGGATCGCGATAAACATTTGAAGGGGCCCGACTTCTTCAATGTCGCTCAGTTCCCCAAAGCCAGCTTTAAGAGCACGAAGATCACCGCGAAGGGCGAACACCAATTCCTGGTGGAAGGTGAACTGACCATGGCCGGAGTAACCAAGCCCGTTCATTTCACGGCCACACTCACGGGTGAGGGGCCAAGCCCCATCGGCGACCAGCGCCAAGGCTTTGAGGCTGAAATCATGTTCAAACGGAGCGACTTCGGCCTTAAGTATGCGTTGCAAATGTTAGGGGATGATGTCAAACTCATTGTCAGCTTCGAAGGCATGCGGAAATAGCGTATTGGTGTTTGGCTCCCCTTGGCCGTCGCTGCTTCAGTGATGGCAAAGGGGAGGTTGCATTTCATAGCAGGAAGTGCTCATGGAAGCCTTATGGCCTATACTTTGGCAGTCGGTGTTGTTACCGGCTGGCTGCATGCTTTTAGGCGGCGCATTGGCCATGATGTTGCGGCGTTGGCCATGGGCTAGTCAAAGTGTTTTTGTCTTGGCCGTGACGGTAGCGGCTATCGCGGTGGATGTCAGCTCAAGAGGCGGATGGGACTATTGGCCAGCCGATGCCACGCGGCGGCCACCTTGGCTAGGTTTTGCTGCCTTGATTTTGATTCCCTTTTATAGCAAGCAATCCTTGATCTCGTTCATGGCCATGCTTTTGTTGTTTGCTTCCTTGATGGGTATTCATCCAAGGGCGACCTTCGTCGATCCTCGAAGCCAATATCTCCTACTCGTGATCGGAAGCTGGTGTATAATCGCTGCGTTTTGGCTAACGTTTGGGCAGGCGTCGACATCGGTAACGACGGTTGAATTGGGCCTGGCTCTGAGTTGCTTCCCGTTAACGGGAGTCATGCTGCTCAATCATTCGGCCAGTCTTGCACAACAAGCGTTAGGCACGGGAGCGGCTTGGGTATTGCTAGTGCTTTTGGGAAACGGAGCCAAACTGACCAGAAAAGCGGCAACGTTGGTTGCCTTGTTTTTGTACGTCAGTTGGGTGTTGGCCAGTGCACAGTTTAGTGAATTACCCGCGACGCTGACGTTACTATTGCTCTTGGCGCCTGTTTTTCCGGTTGTGGCCGAGCGTTGTTTGTTGGCAGCACCTAGGTGGATGCGGTTCGCGACCATCATTTCGGTTGCATTGATACCTGCCTGTTACACCATGTTGGTATTGCAAGACCAAAAGGCAACGACGAATAGGGCGGTCCAACAACCGTCGTTCAAATACCAATAAATGCAGAAAAGGTCCGAAGTTGGTTGAAAACGGATCCAGTGTCGCTTGGATGCATGCACAGGGTCGGCTTGTGTTTTTTTTTAAAGAATGCTATACCTGCCGCGACGAAGGATCAGTTGTTTAGGGCCAAGGATCGGCCAATGATAACAGTAATAATTCCCTGCCTGAATGAAGAAGCCGTCTTGCCCCAAATCTATACACGGGTAACCGCAGCTGCCTCGGCATGGGGTGAACCCTACGAAATCATCTTGATCGATGATGGTTCTACGGATGGGACATGGGAGCGTATAAAGAGTTTTCATCGCAGGGATCAGCGTTGGAAGGGCGTTCGGCTTGCGCGCAATTTTGGCCATCAAGCGGCGCTAGGTGTCGGTTTGCATGCGGCACGGGGGCGTGCGGTGGTGATTTTGGATGCGGATCTCCAAGATCCGCCCGAACTGATTCAGGAATTCGTGCAACAATGGCGCGATGGTTTCCCGATAGTTTATGGGGTTCGTAACGAACGACCCGAAGGCTGGCACAAACGGATTTGTTATGCAGGTTTTTATTGGCTGCTAACCAAAACCGCGGCCGTGCCCATGCCTGGCGATGCGGGTGACTTTTGTTTGCTGGATCGCAAGGTAGTTGAAGTGCTGAAGAGTCTGAAAGAAGCCCACCCTTATTGGCGCGGCCTGCGTGCCTGGACGGGATTTCGTCAAATCGGCATCCCTTATACCCGCCACAGTCGTCAGGGTGGCGAGCCGCAATATTCTTTACGGAAATTGCTGAAGCTGGCCAGCGATGGCTTTTGGTCTGTCAGTCATGCCCCCATGCTTATGATCAAAGGGCTGTCATGGATCAGTCTGCTTGTCTTGATTATTTTAGCCTGGACCATCTCCAAAGACGCTGCCACAGTTGCATCCTCATCGATGTTGCTGGCCTTGATGCTGCTTGGCGTTGGGCAGATCCTTGGCTTTTCCCTTTTGGGGCGGTTGGTGAATCGCATCCACGATCAAGTGCGGCAAAGGCCTCGTTGGCTGATTGCATCAACCATCGGAATGAAAAAGCGACACCGCGAGCAGCACAAGCAAGACACCGGCTTGGATTTGGAAAAAACACATGTCACTGGGCTGCCCATCATTCCTTAAAGGCTAAGTTCGATCCATCATACTTCCCTACAATGATGATGCTAATCGATCGGAACACGATCGACCCTATGATGGCACCATGAACCATGCCCGAATACCGATACCAGGCTGATTGGCTTTTCCCCGTCGATCAACCACCCATCCGCCGGGGAGTGCTGGTGGTTTGTGATGGCGGCATCGTTGCCATTGAGCCGGACCAAGGACAAAAAGTTGACCGCTATTTCCCCGCTGCTGCGATTCTGCCCGGCCTGGTTAACACGCACGTCCACCTCGATTTGACGAGTTTGCGTGGACGATGTCCCTATCAAGGATCGTTTACGCAATGGCTGAAGCAAGTGATTGCACATCGGCGAACGCAAACCGATGCCGATCTTCGCTTGTCCGTTCGGCAAGGTGCGTTGGAATGCGTGCAGACGGGCACGACGCTTATCGGCGATATTCGTGGTTCTGCTTATGATGAAGGGCCGATAGCAGGTGCAATGCCGCGCATGGTTTGCTTTCATGAAATGATCGGGCTAAGGTCTGATCAAGTCCATGGCGTGCAGGCGCGGGCAAAAGCATGGATTAACGAGACGAGATCCGATCATCGCTTTAGAAAAGGGTTGAGTCCCCATTCTCCCTATTCGGTGCATCGGGAGCTAATGGCATGGGCGGGAAATCAAAAGCTACCTGTAACCATCCATCTTGCAGAGCAGATGGCTGAGCGGCAACTCATGGAACAGCACGAGGGTGAATTGCTGTCGTTTCTCGTAGAATTAGGCAGCTTCGACACCACCGGCTTGGTGCAAAGTTGGCAGGAGGCCGTTGCCTTGATGGATCAGGGAGCACCGCTTCTGCTTGCGCATGGCAATTACCTTAAAGAACAAGACGCGGCTTGGCTGGGGCAGGCCACGGTCGTTTATTGTCCGCGAACGCATGCATTTTTTGGCCATCCTGCACACCCACTACCCCTTTTGCACAAACAAGGAGTGCGGATGGCTTTGGGAACGGACAGCCTGGCTTCCAATCCTGACCTGGACCTTTGGCAGGAGATGCAATGCGTGTGGAGTAAACGATCAGAATGGAGGTTAACTGGAGCAGATGTCCTGCGTTTCGGCACGCTTGCGGGTGCCATCGCTTTGGGTTGGGCGGATGCCATTGGCAGCTTGACCGTCGGCAAGCGGGCTGACTTCATCGTTAGGCCCATGAAAAAGACAACAGGAACGAATGATGATCCTCATTCGCTCCTGTTTCAAGCAGCGGGTACCGTGCAGGCCGTTTTTATCGATGGTGAACTGCTCGGTACCCTTAACCATTCTTGATGCTAATCACGCGTGGCTTGGCCTCTTCGCGTTTAGGCAAATGAACAACCAGAACGCCATTTTTCATCTCCGCTGAGATCTGATCGGCATTGACGCTTTCGTGAACCGAAAAAGTACGCGTGAAATCGCCTACTTGATACTCGTTCAGCATGTAGGGCCGCTCTTCGGGCTGCTTGATGTGCCCATGTAGTGTGAGTTCGCCTTTCTCATAATGCAGGTGAACATCCTCGGGACGTACACCGGGCATGTCGGCAAAGAATGTCAGTTCTTGATCATTTTCATACACATCAACCAAAGGCGAAAAATAAACCTGACTGCTGCGTACGGGTTCAGCACGCAGGTTGGATTCTGGCGCTCGTTTGGCCATGGAAGTGGATTCGTTCATGGATAGCTCCTTATGTTCTAAATTGCTTTCATGGTCGAGTTTCTTGCGGTAGGTGATTAACCAGCCACAACCGTGATCTTTTTGGCACGAGCAGCTTCCGACTTCATCATGCTGATTCTCAGTATGCCATTTTCCAATTTTGCTTCAGTTTGATTCGGATCAATGCTGGCTGGCAGCCGCATGGTCCTTTGAAATTGACCAAAGGGTCGTTCCTGGCGATGGCATACGGACTTTTCCAAAGACAAAGGTTTGCGTTCTCCCTTAATGGTCAGTTGATCCTGGCCATGCATAACGATCTCAATGTCTTTGATGTCGTAGCCGGGAAGTTCAGCCTCGATGAAAAAGTGATTGCCTTCTTCCCACATGTTCAGTGCGGGAAAGGTGGCAATACTTGTTGCAGTGAACGGGGTTGCGCCGTTGGCGAACCACCGATCCATGTCACGTTGCAATCGTTGCAAATCGCGAAACATCGAGCCAAGGTTTGAACTGCGATTCCAAAACATAAGTGCTTCCTCCAAAAAGTGGCCATTATGGCATTTTTGTTATTGGTGCCATATATGCAGTTATTGCGCTTCTGAATTCGTGAACAAAACAATTGCACGAAGCGTGCCATATGAGCATTGATTAACTAAGATGACATAAGTTATTATTATTAAATATATTGCGTTATTTATTCTTAATCGAGTTTAATCAGTCATTGGTGCCATAATGGCATCGGTGTTAGAGGCATTGTTATTTCGGATAGCATTTGCGTGGATGACTAAGGCTTTTCTTGCAATCGTACCTTGCGGAACTCGATCGTGCCTGTATGGCTTTGCAGACTGATGTAACCACTTAATGGCTTTTCGGGCGGGGCTTTGATGTCGGCTATACGTGGCTTGTCCTTGGGTGACAAATCGGGCAGATGTGTTTGATCCACATCTAGTACCAACTCGCCGTTCATTTGTATTTGAATGCGTGGGCCGTCGCAGGTGACTTCGATTTGATTCCACTGTGGTGAAGGCTTCACCCGATTGGTCTTCGGGCTAGCGTAACGGTAGAGTGAAGCAGTGGAATAGGCGGTGGCTGGTTGCTTGGCATCATCCAGGAGCTGGATTTCATAAGCGGCAAAGGAAGGACGAGTGGCCGTGTGATTTTTCGGGTCAAAGCGACAAGTTCGAATGCCAATGCCGCTGTTTCCCTTAAACTTGCTCACTTCCTGTGGTTCAAACCGGTATTCCACCAACAAGCGGAAGTTGGCGAAAGTCCTCTTCTCATAGCGTAAGAACCCGAAGGCATCTCGTTTGGCTTCACAGCGCATGTAGCCGTCGGGGGTGATGGTCCAATTGGGCAACAAATCAGCACGATCGCGCGACTCCAACACCCAGCCGTCAAAATTATGGCCATTGAATAGGTCTAGCCAAAGTGGTTCATCCTGACGCTTGTACGTCAGCGGATCAGACAAGCATTGCAACCAAAGCAGCAAGCTAAGTAAATGCACAGTCAACTCCACGCATGATGAAGTGTGAATTCACTTCACATTAGCTTGTTGTTCGTGACTTCGCAACAATGGAAATGTCGTACAGTGGTCGCACAACCAAGAACATCAATGCGATTGTTGATATAGGGCTAGAAAAATATCCTCTGCCGTTGCGAACGATTTGCCTGAGGCCAAGACGCGATCGAGCATCTGACGTGCCTCGACCGCAGGGTGCCCCAGTGCAATGAGCGATTGCACGACTTCTTGATGGAGCTGCGATGCAACCGTGGATGGTTCGCTGGTGGGTGTGCCATCGCCCCAGCGGCTCAAGGCAAACTTGACCACTTTCTTCCGGAGTGTGGCAATAATCTTTTCAGCCGTCGTGGCCCCGATACCGGGTAGTTTGGACAGAAAGGCTTCGTCTTGTGCTTGAATAGCCTCGGCGATGGAACGAACGGGGCGAGCCAAGGCCTTGAGGGCTCTTTTCGCCCCGATTTTGTCCACCGTGCAAAACAAATCGAAAAACTCCAACTCGCTTTCGTGCAGAAAGCCAATCAAACGCGGCACCATTTTGCTTTGTTGACTGCCAGCTTCCAGGTAATGGGTTGTATGTAATGTGATTGCCTGCCCGATTTGGCTTTCCAGTTGTTGCCTTGACATATCGGAAATCAGCACTTCATATTCGAACGGTCCCACTTGTAAGCGCACGCGGTCGTTTAAGATCAGATTCAAAGTGCCTGTGATTTTGGTGATCATCCGACAAGGGCATCCTTCCAATGAGGTCGATGCGTGTAATAATGGCACAGGGCAACAGCCAAGGCGTCAGCCACGTCCGGCGGTTCGGGCAATTGCGGCAGATTGAACTCTCGCTGAATGGCGTGCTGCATTTGCTCCTTGGGAGCCTGGCCATGCCCGGTTAAGGTTTTTTTGATTTGAGTTGCTGCGTAACTGTGTGTTGCTACTTGACACAATTGGCTGGCTAGGAGAATGACGCCACGAGCATGACCCATTAAAATGGCCGTTCGCGGGTGAGCGTAATGCGAATATAATTCCTCGATAGCCACGGCGCGAGGCTGATATTGCTGTAACAATTGCAGCACTTGGCTATGGATTTGCAGCAGTCTTTGCGGCAATTCGCCAGCTTGGGTACGAATCACGCCTGCTTCCAAGATCACGGGAGCATCGTTCGTGGCTTGCATCACGGCAAAACCTACGATATCCAACCCAGGGTCAAACCCAACAAAGAGACTTTCATGAGCCAAAGGATCCATCGTCGAGTTCGTTTGCATGGGTTCCGTTCCCGCTGAAAATGCATCGGGCCTTAGACGAAAGTCAAGTGGGGAGTCGCCAACTGGTGGCGCCCGCTCGATCTTCCAGTGTAATGCCGGCATCTGTTAAACGTTGCCGAATTTGATCAGCCATGGCGAAATTCTTGTTCTTGCGGCACTCGTTGCGAATATCGACCAGCAGTTGCATCAACTGTTGGATAATGGCATCGTCTACATGGCTTTTCTTGGCTGGGGGCGGTTCCTCGAACAGGCCCAATATCTGCGTTAATTCACGAAAAACAGCAGTAGCCTGCTGAAAAAGTTTGATCTTGGTCTTATCCGGTGCCGCCTTGCCGGCTGCTTCGAGGTGTTGGTCGGCAAAGCGATTAAGGGCTGACAACAGATCAAACAATACGCCAATGGCGCCGCCCGTGTTGAAATCGTCATCCATGAAATCGAAAAACCGCTGCCGCAAGTCGGTGAACTCTTGTAATGCGGCATCGAGAGTGGGGGTCGCTTCTCGCTTGCTGTTCACCGAGATGGTGTAGTAATCCTGTTTGGTGATGCGGTGATAGCGTTCGAAAAAGCGATAAAACCCATCCAGGGCTTTCTTCATTTCTTCCAAGCGGTCTTCGTTGTAATCGATCGGGCTGCGATAATGCGAACTGAGCAGGAGGAAACGAACGGTCTCCGCAGGCACGCGCTGCAGCAGTTCAGCCACGTTGATGACATTTCCCACAGAGCCAGCCATTTTGGACGTGCCCATTTTCATGAGGCCATTGTGCATCCAGAACCGGCTGAATGGCGCTCCGGTATGGCTTTCCGATTGAGCCAGCTCGTTTTCGTGATGTGGAAATTGCAGGTCCAAGCCACCACCATGAATGTCAAGCGTTTGGCCCAAGTATTTCATGCTCATGGCCGAGCATTCAATGTGCCAGCCTGGTCGGCCTGAACCCCAGGGGCTTTCCCAGGCCGGCTCGCCAGGTTTGGCGGCCTTCCACAAAGCAAAGTCGCCTGGGTTGCGTTTCTTCTCGCTGACTTCGATGCGGGCACCTGCCGCCATCTGCTCCGGATCGCGATTGCACAATTTGCCGTAATCATCATCCTTGGAGACGTCGAAATAGACATCACCACCAGCTGGATAGGCAAAGCCTTTGTCGATCAAGTCCTGAATGATGGCAATCATCTCTTCGATATGCTCGGTTGCCCGAGGCATGCGGTCGATGCCTGTGACATTGAGCTGATTCAAGCATGTGATGTAATCCGCAGTCATGCGCGCAGCGAGATCAGCGACGGATGTGTTTAGTTCTTTCGAACGGACAATCAATTTGTCATCGACATCGGTGATGTTCACGATCCAGGTGACTTGATAGCCGAGATATTGCAAATAACGCTTGACGGTATCGAAAATCACCGGTCCCACCATGTGGCCGACATGGCTTGGTTTGTAAACCGTTGGGCCACACAGATACATGCCCACCTTGCCAGGGTGGAGAGGCTTGAAAACGGCTTTCTTGCGTGTGAGCGTGTTATAAATCCGCAAACTCATCGGAGTATCCTGTTTGAAAATGGAATCAGATACCTCAACATCCTGTTCGAGGTCGCTAGGAATCAATCAACACGACGGCTTGGCAAGCAATGGCTTCACCGCGACCAATATGGCCGACCTGTTCACCGGTTTTGGCCTTGATGTTCACATTCAATGGCTCCAAATTCAAAAGCTGGGCGAGATGCTGCCGCATTCTTTCTTTGACTGGGCTGAGCTTGGGTTCCTGTGCAAAGAAAATGAGATCGATATTGACGATGTGATAACCCATGCCGAGCAACCGATCCATCGTTTCCCGCAAGAAAATGCTGGAATCCACATTACGGAAGCGTGGGTCATGATCCGGATACAACTCGCCAATGTCGCCCAACCCTGCCGCGCCAAGCAGAGCATCGGTGATGGCATGCAGTCCCACATCTGCGTCGCTGTGGCCCGCCAATCCTTTGGGGTAATCGATCTGAACACCACAAAGAATCAAAGGCCGCCCCTCGACCAGACGGTGTGTGTCGTGACCGATGCCAACGCGCATATCCTGCTTCCTTTCTTACTGCGTATCCTAAGAAATCGCAGGTTGCGGAACAACGTCAGGTCAATCCGCAAACGCTTCGTTCAGGCCGATTTTACCCATCTCGATGGTAAGTTTCGGCGAAGGCCCGTTGCTTTTGAAAAAAGCATTGAAGCACTGGGCCAAGCAGACAATGAGTTTGGCAAAGGCCCGGGTAAGGTAGGGCGCTATTGTTCACAGCGAGCGATGTCTCAAGGGTGCTTGTGCACATTTTTGTCGGTATCCTGCCAATCGATCATTTGCCCTTGCATGCGTTCTTCATGCAACCGCTCACGATAAACATATACAAGACGCTGCCGGGGATTGGCCAAATTCCTCACGTGCTTTTCCCGACCACGCAACAACAGCTTCGAAGGCTCAAGGTTATCGCGTCAGCGTAAAGGGTTTTTGGGTTCGTCATTTTTAATTCGCGTCGATATCGAAGGCAAAACGCATGACAGAAGCGCGTTCACTTCTACAATATCAGTTAAATCCATACTCCAGAGCTTGAGGAGCCAACCATGCAGCACCGCATTGCTTATCAAGGCATTACCTTTGACGATGTGCTTCTCGAACCTGGGTTTGCTGAAGTGCTGCCACGCGATGTGGAAGTGCGAACGCAACTGACGCGCAACATTCATTTGAACATCCCGATATTGTCTTCGCCAATGGATACGGTGACCGAGAGCGAATTGGCTATTGCGTTGGCCCAAGAGGGGGGTATCGGCGTCATCCATAAGAACATGTCGATTGATGAACAGACCCGTGAAGTCGACAAAGTGAAACGTTCTGAAAACGGCATCATCACCGATCCGGTGACCTTGCCCCCCGACGCGTCCGTGGGCATGGCACGCATGATCATGGAGCAACACCAGATCAGCGGCGTCCCGATCGTGACGGACAATCGTCTAGTGGGCATTCTCACGCGGCGTGATTTGCGTTTCCTTACGGACAACGACCAGCGCATCGCGGAAGTGATGACCCGCGACAATCTCGTCACCGCACCGGAAAACACCACCCTCGAGGAAGCTGGTCGGATTTTAACGAAAAATAAAGTCGAGAAATTGCTTTTAGTTGACGAAAAATATCAACTGAAAGGGCTTATTACGATCAAAGACATCGATAAAATGGCGAGCTTTCCCAATGCTTGTAAAGATAAGCGGGGAAGATTGCGTGCCGGGGCAGCGGTTGGGGTGCTTGATTACGAACGGGCGGATTCGTTAATTCGGGCAGAAGTGGATGTTTTGGTGGTCGATTCCGCTCATGGCCATTCCGCCAATGTCGTGGCTACCGTGGCTGAACTGCGCAAGCGGTACAGCATTGATGTGATCGCAGGCAACGTAGCTACTTACGAAGGGGCACAAGCTCTGGTCAAAGCAGGTGCTGATGCCATCAAAGTCGGCATTGGGCCGGGGTCGATTTGCACCACGAGAGTCATCTCCGGCGTTGGCGTTCCACAATTGACGGCCATCGACAGTGTGGCTAAGGCCGTGGCAGGAACCAGCATCCCCATCATTGCCGATGGAGGCATTCGATATTCGGGCGACATCACCAAGGCGATTGCAGCGGGTGCCCACACGGTTATGATAGGCGGACTCTTTGCAGGGGTGACGGAAAGTCCAGGCGACATGATTCTCTACAAAGGAAGGACTTTCAAAGCTTATCGTGGCATGGGATCGATGGGCGCCATGATGGCGGGCAGCAGTGATCGTTACAACCAGACCTCAGCCAAAGGGGATAAGAAAGTCAGCACGGGCAAATTGGTGCCCGAAGGGGTTGAAGGTCGGGTGCCCTTTAAAGGCCCACTCTCACCATATGTTTATCAGCTTGTTGGCGGGCTGCGTGCGGGCATGGGTTACTGTGGTGCGCGGAATATCGAGGAATTACGCACGCGATCGCGCTTTATCATGGTTAGTGCGTCGAGCGTGCAGGAGAGTCATCCGCATGACATTTTCATTACGCAGGAATCGCCAAACTACAGCTCAAGCCGCGAGCCGCGGAGCATGGATCACGACTAGATGTCGTGCCTGGTTGGGAGTGCTTGGCTGTTCTGTCGCCTTGTTGTCGCCGTGTGCTGCGCAAACGCCTCCCGGCACACCACCCCCTAAACCCACATTGCCATCCAATGTGGACCCGAATGATCCGCTAGCCCCCATACGCTTTCAAAATCAGCCAGGCTCGGGCTCGTCCTTGTTTGACCCAGCAACCCGAGGTTATCAGGTGCAGTTGGAAGTTCCAAGCTTGGATCGCGTGTTTCGAGCTGAAAGCGATTCGGACCTGATTGAGCGCATCCGGCAGGAATATCGCCAGCGCGATGAGCGGGCCGAGTTTCCCAAGACTGCAAAAATCAACGAAGCGGTCAAACGTGTTCAGTATCGCGATCAGCCGCCGCAAGCCTGTCGCCAAGAACCTTACTATGTTCCTTATCAACCGCTTTATTTCGAAGAGAAAAACAGCGAGCGTTATGGTTGGGAACTAGGGGTTTTGCAGCCATTGGTTTCGACGTTGTACTTCTATAAAGACGTGGCGCTGTTGCCTTATCATGCGACGATCAATCCGCCCTGGCGATGTGAAACCAACACCGGCTATTATTGGCCAGGGCAACCGGTGCCGTATTACTTGTATGTGCCGCCGTTCAGTTGGACGGCCACGGCCGCCCAAGTGGGGACGGTCGTTGGTGGGGCAGCCATATTTCCGTAACCGTGGTCGTAAAATAGTATTCAATTAAGCGAGCCACCGAACGGTGGCTCTTTGCATTCTGGGTACGCGCGACAGCTTTCAGTTTTGGCTGGTATCAAGCAATTGGGCCAAAGCCAATGGGCCGAAACAGATCAAAGGCAGCCAGGCGGCCAAGGCAGCATCCAAGTATTCTTTTTGCGACAGGCTCGAGCTGACAATATCGATGCCATGAAAGAGTGCAAATAAACCGAGTATTAAGCCCATTTTGATGACCAGACTACGCTCGGGACAGCCGACGATTAAGGGAATTCCCAGCATGACCAGCAAGAACTGCAGAAAGGGCTTGGTCAAACGGCTATGCACGAGGGCGATGATTTCCGGCCGGCCAGGGCATTGGTCTTCCTGCTCGAGGACTGAGAGAAGCGTCCAAGTTGATTGGTAAAGATGCCAATTGGGCCGACGTGTGAGTTTGTCGTAATTCAGATCAGTAAAGAGAAAATACCGACCTGGCTCAAGCCAATGCAAATAAGGATATTGGCCCTCGATGCGTTCGGGAACGCAGCCATTGAGCCACCAGCCGCCCGGTTCCTGATCGGTGGGCGCGCGAAAATAAATTTCATTGCAACTCAAGTGTTCCATAAAGTTGTTGCCAATGGGCGGCAGGGTAATGCGGGCGTATTGGATCATTTTTTGTTGGGGGAAAGCCACGCGGCCTTCAATGTGCACGGTGTTCGCATCGTAACTCCCGCGAACGAGCAATGGTCGGCGGCCAAGCGGGTCTTCGGCATCGCGCAAAAGATAAGGAGCACACTCCGGAATGATCAGTTCCCGGTTGAGCAAGCCGACGCCGATGAGACTCAAAGTAACCAACCATATGGGCAGACAGATGCGGCGCATGCGTACGCCTGCTGCGAGCAAAGGCAGCAGTTCATTTTGTCGTTCGAACCAACCGAGTGTGAATGTGGCAGCCAGGAGCAGAATCAAGCCGTTCATCATGTCGAAAAACACGGGTAGGCGGTACAGGTAATAGTTGCCCATGTTGGTGAAGAACTGCAGGGTGCTGGCACGCTTGGCGGCGCGTTTGTTGGATGCGGTAACGAAGTCGCTTGCCTTAGCTTTCGTATCGGATTTATTGGCCGCCTGGTCTTCTTCCTGGTCCAGCGAACGCTTTAACTCGGGATTAACATTGAATTCATCAAGTTTGGTGAAAACATCCAGCACGACATAAAGAAACAGCAAACTGCACAGACTGCCTAAATAGGCGAGCATAAACTGCTTCAGAAAATAACGGTCGATCAACGTCATAGCCTGGTTCCGTTATGTTTGCAGGAAGAACATTGCATAGACAGCCTCAGGCGCGCTGTCCAGCTATCGCCTTGAGATGCGCCAGAGAAAGAACAAGCCAAACACACCCAAAACCAAATTGCCAATCCACATGCCATAATCAGGGTCGAGCTTGCCGCTTTTGCCCAAGTGAATGGCAAACATCAGCAGTGGGTAATTGATGACCACGATAGGCAAGAAGCAGGTAACAAAGTTGCTCAGGTAATCGCGGCGTTGAAACCAAATGGCGATCGGGCAGCCGATCAAGGTAAAGATCAAACAGCCCAACGATAAGGCTGGTCGCATCGCTTTTTCCACTTTCAGTTCGCCCAGTTCCTTGACGAGCGCGTCCAGGCTGAATTGCAAAGCAATGATGGCAGGCAATGGCTCCGACGCGGACTGCGGCGGTGGATGATTCTTCATCTGTTCAAACTGTGCACGCTTCTCGGCTAAGGCATTGGTTACTTCCTCAATGCGAGCGGCGATTTCGGGCATGGACCGCTCGCGTGCCCTGACCGTGCGGTTTTCGTTTGGCTTGGGCATGGGCAGTTGCCAGCGTTCGCGCAGCGACGTGTAATTTTGATTGGTTTTGTTGTAACTGACTTGAACGTTGTACATTTCGACCGTGATTTCCTGATTACTCATGTCAAAGATGAGTTCGGCCTCCGCGGCGTGGGCCACGGCTTCGACTTTCCCTTGATCATCCAGCTTTTTAAAGATGGCCTGTATCAATGTGCGGCCCTGTACGTCCTGCACGAACATGGTGTAATTAACTTTGGGTTCCTGAAAACAGTGCTGATGCCGCAAGCGGGCATAAATCAATGTTTCGAATTCGGTGAAAACCGACTCACGCAACTGATTGTGCGTATGGGGTATGAATTGCCAATACAGGCTAAACACGATCATGCTCAGCAAGCTACCCAAGGCAAAAGCAGGCAAGATGACGACCCGCATGGGCACGCCTGCCGCTTTGATGGCGGTGATTTCGTTGTCGTGGGCCATGCGGCCATACACGACAGATACGGCAAACAGCATGGTGGCGGGAACCGTGAAAGGCAGCGTGCCTGGCAGTAGCAAGGGAATGAGCTCGATGATGTTCTCGGGCCCCAAACCTTGCCGTGACGCTTCCTGGACCACACCCGCCAGCACGAAAATACTGGTGAGTGCAATCAAAGCGAGGGCGAAAACTTTGAGCAAATCCCAGAAAATGGCACGCTGAAGTAAGCCAAACACCCGATTCACATCCTTCTCTGAACCTGAGTCTCTGTTCGACGGCAGAGTATAACGGACCTTGGCTTGGGGTCAAGGCAGCCCAGAAATACCTTGCAGATAACAAGTGTTGCACCTGTTTGGAGAAGCGAAACAAAAAGGGGGAATCATGCCAAGAGCATGTCTTTGGTAATTTGGCTGGTTTGGGGATGCGATGGGTTGCCCGCTTTCCGCAAACCAAAGGCCTGGCCGGCATGGCCAATCTCGGCATGCGATTTGACTTTGAATAGCCCATCAGCGACTGCTCTTGATCCAAAAGAGTCCCCTGCATACCATCCGCTCTCTATGAAAGCGGTATCGACACCCGAAAGCATGTCCACGAAAACAGCGATGCATACCGTGCTTGGCAGTGCGGTATTGCTGTTGCTCTGGGGTTTGCATGGGTATTTATGTTTGCAATGGTTCGGAGCGAAACCGCTCGAACATTTGCTCAGCCATGAACCCATCATCATAGGCCAACATGCGCTGCACTATTACCACGGTCTATTGGGGGCTAAGGCCTTTGGCGACCAATCGAGCACGTTGGTTTATGATCCGGGATTTCAAGCGGGTTCCATCAAATCGCCTTGGTTTGATAGTGAAAGCAAGCCGGTCGAAGCGCTGTTTAAATTGGTTGGCACAACGTTCGCCCCCCAAGCTTATAAGTGGATGGTGCTCGCATTGTGGTGGTTGTTGCCGATGTGTGGTTGTCTGGCGGCGGCACTGCTAGGCCAGGGTTGGGGTACTCGGTTGCTGGCTTTGGCCTATGGGTTTTTGCTCCTGTGGAGCGATTTTGGCTTGGAGCGCATGTGGCAGGGCGACCTCGCGACGTTATGGGTCGCAGGCGGTTTACTTATTTGGGCAGCAGCCTTGACTCGATTGTTTACTCAGCCTTGTTGGCTCACCTGGTTGTTTTGGTTCCTGGTGCAAACGTCTTTATTGTTTATACAGCCGTTCGCTTTGTTGTTTATCTTGCCAACGTTGCTGATGTTTTATCTCAGGGTTGGTTGGCAGCGCTCCGGGAGTTGGCACCTGGCGTTTGGGGTTGGCTTCTGCCTTGCAATCATGCTGAACTTTCCATGGTTTCGCGATGCGTTTCGTTCAGGATGGATGTTGAGCGAGACGCCGCAAGACGTGGGCAAACCTGCCTTGTATTCCATGCTGGATTGGCCAACGCATATCCTGGCCCTGGGTTGGTTTAACTTGTTTCTGGCGGCTTGCTTGCTCATTGGCGGCGGCGTCGGGCTATCAGCGATGCGGCGGCTGTTGCCTTCGGGGGCCACGCGCTCATTGCTCACATTGTGGTTGCTGCTGTTGCTGGTAGCCTGGGTTGGGCCTTTGTGGGAAACGCTGGCAAGGCTTGATCCATCAAGGTGGTTTTTCGCTGCCTTGCTTCTTGGCACTTTGCCCTGTGCTCGATTAACCCGTTCACTCACGGAAGGTCTGTCCCAGGCATCGTGTCAGTCCCGATGGCTTGGCTTGGCGTCGCTTATCATGCTGCTGACACTGCTGGCCATGGCTTGCTATTTCATGTGGCCACGCAATCAAAACTGGCGGTGGTCCGTACAGCCGCTGCCTATCGGTTTGCCCCGTGATGTCTTGGATCTTGTACAAGTCATCCGGCAGGAAACCGACGGACAGGCACGCATTTTGTGGGAAGAAGACGAAGAGGATGATGCCTGGTCGCCCTTGTTGGCACACGTGACTGAACGGTTCTGGATGGGAGGCTTGAGTCCACGCATCGTCATTGATCACCTTCAGCAGCGAATGTCTGAAGGTATGCTAGTTGGCAAGCCGCTTACCGATTGGACAGTGCAGGAATGGGAGCATTGGGTTCGCCAATACAACATCGGCTGGATCGTTGTACGTTCGCCGGCAACATTAACGCAGCTACGCAGCCTTGCCTCAATCCAAATGGAAAAACGGCTGCCGCATGGACGCGTATTGGTGACGCTGCAAAGGCAACCCACTTATTTTCTCAAAGGGCAGGGGCGTGTGTTGTCGGTGGACAGCCAAAGGATCACATTGACAGACATCGAGCCCGAAGGGGGCGAGATTATTCTCTCCATGCATTACCTGGCACGCATTCGGTCCACCAATGCTCGTGCGCGTGTCGAACGCAGTTGGCAAATGGGGGATGCTGTGCCGTTTATCCGCATCGGCATGGTCGGCCCAATGACCCGGCTCACTTTATTCTGGCAAGATTGACGCTGCAACACCCAATCACTGCTCTAAGCTCCGCTTGACCTGCAGGCTTTGTTTGTCTATAGCCTTCCGCGTGATTGACCTTTCCCCCAGTTAGACCATGCTTCCAGGCGATCATGGTCGGAGGTTGTCCGATGCTTAAACCATGGAGTTATTGGGTTGCTGGTTTGGTGCTGATGAGCAGCTCTATTTTGACCGGCTGCAAATCAAGCTGTCCTAGCTGTACGACGCGGCAAACACCTTTGTTTGGGACGAATAAGGACACATCGGCACCTAGGCCATATGCAGTCAGTCCCAGCCAGCGATCAGGTCAGGGCCAGGCTTCCACGGTGCCCAATCAATTGAATCGACCAGACTCAACTTATGTGCCGTCGCGAGTCGATGCGAATGGCATGACCACGACGCGCACCACTTTGCCACCGACGAATCCATCGAGCAGTACCAGCAACATGCAGACTCCTATGAACCCAATAACACCGACATCAGGTTCAACGCCGCCCTCTGGTCAGGCACCATTGCCAGAACCCGAATTGCCTGTGCCGACAGTTGGCAACACGCCCTCAGCCCCGATGATTCCGAACAGTCTGCCTCCTGCCCCATCCACGTCGGGCAGCAACATGGTCCCGCCTTTGCCGAACTCGGCACCGCCTCAGCCGTAAGTACAAGCAAAATAACAAGTTAATCAAAAATGCCTGGCTTAAATAGCTGGGCATTTGGTTTCATTGATCCATGACAGAACCAGTCTATGTTATGACGAGAAATTTGTACATTTTTCCAAATTTTGTCAATTTCCCCAGGGCATGCCCCTTAGAATAAAGTCAGGAGTACTATTTACTGAATCCCTCCACAGGCTCCGAGAAAAGCCCGCTCGGCGAGTTATGGCGAAACGAGCTTTGACATGAAAACTCTTAGAAACACGGAGATGGCAAACATGCCAATGCCCAAAAAATTAAGTCTGGACCAGAAGCGGGCAATATTCCGTGATTTGGTCATTGCTCAGGATCAGCAGCAGAGTGTTAGACAATCCCGGCAGGCTGTGATCACGGAATACGGTATTTCCGAATCCGACCTGTTGCAGATTGAAGAAGAAGGGATCGAAAAGGGTTGGCCACCTCTATAGTAATGCCATTCATCCCAGCCAGAAGTAAAAATCCTTGCCCGATGGGGCAAGGATTTTTTAATGGGGATGGTGATATAACCCTTTATCCGCTCCAAATATTTGACTCACCATGGTGCCGGTCAGGACCTCTTGAGGTTGCCCGGCACACTGTATTTTGCCTTCATTCAAACAAAGCACATGGTGAGCCCGTTGGCTAATCACGGACAAATCGTGAGACACCAACAAAACGGTCACGCCGGTTTCCCGGTTGATGGTGTCAATCAGGTCGTAAAACTCCCCTTGGTGCTGGAAGTCAATCCCCGCGGCAGGCTCATCGAGCAAAAGCAATTCAGGAACGGGCTCCATTGCTAGGGCCAAGAGCACCCGTTGCAACTCGCCACCCGAAAGGCTCGCCACGCTGTAATGCAGCAGTCGTTCGGATTTAACACGCTTGAGCATATGCTTAATACGCTCTCGGACTGGTTTGGAGATGCCGAAATATAATGGCCGCTTGGACAGGGCCAGGCTCATCAACTCGATGACCGTGATCGGAAGCTGAGCATCGAATTGCAATCGTTGCGGGACATAGCCGATCTGCTGTGGAAATTTTTGATCGTGACGATGGCCACAAAAATACTCGATGGACCCTGAATAGGGAATTTCCTTCAGAAGCACGCGCAGCAAGGTGGTTTTGCCAGCGCCATTCAGGCCAATGAGTGCGGTGATTTTGTGCCTGGGCAGATTCGTCGATAGATTTTTGAGAATGGGAATGTTGCCTAGTGTCACTGAAACGTTGTTCACTTTGAGCAGGGGTGGGGCATCCATCGGGACATCCGGTCTCTTGAGGGTTCATTCAACCTACTTACACATCATACGAATTGGATGGCCAGTGGTTCTGCTCACCGGGTGCTTTCTGGCCAAAGTTTGTATTAAGCATGAATCTTGAATTATCTGGACATCCGCAAAAGGCCCATTGTACGTTGTGTACAAGCCGAAGATCTCCACGGTAAAGAAAGGGTTGCCATTCATGCATCACTTCAGCTTCATCCTTTTGGGATGCCTCTGTTTGAGCGTGCCGAGCTTTGCTCAAGAGTCGCTTCGACCACCCAATATCCTTTTCTTGCTTGCGGATGATTTGGGTTACGGTGACCTGGGCTGTTTTGGTCAAAAGAAAATCCGTACGCCGCGCTTGGATCAATTGGCCAGTGAGGGCATGCGGTTGACCAACCACTACGCGGGAAGCAACGTGTGCGCACCATCTCGATGTGTATTTATGACCGGACTTCATACCGGGCATACCTACATTCGCGATAATCAGCAGGCAAAGGGGTTTGCTGAAGGTCAAGAACCGGTGCCAGCAGGTTATCTCAAGCTGCCTGTGCTGTTAAAGAAGCAAGGTTATGTCATTGGTGGTTTTGGTAAATGGGGGTTGGGGCCTTTTGGCAGTACCGGGGATCCATTGAAGCAAGGATTTGACCGTTGGTTTGGATATAACTGTCAGGCCGTGGCCCATAATTATTACCCAACCCACCTATGGAATAATGATCTTCAAATGCAACTCGACAATCCCAAGATGCTCGCTCATCAAAAGTTTCCAGTGAATGGCGATCCCCAAGATCCATCGCAGTATCAGCGCTATCAAGGGAAGGATTACGCGCCAGACCTGATCGTGGACCAAGCCTTGGCATTTATCACCGAAAACAAGCATCGACCATTTTTTCTTTACTTCGCGACACCAGTGCCCCATCTGGCATTACAGGTGCCCGAGGACTCCTTGCAGGAATATCGCAATCAATTCAATGATGAACCCTATTTGGGCAATCGCTCCTACTTGCCACACCGGTATCCACGGGCAGCTTATGCCGCGATGATTACCCGCATGGATCGCGACATGGGCAGGTTGCTGGATCGGCTCAAGGAGTTAAAGCTGGATCAAAATACCATCGTTGTGTTCACGAGCGACAATGGGCCGCTTTACAATCGCTTGGGTGGCACGGATGCGGATTACTTTGCTAGTGCCGCGGGCATGCGCGGGCGCAAAGGTTCTTTTTATGAGGGTGGCTTTCGTGTACCCTGTATCGTGCGCTGGCCAGGCCACATAGCCCCAAGCAGCACGAGCGACCGTGTCACTGGCTTCGAAGACTGGCTACCTACTTTGTTGGATTTGATTGGAGCCCAAGCGGAAATACCCACCGATTTGGACGGCATGAGCTTTGCACCAACGCTGCGGCGTCAAAAGCAAGAGCCAAGGCCGTTTCTTTATCGCGAGTCGCCTGGCTATGGTGGTCAGCAAAGCATTCGCGCGGGCCAGTGGAAGGCCATGCGACGCAATCTCAACCCCAGCCCTGGCGCGAATAACCAACAGCCTGGCGAACTGGAATTGTACGACCTGAACCAAGATCCCCAAGAGTCCAGAAATGTCGCCAAAGAGCATCCAGAGATTGTGCAAAGGTTGCAAACCATGTTGGATGAACAACACACGCCTTCGGCGCTGTTTCCGATGAAACTGCTGGATACAGCCAAGAAATGACGGCGGCATCCGATTTTTAGCGATCGAGTTTGCGTAAAGCTTCTTGCAAATCTTGCCTGCGGACTTTCCAGGCAGGACGGTCAGAACCTTGGGCTTTGTCCTCAGCCAGGGTCGTCAAGGAGATGGCTTCCTCCAGCAAGATTTTGGCTTCTTCTTTTGGTTTGTTTCGTGCGACCGACTCAAGGTAATTACACAGCAAACGTGCGGCAGTAATAGTTGCTGGGCTATCGGGGTAAATCTTCAGCATTTGCCTTAACTCGGCGGCACATTGGTCATAATACTTCAGCCGCTTTTGCAGATCGATGCTGGCGATGTTCATCTGACGAAAATGAATGTCGGCTGCAGCCCAATGGGCCAAAGCGAGCGGAATAACCTCCTTGGTCAGCTTCTGGCAGCCTTCGGCATCTCGCAGCGACAGCGGTGCATCGGCCTTCAAGTCATCTGGCACATTTTGTGCGCGCACCATGCTGCGCACCAACAAGAGGGGGACGTGCTTTTCCTGCCAATCTTTGGACTGTTCGGGCAATTGCTCATCCATGAGTTTGATCAACTCATTGGGCATTTTTTGCGCCAGCAGCAAGCTTCGAACGCGCAATAAGTGGGGTAGCAGCGCTTCGTTATTTTTGAAGGAAAGGCTCAGTTCCCTCAGCGCCTCGGCTTTTTCATTGCTGGCAAAAAGCAAACGTGCCTTCCAAAAGTGGGCATCGGCATACTGTTCGTCCGTCTGGAGCGCATCTTGCAATGCTTGCAAGGCGAGCGTTCGCTGCGTGGCATCCCCCTCATCATCGAGAACCCATTTCATCAAACAGCGGCCGATATTGGTATGGGCGTCAGGCAAGCTGGTACGAATCTCTTTTTGCGTGCGGAAGGCTTTCAACGCTTCGTTGTATTTTTCTGGAATGTTGATGCGCAGGGGCTTCCATGCCAAGGCTTCATAGGCATTGCCGAGCGCTTGCCAGGCCAGATCGTAGTCACGTGATAATTCCGTTGCCCGTCTGGCGTCGATCACGGCCTTATCGAAGGCATCGCGGCGTTTGCTGATGTCATCGTTTTCATAGAAACCCAACATCAAAAACGCTGCACTGCGATTAGTCAGGTAGATGGCCAAATTATCGTCGCCTGGTCCGGACTCACCCATCCGCACCGCCTGGTCGTAAGCGGTAATGGCTTGTTCTAGATCACTCAAGGGATAAGACGTGGAGCGAAGTTCCAACAGGGCTGCCTGGAAGCCAATCCATTTCACTTGATCATTAAAGCTCTGATAATAACTGTAACCTTTCAAGTTCCAGCCGCCGGCGTATTCCGGAGAAGCCTTGATGGCGGCGGCGGCATCGCGGAGCAGGGCCGGTTGTAACTCCTCATGCTGAATACCAATGACACGAATCAGGGCATTGCCATGTCCCGTATAGAGCTCGGCCAGGGTTCGGTCGGAGCGATGGGCTGAATAAAACTGGATGGCCCGCTCAAAATGAGAGGCTGACTGGCGGAGAATGTCTTTGCCAAACAATTTGGCTTCATAAGGATTATCGAGCATCATGCGGCCGACAGCGCCATATAACTGCGCCAATTGCAAATCTAGCTTTGTATCCTGGCCAGGTTGCGTGTTTTGTGCAGCATTCAGTGCAGGTTTCAAGATTTTTTCAAACACATCTTGCATGCGCTGCCTTGCTTTACCCACACGAACCAGATCATGGGCCTGAGTGAAGAACCGAATCTTATCAGCAAGATCCTTAGCTGCGTTGGCCTTGTTGAGCAGTTCCTCTAAGGTCGGCTCTTTCAGAGGCGGTGGCTTCACTTCGGGGTTATTGGAAGCCACTTCGGTTTTGGTTGGAATGGGGTCATTAGGCTTCGTAGGTTCAGGCTTGCTGGCATGGGCGACTTTGGTTGGTTCAGGCTCAGTCGGCTTAGGTTGTTCCTTGGTAGGGGTTGCTAGGGTTGGCTTAGTCTCGTGCTTGGTTTCGGTCACGGTGGGTTGCGTTGAAGCAATGCTTGTTTTGGTTTCTTGGGGCGATTGTATCGTCGCAAAAGTGGCGCCGGGCTGGGTTGCTTGGCTGGGTGCAGGTTTGGTGTTGAGCGCATAGGAGTCTTTGTTCGTGTCGCGATTCAAGAACAATACCCAGCCTAACACGGCAACCAAGGAGACGAACAACAGCGTAATGGTAAGCACCATCGATGCAGCAAATTTGTTTCGGCTGATCCAGCGCCCCATGCGATCAAAGGCAGTGGTTGCTCGGGCAACGATCGGCTCGCCAGCCAGGAAGCGTTCCAAGTCATCCGCCAAATCCCTGGCCTTCAAATAACGACGTTGCGGGTCTTTTTCCAGGCACTTCAGGCAGATGGTTTCCAGAGGCTTGGGAATGTTTTTTTGCAATTTGCCTGGGGGAATCGGATCATGCAAACGCACTTGCTCCAGCGTTTCGAGGGTCGTTGCCCCTTTAAACGGGGGTTGACCCACGAGCATTTCATAAAGAATAGCCCCTAAGGAATAAATGTCGGTACAGGGGCCGATCAATCGGATTTTGCCTTCTGCTTGCTCCGGGGCCATGTAGCAGGGCGTGCCCATGATGTCGCCCGTGCGCGTCCAGCCACTCGATTCATCCATCCTCTTGGCCAGGCCGAAGTCGCTGATTTTGGGAACACCGTTCTGGGTGAGCAAGATGTTCGCGGGCTTCAAATCGCGGTGCACGATGCCTTGAGAATGGGCCAGGTCGACAGCACGGGCCATCTGCTCCATGACCGTGGCTGCATGCGTGGCGGTCAGGTGATGGTCCTTTTGCAGCAAGTCAGCCAGGCTGCCGCCATCCACATATTCCAAAGCCAGAAATGGATTTTCTTCAAACTCCCCAACGTCATACACAGCCACGATGTTTTCATGATGCAGTTTGGCGACCGCTTGGGCTTCGGCCCGGAAGCGGCCGATCTGTTCATCGCTGGCGTGGATGCTGGAGATAATCATCTTTAATGCCACAAGCCGTTTCAGACCCGATTGGCGCGCCTTGTAGACGACCCCCATGCCGCCGCGGCCGATTTCCTCGATGATTTCATAGCCGGCCGCATTGGCAGACTCGACGAAATGCAAGGAGGTATGCGAGCTGGTTTTTGACAGCTTGCCCGCCCGCATTTGTGACGAAGGCGATTGCTTTTCCGTATGACGGCGCGTGTTGGGAGTAACTGAAGGATCGGTGTCCTGACTGGCTCGGGCCGCCTGTTCGCGGGTGATGAGAGCATAAATGGCTTTCTCATGTTCGGGGAACCGCAACTTCAATTCGTCAACCGTCGGGTTCTGCCCTCGATCCATCCGATGCTTGATTTCGCCGGCCAAGAGAATCAAGACGGCCTCTGGATCGCTGCGTAAGCGTGGGTTTTGTTGAATATACGTTTCGACCAAAACGGTCAGACCTGCTGCCCAATGGCGCATTTGTTGTTGACGCAAATCATCGAGCCAGGTCTGCCGCTCTTGCTTGGCACGTTCTTCGGCAGAAATGGGCATATCGCCTACCATCGACCCGAAAATGTCGGGTGGAGGCGTTTTTTTGCCCTTGGCTGGTTTCTGAGGAGAGTCTGATTCACGATCCGGCATGACACACCCTACCTCCAGGGTAGCTCGCATTCATCCTACGGGGGGCACCCAAATACATTTCGTCAAGCACCATTCACCTTACACTAGCCTCAACCGGCTGGCAACTAAATGTGCAGGTTCGTGACCAACCGCTTTTCTTGTTTTAATCTCTCACGATAAACCGCGCATCCAATTCCTTTGGATTTATGCAATTAAATGGGTCACTTCTTGGGGCAGTTCGCTGATCGTTTGGTTTTTTCCAGTGATCAACCTTAACAACAATTGTGCATATTGCAGCAAAATATGCTGGGGATGCACCAGGGAGCAACCGCGCAGGGCTGCCTCTTGCTGAAACATGGTCGCTTGGGGGTAAGCACGCAGGTCCAAGACCGTGGTTGTGGACTTTAGAATGTTGGCATGCACTTCTTTTTCACTCAGATGCAAGTTGCGTTCTTCTGCTTCGTGGTTGGTTTCTTCGCCGCACAGAATTAGCAAATCATGAGCCGTTGCATAAATCGCCTCGAATGGTACAAAGCGGCATTTGTTGTCGTGTGCGATTTGTTGGGCCACTTCGCGGTTCATACTTGAGATGATGGGCACGCCTTCGCGTTTACGCACTGCCCAAGCCAACATCGGCGCCATAGGACTTGAGCCAACGATTAACGTCATGCGTCCTTTCAACGGTTTCTCGCTAGGCATTTTCTGTGCCAGTGTCGCCTCGATGGTGCGAATGACGGCTCGACTGAACAGATAATAGGCTTGCCAGGTTTTGTCTTCATTCTGGCCCAGATAGTCGGTCGTGCCGTATTTTTCAGCTAACGGGTCAGAATGCGCGGACATCTCGATGAGTTTTTTTTGATAGGCAGGCCCAATGACCACGCCGTGGACTTTCACGGCCTCCAATATCTTCCGAAACGTATTGATATAGCCGACCGTCATGGGCAGACAGCGATAGGCAACGCCCATGGCTTTTAAGCCGTGGTTCAGCAGCGCGCTCAGCACAATCATATCCTGAGAAACGCCTGCAACACCGATGAAACGCATGCCCTTGCCGATGTCTTCGATGTGATAGATGTTTCGCAATTCGCGTACGGAAGGCTGTTCAGGATAGGACTCCATGCCCTTTTCCAGGGCTGCATATGTCCAAGGCGCTCCAAACCGTTTTGCCAAAATGCTCAACATCAAACCGGTTTTGCCTATACCAACGACCACCGTGGGGATGGTTGCATGAGCGACGATTTGCACCAGCGGCCAGGCTTCCTCAGGAGTTTCAGCTCGCGTCATCAGCTTGATGACATCAGGTTTTTTTTCGCAGGCCTGAGTATATTTTTCGTCGATGTCGCGGGGGGTTTCTTGCAGATTGGTATACGCAATGACCCGTTTGGCTCCAGGGAATGGGCGGATTTGGTCTGCGCTGTCCAACTCGATTTCGACATAGTCAGCCTTTTCAATGATGCATTGGCGTAGCAAGGTCAGACGTTCATTTTCGGTGCCTTCCCAAAACCCGCCATCGGCCACGCGCCGGCAACTGAGAATCAGCGGCTTGGTTTTGCGCTTCATCAATTCTTTTAAGTCCGGGGCTTTCTCGAAACGGTCCAGGCGAATTTCCATCAAATCGCATTGATTGGCGGCATTGATCATGTCCACCATCGCAAATTTGCGCGATTGTTGCAGTATAGAAATGCAGATCATATGATGCGATCCACAATGGGGCCTCGATGCAATCTTTACTTGCACAGCTAACCATCAAGATACCGCAACCCCCAGGGAGATTGCCAGGGTAGTTGGTTGAAAATACAGGAGATCCCTGAGAACGCCCTAAATGCTTCACAATATACCGCCGGCATCAAGCTTGCTCGATTAAGCCATGGACCGCCGAGATCACTGTGAGTTGGTTTGAATGGGGCCATGGTTGTCACAGTGATCGCCATGCGGGTGGTGCAAATGCCCATGGACCAAGTAATCCACATGATCGCCGTGGGGTACTGGCTCATGACCGCAATTCGGGCCGTGTTGATGGTTCGCTTCATGCTGTCCGCAGTTGTGTTTGGGCGTGCATTGGAAAGGATTGGTGTTGGAGATGTCGATATGATGCTCTGCCACGTGATCTCCCATTTGATGATGCAAATGACCATCATGCAAGTAGTCGATATGTCCATTATGCTGCACGGACGTATGACCACATTTTGGGCCGTGTTGATGGTCATGGTTTGCATGATGATCGTGAGCGTTCGCCATCCTTCATTGCTCCTCGAGTTAATTGATTTTGAAACAAACGATTTCAAGTTGTTTCAATTAAACCCGCTTTCATTAGTCAATGCAACGATTCCTTGTTTATGGTGGCCGAGCGTGCAACCAACCCGATCTGTATCGTTTGGTTTTGACCCTGATATTACACCACGTAGTACGTTTCCCAACTGAGCACCGGTCGCCTGCCAATCGTACAAATGGGTTTTTGGTCAAACAGTCCATAAAACAGGGTTAAAGCCATTTCGGCAACAAATTATGCTAAGCCGCCATTCAGGATATGGACTTATGCAGCTGACAGCCTTCTCCATCATAACCGTACTCTTGTTGTGCCAAGGTCCAGCCACAGCTAAAGGCAAATATAACGACGTGCTGGCCATTGGGGATGCTGCACCCGCTTGGACCGATCTGCCAGGTGTGGATGGCAAGCGGCATTCACTGTCTGATTTGCATGAAAAAGATGTTGTCGTCGTTGTATTCACCTGCAACAGTTGCCCATGTGCGGTGGACTATGAAGACCGGCTGCTGGCGTTCTGCCAAAAGTACCTTGGTCCCAAGAGTCGGGTTGGGTTGGTGGCCATTTGCGTCAATAACATCGAAGCGGACCAAATGCCTGCTTTAAAGGCCAAAGCACAAGCCAAACAGTTTCCCTTCCCCTATCTGCACGATGCTTCCCAAAAAATCGCCAAAGCGTATGGGGCAGGCTACACACCCGAATTTTTTGTTCTCAATAAGCAGCGACAAATTGCTTACATGGGCGCCATGGACGACAAAGATCCCCCTGCGTCAGCCAAAAAACACTATTTAGACGATGCCGTCGATGCCCTCTTGTCAGCCCAAAAACCCGTCGTCACAGAAACGAACCCGCGTGGCTGCAAAATTCGTTGGACCAAGAAACGCTAACCGTTGTTCGTAGCACGTTGAAGATGGTTGTTAAATTCCATTCACGAACAGCTCTTACAAATATTTCCAACATCAATGCGTTCGGTTTTCAAGCGAGCGGTTTCGGTTTACAATGGCCCTGACCGGCAAGAAAGTTTTCTCTCTACAAAATAGGCTGGAGTTAGTCATGAACAGTCGAACCCATCCTTCGGCTCAGGCTCGTTGGTTGCTTGTCTTCATTTGGAGTTTATCCGTAACCCCATTGTTTGCTCAGGGCAGTGCTGCCGACTATCAGCGTGCCCAACAACTTGGTTCCAAGTTTAATAACACCATCTTCCGAGCAGCCATCAATCCGACGTGGATCGGGAACGATGAGAAACTCTATTACCGCGTGACCACCGCACCAGGCAAAACGGAGTTTGTGCTCGTCGATACCAAGACCGGGAAGAAGGAAACGTTTGCAAGCCAGGAGAAGCTGATCGAGTCACTGAAACCAGAAGAACGGCCCAAAGTGGAAGATTCCTCACAAAGCGATGCCGTGCCGCGGCGCAGCCGCCGTACCGGGGATGAGACCTTCGTTCGCTTCCGCAATCGCTCCAAAGAGTCGCTCAAACTATTCTGGTTCGATACCAACGGCCAGCGCCAGGCCTATGGTTCGATCGAAGCAGGCAAGGATCACGAGCAGCACACGTTTGCCGGCCATGTTTGGCAAATTGAAAATGAGCAAGGGGAAGTGCTGGCGTTGATTGAAGCCCGTGAGGGCGGGCGCACCATCAACCTCGATGGAAAACCTTTGCCCGTCGCCCGCACGGGGGGACGGGCGTTGCCAAACAATCAGCGTGGCCCGCGCCAGACCTTTTCCAATTCCCGCAGTGCCGATGGGAAATGGGAATCGTTCATCAAGGATCACAACGTTTGGGTGCGCAACTTGTCAAGCAAAGAGGAAACACAACTCAGCACCACCGGTACTGCGGACGATCCGTTTCAAAGTACCTTTTACTGGTCGCCTGACAGCCAGTTTCTCGTCGTGCTCCAAACCAAACCCGCCCAGGAGCACAAGGTTTACATTGTCGAATCGTCACCGCGCCGACAGTTACAGCCGAATCTCATCACCATGAACTATCTGAAGCCAGGCGATCAAATCGCTCAACCGCGCCCGCGGCTGTTCGATGTTGCCAAGAAGAAAAGCATCAACGTGTCGGAAGAATTGTTCTCGAATCCCTGGTCGATCGACCAAATTCGCTGGGATGCCGACAGCAAACGCTTTACGTTTCGATACAACCAGAGAGGCCACCAGATCCTGAGGGTCGTGGGTGTGTCCACCGATGGGCAGGCCAAAACGATCATCGAGGATAGCAGCAAGACCTTTATCGATTATTCCAGCAAGAGCTATTTCCAATGGCTTGATGAAGGCCGATCGATTTTGTGGATGTCGGAACGCGATGGCTGGAACCATCTTTACCTCTTTGACGCCGCCACAGGCGCCTTGCGCACCCAACTTACGAAAGGTCCATGGTTGGTCCGCAGCATCGAGCGGGTCGATGAGGAAGCCAAGCAGGTATGGTTTTGGGCATTGGGCATTTACCCCGAGCAGGACCCTTATTACCAGCATCTTTGCCGCGTCAACTTCGATGGCTCGGGTTTGACCATCCTCACCGAAGGGGACGGCACCCACCAAGTCAGCTTCTCTCCCAGTCGTCAATTCTTCATCGACACCTGGTCGAGGATCGATCAGCCACCAATCAATGAATTGAGAAACACGCAAACGGGCAAGCAGGTCTGTCTTTTGGAGAAGGCGGATGCAACGAAGCTGTTAGAAACCGGTTGGCAGCTGCCCGAGCGGTTTGTCGCCAAGGGGCGTGACGGTACGACGGACATATATGGGATGATCATCAAGCCAACGAACTTTGATCCCAAGAAAAAGTATCCGGTGATTGAGGAAATCTATGCCGGCCCGCAAGGTGCCTTTGTCCCCAAGTCGTGGAGCACGCACCTTCGCAAGGTGCAGTTGGCGGAACTGGGCTTCGTGGTGGTTCAGATCGATGGCATGGGCACGAATTGGCGCTCCAAGGCGTTTCATGATGTATGTTGGAAAAATCTTGCCGATGCCGGCTTCCCTGATCGTATCGTTTGGTTGAAGGAAGCAGCTAAAACCAGGCCCTGGATGGATTTGTCGCGGGTTGGCATTTTCGGCGGCAGTGCGGGTGGGCAGAATGCGCTGGCCGGTTTGTTGAAGCATGGCGACTTTTACAAAGTCGGTATGGCTGATTGCGGATGCCACGACAACCGTATGGATAAAATCTGGTGGAACGAACAGTGGATGGGCTGGCCCGTCGATGACAGCTATAAAAACAACTCCAATGTCACGCTCGCCCCAAATCTCAAAGGAAAACTTTTGCTGGTCGTGGGGGAGGTGGACCGCAACGTCGATCCTGCTTCAACCATGCAAGTGGTGGATGCCTTGGTTCGGGCGGACAAGGATTTTGAACTGCTCGTCATGCCGGGGGTGGGACACGGAGCGACTGGGCACCCTTACGCTCTTCGCCGCATGAAGGATTTTTTTGTCAGACATCTTCTCCAGGTCGAACCACGCCATACGGGCGAGCCACAGTAGGCATGTACGTTGATGGGCCAGTTCGACTAGACACCATTGGCTTTCCTGGGTATCAAACCGGGGCGTGGTCGGTTCGGAATGTTAGGGTAGTTGCATAAATGAGGTGACATGAGTTCGTCGTTGCGATCCTATCGACATTGGGTATGGATCCTGGCCTGCCTGGGACTAGCCATTGACCTGACGAGCAAGTATGTCGTGTTTGCCTGGCTTGAACTAGGGCAGCATTTTTCCATTATTCCCAACTGGTTTCACTTCACCCACAATCATTTGAATCAAGGGGCACTGTTCGGCTTTGGCAAGGACCATGGCCTGTTGTCCAACTACATCTTCGCCGGGTTCAGTTTCCTGGCGGTGGTGTTCATCTTTTTCTGGACCAAACGCGAACAGGTTCGAACGGATTTGTGGATGGTCTTGGCACTTGGTCTGATTTGTGGCGGGGCGTTGGGCAATCTTTACGATCGGCTTGTTTTCCAAGGGGTTCGCGATTTTCTCTGGTTTCATCACGAATCCGAGCGGTTCGGAAAGCTGGATTTTGCCGTTTTTAATTTTGCCGACTGTTGCCTGGTTGTGGGTGCCTGCCTTTTGCTGCTGCATTCTTTCATCGTCAAAGAAGCCGAGCCGGTGCAGCAACCCGCATGAAGATGAGCCTGCCCGCTATTCTGCCTCGCATCTGCATACCCAGAATCAATCTTGCTACTCGTCTTTTGGTCGCCCGTGTCTTTGTGCCTGCCGAAATGCATTTCCATAGAAGTGGTTACGGCAAAACAGATTCGGTGCAAATACACTCAACGTGCATGGGCACAGGCATGCGAATAAAAAAGCCCATGTCGATGACATGGGCCTGGTCAATAGTGAGTGACGTGAGCAGTTCAGCGTGCGTCGTTCGGTCGTTTTACTTAGCGATTTGTTTGTCGAGAATGTCCGCGCCGTTGGGGCGTTCACCCATGAGATGTTCAACGAAGAAGTCCCACATACGTTGGGTGAAATAGGGCTGATAGTCGCCGAAACCATGCCGTTTGCCCGGCAGGATCAACAATTCGAAGCGCTTGTTGGCTTTGATCAAGGCGTCCACTAAACGCATGGTGTTGGCAGGGTGGACGTTGTTGTCCATATCGCCATGCACCAGCATGAGCGCACCCTTTAAATTGGCAGCCAACTCGGTATTGGTGGGAACGCGGATTTCAAATTGTGTTTCCGGGGGCGGTGGCGGCTTCGTTGTCGTTTTTTCGTCTTTTTTATCCGTTTTCTTATCGCCGGTACCGTGCTTGTCGTCTTCTTTCTTTACTTCGTTGGTTTTATCTTTCTCCTTGGATTGGTCCTTCTTTTCATCCTCTTTTTTGACGTCTTTCTTGTCCTTCTGGTCGGACGACTGATCCAGCTTTTTCTTTTCATCCTCCTTGCTCTTGTCGTCCTTTTTCTTGGTCTCATCTTCGTCGGGACCGCCACCGCTACGCCGGTTGCGGGTGTTGGTTTGGTTGCGACTGGAATTGGTGGAGTTGTTGTTTTCTGAAGTCGTTGTGGTGGCCGTTTGCGTCGTTTGCAGGTTGTTGTCCTTTTTTACAGCAACTTCGCGCAGGCCATGATACCGTTCCGACCAGCTATCGTTGTAAATGTTGTTGTCGTGGTTGCCAGCCGAGGCCACCGCAGCTTTGAAAAATTCGTTGTATGGTTTTTGCAGCATCGCCGCGGCTGACATGAACCCGCCACCCGAATGGCCAAAGATGCCGACGCGGTCGATGTCGATGAAGCTGAATCGGGCTGCTAATTGCTCAACGGCCGCTTTTTTGTCGGCCAGGCCATAATCCCGCAGATTGAAATAACCAAAGCTGGCGTAGGCCTTGGAGCGCATCGGCGTACCGCCTCGGTGGCCCACTTGAACGACAATAAAGCCAAGCTGAGCCAATTGCAAATTGCTGCTGAACACACCAAAGGTATGCGTGACGCCTTCGGTTTGTGGGCCAGGATAGACGTTCAAAATAATGGGGTATTTCTTTCTGGGATCGAAATCAAAAGGCTTCCACATGTTGCCATAGAGTTCCGTGACGCCATCCACAGCCTTCACTTTGAACGTTTCAGGCGGCTTCCAGCCGACCTCGAGCAGTCGTTTGACGTCCATCTTTTCAAGTTCCATGACGACTTTGCCATCAGCGTCACGCAGGACACTGAAGGGGATTTGATCGACCCGCGTGGCATTATCGACAAGAAATTGGCGTGAAGGCGACAAAGTGGAGTTGTGGTAGGCATCACCTGGATCCATGAGGGTTAAGCCCGTGCCGTCCAAACGCACGCGATACAAGTGCTGGTAATAGACGTTTTCGCTTGGCTCCCGGCCATTCGCCTGGAAATACATGATGCGATTGGGAACGTCGATGGCGACAATACGGTTCGCGCGATATTCACCCATCGTGATTGGATTTTTGGGTTTGCCTTCCCGATCATACAAGTAGAAATGACCCCAGCCAGAGCGTTCGGACCACCAGATCATTTCACCCGTTTCTTCAATGTAGCGGATCGGCTGCAGCTCTTGATAAGCGCTCTCAAACCCTTCAGCAAGCAGGCAGTTGCAACTCTTGGTGGCAGGGTTCCATGTGCAGATTTCAAGATTGCGCCGCAAGCGATCCCGGCGGACAAACCGCAGTTCTTCACCCGTCTTGCCGAAATGGATATTGGTGTAGCTTTCGTCTTTCCATTTGACGGGAATACGCATCAATTCCTTGTTTGGCACATGGTAAAGCCACAGTTCGGTTTTGCGGATGCCTTGTTCCCCCGGCATGGCATATTTGTACTTTTCCAAGGTTGGTCGTGGCTCAGCAAGGGAATTGACCAGGTAGAGTTCTTTCATTTGCCGCGAATCGGAACGGGTTACGTAAAAGGATTTGGAATCACTGGACCAGGTGACATTGGGACGTGCTTTGCGATCTTCTGCAGTGCCGCCAAAGCTATAGTCTTCCACGCCATCTTGTGTGATTTGTTTGGCATTTTTTTCGTCATTGTCCGCCGCGAGCCAGAGATTGAACTTGTAAGCATAAACGTAATGCTTGCGGTCTGGTGAGAAAACGCGGTAATCCAATGGGCGGCGTGGGCCACCTTGTGCGTTCTGGGTGGTTTGCTGTTCTTGTTGCTGCTCTTGCTGTTCTTGCTGCTGCTGTTGCTGTTGCTGTTGCTGTTGCTGCTGCTGTTGCTGCTGAAAATCTTGGAACTGCCGGCGTCGTTCTTCGAAAAAGCGTTGCCGTTCTTGTTCCGTCATGCGTTCGATTTCTTCCCGGCTCGGCCGATTGGTTGGAATGGGCGATGCTTTGCCGGTTTTTGTTAACTTCTCAGCTTTCATGTCATATTCGAATTGCCATTCGTTGGAAACAAATTTGAGCACGGTTTCATCGTCGTTCAGAGTGACTCGGGAGAGGGGAAGCGCATGGGATTCAATGGGCTTTTTCAGTTGCTCCGCTAATTGAGAGGCTAGTTTGACTTGATCAAACAAAGGTTCCTTCTTGGCGTTTTTGGCATCCACACGCCAGAAGCGCGTGCCACTGCTGGTGCGGTAGGAATACCAAAACACATCAGCTTTACCAATCCAGTGCGGGGTGACGCTGGAATCATACGTGAATTGCTGCAGAAACTCCCGGCTGTATTTGAATGCTTGCGGGTAATTCGGCTTCGTCACTCGATTCGTGTCTTCGGCATGGGCTAAGGAAAGCCAAACGAAACCGCCTAACACAGACAGTAACCAAGATGACGAGGTTGACCGTTTTGCAATCGTGCGTGTACTCATAGTTTGTGTTCCCCCCGAGTCTCTGACGGCTAAGGCGTGATGGACATTTGGATCAAGTGTGTTTGCCGACGTTGCACCTGCAGGCGGCATAACGTTTCATTCCCATCAGGGGCATGGACGAAATGGCACTGCAAGCAAGCTCGTTCGCTCTGTAGAAGATTCATTGTTAACGCTTCTGAATTCTGGTCAAGCAGATTCACCCGAAAATGAAAATGATCTCAGCAATTTGAGCAGCCATTGGCTGCAGGACGGTTGCGAACCATAGATTCATTACAAAGATAAACCCAAACAGATATGCTAAAACGATATAGGAATCCAACAATCGTTTATGAAAAGCTTGAACTGAATTGCCAAGGAGGTGTGGCTTCGCCCTTCCCAAATGCAGACTGAATCCTAACAATACATAATAATGGATATTTGCCTGCCTACTGCAAGCTCTTGCGCATGAGCCTCCCGGGAAAAGCCAATGGGTCGTAAAAATCGTGAAGTGAAATCGTCAGCCCCAACCGCGACTGCCGGAACCAAACCATATTCCGTCCCGGAACTGCAAAGCAATACCCAAACCACACGAATGCCAGCCAAGCGACAAGCTTGGCTTGTCCTGTTGCTGCAAATGAATCGTTGGCTTGGGTCGCTGCAGTTGGCTGTGCTCTCGCTCACATTATTTATGATTGTGCTGGCATTGGGTACCATGTTGGAATCCTGGTACAGTGCTAAAATTGCTCAGGAAATGGTTTACCATGCGTGGTGGTTTACGGGTTTATTGCTGCTACTGGGTATCAATATCTTCTGTGCAGCAGCCAAGAAGTGGCCTTGGAAACGTCATCAGACCGGGTTTCTGATCACGCATCTCGGACTGCTCATCATGCTGGCGGGTGGGGTTTGGACGGCCTTGGATGGAACCGATGCACAAATCAGCTTGTTGTCCAGTGACGACGTCATGACGCAGCGCGAAGTGGCTCGCACCATTGGCTACGTCCCAAATAAATCAGATGAAATCTATTACGGCGATCAAGCGGTCTTTACCTTCAAACGCAAAGGGGAAAAAGGCACCAAAACGCTTCCCTTCGAGACTGGATCATTGCCCTGGGGCGATGCCAACCTGCGTTCCCAGGTCGCCTTGTCGCTGCGCCTGCTTGATTGGCTCTCTCATCCATGGAAGCGATCATGGAAATATGAATTCGAACCGGGGGTGTCAGTTGAGGTCAATGCCTTTTATCCCCATGTCCGCAAGGAACCGTATACTCAGGCACAGGATGCAAACGATAGCTTTCAAGCATTGAAGATCAATCTGTTTCAAAACAGTGCCGAACCACAAACGTCATTATGGCTGGCCTTGGATGCGCAGCAATTAGATAGGGCCAATCAGCGCCTTGGCGGCGGCATGATGGAATTGCTCGGCCGTTGCCCCGAGGGCTTATTGGAGGAGTTTCTCAAGCCACCATCTGATGACCAACGGGGCAGTCAGGGGCAATTGGTGCTTAAGAAGGACGATCAAATCCTTCGGCTGGATGTGGCGAAGGAAATGGGGCAGAAAAAAGCGTTGGGCAACACGGGCTATTCGATTCAATTAACACGCTATTTACCCAACGATCGGTATGAAGATGACAGCGGCCGTGCCTTGGACCCGGCTGTGGATTTTGTGCTCATCAAACCTGACGGCAAGACAGTGCCCTTTCACTGGACTGCCCGCACCATGGTGGATTGCGGACCAGTTGCCAATGCGAAGGGTGAACGGATGGCCGTTACGCCGCAAGATCCTTTGATCTGGTATCATCCTCCTGATTGGAGGTTTGGCATGGAAAGCAATAAGGCCTTGCTGCAGTTTGTCGTCACCGACAAGGGGCAATTGTATTTCCGTTCATTCAGCAGCCGAACGGGGCCGATTCAGCTTGAACATCAAGGGCGTGTTGAGTCGGAAACCCAACAGTACGACATTTGGGGTGGAATGAAATGGCGTTTTCGCGTGGAGCAGTTTTTATCACAAGCCATTGCGAAAGATCGCTACATTCCCGTGGCTGCGCGTCCTGGTCTCGATCGTCGCCAGGGCAGTGATCCTCTGGAACCCATGCTGGAAGGCAAAGTTTCTGTCGATAAGCGGAATCGTGCAGGCAAAATCGAGCGGTTTTTCCAAACCTTTCAATTGCCTCAAGGGACAGCCACCGAGGTGAGCCTGCAAGGCGAGGTGGATGGCGTTCGGTTTCGAGACGATTTCGTCATCGGCTTTAATTTCAAGCGGGAGAAGCTTGATTTTGAGCTTAAATTGTTGCGCGCAGAATCCCAAGTAGATCCCGGAACCAACAGTCCTGCTACTTATACGAGTTTTGTTCAACTTACGGATCCCAAAGCAGGCATCGACAACGAACAATTCATGATCACCATGAATGCGCCCCTCAATCATCGGGGCTATAAGGTATACCAGGCTGATATGTCGTTCATTCCGGTACACTATGACACGGATGGTAAACCGGTTCGGTATTCTGTGTTTACCGTGGGGCGTGATCCAGGATTGTGGCTCAAATACATTGGCTCCGCCATGCTGGCCTTAGGCATTGCATGCATGTATTACATGAAAGCCTATTTCTTCAAACCACGTGGACAAAAAACGCCAACCGTCAGCTCGGACACATTGGCGTCAATGACTTAATGAACCCCTTGGCCTCATCCCCAAAGTACATGGGAGGATGAACATGAGCTTAAACGTTGAAACGAACAATCATAAGCCATCGGCACCGACGCATATCCTCCGCAACCTCCTGCTGGTGTCAGCCGTTTTAGTGGGGTCGGGTTGCGTTGTGCTGGCTGTGCAGATTGTGTTTCCTTACTGGAAAGCGTTGAATGTAAGAGAAGAGACGAAACCGACTTTAAAGCTCCCCGATTATGATCTATCCCTTTGGCGCGCCTGGCCAGTGCAGACCAATGGTCGCATCATGCCCTTGGAATCAGCCTCAATCAATGCGGTTCGCCAAATCACCGGCCGATCCAAATTCGAGGGCAAACCAGCGCTTGCGATCATGCTCTCTTGGATGCTGACGGCAGGTGCCTCGCAGAACGATGCCATCACCGATTGGGAAACGTTTCCTTTCTTGCTGTGTGAGGATCACGAACTGCGGACGTTGATACTGCGCGATCAAGGACAAGAACCGACCGAAGAGCAAATCCATGGCAAATATCTCGCTCCGAAGCAAGTGCGCAATTCAGGTGCTTTCCGACAACTGCTCATGCAGGTCATGAAAAAGCGTGAAATCGACCCGCAAAAAGCAGAACAAATCATGGATCCAATTGAGCGCAAGGCTCAAGAACTGCAAACACGTCTCAACTTATTTGACAGTTTGACGCAAGGCGATCCCCAAACCAACACGTCCATGGGGCACCGCAAACCGGACGATCCGATTCAAGTCGTTGCGTTGGATAAAATTCCAATGAGCCCCTGGTTTTCATTAGGGAGTTTGCGGCAATTCACGGCCCGCAGCGACCTTTGGCAAGAGGAAATGTTCCGCCGCGTAACGGCTACTCCCGATCGCTACCTCAAGCCCGATAACTGGAAGGAACTGCAGGAGTTTCAACGGCAAATCGCAACTGGACAAGAAAAAGCAGCCCTGGATGTTCTGAAAAAGCAATTGGATGAACGCAATGAAGTCGCTGTCAATCGCTTTCGCGAGGAAGCAGGCAAGGAAACGCAAAAAGCCAAAGCGATAGCACAATCCATTGTTGTGTCTCAGCTGTTGCGCAAAGAAGGCGACCATGAAGAGTTCCAGAAACGATTGGAACGCATTTCACCGACACGTTTGCAAAGCGAAGATCGGTTGAAAGTATTTGCCGATGAGATTCGATCCTTTTTAGCCGAGAAGAATGAGCATTTTATCAAAGAATTGCAACAAGAAGCGCAGCGTGCCCGGCAGATCGGATATGTTCCGACAAAGGATGAATTCCGCATGTTGCACATGCGCTACATGGAAGCTCTCCATCCGCGATTGTACATTGATGCAGCAACCTGGCAGGAGTTTCCACAAGGTGCGGCTGGGCAGCTTTTAGCGAGTTTTGAAGCTCTGAAATCCGCCTATGCGAGTGCACAGCCAGATCGGTTTCTGGAGCAGTCGAGGCTTTATCAAGCCATGATCGAGAAAGTGAGCAAGGAACGGGCTCCGGAATATCCAATAGAAACGACGATTTCGTTGGAATTGCTTTTTAACCGTCTCGAGCCGTTCAAGTGGGCTTGGGTGACCATGGCTCTTGCGGTTCTTTGCTTCGCCATTTCTTTGGGAACGAGTGTGCCGATCCCTTACGCCTTGGGTTGGCTCATGTTTGCTGGGTCGATGGGATTTCAGTTGTTTGGTTATTACACCCGAACGTCGATCTCAGGGCGTGCGCCCGTCACCAATATGTATGAAACGGTCATTTTCGTGGCATCCATGGCTGCGGTGTTTGCTGCACTCCTCGAAATGGTCTATCGCAAGCGGTATATCATTTTGGCGGGTTCGGTCGTCGCCACCATGGGTTTAGTCTTGGCCGATCAACTGCCCGTCACGCGCGGGTTTGATTCGCAAATTTCTCCGTTGGCTCCCGTTTTGCGCAGCAACTATTGGCTAATCATCCACGTCATGACCATTGTCGCAAGTTATGCCGCGGGGGCATTGGCTTGGGGCATTGGCAACTTGGTGCTTGGCCTTACCTTTTTTGGTTCTCCCAACCAACAACTCATCAAGCAACTGAGCCAGTTTGCTTATCGGGCCATGCAGATTGCTGTATTGCTATTGGCGGCTGGTACGTTTTTAGGGGGCTGGTGGGCAGCGGAATCATGGGGCCGATTTTGGGGTTGGGACCCCAAAGAAACCTGGGCTTTGATTGCATTGGTTGCTTACATCATACCGCTACATGCGCGTTATATCGGGTGGGTGAAAGACTTTGGCTTGGCGGTATCGGCCGTGGTCTGCTTCGCCGCCATCGTCATGTCGTGGTATGGAGTCAATTTTATCCTTGGCGCTGGTCTGCACAGCTATGGTTTTGGCGGCGGCGGTCCGTGGTTTGTGTTTCTGGGTTGTTTGCTGAACCTGCTTTGGGTCATTCTCGCCAGTTTGCGCTATATAAATGCTAGTCAGATGACAGCAACGATTGATTCACCTCAGCAACATCAATGACCTCTTTGAGCTTCACTTGGTCAAAATGGCAACCATTGATGAACAGCGATGCTCGTGGATGCGTTATGGATCTGAAAGTTCAGCTTGGTCCCATGATGCTGCAGAATCCAATTCTCGTTGCATCGGGGACATTCGGTTATGCCCGCGAGATGGCAGGTGTGGTCGATTTCAGCAAGCTGGGCGGCATCATTCCCAAAACGGTAACCGTTGCACCTCGAGCGGGCAATCCCGCTCCACGCACCGTTGAGACAGCCAGCGGCATGCTTAATGCGATTGGCCTCGATAACGATGGCATCGACTACTTTGCTACGCATCATTGGCCTTATCTGCAAACGTTGCCGACGACCGTTTTCATCAACATCGCGGGAAAAAGCCGCGATGAATTTGTGCGGCTTGCGGAAATGGCTTGTGCCTTAGACAAAATGGGTGGCTTAGAGCTGAACCTGTCCTGCCCGAATGTGAGTGGCGGGATTGATTTTGCCACGGACCCGCAAGTAACGAAAGAGGTGGTTAAGGCCGTTCGAAGCGTTGCCAAGGTGCCCCTCATTGCCAAGCTTACCCCCAATGTCACTCAGGTGGTTCCCATCGCGCAGGCAGCGATGGAAGGCGGAGCGGATGCCTTGTCCTTGGTCAACACCTTTCTGGGCATGGCCATTGATTGGCGACGTAAACGTCCTGTGTTAGGCAACATCACCGGTGGCCTGAGTGGCCCAGCCATAAAGCCATTGGCATTGCGGATCGTTTGGCAAGTGGCCCAAAAGGTCAAGGCACCGATCATCGGCGTAGGTGGTATTCAAAACGTGGATGACGTCATGGAATACCTTTTAGCCGGAGCCACGGCAGTCCAGGTCGGAACGGCCAATTTTTACTCGCCCACGGTTGCAGAACAAATCATAAGCGACCTGCCTGAAGCATTAGCATGTCTGGGAGTCAAGTCGGTGCAGGAAGTGATCGGGCAGTTGGAAACCGCATGACCAATCCCTTAGGCAGCCAACGCCAAGACGGCTGATTTCTTTGGCAATGGCTCGAGCAGAAGCATGGTCAGTCTTTCAAGCTGTTGTCGTAACTCCTGGATTTCCCTTTGGTTGTGAAGTCTTTCCTGTTTCAGTCGGAGCACAACCTGATTGAACTTGATTCGATCTGCTTGTTGTTGCTCTCTTTGCTTAAGCCAAATATTGCGATCAAATTGCCACGCCTCACGCTCCGACTGCACTGCAAGTTCGAGTTTCTTTAGACGCTGCTGGTAACGATCAAGCTCGCGTTTGTTTCGACTCCATTCATGTTCGCGTCTTTCGATCGTGCGAAGTGGCCTTTGGATTAGCTCATCCAAAATGGCGAAACGGCGATCCAATTCAGATCGAGCCGCACAGGGATCGGGATCGCGATGAATGAGTTGCTGCTCCGCTTGATACAAGATGGTTTCGCGTGCAACCAATTCAGCTTCGCGTTGGTCCAAATGTTGTTCGCGACGATCAAGCTCGGCACAGCGGTCTGCCAGTACGGTTCGCAGTTGGACGAAATGCCGTTCTGCAGCCTCTGTTTTTTGAGCCATTTCTTCCCATTGCACGCGCTTTTGGGTTTCAAGCAAGTGTAATTGGCGGCGTGCTTCTTGAACGATCAAGGCACGGGCCCGCAACATGCTCGCCAGCCGCTGCCGCTTCAAGTGCAACTGGCCTTGTTCAAGGGCAAGCCGGCCTTCCCATGCTTGCTGATGTCGACTTTGCTGCTCATGCAACTCGACCTGTTCTTGCATGGATTCGACTAGTTTTTGCATTTGTGCTTGTCGTGTCTCAAAAGCTAATTCCTGAGCTTCCAGTTCGGTCTCGCGATTGGCCAACTGTCCCTCGACACGCTCCCATTCGACCAACCAGGCTTCACGCAGACGCAGCAACTCATCCTGGTAGTCGGCAAGTCGTTGCTGCTCGTCAAACAAATCATCCACAACCCGCTCCATGCCATCAAGCATGACCGGGTCATTTACCGACAGCAAAGGGATGATGCTTACGGCGGGCTGTTCTTGAAGCGGCGTCTGCTCCGAGGATTGCAGCAATTTCAACTTGCTTGCTTCAAGCTGAGCGACTTCATCGCGTAAATCACTCAGAAGTTTGCGATAGTTTTCAATCCGCTTTTCAAGCCCTTCCATTTCCTGCAACTGTGCGGCACGGCGGCGATCCATCGTTTGGCCGTACGCCACCCAGTGATGCTCCGCATTTTCGATTTGTTTTTTCTGTGCCTCTAGCGCTTGCTGTTGCGCAGCGAAGTGCTGTTCCTGCTCGAGAACCCGAGATTGCCATAATTTCTTTTCCGTGTGGTATTGCTGCCAACTGGTTTCGAGGCGACGGCGTTCCAATTCAATGGTTGTTTCTCGCTCCAGCAGCGCTGTCTTTTGTTCGTGAGCCTGTTCCGCTAGCTGTTGCGCTTCGAGCCGCAGTTGTTGCCATTCTCTGCGTTGTTGCTTAAGCCATTCCTGTTTGAGTTGATGCAAATGTTTGGCTGGCAGCAGTTGTTCATGCGGCAACGATGGTTCACAAACCGTGCCGTCATTTGGTAATGCCGAGTGGTTGACGGGTTGTTGATCAGAAACGGGCACGCCTGTGGACATTCCAATCTCCCGCTTTCGTACATCGAAGCTACTGAGTTGATGCATCTTTGAAGTAAACCGCAATCCTGCGCATTCTTCGCAACGAATAGGCAATTTGCAAACATCCGCCAGTGCATGCAGAATGGCGCACTATCTACATCGGCTCGCGAATTCCTAAAATAATGCTAAAGCGATGATGGCAGTCATGAATGCATACGCCTTTTAACCGTTTGTAACCTTTGCAACGCCTATTCGAAATGTAAGACCCCTCATGGACGCATTTGCCTTCCTCGAAAAAGCGGAGTTGCGAACCAAACAACCCGTTTATGTTTTGGCCGGCACGGAACGGTTTCTCAAGCGGCAGGTTCTGCAGCGGTTAAAGGAACAATTGCTTCAAGAGAGTGATACGGAGCTGGCTTGCACGCCATATGCCGGAGATGCAGTCACCTTCGCCCAAGTCCGCGACGATTTGGATACCTTGCCCTTCTTTGCGCCCATGCGTTGGGTGCACATTCAGGATGCGGATGGATTTGTCAGTCAAAACCGGGAAAAACTCGAACGGTATCTCGAGCAACCCAGCGAACGGAACGTTCTACTTTTGGACGTGAAAACTTGGACTTCAACAACGCGGCTGGCCAAAAAAATACCCGATCAAGCAACCATTGTGTGCAAAGCACCGGGGGCTGTTCCCATGGCGCAATGGTTGACGCGTTGGGCGGCCAAAAACTATCAGAAGAAACTCGACGCCACAGCCGCTGGCTTGCTCGTGGATCTTGTGGGTCTGGAGATGGGAATCCTGGATCAAGAATTAGCGAAGTTATGTGTTTACGTCGGCAATCAACCAGCCATCACGATCAAGGATATCGATGAACTCGTCGGCCAAAGTCGCATGGAAACGGCTTGGGTGATGTTGGATGCTCTGGCAATGGGGCAGGGTGGAAAGGCTCTGGGAACGCTGCAACAGTTGCTTCGTCAAGGGGAAGAACCGATTGCCTTATTGGGAGCCATGAGTTGGCAACTAAGGCGGCTAGTTCAAGTGGCGCGGCTGTTGCAATTTCAACATGATATGGGGACTGCCATGGCCAAGGTTGGCTTGCCTCCTTTCAAACGCGATCAAGTGCATCAAGCGCTCAAGCGGTTCGGCAAAAACATATTTCGGATTTATGATCTGCTGCTCAAGACCGACTTGGGTTTGAAAAGCAGCGACCAATTGTCTCCTACCGGGTTACTCGAAAAATTGTTGGCTCAATTGGTCATACTCGCGACTGGTCCAGATACAAAAACAGCCTGAATGAAGGCAACCTGGCTCAACACTGAAGTTCAGAGTTCAGATGATTCGTTTGCGACGCAACTCTTCTATCTGATCAGGATGCAAATGCAATAATTCACTTAAGACTGCTTGGGTGTCGGCACCCAGGGCAGGGGGCATCGTCGGCTTTGGCAAGATCACGTCTTGCACCTGTATGGGAGTTCGCAACAAATCAACGGGATTGCCATCGGGGTCCGTAACGGTAATCCGCAAGCCGCGCTCTTCGACTTGTGGATGTTGAAAAATAGCATCGTAATCCATGATGCTTGCATGCGGTACGTCGGCCTGCGTCAGCATGATTTCCCAGACCGCATTGGTTCGTTCTTTAAGAATTGCATCGAGAATGCGGACTAACTCATCGCGGTTTCGGACTCGGAGTGGGTTGGTGCTAAACCGCTCATCTTCCAATAATTCTAGCTGATTGGTTACTTTACAAAAGCGCTGCCACTGGCTATCGTTGCCGATCGCCAAAATCAAATGGCTATCAGCCGTGGCAAAGACTTGATAGGGCACGATTTGTAAATGCATATTGCCTTGGCGGGCAGGTACCTTGCCGCTTGTCAAATAGGCTTGAACAACGTTGGCTTGAGCGGCTATGGCACAATCAAGCAGGGCGATATCGATTACGTAACCATGACCGGATTCATGTCGGGCATGCAGGCAAGCCAACACCGCCACGCAAGCATGCAAACCCGCCAGGATGTCGGTAATGGCCACACCCACTTTATAGGGAGGCCCTTCCACAGGCCCGGTTATGCTCATAAAGCCGCTCTGGGCTTGCAAGGCGAAGTCATACCCTGGCATTTCCGCCCATGGGCCGGTGCGTCCATAACCTGAAATCGAGCATAGGATCAACCGTGGGTTGACCTCCAGCAATCGTTCGGGGGTCAGGTCCAACTTACGCGAGGTGGCGGGCAAGAAGTTATCGATAACGATGTCTGCTTGCTTCATCAACGCTACAGCAAGTTCGCGTCCATCAGATTGGCTTAAGTCAATGGTGATTGACCTTTTATTGCGATTGCATGACAGAAAATAGGCTGAATATGATTGATGAAAAGGTGGTCCCCATTGACGGGTTTCATCGCCTAACCCTGGGCGTTCGACTTTGATTATATCAGCACCGAGGTCGCCTAGCGTTTGTGTGCAAAACGGGCCTGCCAAAACACGCGACAGGTCTAACACACGTATTCCCTTCAGGGGGGCATTCGCTTCCTGGCTCATAGGACGACCTCCTGATCATATGCAGGCAACCAGACCCAACGAAGTTCAATGACAAACAGGGTGCTATCAAAGAACATAGTCTGTAAAATATAGGCCAAGGTATGAATAAATAATGAAAGGAGTAGCCTGTGCCAACGGCAGAACAAAATTGCGCTTTATACAAACAACTGGCAGAGAAGTACCATGGCCGTGGCCGATTTCAGGAGCGTGATCGCTTTTTAATCCTCGCGGCAGACACAGCCTGGAATGCGGGTGATGTGGCCAAAGCCGAGGAACTACGTCGTCGTATTATGGACTTTAATCCTAGTCATTTGCTCAAACCGTATGCCACTTTTGAGGCGGCATTGAAATCCCCCGACATTTTGGCTTATGTGCAACAGCTTCGGCGCGGCTATCCGCGTGAACGTGCGATGGAGTTATTACGCGAATTAGACGCAGCCTCAAAGCCGGCTGGCATGGATGATGATCAAATTCGCACCTATGCCTCGGATGAGGGTGCAAGCAACAAACCAGCAGCAGCACCTTGGTCCAATCCCAGCAAGCCGGCGGAACCGCCCAAGCCACAGGGCAAGCCACCTGTGATTCCATTTAAACAAGAACCTGCCCCACAGCCGTCGGCAGCTGCGCCCGAAAAACAAAAAGTCATCCCGTTCCAAATGCCGCCGGCTCCTGCCTTGGCGAATGACAAACAAAAAATCAAAGCGGCAACGCCACCCGTCAAGGACAAAGTCAAAGACAGAGCCTGGCCTGTGCCGCTTGAGACAGTCTTGCCACCGATTCAAGCTGGCTCTTGGATAGGCGAATTATTATTTACCTTGGTTCTGGTCTTGTCATGTTTGGCCATTGGCTACTTGTTTGTTTGGCCCTATGTTCGCGGCGCATAAACTACTGAAGGCCGTCGATTGCCCATTGTCCTGTGCGACACCATGCCATCACATGCGGTCGTCTAACAGTCGAGGCCATCAATGAACCGATCATTGCTGGTTTGATGTGCGGCTTAATGGAATCAGCGGGAGTCGGCTCTTAAAAGACTGATATGCTCGCTCTGCAGATGACGCGAGAGGATCAAGAGTGCTAGCCAAGCAAACGCCTACCTTTTTAACGGGCTCAAACGTTTCTTCCAATGCGGGTGCTTCGATATGTAGGGTACTATCTAAATCGGGTAATATGCGGGTTGCTTTGCTTGAATATTGGCCGGCTAAACTCATCGTAGCTTTAACACTTTCAGTGTTTATTACATTGAACGATCGTCCCTCCAGAAGCCATTGTGCCCATTGAGAGTTGATGGCATCAGTGCTGTTGATGCCAGGCTTAAGCCTGGCTTGACGCATATGATCGTGACGGTCGCGGTCAATGAACAAAGTCCATAGTAGCACCAACAGGCAACAAAGTGCGAAACTGGCCGCTAAAGCAAACCACGGTTTGCCTGTGTTGAAATACGTTGCGGAGACGCGCTCAACCTTGGTATTTAGCATCCGGTTAAAGACGCGGTCTGAAAACCCGGCAGGAACCTGAATCGGCGTCTGATTTGCGTTGGCTAACAAGTTTAGGCAGACTTGGGCAGCAGCAGCAAAATCGCGGCATGGCTGACAATTGGCCAAATGTTCGTCCACGGCGGATGGCTTTGACAAGCACAACCGCTTATCCATCTGCTCATGAATAACCATTCGACACTCACGGCAATTCATGTTGAACTCCATCAAGCATACCACGGTCACGAAGGTATTCAAAAACTTGAGTTCGCGCCCGGTGAAGCCACGTTTTGACCGTGCCCACAGGGCGACCGGTTACTTCTGCGATTTCTTCGTAGGCCATCCCTTCTTCATGAAACAGAACGAATACCTCTCGATAATCTTCACGTAATTGTAGCAGGGCAGCATCAATTTCGGTTTTCCATTCATTACCCTGCTGTGTGTAATCAGGTTTCGCGGGTTGTAAATTCATGTAGGGAGTTGTTAAGGCACGTTTATTTCGGCGAGCCATTTGCGTTCGGCATCGGTTCACTGTAATGGCAGCGATCCACGGTTTGAGTGGCCGGCGTGGATCCCAGCCTTTCAGTCCGCGGAATATGCGCATAAATACTTCCTGGGCAACATCTTCCGATTCGTGGTGGTCACGCAACAATCTTAGGCACAAGCTCCATACCAATCCTTGAAACCGGTCAATCATACAGCGCAAAGCGTGCTGGTTCTCCTGCAAGCATCTTTGAACCAACTCAAAATCGGAAAGCGAAGAAAAAAAGGCCAACTCACCTTCTTCCTGCTTCCCAGATGGTTTATCGACAAAATCTGCCAAGGGGTACATTTCGTCCACAGTTGATGTTTAGAAAGCAGTTACATTCTCATGGTTATTCGGTGGTTTGGGATCGATCTTTTGCACAAGCAACTGCAAAAGATATGATTGGAACTCCAAGGAACCCAGGTGATTCCCGTCGAACATAAACTATAATTATACTTACCTACAACCCAGTGCTACTACTGCTGTCTAAGAAAGATGAATTGCTTCAATGCCGCATCTGCGTGTACTCAAGGGTGCCAAACAAGGTGAGCAATACCCTCTCACCAAAGCAGTCACGGTCATTGGTCGTAACCCCGATTGCGATATTTGGGTCAATCTGGGAGCGGTCAGCCGTGAGCATGCCGAGATTCTGCAGATTGATGGTCGCTATTTCGTGAAAGACTTAGGAAGTCGAAATAAGACCTACGTGAATGATAAAGAAGTCGATCCAAAATCACCAACGTTGTTGCAAGTGCAGGATCGTATTCGCATTTGTGATTTTGTCTGTACATTTGAAGATCCATCCATCGTGCCTCCCGTCGCCCATGATGTGGACGACAGCGGCACCATCATGTCTTCGGTGATGGTGCGCAATTCCAATGCACTGGATTCGCAGCCAGCCGAACGCTTAAGGGCATTGCTTGAAATCACTAATCGCCTCAGCTCGACACTGGAAGTGGAAAGCTTGATCCCCATGATTTTGGATCAATTGATGTCGGTATTTCGGGTGGCGGATCGCAGTTTTTTTGTCATCCGGGTTGACGACAAATTCATTCCCAAAGCCATTAAAACCCGGCGTGAGCGCGATGAAGCCACCGCTCGTTTCAGCAAAACCATCATGAACAAATGCCTGGACGAGGCACGCGCGATCCTGTCCGAAGACGCTCTGCAAGACGAAGCCTTTGCCATGAGCGCCAGTGTGACGGATTTTCGCATCCGCTCGGTCATGTGTGCACCTTTGCTTACGAACACGGGTGAGAGTTTGGGTGTCATACAAATTGATACACAAGACCGGATGCGCAAATTTACCCAAGATGACCTGCAGTTCTTAATTGCCGTATGCAATCAATTTGCACTGAGCATGATGAACGCTCATTTGCACGAAGAGCAGTTGAACAACCTGAAATTTCAACAGGAGATTGAACTGGCCAAAGAAGTTCAGAAGACCTTTTTGCCCAGTCGAGTGCCTGTGATCGAGGATTACGAGTTTTTTGCATTTTACAAAGCAGCGCGGGAAGTGGGTGGCGATTATTTCGGGTTCATTCAGCTTCCGAACGACCGGCTCGCGATAGCGATTGGCGATGTGGCTGGCAAAGGCATTCCCGCAGCGCTGCTGATGGCCAGGCTGAGTGGGGATGTTCGTTATTCCTTATTAGCAGAGGATGACCCTGCCAAAGCGACTCAGCGGTTGAATGATCGCCTGCAAGAGGCTGGCATGGTGGACCGGTTTATTACATTTTGTTTGGTGGTACTGGATCATGCCCACCATCAAGTGACCATCGTCAATGCCGGACATGTTCCACCACTGCTTCGACTTGCACAAGGGGCCATAGTAGAATTGGCGGCCGGTGATCTCAATGGACTGCCTTTGGGTGTGATGGAAGGTTACGAATATCAAGCTGTCCAATACCAAATGAACCCGGGCGACCAAATTCTGCTTTGCACCGACGGCATCACCGATGCAACAAACCAAGATAAGCAAGTGTTTGGCATGGAAAGGTTGAAATCGCGGTTAACCGAATGGCAGATCGGTCAATCGCCCTTAGGCAAATACATTCTCGACCAGGTTGATCAACACGCCGATCAAGCCGAACAATTTGACGACATTACTATGGTCACCATTGGCCGTAATCCGTGAGCGAGTTCAAATGATGATGATTCCTGCATACAAGTAACTAAACGGTGCTGTGTAGGGTACAAGGGCTGCGATTGTGTTGTCAGGGGAGCATTCAAGATGAGTCTTGAAACGATCATCAGGCCAAAAATCAATCGGCAACCTAAGGCCAAAAAAGACCCCAAAAGAATGCCGTTGTTCAATGTCATTCTGCTCAATGACGACGACCATACGTACGCTTATGTCATCGAGATGCTTGGGGTTATCTTTGCTTACTCTCCCGAGAAAGCGTTCAAAATGGCAGAGGAAGTCGATCATACCGGTAGAGTGATCGTTGCCACGCTGCATCTGGAAATGGCCGAATTGAAACGCGATTTGATTCATGCCTACGGGGCAGATTGGCGCTTAGAGCGATCGGCAGGTTCGATGTCGGCTTATTTGGAAGAAGCGCCAGGCTAGCTCATTGTCAAAAAACGACGAAGCCCGAACTGGCAATGTACCGGTTCGGGCTTGCTGTATTGGGGATACAGTGCAATGCTACTTTGATTCTTCCCTGCGAACCGACTTGATGATAATATCTTCGACAGGTACATCATTGTGCGCACCGAAGGCGCCGGTTTTGGCCATTTTGATTTTGTCAACCACGTCCATGCCCTCAATGACTTTGCCAAAAACGCAATAGCCAACGCCATCACCCGCGTAAGCTCGATCCAGCCTGCGATTATCGACAACATTGATGAAAAACTGGGCTGTTGCGCTGTTCGGGTCAGAGGTACGGGCCATCGCAATTGTCCCGCGAGCATTGCTGACGTTGTTGTCGGCTTCATTTTTGATGGGGGGTTTGGTTTTCTTTTCCTTCATGCCAGGCTGAAACCCGCCACCTTGGACCATGAATTTTTCAATGACCCGATGAAAGATGGTGTTGTCATAGAATTTATCATCAACGTAGGATAAAAAGTTTTTGACAGTGATGGGGGCTTTGTCGGCAAAAAGTTCAATTTTGATGGTGCCGTGATTGGTTTCCATCACGACGACTGGATTTTTATCGTTATTCACACAACCTCCCACACTGGCAAAGAGAAGAAAGGAAAAACAGGAAACGCTTAAGATACGCATGATGGTTACTCCTGTATCCACACAATATCATCTGTCTGTCCATATGAACATCTTAAACAAAGTGCACGCCCAAGGCTACACTTTGCTGTGTTTGCCGACCAAGTTAGGACGGTGTGGTTTACTGAATTTCGAGCAACGTTCGCAGAGCCATAGCGGCTTTATAGCGAACGTTGGCATCTTCATCTTGAAGGGCGTTCATGAGGGCGGGGACACTTTGGTTCGCGGCGGGTTTGCCCATTTTGGCGAGCAAGGCTGGCACTTCTTCGCGAATGCGGACATCTTTGGATTTAAGTGCTTTGATGATGTCCGGTAAAGCATCCAGCGCTTCTGGGGCCATTTGATTCAAGGCCCATAGCGCTTGATACTTGACATCTTCATCACCTTCGTTCAAACAGCGGCCAAGCTCTTTGGCTGCCGCTTTGCCGTTCGCTCCTTGCTGCCCCAAAGCTTGACAAGCGGCCATGCGCACGCCGAAATCGGAGTCCTTCAGCAATCGGATCATGCTGGCAATGGCCTCTGGATAGGCAACAGGTTTTTGATTGCCCAAAACACGAACCGCCGCCCATCGGACGAATTGGTTCTCATCTTTTGTGGCTTTGATCAACCCCTCAATCATCAGCGGATCGGAATTGGTCAAGTTCTCATAAACCCGTAAAGTGGCCATTCGAACTTCCAAGGTGCTATTAGGAAACTGCGCAGCCAGGCCTTTGCGAAACTTCATGCTCAAAGCATTCAGCCGATTGGCTGCTTCTGAGCCTTGCGGTTCGAATTCACGTTGCCATAAACGTCCGCGGCGAAATAAAGGGTTTCGCAAGGCTACTTCTTCGCGCTGAACACTCAATTCCAGGATGGGTTCGAGGGTGTTTAGGATTTCTAAACGAATCGACATATCTTCATCGTTCAGCAACTGGACGTAATGCTGGAGTGCATTTTCCAAGCGGCTGACTAACTCTGGCAGTATCTTCTTAAACTGGGCATAGTGATTGGGATCGAAGCGGTATTCTTGAGGCAAACTATCGAAGGTTTTGGCCATCCCGGCCAGTGCCTTGCATGCGTTCAAACGCACTTTGCGCTGATTGATGGTTAGCATTTCGCTAACGATGGGGAGTGTTTGGATCAAATCCTGAGCATACAACTCCAACACTCTTGAGCGTGCTGCTGGTGTGGATGTATTGCATTCACGAAGGTCTTTGATGCGATTGAAATACTCCATGATCGATTCGGATGAGGCTTCAATCAAAGATAATTGCTTGCTCTGCAAAGCTTGATGCCAGATAGGAACGGCGTTTTCTCCAGGTGCACGCAACTGGCCTATGGTCTTAATCCATAAGATTTGAATTTCTGGGTTTTGTGGTTTGAATTGCTCGCACAGTGTTAAACCCGCATCTCGGTTGGCGTTTAATGTTTCAATGACATCGAGCGTTGGGTCAATGGGTCTGGAAGCCACTTCTTTGAGCAGAGAGAGAGTTACCTTTTGACTCGTGGGTGGCATGCCCGGCACTTCTTTGGCGATTTTGCGAATGGCAACGGGTGTAAGGATTTCAAGGGGCGGGTCTTGGCTGCCTGCCAGGGTCGCAAGGGGCAATAAAACGGCAAACACCAGGCTCCAACATCCCGTTTTTGGCAACAAGACGCGCGGCATGGATGGCTAACCTCAAATGCGTGACAAGCAGAATGCACCACTTCCTCTATTGTCGAACCCAGGCACACCCTTTTGCCAGTTAATTTTACCCCACTTCTCTGTCTTTTGTTGGTGGAAGGTGTTACGATCGTTTTCATGGGAGCGGTTGTCTTGCTTGAGCCACTTTGACTTTTCTCATTCCACGCGAACCATAAATTGATCTAAGGTAGCTGGGGTACCCATCATTAACCGAATTGCAGGTTAGTGATATCGATAACCTTTTGTTGGCGAGTGCTGGAATGCTGAAATTGCCATTGATCGATGATGCCGTATCAACCGAGTTGCAACCAGCGCATCCATCTCGTCGTCTGCCATCTTGGTTGAAGCGCAACCTGCCGTTAGGCAACGAGGACTTTTTCACGGATCGTCTAATTGCGGACTTAAGCTTGTCGACGGTGTGTGAGAGTGCCCGCTGTCCGAATCGCATGGAGTGTTGGAGTCGCAGAACAGCGACGTTCATGATTTTGGGCGATGTGTGCACGCGTCCGTGCGGCTTCTGCTCAGTCGCCAAGGGAACGCCATTGGCTGTCGAACAGGATGAACCTGAACGTTTGGCTGAAGCCGCTTTCCGGCTTGGTTTAAAGCATGTGGTCATTACTTCCGTGACCAGGGACGACTTGCCCGATGGTGGTGCGGACCATTTCTACCACTGTCTGTTAGCCGTCCGCAAGCGCTTGCCTACGGCCACATTGGAAGTGCTGACCCCGGATTTTCTGGGTAACCTGCAGTCTGTGGATCGCGTCTTAGAAGCTCGCCCTGACGTTTTTAATCACAACATGGAAACGGTACCACGGTTCTATCAAAAGGTGCGGGGCAGAGCGGAATATCAACGTAGTTTGAATGTGCTTAACCATGTGAAGCGCGTAGCCCAACAAGTGCTTACCAAAACCGGGCTCATGCTGGGACTGGGTGAAACACGCGATGAGTTGTTGGATGTACTGGCTGATTTACGCTCCATTGAATGTGATGCATTGACGCTAGGACAATATCTGAATCCATCATTCAAGCATGTCAACGTAGCCCGGTATTTGCCTCCAGAAGAGTTCGACGAATTAGGTCAGATTGCTCGGCGAATGGGATTCAAGCAAGTAGCCTCTGGTCCCTTTGTTCGTTCCAGCTACCATGCCGAGGAAATGATTCGGCCAGCAGAGGTCTTGAGCAGGGATTGATTGATGCGATCAGGCTGCTTTATTTGCTTGGATGGAGTCGATGGGGCTGGGAAAAGCACCCAAAGCCGCCTGTTGGCGGAATGGCTGCGCCAGCAAGGCTATACGGTCACGACCTGTCGTGATCCAGGCGATACGCCATTAGGAGAACGCATCCGGTCGCTGCTTCTCGATTCAGAATTGAACATGTCGGAAATCACGGAGTGTTTCCTCTACATGGCCAGCCGCTCGGCATTAGTCGATCAAGTGATTCGTCCCGCACTTCAACGAAACGAAATTGTTCTATCGGATCGCTTTCTGCTTTCGACGGTTGCGTATCAAGGTTATGCAGGTGGAATACCCCCCGAAACCATTTGGCAGCTTGGACGCTTGTGCACTGGGAATACGCTGCCCGATTGGACTTTCGTTTTTGATTTGCCGCTTGCTGTATCCATGCGCAGAAAACATGGTCAAACACTCGATCGGATGGAAAGCAAAGGATCGCTTTTCTTTGAGCAAGTTCGTTTGGGATTTCTCACCGAAACGAAGCAGCATCCTGAGTGCATGATCTTGATCGATGCTGATCGTTCCGTCGACGAGGTGCAAGCGCAATTACGCCAGGAGGTGGCAGGTGTCTTGGGACAGCGTACGCGGCCATGACCTTTGGCGTCAACGCTTTGAACGCGTTGAAAAGCGTGGCCGCTTGGCACATGCCTACCTGTTTGTTGGCCCACAAGGGGTAGGCAAAAGGCTGTTCGCCTTAGAGCTGGCCAAAACGTTGTCGTGCGAATCGCCCAATGGATTTGCTGCTTGCGATGCATGTCCAGCCTGTGCGCAAATCCATGCTGGGACGCATCCCGATGTTCAGCTCGTCGGCAAACCGTCGGAAAAGCTTGAATTCCCTATTGATTTGATTCGCGAAGTGACCGCGAGCTTGGGCTTAAAACCTGCACGCGGCCGCAGACGCATCATCATTCTCGATGACGTTGATCAAATGAGCGATGACGCTGCCCACGCGTTTTTGAAATCGCTCGAAGAACCGCCTCCACATTCGCTGATCATCCTGATTGGCCAAACCACCGACCATTTTTTCCCGACGATTGTTTCACGATGCCAAGTCATTCGCTTTGAGCCATTGCCGAACGGCTTGATTGAGGAATGGCTGCTTGCTGAAAAAGCCGTCGCGACTGCCCCCCAGGCGAAGCAAGTGGCCGAGTTGGCTTCTGGGAGCATGGGGTTAGCGCGTCAGTTGGCGGACCCTGAGATTCTTGCCTTCCGCAAGGATTGGCTGGAGCACTGTCGTCATGCACGCATCAACTCGGTAACTCTGGCTGCTAAGGTTAATGAGTTTGTTGATGCTGCAGGTGCAGATGCCTCGAGTAAGCGACAGCGAGCTCAATTAGCCTTGCGCTTTCTGGCGGATGAACTTTCGCGTTTCATGGATTCTGATGAGCAAATCGTTTCTCTCACGTCCTTGTTAAAGAGGACAGAACTGATTCTCCAAGCAGAAGTCTTAGTCGACCGACGGGTCCAATTGGTATTGTTATTGGAAGCATTTGCTGAACACTGGGCCGAACCGATTTCAGATATGGTTTAGTCACTTATCTGGACTATCTCACCTGTTTAAACTGTTCATGACAAAGCAATAATGGTTGTGGGTAAGCGCCAAGAGCATCGAAAACGCAGACTATTCTAATGTTAGTTTAAGCCTCCCATTCCTGCTTCTCACTTTTAACTCATCTTATTGCGTTATCATCAGCTATGTTGTTGAACCACAGTCCGCGCTGGCAGACCTATGTTCAAACTTCCAACGATTCTTCCTTACTCTCTCAGCTTTAGACTTGACGTTCGTCATTCGCGAATGCCAAGCCATACAGAGTGAAAGTTGATCTTTGAATCATCATTTTTACCATTGCACGAATAGGAACGTATATGGTCCGAATTCGTCAGAATCAAAATAAAACCGAGCAAACCAACACAACTCCTGCAAACGATTCTCTTCCCATTCAAGCCAATGCCGAGCAGGCTCAAAGTGAGCCGATGTCCAAGCATGTCGCTGCCAGTTCGGCCATGGCTGCGAGCAAGAACATACCCCCGATTATTTCAACCAAGCGCAAATGGTTGTATCGATTGATTGCACTTGTGGTCATCCCGCTGCTGGCTCTGATGCTGCTTGAAATTGTCTTGCGATTGCTTGGTTATGGCTACTCGACCGATTACTTCTTAACCATGTCAGAAAGTTCACAAAGCGCATGGGTCGACAACACGCACTTTGGACAATGGGTGTTCCCCCGCCATTTGGAACCGAAGCCCCGGCCAATTCCATTTGTCATGCCCAAGCAAAAAACTCCAGGGGTTTGCCGGATCATGGTGCTTGGGGAGTCGGCAGCGATGGGGTACCCCGATCCATCCATCAATTTTGCTCGTTTGCTTGAATTGATGCTGCGAGAGCGTTTTCCCCAAACACGGTTCGAAGTGATCAACACCTCCATGGTGGCCATCAATTCCCATGTGGCCTATCAAATCGCGTTGCAATGTGCCGATAAAGAGCCTGATATGTTCGTTGTGCACTTAGGCAATAACGAAGTCATCGGGCCTTTCGGGGCGGCGGGTGTGCTGGGGCCGTTCTCTCCAAGTTTAAGCATGATTCGCACGAGCCTCGCTATCAAGTCCACGCGGCTTGGCCAAGGGCTTGATGCCATAACGAAACGAATGGTTAGCGGCGTGCAGCAACCGCAGAATTGGAAAGGGATGACGACCTTTATTGGTAGTCGCGTTCCAAAAAATGACACTAAACTTGATCGCATCCGAGCTCATTTTCGCGATAACCTTCAGGATATTTGTCAGATCGGCATAGCCAAAGGAATCCCCGTTTATGTTTGCACGATACCGGTCAATGTGCGCGATTGTGCTCCCTTTGGCTCAGAGCATTCGGCTTCTGTGAGCTCCGAGCTGTTGCATGCTTGGGACAAGGCTTATCAGTCAGGAATCAAATTAGCGAATGAACACAAAGTACAAGAAGCACTCAAAGCATTTGCAGAGGCTGAGAAAATCGATGACCAATATGCCGAACTCGCTTATCGCATGGGCCAATGTTACCTGGTTCAAAACAATTTGACGGCTGCTCGCAAATATCTGCAGTTGGCTTGCGATCTGGATGTATTGCGGTTTCGAACAGATTCGACGATCAATCAAGTAATCCACGAAGTCGTGGCTAAGTATGCCAACTCGGGAGTTCATTTAGTCGATGCTGTAGCGACCTTTGCCAATGTCAGCCCTGGTGCATTACCGGGGGTAGATTTATTTCTTGAACACGTTCACATGAACTTCAAAGGAAATTATGTTTTGGCGCAATCGGTTTTTAACGTCATGATGCAATCCCCGCCTGCTATTTTGGGCAAGCCAGCAGCGCATGCTCTTGGCGAATTAACAGAACAACAATGCCGGGACCGCATTGGCCACGCCGAACGCAATGACTGGAAAATCGCATCCGTCATTCACGATATCTATACCAAAATGCCCCCGTTCACGTTGCAGTACGACAACGTGCAGCAAGTCCATTTCTGGCAACAGCAGGTTAATGAGTTTAAGAAAAAGATGGATGAGGGTGGGCTTGACCGCAGCCTGGCCATTTATCGACAAGCCGTGGCTAACAATGGCAACGACTGGATGATCCGCATGAAGTTGGCTGACGTTTTGGCAGAAACGGGAAAATTGGAAGAGGCAGCCGAGGAATATCGCAGGATTTTGAGTCTCATCAGTCATCATCATGCAGTCTATTACGTTTTGGGCAATGTCGAGATGGGGCTGAAAAACATGAATGCAGCCGAAGCCCATTTCAAAAAGGCCATCGCGTTAGATCCGCAGTATTTGGAAGCTTACATCGCCTTGGCGTTCATTTATGAAAGCAAACGTCAAGTGGATGACGTGCAAAAGATATATGCCGATATGTTGCAGCAGAATCCGGGTCGAGCCATGGCTCTTGATTCCTATGGTTGCTTTCTCTTTCGCTTGGGCAAGTTGCCGGATGCCAAGAAGCGACTTGAAGAAGCGCTGCAATGTGAAGCGGACCATGTGGATGCCCATGTTCACCTGGCCATTGTTTGCGAACAGATGGGGGAGATCGAATCGGCCATGACTCATTACGAAACAGCTTTGCGTCTGCAGCCTGATCTCAAAGACGTAGAGACGCAACTGCATCGGTTGCGTCAAGGACGCAAAGATCAAAGCTCGCCAAGATAGTGTTGGAACTAATCAGCGTCGGCACCACTGGTGGGAGCAAACCCGTGCCGCATGGTGTTTTCTGTGATGACCCGTGGTGTCAGGAATTGCAGCAGATAATCGGGGCCGCCTGCCTTTGAACCAATGCCGCTTAATTTGAAGCCGCCGAATGGTTGGCGGTCGACCAACGCTCCCGTGATTTTCCGATTGATGTAGAGATTCCCGACACGAAATTCTCGGCGGACGCGTGCGATGTTCGCAGGGCTGCGCGAATACAGGCCTCCCGTAAGCGCATAAGGAGTCCCGTTGGCAATGGCCAATGCTTCGTCCAAATTCTTTGCCTTGATCACCGCAAGAACGGGTCCAAAGATCTCTTCCTGGGCGATAGTGGCTGTCGGCGCAACTTCGGTAAAAACATGTGGTGCGACAAAGAAGCCCTCGTTGGCCCACTTGCTGGCATCGCCAGCGAACGCTAGATGGCACTCTTGCTTGCCTTTTTCGATATAACGCAAGATTCGTTGTCGGGCTTCCTCATCGATGACCGGCCCCATGGCAAAGGTCGGATCATCGGCTGGTCCTATTTGCAGGCTGCGGGTCATTTCAATCAATCGTGTCTTGAATGTTTCATAATTGTGTTCGAGCACAATGGCGCGCGAGCAAGCGGAGCATTTTTGCCCTTGATAGCCAAAGGCCGACGCCACCACGCCATGCACCGCTTCATCCAGATCAGCATCATCATCAACGATGATGGCATTTTTGCCACCCATTTCGGTGATCACTTTTTTGACAAACGTTTGTCCAGCAGGTGTTTCACTTGCTTGCTTGTTAATGAGCAAACCGACTTGGCGCGAACCTGTGAAAACGATGATGGCAACTTCCGGGTGCTTGACCAAGGTCGGGCCAACCTCTTCGCCAATGCCTGGAAGGTACTGCACAACATCGGTCGGCACGCCCGCCTCATGCAAGATATGAACCAAATGCGATGCGATCACCGGCGATTGTTCAGCCGGTTTTAAAATGGTCGGATTGCCCGCGACCAGGGCCGCTACGACCATGCCGCAGGGTATGGCCAAGGGAAAATTCCAGGGTGCAATGACCGAGCAAACGCCGCGAGGTTCATAAAAATACTCATTCTCTTCGCCAGGGACATCACGGTGTTGGTTGTTGAGCCGAATCATTTCGACGGCGTAATATTCACAGAAATCGATGGCTTCACAAACATCGGCATCGGCTTCACGCCAAGGCTTGGCACATTCGAATACCATCCAAGCCGACAACTCAAAGCGCCTTTGACGCATGAGTTCTGCCGCTTTCTTCAAGCAGGCAGCACGTTCCGCGACGGGCGTATCCCGCCAACGATGAAAGGCAAGGGCAGCGTTTTGAATGGCAGTTTCGGCATCGGCTACGGTTGCTTGACCCGCTTTGCCAACCACTTGCTGCTTATGAGAGGGGTTGACGGATATAATCCATTTTTGGGGTGCAGCAGTCGATCCGTGGATAAGAGGTGGATAGCTGGCACCAAGCTTTGCTTTGACGTAAGCCAAAGCCTCTTCCATTTTTTGCCGGTTGTGTCCCTGGCTGAAATCAGCAAGCGGCTCGTTAACGAAGGCAGGAGGTACTTTGCTAGGATGAGTCGAGCCATGTCTTGAATGATCGCTGACAGCCTGGCCATTGGTGGAACCGTCAGCATGATGAGCACTCGCTTGAGCGTGGTGAGCGGGGTTCATGAGCAATTCATCCTCAGAAATGTGTTCGATAAAGCTGGCACGAAGGAATGATTGATTGGCGGTGTTTTCCAAAAGCCGCCGGACCAGATAAGCCATGCCCGGCAACAGTTGACCATAAGGCGTATAGACACGCACACGCTGACCCATTTTGACCAAGGCGGTTTTGATCGGGTCTGCCATGCCAAAGAGCAGTTGAAATTCCACGCATCTTGGCGGCAGTCGATACTCTTCGACCAAAGCCATGGCATGGGCAATGCTGCGAATGTTGTGACTGCCAAAAGCAGGCCTGAGCCAGTTGTAGTTCTGTATCAGGAACCGCGATTGTTGCTCGTAGTTGACGTCGCTTTCCCATTTGTTGAGAAAGACCGGAGGCACCCACCCGTTTTGGGCGGCCACCGTCGTTTCGTAATCCCAATAGGCACCTTTAACCAGGCGAATCCAGATGGGAGTGCCCCGCTTTTGCACCCAATGCAACAACCGGGCTAAATCGTCGCCGCAACTGCGCAGATAAGCTTGAATTGCGATGCCAACATGGGGCCAATCGCGAAATTCAGGCTCACTGAAGATTTCTTCAAATATGCGCAGCGTAACGTCCTTGTAGGAAAACTGCTCCATGTCGATATTGACGAACGCTTTGTGTTTGCGAATGAGTTGCAGAATCGGTCGCAGCCGCTCCTTCACGGCATGGGCAGTCCCTGCAGGATCGATGGGATCAAATTGGCTGAACAACGACGACAGTTTGACCGAAATGTTCACTTTAGGCATCAAGCCCAGGTGGTCTCTTTCACAGGCATCGTTGTCTGGCCAGGCATTGACGGTTCGCGTCAATCCTTCGACGAGTTCCAAGTACTGTGCCTGATAATGCAATGCTTCCGATTCAGTCAGAACAGCCTCGCCCAACAGATCGATGGTAAAAGTCTGGTTCTGCTTCCTCATGGCGGCGATGGCAGTCAGGGCTTCTTGCACGTTGCTGCCCGCAATAAATCGGCGGGCGAGCCGCGTGGCATTGAAACGAGCCGCGCGAGCCACCCAATCGGCGATCAGGCCTTGTGCAGGTAGCCAACGCAAACCCCATCGCATCGGCAAGGGTAACCGATGTTGGGCCAAACCCAAATATTCCTTAATATGACGTGTGATCGATTGGGTGGAGTTCAATATAGCTGGTAAAACATCGATTAAGCGGAATAGCTGGATTTTGATCGTTTCATCATCCATGCTCCATTCCATCATCCGGTCATCCAACCAACGTGGCGTAAACACGGTGGGGCGATCACCTTCCAACCGGGCAAACAGATCCTTGCCGTAACGGAGGGTCCATTCGTCCAAAGATGCGTGGGCAAGCATGCCGTAGTCCTTCGGGCTGTTCAAGGTTAGAGCTAAACTTCTGTCTGAATACTTATGTAAAGTGTTATAATCCGACAGAGGTGGAATTGCTATCTGCCAATAGCCTAGCTTGTGAAAGAAATTGCCTTATGATCGATAAAATCGGCGAATATCACGTTCTCGGCTCACTCGGAAAAGGGGCCCATAGCACGATCCTGCACATCCGACGCAGTGCCGACAGCAAACAATACGCCCTCAAAATCGTTCCGATCACTAGCCGCGAGGATGACAAATTTCTTGAACAGGCCGAGCATGAATTTCGTGTTGCACAGAAATTAACGCATGCAAACTTGATCAAGATCCATTGCCTGGAGAAAAAAAGAGCCTTGGGGTTTTTTGGCGTTCGTGAATTGCGACTGCTCATTGATTATGTCAAAGGCAAGACCTTGGATCAGTTCAAGATCATTCCCATCTCCAAATTAATCCAGATCTTCTTGCAAGTGGCTGAAGGGCTAGCCCACATGCACCGGCGCGATATTTATCATGGCGATTTGAAGCCAAACAACCTGATGTTGAGCGTTACGGGTGAAATCAAGATCATTGACTATGGTTTGTCGTGGATCAAAGGCGAGCCCAAAGCCCGCATTCAAGGGACTCCCGAATACATGGCCCCAGAGCAGATTACCCAACGAACGGTCACCGAACTGACGGACTTGTTCAACTTTGGTGCGACGATGTATCGCCTGGTTACGTTCCGAAATATACCACCCATGCTGAGTGGCCAGGCAACTTTATCCACCAATGCCAAAGCCTGGCAGGCCATGCTCAAACCCGTGCGCGATTTGAACCCTCAGGCACCCATGCTGTTGGCCAAAACGATTGAACATTGCTTGGCGCATCATCCGTCACAACGGCCGGCCTCCGTTTTGGAAGTTCGGGATGTGCTCAAACACATGGCAGACGAAGTGCGTCGCAACGAAGATGAACGTTTAGAAAACTGGGATTGGTCAGCGGAAGAAACCAGCGGTTAATGTTGTTAACCACTGAATGCGATCACTTTAAAGGCGTGTGTCGTATTGCTTTGCTTGCTGCTAATCCCATTCAGCCGCTTCTTCGCCATCGAGCCGCAAGGTGAGGCATTTGGCACTGCCGCCGGACTTGAGGAATTCGTCCAATTCCACACCGATGGTCTGATATCCCGCTGCTTCTAGGTCTCTCCACAAGCGATCACAGCGGCTATTGGTGACGACGGTTTTGCCGATAACCACGGCGTTGCACCCAAACCGCATGGCATCGGCATCGTGAACCGGAATCAATTTACGGACATTGTGTTCGAGCACTTTGCGACCGTAAGCGTCAAAAGCATCTGGGAAGTAAATGGCTTCGCCTGGAGCCAGCGGACAAAAGCACGTGTCTAAATGGTAGAAGCGTGGATCGACTAATTCGATGGGCAAAACGGGTTTGATGATGCGCCGGCCCACTTCTTGATGCGCTAAAGCATCACTACGGAACCGATAACCAGCAAACAAGATGGGGCCGCAAAAGAGGGCGTCGCCTGCTCCCTCAAAATACATGTCATCATCGAGATGCTCAGTGGCAAAATCATGCTCCTTGAACCAGGCATCGAATTGGGGTGTTTCTTTGGCGCGAACTTCATGACGAAAGCGGGAATTGATAAAGCGGTTTTTGAACACTAAGCCGGCATTGGCGGTGAAAACCAAGTCGGGCAAGCCAGGCTTCGGCGTCATCAATTCAACTTGAACGTTTAAGCGAACAAAGGTGTCGTGCAGGTTTTGCCATTGCTGCCGTGCCATGGAATTGTTGGCGCCGCGCTCAACTTTCATCCACGGGTTGATTTCATATTCAATGCCGAAAAAATCGGGCGGGCACATGAGAATGCGCGGGGCAGGTTTCATGGTCGCACCCCTTCTTTAGCCTGGGAAGGGCTCGAGGACGCTTTCGTTGATGATTCCGACTGCTTCAACTCCTGAACAAGCTCACGCAGAAAGGGTTCTGCATCCGAAACCACGCCAACGGTCTGAATGCTGCCACGATCCATCAATTTGGTGACGGTGGCGGGGTTGATATCCACACAAGCGACTTTGACCGAAGCCGGCAGGATATTCCCCGTGGCAATCGAATGCAGAGCGGTTGCCATCATCAAACAAAAGCCCACCCCCTCGCGAATCTGCTTGCGCATTTCCGCTTGTGCTTGAACCGTATCGGTCACCACATCTGGCAAAGGGCCATCATCGCGAATGCTGCCGCCCAACACGAACGGAACGTTGTGCTTGATACAGTGATACATGATCCCTGTTTTTAACACGCCCTTTTCAACCGCTTGCCGAATGCTGCCGCAGCGGCGAATGCGATTAATGGATCGCAAATGATGTTCGTGCCCTTCATCAGCTGGCAGGCCTTGGTCCATGGATACACCCAAGCTGGTGCCAAAAAAAGCCTGTTCGATGTCATGGGTGGCCAGGGCATTGCCCGCAAACAACAGATTGATGTATCCCATCCGAATCAGTTCACACAAATGTTCCACGCCGCCGGTGTGGACCAAGGCTGGACCTAAGACCGCTAGGATGCGCTGGCCAGTGCTGCGCGCTTGACGCATGGCGCGGGCAATTTCCCTTACGGTGACTCCTTTAGGCTTCTCACTACTCACGGGGCTGGACATAAACTCAAACAGGCCGCGCTTTTCAGCCACTTCCGCGGCATGGACGCGAATGCCATGATGTCCAACGACAACCTGGTCGCCTTTGCGAATCTCAATCATGGGTGTGCATACAGCTCTGCGCTCCTTTAAATTGACGACGATGCCACAATCCATTTCGATGTATTCCACATCAATCCATTCCCCCTGCAAACGGACCTGGGTGCGATGGTTGGTGGTGCTGTAAAAGCCTTCAGGAAAAGCACCGTCCATATCCGCCAATTGCACTTGGCAATCGTCCGGTTCAACCGACATGGCGCCGTGATCGTGAATTTCATCCAGAATGTGGCGTAATGCTGCGTCGCTGTGTGCACGAACTTGCAAGCGGCAATAGCTGGGGTCTTGTTGCCGCTGCCCAATCTGAATCTGGGAAATAATGTAATTGCCTCCATGCGTTAAAATCGTGTCGAGAACTTTGGGCAGAAGCAGGGAATCGAGGATATGCCCGCGCAACTCGACTTCTTCGACGAAGGCCATCTCCTGAGGGGAGTTGGATTTGCTTGCTTTCGCCATGAAAACACCTTTTTATTGGCTAATACGAGATAGGAGATGAAGCTATTCTAGGTTGGATCATGCATTTGGCGAGTTGAAGAATATAACGCTACTGGCATCAGTAACCGTTAGTGGAAAACGATATATCGCAAATGAACAACATCGTTCATTCAGTTTGGACTGAAATCTGTTCCGGAATGCTGGATTGGCTGTATCCACCAAGATGCTGCACGTGTCGGCGGGCATGGAACGATCGTATCAATCCTTGCTGCCCTAGCTGCCAGGCCTTGCTCAAGGATCAGGCTTCCAATGTCTGCCCTCGCTGTGCAGAGGATCGTAAACAAGTCGATCAGAATCGTTCGGATTGTGGCGCTTGCCGCAATGCTTCATTCACCTTCGAGCGCGTCCTTCGGCTAGGCGAATATCAGGGTGCATTGCAACAAGCGGTTTTGCAAATCAAACAGGCAAGCAATGAAGCAATGGCTTATCATCTCGGTCGATTGTGGTGGCTACATCAGCAAGAGTTAGGGCATGAAGCCAATTGGGATGTCATCGTGCCCATACCCATCCATTGGACCCGGCGCGTGCTTCGTGGCTATAATCATGCGGAAGCGATAGCCCAAGGGATTGCTCACGGTTGTGCACGCAAGGCCAACATGCATGTATTACGAAAGCGAAGAATAACACACCGACAGTCTGAATTGACAGTCGCACAACGGCAGCAGAACATGATCAAGGCTTTTACGGTTGTCCCATCGGCACGGATCAAAGGGAAAGGCATTCTGCTGGTCGATGACGTTGTAACAACAGGCAGTACGGCTCAATCAGCCACGCGAGAATTAAAAAAGGCAGGTGCTGATCGTGTGATCATCGCCTGCCTGGCTCGTTCGCATAAGGATTGATGGTTGGCACTTGCTCTAAGGTTTGGGACCGTTGTTTGGAGCGGATCCATTAGCTCGCGAACCAACGGTGTTGGCGCCATTCGGTGAAGGCGGTGCGCTAACGACTTCAATCAAGTTTTTAACATTATAAATGCCAGGTTCCATTCGAATCATCATCTCAGCAACCTGACGTTCGTTCTCCGAGGTCGAAATACCGTTCAAAATGACGGTATCACCATTGACGGTGATATTCAAATTGCTGATGCGCTGCAGGGTGGGAGCGGTACGCAAGGTCGTTTGCAACCTTGTAGACAACTCCGTGGGTACTGCTAGGGGAGATACAGGCAAATCTTCCCTGTTAGGGAGCATGACAAAAGCAGGCTCGGATGTTCCCATGCTGCTATTCATGCCCATGCCACTCATCCCCGTGCCCATGCCAGACATACCCATACCGCGATTGCCGAAGTTATTCATGCCCCGGTTGCCGAAGTTATTCATGCCCCGGTTGCCAAAGTTATTCATGCCGCCGCCGAAGTTGTTCATGCCGAAGTTATTGCCACCCATGGAATTGAAGCCACGGTTGTTGCCAAAACCGGTATTGCCGCCGAAGTTATTGCCGCCAAAACCGGTGTTGCTACCAAACCCAGTGTTACCGCCGAAGGTGCCGCCTCCCAAACCGGTGGTTGATCGACCAGTGTTGCCAAAGCTTGTTCCACCAAAGCCGGTTGATCCGCCGCCGAAGCCTGTCGAAGTCCCACGACCGGTTGAACCGAAGCCCGATTGGCCAAAGCCGGTATTGCCAAAACTATTGCTGCCAAAGCCAGATCCGCCTAAACCGGAAGAGCCAGTATTCATACCGCCGAAATTACCCGAATTACCACTGACGCCAATCGGGTTGGCAAGGTTAGACAGTGGGTTTGCAATCCCAGGTCGGGGCAAGCTTGAACTGCTGCCTGTAAAGCCGCTGCCACTGCCGCTGAAACCGCCACCGGACATGCCTTGCCCCTGGCCAAAGCCCGAGTTGCCCATGCTCCCTGAGCTGCGCTGTCCACCGCTGCTACCGCCGAAACCGGAGCTACCTCCACCAAAGCCGCCTTGAGCAAAAGTCAGGGTTGGCAGGCTGAGAGCAGTAAGCACGCACCCGCAAAGCCATAATGTTCGTATGCGTTGCATCGTGAAGACCCCTGTGAGAGCTGGGCGTATCTTCTTAATCATCGGTAATAAACACCAATAAAACAAGGGCGTCTTGCCGTTATCATGCATTTTTCATGCTCTTGTCTATTGGTTTGTCGAGAGCAAATAATAAGTCCCACAAAATCAATCAAAGACATAGCTTAATTACCATTCTTACGGAATTTAAGAATCGCAAAGCCGTGGTTAAACAAGCCATTTTGACGGGTTTGAATAAACTGCCATGAACACATTTCACGGCTGAAGTGTCTTGCTTCGGGATATCACTCAAGGTAGGGGTGGATCCACTTTTGTTGAAAGGAATTTGGCATGTTGACTGTCGTGCTTCCCGACCAATCGACTAAAACTTTCCCAGCCAATACCACCGTTCGCCAAGTTGCTCTTTCAATCGGTAAGCGGTTGGCTGAAGCTGCCATCGCCGGTGTGGTCAATGGCCAAATCCAGGACTTAGATCGACCGCTTCCCGAGACCAATGAACCCATTGCCTTGCGCATCCTGACCGAGAAAGACAAAGAAGCACTCGATGTGTTGCGGCACAGCTCCGCGCACGTCATGGCGCGTGCTGTCATGCGACTGTTCCCTAATGTGCAATTGGCTTTTGGACCCACCATCGAAAGTGGCTTCTATTACGACATCCTCTCTGACCCACCGATTCGCGAAGAAGATTTCCCGAAAATCGAAGAGGAAATGGGCAAGATCATCAAAGAGTCTGAACCGTTTGAACGCTTTGAATTGCCCAAAGCGGAAGCAGCACAACTCTGTCAGGACTTGAAGCAAACCCTTAAAGTCGAGCACATTCGTGAAGGTCTTCAAGAGCATTCCACTCTGAGCTTTTATCGACAAGGCGAATTCGTTGATTTGTGTCGTGGGCCTCACATTCCAAATGCAGGCAAGATTGGCGCCTGGAAAGTGCTGAGCATCGCCGGTGCTTACTGGAAAAATGATGCCAATCGTCAGCAATTACAACGCCTCTATGGCACTGCCTTTTTCAGTAAAAAAGACCTCGACGCCTACCTCGCTCAAGTTGAAGAAGCAAAGAAGCGCGATCACCGCCTTTTAGGCAAACAGCTGAAGCTGTTCAGTATCAGTCAGTCGGTCGGCAGCGGATTGATATTATGGATGCCCAAAGGAGCAGTCATCAGGGGGCTTCTCGAGAATTTTATCCGCGATGAACTGGTTAAACGAGGCTATGCACCCGTCTATACTCCGCACATTGGCAAGTTAGACCTCTACCGAACCAGCGGTCACTTTCCCTACTATCGCGATGCCCAATATCCTCCACTGTTCTTGCACCCGTTTGGGCAGATCGCCGACTCATGGCTCAACGCAATGGAGACCGGCAACCTCACTGCCGCTCAAGAAAAAGCCTATCTCGATTTGGCCCGATCGATGGCAATGGATGTGAATGCATACACTGCATCTCCGGATCAAGCAGGGAAGAAGAGCTTTTTGCGCCAATGGCTGGAGTCGCAAGAAGGGTACCTCGTAAAGCCGATGAATTGCCCGCATCACATTCAGATTTATAAAGCCACTCAGCATAGTTATCGAGACTTGCCCGTCCGGTTAGCTGAGTTTGGCACCGTGTATCGCTTCGAGCAGACCGGCGAATTATCGGGCATGACTCGGGTGCGTGGCTTCACTCAAGACGATGCTCACTTATTCGTCACCCCTGAACAGGTTGAACCTGAATTCATCAATAACTTGGATCTGGTGATCCTCGTTCTCAAAAGTTTGGGGCTCGAGGATTATCGCGTCCGCGTGAGTCTGCGTGACCCGGAAAGCGACAAGTACATCGGCAGCAAGGACAACTGGGATAGAGCGGAATCTATTTTGATCAACACGGTCAAGAATGTGGGGATGCGCCACTCGCTTGAGAAAGGTGAAGCCGCTTTTTACGGACCGAAAGTGGACTTTGTGGTTCGCGATTGCATCGGCCGGGAATGGCAATTAGGCACGGTGCAGTTGGATTACAACCTGCCCGAACGCTTCGGGTTGGAGTACATCGGTGCGGACAATCAACCCCATCGACCTGTCATGATTCATCGTGCTCCATTTGGTTCGATGGAGCGGTTCATCGGCATTTTGATCGAGCATTTCGCAGGAGCATTTCCCCTATGGCTGGCTCCCGAGCAAGTCCGCTTGATGCCGGTGAGTGAGAAATTTACCGAGTATGCCAAAAAGGTTGAAACGGAACTCCGGACCGCAGGGTTTCGGGTCCAAGGTGACTATCGACCAGAAAAAATAGGCTACAAAATTCGTGAAGCGCAACTGGAGAAAATCCCTTACATGCTCGTGGTCGGGGATCGTGAAGCGAACAGCGGCACGGTAGCGGTGCGCGATCGCGTCGATGGCGACGTTGGCGCGATGCCTGTGGCTGAGTTGATTGCCAAACTGCAAAAAGAAGTGGCTGAGAAGCGCATTCGCTCAACCAGTTCTGCTTCGGTCAGCTTCGATGACAAAGCTGCTCGGTTTGCTGATTGAGTGCGAGCGCCCCCGGCCATCGTGCTTGCTCGACGGCTATCCTCATGCTGCATATAAAGGCTATGCCGGTTGAGTTGACCGAACAGTTCCCATTCTCGTCGAGGAGTCCCCATCATGGCCATTCGCGTCGGCATCAATGGTTTCGGCCGCATTGGTCGCTTGGTTTATCGCATCATGGCAGAGCGATCCAATGAGTTTCAAGTCATTGCCATTAACGACTTATCCGATCCTAAGCACCTGGCCAACCTGTTGAAATACGATAGCGTTCATCGCCGCTTCAGCAAAAACGTTCAGGTGGGCGAAGGCGAATTGCTGATCGATGGCAAGCCATTGAAAGTTTTGAAGGAAAGGGAGCCTGCCAAACTTCCTTGGAAAGATTTGGGTGTGGATGTCGTTGTTGAATCCACCGGCTTTTTCACGGATAAGGAAGGCCCCAAAGGTGGGTTTGCCGACCACATCAAAGCGGGCGCCAAGAAAGTCATCATTTCGGCGCCAGCCAAAGGCGAAGATTTAACCCTGGTCATTGGGGTGAACGACCACATGCTCAAAAAAGAGCACACGTTCATTTCCAATGCGAGTTGCACGACCAATTGTCTTGCTCCCTTAGCCATGGTCCTTGATCAGCAATTCGGAATCATCAAAGGAGCCATGACGACCGTGCATGCTTATACCAATGATCAACGCGTGGCCGATCTGATTCACGAGGACATGCGGCGTGCCCGTGCGGCTGCGATCAACATTATTCCAAGCACGACAGGGGCTGCCAAGGCCATTGGCAAAGTACTGCCGCAGTTGGATGGCAAGTTCGATGGGATGGCCCTGCGTGTTCCCGTTCCGGATGGCAGCATCACGGATCTGACGGTTGAACTCAAACAGGAAACGACCGTTGAAGCCATTAACAGTGCTTACAAAGCAGCCGCCCAAGGACCATTGAAGGGGATTCTGGAATACTCCGAAGATCCGTTGGTTTCGTCTGACATTTTGGGCAATGCGCATAGCTGCATTTTCGACGCCAAGTCAACCATGATATTCCCCAAAGGCAAAGGCAACATGGCCAAGGTTCTTGGCTGGTACGATAACGAATGGGGCTATAGCTGCCGTACGGCCGACTTGGTGGCAAAAGTTGGCAAGCTGATTTAGCAGCGTAAAGACAATGACTGGCCCACGCATCGGCAGCCCCAGGCTGCCGATCACTATTGGTATTGGCACAGCCACGGTTCCATGACGGACATCATCCGAACATGAGGTGGCGGTTGCAGCGAACGCCATGCTTTAATAGCTAACGGTTGTGTTGATGCCCTTTGCCGATTTCGGCTTGGAACAGCGGATGCTTCGTGTTGCCTCGGCTAGCGAGGTAGGCAATCAAATCCAGAATCTCATCACGATTCAAAGTATCGAGTAATCCCTTAGGCATCAGGGAATGTGGGGATAGCTTGCGTGCTTCTATATCTGCCTTCTTGATGATGATCGGCTCTGCCTTCACTTGCGGGTTTTCAATGAGTTTGATGGAATCATTCGTTTCCTCCAGAATCATTCCCGTGAGCTGCTTGCCTGAACTCAGTTGCAAAATGTGCACTTGGTATTTCTCGTCGATTTTGGCGGAGGGGTCGATGATGTGCTTCAATATGTCACCCGGCTCCCATTTCGGGTCCAACTTCAACAAATCAGGTCCAAACTCTTGGCCGATGCCTTCCATGCGATGACACGCAATACAGCCTGCAACTTGAAATAATTGTTTGCCATGGTTGAACGATTGGCCATGCTCCATCCGATTCACGGAAAGGATCAAATCTTCAAGTCGCCATTCCGTGCGAGGCCGACGATCCTTAAGCAACTCATCGAGAATGGTGACTGGATGCTTGGCGAGATATGACTCAGCGTTTCGCAGGTACGCATCCAAATCTTGAACCACGTACAAGGCACCGAACATTCGGCGCCAATGGCCGGGGTAAGTGCAAACGTAAGGGTAGACGCCTGGTTTCGAGGGAGCCACAAAAGGCAATTTCTCTTTTTCGCCTGATTGAAGCAACTTGCTGGACAACAGGATTTCAGGCAAAAGCGGAACGTAATGGCGAGACGAAGCAGAAGGGTCTTGGGCCGTGGCCTCGGCGGTCATGCCGACTTTTTCTAACGAACCGGGCTGCACGATGACCAGGTTATGGGGCATGAAATCGTGATTTTCGAAAATGAACTCCACCGGCTTACCAGCTTCAATGACCAGAACTTCTTTGTCATAAGTCATGCGTTCGGGCAGGGTGCCGATGCGTAATATGCGGACACTCATGGCACGCAGTTCTGCTCGTTTTTGCGTTGCTTGATCGGCAGGAAGCAAGGTGGTGAGGGACTCAGCCAGTTCGATCAAGCTTAAAGCAGCATCGCTCGTTCGGCTGGACTCTGGAAGCTTGCGAATGGCTGCCAGTAATTCGTTCAGCAGTTTAGGAGCCTCATCCCCAGGCCAGGTGGTTTGCGGCAGCCGTTGCAAAGATTGAACCGCTGCTGCTTGATCCAGTGGATTGGCGATGAACTTTTGCAAAAGGCGAAACGTTTCCTGTTCCTTGCCGCGCACAGAAACCAGTGCGGACATGGCGGCGTGCCGCACTAAGTGCAATGCTGGTACCGCTTGCACCGGGTAGGTAGCCGATGCTTTGGGGGCAGGGAGGTTGTTCTTTTCCCAAATCACTTCTCTCCGATCGTTGAGAATTTTGATCGTGAAAGGATTAAGTCGCTGGGCAAAGTTGCCTTCGGTGCGGTTATACACGACGATGGATTCGATCGGCTCGTCCGCTCCGAGGTCGACTTCCCACCAAGGGTTGGCAATGTTTTCCTGCGTGTGCGTTTGGCCGCCTTGGCCGTAGACGCCGCTGCGATTGCCATCGATGGCACGTTCAGGCGCCCCGCCAAAGGCCGTATTGATCTGACTGGCCTTGCCGTGTCTGGCAATATTCACTCCTCGGCAATAAACTTCCACTTCGGCAAGGGTTAAAATCCGGCGTGGACCAGGCAATTCAATGCGGACAAATCGACCCATTAGCGTCGGGCGGTCCTTCATTTTTTGTAACGGGTCTGGAAGTTCCTCCAGCAATTGCGAGATGCGGGGGTACAGAGCCGTTCGTAGGTTCAGGTCTGAGATCATAGGAACGGCATTTAAGAAATCCTGCAAATGAGGAACGGATCGGCAGGCTAACTGCCAAGCCTTTTCTGCCGATTGGTCGACAGTGATTAGCGTCAAGTATCCTATTTGCCGTGTGGCCGGTTTATGGGCATTCAAGGTCAAGGCTTCTAACTCGGGTCGAATGGCTTTTAACTCTTCGGGCGATCGCCCTTGCCATAAGCGAAGCAGGTCAAGAAGCACGGTTTCGTCGCGTTGTTCCTTGCCATTGTCGATGGCCCGAATGGCCGCGAGCAAAACGGCGAGTTCGTCTGCATTGTCAAAGCGGGCTAACGTTTTCAAAATGTTTCGGCGATCAGCTTCTAACACACCTGGCCGAAAGAGCAATTCGTGGCACACGGAACGCGTACGTTCCATAGACAGCAATCGGGCAACACTGAGATTTTGCAGGAGATATTGCTTGCCGATATCCGTGCTGAAGAGAACGGGTTTATTCGTTGCAATGGCTTGGTGAAACAACGGCGCCAAAACACGCAATGATTCTTGATCGACAAAGGCAACATACGGATCAGACGGCATCGTCCGCGCGAGCAGGACAATCTCGATCGCTTCGGGGCGAGTGAAAAAACTTGCAGCACGCACGGCTTCCAATCGCACTCTGGGGTGTGCGTCGGTCGCGGCTTGCATAACCAGCGCTAGTGACTCTGGCAGTTCGTCTACCTGAAAGCTTAAAATGCGGACCGCTGCAGCACGTGCGCGAAAGTCGGGTGATTGCAAGACGCGTTTCAACAAATCTGTTTGAAGCTGATGGTGATTCTGCTGTACCCATAATGCTTCAAGCAGATGATGTTCATATTGGGGATCATTTCGGTCCAATTGTGCTAGCCAATTTTGAATACCTGCCATCACTTGGTCGGTATCCCTCCCGGCGAGTTCCAGGCGTGTACGATAACGGACGCGATCTTCTGAATGTTTCAATAAGTCCAAGAGGGCTGGGATCGGCTGACCGGCGATGCTGGCAGGTTTTGATAAGGGGCGTCCCTGATAAGTTACCCGATAAATGCGGCCATGTTCGCGATCGCGACTTGGATCGCGAAGATTGTGTTGCATGTGGCCAATAATGGGATTGTGCCAGTCCAGGAAGTACAACGCCCCATCCGGCCCCATTTTCAAATCGGAGGGTCTGAAATTCGGGTCCGAGGAAGAAAGCAAGGGTTGGGCTTCTAGTCCTTTGAAACTGCCTCCGTCGTCGATCAGCTTATAACGCAAAATGCCTTGCATGCCAATGACGTTGGCGACGAGCAAGTCACCTTGCATATCGGGAGGAAAATGTTGGCTGGACAGGATTTCAATCCCCGGACAAGGGCGGGTTCGCGGCTGGTAAATTTGCGGCGGTTGCTTGTGCTTTTGCGGGTAGGGCAGGTAGCCTGAAAACAAAGCGGCGTGATAGGGATTCGAACCCGTGCCATCGATGACGATATCCTGACCCCAGCGGTCGAAGACATGTCCATGCGGGTTGGCAAAGCCGAACGTAATGTAGATATCGAACTTCATTTTTCGGGGGTCGTAGCGAAAGACACCGGCATTCACGCAACGCCGCGGCGGGCCATACGGTGATTCCACTTGCGTATGGTGGAAAGTGCCTTCTTGAAAGTACACCGAACCCATCGGGTCGAGAACAAAACTGTTGGAAGTATGATGGGTATCGGCTGAATCGATGCCATGAACGAGCCGCTCACGCACCGTGGCTTTACCCGTTCCGCTGGGGTCTTTGAGCAGTAGGAGATCAGGTGCTTGGGCCACCAATACGCCGCCCGGGACGAATTCAAAACCAGTAGGGTTGTGCAGATGATCGGCGAATGTCGTGCATTTGTCCGCTTGGCCGTCGCCATTGGTGTCTTCCAGGATCAATATCTTATCGTTCATGGGTTCAGTAGGCTTCCAATGCGGATAAGTTGGCCAAACAGCGACCCATAATCTTCCTTTACTATCCCACGCCATTTGCACGGGGTTGACGAGTTCCGGGAACATTTCCTCGGAAGCAAAGAGGTTAACCTTCAAGGGTGGGGATACGGTCATCTTCTCAATCGACGCTGGGCCGCTGAGAAATAGGTGCTTGCCATCGGGCAAAGGGCCTGGCTTATTGGTGATGACAGGTATGAATGGAGGGAGATTGTTGTCTTTAATCGAATACGGTTGCTTTTGCAACAAGGACCAGATAGCACGGTCACGGTTCGAAGTCATCACATCGAGCACTTCCATTTCGCGCTGCATGACTTCACGATTGGTTTGCCCTTTGACAAAACGCAAATCTGCCCGTCCTCCGTAAATGGAATATCCATCGACCGTTCGGTAGCGGTTAAACCAATAGTGATTTTTCTCCAGGACGGCTTGCCGAACCTTTTCTGTGAATTCATTCGAGAAATTGAGTTCAACCGGCTTGCTTAATAAGGACCGCTCGATGATTTGCGCCAATGCATGGTCGCCGGCTTCATTGAGGTGAATACCGTTAATCGTTAACGGTGACTTGGATTGTGCGTAAAGGGACAGAGTGGGGTGAAACAAATCAATAAAGGGGATGTTTGATTGTGCAGCCACCTCTGCCATGGCTTGTGTGTAAAGTTCTAAGCGCTCATTATTCGCTTTGCCATCGGGAAGCAAGGGGTTGTGCAAGTCTTCATGAGCGATGGGCGAAAAGAGTACAAGCCGCGGAGTATTTTTCCCATCATACTTTTGCTGCTGGGTGTTGGTGATCCAACGTTTCAGTTGCGTTTTGAAATCTGCTAAGCCTTCAAGCCCTGCAAATGATTCATTGTAGCCGAAAAAGGCAAAGATGACGGTGGCCTGACAACGCCGTAACCATTCCTCGGGACTGCCAAAGTCCGCCGAGCGAAGCCGCGTCTGAATTTCATCTCCAGAAAACCCAAGGTGGCGAACGACCAGTTGGTGCTTGGGCAAGCCAAGATGTAGTCTCGTTTCCAGCCAGCCAAAATGCTGCATGCGATCAGCCAGGGTATTGCCCAGAATGCATAGATGGTCGTCAACTTTGAATTCAAAGGCGACGGCATGCGTGCTCTTGGCTGGCGCATCGATGGCGCTTGAAGCGGAACCCGCTAGCCAAATCGTTGTTAGGGCAAGGCAAGCTGCGATAACAAACAGCCAAGACATCCTGCGTCGCATGGATGAAACTCCGTTGGGAATCATGGTTGGTCTGGCAGTCGATGGTCGATGTCGGTGTCACTTGAGGTCATGATCTTTCGGGTACACACCTTTGCGAAAACCGCCAAAGGAAAAGCTGCTAGGCTTGAATGATCCGACGATCTCTACCTTGGCTTTACCATCGATCTGTGCTTCCATTTCTAAACACCAGTAGCAGGCATTGACGAGCAAGCGTCGCAAGCCTTCATTCTGGAAGTCTTGCGAAGCACCCATGGTTGTTGTGAAAACTCGTTTGGGATGGCGTGGATTGCTGTCTTGTGTTTTGATCCAGGCGATGGGCATCATGGGTTGATTCTTAGGGCCCGCCAAAGGGGGATCATCCTGGTGCATGCCTTGTAAAACCTGCCCTAACAACAGCGGCGTGCAGTCCGGCAACATAGGTAAACGCACGCCATAGACATCCGTAGGCCCCCAGACAGCGCCATCATGGATGCCGCGCAATATCGGGTGATTCGCCTGGCCAGGAGCATGCAAACCACGAGTGCTTTGCTGGCCATGCTGGCCATGGTGGCTGATCCAAGTTTCTCCCAAGACATTTCGCCCAAATCCGCCGGGATGTTCCTTGCTTCTCCAGTCATATTGAGCATAGGTCTTGGACTGATTGAGTTGAAACGCATGCGTGGCTGTTCTCAGGCCAACGACTGGCTTGCCCGATTGCAGATAGTCATGGATGTGCTTCATTTGCACATCGGGCAAATCGCGAAAGCGCGTGAAAATAACCATCAGATCCGCGGTCTGTAACGCTTCAAGACCAGGGATGTTTTTTTGCTCATTTGGATTGATTTCGCCAGTTTCGGGATTAATGGCGAAGAGTACCGTGCACCGAAAGCCATGATGCCGGGAGAGGATTTTGCCAAGTTGAGGCATGGTTTCTTCGGAACGATACTCTTCGTCTCCACTCATCAACACGATGTGTTTACCTTGGCCAGGGCCGGGCGAACCTGGGTAGCTAACCCAAGCCGGGTTCAACTTATCCTGAACTTCCGTGCACAGAAGCAACTGTGTTGAAATGAGCATAATGACTGAAACCAATACCACTCGCATCTTCACAGGGTGCATTCCTTAACGAGGGAGCGGCCATTGCATGAGGCTGGTACCGTGCAGGCAAAGCGGGCAGTTCTTTGGCAATAGAGAAACTACCCTATCATAGATAATCTCTCGCTTGCATTGATGCAATTAAAATGCGACGGGCAAGCAAGGTACGCTCCGAGCCAGAAAGTTGACCTAGGCATGGCAACGTTGCTGGCTTGGCAGTTTGGGTTGTTTTGTCAAAAAAAAGCTATCAAACCATGGAAGTCACGAATTCGCGCACTCAATATCCAACAAAAGCTCGAGACGAACGTATGGTGGCAGAAAGTAGCTGAGAGAAAATATGGAAAAAAACTGAAGAATGGCCAGTTTAGTTGCGTTGCCCTTGACACCCATAGCCGCTTGGGCTATTTCCACCGCCTCTGCCCGTCCATTGTAAACGGGACCTGAGCAACGTGTTCGGGAAAACAAAGCAAGCGGGAAGCAACGCATGACAGGCAAACGCTGGAAAGCTGACTTTCGCGGCACTGGATGGCAGTTGCCCATGTGGCTCATTGTGATGTTGATGGGTTTCATGATCCATTGGACGCCGGCTTGGGGTCAATTGCCTCCACCCGAAGAAGGGCCAACGGTCTTAGATGTTCGCATCATCGGAGCCCGACGCTATCCCGAAGCTGCTGTATTGAATGAGTTAAAAACGCGCAAAGGCAGGCCCTACAGCCAACGCTTTGTCCTAGAAGACACCAAACGATTAGATTCCACTCAACGATATGTCATGGGCGTAACCGTCGAAACCCATCAAGAAAAAGATGGCGTCATAGTCGAATTTCGGGTGGTGGAGCGGGCAACCATAAAAGAAGTACGGTATGAAGGATTCAAGCATCTGAGCCGCGATGAAGTCGAACAAGCCACGGGATTGCGTAAAGGCTTCCCTATGTCCGTGGCTGCTAATCGCAGGGCGGTGACGTCGTTAGAACGGATGTATCAGTCCAAAGGATATCTGTTTGCACGCGTCTCGTTGGTTGAAGGTGATAAAGACGAAGATATGAATGTGGTCTTCCGTGTGACGGAAGGTCCCGTTGTTCGCGTGCGTGGCATCGAGTTTCAAGGCAACAAGTTTGTAACCGGGGCGCGACTCAAAACCCAAATCGAATCAGAATCGCGCATACTAGGACTATTTGGTGGACAATATAATCCAGCCATGCTGGAACATGATGTCATCAAATTGACCGAATACTATCGCAGTTTCGGGTTTTTTGATGTGCGCATTCGCCGTGAAGTGAAATGGAATCCGGGTTACGAAACGGTGGATGTGGTGTTCGTCATCGACGAAGGTCAACGTTTTCTGGTTCGCGATGTCCGCGTCGAAGGTAATAAGAAACTCGACAATGATATGCTGTTGGCTTACAACCAGGTAAAAACGGGCACTTTTTATAAGCAACAAGAAGTGCAAAGTAGCTCAAAAACCATGCAAGATTTGTATGGCTCCAAGGGCGAGATCAACACGTTTGTTCGACCCGTCGTCAATTTCGAAGAAAACAGCCCGGAAGTTTCCCTGGTTTATCAAGTGAATGAAACCCCGGGACAGCCAGCATCGGTGGGCGAGATTAAAATCATAGGCAACTCGGTGACGCGGGAAAATGTCATACGCCGTCAGTTGCTCTTTTTCCCAGGTCAGCTTCTGAGCGTCCCAGCCATGCGTGCCAGCGAAGCCAATTTACGGCGGTTGGGCATCTTCAAAGTGGAACCAGAAAATGGCATTGCGCCGACGGTCACGGTACTTGATCCAGATGGACCATCACCGTTCAAGGATGTTTTGGTAGAAGTGCAGGAGGACCGAACAGGTCAAGTGAATTTTGGTTTCGGTATTAATTCGGATGCTGGTTTGACAGGCAGTGTCGTGCTCAATGAACGCAATTTCGATATTACGCGGATACCAACCAGCATCGACGATTTTCTGAGCAATCGTGCCTTTCGCGGTGCAGGCCAGGAGTTTCGCGCCGAAGCCGTTCCTGGAACAATCTTCAATCGTTACTCCGTCAGTTGGCGGGAACCCTATCTGTTCGATTCATCCTACAGCTTGGGGACTTCTGCCTATTACACGACCCGTCGATTTAACGAATACGATGAACGACGTTATGGCGGCCGCATTTCCGTCGGCCATCGCTTTACGCCCGTCTGGTCCGCGAATGCCAGCATCCGGCTGGAAAATGTCGAAGTTCGGAATGTGCCGTACTATGCACCTGAAGATTATTTGAGTGTGTTAGGCAATAATCAAGTCTATGCACCAAAGATGTCTATCATTCGTGATTCACGGGATTCCTGGTTGAGGCCGACTGAGGGCAATAACTTCGAAGTTGGTTTTGAATATGCTTTCGGCTCATACGACTACCCGATCTTTACGATCGAGGACAATCAATACTTCACTCTGTATGAGCGTCCGGATGGCAGCGGTCGGCACGTCCTGGCTTTGCGCGGCATGTTGGGAATTGCCGGATCACACACCCCTGTGTACGACCGATTCTTTGCAGGCGGCAATCATACGATTCGTGGATTCGATTTCCGCGGCGTTGGTCCGGATATCAATGGCTTCAAAGTGGGCGGCCAATTCATGGCTCTGGGTAGCGTGGAATACCAAATCCCCTTGATGGCCAACGACAAGGTTTTCGCGGTCGTTTTTAGCGATTTCGGCACGGTCGAAAGCAAAGTCGAAATCAAGGATGTGCGGGTGAGTGTTGGTGCTGGGCTGCGTTTGGTCGTACCCATGTTTGGGCCGCTGCCCATCGCCTTGGATTGGGCCTTCCCGCTCAACAAGACCGACTACGACGACCGCCGCACGTTCCAGTTCTTCGTCGGGTTCACACGCTAAGCGAATAGTCATCCCAAGCGAAAAGAGCCAACCGCAAAGGTTGGCTCTATGTTTTACAGAACCAGTACATCTTCAAGGTTGCGTGCGTATCGGCATGTGCGGATAAGGCTTGCCGGTTAATGGATAATAGGCATTACCATATGGCGCCAGAACAATTCGCGGCCGCAAATATCCATATCGATCAAGCGCATATCCATAGAGAGGCTCATCCGTAGGCCAAACACGCCAGCCGCGAACGTTGGCGGGCTGGGGAATTACTTCACTCAGCCTAGGGAGTTGGATTGGCTCAGACACTGGCTGGTTGGCTGGCCAATATAAAAATAATCCCAATGTGCTGGCGAGCAAGTGATGCACGTTTAGCCCTCTCTGATGTCATCCGCCTTATTGTAAATCAATTCCCTGTCATTGCATCAAGAATTGACCCTGCGATGTCACAAACAGTGTTGAAATGGTGGCATAACCCAACTTAGCAAAAATACAGGCATCATCATGTGAACGGGCAGCGTTAGCCTTCCAAGATTAGCTGTTTTCGAGGTAGCAATTCCGCCCACAGCGGAGTACATTAACTCCGACTATGGAGGACAAAGTTGTGAATGCTGCTCCTGGTGCTCGACTGCGGGCAATCATGGCCAAAGAGCCCGTTATGGCGCCCGGTGTATTTAATGGCCTATTGGCGCGCATGGCCGAGCAGATGGGCTTTCAAGCCCTCTACTTGTCAGGCGCTGCCTTGTCCGCAAGTTATGGCCTGCCTGATGTCGGTTTAATTACTCTGAACGAATTTACCCACGCCATCAAACAGATTACCGACGCGTCGTCATTGCCGCTCATTGCCGATGCTGATACGGGATTTGGCGAAGCCTTGAATGTCGAACGAACAGTGCGTGATTATGAAAAAGCAGGTGCCGCTGGCCTGCATCTGGAAGATCAGGAAATGCCAAAACGTTGCGGCCATTTATCGGGCAAGCGACTTGTCACCACCGCAGCTATGGAAGCCAAAATTCGCGCCGCCTGTGCCGCTCGCCGCGATCCAAACTTCATCATCATTGCCCGAACCGATGCCCGCGGCGTCACCGGTATGGAAGAGGCATTAGATCGAGCGAATGCCTATTTGCAAGCGGGGGCGGATGTCATCTTTGTTGAAGCCCTGAAAAGCAAAGAGGAATTTCAAACATTTGGCAAGCAATGTCGCGGTCCGCTTCTGGCTAATATGACCGAATTTGGTCAGGGGCCATTGATCCCCTTTCAGGAACTAGCCCAGTGGAATTATCGGATTGTGATCTATCCCGTCTCCACTTTTCGCATGGCCATGCGGGCAGGCGAGAAGTTGCTGCTTGCACTTAAACGCGATGGACAGCAAAGTCAAGTACTTCCAGAAATGTTGACCAGGCAAGAGCTCTACGATTTACTGGGTTATCGTGGTTATGAAGAGCGGGATCGAGCGTATTTCGGCGGTAAATGGACAAAAGAAGGGACAGATTCATGAGCAGCGCCACAACGACAGAAGTTTATTCACCTGGCCTTGAAGGCGTCGTGGCTGGTGAAACGGCCATTTCAACCGTGAGCGGCGGGCTTCGCTATCGTGGCTATCCCATTGGCGAATTGGTTGAGCATTGTTCATTTGAAGAGGTCGCTTATTTGCTGCTGCACGGAGAATTGCCAAACCAGAGCGAATACCGTATCTTTTGCGACCGCTTAATTCAAGCTCGAACGCTTCCAACAGTCGTTATGGAAACGTTGAGCAAGTTACCTGTCCACGCAAATCAAATGGATGTCATTCGAACGGTTATTAGCATACTCGCTCATTTCGACCCGGATACCGCGGATAATAGCCATGAAGCCAATATCCGCAAAGCTGAGCGGTTGATTTCACAGATCTGCTTGGCCATTGCTTATTTTTATCGCCTGTCGATTGGCAAGCCGATGGTTTCTTCACGAAATGATCTGTCGCTATCGGGCAATTTCCTGAACATGGTGCGCGGCACACCTCCATCTCCAGAAGATGAACGAGCGTTCGATATCTCGTTGATTCTTTATGCTGAGCATGAGTTCAACGCTTCCACATTTACTGCCCGGGTGATTTGTTCGACGATGTCCGACCTGCATTCGTCCATCGTCGGGGCCGTCGGGGCATTAAAAGGGCCGTTGCATGGTGGTGCGAACGAAAAAGTGATGGATGTTCTGAGGGCCGTTGGTTCGGTCGATCAAGTAGAGCCATGGCTGAAAGATGCTTTTGCCCGCAAGGAACGGGTCATGGGATTTGGTCACCGCGTCTACAAGACCGGCGATGTTCGTGCTGCCATCGTCAAAAAATTCATGGAAACCTATGCGGCCAAAACCGGCACGCAAAAATGGGAAGTAATGGCAGAGAAAATGGAGGCCATCATCGCCAAGGAAAAGAATTTGTTCCCGAATCTGGATTGGCCATCAGCCCGATTATATCATGCATTAAACTTGGACACCGTATTGTACACGCCTATCTTTGTGATGAGTCGTGTCACCGGTTGGAGTGCTCATGTCATCGAGCAATTGGACAACAATCGGCTGATTAGACCACGTGCTCGATATACAGGACCCGACGTGCGTGCGGTGAAACCAAGAAACCAACGTTAAACTCGTCCTTTTGCCCAACATTCATGGGTTGACCGCATGCGACGCAAGGAAGCCGATGTGCAGCCTTTGAAGCCTTCTTTCGAAAGTTGGCGCTCGAGGATCGACCCTATTTTGTTGCAATGGTTCCAGCAGCAGTGGCCCCAGTTAACCCAAACTCAACAATTAGCTTGGCCCATAGTGCTGCGGGGCGACCATGTGCTCATCGCTGCGCCCACTGGCACTGGCAAAACCCTGGCTGCTCTCATCCCTTTATGGCAGCGCTTGCATTGCAACCCAACCCATGATGACCGTGCGCAACGTACAATCCAGGGTCTGATCATCTCCCCGCTGAAAGCCCTTTGTCATGACTTGTTTATCAAGCTTGAAAGGTACCGTGCCGAGCTTCAGCGAATGGATCCAACGCGTACCTGGCCTGTGACCGGATGCCGCACGGGTGATACGCCACGCTCCTCAAGGCATGATCTTCGAAAGAAGCCGCCTGACTGGCTCATCACAACGCCCGAAAGTTTGTCTTTGATGTTAGCCCATCCTGCCAGCCGCGCCATCCTGACGGACATCAAGGCCGTCATTGTCGATGAAGTCCACGCTTTAGCACCCACGAAACGAGGAGTTGAATTGACGGTGGCGTTGGAGCGGCTCGAAGCGATCGTATCTCATTCCATTCAAAGAATAGGATTGTCTGCCACGTGTTCGCCGCGCAATGTCGTCGCGAACTGGCTTGGGGGGATGCATCGGTCGGTCGAGCAAGTGGTGCTGCCAGACGACCGACCATGGGAACTGAACATCTTGCATGTTGCAGCTGCTGCACAGGAAGGTCAGTTCTTGATCAGTTTGTTCCCATACCTCAAGCCGACGCTTGAGACAAACGGAACCACTTTACTCTTTTGCGATGCCCGCTCCGTTGCCGAACGCCTGGCCTGGTACCTTAAACGACAATGTCCGGATCATGCCGATAGCATCGCTGTCCATCATGGAGCCCTGGCTCAAACTATTCGATCGTCGGTTGAACAACGCATCCAATCAGGACAATTGCGACTGGTCATATGCAGTCCGAGCCTGGAACTAGGCGTCGATTTAGGACATGTCGATCAAGTGATGATGATCAGGCCGCCGGGTGGCGCCGCAAGGCTGTTGCAGCGGTTGGGGCGTGCGAGCCATCGACCTGACGGCATCCGGCGTGGGGTGATCATCACCACCAATCAAGAGGAATTATGGGAGGCGGTCACAACGCGGGATGCCGGCCAACAAGCTTGGCTTGAACCGGTTGAAATACCAAATAAGCCTCTCGATGTTTTGTGTCAACAACTCATGGCTTTGGGCATTGAGCAAACATTTACTGCGCCGGCTGCGTTGCAGTTGCTTCGGCAGACTTATCCTTATCGTGAATTGACCATCGCAGAACTTACGAGTTGCTTGACTTTTCTGACAGGAGGCCGAAATGCAGATGAATATCCCCCGCGCTTGCGCTTCGATCGCAACGGCTTCAAAGTCGCAAGTGAGCGTATGACTCGAATTTATAGGCAAAATGCAGGCTCGATACAAAGTGAATCGACGTGCCTTTGCCGTCTTCCCGACGGCGCTCCTGTTGGTCAACTCAACAGTATCTATGCTGACAAACTGGATGTTGGCGATCGCTTCTCTCTGGGGGCACAAAACTATGAATTGCGTAGTCGGCACGCTGGGCAATTAGTCGTTGTTCCTGCCATCGGCGTACCACGCTTCCCAAGATGGCAAGGCGGTTTTTCTCTTTTGCCTAACACCTTGGCTGAACGATGGTGGCATTTACGCAACATCTTAGCGGAGTCATTGCAAGAAGGCTGGCAGCATGCGCTCCAACAAACCATGACCGAACTTCATTTGCCCGAGCCAATTGCGAAGCAGCTGCTTGCACAGCTTGCCGAACAAATTAAAGAAAGCGAAATCCCACAAGACGACTTGTTGATCGAAAGTTGGCCGTCCCAATGCGGCGAAACACTTTGGCATGCACTGCACCTGCCATTGTCCAAAGCACCAGCGGATGCCGTCGGACGAGTCGTAAGTTGGCGTTTGACCAATCGCATGGATGGCATTGTCCTTCCCGGAAGCTTGATGGTGATTCTACGCACTGCAAGCACGGTAGAGGTCACACCGGAACGCTGGCGCACGCTGCTCCAGGCTCAGCATTGGGACAAGGATGTGTTGAGAGTGATCAAGCAACATACAGCTCTGAGAACACATTTCGACCAAGTGGCTCGCAACGGATTGATGTTGCTGAAAAACCCCACAGGGCCAAGACCACGTGTGGGTGGCTCGCAATGGAGTGGTGATCGCCTTTTGCGTTGGCTGCAATTCGTTCAGCCCGAGTTTCCGCTTGTTCGGCAAGCAGTTTTGGAAGTACGCGATCAAATGTTCGCCACACAGGCCGTATTGGAGTGGTTGCAGCGGCTTCAGCGCCGCGTGATTCGGCAGCGTTGGCTGAATAAACCTTCGCCATTGGTGCGAAGCTGGTTTGACGAAGACGGGTTGTCACAAGCGTCTGCCTCATTGGAAGCTACCTTATTGCATCTGCACCAACAACAAACGGTGATCCATGCCGCTTCCTGATGGATGGGTGCTCACTCCTTATCGCGCGGTTGTCCATGCAGCGACAGCCACGGCTGTTATGGCTGATTTGCACTTGGGGTATGCGGCACAGCGTCAAGCTTTAGGCGAAGCCGTTCCCCTTTGGCCCGAGGATGCAATCCGCCACAGACTGCAGCAAATCATTGATCAATATCGCATTCGTCGCTTGGTCATTGCGGGCGACATGGTTGAACGGGGGCTTTCCGGGCATAACGCTGCCACGAGTTTTGTCCATTATTGCCACAAGCGAAGTTTGGAAATGATCCTTGTGGAAGGCAACCATGATCAAGGTTTGAACGAGCTGAAGGGGGTTACGCGCTTGACGGACAGCATGATGTTGAACGACGTTTGCATACGGCATGAAATACAGGATCAAAAAGCCGGATTTACCATCGTTGGGCATTATCACCCCGTTTTGCGCTCAGGACCAAATGGCAGGCGGATACCATGTTATTTAGCGAATGAACATGTGCTGATCTTGCCTGCACAATCCGAGGACGCCAGCGGCATCAATGTGTTGAAGCAAAAATCCTTCAGTTCATTCCATTGTCATGCGATTGTCCACGGTCGTGTTTTGGATTTAGGACCACTGGGTCAGCTCAAAAAGCAGCTGCTGAACACTCACTCTTAGGCCACGCCCATATTTAATAAAATTAAACTTGACTTCAATAATATGTATATTAGAATTATTGAAGTATGAATCAATAATATTGAGGTCGCCGCTGGTCGCATGATGGATGTTCATGAACGCACGCGAATGGCCAAGCTGGCTGGATTGCATGGATGATGAGGATATGCAATTCCTCAAGCGCTTCCTGCTGGCGTCCGGGTCGTTGAAAGAAATGGCAGAGCAATATGGTGTTTCCTACCCCACCGTGCGTGCTCGATTGGATCGGTTGATTGACAAAGTCAAGGTCGTGGAAGATCAGAAAATCAACGACCCTTTTGAACGCCGGCTGAAGTTATTGATCTCAGATGGATCCTTATCGTTATCTGTGGCCAAAGAGTTATTAGCACTGCATCGTGCAGGGCGGAAAGGGAGCAAATCCGATGGCTGAACCATGGTTTAACCCATCGTACAGTTGGTTGCCTGGCACCTTGTTAGGGGTCATGGCAGGTATATGGGGCACAATGCTGGGTTTGTTGGGGCCGCGCGGTCAAGCCAAGCAACTGGTGGTAGGGCTTACGATTGCTCTTCTGATCGGTTCCGTGGTGCTGCTCATGGCCGCGGTGGTTGCGTATTTTGCGGAGCAGCCCTACGCCATTTGGTATGGACTGGGCTTAGCCGGCTTGATTGGTTGCCTGGTTATCGGCATCAACAGCATCAATGTCGCGCGGGTCTATCGCATCGCCGAAGAAAGACGCATGAAAGCTCAGGATATTTGAACAAGTGCCAGATGGTCAAATGGCAAAAGCCAACCCGGCATAAACGGGTTGGCTTTTTTTTATTCACGATAATCGAAGGGCTGACTTAAGGATATAAACCGCGCAACTCTTTCTCCTTGGCGACTTTTTCCACGCCAAGGGTTAAGGCCGCAAGACGGTTGTTCTTGAATTCGCGTTCCTTGGCTAAATTGCGTACACGCTTATAGGCATCGACCATCATTTTTTCAAGTCGTGATTGAACATCCTTCTCGGTCCAGAACAGTTGCTGAAGATCCTGCACCCATTCGAAATAGGAGACGGTGACCCCGCCAGCGTTGCAAAGAATGTCTGGGATAACAAAGATGTCACGAGCGTCCAGGATATCATCGGCTTCTGGAGTCGTCGGTCCATTCGCTCCCTCGGCGACGATCTTGCATTGAATCTGGCCTGCATTGTCCTTGGTGATCGCTCGCTCTAATGCGGCGGGTACGAGGACGGTGCAAGGAATCAAGAGAAGGTCTTGGTTCCTGATGCTGGTTCCACCGGGGAATTCGTGGAGCTTTTTCTTTTCCACATACACATGGCGAATCAGTGCCTCGATGTCCAAACCATTTGGATTGTGAATTGAGCCATGGGCATCACCCGTGCCGAGGATTTTAACGCCTCGTTTGACCAATTCTTGACAAGTAACGGAGCCGACGTTGCCAAATCCTTGCACAACCGCGGTGGATTTGGTTGGATCGATCTGGAGTTCGTGCAGCGCTTGCACGATGCAGTGCGTAACCCCCTGACCGGTGGCTTCACGTCGGCCCAAGCAGCCGCCAAGCTCAACGGGCTTGCCCGTAACGATTTCGGGGCAGGCATGGCCGATACTCATGCTGTAGGTATCCATGATCCAAGCCATGGTTTGCTCATCGGTGCCAACGTCCGGGGCCATCACATCCACCCGCGGCCCAATAAAGGGCAACAACTCTTCCGTAAAGCGGCGCGTTAACCGTTCTTTTTCCTTGCGGCTCAGGCGGAAAGGATCGCAGGCAATGCCACCTTTCCCGCCGCCAAAAGGCAAACCAAGCAGACCGCATTTCCAGCTCATCCACATGGCCAGTGCTGCGACTTCGCCAATTTCCACATCAGGGTGGTAGCGCAAGCCACCTTTGGCGGGGCCGCTCGTCAAGCTGTGCTGAACGCGGTAACCTTGGAAAACGTGCGTGGTGCCATTTTCCATGGCAACGGGAATGCTGGTGACGACGGCGCGCTTGGGCAAGCTCAATCGCTCGAGTACGCCGGGATCAACCCGCGAGCCACGAGCCTCACCTACTTTAATGAGCTGCTCACGAGCCATGCGAAAGACAGGCGATTCATCATACAGTGCAAGGGGCGAATAAGCCGATGAGTCTGGCACAAGAGTCTCCCGAATAGTAGAGCAATGATGACTAGGTGTATTCTATGAATTCAAGCTGTGAGCAAAGTTTAGCCGGACGAGGGGAGTCTTGGCAACCCCCTGGTGCGAACTCTATCTGTAATATCCCGATGCCTAAAACGGAACCGCTTGACGGATGAGCTTCACGGTTGAGTGGGAATCTGTAAAACAGCTCTTGACCATAGCCAACTTCGAGAAGCTTTGAATCAACTTCGATTATCGAAAGTGAGTCCAACAATGTCCCCCATCAGTCTGGCACAGCGCTTTGCTCAATATGCCTGTCGATTGCAATTCGACGCGATTCCGCAGCCTGTGATTCATGAAGCCAAGCGCCGCTTTATCGATTCTTTTGCCACCGCGGTGGGTGCGTTTCCGTCGGATGCATATGCTGTGGCCAAGAAGGCTGCTCTCAAATTTTCAGGCCTGCCTGGATTGAGCATGATCGGTGGCGGAAAGTCTTCCATCGATTGGGCAACGTTCGTCAATGGGCTGCTTATTCGCTACTTGGATTTTAACGATACCTACCTGTCAAAAGAACCCGCCCACCCAAGCGACAACCTGGCCGCTGTGATGAGCGTGGGTGAATGGTCCAAGTCCAAGGGCAAGGATTTGTTGACCGCCGCTGTGTTGGCCTATGAAATCCAATGCCGTTTATGTGATGCCAGCAGTTTGCGAAAAAATGGCATCGATCACGTGACGTATGGAGCCATTTCTTCGTGCATCGCGGCTTGCAAACTCATGGGGCTGGATGAAACCAAAACCACGCATGCCATTGGTATTGCCGGCGTATGCAACGCGGCTTTGCGGCAGACGCGGGCAGGCGAGATGAGCATGTGGAAAGGTTGTGCCTTCGCCAATGCCGCGCGCAATGGTGTGTTTGCAGCATTAGTGGCCAGTGAAGGTATGACTGGCCCAGCACCCATTTTTGAAGGCGAACTGGGCATCATGCAACTGCTCACACGAGAGAAATTCAGCGTTGCCCCAATGGGTGCAGAGCAGGGGCCATCGACCAATCCCGAAGATTTCATGATGTCGCACACTTACATCAAATTCTGGCCAGTGGAGTATCATGCCCAATCGGCGGTCGATGCCATTTTGCAACTGCGCCCACAAGTCAAGGACTGGAAACAAGTGGAGCGTATCGACGTGCACACCTTTGATGCGGCTGTGGATATCATCGGCAAAGACCCAGAAAAATACCGGCCGAAGACCCGTGAGACCGCAGACCATAGCATGCCCTACTGTATTGCCGTGGCCCTTATGGAAGGTGACGTTGGACTGGATAGTTTTGACGATCAGCATCTCGCCAACGAGGCCCTCATTGAGTTGACCAATAAAGTCAAATTGCACCGTGACGCAAGCGCCAATGCCCGTTACCCGAAGGGAATCCCAAACAAATTAACCGTTACCATGAAGAACGGTCAGCAATTCGTGAAGGAAGTCGAATTCCCCCGCGGCCATGCTTTCAACAAAATGACCGACCAGGAAGTTGAACGGAAGTTCCGTTCCACCGTCGAACCCTATTACGGCAAGGATCGGGCGACGCAGATGCTGGACGGATTCTGGAAAATGGAAGCACTTGACGGCGTGGGCACGATGATCGGGTGGTTTGATCAACCTAAAAAAGCCTGATACCGCTGCATGGGCTTCGGCCTGATTGCACGACAGCAAAACAACCGACCCACAGACAAGTCGTAGTGGGTCGGTTGCACGATGATTGTAAATCGCTTATGGCCTCATGACGAGATTTTCGATGAAAAACTCCATCATGCGATCTTGCGATACGGCCGTATGACCCAGGTCGGGCCCGACTTGCACTTCAAAACTTTTCCTCGCTCTTTGCAATGCTCGAATGAGTTGCATGCTGTTATTGGGATGGACATTGTCATCGGCGGTGCCGTAGTAAATCATCAAGCGACCCTTGAGATTCCCAGCATATTTCATGGCAGATCCAGCGTCGTAACCTGCCTTATTTTCATCGGGCAAGCCCATGTAGCGCTCAGTGTAGATCGTGTCATACTGACGAAAATCCGTGACCGCTGAATTGGCGCAAGCTGCATGGAATAAATCCGGATAACGAAGAATGCACATCAAGGAGGCGTAGCCGCCATAGCTGGTGCCATAAATGCCCACACGCTTAGTATCGACATATTCACGTTGTCCCAGAGCTTTGACACCAGCGGCCAGGTCGTCAATTTCGGTAATGCCTAGCTTGCGGTAGATTGCATCCAAGAACTTCTTGCCGCGCCCGCCTGCGCTGCGTGCATCAAGGGTCACATATAAAAAGCCATATTCAGTGATGGGACTCGGCATGGTAAACGTTTCCCTGGCACCATTGGTGGCCGGCCCAGCGTAAACAGAAACGATCACAGGGTACTTTTTCTTCGGATCGAATTTGGACGGTTTGTGTAACATGCCGTGCAATTCCGTTTGGCCATCGGCGGCTTTGAATGTGAACATTTCGACTCGCTGCAGACCCAGTTCATCAAACTTGCTCGTATCGCTTTGTTTCAACTCTTCAAGCACTTTCCCGTGCATATCGACGAGCCGACTGCACGGGGGGGTTTTGTGATCTTGATAATTATCGATGAAATACTTGCCATCCGGGGATAGCTGAACGGCATGGTGATATTTGGGGTCGGTCAAGCGTAGGTCTCCTTGACCATCCAAACCGACACGATGCAACTGTAATTTCATGTGGTTATCGCCCGTGCGAGCCATGTAATACATGACGCCTTGATTCTCATCCACCCGCACAATGTTGGCGACATCCGATTCATGTTTAGTAAGCGTTGCGAGCAGCTTGCCATCGAGATTGTACAGGTAGTAATTCTTGAAACCATTGCGCTCCGATTGCCAGATAAAACGATGGTTATCTTGCAGGTATCGGATAGGTAGAAAGTTCTCCACCCAGCTTGGCTGCCATTCTTCACGAATCAGGCAACGGCATTGCCCGCTGTGAGGGTCAGCCGAAACGAATTCCATGATTTTCTGTAATCGATTGGTGCGGTGAAAGAGCAGTTGTTTGCTATCGTGTGACCAGGAAACACGATAAACATAATGGCCGATGCTATCATCGGTAAATGGTTTGCCATCGCGAACATCGATTTTGGTCAGCTGTTTGTCGTCGATATGGTACACCAGCAATTCGACGATGGGATTGGGGTCGCCCACTTTCGGGTAAGGTTCGATACCCATCTTGCTTCGGTAAGAGGTCTGATTGAGCTGCAAATAGAAATCGGGTACCTTGCTTTCATCGAACCGATAAAAAGCAAGCATTTTGCTGTTCGGAGACCACCACATGGCAGTGTTCTGAAATAGCTCTTCGCCATAAACCCAACTGGCAATGCCGTTCTTGATCCTTTTGGCATCATCGCCGTCCGAAGTGACTTGAATGTTGTCCTGGCCGTCCGAACTGCTAATCCAGAGGTTGCGGTCTTTGTGATAGGCACGATACTTGCCATCGGGAGAAGGAGCTGAGGCAAACTGCCGACCGCGCTCTGGACCACCCGGAACAACACGCGATCGCTCGTTGTTTTGGCGGCCAGCGGGTCTTGTGGTTGTGGGGGTCGGTGCCGTTGACGTTGAACGAGAACGGGTCCGATCAGCGTTCGTTGTCGTCGGCGTCAGTTTCTTATCCGGTTGGTCTTTCGTGATATGATCGTTGTTCGCCTTGTCCGATGGGCCAGCGGTTTCTTTTGTTTTGGGTTGAACATCAGTCAGTTTGCGATCAACCAAGTCGTAGTAAAGATTTTTCCCATCCTTTTCAAAAGAAAAAGATCGACCATCGGCAGCCCAATTAACGGACAGTGTCCCCATCTTCACAGAGCCAGGAATAAGCACACGCATTTTTTCATATTGCTCAAACCCTGGCATGGATTTGAGTCGATCTTGTGCCATCAGATGCCAAGGAATGATGCTCAATCCGCAAACGAGCAAGATACTCAGCCATCGGCCAGCAACTGGGTGCATTCGCATCGACATAGTCCGGTTCTCTAATGGATTGATGAAATTGGGCAAAAACAAATTCGAATGCTTGTAGTTTAGCAGGTTACGATGTGAATGCCACAGACTTGAGACGAACGTATGGGGCTTCATCATAGTCCGCAGCGAAGGTCATTTGGTAAGCGTTTATTATTTTGTTTTTTAGGACCAGTACTGCACAAACCCATTGAAACGCTAGCCATTTTTCGAAGAGTTTATCCTCATCAAATCTTTACAAGCTCTTCCTTTGCCATCTGACCTAAGCTCCGTTACTTTTAGCCCTGCGTAGAACGTCGATCGTTACCACAATAAGGAGATCACACTGTGATGCAACGAAGTCGATTCATAGGAGCCTTTGTGGCATTGGCCTGGCTGGCGTCGGCCGGAACAATGTTCGCACAAGGGTTTGCCCCCGGCCAAATTGTCGTCTGGCGCGTGGGTGGGGATGCCAGTTACAATCCAGGAGCTTCCGCACTCACCAGCGCAGCGACAGCCGTTTTTTTAGATCAATTCTCGCCATTTACAGCAGGTCAAATAGCGCCAGCCTATACGACCAGCTTGCCCACCACGCCGGGTTCCTTGGCCCAAACAGACAGCGGAACAGCCACATCCAATGGGTTCTTTTCGCGAGCCCAAAACAGCTTTTCGCTCGTCACGCCAGGCTACAATGCTGCGGTTGGTACAGCTGCTGTCGCCGGCAGTGATCCTGCGCTCATCAATCGCTCCATCGGCGTGGTCAGTTTTAATGGGTCGGTGAATTCGAGCACCGGCTTTAACAATGGCCCTTTAAACAATTACCGCAGCGTTGCGGGTGATGGTGCCAATAATTTCTGGGTTTCGACGGCAGGTAGCGGAACGGCTTCCGGCATCATGTACGTTTCGAACAGCAATTTCGGCTCGGTGTCGTCAGCGGTTGATGTTCTTAGCGGTAATGTGCGCAACTTAAGGATTTTCAACAACTCACTGTTTGTCTCATCCGGTTCTACCACTGGTCCAGGCGCGGGCATTTCACTGGTGGGCACAGTTGGTGCATTGCCCACCTCTGCCACAACATCAACCAAACTGAATGGCACGGAAGCCTCGGGCACTGGCACCCCGAGTTCTTACGGCTTCTGGTTATTTGATAATCCACTAAATGGCAATAACTGGAACGGTACAGGTTTTGACACCTTGTATATCGCTGATGATCGATCTGTTGCGAATGGAGGCGGCTTGCAGCGATGGGTATACGATGGCGCAGCTTGGAATTTGACAGGAACCATCACGTTCGTCGATGGCACCAGCGCAACCGGCGGTTTCCGCGGGTTAGCTGCATCCATTGATACGACGGGCCAACCAACCGTGAGCCTGTGGCTTACCACAGTAAGCAGTCAAACCGGTGGTGGCGGCAACCAATTGGTAACCATTGCTGACACTCTGAATGCCTCCAGTGGCACTTTTGGATCGTTTTCTTCCTTAGCGACGGCGCCGACCAATACCGCCTTTCGTGGCTTGGATTTCACTCCCGTTCCTGAGCCATCGACGATCTTGTTGGTTGGTATGGGCTTTGCGGGCATGGCGTATGGTACGTTCTCCAAGAAACGTCGCAAAACCAGGACTGCCTAATTCCGCTTGGTGAAGTGAAAATCAGCCTTGTGGCCGTAGTGAAATACCTACGGCCATTTTCTTTTGTGATTACGTGCGATGCTGCCATCCTGGCAGCTTATGTGAGCAGATCAAGGACGGATTAATGTCGCAAGTTGTTATTCAGTAATAACTTGTGATAGTAATCGTCGATGGCATAAAGGTTGCATATCATGGTTGGCACCGTTTCGCCGAAACTGTCTGACTTGCAGGCAATTGGAAGCAATTACGGAATTATCCATTTTGGGAGGTTGATTCGCAATGGCGTCCAAACAATTGAGTTACGCAGATGAAGCACGCCAAAAGCTGTTGACGGGCGTCACGAAGTTAGCACGAGCTGTGAAATGCACCTTAGGGCCTCGTGGCCGTAATGCTGTGATTGATAAAGGTTGGGGTTCGCCCAATGTAACCAAGGACGGCGTGACCGTTGCTGAGGAAATTGAACTGACCGACCCATACGAAAACATGGGTGCGCAATTGGTCAAGGAAGCTGCCAGCAAAACAAGTGATATCGCTGGAGACGGCACTACCACAGCCACCGTTTTGGCGGAAGCCATCTATCGCGAAGGGCTGAAAAGCGTCACGGCGGGCAATGATCCTATGGCCATTAGCCGTGGCATTCAGAAAGCCTTGGCCCGCATCACTGAAGAATTAGGCAAAATGGCCGAGAAGATGGACGCAAAGGACAAAAAAGAAATCAAAGAAGTGGCAGGGATTGCTGCGAATAACAATATCGAGATCGGCAATCGCATTGCCGAGGCGATGGATCGGGTAGGTACAGATGGTGTCATTACCATTGAAGAAGGCAAAGGCTTTACGACGGATGTGGATTGGGTTGAAGGCATGCAGTTTGACCGTGGCTACCTTTCGCCTCACTTCGTCACCAATCAAGAACAAGTCATTTGCGAATTTGACAAGGCTTACGTCCTGATTTACGAAGACAAAATCAGCAACGCCAAAAACCTCGTACCGCTCCTGGAGGCGATTTCCAAAGCCAATCGGCCGTTGCTCATTATTGCCGAAGATGTGGACGGTGAAGCATTAGCAACGTTGGTAGTCAATAAATTGCGTGGCATCCTGCAAGTTTGTGCGGTCAAGGCGCCTGGCTACGGCGACCGTCGCAAAGCCATGTTGGAAGACATCGCCGTGCTTACAAATGGCAAGGCGATCTTCAAGGACTTGGGCATACAGCTTGAAAACGTCAAGCTGACGGACCTCGGCCAAGCTAAAAAGATTCGCATCGATTCTGAAAACACGACCATTATCGAAGGTGCTGGCAAAAAAGAAGCCATCGATGGTCGCGCCGATATGATTCGACGCGAAATCGAAACCACTACCAGCGACTATGATCGTGAAAAATTGCAAGAGCGATTGGCCAAGCTCGCCGGTGGTGTCGCCCAGATCAAAGTAGGGGCTGCAACCGAAACAGAAATGAAAGAGCGCAAGGCACTCTACGAAGATGCTTTGCATGCAACCCGAGCAGCTATTGCTGAAGGTATTGTTCCAGGCGGCGGTGTCGCCCTTTTGAATGTAGCCAAAGCACTCGAGAAGTTCCATTTGCCGGACGATCAGGAGCAGCATGGCGTTGATATTCTTCGCCGCGCATTGGAAGTACCTTGTCGCTCGATTGCAGAGAATGCCGGTTTGGATGGCTCCGTCGTTGTAAACACCATTCGCCGAGGCAAAGACAAGAACTATGGCTACGATGCCAATGCAGAGAAATACACCGATCTGCGCAAGGCTGGTATTGTCGATCCGGTCAAAGTAACACGCACAGCCTTGCAGAACGCCGCTTCCGTGGCCAGCCTTCTGTTGACCACCGAGACCCTCGTTGCAGACCTGCCTGAGAAGAAGAAAGAGGGTGGCGATCATCATCACCATGACCACGGTGGCATGGGTGGCATGGGTGGTATGGGTGGTATGGGAGGCATGGGCGGCATGGGTGGCATGGGCGGCATGGGTATGGATATGTGATTTAAGCCCATTTGAAATCTGTAACCTAACAACAAACATCAATCAGTTTTGGAGTTCCATATGAAGCTTCGACCACTAGATGATCGCATCGTAGTTCAGCCCTTGGATGCTGAAGATCGAACGGCCGGTGGCATTGTGCTGCCCGATGCAGCCAAAGAAAAACCTCAAAGAGGCCGCGTTATTTCGGTCGGTACAGGTAAACTTTTGGATGATGGTAATCGGGCTGCGCTTTCGGTGGCCAAGGGCGATGAAGTTATTTTTGGCAAATACTCCGGCAACGATGTGAAAATCGACGGAGTGGAATACAAGATTATGCGTGAAAGCGATGTACTGGCGAAGATCGTCGCCAAGTAATGTACGTCAAGCCAGATCGAACTCGTTGTGCGAGTCGATCGCGAATAACAAGCAGTCTAAAACCCATTGAACAACGCTGTTTTTAAGGAATAGATCGCAATGGCCAAGCAATTGATGTTTACCGATGAAGCACGTAAAAAAATGCTTCATGGAGCCGAGAAACTCGCCAAGGCTGTCGGTGTTACCCTTGGGCCGACGGGGCGGGTGGTGATTTTGGACAAAAGCTTTGGTGGCCCAACCGTGACCAAGGACGGTGTGTCTGTTTCCAAAGAAATTGAGCTGCCCGACCCCTTTGAAAACATGGGTGCAAAGCTCGTCAATGCCGTGGCTCAAAAGACAAGCGATGTGGCTGGTGATGGGACCACGACGGCGACCGTTTTGGCCCTTTCCATTTATAAGGAAGGATTGCGGAGTGCTTCATCGGGCGCAAATCCAACCGATGTCAAGCGCGGCATTGAAAAGGCGGTCGAGGTTGCTGTTGAGCAGCTCGAATCCATGGCTAAAAAAATCAGCAGGAAGGAAGAGATTGCACAGGTTGCTTCCATTTCCGCCAACAATGACGCCAAAATTGGCGAAATGCTCGCTGACGCGGTTGAAAAAGTGGGCAAAGATGGTGTGATTCAAGTCGAAGAAGGCAAGACGGCTGACACAATGGTTGACTATGTCGAGGGCATGCAGTTCGACAAGGGTTATATTTCGCCCTACTTCGTCACCGATGCCGGCACCATGACAGCGGAACTTGACGATTGTTACATCCTGATTCACGAAAAGAAAATCAGCAGTGTCCGGGATTTGGTTCCTCTGCTGGAAAAAACAGCACAGGCGGGCAAGCCCTTATTGATCATTGCTGAAGACGTGGACAGCGAGGCTTTGGCGTTGCTTGTGGTCAACAAGTTGCGTGGCATTTTGAATGTTTGTGCTGTTAAAGCTCCTGGTTTTGGTGATCGTCGCAAGGCCATCCTTGGCGATATTGCTGTTCTCACGGGAGGCCAACTCATCAGCGAAGATTTGGGCATCAAGCTTGAAAACGTAACCATCAAGCAACTTGGTCAAGCCAAGACCATTCGGGTCGAAAAAGAAAACTGCACCATCATCAACGGCGCAGGCAAGAAAGCAGACATTCAAAAGCGCATTGATCAGATCCGAGCTCAAATGGATCAAACCGACAGCGAATACGACAAAGAAAAATTCAGCGAACGGCTGGCTAAGCTGACCGGTGGCGTTGCCTTGATTAAGGTTGGCGCAGCCACCGAAGCGGAAATGAAGGAAAAGAAAGCCCGCGTAGAAGACGCCCTGCATGCCACGCGTGCTGCCGTAGCCGAGGGCATTCTGCCTGGTGGCGGTGTTGCCTTGCTTCGTTGCAAAGAACCTGTTGAAAAACTTGTGAAAAAACTGGAAGGGGATGAACGCATCGGTGCTGAGATCATCCTGCGTGCTTTGGAAGCTCCCATCCGCCAAATCGGTGAAAACAGCGGCGTGGACGGCGCGGTTATCGTCGATGAGGTGCTGCGGTCAGATAAACTCAGCATGGGTTACAACGCTAACGCTGATGAATATGTCGACATGTTCAAGGCGGGTATCGTCGATCCAGCCAAAGTGGTCCGTAGCGCATTGCAAAATGCAGCCAGCATTGCGGGGCTGATGCTCACCACGGAAGTCATGATCACGAAAATCGACGATGAGGATACCAAAAAGAAGATTGAAGGAGCCATTCGCTAAAACGGACCGTGCTCTTGTTTGATCGATCATCGTCAAGGGTGGGTCGGAAGGTCCACCCTTGCATTCTTCCTGCCGCAGGTGTTAGCGCGGTTTATTGAGCATACTTATTCATTCGCCGTTTCGGTCCTTAAAAAGGCACTCCTCGATTGAGGGGCATTTATGACGAGTCAAACCATGGCGGGTAAGCGGGATTTGTACGAAGTCTTGGGTGTTGCGAAGGAAGCTACGCCTGAAGAAATCAAGAAAGCTTATCGTAAGCTAGCATTGCAATTTCACCCAGATCGCAATCCGGGCGATGCCGAAGCCGAAGCTCGCTTCAAAGAAGCAAGCGAGGCCTATGCGGTGCTGAGCGATGACGACAAGCGTGCTCGCTATGATCGCTATGGACATGCTGGGCTAGAAGGCATGTCGGGTGGGCCGCAATTCGCTGACATTAATTCGATTTTTGACCTGTTTGGGGACATCTTTGGCGGGGGCTTTGAAAATCTCTTCGGAGGGGGCAGTCGACGTGCTCGGGGTGGTCAAGACCTTCAGCTCACCTTAGAAATCGATCTGATCGATGCCGCATTGGGTGCGACCAAGCCGGTCGAATTTGATCGTGCGGAAGTCTGTGGCGAATGCCAGGGCAGTTGCATGAAAAAAGGAGCACGACCAGCCCGCTGCCAGCGTTGCGGTGGGCGTGGGGTGCTCGTGCAGCGACAAGGGTTCTTCCAGATGCAAGTCAATTGCCCAGCCTGTTCTGGCCGAGGCGAGATCATCACGGATCCCTGTTCGGCATGCCGGGGGCAAGGCCATGTGATGGTTAAACGCAAACTGGAAGTGCAAATCCCGGCCGGGATCGATACGGGAAGCCGCATTCGGCTATCAGGTGAGGGAGAAGCCAGTAAACCAAACGGGATGCGCGGCGATTTGTATTGCCTGATCCGTGTTCGGCCCCATACTTTGTTCCAACGCGATGGCAATGATTTGCTTTGCGAAGTGCCCATCACCTTCAGCCAGGCAGCGTTAGGGGCGGAAGTCGAAATTCCCACCTTAACGGGTAAACAATCCCTGACGATTCCGAAAGGGACGCAGTTCGGCGACATTGTGCGTTTGCATCATCAAGGAATACCAGATTTGCGCGGCCGATCACGCGGTGATTTACTGGTGCGTGTGCTCATCGAGACGCCCAAGAAACTGTCCAAGCAACAAGAAGAGCTCTTTCGTTCCTTGGCGGAGCTGGAGCATAAACATGTCTCGCCGCAGCGAAAAAGCTTTATGGATCGGCTCAAGGACTGGTTTTCCGCAACACGAGACAGCGCAGAATCTGCGACGACTGATAAGAAAGACGAAGGAGCAAAATAATGGAACCGAAGGAAAAAGAGCGCGCCACTCAAGCTGTTAATACGAACGAACAAGATTCTGCTGCTTCTACCGAACCAACCATTGAGCAACTGCAGCAGGAACGGGATAAATACCATGATCTGTTGCTGAGGACGAAAGCGGACTTTGACAATTACCAAAAACGCGTGCAGCGTGATCGCGAAGCAGAGCGCAAGTATGCTTTAGCACCGTTAGCGGAAGCCATATTGCCTGCCATTGATAATCTGGATCGTTTTCTCGCTTCGGTGCAAGATCAATCGGAACTCGTGAAGGTCGTGGCGGGTATTCGCACGCAATTGATCGACGCTTTGAAACGGCAGGGAATCTCACTGATTCCTGCTGAAGCGCAACCCTTTGATCCAAACGTGCACATGGCCGTCATGCAAGAGACCAGTAACCAATGCGAACCCAACACGATCTTGAAGGTGTTGGAAGCCGGCTATCAATATCACGATCGTGTCCTCCGACCCAGTAAGGTTGTCGTCTCGAAGGCACTGTCGGAATAAGGGGAGAACGAACCATGCCTACCTATGAATATCAATGCCAGAGCTGCGGTCACCGGTTTGAAGAGTTTCAATCCATGAAGGACGAACCATTGACCAAATGCCCTGAATGCAAAAAGAAAAAATTGCAACGGCTCATTGGTGCAGGTGCAGCATTGCTGTTCAAAGGATCGGGTTTCTACATTACAGATTATCGAAGCGATTCCTACAAAGCTGCCGCCAAAGCCGATCAGCCTGCCAAGTCGGATAGCTCATCGAGCGAAGCTAGCTCAAAAACCAATGCATCTCAGAGCACTAGCAAACCTGCCAGTGAAAAAAAGTAGGCTCGAAATTTGACTTGAGTGCGTGATTCGGATGACGAGTTTACCTTGTCCAATCTGTAATAGGATAATCTCTGAATTAGAATGGCAACAGTCAGTGACCAAGCCATTCTGTTCAGAGCGTTGTCGTCTCATTGATATAGGCCGATGGCTTGGAGAAGCCTATCAATTGCCGGCTAAAGCCATTGATGATGAAATCTGGTTGGAAAATGATACTGATGAATTGTGAACAATGATATTCGCTTGTTTTGATGTCAACAGAATTGCATCGAGATTGTTACTCTCTTTACGCCAAGCATGCACGCATATAGGCCAGTGATTCGCGGGCAATGGTCTCTGGACCGGGAGAGAAGTCAAACACTTCGACCGATATCCAATGTTTGTAGTCAGCTTGTTTTAGTGCAGCAAAGATCGGATGAAAATCCACATGCCCCATCCCGGGACCTAACCGATTGGGATCATTGGCATGAAAGTGACGCGTGCTTGATCCAAAACGTGCAATGAGTTGTTCGATTGGTACGCCTTCGGTACTCATGGCTTTGATATCCATGTGCAATCGCAAACGGGGATGATTGTGCAATTGAATGAAGTCGTGCGCTTGCTGAAGGGTATTGATAAAATTGGTTTCTTCTGGGCCAAGCGGCTCGATGCATAAATCCACACCGGCTGCTTCCAATTCTGGCAAAACGTGACTGATCGTGTCCGAAGCTAATTGCAACCCTTCAGTCAATGTTTGTTGTGGTGTCAATTGCCTTTGTTTTGGCGACCCCAGTACAAGCAATTCCCCTCCCAGATCATGACAGCAACGAATCAGTTCTTTCAGATAGAGGGCAGTCGCTCGACGAACTTGTGCATCAGGGGAAGTGAGGTGTAGACCTTCGGTTTTGGCTAATAGCCAATGCAAGCCGATGATTTGTATATTGTTATCGGTGGCGATCTGCCTCAAGCTTTTTCGTTGTTGCTGGGTCACTTCACCAATGGAGGACGCCAAAGTAAAGGGTGCAATTTCCAGTCCCTCGTAACCTAAGGAATGCACAAAGGCACAGATTTGTTGATGCGGCCAGTGAGTAAACAATTCATTGCAAATGGCAAATCGCATGATTGGTTCGCGGCAACGTCATGGTTGAATTGGGTATTAGGGAAGCATTGAAAAGTAGGCATCCTTGCCTGGGGTTCCCATCCTGGGGCTCTTGTTCGTTTCGTGTTATTCCCATCCGAGCTGATCTCAACGTCTCAAGCTTCTTGCTATTTGACGCTTCGATGACTCGTACGAAACGATCCTTGAATCACGATTGAGGTCGTTAACTTAACAGACCATTCAAGTACTTTCAAGGTGCGCAATCAGGTTTTTTCGGAATAATTCGTACGATCCATTTAATCGTCATCACGCAATCACAACCACCATTTCGAAGTGTCAAGTTGATCTTATGGCAGTCAGTTGTGTTAATGAAAATGAATGGCAATCACTTCAAGAATCATTGGCGAAAATCGTTCGTCCACCGTCAACGGGCAAGTTGACACCGGTGACAAAATCGTTTTCGATTAAAAACAAAACGGCATGGGCGATGTGTTCAGGAGTGCCTTCGCGACGCACCAATGTTCCACGAATGGCTTCTTCTTTTTCCTCGGGCGGTAGATCGGGCGGCAGCAGGACAGGCCCTGGCAATAGGCCATTCACTCGAACTCTTGGGTTACGGGTGCCCAACTCCACGGCCAACGTCCGAGTGAGCGTGGGGATAGCACCCTTGGAAGGGAAGTAGGCTGAATAATGCCGATACGGCCGAACCGTTGCCCAGTCGCCAATGGTAATGATGCAGCCGCCTTCGGGTTGCTTGACCATGGCCAGGCCTGCTTGTTGTGAACAAATAAACGTACCAAGCGTGTTGATCTCAAAATAATGTCTGACATCCGCAGCGGTCACGTCTTCAAACGGTTTACTTTGCCAGGCTGCTGCGCAGTTCACGAGCACATCGAGCCTGCCAAAGCGAGCGATGACGTTTTCAACCAGCTGACGTGTGGATTGTTCGTTGCACAAGTCAGCGTGAAAAGCTTCTGCTTCAATGCCATGATGCTGCATTTGCTGCAATGTTTCGATCGCTTCTGATTTGGATCGATGATAATGCAAAGCGATGCAATAGCCTCTGCGGGCCAACGCCTGTGCCACATGCCAACCCACGCGCTTTTTCCCGCTGCCTGTAATGAGCGCAACCCGTTTGCTGCTTGGCATGGTGGAACCTCAGGCTTGACAGACCGCGTTGACGGCCACATGTAAGGGTATGAACTTTTGCGTGCTGACACCATCCTATCAGACGTCCAGTTCATCTGCCAACGCAGCCGATGACATGATGAATTGATATCGCAAAGATGCATCTTTTCCGAGCAAGCTGACAAACGTCTGATCAGCATTGAGTTCCGAGTCGATTTTCACTTGCAACAGAATGCGATTGCGGGGATTGAGCGTGGTTTCACCCAAAACCTTGGGGTTCATTTCACCCAGACCCTTGAACCTTTGAATGTCGTATTTGGCATTGGCGCGAAGGTTGGCGAGAATCTGCTGCTTGTGGTCGTCATCGCGGGCCCAATGGGTTTCTTTGCCCACGTTGATGCGGTAAAGCGGTGGCTGGGCAAGATAGACGCGACCAGCGCGAATCAATCCTGGCATGTGTCGGAAAAAAAAGGCGAGCAATAATGTGCTGATATGGTGGCCGTCCTGATCGGCATCCATGAGGAGAATGATCTTGCCGTAGCGCAAACGGTCGATGGCGAAAGCATCCCCGATGCCAGTCCCGATGGCTGAAACAAGGTCTGCAAGTTCTTGATTCAATAAGGCCTTGGAAGTAGGCATGCCCTCGGAGTTGAGGATCTTGCCGCGTAGTGGGAGTATGGCTTGCGACTTCCGATTGCGTCCCTCAATGGCTGAGCCGCCTGCCGAGTCACCTTCAACGATAAAGAGTTCCGTTTCTTCCAAATCGGTGGCGGTGCAGTCGGCTAACTTACCGGGTAAGTTGAGGCGGCGCTGCGAAGCGGTTTTCCGCTTTACTTCTTGAACCGCGGCACGCGACGCTTCGCGTGCACGGGCTGCTAACACGATGCGGCCGACAATCCGGTCAGCTGACTGCATGTTGGCATTGAGCCACGCTTCCAGACCTGGACGCAAAAAGTTATCAACAGCGCTGGCCATTTCCGGATTATTCAATCGTTCTTTTGTTTGCCCTTGAAACATCGGCTCCCGACAAAAGACGGAAATAATGCCAACAAGCCCTTCGCGAATATCCTCCGCCGTTATGGTCAGACCTTTTGTTTTGATATCATGCGTCTCGATGTAGTTACGAATGGCTTTGACAATGGCGGATTTAAATCCGTTTTCGTGAGTTCCGCCCGAGCTGGTGCGAATACCGTTGACATAACTGCGAATGGATTCTTCCGTGCTCTCAGTCCATTGTAAAGCCAGTTCTATTTTTTCATCTTTGCCGTTGTTGTCGCGTGTTAGGTGAAAATAGTTATCCGTGACCGGAGCTTTGTTGGCATCTTTTACCAGTTTGCTCAGGAACTCAGGCAAACCGCCTGGATGGGAAAGATCTGTCTTTTCGCCTGTGATTTCGTTGTTAAAGTGCACAACGAGCCCACTATGAATGTAGGCCATGTCTTCCAGATGATGGCGAATGGTATCGGCATCAAACGCGACGGTGCGGAAAATATCGGGATCAGGCTCAAAGTAAATGGACGTGCCATGATCGCGGCAAGGCTTTACCTTCTGTAAAGAGCTTGATGTTTTGCCGCGTTTGAATACTTGCTGCCACTCATGGCCGTCGCGTCGCACGGTCGCTATTAATTTGAGCGACAATGCATTCACCACCGAGGAGCCAACACCGTGAAGTCCGCCTGAATGAAAATAGCTAGCCCCTTCGCCAAACTTGGCACCACTATGCAAAGTCGTCAGAATCAGTTCCAGGGCGGGCTTTTTGAATTTGGGATGGAGATCAACAGGAATGCCTCGGCCATTATCGGCGATGGTGATCGATTGGCCGTTCTTATGCAGTACCACGCTTACTTTGGTTGCATGTCCATTCAAGTATTCATCAACGGCATTGTCCACAATTTCCCATACGAGATGATGCAACCCTTTGGCATCGGTACCGCCAATGTACATCGAAGGCCTGCGTCGAACCGGCTCGAGACCTTCAAGAACGGTAATGTCTTTAGCTGAATAGCTGCTCGCAGTAGACATGGTCGATCGATTCCATTCACAACAAGCGGCCGAAGAAAATCACAACGATTTAGGGTTTGATCAACATTCCCTGGCCAGTCGGTAAAGCGAGAATGGAGACCCCCCAGGGTTTCACAAGGGCGTCCAGCGCCTCTTTTTGCCGACGATAGGCTTCACTATATGCATAATCATCCAAAATGACGACTGCCCCCGATACCAGTCGCGGCCAAAAATAGGCAAGCGCAGCCACTTCCGGTTCGGCACAATTCATGTCGATGGATAGAAAACAAACTTGCGCGCTGTTGACTTGCTCCAGTGTCTCTGGGATAGGGCCACGGATTAACTGAACATTTGCAAACGTCCGAAAGGTCTCTTGAACGTCGGCAAAACAATCATCAAGATAATCTTGCCGGTGGACATCCGCTGCTCGATTACGATCTGCCGGAGGAAAACCACAAAAGGTATCGAGCAAGTAAAAGCGTTTGGGTTGCACGGCGAAGTTGAGGAACTCGATGATGCAGCGAGCAAGGCCGCCTCGGTGGACGCCGCACTCGACAAAATCACCCGGAAGCTGCAAGGCTCGCTCCGCTGCCCAGCAAACGATGTAAGCTCGCCACTCCATGTCCGCTTCGCCCCATGAGCGTGTGGCTTTGCCTGCGGCATATGCTCGTTGGAAGCGTGGATCGTGTAAGAAATCGGCCAGGTGCCAGGTGAGCAGGCCATCTTTCTGATACGTCCAGGCGGGTGGAGCTTGCTGCGCAGGCTGTGGACGATACGCAGCCGCTGACACAGGTGTGATTGTTTTTCTTATCCCAATTTTCTGAAGCCAGGACATTGGTGACCTCATGACTGGGCCTGCAAGGCATGATAGAGTGCAACCACCGTGTCTCGATGATCGCCTTGAAAGTAAAAGCTCTGCCCGCCATCCGCTGCGGTACGCACCAGTATTGTTTTCCACGGGCGGTAATAATAACGCGGATCGCTTTTCGGAGCTTCTTTTTGCCAATCATCATCTAGTTGTAGCAGATCAAAAACCGCTGATGTGATGCGGCCAATCGATCGGCCTTCCTGATGCTCGACGTTGCGGGCCATACTGAGGGCTTTTAAATAGATTTCAGGACCCATAACGGCAGAACCGAAGTTCAGTATCACACCACCTTCTAAATGTCTTACCGATTCAGCGAAAATGAGGAAGTCGGTGTAACTGGTCTGACCCAAACTTGCACCATGGCAATTGGGATGTTCGTGAATGATGTCATAACCAATGCCAACGTGCACAGTAACAGGAACCTGCAGGCGATAGCCTGCCGCTAAAACACTCATGGCTCGATGTTGAGCGGCTGATCGTTCAATATGTTGGCCGATCAATTCGCCCATGCCGAGGCCTGTTTCCCTTCCTTGGTGCAGAACATCATTGATGACGCCGGTGTCGGTCCACAGACCAAATTCGCCGGTTCTTATATAGCGAGCAACGCTTTCGGTCGTGGCTCCGAGGTGGGCTAATTCCCAATCATGAATTGGCCCAGCTCCATTCATGGCCAGGTGAGTAATCCAACCGTGCTCCATCAAGGCGATGAGTTGCCTTTGCACGCCTGCACGCAACACATGGGCACCGATCATCCAGATCATGGCAGCCTTATTCCGTTTGGCCGAGCGGATTCGTTCAATCAGTGCTGCCAGATGAGGATGCGTGTAGGTGCTAGTTGCTTCTAGCGGCAAGAGGGACTGGATGGAAAGATCATGGATGCGTTCGGACAACGGTTTGAGCTTCAAGCGGCTGCGGTCAAATGACGGGAAAGGCATCCTTCACCTCACTGTGTGCCAAACTTTGGGGGAAAGCGTAGATCCAGGGGCGGGTCGGGTAGGAGTTCGCCCCGTTCATTCCACGCTCGCAAGCAGCGCAAGCCTTCTGCCAAGTATTCAATGCCTGCCCATTCAGCATAGCGTATTTCTTGTTCATGCGTGTAAGATTGTGCTGCAGCCAGCTCCAATTTAGGTTGACCATTCTGATCGTAAATACTCAATAATGCACGCGGTTCCTCCATTCGGCGGCGCCGGCTTGATCGTACGATGAGCGTGCATTGTTTTGCTTGAAGCCATTGACTCAAAGCTGAATCATAATGTGCGAGACTGCCGAAATCGTAACATTGTAAAAATCGGTGTATGGATGACCGAGCACTGGCTAAGATTTGAAAGTCGGGTCGGGCTTGCAAAGCATCCTCAAGCCCAATAACACCAGGCCGAGCATGGGGCATTACCAAGTCCTGAACGGGCATTCCTTTGTGCGTCAGTTGTGACAATCGGTCACATCCAAAAGCATACGACTCCTGATTCAACCAGCCCCAACGCAACCATTGCCCCAACCGCTCACGAGCCAGGCTGAGGCTAAATGCATCATAAGCGAATAAAGGAGTTCGATCCTGAAACACACGCTGGGCCCATTTGAACATACCTAACGGGCGATCTAAAAAGGTGGCCCGCCCCAATTCCATCAGCATATTATGATTGTCCAAATCCTGTTGGCTTGGTTGCAGCAGTTTTCGTTCAAGATCACTTAAGAGTTGCTCAATCGGATCGTCTTTGAAGAGAGTAATGGTCTGGGCTGATTTGGATTGAACAACAGTCTGATCTGCACTTTGGGTCTCACTCCAGATACGTGAATGCTCACCGGGAGCCATGGGTTCGGCTGGGACCACCATACCTTCCAACTGTTTCCGCATGGACAAGGCTTGCAACAAGGTAATGCGCTTGTTCTTGTTAGCATACGAAGGGCCTGTGCTCCTCGTGATCAAGGCGGTTTGTGCAGTGATCCGAAGCAATTGGTCCATGAACAGGGCATCGGGATAATTGCTGCCTTGGCCGTGAAAACGCTTCAGATCATAGGCTGATAAATGCCGAACCAGGTGCCGCAAATAATAAGGTAGAATGCGCTCGCGTAGTTCAGTAGCAACCCGATTGCTCAGGATCAAGGCGAGGTTTTTCAGAAAAAGTCTGCTGTGATTCAAGGCAAGCTGATTGAATAGGCACTGCCACATCGACCAGGCGCTGATGGTGAATATGGGTCCAAGCTCTAGCTTCATCAGCAATTCCGGCTGAGTTGATCGCAATAAAAAATCGAAACATCGAGCCTGTTGAGCTGGATCGGTTTCATGAACGAGTCGTTGTGATAAGTCCAAACTACTGGAAAGTGGCTGTTGGTTAGGATTGCTGCTTTGAGGGGCAAATGGAAAGTAAGCCATGATGCCAAGCAGATACAAAGGATGAGGTGATTCAACAGACGTGACCGGCAGACGGCTCGTACCATTTACGCATTGCTGGAGCAAGCATTGTAATGCATGAATGTGCTGGTGCAGGGACATGGGCTGACTTAAATCGTGAATACCGATCAACTCTTCATGCCATTTGGCTTGGAGCCGACTGTGAATCGCGCCGTGATCCACATAGGTTTCTTGGCCATAAACCGCCAGGCTACGCGAGACGATCAATTCTTGCGGTTGCTTGATGGGGTTGCGAATACTGATGATCGGTCCTTGTATCAATCGCGAAGTGGGAGTGAGTTCAACATGCCAGGTTGAAAAGGTTGCCTCTGCACGCGTGAATGCAGGATCGAGCAGCTGGCCGCGAAAGTTCTCCCATCGCCGCGTTTCATGAGCAATTGGTTGAACAGACCATTGATAAGGAGGTTTCACAAAAAACAACGCGGGTTGCAGTAGGGTCGTTATAATGGAATGTAGATTGTTGATCATTCGGACATTTTAGCAATTCATTGAACAGTGTTAGGCAGCACCAGGTGAGCGACTTGAACGAGGCCTTGCCTTCGACAGCCACACCCTTGGCGGTGGCATGGCAACAACTTTGTTCACGCTATCCATGGACGCCTGAGGCAACCGCACTCGCCAGGCTTGGTCAGCTCGGTCAAATCTTCGCTCGTTTGCCTTATGAAAATCTGAGCAAGATCATCGAAACCCTGGATCATCCAGGTCAGGCTCGATCGGCTGCACAATTGATTGGCGATCATTTGCGATTGGGGACAGGAGGAACCTGTTTTGCGCTGACGTCCTGTTGGCTTGAGGTCTTGCAGATGCTGGGATGGCAGGTTCAGCCTATTCTCGCAGATCGATCGTATGGTCCAGACACTCATTGCGCGCTGCTCATTTGGGTAGAACAGTTGCCCTATTTGCTGGATCCAGGCTATTTGATCACCGACCCCGTGCCGCTGACATTTGCTGCACGACATCGGGTGACTTTGACCTGGCAAGAATTGATCTTGCAACGACAAGAAGGAGACCGCATCGATTTGTTCACAAGCCACCAAGGGCATAAAAAGTACCGCTTGACATATAAAATCGAGCCTGTTGATCGTGGCCAGTTCAACCAGCGCTGGCGTGATTCATATGCATGGGAAATGATGCGTTATCCGGTGCTCACGCAAGTAACCAGCCAGGGGCAAATCTATTTGCAAAAAAAACGTCTCTTATTACGCAATCATGGGTCATCACAATCTCTGGAGATTCATCCCCAGCAATTGGATGTTCAAATCGCAGAGTATTTCAAATTGGATCAGATTGTAGTCCATCGCGCATTAAGCCACTTGAAGAGAAAAGGAGAATGAGCTTGCAACATGCAGAGCGAGTGAAATGGCTAATCTTTATATTGTGGCAAGACAACAACGCCTTGCATGCTGCCAAGGAGCAATTGCTCGTCCAATGGGGCCCAATCGATTTTCAGGGACCAGATCATCCTTTCGATGCATCGCAATATTATGAGGACGAGATGGGGAAAGGTTTGTCGCGACAGTTGATCAGCTTCGCACAGCTCGGCTCGCCCGACCAGTTGGCCCAAGCCAAACGTGAGTGCATCGAACTGGAAAACCGGAGCAAGGTGCAAGGTCATCGAGTGGTCAATCTCGACATTGGCTATTTGGACCACAACAAAGTTGTGCTGGCGTCCATCAAAGCAGCGGGACAAAAAATCTATTTGGGGCAGGGCGTATATGCTGATCTCGTCCTGCGCTTTCGGGAGGGTGAGTACCGTCCACTTGAATGGACCATGAACGACTTGCGCGATGGAAGATATTCGAGGGATTTGCATCAGGTCCGCTCGCTCTATCTCAAACAGGATCGTTCGCCAGTATCATTCCAGTAATCAACAAATGAACTTGAGTCGCTCAACCTACTTCTTACACCGATTTGACATACAACGAGATGGAAGAGGCGACGCGAGGATTCGATCATGCAAATAAAATCCAACCGAGGAAGCATCATGAAATGCACTTGGTATGTGGGCGGACTATGGGTTGTCTTGATCGTCATGATGGTGGGCACAAGTCAACCCACCTTCGCCAGGCCATCTGGGACTGACACGCCCATTCGCATTGGACTTTCGTCGCAACTGTTTGATGATCAAGCCCGCAATCAGATTCTTGATCAGATGAAGCCGTTCACGGAAAAAGTGGAGAAGCAAGTTGGCACGCCCTCGGAATTTGTGATCGTGGATGATTTGAAGTCCATGGCGCGACAATTGAATGACAAATCCTTGCAAATGGCGGTTATGTCGGGCTTAGATTACGGGTGGATCAAACCGCTTTGCCCGGACATTCGAGCACTGCTTACGACATCGATTGAAGGTGGTGTGTTGAAGACGGTTTTGTTGGTTAAAAAGGACGCCACGTGGCAATCCAATCAACAACTCAAAAGCCAATCATTGGCGATGCCTCAGCGGACCCCCAATTATGTGAAGTTCTTCCTGGAGCAAGAAACCAAACAGACGATGTCTGCATATTACCAACTCTTAGAATGTCGCAACGTGGATGAGGCTATAGAGGCCGTGATCGATGGGAAAGCGGCAGCGACGGCTGTGAGTGCGTCCGCCATGGATGTCTTTAAGGAGCGCAAGCCCGGCCGTTTCAACCGGTTAAAAGTCTTGATGGAATCGGATGCTTTCCCTGCGCCAGTGGTCGTCTATCAAGCCAAAAACGCCAATGAGAAACAAATCGAAAAGTTTGCCGAAGCACTTTTGCGTGCAGATGATTCCACCGAGGGCAAGCAGATGCTGACGCTTTGGCGGTTGCGCGGCTTTGTGAAACTGCCAGCGGATTTCGAAACGCATGTGGACCGCATCGTGAAAAAATACCCAAGCACGCTCAAACCTTGATCAACCTTTGGGCAACGCCGCGAAGGCAGCCAAGGCTTCCGCGCGTGCTTGCGCATGATCGACCAATGGTTCAGGGTAAGTTTGGCCAAGCTTCACTCCAGCTTGGTTCAAAACGGCTTCGGGTGCTGACCAAGGTTCAAAAAGAAAGTGGGTAGGCAGTTGCGCCAATTCAGGCACCCATTGCCTGGTGTAATGACCATCAGGATCGAATTTCTTGCCTTGCAGCGTGGGGTTGAAGATGCGGAAATACGGAGCCGCATCCGCTCCGCAGCCAGCCGTCCATTGCCAGCCGAGAGTGTTGTTGGCCAGGTCAGCATCAACCAAGGTATCCCAGAACCATTTGGCACCATCCTGCCAAGGTAGGCGCAAATGTTTGACCAAGAATGATGCCACAATCATGCGAACGCGATTATGCATCCAGCCGGTATGCCAAAGCTCGCGCATACCGGCATCAACAATGGGATAGCCCGTCCGCCCACGCTGCCAGGCTTTGAGGTGGCCTGGGTTTCGATTCCATTTGAATGATTGATAATGAGCTCGTAATGGTTGATGAACGGTGTGTGGAAAATGGTAGATCAGATGGTATGCAAATTCGCGCCAGTACAATTCACGGACAAAGGCATCGGCTTGCTTTTGCCTGTGCAGGGATTGGCCAGCAGCATGGTGCAACAAGGCGTTTACAATCTGCCGCGGGCTGATTTCACCAAAATGCAGGTGAGGTGACAATCGGCTTGTTCCAGCTAAGTCGGGTCGATTGCGATCTTCTTGATAACGTTCGATAGCCCCGTTGATAAAAGCTCGAAACAACTGTTGCGCGCCAGCCTCACCAGGCTGCCAGCAGGCCTTGATGCCTGCCGACCAGTCGATTGCAGGCTCGAGCTTGAACGACGACAGCGAAACTGAGCCGGGCCAGCGAACAGGTGTTTTAAAGCTCTTCGGTAAAGCACGTGCGAGGGGCTGCACCGATTTCTGTTGGCACGCTTTCCAAAAGGGAGTGAACACTTGAAAGGGTTTGCCTTGGGCCGTTTGAATTTCCCATGGCTCATGCAACAGAGATCCGTTCAAGCTATGGACGGTCCAGCCTTGCGCTAGACCCCACTGTTTGATTTCGGTATCGCGACGAACGGCGTAGGGCTCGTAGAGTCGATGCCAAACGAGTTGCCTGGCTCCCGTTTCCTTGGCTAAGTGGTTAAGCTCCTGCAAGGGATCGCCGCTGCGAAAAATCAAGCGGGAGCCTCGCTGCTCCAAGGATGTGCGTAGCGCGTCCAACGATTGATGCAACCACCATTTCGATGCAGAGCCAAGTGAACCTGTGGCTTGTTCCTCGGTTGACCAGATATACACAGGAACAATGGGGCCACCTTGTTCAATAGCCCATTGCAAGGCTGGATGATCATGGAGTCGTAAATCTTGCCGAAACCAAACAAGTGTGGGCGCTTTTTGAGTCATAGCACCGAATCAAAGAGAGTAAGAAATTCAGCCGAGTAGTTTATGAGGAATACCGGAATAAAAAGGTCAAGGCAACAAGGTAAAAGGTGGTTAATGAAGCAAAGTCATTTTTTTATTTGAGCGACATGCCAATCACCATGGCGCGGACCTGCGGCAATATCCCAGCCGTCAGCCAACGTGATTTCCCATCCTGGACCTTGCAGCGGCTTCATTTGGCGGTCTCTGGGAACAGGTACGATTGCTTTGGTAAAATCATCAGAGATTAAGACGCCCTCCTTGGTCTGCAAAACACCCCATTGATCGCTGATACGAGCCTCTTGATAGAGAGTGCCTAATTTGTCGATTTGGATCACTCGGTTTGGATTGAGTTGAATTTGCATCATTCGCAAGGGAAGCACAAGTACGGGGCCTTGGACATAGAGTGCCTCGATCTTGTCGCGCTGGGCTTTTTGCTGCTCATCGCGCTTCTTTTCAGCGGCGAGGAGCACTGCGCCATCATACGCCAATGCAGCCGTTTGAGCCGCTTTGTGATCGGGTTGAACTTCCGGCAAATGTAGCGCTTTTCGCAATAGCTCACCCAGATCATCGGTTGACTTCAAGCCATCGCGCCAAGAGTTGGGAGTGCCATCCAACAGCAGTCCATAGGCGGGACCAGACAAATAGGCAAATGAACGAGTAAAACTAATGAGACGCTTGGGACGCTCGCGCAACTCCTTGACTAAGTAAAGACGCTGTTCTTCCAAAGCAGCGCCACTCAGATGTAGGCCAGTGTATTCAGCCAATCCTTCATGCATTTCGAGTTGCTGTTCTTCCACGCGTGCATTGGGGAATAATGCTCTGCGAACCGATCGGAACAACAAGGCATCCTTTATGGCTCGAAGACGCACATCGCCAGTGGCTTCCATTGCCTTGGCCAAAGCTTGCCATTCTAATTGCAGCCAGTAACGACCATCCTGCGCTTCCAAATGAGCATTGCGCGGGTTGGTCATCGGAAATCCCAAGGCATCTTGCAACCGATGCCAGGTTTCGTGCATCAGTAATGCCCCTTGTTCCATCGGCTTGCTCGGTAATGGCCAGAGCACCATGACCCAACGCGTGCCTAACCAATTGACACTGGTGTTCGCAGCGGGAATGGAAGCAGGTAATTGTCCAACGTACAAACCCGCTTTTGCTGTCAGGACACCTTGGGCATCTGGTTCATTGGCAACCACATGCCGGGTTTGTGGATCGACAAACAGCCAAGGGCCGGACAGGGGTTTACCCCAGCATTTTCCAGCATCCTTTTGACAAAGGGCTTGTACTTTTGCGAAAGCCTGCCTGGCCTTTTGCAACTCGATGCTGCCATGTCGGTCAGTGTCTGGGGCATCTTGATGGAGCAAGAGCACTAGAACCATGCAGTGGCACAATGTCAGAGTCATTGCAGATTCTCCAATACCTAATTATTTAGGTGTATTATGGCATGACGATTTCATGACGTCAATGGCTGGGGTAAACAGGGGATGAAAGGAGGTAATTGTGGTACTTAAGGAGGTTGAGTTAGCGCATTATTTCGTAAACGAGATGTGGGAGTTCGGGCAGGATGAGCTTTTCCATGGCCAAGCGCACGGCTGCCGTTGAGCCGGGCATAACGAACAACCATTTATGGTTGGCCACGCCTGCCAAGGCGCGACTGAGCATGGCTGCCGGGCCGATCTCCTGGAAGCTGAGCATGCGAAACAGCTCGCCAAAGCCCGTGAGTTGGCGTTCGAGCAACGGCTGAACCGCATCGACGGTTCGGTCACGTTGTGATATGCCCGTCCCGCCATTGATGAGTATGCATTGGATATCCGTTCGAGTGAGCCAGTTGTTAAGCAAATCCACTATCTGGCATGGTTCATCGGGCAAAATACGGTATTCCAGACACGAATGACCCGATTGTGAGAGCATTTGTCTTAACGCTTGGCCGCTTTGGTCGGTGTCGGGGGTTCGGGTATCACTCACCGTCAGAATGGCTGCGCGAACTTTGGCTGAACCAGCTTGCATTCGATGTGCTTCCGCTCCCATGAGAACTCCTTCATCGCCCTAAGAAGCCAAACACTGCTATGAGCTAAAGACCTCACGCATAATTCGCTGTGTGACATCCCAATTTTGCGCTGCATTCACGAAATCGACCTGCATGGTCTTGAGTGTGGGTGCGAGTGCCAAACGGTGCTTGGCTTGCACCTTGGGATTGAGTGGAATCTGAGCACTGGGCCCCTCTGCCAGTTGTTTTTCGACATCGGCACTCAACACATAGTCGATCAATTGCTTGCCAGCTTGTGGATTGGGTCCATTTTTAACCAGGGCGATGGCATTGGGCAGTAATAAAGTGCCGCAGGTGGATTGATCTGGAAATACCATCTCAACGGGAAAGCCGTGAATAACTTCAATGATGGCGTCATCGGTATCGGTGAGACCAACGTGATACCTGCCCTGGGCTACGGCTCGTGCAACGTCTTTATTTCCAGGCAACAACGCGACTTGTGGCTTGAGTTGCTGACAAAAGCTTTTGAAGGATAGTTCACCCATGGAACTGCATAAACAGGCCATGTGGCTGGCGGTGCTCCCAAAAAAGGGCTTGGCCATGGCAATGCGGCCCTGCCATTTGGGATTGGTTAAATCTTGGATGCCTTGTGGACGTTCTTTTGCTGCAAGGGCCCGGGCCACCAACAGGATTCTGGCACGTGCGGCAAAGCCCTGCCAGCAAGCATCCGCAGGTCGACTGCTGCCAGGATAATCCTTGGCCGATGGACTTTGATAGCGTTCGAGCAAACCTTCAGCACTTAGACGCTGCATGAGCACCGGTTCATTGCTCCAAAAAACGTCAGCCCTTGGTTGCTGGCGTTCACGACGGACCGACTCAAACAGTCCTACCGTTTTGTTCGATTCGGTGTCTCCCTTGATATCGACTTTCATCCCTGTCGCTTGCCGAAAATCCTGAAGGATCGTCTCGATGTATTCCAAATCCTGAGCACAATAAAGAACGATGCGATCATTGCTGGTATGGCTGGTTCGAGGACGGCTCTTCTGGCAACCCGTCAGAAGTAGCAGCAAACTGGAAGTTAGCCATTCTCTGCGCTGCAACATCTAAAGCATACTCCTGATTTTGGTTGAATTCCCCGAAAGTCTCCTCACCATGAACGGACATCCTATGTTATCATCAATGAGTGAGTGGTTTTCTATAATTTGAGTTGTTTCTTATGATTGCAGGCTCGCCAGCATTTTTAGTCCTAAAACGTCCGAACAGTTATGGCAATGTCTCGATGTTGCAACCGGGGCACCGTTACCTCATTGGCCGTGCGGAAACCAATGAGATCGTCCTGCACGACGAATTGTGCAGCCGCACGCATGCTGAGTTGTATGCCACGGAGGAAGGCTGGTGGGTGCATGACTGCCAAAGCATGAACGGCACGCGCGTCAATGACAGTAAAATTGAACAAGACCAACTTTTGCAATCGCGCGACGAAATCAGCCTTGGTCGCAGCCGGTTGATCTTCGTTACTCAGCTGGCTGACTTGCCTCCGCAATCAACTGCGGAACCCACGGCTGATGCTGCGGATATCAACATCGTTAACCGCTTAGGACAAACACGTTACGATCTCAGCACAAGCGGCACCACCCCCACGGGGGCCATGCATTTCAGTGTGCCTTCAGCCGACCAACTGGCCAGGCACCTTTCACTGCTCTATCGTTTAGCCTTGAAAATGGGTGAAGCAACGCAGTTTGAAGAACTGATTCGAGAAGTGTTGAAAGAACTCATCGATTCTACGCCCGTGGACGCTGCTGCGATTTTGAAAGTGAATGACCGCCAAGAAGTAAAGCTGGCAGCGTTTCAATCCAACAACGAACGCCAGAATTACACCCCTTTGCCACCTGCGGTCCTGAAAGAGGTGCTCGGGAGTCGGCAAGCGGTATTGGCTGAGGATCGCCATCGTTTGCAAGCCCAAGTCGATGCTAAACCGCGATTCTCGAGTTTGATCTGTTGTCCCGTGCTCAATGGTGAACGCATTGAGTTCCTGATTCACTTGGTCTGTTTGAATCCGTTGCAAACGCTAGGATTAGAAGACCTCGAACTGACCGTCGCCATCAGCCGGCAACTGGGAGTGGCCAGTCAAGCACTCCAAAGGCAATTGGCATTGCATGAAGAAAATCAACGGCTCAAGGCCCAAGTGGCCAATGAAGTTCAGTTGATTGGCCAAAGTCCATCGATCCTTGCCATTGAAGCACAGATCATGCGTGTGGGACCCACGCAGGCAACCGTGTTGATTCGAGGTGAGAGTGGTGTTGGCAAGGAGTTGGTAGCCCGGGCGATCCACTTGGCCAGCCCGCGTCGTTCAGGACCGTTCGTGTGCCTCAACTGTGCAGCCTTGGCGGAATCCCTTTTAGAAAGCGAACTTTTTGGCCATGAGAAAGGCGCATTTACAGGAGCCACGGAACGAAAAGTAGGGAAGTTTGAAGCCAGCCATCAAGGGACGATCTTTCTGGATGAGATTGGTGAATTACCTCCAACTGCCCAGGCGAAATTACTGCGCATTTTGGAAGGCCATCCGTATGAGCGCGTTGGCGGAAATGAACCCGTGCGCGTAAATGTGCGCGTGGTTGCTGCGACCAATCGACCTTTGGAAGAAGCAGTCAACTCCGGCTTGTTTCGTAAAGACCTCTATTTCCGTTTGCAGGTGGTCGAGATCCGCGTGCCATCATTGCGGGAGCGAGCTTCGGATATAGCGCTGCTGGCGGAGTATTTCTTAAATCGTTTTCGCATGGAAACCGGCCATAAAATACGCGGCTTCACGGCGGCAGCGATGGAGAAAATCAAAGAATATCACTGGCCGGGCAATGTTCGGGAACTGCGCAACGTGGTGGAAAGGGCATTGGCCTTAGCCACCGGGCCCATGTTGGATGTCGACGATATTTGGTTATCGAACCTTGAACACGACAATGGCCAGGTGGATGGCGCGAATCATTATGCACCTATTAGTTTGGAAGCACTCGAACGCAAACACATCCTCGAAACTTTGCAGTTCACCAATTGGGTGAAAAGTCATGCCGCCCAAATCTTGCAAATCGAGCGGTCGACGTTAGACCGCAAAATTCGGTTGTACAACATCAGTCGCTGAACTGATTGGGACGTCTCATGCCCGAGGATGCGCTTGCCGATAGCTTTCTTGCAAGCGGGCAGTCGACAGGTGAGTGTAGATTTGCGTCGTTGCTAAATTTTGATGCCCTAAGAGTTCCTGAACACCCCGAATTTCTGCCCCATGATTCAATAAATGCGTGGCGAAACTGTGGCGGAGCGTATGCGGACTAACAGCTGTTTTTATTCCAGCCTGGGCAACATAATCATTCAGCATTCGGCCGACACTACGCGTTGTCAGTCGGCTGCCGCGGCAATTCAGAAATAGCGCATCGGATTGTTTATGGAACTGTTTCAGTAGCAACAACCGCATCGGTAACCAGGTTTGGATCGCTGAAACGGCAGGACGCCCTAAGATGACTAAGCGCTCTTTTTTGCCTTTGCCACGAATGATCGCTGATTGCCCGGTTAGGTCAACATCCGCTAAATTCAATCCCACGACTTCGCTCACACGTAAGCCAGCTGAGTAAATCGTCTCCATTAAGGCCAGATCGCGAGCGTGCAACCATTCCGTGGCCGCTCCCTTGGGCGGATTCTTCGCACCGTGCCGTTGTGACTGGCTCTTGGCCTTTGTCCGAGGTCGTGCCTTAAGCAGTTTTTCGACATCTTGTTCAGTAAGAAAATTCGGTAATTGCACCCCTTGCTTGGGGCCTTTAATGCCATCGGCCGGATTAGCTTTCAAGCTGCCGACTCGACACAAATAGCGGAACCACGACCGCACACCAGCCAAACGCCGGGCGATGGTGCTTTTGGCATATCCTTGCTCTGTCATCCATGCCAGGTAAAAACGAACCAGACGGGGGGTAATTTGTTCCAAGGATGCAGTGTTGCCGAGTTGGTCCTGGAAAAAGGTCAACGCTTGGCTCAGGTCTTCGCGATACGACTTGATGGTCAATTCGGAAGCATTCTTCTCAATGGCCAAAGCGTGGAGGAAGCGGGCAACGGCATTTTGCATCGGCTGGGTTCCCGAGTTGCATCTACTAGACTTCAGAATCGGGAATGGGATTAACCGTGTTTCGCGCAGGCAACCCTGTTTGCTGCAATTGTTCAAGACTTTTTTGTGTTAATACGGCTGCATCGAAAAAGGAAAAGCTCATTCGGGGGTCGGCAGCCCAATCGCGAAGGGTGTTCGTGAGCGCCAAATGGCTGGCATCGTCATAAATAAAAACATACTGCTCGGTCCCTTTGACCAGCGCCAGAACATTGTAATCGTGCGCCACTGTCAACCTCACGTTTATGGGCACCATGCTCAGCCAAGAGACTCTTGAATTAGATCGACCGCTGCAAGGGAAAGACTTAATGGAAAGGGTGGCTCGTCGAGGGCATCTCAGGCAAGAAAGCCATCAACTCGTTAAAATCGGCATGATAGAATAGTAGCATGAGCAAAAAACGCAAACTCCGCGTCGATTTTCGCAAGAACCGGTCCAAACCCCCCAGGGAACAAAGTTGGACACGCGATTACAAGGCACATGGCGACATGGAAGATGAAGCCCATGGCCGGCAACAGGTTCGAGCCAAAGGCGATCTGTCGCGTAAACGCACGATTATTGCTGCTGAAGCTGGACAAGATACTGCAGCTTCCGCTGCGGATTTATTAGCCGTTGATTTGACTGAATGTCAGATGGGGCGTGTCGTTCGTGTGCATGGCACCCAAAACGTCTATGTGCAGAATGATGCTGGGAAAGAATATCTGTGTGCTATTCGGCGTCTCTTGCGTAACTTGGTCATCGATGAAGGCAATGTTGTAGCAGCCGGTGATCGGGTTTGGTTTCGCATTTCGGCAACGGGGGAAGGGTTTATCGAAAAAGTCGAGCCTCGTTATGGTGTGCTTTCGCGCGCGAGCCGCGGCAAAGAACAAGTATTGGTCGCTAACGTCGATCAGGCAGTCATTGTCGCATCCTTGGCAGAACCGGGTTTAAAGCCGCATCTCATCGATCGCTACCTGATCAGTGCCACGCAGGGAGCCATCAAGCCGATCATTTGTTTGAATAAAGCTGATTTGGTGGACGCGATGATGATTCAGCCCATTGTTGGCATGTACAGTCAGTTGGGCTATAGCATTGTCGTCGCGAGCGCCAAGACCGGGCAGGGCATTGACATTTTGCGTTCCTGGGTGCAGCAAGGTGCCACGGCATTTTGTGGTCAAAGCGGCGTGGGTAAGTCGTCGTTGCTGAATGCCATTCAGCCTGGGCTGGAGCTGCGCGTTTCGGAAGTCAGTGAAATGAATCAGAAAGGACGCCACACCACCACCACGGCTCAATTGATTCATTTGGATGGGGGTGGCTGGGTGGTCGACACCCCAGGTATCCGTCAATTCAGCTTGTGGCAGATTATCCCGCAAGAATTGGATGGAGCCTTTCCGGAATTCCGACCACACGTTGCCCAGTGCCGGTTCCCAGGTTGTTCACACACGCACGAGCTTGGCTGTGGAGTGAAACAGGCTCTTGAAAATGGGTGGATTGCCAGCCAACGCTATGAAAGTTATCTCGATCTCTTTCATGGTAATGAAGAAGAATAGTTCATGTGCAATTCAAGATGGCGGGGGCACATAGGGCGGTGGGGATGATTTAGTAGATGTCGGTTTCTTCAATTGCGTCGTTGACGTAATCTCTACGGTGCCATGCTCAGCCGATTTGCTCTGGCAACCCAGACAAGACCACAACAGCATACAGCAAAGGCTGCACCCGATAAAGGAACCGAACTTCTGCGTATGATTCAAACGTAACTCCTCATGTGGTTGATGACTTGGGACATTGCAACAACGCGCTGTCTTTTCCAGCCAGGCCCGACGAATCATTGAACCAGATGATCAATCTAACAGATCGGTCACATCGCGATTGAACCCATCTTTGCGACCAGCCAGTTGTTGCAGTAAAGCCCAATGCGAGCCATTAAAGCCGCCATTGGACAAATCTGGAAATGCGGTTGAACCAAAGCGAATGCTACGCACCGAGCCATCGCCAAAACAGAATTGGACACTGCTAGCATGGCGGCTGCTGAAACGATACCAATGAGCACCAATATGATTGGCGGCAGGAGGAGTTCCTAATGCCGGGGGGTCATCTGAAGATGGCAATGCAGATCGGCCAAGGCCGTACCCAGTACCCATAGCTCCGACGCCAAACCAGGAATAGGCGTGAACGCGTTTGCCATAGCCATTCCCGCCCAAACCCTCGCCGAAGAGTAAAGTGTTGCTCGTGCCATCTTGCACGGAGATTTGGCCAAGCGTTAAATCGGATCGATTGCACATGATCCCTTCCCATTTGCCCCAAAACAGTGCGGCTGCGGCATTGCCATCAAAATTACCAGCTGCACCAGCCACGCCGACATAATTCGTTCGGCCCAAATAGTCATATTGTAAATCGTGCAAATGCTCAAAAGTCCCATTGGCGACGTGCATGGACATGATCACCCCTTCCTGCGTACGCTCATCAACCGTGTCGGAAGGGCATTTAAACACTTTTAAGCGGACCTGGCCACGGTTCGAAGCTAAGTTGTTGCCAGGTGCGGTCCACCATGGGAGTTTCTCTGCTTCTAATGAAAGATTCAGGTGTGTATTGCTATTCACTAACGGTGCGCCGGCTGGGTAAGTCTGCTGCGAATCACGCAAATCATTGGAAAGTTGTTGTTGTTCAAGATAGGGGAGTAATACGACGAGACATCCCACCCACGGGCCGCGCGGATCATCGGGTGGTACCACTGTGCCACCATTGCGTCGGACTGGGCCATAATAACCGGGCGGCAAACGGCCGTAATCGTTGTGATAATGATGGGCAGCGATGCCAATCTGCCTTAAGTTGCTAGCACAAATCATTCGATTGGCTGCTTCGCGTACTTTCTGAATAGCCGGTAACAATAGTGCCATCAACAATGCAATGATAGCAATGACCACCAGTAGTTCGATGATGGTAAATCCTTGTCGGCGGGGCATGGTCGTCTCCTCGGCCTAAGTCATATCAAGTATAACTCGGTTAATACTAGGTAATACTTCTTGGGTTGTCAAGAAAAGATTTATAAAAGGTAATACCAAAGCCCAGTGCAAACGTTTGCGTTTGCACTGGGCTTTGCATGCAATGGCGATCTGTTAGCGTATCGGTGATGTGTTTTCGGTTGTTGTTGAGTTGGGTTCCGAAGTCGTTTCCGGGGGCCGCGAACTCGGCCCGCATGCGCCGCTTAGTCAGGTTTGGACACCGAACCGGGGCAAAACCCAGATTTGCAATGCCACCCACGCCAACAAGACACCAAGAAAGAAAAGCAATTCCATGGGCCACTTCCTTTGTTGACAAGCTTGCAAAGGTTCATTGGGATCCAGGTCTGGCATGTTGAATCTCCATTCCTTAAAAGTCACTCTTTCTATTCTACGCCATTGGCATGCATTTGTTTTGCATAAATATGGCCAGCCATTGAGCCAAAGGTCGTCCCAGGGTGACAAAGTTTCGTCACAACAGCATGGCATCTGTTTGAACTCATGTACAATGACACGCAGGTGTGAAACGAGTGCAATTATGGAGGCATAGACGATGCGATCACTCATCGCTTGGGTTAGCTTAATTTGTTGCCTACCCATTCCTTGTAGGGCGGACGAACAGCCACCACTGTTACTCCAAAAACCAGCCATCAGCGCTCAACATGTGGCGTTTGGTTTTGCAGGCGACCTTTGGGTTGTTACGCGCCAAGGGGGCGATGCACGTCGTTTGACCAGTGGTGTTGGCTTGGAATTTAACCCGGTCTTTTCTCCTGACGGTTCACAAATTGCCTTCACCGGTGAATATGATGGCAACATTGATGTTTACGTCATCCCTACCAAAGGCGGCGAACCTCGGCGTTTAACTTATCATCCGGGTGTGGATGTCGCTTTAGGCTGGACTCCTGACGGCAAGAACATTCTCTTTTCTTCGGGTCGAACGAGTTATTCCCGCTTTAACAAGCTCTTTACGTTGTCCATTGATGGTAAAGGGTTGCCAATGGAACTCCCATTACCCATGGGAGAGCAGGGGGCTTTTTCTCCGGATGGTGATCGCATTGCTTATGTGCCGTTTTGGAATCGCCGCTCGGTGCCGAACAACTACATTGCCTGGAAACGTTATCGTGGCGGTCTGGCATCTCCTATCTGGATCGCCAACCTAAACGACTCGCGCATTGTCAAAGTACCTCGGAAAGACTCTAACGATTTCAACCCTATGTGGCTGAATGGCAAAGTCTATTTCCTTTCTGACCGCGATGGGCCAGTTACTTTGTTTTCTTACGATCCAGCTTCGGGACAGGTTAAGCGAGAACTGGAAAATAGTGGCTACGATTTAATCTCGGCTGGTGCCACACAAGATATGATCGTCTATGAGCAATTCGGATCTATTCATCTCTTTGATCCGAAAACAGGAGCAGACAAAAAGCTGCAAGTCACTGTAGCAGCCGATTATACGACAACGCGCCCTCGCTTTGAAAAGGTGGATAAGCGCTTGTCATCCGCTGACCTTTCACCGACCGGCGTTCGGGCAGTCTTTGAAGCACGAGGTGAAATCATCACCGTTCCTGCCGATAAAGGCGATTTTCGGAATCTCACGCAGACGCCTGGCGTCATGGAGCGTGATCCTGCCTGGTCGCCAAATGGTAAATGGATCGCTTACTTTTCCGACGAATCTGGCGAATACATGCTGCATTTACGCGATGCCAAAGGTGGCCCGGAAACGAAAAAATTCCCATTGGGTGATGCGCCCAACTTTTACTCCAATCCAGTCTGGTCACCCGACTCCAAGAAGATTGCCTATGCTGATAATCGGTTAACCCTATGGTACATTGACGTTGAATCTGGGAAGAATGTCAAAGTCGATTCGCATACACATTTTGCTGGCCCGTCCTTCGATCCGGCCTGGTCGCCTGACAGTCACTGGTTGGGGTATGTGAAGGAATTACCCAATCATTTACACGCAGCCTACCTGCATGAACTATCGTCAGGGAAGAATACGCAAATCACGGATGGGATGAGCGACGTTCGCCATTTGGTATTTGACAAGAATGGCAAGTATCTTTACTTCACGGCGAGCACCGATATTGGCCCAACCACCACGGGCATCGATATGTCTGGTATGAATCGGCAGGTAACGCGAAGTGTTTACTTGGTCGTTTTGGGCAAAGGAACGCCCTCACCTTTCGCACCTGAGAGCGATGAAGAGAAAACAAAGGAAAGTGATTCCAAAGACAAACCGGCTCCTCCCAAAGCTAACCCGGAAAAAGAGCATCCCAGCAAAGGGGAATCGGAAAATGTTCCGACGGAAACCAAGAAAACAGACGCTGTGAAAAAAGACGATGACATTGCAAATCGGCCCGAAAAAGCCAAAGCAGAAGTGAAAACACAGATTGACTTGGATGGCATTGGACAGCGCATTCTGGCTCTCCCGTTGCCCCCAAAGAATTATGTTGGCTTGGTGGGTGGTAAGGCAGGCACCATTTTCCTGATTGAGATGCCTCCAAGCACGATGATGGCAATGGGACGAGGAGGCGTTGGCGGAGTATCTGTCCTGAAATTCGACATCCAATCCCGCAAGACCGATTCCGTGGTTAGTGGCGTGCGTTCATTCAATGTCTCCTTTAACGGCGAAAAAATACTCTATCGCCAAGGTGACAAATGGGTGATCAGCTCAGCCAGCGCCGGCGGTGGTGCAGCCATGGCTGCGATGGGAAGGCCAGGCGGTGCGGGGGGTGATAATGCGCTGAAGATCGATGACATTGAAGTTCGCATTGATCCACGAGCTGAATGGCGGCAAATGTACCGTGAAGCCTGGCGGTTGCAGCGCGACTTTCTGTACGACCCCAACTACCATGGCTTGAATTTGCAAGAAGCCGAAAAGACGTATGCGGTTTTTCTGGATGGTCTAATGCACCGAGCGGATTTGAATTACCTCTTCAACGAAATGCTAGGCCAGTTGACATTAGGCCACACCTATGTTGGTGGTGGCGACACGCCTGACGTCAACCGGGTTAAAGGCGGACTGTTGGGTGCTGATCTCAAGATTGAGAATGGACGCTACCGATTTTTGACCATTTTCAATGGCGAAAATTGGAACCCCCAGCTCAAAGCGCCGCTAACGCAACCGGGAGTTAATGTCAAGGAAGGTGAATACCTCATAGCGATCGACGGCAAGGAAATCACGGATGTCGACAATATCTATGCGCGTTTGGAAGCCAAGGCTGGCAAAGCTGTTTCACTAAAAGTAGGCCCTAACCCAAACGGACAAGGTTCTCGCGAAGTGACCGTCGTGCCGATTGAGAGCGAGACGGCATTGCGCAATCTTGCTTGGATCGAGAACAATCGGCGTAAGGTGGATCAATTGTCAGGTGGAAAAGTAGCCTACGTCTATATGCCCGACACCGCTTTTGGTGGATACACCAATTTCAATCGCTACTTCTTCGCGCAAACAGATAAGCAAGGGCTGATCATAGACGAACGCTTCAATGGCGGCGGTAAGGCAGCCGATTATATCATCGACTACCTCCGTCGCGAGCCCTTGAATTACTGGACGACGCGGTTTGGTAAAGATTATGTCACGCCAGGCGGTGCCATTTATGGCCCCAAGGTGATGATCATCAATGAATTTGCCGGTTCAGGTGGTGACGCCATGCCGTGGTATTTCCGCAAAGCGAAGATTGGGCCGCTGGTTGGCAAGCGAACCTGGGGCGGTTTGGTCGGGATTTCGGGCTACCCACCGCTTATGGATGGGGGGATGGTAACCGCTCCCAGCTTTGCTTTTTACAGCCCTGATGGCACATGGGATGTGGAAAACCATGGAGTCGCGCCTGACATTGAAGTTGAGTTGGATCCCTATCTGGTGCGGCAAGGGATCGATCCACAACTGGAAAGGGCTGTGCAAACGGTTTTGGATGAACTTAAGAAAAACCCACCTAAAGAGCCAAAAAGGCCTGAATACCCGAACTATCACAAGAAGAATTAGACCGACTTGAGTCACCATACTAATGCCATAACCCCTCATGCTTGCATGAGGGGTATTTTATTGCAGTTGCCAAAATGCTTGCAGACTTAGTCAACGATGGCGACTTGCTGGTTGATTTACGCAAAACAGTTATTCGTCCGACAAGGAGGCCTTCGCTTGTTCGATGAGTTTTTTCTGCTCCGCTGAAACTTTTGGGTAAGAAAGATTGAGATCTAATAAAGCAGTAGTGATAACGTCGGCCACGACAGCGCGTGTCACCCATTTATAATCTGCTGGAACAATATACCAAGGAGCCCATTTGGTGCTCGTTGCACTGATCGCATCCTCGTAAGCACTCATGTAATCATCCCAAAAGCCGCGCTCGGTTAAATCGGCTGCTGAGAACTTCCAATTCTTTTCCGGTCGATTGAGCCGATCGAGAAAGCGTGCCTTCTGCTCCTCCTTCGAGACATGCAAAAAAAATTTGAGGACGATTGTGCCATTGCGCACAAGGTGGTGCTCAAACGCATTGATGTCATCATAGCGGGCTTCCCAGAACTTTTTGCCAGGTGGCTCTTCCTTCGCATCCAACAGTTGTTGACGCCCCAAGAGTTCGGGGTGTACTTTGACCACAAGCACATCTTCGTAATAGGAGCGATTGAAAATGCCGATGCGTCCACGTTCTGGCAAACTGCGCATGTAGCGCCAAAGAAAATTGTGATCGAGCTCTTCCGCTGATGGTTTTTTGAAGCTGTATACCTGGCATCCTTGCGGATTGACTCCGCTCATCACGTGCTTGATCGTCCCGTCTTTGCCCGCGGCATCCATCGCTTGCAAAATAATCAAGATGGAGTAACGATCATCTGCATAGAGCAAGCTTTGTGCTTTTTCGAGTTCTTCCAGATTTTGGGATAACGTTTCCTTGGCCCGCTCTTTAATTGCTTCTTTGCCAAACTCTTCAAATTCAGAGGTTTGCCTCCAGCCGGGATTGTAGTCCTTGAGGCGAATTTTTTTTCCGACGGGAACGCGAAACAAGTCAATGACTTCTCGCTTGATCATCCATGCACCTTTTTCTTAATAACAGCTGGCTCGTGTCAATGGGTATACGTAATTCATTACTCTTTAGTCTGAAGGCCATCTCGAATCAAAGCAAGTGAAATGCAATACTAATCAAGACCATGAATCGCTCGACTTTTTTTTTGACCAGCTGCAAAATGCGAGGGGATGGCGGGTTTACCGAAAACTTGTGCTCGCACCCGATCTTTCGAGCATATGCTCCGGTCGAGGTAAACAAGTCAGAAGCCATTGGCCAGGTCAGCAGCGTTGCCGCATTTTTCCAAACAATTGGTCAAGCTCTTTTGCATCGTAAGGATTCTTGGTTTAAGATGCCCCAAAACGATTGCAATCATGCACATGGGAATGGAACGGTGGTGTGATGGCTGACCTATTGCTCGAAGCATTTCAAAAAGTTGAACCGCTCGTCCTCGATGCCCAGTTTGATTATCCATCCATCCTCAAAGTGTGGCGGGAATATGATTTTACAAGCCAGGGGATGGATAGGGCTTTGAATCAAAAGAATGTCGCTTTGCAATTGAGTTTTGAGGAAGGGCCAACGTTAAGACGCCTGAATCGTGAGACGCCCTTTGGCGTCTTATTTGAGATGTTCCGAATGAATTTGCCGGTCGATTACCCAAGGGCGGTATCGTTGCTCGGTGCTGAGACCGTAGAGGATTGGCTTAGGGTTGGGCTATTAATTCGGGACCAATCGAAAGTGCAATCGCCCTTTAACATTAGAATTTATGAAGGGTTGTATTGTTTTGGTGACGCTGGCTTGTCTGGCTATTCCAATGAAAATCTGGTCTTGGGAATTAATCCGACGGCGTTGATCACGGCCACCGTGATGATTCGCCAACCCGTTGAATCTGCATTGGATTTGTGCACGGGCAATGGCTTTTTGGCATTGCTCGCTTCACGGTTTGCGAAGCGCGTTGTCGGTACCGACATCAGCCTTCGATGTTTGAACCTGGCCCGTTTCAATGCTGCCATCAACGGGATTCAGAATATTGAATGGCGACAAGGTAGCTGGTTCAGCCCAGTGGCTGGCGAAAAGTTCGATTTGATCACTTGCAATCCTCCTTTTGTATTGTCGCCAGAAACGAAGTATGTCTTTCGCGATGCGAACGTTGGCGGCGAGGGCATCACGGCACAGTTGTCGCAAAGTTATCCAGCATACTTGCGACAAAATGGTTTCGGCGTGTTGATCGGGAATTGGGCCACCAAGCCCAAGGGGGATTGGGCTGAACCACCTAGACGCTGGTTTAACCAGAAAAAAGTGGATGTCGCCTTGCTGCGCGGGTCTAAAGAAGATGCACAGGATTACGCGTATCATTGGCTGAACCCCCATTATGTGGGGCGGCCAACGGAATTAGAAAAAGCCGTTGACCGTTGGCTTGAGCATTTCCGCGAGCAGCAGATTGAAGAAATCAGTTTCGCTGCCATATTGATAAGGCAACGTGACGCTGAGCAACATGGGTTCGTAACGTATGAAGTCTCACGCGACGAAGCTCGGCACATGCCATGTAGCGAGCAAATGCTTCACATTTTTCATACGTTTGACCTGCTGAATAATAATCAGGATAACGCACGCTTGTTAGCGCTTCGATTGGTGCCAAGCCCGAGCGTGATGGTGGAACAGCAAATGTCGTTTGTCGACGGGATGTTTCAATTTCGACAGGCGAAAATCTACACAACGAAAGGGCTACAGTTTGAAGACATATTAGATGCCAATGAATTAGCCTATTTCGGATTATTTGACGGCCAGCGCACGATACAAGAAGTGATTCAGGAAATGGCTGCTGCTTTGGAGCAACCCTTTGACGCTGTGCTCAAGCCTGGTCTGGAAATGGCACAGCGATGGCTGTTTCGCAGCTATTTAGCGCCTTCAGAGGGTTGGAATTGATATATGCCTGACAAGCCCTTTCGCCGCCGATCGCCATTTAAACAACGGCGAAGCACTCCCGTTGGTGAGCATCTCCCTGTGTTGCTACCACAGGTCTTGCACTGCTTGAACCCTCAACCAGGTGAGATCGTGCTTGACTGCACGCTGGGTTTTGCGGGGCATGCTTGTGCCTTGTTGGACAAGGTAGGGCCTTCAGGTCGGCTCATCGGGCTAGATATGGATCAAGACAATCTAATTCGCGCAGCCCTGTTGTTAGAAAAGCATGGCGGGTCGTACCGCTTGCATCACGGCAATTTTGCGGGAGTGGCTTCCGTTTTAGCGGTTGAAGAACTGACGGCTGTGGATCTCGTCATTGCTGACCTTGGCATGTCCAGCATGCAGCTTGATGATCCAGAACGCGGATTCTCCTACGTTCGTGAAGGGCCTCTCGATATGCGCATGGACCGTAGCCGCGGACGCACTGCTGCTGAACTAATAAATGAGATTGATGAAATGGAATTGGCGCTGGCCTTGAAGGAATTGGGCGATGAACCTGCAGCGTCAGTCATTGCCCGTGCTATTGTCGACGCCCGAACGATGCTGCCAATTAGGACGACCAAACAACTGGCAGAGATTGTGGGCCAGTCGGTGAATCAGCCCACGCAACGTGGGCAAGGTTGGCGGTTGCGTCCGAAGCCCAACCAGTGGCAAACGCATCCAGCCGCACGTACCTTCCAGGTCATTCGCATCCTGGTCAACCGCGAGTTGGCCAACCTGCAACAGTTGCTCAGAGTGCTGCCAAGCATCCTCAAGCCTGGGGGCAGGGCGGCCATCATCAGCTTTCATAGTGGTGAAGATCGCCTCGTGAAGCAAGCATTCAAGACAGGATTAACGGAAGGTTCCTACGACCAAATCGCGGCTGACCCGCTACGGGCCACTTTTGCAGAAAAGCAAGCCAACCCGCGCTCCCGCTCGGCCAAATTGCGATGGGTTCGGAGAGCACTATCCGCATGACGATGGTTCGCTCACCGGTGTAACCGTTGCGTGAGTGAGCAAATCAGCTGCATCCATGATAGCGTAACTATAGCCTTGTTCGGTGAGAAAGATCTGTCGGTGGTGGGCAAAATCCAGTTCACGCGTATCGCGAGTGACAAGGCTGTAAAAATGCGCCACTTCGCCTTGTGGCTTAGGTCGCAAGATTCGTCCCAGGCGTTGCGCTTCTTCTTGCCGCGAGCCGAACGTTCCTGAAACCTGGATCAAAACGTTTGCATCTGGCAGGTCGATGGCGAAGTTGCCCACCTTGGAGAGAATCAGTTGACGCAATTGACCATCACGAAATTGGCCGTAGAGTTGTTCACGCTCGAGATTCGGTGTGGCTCCCGTTATTAATGGGATCTGAAACCGATCACGAATCTCCCGTAATTGTTTTAAATACTGGCCGATGATCAGCACATTCTTGTTTTTGTTCCGTTCGAGAAGTTCGGCGATGACATCTAGCTTGGCGGGGTTTTCGCTGGCGATACGGAATTTGTTTCTCCATTCAGCCACTGCATACTCCATGCGAAAGGCATCGGGCAAGGCCAGGCGTATTTCGGTGCATTGGGCTTCGGCAATCCAGCCCTGATTTTCCAGTTCACGCCATGGAATGTCGTATTTTTTGGGTCCGATCAAGCTAAAGACATCGGCCTCACGACCATCTTCACGCACCAGGGTTGCGGTCAGACCCAATCGTCGGCGCGTTTGAATTTGTGCCGTGATGCGAAACACAGGGGCAGGCAACAGGTGCACTTCGTCATAGATGATCAAGCCCCAGTCGCGCTCGTTGAACAATTTGAAATGGGGAAACTCTTCTTGCTTTTCAGGTCGATAGGTCAAGATTTGATAGGTTGCAATGGTTACCGGCGCAATGGTTTTTGAGTCGCCTGTGTATTCGCCGATTTCGCCTTCTGTCAACGTGGTCCGCTCGATCAGTTCGCGATGCCACTGCTTGACAGCAGTGGTGCTGGTGGTCAGGATCAACGTCGATTTCTGCATAAGCGCCATCGCAGCGATGCCGACGATGGTCTTGCCAGCACCACAGGGCAACACAATGACTCCGCTGCCACCGCGTACGTCCCCGCCAGCATAAAAAACCTGAGCTGCTTCCACTTGGTAGTCGCGCACTTTGAACGGCAAGCCTGAGACGGTGATCGCCCTCAAGGCCATGGGGTGATCAGTTCCTGCGGTGTAACCAGCCAAATCTTCCACCGGATAACCGACACCAATCAGTGCCTGTTTCAGAACTCCCCGGTATGCAGGGTTGATTAGAAAGCGATCGGAAGCCAGCCGTTCACCCAGCAATTCCTTTATTTTCTTTTGTCGGATCAGCTCTGCCAAAAGGGGCGGGTCCTGACACACCAGGCATATCTGCTCGCCATCACGAACCAATTGCACACGCCCATAGCGACTGACGGTCTCTTGCAGGTCTGCCCATACGTTGGCTGGGATGGGGAACTTGGTGTATTGCTCGAGCACGGTGTACATGGCCTTGGCCGACATGCCCGCTGCGGCTGCATTCCATAAAGAGAGGTTAGACAAGCGATAGGTGTGGACATGCTCGGGGCTCTTTTCCAACTCGGCAAAAGGCGCCAATGCATCACGAGCGGCTGGATATTTCGGATTATCCACTTCGAGAAGAATCGACCGATCGCTTTGCACGATCATCGGATTCAATGGATCATATGCCATGGTCTACTCCAAAACCAAAAAGGCATTATATGGAGTCAAGACGATAAACATCACTGTAGTGACGCGCATGGATGAGTGTTGCGTGTGACCCAGATGATCCACATTCCAAAAAAATACCCTATGTTCTTCAGGGCTAAGGGGATATGCTCGGCTTGTAGGATGGTTGAATTCGCTTATTTGTACGCATTTGAACGTATAAAATCATAGTGTTCTTGCAACGCTGTGGGCAAAAGATTGGCGACATGCGGCCATCCAGGACATGCGACTTGTGGAGCCTCGTTTCGCCATGCCCGTTGAAATTCAAAAAGCAGACGAGTGCATATGCTGAATGGTTATCAGTGCATCCATTCGATGCTCATGTCGATCAAAGCATGCACGCATTGCAGGGAGAGAAATCATAGGTCAATAGAGAACGGGATGGGAATGCCAATGGCTGTGCCGGAAGGCGGCACGAAATGAACGAAAAATAGGTGGGTGTGCTAACCAGAGGCCCCTCGCGGATTCGAACCGCGGAATGACGGTTTTGCAAACCGTTGCCTTACCACTTGGCTAAGGGGCCAGGATTGTACCATCCAGGCAAACATGGCCGAGGGCAGATATAGCGGAATCACTCTCCTCTGTCAAGGACGCCTCCGCAACCAATAAGTTCGCATGCCAAAGCCGATACCAGCCAACCGCCATTGTGCCTGGCAATATTTCGCTCAAAATCGCTGGCGTGGACTGAAAGTTTGAGCCGAACGACACATTTTGATCTGAAGCGGCTGAACCTCTTGCAATCGGCTCATGTCGTTCTAAATTAGAAACTAGCGATTGATGGTGGGAGTAGCTCAATGGTTAGAGCACCAGATTGTGGCTCTGGGGGTTGGGGGTTCGACTCCCCTCTCTCACCCTGAATGTTGATTTAGGCAATGCACCCATTCCAATTCCATTTTTTCGCGGCCCAAGCCGATCATGCCTTATTCTAGCCGCGATGCATTGGCTCAAGCCTATCTGGATCAATTGCCATATACGCCTTACCCCTTGCAGGAAGAGGCTCTCTTATCCTGGTTCATGGCCGAGCAGGGTGTCATGGTCTGCACCCCCACAGGCACGGGCAAAACACTCATTGCCCATGCGGCCTTATTTGAAGCCTTGCATCAGGGAAAAACAGCATATTACACGACCCCACTGATTGCCTTAACCGAACAAAAGTTTCGTGAGATTCAAGAAGCAGCGGCACGCTGGGGCTTTCCCGCGGAATCAGTGGGACTTGTAACCGGTAATCGCCGCGTTAACCCTGAAGCGACCGTTCTGGTCGTCGTGGCAGAGATATTGCTCAATCGCTTGCTGCACCCAGAGCATTTTGGCTTTGAACAAGTGCATGCCGTGGTGATGGATGAGTTTCATCAGTTTGCCGACCCTGAGCGTGGCATTGTTTGGGAATTGAGCCTGATGCTATTGCCCAAGTCCGTGAAACTGCTTTTGCTGTCAGCAACGGTTGGCAATGCTGCGGAGTTCATAAGCTGGTTGGACCACCGACTGGACCGCAAACTGGAATTGGTTGAGGGGAGGGAACGTAAAGTTCCGCTGGAGCCCATTTGGATTCCAGACAAATTACTCGGCGAATTGCTCGAGGAAATGGCCGCGGGTGATGATCAGAAGCGGCGCACGCCTGCCCTGGTCTTTTGCTTTAACCGCGATGAGTGTTGGAGCACCGCCGAGCAGCTCAAGGGGCTGAACCTTCTACCCGGTCCCAAGCGTGTGGAACTGAATGCCGAGTTGGACCAGCACGACTGGACAAAAGGCATTGGGCCCAAATTGCGTACCATGCTGGCCCGAGGCGTTGGCGTGCACCATGCAGGAGTCTTGCCCAAGTATCGTCGCTTGATTGAAGATTGGTTCACCAGCAAATGGCTGGCTGTGGTGGTCTGCACGGAAACGTTAGCGGCGGGAATCAACCTGCCCGCCCGTTCGGTGGTCATGACGTCACTGGCCAAGGGGCCGATGGGAAAGCAAAAGCTGATCGATGCCAGTTCCTTGCAGCAGATCGCCGGCAGAGCAGGGCGTCCTCAATTCGACACAAAAGGTTACGTCTACGTTCTGGCACATGAGGATGATGTCAAAATCTATCGTTGGCGGCAAAAGTATGATCAACTACCTGACAAAACCGGTGATCCTGCCATCCTCAAGCAGAAAAAACTGCTCGAACGCAAGAAGCCCACACGACGCGACCATCAGCTTTATTGGAACGAAGATCAATTCCGCAAACTAATGCAAGCGCCGCCGGGCAAACTTTACAGCAAAGGCCCACTGCCCTGGCGGTTGTTGGCTTATCTGCTCAAACTGTCGCCTGAAGTGGACAAGATCAGGAAAATCGTGCGGCTGCGCTTGCTGGATGAGGGGCGCATTCGTGCTGGCGAAAAAGTGCTTGAGCAAATGCTGCAGGCCTTGCATACGGGTGGCTTTGTGCGGTTGGAGCCAGAACCAGTTGTGACGCAATCCAGCCGGGCGGAAAGTGAAACACCCGCCATGGAGGCACTGCCCCACAGCGAATTAGCCCATGCATTGCCTAAACTGGATCAGTTGTTAGTGTTCCGCACGATCCATCCACTGTATGGCGCGTTCTTGTTGGAGTGGCTTGGCTGCGCTTCCGAACAGGAACGCTGGCAAGCTCTGGAAAGTGTGCTTGAGCTACCTCGTAGCGTGCTGAAATACGTCCGCGTTCCGTATCCCGATGAGATGCCGCCGGGACCATTGGAGACGGGACCATTGCAAAATGAATTGGTGCAACGCGGGCTGATACAAGCCAAACCGTCGCCACAGACGGCATCCGAAGAAGGCGCAGCCAATGAGGAAGTAACACAAACAAGCAATGATGATTGGGAAGAGGACGCGCAAGAACATCCTATCACCTTAGCAGAAAAACTGTGGATGCTTTTCGAAGCACGGTTCCCAACGGTGACGGATGTATCGGTGCTTCCCGTTTGGTGTGCGGGCGAGTTATTCAAATATCAAGGCAACTTCGACAAATATGTAAAAGGACGCGACCTGGCCAAGCAGGAAGGCATCGTCTTTCGTCATTTGTTACGGCTTAATCTGCTGTTAAGTGAGTTTGCTCAAGTAACACCTGACCATTACGACCCTGTGCCATGGCGGAACGAATGTTTGTCGATGGCTTCTCGAATCGTGGAAGCTTGCCGCGAAGTAGACCCAACAAGCACGGATGAAATCCTATCCATGTCGCATGCAGCGGACCTGGTGGAAGGCGAAGAAGGTGCAGCAGCGGTTAAGCAAATCCCACCTGCCTGTTGAAAAAAGCCAATCACAGAGCCATGACGCTCTGGCCTGTGCAAGTTTCATCGACAATTTACAAGCCAGCTGCCAATGACAGCCATAACATACTGCTGATAGCTTTATGGTCATCTATTCCTAAAGAAAGCGAAGATCCATGGGTCGTATTTTGGTGACGGGAGCCACAGGTTTTGTCGGTAGTCACACTGCCGAACGCTGCCTCAAGGCCGGGCACACGGTGGTGACGGTTGCTCGGGCTTCCTCGGATACACGCTTGTTGGAGCAACTGGGAGTGGAGATCATACGCGGCGACTTGAACGACCCGGCGGTGGTGCAAAAAGCGATGAATGGTGTGACGGCGGTTGTTCATTGTGCTGCCAAAGTGGGCGATTGGGGGCCCGTCGATGATTATCGTCAAGTAAATGTCGGCAGCCTGGCCTTATTGCTCGAAGAAGCACGCAAAACCAAACCACGCTTTGTGCATGTGAGTAGTTTAGGTGTGTATGAGGCACGCGATCATCATAAAACCGATGAGACGGTCGCTCCGCCTAAGCGACACATGGATGGCTACACACAGACCAAAGTCGAAGCCGAAGACGTGGCCATGGGATATTACCGTAATCATGGTGTGCCCATTGTGATCCTTCGGCCTGGGTTTGTTTATGGCCCACGCGACCGCACGGTTTTGCCGCGCATGATGGATGCACTGCAACGCGGTATCGTTCGCTATATCGGCGACAAGAACAAAGTGATGAACACCATCTACGTGGGTAATCTGGTTGATGCCATCATACTTGCACTGGAAAAGCCCGAAGCGGTTGGGCAAATCTTCAACCTTACGGATGACGAGGATGTCACGAAACAGCGTTTCATGGAAACCATCGCCGATGCCGCGGGATTGCCAAAACCAACGAAAACGGTTCCCTTGGGTTTAGCCAAGTTCCTGGCGCGCATTCTGGAACGCATCGCCCGTTGGCGCGGAGCCAAGCAAGCGCCTCGTGTGACCAGTGCACGCATCAAATTGCTCGGTTTGAACCTTAGTTTCAGTTGTGAGAAAGCTAAAAAAGTTTTGGGTTATAAGCCCAAAGTGTTGTTTGCACAGGGTATGCCCGAAGCCGTGGAATGGTTACAAAAAGACAAACATGCCCAAGCGTGAGAACATTGTTTACAGCGACCAGCTTCGACCCGACGTCGATTTGATCGTTGAACTTTATCGGCTAGCGCACTTGATGCGGCCGATTGAAGATAAGGAACGCATTCGCACCATGTTTGCGAATTCACCTTTGGTCGTCACGGCGTGGGATGGCACCCAATTAATTGGCATCTTACGGGGTTGGACGGATGGCGCATACGATGGCTACATTTGCGACCTGGCCATTCACCCGGATTATCAAAAACTCGGGATTGGCAAGGAAATACTGCAGTTTATCGTCAAACGTGAACCTAAAATTCAGTGGGTGTTGCGTGCTTCCAAAATAGCCGCAAATTATTATGCTCATCTTGGCTGGCACCGAATTGACAATGGCTGGTTTTGGCCCCGAGCCGTTTGGCAAGCCGGTAACAACTAGCCACACACCAAAGGACCTTGGCAATGGTAAAGCAATCGCTTCGAGCGGCCGTGCTGGTCGAACAACAATATCAGGAAATGGAAGTTTGGTATCCTGTGTATCGCCTCCGCGAAGCGGAAATGGAAGTGTTGCTGGTGGGGCCAGAAGCAGGACATCCTTATCCGAGCAAATTAGGCTACCCAGCCAAGGCGGATCGTGCTGCAAAAGAATGCAGCGCTGATGAGTTTGACTTGGTCATCATTCCAGGTGGTTTTGCTCCGGACTTTATCCGTCGCAGCGAAGCGATGTTAAAACTGGTTCGGCAGATGGATCAGAAAGGCAAACTCATCGCAGCGATTTGTCATGGCCCTTGGGTGCTCTGTTCGACAGGTTCGCTGAAAGACAAACGTTGCACGTGCTTTTTCGCCATCAAAGATGATGTGCAGAATGCCGGAGCCACCTATGTCGATGAGCCGGTTGTCCGCGATGGCCAGCTGATCACCAGCCGCAAACCCGATGATTTGCCGATTTTTATGAAGACGATTTTGCGTGCATTAGGACGAGACTAAATTGTCCCTTGACGGACCTTTCACCCAAGAATTGCAAAACACAAACATGTCTAAAACCAAACGTGCATTAATCACCGGCATCACCGGACAGGATGGCTCCTACCTGGCGGAATTCTTGCTTGCAAAAGGCTATGAAGTCCATGGCCTCATTCGCCGCAGCAGTTCCTTCAACACCCGCCGTATCGACCACTTATATCACGACCCCCATGAGACGGGGCCGCGCTTAAGTTTGCACTATGCCGATCTGTCGGACGGCAATTGCTTGTCCCGCATCTTGCGACAAGTGGAACCGGACGAGGTTTACAATTTAGGTGCCCAAAGTCATGTGCGCGTGAGCTTCGATCAACCCGTGTACACGGCTGATGTGTCTGGGTTGAGCAGCTTGCGTTTATTGGAAGCCGTTCGCGATTTTCGCGATTCAACCAGGCATCCCATGCGCTATTACCAAGCCTCCAGTTCTGAGATGTTCGGCAAAGTAGTGGAAACCCCACAGAAAGAAACGACCCCGTTTTACCCACGTTCCCCCTATGGCGTGGCCAAAGTGTTCGCTCATTGGATTACGGTCAACTATCGCGAAAGCTACGATTTGCATGCATCATGCGGCATCTTGTTTAATCACGAGAGCCCGCGCCGCGGTGAAACCTTTGTGACGCGCAAAATCACGCGCGCCGTTGGCCGAATCAAGCTCGGTTTGCAGAAAAAACTGTTCCTGGGCAACTTGGACGCCAAACGAGACTGGGGCTTTGCCGGCGACTATGTCGAAGCCATGTGGCTGATGCTTCAACAAGATCAGCCTGATGATTACGTCATTGCCACGGGAGAAACGCATTCCGTGCGCACCTTTTGTGAAAAAGCGTTTGGCATGCTCAACCTCGACGCAAAGGATTTTGTGGAAATTGATCAGCGCTATTTTCGGCCTGCCGAAGTGGATCTGCTGCTGGGCGACGCAACCAAAGCCAAGCAAAAACTGGGTTGGCAACCACGCGTTTCGTTTGACGAACTGGTCAAAATGATGGTTGAAGCCGACCTGGAATTGGCTCGGCGCGAGGAAACCCTGTTGAAAGCAGGGCACAAAATGTCAGGCGAGCCTCAGGAGATTGGATGATGCTCGACCTGAGCAGCCAACGCATCGTCGTTACCGGTGGGGCCGGCTTTTTGGGGCAAGTCCTCTGCCAAAAACTGCGCGATCGTGGCGTGCCAGACAATGCGCTTTGGATTCCACGTCGAAACCAATATGACCTCACTCATGAAGCCGACGTACAGCGTTTGTACGATGAGGCAAAGCCAACCGTTGTACTGCATTTGGCTGCGGAAGTGGGGGGCATTGGCGCCAATCGGCTGCGGCCTGGTCGGTTTTTCTTCGCCAATATGGCCATGGGGCTGCATCTAATCGAAGAAGCACGCCGACGTGGCTTGCGCAAGTTTGTCCAAGTGGGAACCGTCTGTGCCTATCCAAAATTGGCACCGGTTCCTTTTACCGAATCGGATTTATGGAACGGTTACCCCGAAGAGACGAACGCTCCCTACGGCATCGCCAAAAAAGCGCTGTTCGTCATGCTCGATGCTTATCAGCGCGAATACGGCTTGGCGAGTGCGGTCGTTGTGCCTGTTAATTTGTACGGGCCAGGCGATAATTTTGATCCCGTTACGTCGCATGTTATTCCAGCCTTAATTCGCAAAGCGGAAGAAGCCAGAGTTCAGAATGCGTCCGAGATGGTGTGTTGGGGAACGGGACACGCTTCCCGTGAATTTCTTTACGTCGATGATGCAGCCGAGGGCATTATCAGGGCAGCGGAACAGATGGAAATACCCGATCCCATCAATTTGGGGACAGGACAGGAAATTCAGATCAATGCTCTAGCCAGAATGATTGCCGATTTATGCGGGTTCAAAGGCGTCATACGTTGGGATAACAGCAAACCGGATGGACAGCCTCGGCGCTGTCTGAATGTCAGCAAAGCAGCCGAGAAATTAGGTTGGCGTGCCCAGATGCCTTTCGAGGAAGGCCTCATGAATACGATTTCCTGGTGGCGAGATCAACAAAGGTTACAAACCGCAATTTAGCAATAAGTAGTTCAGGTTCTGCTTATATTTTCAACTATCACGTTGAATTCGACGGATTTTCTGGACAGATATTCAGAGTTGATGATTGATCCGTTCATCAGACTGAATATCCTGGATGATGAAGTCTGGTCTGATCCAGTTGCCCATCTGACAGTCCCGCGCCGTTTGGTGCGAATGGCTAATGAGTACGTATCGTCAACCTGTGAGCTAATCACTCTATGACAGCGGAACCAACGCGAACATTGCTCGTCAATTGTCCGGCGTGTCGAGCGACCACCAAAGTCAGCGGCATTCCGATGAGCAAAGATTCCATTCATTGTCCAAAGTGTAAAAATGTCATCACGATTGTGGGAGCCAAACCATTCAAAGAGGTGGGTGAACGCAGTTCGTCATCCAGTAGTGGTGCGCTGCGAGAGCCTACAGCTGAAGATTACAAGCGTACTTATAAAGGTGTACGGGCCACAAAAAAACGATCCACGATGCTGGTGGGCATCATTGTCGGAGCGGCAGTGAGTTTGATCATAACCAGCTTGTTGGTGTTTTTATTCATCTATAAAAAGCCGGGCGAAACCAAGGAATCGCCGCATGCTCAGGTTTTGAAACAGCTCATTAACTTGTATCAATCAGCCACCGAGCAAATGGCTCAACTGCAAACGAGTGTCGAAATCACTCAGTTCAATAGCAAGCATTTGAGCACCGCCAACCAGATTTTTGAATTGCAGAATAAATACAGTTCTTTACCAGGGTACAATGCGTCTGATCGCGATGAGGTTCTGTCGCTGGAACGCGAATTGACACTTGTCAAAGACCGATATGACCAAGGAAGACAGCGATTGGCGAAACTTCTTGAGGAAAACAAGGGGCTGAAAACCAATACAACTGCGCCACAACCTACACTTACTCAAAGCAGCACTCCGTCACCATCCTCCACGGCCAGCTCGGTCACGAGCATAGGTCAACAGCCAACAAGCATGACGCCAACAAGTTCCGTTGCTTCCCAAAGCACCGCTCCCAAAAATGAAGATGCTCAGAAGCATAAAGTAACACTGACACTGCTCAACCTGCCGAAGGATCAATTGAACCGAGATTTCTTGACGCGGCTGCAAACATTGGCCGGCGGACAGGCGCAAGTGTTGAACAGAATCTGGTCAGGTGATTTGCTAATCATCGAGATCGGGCCTGTGCGAGATATCGATCAGTTGGCCGCACGCATTAACTTCGGACAGGTCACTCGGCTGGACAAAAGTTTACGAACGATGACGGTGCTTGTAAAAAATGACTTTTTAGCCACTAATCCCGACGGGAGTACGGTTGAATTCACCACAGATCCGATCTTGCAAGCCGTCAGTGATTTGAAAGTAGGCACGTTGGAGAAGAAGCGCGTTGCAGTCCAAACCATTTATGCTGCTCGTCCCAACGAGCATCAGCCTCAAGTCGTGCAGGCTTTGACCGGGGCCATTGCCGAAAAGGATGTGCTGGTCCGCGTAACGGCCATGAAAGCATTGGGTCGCTGGGGTGGTCAAGATCATATCGACTTATTCATTACATTGCTGAATGATGAATCGCCCCTGATCCGCAATACATCCATGGATCAGCTCAGTCTTTTTAAGCTTCCCAAAGCTGCGGAGGCGTTAGCCAAGGACGGGTTGTTGAAAGATCGCGAACGCGCAAGTGCTGCCTTGCAGGCAATGGGAACTGTTGCTGAGCCGTTTGTTCTGCCTTACTTAAATCATGCCGAGATCGCTTTACGCTTAGAAGCTTGTCGCATCCTCAAGAAAATTGGAACTCGAGCAAGCATACCTGCCTTATTGAAAATCACTGAAGAAGCCAAGTCGCCCGTTACGGATGCCGCGTGGGATGCCATTGAGAGCATTGCTAGCCGCAAGGGATAGCTTTAATCGGAAAGGGTGGAGGGTCGAGCGGCATTCACGATAAACCGATGCGGTTTGGCTTCGGTGATGCGCTTGATAAACATTGTCGCATACGAACCTCGCGGCAGTTGAAATCTAAGCGACAATTTCCTTTGGCCAGGATGCAATTCATCAGCCTCTTTCGTCCAGGTGAGTGATTTTGGAAAAAAGAGAACGTGCCGCGCTCCCTTGGAGAAGAATGGTTCGCGTAAATCTTTGATTTTCATGTCGGCCATTGACAGTCCTTCTTCACGCATGACTTGCTCATAGTAGGGCAGCATGGGGTCTTGTGCATCCAAATGCAACCGGGCTGAAGGCAGGGGTAACGCCATCGTGTGTGGGATATCGGCTTCCGGTGGCCACTTTTTCGGCATCGGCAAGGCTTCACCATTCAAGTGAATGGCTAGACGATGATCGTTCTTGATGCAATCCAATAACCACTTGCCTAAAATGCGATTCCACAAGTGGCTTTGATAAGCGGACAAGTACAAACTTTGCAATTCGTGGGGCAAGCGCGTAAATGCCCCCCGAAAGTCCGTAGGCGCATGGTTGAGGTGCTGGATCACTCTGCGCGTGGGGCCGTGCTTGAACTGAATGAGCAGCCACGACCAATCCCCCCAATGTGCTTGCAAGATTCGTTTTTGTTCCTTCTCGTCTTTGCGATCGTAAGCGTATGGCTCAGCAATGGCCAGACGTAAAGCGGCTTCGAAGTCTCCTGCAATCAAATGCCGTGCAATAAAGGCTTTACCACGGCCCATGGAGCGGAAGCGTTGCTCATCGTAATAGTTGGGAACACCAGCACTTACGGCCTGCTCAAGCTGTAATTTGATTCTGGATATTTCCCGCTTGTTTAAGTCGCGCAAGACGACTGCAAACTCATTGCCGTGAAAATCGGTCGAGTGATAAGGCTGAGAGATCTGACCTAAATAATGTAGCTGCCAAGCTTTGGCTTTAAGGTTATCGCGTTGGCCATGTTGGATGGATAAGTACTGTTCAGTGATCGCGTGCCGATCTTTAAGCCCGCCATAGGACACTTGGCGTGGAGTTAGTTTCCAGCGCTGACAGATTTCACGTATCGCTTCAGGAGTGCCAATATTTCGCTTGGTTAACTTGTAAAATGCAAACGATCCTTCGCGCCCAGGCGTGACATCACAAAGCTCAGTCACGCGGAAATCTTCAGGGATTTGTTTCAGTTTCATGGGTAGATAAAGAAAAAGGAATCGGGAGAGATATATATCTGAAACCGTCGCCCAGTCAGTTTCAGTTCCTATACTCTCCCGACCCTGTTTTTATTTTAACGTGGTCGACCAGTAGATCAAGCGGCAATTCGGCAAATGCGTTACGACTGTTACAAACCGCACAAACGAACAGACGCGCTAAGGCGAACCTTTCGTAATACATAGCTGGTAAGCGGATGGCTCTGGCTTGCCCAACCAGATGAGTGACGCAGGCGCGGACGGCCATTGTGTTGGTTGCATGGTTGCGTGCGGAGTTGCTGCGGGAACAGGCAAGGAGCGAAAATGAATCAACTCCGATTCCAGTTTGGTCCAAGTGGACGGGTGCATGGCCACGCCGAAGTGGGTCGTGCACGCATACACCAGATTATCAGCCTGGCTCAACGATCGGCCGACAAAGAAATCGAAATATTGCCCAAGGACGTGAGTGACATGGGGCACATAAGGTGGCTGCGATTCGGGTCGATCACTAAGAAACCATCCACCCAAATAAATCAGAGCATCCACATCAATACCGTATTCATCATGCAATGCATGAGTAGCAGTGCGTACGGAGAGCGTCCCCAGACTAAAGCCAGTAAAAACCAACCGAGCCTGCGGATAGGCTTGCTTTACTGCAACAACGTGTTGGATTAATGAGTGCGTTTGATAACACTGGTAGACAGTGGCTTCCGTATATCCCATCGCAACTGCGACCTGACGCAATTGATGGAGCCTGGCAGCATCGCAAGGGTCAAACCCGTGCACAATGAATAAAAAAACCGGTGCCGTGGCTAGCTGCGGCTGCGATGGAGTTTGCGCGCAAGTAACGCTTGAATGGCAAAGCAGAATGATATGGCTTACCATCAAGGGTACAAGACGCCTTACAAACTTGGCGTTTGTTGTCATTACGCACAGCAGGGAGGGTCGATCAAAGCAGCTCATGCAGCAGCACCGCCAGAACAAGTTGCTGTTTCCCAGGTAGATGATGTATATCATCGACGCAAGGCACAGAACACCCCCACTGACAACGGCGAGAGCCCGTGCGAATTCTTGAACGTGATGCCTACAAAACGGACTAAACTAACTTTGAAGCGTGACTTTGTCTGTGTGCATTTTGCGGGATTGGCGATTCATGCCGTTTGCACCATGAAATTGCTAAACGACACAGCTTTCATGAAATGTTCTTGCTTGACGTAAGCGCGAATGTGTTTGGCCATATGTTGATACGTGACCTTTTTGCTTATGAAAACATGGGGTATGAAATGGTGCGAGCCTCCAGGCTGAAAATCGTGGGGTTAGTTGCTTTATGCAGTCTATCTAGTTGGTTGTTGGCACAATCCGTTCAGCAGGAGCCAACCGAACAATGGCTCATCGGGCTGCAAAAAGATGGCAGAATATTGGTCCCCACCAATCAGGTTCTATCTCCCGCCGGGGAACAATTGACTTTCCCTAGCCGACCAGTTGATCTTGCCGTTACAGAAGATGGTCACACGTTGATTGTTAAAGGTAAAAACGAGCTTATTTTTGTTGATGTACATAATAAGCAGATTATCCAGACTCTTAAAATCCCCAAGGAAGGACGCACGCAGCCGGGCTTCAGCGTCGTTGGCTTGGCCCTGCAGGGGGATAGTGTTTATGCCAGTGACGCGAAAAATCTGGTGAGGGTTGCTAAAAAGCAACCCAATGGCAGATATCAATGGGCAGCTTCTCTCCAAATGCAACCACCCGATGTCGGCGGCGATGTACACCCAGCGGGGATGGCATGGCAATCGAAGCAGCAGTTGTGGGTCACGAGCACTCGCGGAAATAATATCCAACTGATCGATGTGAATGAAAATAAGGTTGTCGCGGTCGTGCCCGTGGGGGTGGCGCCGTTTACCCTGCAAGTGCACCCGACCGATCATGTGATTTACGTGAGCAACTGGGGTGGCGATCCGCCACGAGCCAGCGAGGCTCAAGGTGTTTCATCGGATTCGCCGATTCGCATTGATCAACGAACCGGCGTGGCCAATCATGGTTCAGTTTCCCGGGTCGAGTTCAAGCAGGGCCGTTGGCAGCAGGTACAGTCCATCACGGTTGGATTGCATCCAAGCGGAATGGCAAGTGCCTGGCCAATGCTATTCGTAGCCAATGCCCATAGCGATACCATTTCCGTCATTGACCATCGATCAGCAAAAGTCATCGAAACCATTTCCTGCAAACTGGATGATCGGCTCCCCTTCGGCAGCGGCCCCAATGCGCTGACGCTCACGCATAACGGCCAAAGCTTGGCCGTGGCCAATGGCACGAATAATTGCATGCTCATCATTTCGTTGGGCAACCTCGCACAAGACAAGCCGGCTACAACTCCTGATCGCCCCAGTCAACTGCGGGGCGCGCTGCCGACAGGATGGTTCCCTGGTGCGATACTCGAATTGCCGGGTCGAAAGGAGTGGGTGGTCGCGAATATCAAAGGTCATGGCTCATTGAGCCGCTCTGAAAAAAATCCCAAAGGAATGACTTCGCACGAACATTTGGGTTCTATCTCATTTATCCCTTGGCCCAGTGATGAAGCGTTGGCCCGATTCGATCAGCAAGTCAAAGAAAACAATCGCATGAATCGAAGTTTGGCCGGATTGTTGCCAGCCAGACCTGGCGTAGCTCCGCTTCCCGTGCCAGAACGACATGGCGAACCTTCTGTCTTTCAGCATGTTCTCTACATCATCAAAGAAAACCGCACTTATGATCAGGTCTTCGGCGACATCAAGGAAGGGCGAGGAGAACCTTCACTCACCATTTATGGCGAAGAAGTAACCCCGAATCAGCATGCTTTAGCTCGCACATTTACCTTGTTTGACAATTTTTACTGCAGTGGTGCCCTGAGCGCTGATGGACACACTTGGGTCAATGAGGCATATGTAGGCGATTACATCGAGCGTTCCTTTGGCGGTTTCACCCGCAGTTATCCCGACGACGGGAGCGATCCCTTAGCTTACAGCGAAACCGGATTTCTATGGGACAATGCTCTTAAGCATGGCAAAACCTTTCGGAATTTTGGCGAATACGTCACTCACACGTCCGTGCCTAAGAATGCCAACTGGTTCGATTATTATGCCGACTATGTTGATCGCTCGGAAAAAGTTCAAGTCACCGTCAAGCCCACGCTCGCTCGCTTGGTTCCCTATACGCATCCAAAATACACGTGGTGGCCACCCGTCATGCCTGATGTGTATCGTGCCAGAATTTTCATTGACGAGTTGCAGGAATATGAGCGTACTGGACAAATGCCCAATCTCATCTACTTGACATTGCCCTGCAATCACGCCATGGGCACACGTGAGACCTATCCCACACCCCGGGCGATGGTTGCTGACAATGACGTGGCACTGGGGCAGATCGTTGAAGCGGTCTCCAAGAGTCGCTTTTGGCCGTCGACGTGTATCTTTGTCGTTGAAGATGATCCGCAGGACGGCTTTGATCACATTGATGCACATCGCACGGTCGCCCAGGTGATCAGCCCGTACACCAAGCGCCAATTTGTCGATCGTACCAATTACAATCAGACTGGGATGGTGAAAACCATTGAATTGATTCTAGGTTTGCCTCCCATGAATCAACTGGATTTGTCAGCCACGCCCATGCGGCATTGCTTCCAGAGCCAACCCCACGAGCAACGCTTTGTGGCGTTACCCAATCGTATTCCGTTGGATGAACGTAATCCCGCTCCCAAGCAATTGAAGGGAGAAGCTCTGTATTGGTCCAAGAAATCATGGGAATTGGATTTAAATCAAATCGATGCTGCGGAGGAAGATGTGTATAATCGGATTTTGTGGTTTGCTGCGAAAGGCAATGCTCCGTATCCGTTCCAACATACGCGGCAGGGCAGATCGGTCGAAAAGGAAGATTAGTGGCAAAGTTGTGTTGACATTCTAGACAACGCGTCTATACTCTAAATAGACGAATTGTCTAGGAGGAAGTGCTATGGGTCGCCATCCCCAAGATGTCACCGAAACGGAAATGGGTGTCTTGCAATTGTTGTGGGACAAAGGTGCCAGCACGGTGCGGCAATTGGCCGATCAGTTGTATCCTGACGGTGGTGTTTCTGCCTTTGCTACGGTGCAAAAATTGCTGGAGCGGTTGGAAGACAAGGAAATGGTCAAGCGCCGCAAAGCGCCTGGGGGGCAGCAGTTTTACGCCACGATGGACCGCGATACCTTGATCGGCAGACGCTTGCGGCAGATGGCTGAACAATTGTGCGATGGTTCGCTGACGCCCTTGCTGACGCAACTGGTTCGTCAGCAAAAATGGAGTGCAAAAGAACGATCGGCGTTGCGAGGGCTGCTGCGTGAATTGGAAGACGATGACTCGTCCCAAAAATAGTTGCCAACACCCAAGGTGCAACGATGAACCTTCTTCTCGCTGGACTTCTCAGTAATGCCGTTTTTATCTTACCGTTAACAGGACTGGCGGCTTTGGCCTTTTGGTATTGGCAGCCGCGCCCAGCCATTAGACATGCGGTTTGGCTGGTTATTTTTATCAAGCTGCTCACACCTCCCTTGTACCATCTCGATTTGGAAAATGTGTGGGAAAAATGCATCGCGTTGACTACGACACCAGCCAAGGTAGACCACTCCTGCAATGGCGATAAGGCCCTGACGAACGCCTTTCCATTGAGAGCGCAGACGGTGCCCGAGGATTCTGGTGCGTTAACAGACACTGAAACTGCATCGGCTGAACTGTCCACCCATCGTGATTCGTGGTTTGCTTTTGAGCAGGTACCCATTAGCACGAAGCAAGCAGTTGTTCAAGACAGTTCTTCACTCGCGAGTGTGGTCAATTTACCTGCTATCGTCAACGCAACGGAAGGTGTATCAGCAGGTCCAACGGATTGGCTGTCGGTGTTTGGCGTGGCGGGCATGCTGGCCTGGATATCCGGCAGCCTTTGCTTTTATTTTCTGGTTTTTTACCGAGCTTATCGGTTTCAGCGATTATTGCAGTATGCCCAATCTGCCGATGCTCGTTGGCAGAATTTAGCGGAAGAGCGTGCCCGTTCGCTTGGTTTGAAACGTTCGCCAATTGTGAAAACAGTGCCCGGACCGTTAGTGCCAATGATCTGGAGCTTTGGTGGTCCGGCTATGTTGCTATTGCCGCGAGCATTGTTGACGGACTTGACGGAGAAAGAAATTGATACGTTGCTTGCCCATGAGCTTGCTCATGTTCGGCGCGGCGATCATTGGTTCAGGATGATCGAGATTCTGGTTCTCGGGATTTATTGGTGGCATCCTGTGGTTTGGTTCGCGCGCCAGCAACTACGGGAAGCTGAAGAGCAATGTTGTGATGCATGGGTTGCATGCACTCTGCCCCACGCCAAAGCTTGTTATGCCCAAGCGATCCTGCGAACTTTGGATGTTTTGGCGGCCTCGCCACGGTCGTTGCCCTTGGTGGGCAGCGGCCTCAGTCCCTTCCGGCAATTAAAAAGGAGACTGCAGATGTTAAAGCAATCGCCATCGATACCGGTACTTTCCGGTGCTCATCGATGGGCTTTTTTGGGTCTGACTTTCATTCTGTTGCCCTTAGGCTGCTCATGGGCAGAAGATGATGCGCCTCCGGGTGCTCCCCCGCCACCCCCACGTGGAGCCCCACCCCGACTTACAGATCGCGACGATGATCCACCACCACGAGCCGAAGCTCCGCGGCGTCGAGAAAATCGTGGTCAGATGACGATGCCTGCACCTTCTCCAAGAATGGACGATGGTCCAGAATTGGGGAAAGAAGAGGCCATGTTCGAGGCTCGCTCGGAACTGAAACTGCTTGAAGTGCGGCTGCACGGCAAAGAAATCCGTTTGCGCGATTGGATGTCGCAGCTGGAACAAGCCAATGCAGAGTGGGAAAGAACTAAAAAAGCCCATGAGGCTGGCACCATTTCCCGCACAGAATTGAATACGCTCCGAACTCGGGTCGAAGGGCTAAAGACACAAGTAGCTCTGGGGCAAGTTGAATTGGAAGAGTCCAAAGTGCAAATCGACATTGCCCGCGAGCGTTTGCAATTGATTGAAAAAGGCGTGATCAAACTCCGCCGCATGGCTCCACCGCAAATGATGGGTGGTATGATGGGGCAAACAGGTCCCGGCGGGCCAGTGTTCGGATTTATGGGGGGAGGTCAGGCAGGTGGCAGTGCTCCCTTCCGCGGTCCTGACGGTTCGTTCGATCCGCGCAATGAAGATCCACGTCGATCGCTACCACGACGAGGCGATGGGCCACCGCGACCGGATAAAGCTGATGAACCGCCTATCCCAGGCGGTCCAGATGCTCCACGCGGAAGAGGACACGCTCCTGAACCAGGTCAAGCACCTCCAGGAAGGCCGCCTTTTGGAGCGGGGGGAGCCTTCCCTCCAGGTCCTGATGCAGGACGGGGGCAACCACGCAATCTTGACGAATTGAACAAGCGCATCAATGATCTGGAGTCACAACTGCGTGAGTTGATCAAGATGCGCGAACAAATGCAAAAGGACAGAGGTAACCCCAATCGCCCTGATCGGCCTAATCGACCCGAGGATGACCAATAATGGGCATACGTTTTATTTGACAACGAAACCACCGGGATCACCGGTGGTTTTTTCATTGGTCGGCTGATTGGCTTAAGCCCCACGCCATTGGACAAAGCCTTCGAGGGCGTAAAACTGCGGCAAGCCAAGCTGGTCGTACAGTGCCGCGGTGTGGCGATTGCGTTCTTCGGCACGCTGCCAGAATTCGCGATCATCGTACCCGCCCGGAAACATCGCCCGGTCTTTCTGCGATTGATGTTTAAAGATCGCCAGTTTCTTTCGCTCCATCTCGTCTGGGTTGATGGGTACCACGCGTTCCACTTCGTGAGGTCCCCATTCTTCCCAAGCACCGCGATATAGCCAGGTCTCCGTTGTCAAACCTTCTTTTGCTAATTGAGTGAGTGCTCGAAAAATGGCGTCGGCACATACTCGGTGGGTGCCGTGCGGGTCGGAGAGATCACCAGCCACATAAACTTGAGCCGGTTTGAGTTTGCCAATCAATTCTTGGGTGATGCGAACATCTTCTGGCCCAATGGGAGCCTTGGCGATTGTGCCTGTGCGATAAAAGGGCATGTCCATGAACACCAGTTGGTCGGGCGGAATGCCCACGGACAAAGCGGCTGCGCGAGCTTCCGTGGCCCGAATAAGACCCTTGACGTGGAGCACGTCCTCCACATCCCTGCTGCCCGGTTTTTTTTCGCTTAGGGCTTGAGTGATGCGGTTGGTGACCTCTTTGGTTTTCACTGGGTCGATGCCAAAGCGTTCGTTGAACTCAGCCACAAAATCCTTGAATCGCAATGCATCATGGTCGAAGACAGCGATATTGCCGCTGGTCATGTAAGCGATATGAACGCGATGCCCTTGTTCGACAAGGTGAATGATCGTGCCGCCCATGCTGATGACGTCGTCATCGGGATGGGGGCTAAAAACCAGCACGGTTTTCGTCTCCGACCCGCACGGTTTGGTACAAATGGTGTTGGCCATTTCATCAAACACACTCCGGGCCAACTTCGATGCGGGGCCATGCTCACGCAGCAATGAATACAGTTCATGTTCCCGAAAGTCATCATCGGAGAGCAGGAGCAGCGGCTTTTTCGAAGTAAAGCTCAGCCAAAGCACGGCACGGCGTATCAGGGCAGGGGACCATTGCACAGGTCCTAATTTCCAAGGTGTTTGTACGGCGGCCAATTTACTCCCAGCCGCAGCATCCACAATGAAGGTGGCATCGGGATGCTGCTGCAAGAAGCTGGCAGTGATGGCACCGGTTGGTTCATTTTCGATGGTTTTCTGGACAATGTCAGCTTTGTGCTCACCGAAGGCCATGATGACGATCTGGCGGGCTTCGAGAATGGTGCCGACGCCCATCGTCAAGGCCTGCTGCGGGACATTTTCAATGCCAAAGAACCCGCTGGCAGCATCGCGCCGGGTCACGGGGTCAAGCGAAACCAAGCGGGTGCGGCTTTGCTTCGTCGAACCAGGTTCGTTGAAGCCGATGTGGCCAGTGCGGCCAATGCCTAAGATTTGAAAATCAATGCCTCCTGCTCTGCGGATTCGGTCTTCGTATTGAGCACAATGCTCTTCCAGCTGCTCCGTTGGCACCGTGCCGGATGGAATGTGGATATTCTTGGGATGGATGTTCACATGGTCAAAAAAGTGGGCTTTCATCCAAGCATGGTAACTATGCAAATCTTCAGGAGGCATGCGATAGTATTCATCGAGGTTGAACGTAATGACGCGGCTGAGGTCCAGGTTTTCTTCGCGGTGCAGCCGAATCAATTCGCGATAAAGCCCAATGGGAGTCGATCCCGTGGCCAGTCCGAGCACCGTTGGCTTACCCGCTGAGTTGTTTTGTCTAATCAAACTTTCGATCATCAATGCCACGTGGCGTGAAGCTTCCGAACTCTCGCCAAACATGAGCGTAGGGATCCGTGTACCTTTAAGGAATCGTGTGGCATGATAATGATCCATGGGAGCATGCATGGCAAAAGCCTTTTGTTGCTTAAGGAAGTTGAGAATATCTGTGCAGATGTCAGTTGACCTATCGATCAAACATCAAGCCATATTATAGTCGAACATGCACATTGTGTAATGTTGGAGTTTCCTTGGCCAGCGAAACAATGCCGATCGATCGACAGATTGTTCCAACCTTAGGAAGTGTGCCGAATGTGTGTGCCCTTGCAGAGGCAGATGCAGTGAACAAAGCGGATCGGACTCATACTCGTGCCATTGTTGCAAGGTTGTGTTGCAAGGTCTGATGATGCGCATGAGCTTCAGGTGACGCCAATTCCTAATAGAAAGACAATAGAGGCCCGTTGCAAACCGAAGTTTTGATGCTTGAGGATTCATGAAACGTACGACTCCCCTTTTTATCGCATTTGTAACCGTGGCGATTGACTTGCTCGGTTTCGGAATCATGATTCCACTTTTGCCACGGTACGCTGAACGTTTCCAAGGCATCATTCCGACGCAATGGCAAGGAACCGTCATTGGCTTGCTCATGTGCTCTTTCTCGCTGGTGCAGTTCCTCTTTGCACCCGTTTGGGGAAAGTTGTCCGACCGTTATGGCCGTAGACCCATTGTTTTGATAGGTCTGTCAGGCTCCTGGATTTCATATTGCATGTTTGCTTACGCGACTCACATCGAGAGTTTGTGGTTGCTTTTTGTTGCACGAGCGGGTCAGGGATTGTGTGGAGCGACGATATCAACGGCACAAGCCATCGTAGCGGATTGTACTGCTGCGGAAGAGCGTGCCAAAGGGATGGCCCTCATTGGCATGGCTTTTGGACTAGGCTTCACGCTAGGGCCCATTCTGGGGGCGCTTTGGGTAAGCGATACACTGACTGGACCGCCGAGTGCGGCACCGGGTATCATTGCCGGTCTGCTGTCGTTCCTGGCGTGGGTGCTGGCCTATCTCTTTTTAAAAGAGTCACTAACGTCGGAACAACACCGAGCGGGGCATTCATGGAGCGCCTGGCAAGGGCTGCGCTTGGTCGTGCGACAACCGGTTTTGTTATTCCCCTTATTGACATTTTTCATAGCCATTTTTGCGTTTGGATTGTTTGAAGGCACGATGTCGCGCATGACGCAGCGGGTGCTGCATTACACGGACCGTGAGAATTTCTACGTCTTTTTCATCATCGGGCTTACCCTGACATTGACGCAGGGCTTTATCGTGCGCAAACTGTCTCCCAAGTGGGGTGAAATCCGCATGATTCAGTGGGGAGTGGCCAGCATGTTGTTGGGCATGGCTGGCATGGCCGGGGCGGTTTTCGAACAGAGTACGGCCATTATTTACCTCAGTTTAGAGCTGATTGTCGTCGGCTTCGCGTTTATGACACCGAATGTACAAGCCCTCATATCACGCCGCAGCGATGCCCATATCCAAGGGGAAGTACTCGGGATCGTCCAATCGATCGGTGCCATCGCTCGCATTCTCGGGCCCTTTTTGGGCAACGTTTTGTACGGTTCTCCTGCCACTCCCAAGCCAGCCTTGCCTTACTTGATCAGTGCGCTTTTGCTGGGTTGCTCGTTGGCGGTTGCTTTTCGTCTGCATCACGGGACGCCACACAGGTCCTTGATCATGTTTAAGGAATCAGGGGCATGATCCTGCGTCCGAAAGCCCGTTTCCCCTGGGTCAAGTTATCTTTGATACCCTTTATTATGATCGGTATCGGTACGTTGGGGTACATGCTCTTCGAACGGTTAAGTTTATTTGAAGCTTTGTATCTTTCGGTCATTTCGATCACAACGGTAGGTTATGGCGACATATATCCCATGACCGTGCCAGGACGCCTCTTTACGATGGCTTATGTGCTTTTGGGTGTCTTCCTGATTTTCTTTGTGGCCACCACGGTGATATCAGCCATTGTTTCCGGAGAATTGGCGGTGGCTTTGGGAGAAAAACGCATGTCGCAGCGATTGGACCAAATGAAAGACCATATGATTATTTGTGGCTTCGGTCGCATGGGGCGATTAGTGGCACAAGATTTTGAAGAACAAAAAATTCCGTTTGTGGTTATCGATGAAAATGCCGAGTCGCTGTCACGCTTTCATTTTTCGCATGGTATTGCATTACAGGGGGATTGTTCCACCGATGACGTCTTAATCATGGCAGGAGTCACACGAGCCCGAGGTTTGGTTTCGGTGGTCAGCACCGATGCCGATAACTTGTTCATCACCATGAGCGCCCGACTGCTTAACGAAAAACTGTTCATCGTTTCCCGTGCTGAAAGTGAAGCATCCGAATTGAAACTGCTCCGCGTGGGAGCGAACCGGGCCATTTCCCCTTACCGCATCGGTGGGGCACGCATGGCCCAAGCGCTGCTGCGGCCAACCGTGGTGGACTTCATCGAACTGGCCACCAAAACCTCGCATCTGGAATTGCAAATGGAAGAAACGCGCATCAACGAGGGAAGCCCTTTGATCGGGCTGGACCTGCGCAAAAGCAATTTACGCGAGGAATTGGGAGTCATCATCGTGGCCATCAAAAAGCCGTCGGGCAAAATGATTTTTAATCCCCCTTCCGATACAGTGATCGAAGCAGGGGACATTTTGATCGTGCTTGGCGATCAGTCTAAGCTAATCACCCTCTTTAAACGGACTTCGGGACGAGCCTAGCGGACGATCTTGATTGCATGTAGCCCAGTGGCAAAGTCCACGGTCCATAATGCGACTTTGTCAATCGGCAAACTATGGCATGAACATACAAAGAGAACTTGAATCATGAGTCCCAGGCCAGTCGATCAAGCAGCACCAAGCCCAGCAAATGATCATGCCATTGATTCCTGGGATGCCTATGCACTTCAGGAGGTCCGTCAGTCCACGCTTGGGTTCGCGACGGGATTGAGCGCTTTCACAGCCATTGTCACCATCGGCTTGATTTGGAACTATCCTTGGCATGAAATTGGATCGCTGGCCTGGATGGGGGCCGCAACGGCAGTGGGATTGTTTGTGCTGGGTGTTTTCGCCAATCACGCTGTCATCCCTTGCCGTTGGGCATCTGCCTGGGCTTGTGGCATCATTCTGCTGGCAGCCGTTCCGTTTTACGCCTTTGCATCCATAGACAACAGCCAACGCCTGCTCATTTGGAGTAGCTTGGTACTGTTACTGACAGGTCAGTGGTTATTGTCCCTTGGCTGGTATGCCCTGGTTGCCTTGATCCTGACGGGAGGACTCCTTGGCATGCAAAGCCACGGAATGTTGGCGAAAGTGGCCTGGCTGGATGCAGTGCTGGCCCTATTAGCCCTCGCCCTCGGTGGGTTGCTCATTCAATGGCGCCGCGCACGCTTGAAGCAACTATGGAGGACGCAGGAACATAAGCAGCAATGGCAGTCCGAACGCGACAACCTCCTGGCCGCCCGGCTGCAGTTATCCCAAGACGTTGAGAACAAGCAAAAGCAGCTTGAGCAGCTGCATAAGGAACACCAGCTGTTGCTGCAGACCCAACAAATCGCTGAACAACAAGTGAAGGATACGGAGAGCAGTCGTACTGAATTACAACGACGCTGGCAGCGGTGGACAGAGCATTTTCCGGGATTACTCGTCGAACTGAACAAACAAAAAGTCATCTTAACCGCAAGTGGCTTTGGACTGCAGCGGTTGCCGTCATCGTTGCTCCCTTTGCCAGGCAAAACGGTACAGGAGGCGTTTGCTCATGATGACTTGTTTGTTTCGGTGATCGAGTCTTGTCTGGCTCATCATACCATGGTCGCTGATGCACGCCTGGGCCAGGTTATTTGGCGCATGCAATTTATCCCTTGGAACGATCAACCTCATCAACCTTCAGAGGGGTGGTTGGTTGGTATCGATGTTACAGAGTTACATGCACTCAATGAGCAGAAACTTCTTGCCGATCAGCGCCTCCATGAGCAACAAGCCGCCGTTCAGCAATGGCAAGCACAATGTGCGAAGCAGGAGGCAGAACGGCAAGGGATGCAAACGACACTCGCCGAACAGCAGCAAGCCTGGCAAAAGCAAGTGCAGCAACTGCAGAAAGAACAACTTCAGCAAAACCAGCAATGGGAAAAAAACGTCCAACAATTACAGCAAGAATTGGAACGAACCCTCGCCCAACTAAAACAGCAGCAGTTAGAGAACAAACAGCTTATCCGCGCTAACGAAGAGAGCGAATTACAATGGCTGGAACGTGATGAACAATGGAAGCTGGAAAAACAGCAATGGGAAGAGCAACACAAGTCCTGGGAATTAGAAAAAAAACAGCTCAGCACGCAGCGGCAACAGACGCAGAACCGGCAACTTTCAGAAGCCGCATTCCTGGCCACGGCAAGTCATTCGTTGCATACTTTCTTACGCCATGTGCTTGATGGCTTGGCGACCATTCACCGACCGCATTTAGAGTTGGCTGAACGGCAGCGCTTGCTCGTAGCTTTGCAACAACAATCGCAACGGCTCATGGCCACCATCAATAGTGTTCTCAGTTTTTCGGCAGCGCATAAGCCATCAACCAACCAGCAGCCAGTGTCCTGCTCCCTTTGGGAATGTATCAACTCGGCTACATACTCGCTTAGCCCTTTCATTCACGAACCACGAACCGTCGTCATAACGCCCAAAGGTGCCATTCCCGAAACGATTGCCGTGCCAGCGAATGCATTGCAGCAGCTACTGCCATTGCTCATCGAGTTAGGATTGCGAGGCTTGGAGAGGGAAACGCTCCAAATCGACATATCGTCCAACACGCAACCGAACGAATACATTGTCATCCACATGCATGGCGTCGATTTCACACCACTCGAACTAAAGCAGTCAACAGAAATCAACCTCATCGAATCCCCACCCAGCTTGGATACGCAACCCTCCTTAGCGCCATTCGATGAACTGGACTTGGTGCATTGGCGACAGCTGCAAACACTACTTGAGGAGTTGCATGGAAAGAGTAAGCCTGTTTTTGACCAACAAGGCACGTCACAAATCAAAGCCTGGAAGTGGATCGTGCCAGTGCAAATTACAAACAACTTGACTATGATTGAAGCTAGTTCAATAAGTGAGATACGTCATACCTTCACTCCATCTCCGTTGATCCATTGGGAATCGCCTGCCTTGAATGGAAAAGTATTGTTGATTGATAGCAACAAGGACAACCGCCGCATCTTGACGTTTTACCTAGAGCGTTTGAGTTTGCGGGTGGAGAGCATAGACGCCGCTTCTATTCTTACATGGGATGCTTGGCCGAAAACGCCTGATATCTTGATTTTGGATGACCCATTGGAAAGCCAGGCGGGGTTGGAGCGATTGGAAGTTTTGCGGCAACATTATCCAGGTATACCATTGTTGCTGGTGGCACCCAGCACGCATTTGACTTTGATTCCACTCAAATTCAGATCAGAATTGGCTGGAATCATCAGCTTGCCCCTTGATCCCGACCGATTGTTGCAAACGCTCGCCGAACATCTGCCACGTGCCGTTCATCTGGAACGCTATCCAGTAAAGATAACGGACCAAGAGGTGCATGGCCCCGTTCGCTCCAGCCTGGCGGATGACCATGAGTGCCAGGGATTGTTGCAAGAGTATGTCCAAGGCTTGCAAGTTAAGTTGGCGGACATGCGTTCTGCGCTGGCCGTGGCCGACTTGGCCCGCCTCATTCGCTTATGCCAGGATTTGCGACATTCCTCAAACTTGTATGGTTATCCGCAATTAGGTGAACAAGCCCGCATGCTGCAACGGGCCATCATGGATGGCCAGGATGCTATTCACATCGGTCACCTGTTAGGATCCATGCAACAAATGGCCAATCGTTGCGAAGCTGGATTGGGACTTGCTGACCTGGCTAACATGAACTCATAACTGTTACGCTATGAATCGTTTCGCATCATGCTTACATTGTTTCTCATCCGAATCTCATACACTTTCTCAATCATTTTACTCCATTTTGGGTTTATAATTGCACAGTCGGTGACATCATCATTATTCAGAGTTGGCTCAATCTATAATTGGTGAGGCATAACCAATGTCGCGCTTAAGTGTGTGCCTGTTGTTGCTTTGGCCTTGGTATGTTGCTGCTGAAAACAGGGCTGGCACAGTCCCAAATGGATTGCACCCGAAAGACCCCCGCGTCATCGATCAGCAGACCATACCGCTACAATCGTACCTCTCGCCGAGTCAGGCCATAGCGTCCAGAGTCAGTCGTGGTTTCGAGTTGGAGGAAGTGCAACCAGGTTACCTGGGGGTGCACTTAACAACGAATGCACTTGGCCAAATCATGGTTGAACAAATCGAGTCAGGTTCTCCCGCCAATAAAGGTGGGCTAACCGCTGGCGATCTGCTCACTCAAATCGACAACGAAAAAATCAAAGACCTCAACCAACTCATCACTTTCTTGCGCAGTCAACCCGCAGGTACCGAAATGGAGCTGCATTACGTCCGGGGTAAAGAACCACACACCACTAAAATCACCTTAGGGGCAACCAGCCGACCAATGCGGCCAGAAGGGGTTGGTCGTAGCCGTCCGTCCCTGGGTTTTCAAACCGAATCCGCACCACCTGGTTTGCGCGTTTCTCGAATCGAGCCGAACTCGCCTGCATCAACCTCTGGCATCAAAGTCGGCGACGTGATTCTGCAGATTGATGAAACAAAAATCTCAGCGAATCAATCCATTCAAGATTTGCTCATGTCGAAGACAAACGGTGAAATCGTCACCATTCAATTACAAAGGGGCAATGAAAAGGTTGGGTTGAAACTGCCTGTTAAAGTTGAAACCGTTGGAAATAGCCGCACATTCAACTCTTGGGACACGCGAATTAACTCACTTTTCAAGCGTGAAGTGTATCAGCTCGCTGTGGTGTTGATCCAATATCCCGACATCAAACTGAATCCACGAATCACACAATGGGATTGGGAGCAAGCGCTGTTCAGCAAAGGCGTCTACAATGGGCTGTCCGTCACCGGGCAACAAGTCTACGGTAGCTTAAATGATTATTACCTTGAGCAGTCATGCGGCAAACTGAGCGTGGCGGGCAAAGTATTTAGCCCAATTCCCGTATCCCGGAAGCGCGAGGACTACGCGAATGACCGCAACCGATTTGCCTTGCTGAATGAAGCATTAGACAAGCTCTATGCCCGTGAGGGGAAAAACGCACTTGATGGGTTCGATGGTATTTTCTTCGTCTATGCGGGGGCGCGATATGCCACCAACCGTGGCGGCCTGTATTGGCCACACCGATCGACCATGAGCCACCAGGGTAAACGCTGGTCCTACTTTATCTGCCCGGAAGGTGGTTCGCGGATGGATTCCATTAGTGTGGTTTCCCATGAGTTTGGGCATATGCTTGGTTTGCCCGATCTCTATGCGCGACCCGAAACACCTGGTTCAGAGGGGTTGGGCATATGGTGTGCCATGTCCACCGGGCATGGTCGTGATGGCAAGCCGATGCACTTTTCTGCATGGTGCAAGGAACAAATGGGCTGGCTGAAACCGACTGTCATCGACCCAACCGTCAAGCAAAAGCTTATTCTAGCGCCGATTGAGAACAACCCTCAAGAATGCTTTAAAGTCCTGATTCGTCCGGACGGAAGTGAGTATCTTCTGCTAGAAAATCGTCAAAAAAACACCTATGACCGCGATCTGCCTGAAGGGGGTTTGCTCATTTGGCGCGTGGTTGATAATAGGCCTGTACTCGAAGAATCGCATGGTGTCGCTGGACCGGAAGGCCCCAATCGTTATCTGACGATGGTGCCTTACCCAAGTGCTTCGAATAACGCCTTCACGCCGTTTACAACCCCTTCCAGTCGATCGCTAAAGGGGGGTGGTCTGCCAGTTCACATTACCAACATTACTCGTCACCCTGATGGACGCATCAGCTTTTGGATCGGGTATGAGTTTTACTAATCAAGCAATCGTACGCTGCAATTGACACGCAAAGCTGTGCAGCATGTCCAATACCGGTGACAAGATTTGACGTATTGAGACAAAAAGCGAACACGACCCGCGAATACGGGTCGTGTTTTTGGTTTTCGATAGTGCTAGATCGCTTCGAATTAGAAGCGGAAACCAGCGGAAACAGCCAAGCCGAAGAGGCCAAGGTTGCTGTTCGATTCATTGGCGAAGTTGCCTGAACGGCTGCTATTGCCAGCACCGTAGAGCATCTGGCCAACGAAGCCACCTTGAACATACACTTCAGATCGCCCCATGTTCGAACGCCATTCGCCACCGACTTCGATTTCGGTCATGGTCAGGATGGCATTGCGTTCCTGGTAAGCGCCTTCGATGATGGTCGGCACTTCACCGGTCACAAGCGCTGGCTGAGCTTGAGCAGAGAAAGCGGTTTGCTTGCCCTTGGCGAACAACACGGAGACGCGGCCCGTGCTGTAGATGGAGAGACCACCACCGATTGGCAGACGACCGTCTAAAGCAACGGTGGGTCCAAGGCCATTCAGGTTATGGCCAGAGACCAGCAATTGGTCTGTGAAGGTCTGGCCACCTGGGGTGTTGATGAACACATTATAGTTCTGCGACATGTGCAGGTAGCGAACGCCACCCGCCATGAGCAGATCCAAATTGGCAATCTTGGCTTCCTTGGTGGACTCAAAATCCCAAGTCAGCAAGCTAAGGTCGCTCTGCGCCAGCAAGGAAGCTGGGGCATCGGGAGCGCCGAAGGTAGAAATCGGGTTGATCAACGGGCTGGCCGTTGAAATCTGCTGGCTGGGATTCACGAAAATGCCAGAGCCGATCGAGTCGATCGAGGTTTGGGTGTCATCCCACTTGCCTTGGACCCAACGTGTACGGAAGCCGATTCCATCGCGTGAACCGAAGCCCAAAACGACGCGGGGCATCCAATCAAAATCAGGTTGGAAGCTGGTGACGGTCGAAGAAGAAATCGTGCCGTTCACGCCACCGTTCACCGCATTGAAACTGCGGGTAATGAAAGCAGCATTGTTGTCCCAGCGAGGCTTCAACAGCAGGAAGCCAACTTCACCATAAGCACCGCCGTGATCGCAGCAGTCGCCATTGTCAACCCATTGATGTTGATGGTTGGGAGCATACATGATGCTGTTGGGCATCGAAGCGGGCTGCTGCGTTGGGGCTTGGGCCATCGCGCTGCCGCCGATCCAGCTTAATGCAACGGCGCTCAAAGCGCTAGCGAGCATCTTTTTCATGGGTGATCCTTTCTGCCTCATGCAGAATAATGTTTCCAAATCCTTTCGAAAGCCTCAGTCGCCGCTTGGAGGAGTCATGTTTGATGCACCTGGTGGCATCACCTCTCGCGGTCGATTGAGTGCACGCGCGATGTGCGACGTGACGTCCTTTACATCGGCAAGTTTTTTGGTGAATGCCAATGCAACTCAACAAGGAATGTTTAAGGCAAGTCGGGTTCAGTCAATAAGGCTGTTAACACTGATGCTGTCGTTTTTCGAAGCGAAATCCGACCAATCTGACCAAACCAACTTCAAATAACTTGAAACGGGCATTCATGTCGATTTTTATTAAAGATTGCATCCATTGATTTTTTGCTACTGTCTCATCACAAGAGGTTGGTAAAACAGAAGGAAGATACCATGCATCATTCAGAACTTCCTGGCAAAGCGTAAGGATTTTCTCATGGCCGATGCTGTCGTTGCCGCTCAATGCCGAGGTTGCTTGAAGAAATACCGCATCCCAAAAGTGCATGCTGAGAAAACCGTGCTGTGCAAGCAATGCGGGCACCCGATTCAAGTTCTAAGTGAGCAAGATGCGGCCGGACCCAAGAAAATCGAGGCAACGGCTCCTGCAGCTCGATCAGGGAAACCTGTATCAGCTCCAACGAAGGACGACACTAAGAAGTCAAATTCAGCCAAACCGAGCATCGAGCGCGAACCCGTCAAGCTCATTCCGATTTCGTCGCCGCGTAAGCGATACTTCAAGCCAGCCGTGGTGATGCCGGTCGTTTTTTTCTTGGTATTGGCGGCTGGGGGGATTTTGCTTTATGTCCTGTTTGGCGAGCAAATATTAAAGCTGTGGGTGGGGGAAGCTAACTCTCATGTAGCTTTGCAGCAATCGCATTCCCTCTTGCAAGAAGCACTTCAAAAGACGTTGCCGTCTGGTGCGATGAATTCGAGCAGGCTAACGTCGACGCAACCCAAAAGTTCGGCCCCTAACCAACGGAACCGGCCCAATGATCTGCAAACCAGTCGATTGACAGGTCCATTCCCAGGTCGTGCCCTGCTGATCGGGATCAAGAATTATCCTTATTTGCAACCCATCAACCCGGCTTACGCCCCGGATTTAACACGCGACCCTCTGGGTTTGCATGGCCTCAAGCGTGCACTGCTGGTTGACACAGCTTTTCCGCAAGACCAGGTGCTCGAGATCAGTGACGTGGCCCAAGAAATGCCGGTCGCGCCGACGAAGCCAATGATCGAAGCAACTTTAAGACCCTTTTTGGCCAATTGCCGTCCTCAGGATCGGGTCGTTGTGGTGTTTGTGGGTCACATCGGCATGGTAAAAGACAAGGGCTATCTGTTTCCCATCGATGCGGATGATGAAAGTGTTGATCGGTTGATCGCGTTGGATGAACTGCTTGGTTTACTGCAAAAATGTCCCGGACGCCAGAAACTTTTGATATTAGACCCTTCACCCCTTGATCCTGGATTCACGCGATGTCGCAACGCACCAACGGGATTGGATGCTAAGCTGTTCAAACAATTAGAAAAGCCGCCCGAAGGCGTTCAAATATGGCTCAGTTGCAAACCCGAACAACATTCGTATTTGCCATATAAAGACAACACCAACGGGTCGGCCTTCATTCATTGGTTATCGAAACTAAGTGCAATCAATAATCCGGACAATTGGCGGCTCATCGAAAAACATCCTGGGATCAAAGAGCATGCCTTGCCCATGCTATTGCTTGAACAAACCATAGCCGGCCAAACACAACGTTTCGTTCAAGAAAAACTGCAATTACCCCAGACGCCCATTCTACTCGGTCAAGAAAAGCCTTACAAAGGCAATGATGTGGCGTCGCCGCCACCGCCGGTCACGATGGTAGGAGCCGATGCCAAGGGAGATCAGCAAGCATTGCAACTGCTGTTGGCTGAATTGTCATTGATCAATGACCCGATGCGCGATTGGAAGTCATTTCCCGTAACCTTTGTAAGCTCGCCATTAGACCCGAAATACGCCAGCGACCGACCCATAGAAATCAAGTCGATGACGGACCTGCGGAGCAAATGGAAGGATAAGCCCCTGCGGCTGTTCTGCTTGGATATAGTCCAACAGCTTAACAAGAAGGAAGATTTTCGCATGTCGTTCACCCAAGCCGACGTCAATAACAAACGGCTGGTGGAATCGCTGCAGCAGGCCCCGGCCAGCAGCTTTGCCGATTTGATGGAACTGGTCGAGCGGGCCAAGGAAATGAAAGATGCACGATCCAAGGAATCGCCACGGTGGCAAGCCCATTTCGACTATTACCATGCACGTTTGTTGGGGAAAACCATCACCGTCTCGGAATACAATTTTGTCCTGGGTAACAGCATACGCAAAGACAGTCCAACTCTGCACGATGCCAAAGCACATGATGGCTGGGTCATCATGCCGCAGGAAAAGCTGCAGCAAAGCGAAAGCCGTAGTTTGAACAGTGAAAGAAAAAAGATCCTTGAGCGGTTAATCAAGGAACATCCCAATACGCCTTGGGAGCGCATTGCACGGTGTGAACTGGCAACCTATATTGGCTTAACTTTGCATGAAATGAAATTGCGTCGCTAAGTATGGCCGTTTGGTTTTGCTCGCAAGGAATCTACCCCATGAACGAAGACCGAGTCATGGATGACTTACTGCCGCGTATCACACAGGACCTTGTGACGAGCTATGCCCAATTTGCCAAATTGAGCCATTTGGGCCAACGACCTTTGCCGAGTCGGGAAGACGTCGTCGCGATTCTCAATGACCTGTTTGAACTGTTCTACCCTGGCTTTTATCGACGGCAAAACCTGCACATAGGCAACGTCATCTATCATGTCGGCGACCTGGTCGATAGTTTGTACGACCGCTTAGGAGAGCAAATTGGCCGAGCCTTGGTCTACATGCAATCGACGGAAGAAAACAAGTCGTTGGATGAAATCATAGCTCCACAAAAAGCCATGGCCTTTCTCGAACGGTTGCCGCATATTCGATCGGTGTTGCAAGATGATGTGGAAGCGGCATTGAACGGTGATCCAGCCGCGGTCAATCATGCTGAAATCGTCTTTTGTTATCCAGGCCTTCGCGCCGTAACCGTGTACCGCATTGCCCATGAACTACTGAGTTTGGGAGTGCCCCTCATACCGCGAATGATGAGCGAATATGCCCATTCGCTCACGGGGATTGACATCCACCCCGGGGCGCAGATTGGCCATCACTTTTTTGTCGATCATGGCACGGGAGTGGTGATCGGTGAAACATGCACCATAGGTGATCATGTGACCCTATATCAAGGCGTCACATTGGGTTCTCTTTCCTTTCCACGTGACGCGTCTGGACAGCTCATTCGAGGGAAAAAACGTCATCCAACCTTAGAGAACGGTGTCATTGTTTTCGCCAATGCAACCGTTTTAGGCGGGCACACCGTGGTGGGGCATCATTCCATCGTCGGCTCGAATGTCTGGCTCACGCATAGCGTTGAACCTTACACAGTGGTGACATTGGAAAAGCCATCTTTACGCTTTAAAGGCCAGGCCAGCGAATATGAAGTCAATTACCAGATTTAACATGACCGTTGCGAAGTAATGAGGCCATAAAATGATCAAGGAGGTATCCCATGTCGGCCATCATTTGGTTGGTTTCCGTTTCTTCGATGTTAGGCACGAGTGACGTGCATTGGCCTGCAGCGGCGGCCGATGCTTATCCTCGACCAGAACTGCTTGTCGAAGCTGAAACGCTGGCAAAGAACGCAAAGCCTTATTTGATCTTGGATGTGCGGCCGAAAGCTGAATTCGAAAAAGGGCACATTGCGGGGGCATATTGGGTCGATTCCTCCCAATGGACGAAAGAGTTTGCCAAGGAGCCAAAGGCATTCGCACATCGACTCAGAACGGCAATAGCCAAGAGCCAAAGGCAAAGGTTTGTGATTTACGATGATGTCAAATCCAGAGACGCCGCGCGCCTGTGGTGGATTCTGCGTTATTCAGGGCATGAGAACGCCAGCTTGTTAAATGGTGGCTGGAAAAATTGGCAGTCGCTTCAACTTCCCATTGAAACAGGCATATCCTCTGCCAACATCTGGGCTGAGTGGAGTATTGAACGTGATTCCACTGGATCCAATACATTGGTTCAATCCGCCCAACGACTGGCGACGATGCAGCAACTATTGCAAACATTGAAAAACCCAGGTGTATCACAGATCATTGATGCCCGCTCTGAAAATGAGTACTGTGGCTCAGCAGGCATGGCTAAACGCAAGGGGTCGATTCCTGGTGCCATACATCTGGAATGGTCTGATTTAATCGATGCACAAACACACAAATTCAAATCATCCCAAGAGTTGACAGAACTGTTCAAAAAAGCAGGGATCAAGCTGGACCAGCCCCTGGTGACTTATTGTCAGTCCGGCGGCAGGGCATCGGTCATGGCGTTTGGTTTGGAATTGATGGGGGCCAAGCAGGTTCAAAACTACTACGCCAGTTGGGCGGAATGGGGCAATCAAACGGATACTCCCATCGATCAACCCAAACCGAAAAAACCTGCTGCGGATCGATAAAAAATCCGACACAAATACTAGGGCTTATTCTTGATTGAATTCGTCAAAACCACTGGTTTTTCCAGTGGTTTTTTCTTTTCATCGCCCATTTTTGAGAGCCGATTTTTCCATAGAATAACTTTTCCTTTAAGCATGATATCGGTCCTAATGGCCGTGCCTTTCTTCCATAAAAAAGGATGACCATCGTGCCAGATGACGTAACTCCTTCGGATGGTGCAACACCGAACGCAGCTCAGGATGGGCAACCTCCAGCACAGCCTCCTGCCGCCACTGCGTCAGCCAATGGCGACAATGAACGCATTCAACCGCTGAATATTGAAGCCGAGCTCAAAGAATCGTATTTGAGTTATGCCATGTCGGTCATCGTCAGCCGGGCGCTGCCCGATGCACGCGATGGTTTAAAGCCTTCGCAACGGCGGATACTGGTGGCGATGAATGATCTCAAACTTGGTGGTGCTAACGCCGACCGGGTCAAGTGTGCCAAAATATCCGGAGACACCAGCGGCAACTACCATCCCCACGGCGAGGCAGTCATCTATCCAACGCTGGTCCGCATGGCCCAGGATTGGAACACGCGCCATGTCCTTGTGGATAAGCAAGGCAATTTTGGGTCGATTGCAGGTTTGCCTCCCGCGGCTATGCGTTACACCGAAGCAAAGCTATCTCCAGTCGCTGCGGAGATGCTGACGGACCTGGATAAGGAAACCGTCGATCTGGTTCCCAATTACGATGGCCGTTTGATGGAACCAACGGTCTTGCCGGGGAAGTTTCCCAATCTGCTCATTAACGGCTCCGATGGCATCGCCGTGGGCATGGCCACCAGCATTCCACCGCATAATTTGCGTGAAGTTTGCGACGCCATCGTGCAATTAATCGATACGCCTGATGTCACCGTCGAACAATTGATTCGGTTTGTACAAGGCCCCGACTTTCCAACGGGCGGCATCATTTGTGGCCGGCAGGGAATCTACGATGGCTATCGCACCGGCCGCGGCAAAATCATCATACGTGCGCATGCGAAAATCAATGAAGATGGCCCGCGCACCCAAATCATCGTCACCGATATTCCGTATCAACAAACGCGTAACCGCATTATGGAATCCATCGGTGAAGCCATCAAGAATGAGCGCATCACCGGTGTTTCCGGCGCTCCGCGCGATGAGAGCAGCGAACGCCAAGGTGTGCCGGTTCGTCTTGTCCTGGATCTCAAGCGTGATGCGGATCCAAACCTGGTCCTGAATCAGTTATATCAATTCACGCCTTTGCAAATCACTTACAGTGTCATATTGCTGGCTTTGGTGGATGGTCGGCCCAAGACACTCAATCTCAAACAGATCCTGGAAGTGTTTATCCGGCACCGCTCGCGAGTGATTCGCAGGCGCACAGAGTATTTGTTGCGCGAAGCCAAACGCAGGGCCCATGTGCTCGAAGGGCAGTTGATAGCCATTTCCTCGTTGGACGAAGTGATTCACATTTGCCGCAATGCTCCAAACCGTGCGGAAGCGAAAGTTCGTTTGCATCAGCTAGCCGTTTCTGCAGCTTTGATGGAGCGGGCCTTAGGGGCTAATGGCTTTGCCGCCCTGGTGCGAGAGTTAGGGCAAAAAGACGCCTATAACATGTCGGAAGAGCAAGCCGAGGCTGTGGTTCGCATGCAATTAGGGCAGTTGGCAGCGTTGGAACGGGACGAAATCTTCAAGGAATACGGTGATCTGCGTACACAAATTACTGCTCATGAGGCTTTGCTCAGCGATGAACGCAAGATCCTGGCGGAAGTTCGCCGGGAAACCATTGAGCTGCGTGATCGGCATGGCGACGAGCGACGCACCGAAATCATCGACGGTGGCGTGGGTGAAATCCGTTTCGAAGACTTGATTGCGGAAGAAACGAATGTTGTAACGATCAGCCATCAAGGATACATCAAACGGCTGCCCATCAACACCTATCGCAGTCAGCACCGAGGGGGCAGGGGCGTCACCGGCGCTCAAACGCACGACGATGACTTTATCGAACATTTTTTCGTTGCAAGCACGCATGCTTACCTGCTGTTCTTCACGAACCGTGGGCAGGTCTACTGGCTCAAAGTGTATGATATTCCACAAATGAGCCGGACGTCGGCAGGGCGGGCCATCGTCAATATCTTGCATCTCAAACCAGAAGAAAAGATCAGCAGTGTCATTCCGGTGCGCGAGTTCAATCAGAATCAATACTTACTCATGGCGACCAAGCGTGGTCTGGTGAAAAAAACGGCTCTCGAAGCTTACAGCCGTCCCAAATCGGGCGGGATTATTGGTATCCACCTGGAGGATGGCGACAGCCTGATCGGTGTCGCTATGACGCAAGCCGGTGACGAAATCGTGTTGAGCACCAAAAATGGTATGGCCATCCGGTTTGCCGAGTCTGACGCCCGGCCGATGGGCCGCGATACCAAAGGTGTGCGTGGAATCAACCTGCAAGGCGACGATGAAGTCGTCGGCATGGTGGTAACCACTCCCGATGGTTATTTGCTAACCATTTGTGAAAATGGTTTTGGCAAGCGGACGCCTTTCGGCGCCAACGAGGGTGTTAGTGATTCCGCCAGTGTCGATGCTGATGAAGAGGAATCAGCTTCAACCCCTGAATCAGAAAGTGAAATCGAAAGCAGCGACGTCGAAGAACGCTCCAATATGCGTTATCGAGTTCAGCGGCGTGGTGGTAAGGGATTACGCGATATACGAACAAGCGAACGCAATGGCAGCGTTGTTGCCGTCGTTTCCGTGACGGATTCTGAAGATCTCATGGTCATTACGCAACAAGGCATGGTGACACGCATGAAGGTATCCGAAATTCGCATCGTTGGGCGCAATACACAAGGGGTGCGGCTCATCAATTTACAAGAGAACGATAAAGTCGTGACCGCTGCCAAGATCGTCAATGAAGAGAACAATGGCGCAGAGGCAGTCAGCGTGGATGTGGCTGTACCTCCACCACCCAGTGCTGATCAATCAGCCAACGAACCAACAACGGAATAAGCCGATTTGCTAGAAGAGCTGACTCCAACGAGTTTCTTTGAACTGCGCTAGTGGTTGCTTGGCCAGGCGAATAGCCATGTCGGCCATTGCTTGCACTGCCCAGTCAAAATAATGGGGTGTTAGCGAATAGATGTCCATGTCCGGTGCCGGATTCATGAAGTCGATGGCATACGGTATGTTGTCCTTGACAGCCCATTCGATGGAGTTCATGTCATACCCAAGTGCACGCACCAGTTTCAATGAATCTTGAATAATGCGCTCACGCAAGGCGGGAGTAGGGTACGTTGGATCAACGTGGTATTTACGCTCCCGAGGGTCGTAACGAATGGGTTGAACGACCTCTCGACCCAAGCAGATGCAGCGTACGAAATAATCCCATTGAATGAACTCCTGCACCACCATGGTTAATAAGCCAGATTTATTGTAACAACGGATCAGTTCGTCCATGGAATGGCAGATATCTACATTTTTCCAACCCCCGCCATGAGCGTCTTTGAGCACGCAAGGCAGACCGATGTGGGCGACAATGCCCTCCCAGTCCATGGGATAAATGAGATTGCGCAAGCTCTCGTCATGCTTTATCCCCGGTATGTAATCTTTATTGGGCAGAACAATGGTTTTTGGGTGAGCGACACCCAATTTGCATGCCAAACTTGCACCAAAGAACTTATCATCTGCAGTCCACATGAACGGATTATTGACCACGTGCACGCCTTGCAGCACGGCATTCTTTAAATACGAGCGATAATAAGGCACTTCATGCGAAATGCGGTCAATGATCACCCGATAAGGGTTGGGTTCGTTCATTTGTGTGCCGCCGAGTTTGACGTATTCGACAATAACTCCTTCATTGCGGCGCGCCACTTCTTCAATGAACTTAGGAGGAAATGACCATTCTCGCCCAACCAGCAACCCGACTTTTAGATTCATATGCATTCCTATCG
>JBDHUG010000003.1:0-356368 GCA_039809045.1 Gemmatales bacterium | reverse complement strand
AAAAAGACATGGAAAAGTTCATGCAGCCGAGCACCCAGCAGCGTCCTAACTGCAGAATCATGCCATGGATCCAGCTGAGCCTCCTGCTATTGATGGTTGCCATCAGTGTCACCATCGCCCTTACAGGCGACGGATTCATGCCCGATGCTACAGAAAGCGGAAATCAAGACTTTGTCCTTTATGAAGCCATTGTTGGGCGTATTCACCGAGGCGAAAGTTATTACCAAGCCGCTGGAACGGAACTAAGGACGCCTCGTGGTTCTCAGCAATTGCCTTATCCAACGCGGAGTGTGTTTAATTGGCGGCAACCCATCTTAGCGTGGCTCTTGGGCCAATTGCCATCGCTGCAGGTTGCACATTACCTCCTGCTGTTGACGGTCATAACAACGCTGTGGGTCTGGCGACCCTTGCTGCAATCGGCCAGCGGCAAATGGCGTGGGATAGGTCAATGGTTGTTGCTGGCCTGCGGTCTGCTTTGGGCCTGGCCAGGATGGTTGCCACAGGCCGTGGTTGTGCATGAAATCTGGGGAGGCACCTTCATCGTATTGGCGTTGGGGTTGCAATGGCGGGGCTGGTTCATGGCAAGCTGGCTGGTGGCCCTGACAGCTTTGGGCATTCGCGAACTGGTGTTGCCATTTTATTTGATGATGCTCGTTTGGGCATGGCATGACGGGAAACGACGGTCGGTTTGGTTTGGGCTCATGGGCTTGTGTATCTGGATAGCCTTCTATTGTGTTCATTGGCAGCAGGTTCAATCCTTGATTTTACCGTCCGACCGGGCACAAGAACGCTCGTGGCTTCAATGGGGTGGTTGGCCGTTTGTGCTGAAGACCGCGCACATGCATCCGTTATTTCTCGGCTGGTTACCCACGGCACCGTGGATCGTTGCCGCCTTGCTACCTTTGTCGTTGTTCGGTTTCCTGCTGGGGGATGGGCCGCGCAGCCGTGATCTCTTATTACTGGTCGCTTGCTATTTGCTGATGTTCTGTTGCGTTGGACAAAGCTTCAATTATTTATGGGGGCTGCTTTATACCCCCCTATGGCCATTAGGCTTATGCCTGCTTCCACGTGCAGTCGTGCAACGACTGGTTGCAACAGAAAAAGCTCATGCCATCACGACATGAGCTTGGATGAAGTTTGCATTTCGTCAATGCTATTGGAAACTAGGGCATCAACAGCCAAATCTTCTCGTTGCGATGCCGCAACAAAGTTTCGAGCACATGCAAGGGCCTGCGCAAAGAAGGTACTTGCTTGGCTGCTTCAAGCAGCAATTTATCGGCAAACATGTCGGCGCCGCCCGAGTCCATGAGTTTATCCAAGAAGGATTGCCCCTTGGGCAGGATGAACAGCTCGACATGGTCGGCATCGGTGAGGCCAGCCAACTTCTTGGCGTCGGCAATCGCGTCGTCCAGCGTGCCCACTTCGTCAATCAGGCCAATGGCCTTTGCCGTTCGGCCCGACCAGATGCGCCCGCCGGCATGCTTCTTGAGTTCTTCGCGCGACATGTTCTTGCCTGCTTTCAAGCGGCCTTCGAGAGCTTTGTCCAAAAAGCCGTCGTAGATTTCACTCATGAGGCCAATGATGGCTTGGCGTTCTTCATCGGTGAAACCACGGGTCATGGATTGCATCGCGCTGCGTTTGCCGCGCTGAATCGTTTCCAGGTTAATGCCAACACGTTTGAGAGCGTCACCCAAAACGAGCTTGCCGCCAATGACGCCGATGGAGCCAGTGATCGTTCCCGGCTCCGCATAGATTTTGTTCGCGGACATGCAAATGTAATAGCCGCCGCTGCCGGCCACGTCGCCCATGCTTGCGATGACGGGTTTCTTGCATTTCTTCAGCTCTTGCCAAATGAGGTCGCTGGCCAAGGCTGAACCGCCAGGACTGTCCACGCGCAAGACAATGGCTTTCACCGTGGGTTCATTGGCGGCTTTGCGAATGGTCTCCACCATGCTGGTGGAGCCCATTTCTTCGCCCATGATGCCGACGCTGCCCTTGCCCGTCACGATCGCACCCGTGGCGTAAATGACGGCTACCTTGGGGTTTTTACTAAGCTTGGGTTCTTTCTTCGGGGCCAACAATTTCAAGATGGCGAACGGATTGTCCAGATCGACTTCGTCAGACTTTTTCTTGCCATAATTGCTTTGCAAGGCAAGCTCTTGCAGTTGCAAATCGGCTTTGATCTTGGGGAAGATATTGTCCGGATAATCCACACGATCGATCAGCTTATTGGCGAGGGCCTTGCTGGCTGTGTAGGGGGCGGCATCAATCAATTCACGGACTTTTTCCGGCGTCATTCCCGGGCGGTTGGCAGCGATCGTTTCGACCAAGATGGCATACCAATCGTCATAAATCTCTTCCCACTGCTTGCGGTTGGCGGGGCTCATGGTGCTGCGGGTCATGTTTTCCATGGCCGCTTTGAAATCGCCTATGGGCACCGCTTCAAACTTCAGCCCAAACTTCTCCAGCAAATCCTTCATGAAAGGCATTTCTTGATGCAGTCCGGTCAGGTCCACTCCACCCACGGGCGGGCAGACGATTTCATCGCATCCGCTGGCGATGAGGTAATCCATGGTGCCTTCGGATTCCATGTAGGCATACACCTTCTTGCCGCTCTTGCGGAACTCCTTGATGGCAGCCAGGATCTCGTTGGCTTTGCCCCAGGAAACGGACAGCCCTTCAAAGCGTAAAAACAAGGCTTTCACCTGCTCATCGGACTTGGCTTTCTTGATACGATCGCACAAGCTCATGAGCGTTCCGCTGCTCTTGCCGCCAAACAGCGAAAAGCCCTCGCTGCTGGCGGCGTCATCGAAGCTGCCGGTCAGCTTGATCTCGGCAACGATCGGCCCTGCTTTTTCAGCATCGGGTTTTTTCTTCGTGGGCGTGGTCTCCTCATCATCGGCATGGAGCCATTGCACGCTCATGCATAGTGCCAGTACAAGCAACAAGCTGGTCCATCGGCGAACGATCATGCAGCGTCCTCCTTCTAGATTGAATTGCACCGCCAGGTCGAAATGGGTAAACGGCCTCATTGATGTCCTAGCGAGTGGACCAAAGTTGTCCACTGTTTGGGATGCAAGGAGAACGATGCCTTTTGAGGTAATCGAGCGGTTTAGGGCAAACGCCATTGGATGACTTGATGGGCAGGCCCTTCGATCGTGGCCGTCAATTGTGAAGTGTTTGGATTGGGCAATTGCAAATCGGCTTGGGCTTTGCCGATTTGACAGGATCCGACTATGGCCACATGATAGACACCAGCCCGGGGCAGCCTGCCTTCGGGCGTGCGGAGTTGATAGCAACCAAGTGCATCAATGCGGCTCAGCGCAACATCGCTGTGCGACGACAGGCGTGCATCCGCCACAAAGGTGATTAACCCCTCGGCTAGGGGTTGGCCGTTGAAATAAATACGACCCGTGACATCGACCCCAGGAACCTGGTCCGAACGACTGCAGCCAGCCATCAGCACGACGAGCAGACCAGCAGCTTTGAGCCAATTCAACCAATGCACCAGGGGTTCTCCCATCCGTGATTCTCTTTTTTCATCGGTTGCTGAACCTGCACGACGAATCGGAAAAGTGCAGGAGCAGGCATGGAAGAATGGGTGTAACCGCGCCTAGTCGTTACATGCGGAAGAGTTTTTAGCCGCACGACGCTGAGCTAGCGAACGAATTCCAATTCACCCCGACGCTTTTCCACTAGGATTGGCAGGCCGCAACGGTGCGCAAGGCAATGCACTCAGCGTGGCCAGTGAGTTGCTCGACTTGAGCCAAAACCATGGCCGCTGCGGCGTCGCGGTTAAGGGTTTGCCGGTTGTAACGAATCCAACTGGTCCGTTTGAGGAAGTCGTTGGCCGTTAAGCCGCTCGCAAAGCGCGCCGTGCCGCCGGTCGGTAACACGTGCGAAGGCCCAGCCACATAATCCCCCATCGCCGTGGGCGACCATGGTCCAAGAAAAACCGCTCCAGCATGATCGATCTGTTCCGCCAGCGTTTCTGCGTCGCTCGTCATGATTTCCAAGTGTTCCGGGGCCAACCGATTGGTCAGGTCGATGGCTTCCTGGACATCACGGGTCAGGATGAGAGCACCAAAGCGTTCCAAACTGGCACGGGCCAGGTCACCCCGCGGCAGCCGATCCAATTGTTGTTCCAATTGTTCTTGGACCGCATCGAGCAAAAAAGGTTGCCAGGTGATCAGCAGACTGATGCCGGGCGAATGCTCAGCCTGGGCGATCAGATCGGATGCGATGTAATCGGGGCGGGCCAAGGCATCGGCCAAAATGATGACTTCACTTGGTCCGGCAATCATGTCGATGCCGACATGCCCAAACACATGCCGTTTGGCCAACGCCACGAACAGGTTGCCCGGCCCGACGAGCATGTCCACCTTGGGCAGACCTTCAATGCCATAGGCCAAGGCAGCGACCCCTTGTGCTCCCCCTAGCCGATACACTTCGCGAAGGCCCAGCTCATGGCAGGTGGCAAGCAGATCCGGATTGTTGGAACCAAATGGCGTAGGCGGCGCCACGATACAAATTTCCTTGACGCCTGCCACTTGTGCGGGAATGGCCGTCATCAGCACCGTGGATGGATACGCAGCGGCCCCACCCGGAACGCAAATGCCCACGCGGTGCATGGGCCGATAGCGCAGCCGCAATTCATGCCCGTTCGTCCCTGGGCAAACGGCATCCCGGTGCAGCAAACCGGTTTGAAACAGGATGATGTTCTGCCGAATATGGCGTATGGCAGCCAGCAGTTCCGGCCGGGCTTGTGCATGCGCTACTTGCAACTCTTCCCGTGAGACCAGCAGGTTGTCGGCCGTCAATGCGAACCGATCAAAATGTTCGGTGAAGCGTTGGACGGCTGCGAAACCCTCACATTGAACGGCCTGACAGATGCGTTCGACCGATTGTTTGGGCGTCAATGCTTCGCCAAAAACCTTTTCCGTCAAGGCTTGGCCTGCAGGAGAAATGACTTCACCTTCCAGGCTGCACTGCTGCTTCAATTCAGCCAGCAAAGCCAGTGTGTTTTGTTCCGAAGTCGAGATACGCCGAATAGCCAATGCCATGGTGTGTTAGCCCAGATGAAGATAAGAAGACCGGAGGGCAATCTATGTTATGTTATGAGCCAGCCAGCCGGTGGTGCCCGAAAATGGCTGACCGAACGTAGCGGTCTTAAGCCGACCTTCCTGAGATAAATAGGAGTGAATCAGTCTGTTTACTGCCAAATGAAGGTCTTACAATAATACCGTTGCATTCAAATGAAAGTTTGATGTGTCAATGAAGGTTAGGGGCATCCCCTAACGATCTAGAGCAAGGTTGTATGGGACTCACTTATGCCTGAAGCATTCATTATGGCCGGTGTGCGTACACCGATTGGCAAATATCTGGGCGGTCTATCGGATATGCCATCGCCCCAACTTGGCGGCATGGTGATCAAGGAAGCTTTGCAACGGGCGAAGTTGGCGCCTGCCCTGGTCAACGAAGTCATCATGGGCTGCGTTTTGCAAGCTGGGTTGGGGCAAAACCCCGCCCGACAAGCTGCTCTGGCTGGCGGTTTGCCTACAACGATCTCCGCCGTGACGGTGAACAAAGTCTGCGGTTCCGGATTGCAGGCCGTCATGCAAGCGGCGCAAGCGATCCGGGCGGGGGATGCCGATCTGGTCGTGGCCGGTGGCATGGAATCCATGAGCCGCGCTCCCTACCTGCTCACGAACGCTCGGACTGGCTTCAAATATGGCGACCAAACTGTCGTCGACGCCATGATTCGTGATGGCCTGTGGTGTGCCTTCGAGAATTGGCACATGGGCAGTGCGGCTGAGCACATTGCCGCGAAATGCAATGTCGTCCGCGCAGAGCAGGATCGCTTCTCCATGCAAAGCCATCAGCGTGCTGCAGCCGCCTGGGACAAAGGCCTTTTCCAGGCCGAAGTGCTACCCGTGACCGTGGGCAGCGGCGCCAAAGCCAAAGTGGTGAGTCGCGATGAAGGCCCTCGCCCGGAAACCAATCTGGACTCATTGGCCAAGCTGAAGCCTGCCTTTCCAGGGGGCAACACCGTCACGGCGGGCAATGCCTCCACGCTCAACGATGGTGCCGCTGCCGTCGTGGTGGCCAGTACCAAGACGGTGGAAGAACATGGCCTCAAACCCATGGCCAAAGTCGTCAGCTATGCCACCAGCGGCGTCGATCCCAAAGACATCTTTATTGCTCCCGTCGAGTCGGTCCGCATGGTGTTGCGTAAAGCCAATCTCACCGACCGCGACATCGATCTGTATGAGCTTAATGAGGCCTTTGCCGCGCAAATGCTTGCTTGTAACAAAGAGCTGAAAATCGACGAAGCCAAGATCAATGTCAACGGCGGCGCGATCGCTTTAGGCCACCCCATCGGGGCTTCGGGTTGCCGCTTGTTGGTGACTTTGTTATATGCCATGCAGCAGCGTCAAGCGAAGCGGGGCATCGTGTCCCTGTGCCTGGGTGGTGGCAATGCCGTGGCCATGCTGGTCGAACGCATGAGCTAATGCAATCAGAAACAGCGGGATGATGGTTGTGCTTTCAATGAGGGGGGACATAATGTCAACAGCTTACGCCTCCAACTTGGCCCAGGAAAAATATCAGCAGGAACTCGCCAAGTCACCCGAGCGGCCTCAACCGCCCACCACCGTCAGCGGCGTGGCCATCGAACCACTCTATGGTCCCGAACATCTGGCTGCTTTTGGTTTCGATCCAGAACAGGATTTGGGTTACCCCGGTCAATTCCCTTACACCCGTGGCGTGCATGCCAGCATGCACCGCGGCCGACTCTGGACGATGCGTCAGTTTGCCGGGTTTGGCACCGCCGCGCAAACCAATCAGCGGTTCAAATTTCTTCTGGAAAAAGGGCAAACCGGCCTGAGCACCGCGTTCGATCTGCCCACGCTCATGGGCTTGGACAGCGATGACCCGCGCTCCTTGGGAGAAGTGGGCCGCCTCGGCGTTGCCGTCAGCACGCTCAACGATATGGAACGGTTGTATCGCGACATCAACCTGGAAGATGTCTCGGTGTCCATGACGATCAATGCACCGGCAATCATCATCATGGCCTTTTACCTGGCCAATGCTCAAGACAACAAGTTCGACTTCCGCAAACTCCGCGGCACGATACAGAATGACATCCTTAAAGAGTTTCATGCGCAGAATGAATTTGTTTATCCTCCCGAGCCTTCGGTCAAGTTGGTCGTTGATGTCATTGAATTTTGTGCCCGGCACGTGCCCCAGTGGAATCCGGTCAGCGTCAGCGGTTACCATATTCGCGAAGCCGGCTCGACCGCTGTGCAAGAGCTAGCGTTCACCTTGGCGGATGGTTTCCACTATGTCGAAGAGAGCCTCAAACGCGGCATGGACGTGGATGAGTTTGCCGGACGCTTGAGCTTTTTCTTCAATGCACATAATGATGTCTTTGAAGAAGTGGCCAAGTATCGCGCCGCCCGCGTCCTTTGGGCTGAACGGCTGCGGAATGATTTCGGTGCCACCAAGGATGCTTCCTGGAAGCTTCGTTTTCATGCACAAACGGCTGGTTGTTCGCTGCAGGATAAACAACCCTACGTTAACGTCATTCGTGTGGCCTACCAGGCGATGGCCGCCGTGTTGGGGGGCTGTCAATCGCTGCATACCAACTCCATGGACGAAACGCTAGCGTTGCCCAGCGAGTTTGCCGTGACCCTCGCCTTGCGGACGCAGCAGGTCCTCGCTTTTGAAACCGGTGTTACCAATACGGTTGACCCCCTGGGGGGCAGCTATTTCATTGAATCGTTCACGCAAAAGATGAAAGAAGAAGCACGACGCTATTTCGAGCAGATCGATGAGATCGGCGGCGTCATTCGCGGCATCGAGAACGGTTTCTTCCGACGGGAAATTGCCGACGCCAGCTATGCCTATCAGCAAGACGTGGACGCCAAACGCAAACTGATTGTCGGCGTCAATGCTTTTCAGGAGAAAGAAGAAAAGCCCATCGACATTCTGCAGATCGAGGATGCTGTCGAGAAAGAGCAAGTGGCCGCCTTGCGCAAGATTCGCGAACAGCGCAGCCAAGGCGATGTGGAACGGCATCTCACCGCAGTCAAAAAAGCAGCCGAGAAAAACGACAATCTCATGCCCACACTGATCGAGGCAGCCCGTGCCCGCATCACGGTGGGCGAAGCCGTCAATGCCCTGGCCGATGTCTATGGCCGATACACCGTGGGCGGCTCATGGTAAAGTGGCAAGGCCGCTGGTTCCGTTTTGGTTGCCCTGTTCGATGAAAGTGACCCATGAGCGAAGCGAGTCCGTTGCGAATTGTGCTGGCTAAAGTCGGTTTGGATGGCCATGACCGCGGTGTCAAAGTGGTTGCCCGCGGGTTACGCGATGCTGGCTTCCATGTCATTTACACCGGCCTGTGGCAAACTCCCGAAGCCGTGATCCGTACCGTGGCTGATGAAGATGCCGACTTCCTTGGCATCAGCATTCTGAGTGGTGCGCACCTAACCATCGTGCCCCGGCTCATGGAGCTACTCAAAGCCCAAGGGTTGGACAACGTGGGCGTTTTTGTCGGCGGCATCATACCGGAAGCTGACATCCCGAAGCTGATGGACATGGGCGTGGTTCGCGTTTTCGGACCTGGCACAACCATTCAAGAAGCGGTCGATTTTCTCCGACCCTTTGCCCAAACGGTAGTTCCCCAAGCGTGAGATGATGCCATGACTTTTACCGAAGTGTGGGATGCATTCCTGCGTCGGGATCGTCGGGCATTGGCTCGACTGCTTACCTGGATTGCACGCGGCGAGTCCATCGCAGCGATTCAAAGGGAATTGAAGCATCTTCCATCCATCCCCAATCAAAACCGTGTGATTGCTTTCACCGGCAGCGGCGGCGTCGGCAAGAGCACTCTCGTTGGCAAAATGATTGCCAACTTTCGTAAAGCAGGCCACACCGTTGCCGTTCTGGCTTGCGATCCGGAAAGCCCATTGACCGGCGGCGCACTCCTGGGCGACCGGCTTCGCATGCCAAACTACCCGGAGGATGACGGTGTTTATGTCCGCAGCCTGGCCACACCGAGTGGCCACGAGGCGGTGCCCGATCAACTCGACCTCATGGTCCAACTGCTGCATCAATTCGGTTTTCAGCAAGTGCTCATTGAAACGGTTGGGGCTGGACAGGGTGACACAGCCGTTAGGCAGCGGGCCGACGTGCTTGTCGTGTTGGTGCAGCCAGAGGCGGGCGACGATATTCAATGGGAAAAAGCAGGCTTGCTCGAAGTGGCGGATTTGGTCGTCGTGCACAAGGCGGATCTGCCCGGCGCGGACCGGACCGAAGCACAAGTGAAAACGTTGCTCAACCTGCCCGGTTGCCGCACCATTCCGGTGCTGCGGGTCAGCTCTGCCAAGAACACGGGCCTGGATGAATTGCGGGAGAGCATTCTGAGCCAGCCATCGCGGCGTGGCATTCGGCTCCGCAATGCCAATACGCTGTTGCGGTTGGCCCAAGCCGCCTGGTTGGATGAACTGCACGCTAGCCCAGAATTATGGAAACCGATCCTCGAACATTGGCAACAAGGCAAGCTGAACGATAACGAGGCCGCCCAGCAGATGCTGAATCTGCCTCGAACCGCTGTATCCTAGACAAGTGTGTCTGAACCCATTATTGTTGAAAAGTGTCTGAGGGATAAAGTAGCAAAAGGGCCTATAGCTCAACGGCAGAGCAGGGGACTCATAATCCCTTGGTTGCAGGTTCGAATCCTGCTGGGCCCAGTTTCATCATTCCCCTGGCAATCAACACTGTTCTCTGAAGTGACATCCCCCTGGTATGGTTTTCTGAACATACGTACACTCAATCACAAAGGATTGTGCGGGATCAAGAGAAAACAGTAGACGGTATACCGAAGGGCTGCTATACTTTTAACCAGTTCGATATGCCCACCTATGTCGAGGCCTGCCATTTGTGTCGCTTCTGAAACCGATAGCGTTGGACCGAACGACCATCACTGCCCAAGTCGTGGAGCATTTGCGCACGCAGATTGTGAATGGCACGTTGGCAGCGGGCAGCCCATTGCCCGAGTCGCGTGTGGGCCAATGGCTGGGCGTGAGTCGAGTACCAGTGCGTGAAGCCTTGGCCATGCTTGAACGTGAGGGGTTGGTCGTTTTCAATCATCGAGGGACGGCCCGCGTCGCGGCGTTTGGTCCTGCTGACATCCGCGAGTTGGGTTTCATGCGTGTGGCGTTGGAGTCCGTGGGAACGCGTTTGGCTTGCACCGCGCTGAACGAGGCATGGGTCGAAGCCTTGCAGAATAATTTACGTCAGCTCAAAGGAGCGAAATCACTAACCGACGTAACGCGGCTCGATGTGGCGTTCCATGAGATCATTATCAGAGCCTCGGGAAACAGCCGTCTCCAAATCGCTTATCGGCAATTGGCGTCGCAATTCGTGGTGGTGATGGGCTTATTTCACCGGGCCATCGAGGCCAAAACTCGGATCACGCGCGATTTAACTTACCGTAGTCATGAGCAGCTCCTGAATGCGATGCTGCACGACGAAGCTGCCGCCGTAGAGAACTTAGCACGCCAACACGCAGAAAGCTGGCTGCAAGGCTGGCCCGCGGCCTGACCCTGATGAGATCGGCTAAACGAGACCGAACTCCTGCCCGAGAATGTCCCGCCTGTTTTAACGTCCACCCTTGTCCGTTACGAATGCATGAGATGAGCGCAACCAAAGTGAAGGAATGGCAAATGGTGTACCGACATCGATGGGCAGCGTGGCGTATGGGAACGTTATGCATCATCGCCATGACAATCATGGTTTTGGGCTGTTGGCTGATGCAAGGAACATCCGAACTTGTCAGTCAAGTGAACGATGACTTTCAGCAAGCGGTGCGACCATTCTTGCAGCGTTACTGTCTTGAGTGCCATTCCACCAAACACAAAAAAGGCAGCCTGGACCTGGAACGGTTTCAGACGGTTGCCGTGGTTCGCCAAGACATCAAACGCTGGCAGCAAATACTGGAAATGGTTGAAGGCGGGGAAATGCCGCCCGCCGATAAGTTGCAACCGTCGGCTAAGGAAAAGCAGACATTGCTACACTGGATCAAGCAAACACTCAAACAAGAAGCACAACGGCGGGCAGGCGATCCGGGGTTTGTTCCGCTACGGCGCTTGAGCAATACGGAATACGACCGAACCATATTTGATCTGACGGGAATCGATCTGCATCCCGCCAACGCATTTCCCGCCGATGGAGCCGCGGGGGAAGGTTTTACCAATGCAGCGGAAGCATTGACGGACATTTCGCCCACGCTGTTGGCTAAATATCTGCAAGCCGCCAAGGAAATAGCCGATCACGCGGTGCTGGTGCACGATGGCTTTCGGTTTTCAGTTGGCAAAACACGGCGCGATTGGACGGACGAGAACACGCGGTTGCTGCGGCAATTTTATGCCCAACATGCTCCGCCCGATGGCAAGCTGAACCTGGAGCCTTATCTATTGGCAACGATTCGCCATCGCGAAGCAGTGCAAACCGGGCGGCGGACTTTGCAGGAAGTAGCTCAGCTTGAGCAGTTGAATGCGAAATACCTCACCCTTTTATGGCATGCATTGCAAGACCGGTCGGATGCCATGCCGTTGCATGAAATTCGTTCACGTTGGCAAAAAGCGACCATGGCAGATGCCCCACAGTTCATAGCTGAAATCAAAGCCTGGCAGAATTTGCTTTGGAAGACAGCCAACGTTGGCAATTATCTCAGACCGCAGGGGCAGGATTATGTTGACTCCTTCACCAAGCAATATCCATCCGATCCACTCGCCGTTAAAGAACAAACCTTACGTTGGACCGCCAAGCCAGCGCCAGGTGAACGTGAAGTGATTTTGCAATTGTCCGTCCGCGATCTTATCCCGACTGCTGACCAAGTGCGGGTGATATGGCACAACCCCCGCTTCGAAGCACCTGATCAAGCACCTTTGTTGCTGAAAGATTACGCCAAATATCGGGCGGCGTATGAAGTGGACTATGCGAGTCTGTTTTTGCAAACGACACGATACCTCCAAGCCGTGGCTGAGCAAGCTGCCAACGCCAAAATCGAAGTCGGCGTGCTGGCTAAACAGCATGGCTTGGATGCGCAACTGCTACAAAATTGGATCGATTTGCTGGCAATGGATCCGCATGGCCGCGGGCGTTTGATACCGACGGTCAAACTCGAGCTGCTTGATGAAAAGATCACGAATGCAGGCGGCAAGCCATCCATCCACGGTTGGCGGAAAAAGGGCCAAGAACTTCCAATCGTATTGTCCAATGCTTCCGACAAAGCCGAGCATATACCCGGCACCATTCAAGCACATCATGTGGTGATGCATCCCACGCCCAGTGAATTTGTCGCGGTGGTATGGCAGAGCCCAATCACGGGTCGCGTTCTAATCACGTCCCAGGTCGTCCATGCCCATCCTGCAGGTGGCAATGGCGTGGCCTGGTGGATTGAGCATCGCCGTGCGGGACGGGCGAAGATGCTGGCCGAAGGGTCCATTCCACGTGGCGGGTCTGCATCAATCCCACCTCTGTCCCTGGTTGTTGCCAAAGGCGATTGGCTCTTCCTGGCTGTGGATGCACATGAACGCGATCATACATTCGACACCACGGATGTCGCTTTCACCATCAAGGACGAGTCCAATCCATCCCAAATGTGGGACCTGGCACCGCAGTTAGCCGATCGAATCCAGGTTGGCAACCCGCAGGCGGATACCATCGGTAACGAAGGGGTTTGGCGTTTTGTCAAAGGCCCTAGTCGAGCGGGCGGCTCCACAGCGTGGCTGCAAATTCCTCCTCATTCGCTGCTAGGACGCTGGCGCAGCGCCGTGCTGGATGCATCACAAAAAGGTCGAGCTGAAGAGTTGGCCAGGCAACTGCAAGCCTGTCTAACCAGCCCCCGCGCCAGCATCAAGGAGGGGCCTGACCGAGTGCTTTACGATGGATTGGTGGTGCCCGACAGCATCCTATTTCAAGGTGTCAATCTGGTTTCATTGTGCCAGCCGTTGCCACAAGCCGCTCGCTTTGGCTGGCAGCCAGACCTTTTTGGTGGGATGGTGGATGATGCCAGCGTGGCCGTCCTTGCCAACAGCCATTTAGAATTACGTTTGCCTGCGGCTTTATTGAACCAACGTGCCTTTGTCGTTGAGGGGAGGTTGGAATCAGCCCTGTCCACTCGAGTGGTGCAACTGCGGATGACTGATCAAAAGGCGACGAATGCCCAAGTCTGGCCACTCCCTAACGAAGTATTGGCCAACAACGAGGCGGCGGGTTACAAACAACTGGTTCGAGGTGCCGAGGAGTTTCGGCGTCTGTTTCCCTTAATTACTTGTTTTCCGCAGGTGATCCCCAACGACGAAGTCGTATCGCTGAAAATTTTTCATCGCGAGGATGAGCCATTGCTGCGCTTATTTCTCGATGCGGAGCAAGCCACCAAACTCGATGCCTTATGGAAGAACCAAGACTTCATCGGCCAACAAGCGATCGCTGAGAATAAGTTTCTCCCTCAATTTATTGGTTATACCACCCAAGATGCTCCCAAGGCCGTTGTCGCCTTCTTTGAAAACAGACGAGCCCTGTTTCAGCAGCGTGCGGAGATGCTGGAACAAGCCCTTGCAGCTGCTGAGCCTAAACAAATGGAGTCGCTCTTGGAGTTCGCGGCAAGGGCGTGGCGCAGGCCATTGACCGCTGAGGAACGGTCTGAACTACTGCGTCTGTATCAATCATTACGCCAACAAGGCGTTCACCATGAAGAAGCCTTTCGCGGCGTGCTGACCCGCATTCTGGTTGCGCCGGCATTTCTGTTTCGCGTGGAAACCGCTCCCCCTGGCCCGAGCCCAGGAGAGGTCGATGATTGGGCCTTAGCGACCCGACTAAGTTATTTTCTGTGGTCATCATTGCCGGATGAAGAGCTACGCCGCCTTGCGGCTGCAGGCCAATTACGCAAGCCCGACGTGTTGCTTGCACAAATGCAGCGCATGGTGCAGGATGGACGCACGCGTGCACTCGCCATTGAATTTGGCACGCAATGGTTGCACGTGCGCCAGTTCGATACGTTCAATGAAAAGAACGAGAAACTGTTCCCAGCATTTACTGCGGCACTGCGCAGTGCTATGTACGAAGAAGCCATTCGCTTTTTCCTGGACTTTTTCCAGGCTGATCGGCCCGTGCTCCATTTGCTTAATGCAGATGCCACTTTTCTGAATGAATTGCTCGCCCAGCATTATGGTATTCCTGGTGTGGCAGGCCCGGAATGGCGCCGCGTCGAGCCTATTCGACCCTATGGGCGTGGGGGGGTGCTTGGCTTGGGATGTGTTCTCGCCAAACAAGCTGGCGCATCCCGAACCAGCCCCATTCTGCGCGGCAATTGGGTGGTCGAAACCTTACTGGGAGAAAAATTGCCGCGCCCACCAGCTAATGTGCCCCAATTGCCTGAAGTGGAGGGGGCCGACCAATTATCGATGCGGCAAATTGTGGAACGACATACCCGGCAGCCGGAATGCGCCACTTGCCATGTGCGCATCGACCCGTTCGGGTTCGCGTTTGAAAAGTACGATGCCGTTGGTAAGCGGCGCGAAACCAACCCGAACGGTACGCCCATTCTTACCCTGGCGCGATTAAAGGACGGCACTGAATTCTCTGACTTGTCTGGATTGCGCGACTATTTGATCAACCAAAAACAGGACGTCTTCGTTCGGCTGTTCTGTCAAAAGTTACTGGGTTATGCCCTCGGTCGGGCCACGACGCTGGCCGATCAGCCGATCATCGACCAGATGGTACTTGCTTTAAAACAAAAGAACGGTCGCATGTCAGCGGCCATGAGCGTGATTGTGCTCAGTCCGCCTTTTCGTATGATTCGGGGTGCTGCCTCTTCAGATTAACCTGGCCGTGCCCATGCTTGGCACCGGAGGGGAACATGTTTCAGCCAATGTCGCGAAGGATGTTTTTGCGGGGTCTCGGGGTCACCATGGCATTGCCGTGGCTGGAATCCTTGCCGGTATGGGGCGATACCGCCCCGCGGCATGCTTCGTCCGAGCCGCCGGTTCGCTTTGCCGTTTTGTTTGCAGGCAATGGCTTTCATAGCCGCGAATGGTGGGCCAAAGGCGAAGGCGCTCAGATGCAATTAGGCAAGGTGCTGGAACCATTGCAGCCCTTTCGTGAACAATTGTTATTCTTGCAAGGGCTTTATAATCAAGAAGCTTTGATCGGCGGCATCCACAGTTGCCAAACGGGGAATCTGTTGACGGGTGCCCACCTGGCCCCGGGCGGTGAAATTCGCTCAGGCATCAGTTGCGATCAAGTCCTGGCCGAACGGCTCAAGGGGCAAACCAAGGTTCCAAGCCTGGTGTTGGCCACGGAGCCTTCCATCGCTGCCATTCACAAAAACTACTCGATGGTTTATAGCTCTCACATTTCCTGGAGTTCGGCGACGACACCCGTGCCCTTGGAGTTGTATCCAGCCTTGGCATTCGATCGTTTATTTCGCGACGAAGTGGGGCGTGCGGACAAAAGCGTGCTCGATGCGGTTCGCGATGACGCACAACGCTATCAGCGCATCGTCAGTCAATCGGATCGACGGCGGTTGGAGGAATACTTAACTTCCGTTCGTGAGATCGAGCGACGCATCGACCAAGCAGGGCATCAAGGACGCCTGCAAGGTTGGCGACCCACGTTAGCCCAACCCAATATGCCTCGGCCTGCGGACGGCATCCCGCAAGACATCGATCAACACATGCGGTTGATGTGCGACATTTTAGTGTTGGCTTTTCAAACGGATACGACGCGCGTTTGCACCCTAAAACTGAACAATGATCATTCCGCTTTACGCTTTCCCCATCTCAAAGTGGATTACATGATTCACCATTTGTTATCCCACACCGATAGTGCCGATTGGCTCAAGGTCAATCAGTTCTTTACGGAACAAGTAGCCTACATTGCCCGCAAACTGGCGGCGGTGCAGGAAGGTCAGCGCACCCTGCTCGAAAACAGTATGATCCTTTATTTATCCAGCATGATGACAGGCAATCATAACAATGATCAGCTCCCGGTTGTGATGGTTGGTAACGGCGGCGGTCAGATCAAAACAGGACGCACCTTGAATTATTTAGGCAAACCGAACCGGAAAATGTGCAGCTTGTATTTATCGCTATTGGACAAGGCGGGGGTTCACCTTAACGAATTTGGCGATTCACAAGAGCGACTGGCGGAGATTTAAGCTGTGGGTGCATCAGCATTACTTGCCCTGCAGGCTTTTGGTTTGCCCGCTCACCTTGGATTCGCCGGCTTGAATCAGGGTTGCACGCACGGCCCGGGCCAATTCCATGTCGAAGTTGGCCAGGTTGTCCAGAGCCATTGAGCCAATGCGGTAGCGTTCGCCGATGGCCACCAAGACATCTTTGCGTTTCATACACAGGTCCACATGGGGACTGGCCAGCAGTAAAAGCAAATTGAGGTGCAAGCTCCACACATCGGCTGCCGCAGTCTCGTCGGTCGAGGCCATGGCGTTGGACTTGAACCATTCGGACTGATGCAAGTAGTAAAAATCCAGCGGCAGCCATTCGCGGTCATCTGGGCTAATGGCTTGCAGCATGGGTAGAAAATCGCGCGTCGTAGGATAGGTGGCTTCAATGGCATTGGAGCGGACCAAGGGTGACAGATCCACCAGCAACATACCGAGCAACCGCTGATCTTCGGGTTTGGGCGCCGTTTGCACGACCTTGCCCAGCATGCGGGCACACACGGCCCGAACCACTTCATCGGGACTTAAGGCCAATGCCCGGCAGCTTTCCATGTCGCCTTGGCTTAGGAGGTAAGCACACACCACGGAGGCATTCTTGCTGGTTCGCATGGTCTTGAACGTATCGGGCATCAAGGCCGGCTTCCCCTTGGCCAGGCGCATGCCGTTACGCAAGGCGAGTGTCAGTAGGAGGGGGCGTATCCGTGCAGAAGCAGACTGGCGGATTTCATTCTGAAGGCACTGTACGAAGGTGGCATCGTCCTGCACGTTGGCCAGGAGCATCATTCCTACATCCACGGCGTGGCGGTCATCGCTGGCCATCAGCGCTAGGGTCAATGCATCCAGATTTTTAGATTGTTTACATTGATCAAGGGTCGTGAGCTTTTCTTTGAGGGAGTGTGCCTTTTTGGCCATGTCCACCAGCACGGCGTCTTCCAGGCTGGGCGGTGGGCTGGCACCTGCGCGCGGCTTGCCCGCATTCAAAACGACGCAGGCGACAACAAGGGCACTACTCAGAAACACAGCCGTTCGCACCAGGGACATGTCCAACTCCTTCATGGGTCGTTGGCGAGTTTGTTGGTTGAGGCACCATTCCGAATTGTAACCGATTGGCCTGGGGTAAAGGCAGGTCAGACGGCTGACCCAAAGCAACAGCCCGCAGCTATAGGCCACGGGCGTGCAGATGGTGCGGGTTTGGCAGGGTTCGTTAGTTCGGCTCGGCGGCGTTCTTCTCGGCAGAGTCGCTAGGAACTTCAACGGCAGGAATGCTGGCTTCGGCTTCGGGTTGAGCATCGCCCGCCGCAGCCTCATCCGCTGCCGCATCCAAGCGGCTGTCTTCAGTTTCCGCTGTTGCTTCTTGATCGTCACCGACTTCAGCACTGGTTTCTGCTTCCTTCGCTTCGGCGGCTTCCCTGGCAGCTTGCTTGGCTTGCTCGACTGCTTCGGCGGCTTGTTCTGCCACTTCGATCAATGTTTCCGCTTGCTCTTCCGTCAGGCCAAAGAGTTCCGTCATCTCTGCAGGTTCGAGGAAGGTCAGATCATCATACGACAAGAATCCTTCTTCGATAAAACGTTCGACCAACTCATCGGTGACGTTGGGTAGCAGCTTGAACCAATCCTCGGCGCGTTCAATACTCTCGGCCAATTCCTCAGCCGTCATGATTTCGATGTCCCAACCTACCAGCTTGGATGCCAAGCGAACATTTTGCCCCCGGCGACCAATGGCCAGCGACAATTGATCTTCCTTCACGAGCACAATCGCCCGGCCTAGTCGTGGGTAGAGCATGATTTCTTCAATCACGGCTGGCTGCAACGCATTGGGAATCATGACCTGCAGCGATTCATTCCAGCGCACGATGTCGATACGCTCGCCCCCCAGTTCGTCGATAATGTTCTTGATGCGGCTGCCGCGGACGCCAACGCAAGCCCCGACGGCATCGACTTTCTGATCGATGCTGCTGGCCGCAATCTTCGTTCGGTAACCAGCCTCCCGGGCGACCGACTTGAGGGCGATGGTCCGGTCGGCAATTTCCGGGATTTCCTGCTCGAACAGTCGGCGGACAAAGTCAGGGTGCGTGCGGGACAAAACGATGCGAACCCGATTGCCCATCTTGCGGACGTCGAGAATGATGGCTTTGATGCGCTGACCGACGTGGGGCGTTTCGCCAGGGATCATTTCACTGCGCGGCAGAAACGCTTCTGTTTTCGTGCCGATGGTAACTAGACCCGAGCCATTTTCGATGCGTTGAATCGTCCCGGTGACGAGTTCACCCTTTTTGTTTACGAAGTCATCGTACACCGAACTGCACTCAGCTTCGCGGATTTTTTGAATCATCACTTGTTTGGCACTTTGAGCTGCTATGCGGCCCAAAATCTGCGGGTCTATATCGACATCGCCTTTCTTGGCGATGATGTTGCCCGTGTTGCGGTCGATCTGTATGAGGATGTCTTCCGCTTCGTTAAAATGTTTGCGCGCCGCCAGCATCAATGCAGATTCGATGCCGTCAAAGATTATGTCTTTGGGGATGTTCTTGTCTCGATGCATGGCATCGACAATGCGCAGGACTTCTGGGCCGTTCATGATTGCACCTGATTAAAAAGCACGCCAAGAAGGGCGTGTGATTCATTTGCTGCTGACGATTGCTGGTTTGGCGGTGTTGGCAACCAATTGCACCAGACCGTTTTGCCATTTCCCGATATGATCACAGACCAAGTGCGCTTCTGCCTCATGATGCGTGACCCAAACGACCGTGGAGTGCCATTCCTTAAAGAGGGAGTGCATGCGCACGGCCAAACGTTCGGCTAAGGCTCGGTCCAGGTAAGCGAGCGGCTCATCCAATAAAAAAACCGCCGGACGGCGTACCAAGGTGCGACCCAAACAGACGCGTTGCCTTTCTCCCCCAGAGAGCGAGGCAAGTGGCCGGTTCATGATCGCTGCCAACTCAAGGAGTTGGACCACTTGATCAAGCCGTTGGCGGAGTTCCGAGGATGACCGGTTCTCCAACCACCAAAACTTATAATCATTGTATTGGAGCCGCCAACCAATTGCCAGATTTTGTTCGATATTCATATGAGGGTATAGGTGTGGCACCTGGCAAACATAACCGATGGTAGGACGTTGGTCAGCGGATTGGGCGCCATTACCCCTAAAGCGAATCGTTCCCTGGTCTGGTTGATCCAGCCCCGCGATCATTCTGAGCAACGTGGTCTTGCCACAACCGGAAGGGCCCATGAGGCCAACGATTTCACCCTGTTGCATAGTCAAGCTCAGGCCATCCAGCAAAACCGGTGCAGGCGGAAAACGTTTGACCACATGGTTGATTTGCAACATCACTCGCTTCTTTCACTCTGCTTCTTGTGTTGGCTGTTGTTTATAATAGGGCAAAGGAAGTTTCTTTAGGTCAGGAAAAAGACATCATGCCCTCTTCGTCCAGGTCGAAAGCGAACACAACCCCCGTGCCGATGACCATTCCGCAGTTCCGCCAGGCCAAGGCCAAAGGCGCGAAGCTGGTGGTCGTGACCGCCTACGATTGCATCATGGCCAGGCTGGTGGACGCGGCTGGCGTGGACGCGTTGCTCGTGGGCGATTCCCTGGGCATGGTGGTGCAAGGGCACCTCAACAGCCTGCAAGTGACGATGCGGCAAATGCTCTACCACACGCAAATGGTCGCCCGGGCGAGGCCCAATGCCTTGATGATTGCCGATCTGCCCTTTCTCAGCTATCACCTTAGCCCGCGCCAAGCGATTCGCAACGGTGGCCGATTAATTCAAGCCGGCGCTCACGCCGTCAAGTTGGAGGGCGGGGTGACGATGCAGAAAACCATCGCGGCGTTGGTTCGGGCCGAGATTCCCGTCATGGGGCACGTCGGCATGACACCGCAATCGGTGCATCGCTTCGGCGGCTTCAAAGTCCAACGCAATGCCGAACAAATCAAAGCAGATGCCAAAGCTGTCGAGGCGGCGGGCGCGTTTGCCTTGGTCATTGAATGCGTGCCCGCTGACCTAGCCAGGGAAGTCACGCAATCCGTCAGCATTCCCACTATTGGCATTGGTGCGGGAGCGCATTGCGATGGCCAGGTGCTGGTGCTGCATGACCTGCTCGGCTTGCAGGACGAAATCAAGCCTCGCTTTGTCAAGCGGTACGCCGAAATCGGGCAATCCATTCGCCAGGCCATTCAGCAATTCGCTCAGGAAGTCCGTTCGGAACAATTCCCAGGACCAGAGCAGTCATTCACTTAATCTTCGGGAAAACCAAACAAGCTCGGCTGGGTGATCAGTGTGCGTTTGCGGCGTTTCTTGGTTTCCGAAACGACGGGGCCAGCCGCGTGCTGATTCTCAAGCTGTTCGAGCACTTGTTGCGCTCGCTGTAAAACGGCCGCTGGCACCCCCGCTAGTTTGGCAACGTGGATACCGTAACTTTGGTCGGCCGCCCCCTCGGCAATACGGTGCAGAAAAGTGATGTGGCCATGATCATCATGCACAAGCACGTTGTAATTCCGCAGCCGGGGCAGGGTGTGCTGCAACTGGGTCAGTTCATGGTAATGCGTGGCAAACAAAGTCCGGCAGCCCACCTGGTCGTGCAGATGTTCAACAATCGCCCAGGCGAGGGCCAGGCCGTCGTAAGTGCTCGTACCGCGGCCGACCTCATCCAGAATAACAAGGCTCCGTGGCGTGGCGTTGTGGAGGATGTTGGCCGTCTCGGCCATCTCCACCATGAACGTGCTTTGGCCCCGCGCGAGATCATCGCCGGCACCGATACGGGTGAAGATGCGATCGACAATGCCCAGTCGCGCGGCCCGTGCTGGCACAAAGCTGCCCATCTGGGCGAGAATACAGATGAGAGCGACCTGCCGGATGTAGGTGCTTTTGCCCGCCATGTTTGGCCCGGTGATGAGCCACAAGCTACCCCCCGTGGCGTCAAGCAGCACGTCGTTGGGAACAAACGATCCCGCGGGAAGGGTCACATCGAGGACGGGGTGCCGTCCTTGCTCGATGCACAACTCGGTGCTGTCCTCTAATTGAGGGCGGCAATACTGATAGCGGTCCGCCTGCTCCGCCAGGCTGAGCAGTACATCGAGAATAGCGATCAAATTGGCCGTTGTGTACAGCGCTTCTTTTTCCTGTATGACCCTTACCCGCAACTCCTGGAACAGTTCGAACTCCAAAGCGTTGGCTTTCTCCTCAGCACGGAGCACCAGGTCTTCGTGTTCCTTCAGTTCCGGCGTGATGTAACGCTCGGCATTCTTGAGGGTTTGTTTGCGTTGATACTCGGGTGGGACTTTACCGGCTTGGGCATGGGTGATTTCAATGTAGTAGCCGAAGACGGAATTGAAGCCCACCTTTAAATTCGGAATACCCGTGCGTTCAATCTCCTGCGCTTGATACTGTGCGAGCCATGCTTTGCCCCCCTTGCTGATGTCGTGCAAACGATCCAACTCGGGATGGTACCCTGTGCGAATGATGCCGCCTTCTTTGAGGCTCATGGGTGGCTGATCGACGAGGGCGGATTGAATCAAGTGGCAAAGTTGCGGGCAGGGTTTGATCTGGTCGCGAATGCGGGCAAGCATATCGGAACTCAGCTTGATCATCGATTTTTGCAGTTTGGGCAGCTTGGCAAGGGCCAAGGCGATGGCTGCCAGGTCGCGTGGTGAGGCCCGACCCGTGCAGGCACGCGTGGTCAGCCGGGGCAGATCGGGCAAATGCTCCAGATGCTCATGTAAATCCATCCGCAGCCCCCCTTGGCTTTTCAGCTCGGCGACGGCATCCAAACGGGACTCGATGCTGGCTCGCTCGGTCTGTGGTGACAACAGCCAATCGTGCAGCATGCGTGCGCCCATGGGGGTGGTTGTGCGATCGAGAATATCCAGCAACGTGCCAGCCCGGCTTTCATCGCGCATGGTTTTCGTCAGTTCCAGGCCGCGACGGGTGACGTAGTCCAAAACCAGCATGCGTGCGGATTGAAACGGCTCGATGCGGGTTAAATGGCTGAGATCACTTTTGAGCGTTTCTTGCAGATAGCGCAGCAAAGCCCCGGCAGCAAGCAACCCTTCGTTGTCGTCGTCAAAGCCGAATCCCTGCATGGTTTTGACGCCGAAATGCTGGTGCAGGACCTGGCGACTGGAGCGCGCGTCGAAATACCAACCGGGTGTGGTGGTCAGGATCAATGATCCGAGCAGGGGGCGAAGCGGATCGAGAGCTTGAAGCGAAGTGTGGTCGGGCCAAAGCAGTTCCGCGGGTTCCAGCCGCAGCAGTTCATCGGCCAAGCGCGTGGGGGGAAAGGAGACCGCTTGCATCAGGCCCGTGGAGAGTTCGACCCAGGCCAAGCCCATGATCGGTCCTTTTGGCCAAAGCGCAGCGAGAAGGTTGGCCTTTTTCGGATCGAGCAGGGCGTCTTCGGTGAGCGTGCCCGGGGTGACGACGCGGATGACTTCACGTTTGACCAGCCCCTTCGCTTCGGCGGGGTCTTCGACTTGTTCGCAAATGGCGACGCGCAAGCCAGCCTGGATGAGTTTGCGCAGCTGGGTGTCCAAGGCGTGGTATGGAAAGCCTGCCATGGGGATCTGCTTATCCCGGCTGGTGAGCGTGAGATGCAAGAGGCGTGATGCGGTTAACGCGTCGTCGTTGAAAAGTTCATAAAAATCGCCCATGCGGAACAACAGCAGCGCATCGGGATATTGTTGTTTGGCTTGTTCATACTGCTGCATCATCGGTGTAGGGGCCGCCATGATGTTTCGTTCCCAGCGCTACCTAAAAAAGAAGGACGCCAGGAAAACCGGCGTCATCCTGCACGCCCGACGATAGATATGCGGTGTATGCTCTAGAAGGATTCCAAAGCTTCTTGTTCGGTATCAAAAACTTTGAACACTTTTTTGAGGCCGGTGATTTCAAAGACTTCGAAGATGGAAGGGGCTATACAGCACAAAGCGAGCTTCCCCTTGGCACTCAAGACGCGTTTATGCAGTGAGATCAACTTGCCCAGAGCGGCGCTGGAGAGGTATTCCACTTTGGTGAAATTAACCAGAATGTTGCGCTTGCCCATCGTGTCTACCAGGCTGAACAATTGTTCGCCCACGGCTTGAATGATCTGGTCGTCGAGAATCTTATTGGTGGTGAATGTCACCAACGTCACATCGCCAATATCTTGAACTTCAATGGCTTTCTTGCGCGGCGTGGACATGCAAAAAACTCCAAGGGGCTTGCGAATCAGCAGTCATTAACGACAAAGTTGCTGTCATCATGATAGTGGACAAACCGGGTGAACTTCAAGCAGATTCTGCAGCGTTGTGCGACGTAATGCTGTCGTCGGTCCGGCGCATTCCTGTTTTGTGTTTGGTATTGTAATAATTAAGCCACGACCCTGGGCCGTGGCTTTCGCTAAAGAGCGGATGGTTCAACAACGAACGCTCGCGAGAGGTCAGTTCTGCGTTTTGAGCATGACGTAATCCGTGCCTGCAGGGGATTTGATCAGCAGCATCACGCCTTCTTTGAGGGAAGCCGTATCCGCGGCTTTTTGGATGTCCGCCAACGATAGCACAGGCTGCTGATTCACGGATACGATAAGCTGCCCGCGCCGCAACCCCGCCATCATGGCCATGCTGCCACGGTCCACTTGTGCAATCACCACACCCTTGACATCCGGGGCATATCCCATGCGTTCACGCAGTTCCGCCGTTAACTCCATGACCTCAAGCCCAAGCTTTTCCAACCGCACTTTTTCTTCACGTTCACCAGACCGGCCGGGACTACGCCGCTGCATCATGGAATGATCGTCACGCAGGCCATATTCTTCCGGTTGCTGTTCGATTTTCACGGTCAGAGTCTTCGTTTGACCATTTCGAAGAATCGTCAGATCCACGGACTTGCCAATGGGGGTACTCAAGACGGTTCGCTGAACCGTGTTGGCGTCCTTAAGCGGTTGACCATTGATGGCAGTGATTACATCACCTTCCTGCAACCCGGCTTTGCTGGCGGGGGTATTGGGATAGACTTGGCCCACGACGGCACCCTTGCCGTTGGTTAGGCCCATCTTGGCGGCGATGTCAGGTGCCAATTCGCCAAAGCGTATGCCCAAATAGCCACGAGTGACGTTGCCCTTGGTAGCCAATTGGCTGGTCACATCCTTGGCCAGGTTGGAGGGGATGACCAAACCGACCCCTTGGGATGCTCCATTGGTGGTGCGGATGGCGGTATTGATACCGACGATTTCGCCAGCCAGATTGACGAGCGGTCCGCCTGAGTTACCAGGGTTGATCGGGGCATCGGTCTGCAGGAAGTCCTCATACAGTAGCATGCCCATGTGGCGGCGTTTGCCGCTTATGATGCCGTGGGTGACGGAGCCTTCCATGCCAAAGGGGGCTCCCACGGCCAACACGCGGTCGCCGATCTCCATGGTGTCGCTGTTCCCGAATGGCAAACTAGGCAGGCTCTCTTTGACATCCAACTTAATCACGGCCAGGTCCACTTTTGGGTCGGAAGCAATGTCTTTGGATGTAAACACGCGGCCATCATGCAAAGTGACCTGAACCGAGGTTGCATTCGCCACGACGTGATGATTGGTTACGATCACTCCCTTGGGATCGATAATCACGCCTGATCCGAAGGGCATGGTCATACGCGGGGTGTCGGGCATTTGATGTTGGAAGAACTCTTCGATCTGGTCACGCATGTTGTCGGGGATGTTGAATTGACGCAGGTCGGGCATGGGGCCTTGACCACGTGCAGGCAGGTTTGTGGTTACCGTCGATCGGATGGAAACCACGGCAGGCAAGACTTGTTTGACCACATCGCGATAAGAGGTCAATTCTTTGGGGATTTTGAGGGTAGGCTCATTATCGGCGTGGCCTTGGTTAAGCCAATAGAACCCACCCAAACCAACGATCAGCAACATCAGAAAGGCGGATATTTTTAGGTTAGATCGGACCATAGGGCTTCTCCTTTATGCAGATCGAAAAGCAACTTCCGATCGCCGGCAAGAGGCGACTCGTCCACTTATTCGATACACCACGATTTAACTTTGTAATATGGGAGCAGCGGGTTGAAATTGCAGTTTCATCATAGCAGCTTCCTACGCACAACATCATTGACGCCTCACGGGCTGGCCATGGCTGTTTCAGCAGGATGTTTCACATCCGGTCGCGATGAGGCTCTGTTCTTATTACGATGGTTGCCAAAAAGGGTTCATCATGGACAGCCCGTTTAAAAAACGCCAGGGCTACCACTTCCCCGATGCCATCGTGTGATCGTAACCACTGGTCAAATCATACTTTCCGTTAGGCCTTCTTGACCTTCCCCTTTTTGACCATTTGCTGCATAATGGCCCCTTCAAGGACGGTCCATTGAGGCATGGAGGCGGATCATCATGACCGCAATTCTCGGTATTTCTGCCTATTATCACGATTCCGCAGCGGCGTTGGTGGTGGACGGCGAAGTGGTGGCGGCGGCTCAAGAAGAACGTTTTACCCGTATTAAGCACGATTATCATTTCCCTGCCCATGCGGTGGATTATTGCCTAAAGAGTGCGGGTATTGCTCCCAAAGAACTCGATTACGTTGGCTTTTACGACAAGCCCTTGCTCAAGTTTGAAAGGCTGCTTGAAACCTATTTGGCTTATGCACCTCGAGGTTTTCTCTCGTTTATGAAGGCCATGCCCTTATGGCTCAAGCAAAAGCTCTATTTGCCGAAAGAGATGCGTCGGGCTTTGGCGGGTCAATACAAGAAGCGGTTTATTTTTCCGGAACACCATGAATCGCATGCGGCCAGTGCGTTCTTTCCTTCACCTTTTGAAGAAGCCGCCATTTTGACGCTGGACGGCGTTGGCGAATGGGCCACGGCCAGCTTTGGCACGGGACGAGGCAACCGAATCAATCTGCAGCAAGAGCTGCGTTTCCCGCATTCGCTGGGTTTGCTCTATTCCGCGTTTACTTATTTCTGCGGCTTCAAAGTGAACTCGGGCGAATACAAACTGATGGGCTTGGCACCGTATGGAGATCCAAGGTATGTCGACCTGATCAAGCAACATCTGATCGACATCAAAGATGACGGCTCCTTCCGGCTCGACATGCGGTATTTCAATTATTGTCAGGGGCTGACGATGACGTCGGATCGGTTTCACAAATTGTTTGGGTTGCCTCCTCGGCGGCCTGAGACGGAACTGACCGAAAAGCACATGGACCTGGCAGCGTCGATCCAGAAAGTGACCGAAGAAGTGATGCTCAAGATCGCCCGTCACGTGCACCAGGTAACTGGCATGAAGAACCTCTGCCTGGCCGGGGGCGTGGCGCTCAATTGTGTCGGCAACGGCGTGGTCTTGCGTGAAGGGCCTTTTGAACATCTCTGGATTCAACCAGCCGCGGGGGATGCCGGCGGGGCCTTAGGCACAGCGATGTTTATCTGGCATCAACTGTTGGATAAGCCGCGCTGGCCGCGGACGACCGATACGCAGCGCGGCTCGTTGCTCGGCCCCAGCTACACCGATGAGGAAGTACGCAAATACTTGGATAGCAAGGGTGCACGGTATGCCTATTACCCCGACGATGCGTCTCTGTGCAAGGCCGTTGCCAAGTTGCTGGCGAGTGAAAAGGTCGTCGGCTGGGTACAAGGGCGCATGGAGTTCGGTCCCCGGGCCTTGGGCAGCCGCAGTATCCTGGGCGATGCTCGCAGCACCAAGATGCAGTCGGTCATGAATGTGAAAATCAAATTCCGTGAGTCATTCCGTCCCTTTGCTCCATCAGTACTGGCGGATCGTGTGCAGGATTACTTTGTCACACGCGACCAAGAACCTAGCCCCTATATGCTCTTGGTTGCACCCGTGCGTGAAGAGAAGCGGATAAAAGGCAATGGGATGAGTGGATTGCGGGGTCTTGCCAAGCTTAAGGAATGTCGCTCGGAAGTGCCAGCCGTCACCCACGTCGATTACTCCGCACGTATTCAAACGGTGGATGAGGAACGTCATGGCCGCTATCACCAACTGCTGCGCACGTTTGAAGATATGACCGGCTGTCCCGTGCTCATCAACACCAGTTTCAATATCCGCGGCGAACCCATCGTCTGCACCCCGGCTGATGCTTATCGTTGTTTTATGGCGACGAACATGGATGCTTTGGTTGTCGAGCGCTTCGTCATGTTAAAGGAAGAGCAACCCGATGCCAAGGAGATCGATATCGGTCAATACCTGGCCTCCTTCCAGTTGGATTAACATGAAACGACAGAGGTTTGCATGGGCGCTGACCATATGGGTGGGGGCAGCCGTCCTCATCAACGTTGGCTTGCTGCTGTTGGGGTTGGGGTTTGAGCAGTTGGAAAAGGCAGGCCCATTAAGCACGGATGTGCAGCTCATGCGTCAGACCCATGCTCTGTTTGGGGACGCTGCTGAAGGTGCTTTCGTACAAGTGAGCGCCCTAGGCAGCAAAACGGTTTTGACCCTGGTGGTGGTCGTCACGGCGATCTTTCTGTTGCTGGCACGGAAATATGCGTTGTGTCTGAAGGTCATCATCGTGGGCACGGGCGCAGGACTGCTGACGATACTGGTGAAACATTGGGTCGAGCGGCCACGACCACAAATTTTCCCATGGAAAGATGAATGGGTGGGCGAATCGTACAGCTTTCCGAGTGGTCATGCCCTATCGTCCATGGCCATTTATTTTTCGCTAGCCGTACTGATGGCCCGCCTGGCCCCCAATCAGGCTGCGGGGCGGTTCGTGTTGTGGACTGGCATTGGCCTGGCGTTACTGATTGGTTTGAGTCGCGTGTACTTGGGCGTGCATTATCCGAGCGACGTGCTGGCGGGTTGGTTGGCGGGGCTGTTATGGGCAGTGGCCAGCCTGATGGCGGTGCGTTTGTGGTTGCCACCAGTGGCGCCTGCGAACGATAGGATTGGGGTTAACCCTCAAGTGTAATCGAATGCTTTGGAATTTGAGGTTCATATGATTGAATTGAAGAAAGAATACACGCAAAGCGAGCTCAAGCAATTTGCCGGCATCTGGTTCCCGGCCTTTTGCGGTATGGTGGGCTTTTTGGTGTATCGGCACAGCTCCTGGCCTACCCTGGCCTATGGCATATGGTGGGCTGGAGTGGTATTGGGAGCCGTCGGTGTTGTTTGGCCCCCCTTGATCAAGCCGATTTACCAAGGTTTGTTGTACGCCACCTTTCCGATCGGCTTTGTGATGTCGCACCTGCTGCTGGGGCTGGTCTATTATGCCATTCTGACACCCATCGGTCTCATCATGAAGTTATTCGGCAGGGATCCGCTCGATCGCCGCTTGGAGCCACAGCGGGCTACGTATTGGGTGCCCCATCAAACCCCGGCTAACCTGGAACGCTATTTCCGCCAGTATTAATGCTGGATCGGATGGATGCATGATGCAAGCTCACGCAAGTCGTGAGCTTTTTTCATGGGCAAGCTTTATACCAATGGGTTGCCCCTATCTTCATTGCCATTTCACAAACGCTATCGTGATGAAAATGCAGGGCGGGAATAGCTGAAACCCCTCAGAACCCTGGCAAATTCGGTCTCGACCATTGACAGAACATAGGGTCAAATTAGATTAAGATCATGCCCTTTTTACGACCCATGGTAGGGGTTGCGTGCAACCCACGGGGACGGAGTCTGCGCTATCGCAGTCGTGTGACGACGCAGGCCGTGGTTTAGCTCCTTGCTTTTGACCCTTTGAGCTTGTCAATATGCGCGTGTTTTGTGCGGTGCGTCATGCGAACGACCCCCGCCAATATTTCGGGGGACTCTGGAGCGGGAATTTTTACCCCGCCTTGCAAGCGCTCGGCCACGAGGTCATTGAATCGCACATAGACCTGAAGCCGCTCAGCGACTTCATGCATTTACCGGGGCCGTTTACGGCTGACGTTGAGGCCCTTCGAGCAAGGACCACCGAGCAGATTCTGGACGAAGTGAAGCAAGCTCATCATCAGAAGCCCATCGATCTGTTTCTCAGTTACTTTTACAACAGCCACTTTGTGCCGGAGGGGTTTGCCCGGTTGCAGCAATGGGGCATTCCTACCGTCAACTTTTATTGCAACAGCTTGTATCAGTTCGAACTTGTGGACAAGATCGCGGCGCGCGTGCAATATGCCTGGCATGCGGAAAAGCCCGCCCGCGACGCGTACCTGCGCATTGGTGCCCGGCCCGTATGGGTACAGATGGCTGCAGATCCACGCTTGTATTATCCGGTCTCCACGGAAAGGTTGACGCGCGCCTGCTTCATCGGTCAACGGTACGCTGATCGGGATCGCTGGCTGGCGGCATTGGTGAGGCACGAGGTGCCTGTTGATATTTATGGTTCGGGTTGGCACGTCGAAGCATCCAAGCTTGATCCAGCAGGAGCAACCAAACCAGGGTCCCCAAGAGGCAGCGGTTTGAGCACGGCAAGCCAACACCTTCATCGTTATGGATACGTCCGAGGTTTGTACCGAATCGCTCAGCATTGGTTGTATCGTCGGGCCAGCAGCCACTGGATGCGTGCCTTGCAACCTCACGTGCATGGCCGGGCGGAGAGCATCCCCCACACCTTTGGCCGTTACGAAGTCGTCCTCAATTTCAGTAACGTTTGGGCGGACGGCCAGCCTGGCTCCAAGCTAATCCCTCATGTGCGGCTGCGCGATTTCGAAGGGCCGATGTGTCGAACCTGCTTCATCACTGGGCACACCGATGAGCTTGCCGAGTTCTACGATCTGGGCAAGGAAGTAGCTACGTACCGCAGCATTCCTGAGTTTGTGGAAATGACCAAGTTCTACCTGACCCATCCCGACGCGGCAGAACGCATGCGGCAAGCAGGCTATGAACGTGCCCGACGGGATCACACCTGGGAGTGTCGCTTCCGGCAGCTTTTTAAGCTGATCGGTTTGCATGAACGTTCGGCGGTGGCCCTCAATGGTCATGGAAAGGTCGTCTCTTGAGCGTGCGTTTGCCCATGAGTGCGGTGATCGCTACACGGAACCGTGAAGCCGTTTTGGCACGCACTCTGGCCAGCTTGGCGGATCAAACCGAACAGCCCGCGGAAATCATTCTGATCGATGCCTCCACCACCGATGCCACGCTGAAAGTATGCGACCAGGCGCAAGGCAAACTGATGGGCGAACTGCGTTATGTTCGGGCGACCCAAGCAGGGGCTGCCCCGCAACGCAACCAAGGGGTCGCGCTTGCCCGGCACGACATCATTTTTTTCTGTGATGACGATGTTCTGTTCGAACCGCAGTGTATCGAACGCATGTGGCGAGCCTTGCAAAGCGATCCCAAGATCGGCGGCGTCAACGCGATGATCACCAACCAACGCTATCTGCCGCCAGGGCGGATCAGCCGCATCGTCTTTCGCATGGTGCAGGGGAAGCATCTGCCCAGCTATGCCGGCAAATGCATGGCAGGCATCCTGAATCTGCTGCCTGAAGATCGGCCCGATTTGCCCGAAGTGGTGCCCATGGAATGGTTGAACACCACCTGCACCATGTATCGACGGCAGGCGCTGCCTGACCCCGTTTTTCCACCGTTGTTTCAAGGGGCATCCATCCTCGAAGATGCAACCCTTTCCTGCATGGTGGGGCGACGCTGGCGGCTCGTGAATGCCCGCACGGCCCGGATCTTTCACGACAGCCAGATGGGTGATCACAAACGCGATCCCGGACTGCTTGCGGAAATGGAGTTGGTCAACCGGGCTTATCTCATGACGGAAGTGCTTGGCCATCAGCGTCAGGTGGATTATGCCCGTTTGCTGTTGGCACAAGCGTTTACCGTAGCCAGCACGTTGCAAACCTCGCGCGGCTGGCGCGAACTGCCGGCCGTGCTGTGGGGTAAATGGCGGGCCTGGCGGAAAATTCGCTCCAAACCTGTTCACCACGCACCAGCTTCTTTTAAAATGTCTTCTTCCGCACCGATGCCTTCTTGAGAACGAAACTGTGCCCCAAGCCATTTTAGGTATATCGGCTTATTACCACGATTCCGCGGCTGCATTGGTCGTCGATGGTGAAATCGTGGCGGCGGCGCAGGAAGAGCGTTTTACCCGAAAAAAGCATGACCATCATTTCCCGCGCCATGCTGTCGCGTATTGCCTGAAGGCAGGGGGATTGAAGGCGAGCGATTTGCATTATGTTGGGTTTTACGATCGACCCCGCACCAAGTTTGCCCGATTGATTGAAACCTACACCGCATTTGCACCACTTGGGCTCAGGTCTTACTTGCAAGCGGTGCCGTTATGGCTGCGAAAAAAGTTGCATCTGACGGAGGATATCGCTGCTGCCTTGGGCAATCAATTTCGCGGTCCCACGGTTTATTGCGATCATCATGAAGCGCATGCCGCGTCGGCGTTCTTTCCCTCGCCTTTTGAGGAAGCCGCTATCTTGACTCTCGACGGCGTGGGCGAATGGTCCACGGCAACGCTCGGCTTTGGCAAGCATGCACGCATCACGCTGACCCATGAACTGCGTTTCCCCCATTCGCTTGGACTGCTCTATTCTGCCTTCACTTATTACACGGGTTTCAAGGTGAATTCAGGCGAATACAAGGTCATGGGGCTGGCACCTTACGGTGAACCGCGGTTCAAGGATTTGATCCTCCAGCGGCTCATGGACCTGAAAGAAGATGGCTCCTTCCAGCTTGATATGTCCTACTTCAACTACTGCCAAGGAACGACGATGACCAACGCGAAGTTTCATCGCCTCTTTGGTGGCCCCCCGCGCAAGCCCGAAACGCTGCTCACACAGCGGGAAATGGACTTGGCTGCATCCGTGCAAGCTGCATGCGAAGTGATCATGCTGCGCTGTGCCCGACACTTGCATCAACTGACCGGCATGAAGAATCTGGTGATGGCTGGCGGTGTGGCCCTCAACTGCGTGGGCAACGGACTGATCCTGCGCGATGGCCCCTTCGAGAACATTTGGATTCAACCTGCTTCCGGCGATGCCGGCGGCGCCTTGGGCGTGGCTCTGACGATTTGGCATCATGTGTTGGGGGAAAAACGTACACCCAGGCCTATAGATGCCCAAAAAGGTTCACTGTTGGGGCCAGCTTTTACCGAAGCCGAGATCCGAGCGTTTCTCGATCAGGCCGGTGCCAAATATCACGTGTACGACGACATGCAAAAGCTGGATCAGTACATCGCACAGAAGATGGCCAGTGAAAAAGTGATTGGGCTGTTTCAGGGCCGAATGGAGTTTGGCCCAAGGGCTTTGGGTGCACGCTCCATCATCGGCGATGCCCGTTCCGATCAGATGCAAAACGTCATGAACCTGAAGATCAAGTTCCGCGAGTCGTTTCGCCCTTTTGCCCCTATCGTGCTGAAAGAATATGCCAGCGACTATTTCGACTTCCCGACGCGGGCCGAAAGCCCTTACATGCTGCTGACGGCTCCTGTGCAGGAAAAGCATCGCGAAGCAGGCAGCGGTGAACGCATGAAGGGTCGCTGGGGGCTGGAACAGTTATACGTCAGACGTTCCGATATCCCGGCAGTGACGCATGTGGATTATTCGGCACGCTTGCAAACGGTGGATGCGGAGCGGTTCCCTCGGTTGTACAGCATTCTGAAAGCGTTCCACGCCCTAACCGGTTGTCCCGTGGCGATCAACACCAGCTTCAACATTCGCGGCGAGCCGATCGTGGGTTCGCCAGCCGATGCATACCGTTGCTTTATGGGCACCAACATCGACGTGCTCATCCTGGAAAATATCGCCTTGGTCAAGGAAGAACAGCCCAAAGCCAATTTCGATGCCGATGCGTACCGCCAGACGTTTCAGCTGGATTAATTGCGAATAGGAACCGACATCAGCCCATGTCCTTATTGTTGCATCTGATCTACTGGTTTGCGATATTACCCACCCGCTGGATGTCGTGGCTATTGCGTCGTGATCCGCTGATGCTACGCAAGAAGCCTGGCCGGTCCAGCTATTGGATTCCGCTGACACCGGTGGAGGAAGTCCATCATTATTTCCAACAGGAATCGCCGCAGGAAACCATCCACCGTGCGGGGCGACCGCAACCGGTGAGCGGGTGGGTGGTTCGGATGCTGATTGCATGCAGTAGTTGGTTCTCTAAACCTAGCAAACCGGCCATCCAGGCCGCCGGCAAAACACAAGCGGCCGACGAGATTCCCGATGAAATCTACACACTTTGGTAATCGGCCATGAGCGTGGTGGACGTTAAACCCTACATTCGGCACCATGCCCGCATCGGCTATGAGTATGTGCCTGATTACCAAGCATCATTTCCGCAACCCGGTGGCGGGCAATATTGCCTACGAATCAATGCCGCGGGACTGCGTTCCAATCGTGACTACAGCCTGACCAAACCGCATGGTTGCAAGCGTCTCGTGGTGTTGGGCGACTCCTATGCTGCGGGACAATACGTCAGCAACGAACAGCGATTTAGTGAACTGCTTGAAAAACGCTGGCCGCAACTGGAAGTGATCAATCTGGGCTTGGAAGGCACTGGCACCGATCAGCAGCTTCTGATATACGAAGACGTCGGCACGAAGTATGAGCACGATGCCGTGCTGATGATGCCATTTCTGCAAAACATTCGCCGTAACCTCGTCGAAGCACGTGCAGCCATCGACCCCGTCACCGGCCAAACAGTGCTGGTCCCCAAGCCTTATTTCCAACTCCGTGAGGGGCAGCTTGTACTGCATAATGTTCCCGTGCCCGACAAACGGCAGCAGGCACCAACCCAGGTGGGCGCCGACGACGCCATGGTGAAGGGCAGAGGCTGGAAAAATCTGGTTTCCAAGCTGCCTGGCATGGGCATGATCAAGAAACTGGCCACGCGCATCAAGCCATGGGAACCGTTTCCGGAGTATGCAAAACCGGGACAAACAGCTTGGCAACTGATGCGAGCCTTAATGCTTCGGCTGCATGATCGGGTGCAGCCGCGTCCATTGCTGCTGGCGCCGGTGTTTTATGTTTCCTATGTTCGGCAACACATGGCACGCAATTATTGGCAGCGGTTCAGCGAACTGGCCAACGAACGGCCAGGGATTGTGCTGATCGACTTGCAGCCTAAGTTCGCCTCCCTAGGTTCGGAAGCAGAAAAAGCATTCTTTGAACCGTACGACTGCCATTTTTCCCCCACGGGCCATTTACTGTTAGCGGATGTGTTTCAGGCCGAACTGAAGCGGCTCCGACTCATCGAATCCTAAGTGTTTAAGGGCCGCATGATCTCGCCTGTCGCTACCCTGGTCATTCCAACCAAAAATCGCTGGCCTGATTTGCAGCGGGCCTTGCAGTCAGCCCTGAAGCAAACAGTCCCCTTGGAGATCATCGTGCTGGACGATGGTTCAACCGATGGCTCCGCGACCAAGGTGAAGGAAGCATATCCCCAAATTCGCTTGATCGTCTGTGAAGGGCCATCCCGTGGGCCAACGGTTCGCCGCAATCAAGGCGTGGAACTGGCTAGTACCCCCATCGTCTTTTCCATGGATGACGATGCGGAATTGGTCTCACCGCGGACGATTGAGCAAACGTTGGCGGAGTTTGATGAGCCGCGCGTGGGTATTGTTGGCATTCCATACATCGATGTGCAAAAGGATCAGGTGGTTCGGCAGCGCACGCCCGAGACATCTCGGATCATGCTCAGTGAAGCCTTCGTGGGGGCGGCTTACGCGGTACGGCGCGCCCCTTACCTGGCCGTGGGCGGATACCGTGAGCAGTGGTTTCAGTATGGCGAAGAGGGCGACCTGAGCATACGCATGCTTGCCCGGGGTTATGTCGTTCGCTTGGGTCGAGCTGATCCAGTGCATCATCACGAATCCCCGCGCCGACATGTGGGCAGGATGCTCGCGTTGTACCGCCGTAACGATGTCCTGTTCGCTTGGCACAATGTTCCCTGGCCGGCGTTTCCGATGCATCTGTTGGGAACGACTCTCAAGGGTTTATGGTTCGGACTCCGTGCAGGCTGTCTGTGGAGCTCAGCGAAAGGCATTGCCAAAGGGTATGCTGACATCTTTCGATATTGGTCAAAACGTGTTCCGGTGCCGCGTGCGGTTTATCGGCTCAGTCGGCGCTTACGTAAGCAAGGCCCCTTGGCGTTGGACAGCATCCAGGCTGAGCTGCCTGCTTTGAATACCGGTTAAGCAAGCGAGTTCATGCAGCGGATACCTGCCGTTGCAAAAGGAAATAGGCGTCGTCATGGGTTCCGCTTCGGAGCAACCCAAGGTGGTTTTCCTGGCGCCGACCATCTCCCGCAAGGGAGGCGGTCTGGCAGACCCGGTGCGCCGCACGGCACAAGAACTGCAAGCCGAAGGGCATTGGCAGGTTCAAGTCATCAGCGTTGAGGATCGCTTTTCAGCAGAAGATGCACCACGTTGGTTGCCGTTGAAACCAGAGCTGATCCGCCCCTGGCGTCCACGTTCTTTTGGCTATGCACCTGCCTGGAAAGCCCGCCTGAACGAAGCCCAGGGCGATCTGCTGCACATCCATGGGCTGTGGACTTACCTTTCGCTGGTTGGGTCCCGTTGGTCCCGGCGCCATGGCAAGCCGTTTATCGTTTCGGTGCATGGCATGCTGAACGCGCTGGCTTTGCAGCGCTCAGCCTGGAAGAAACAGCTATTCGCCCGGCTATTCCAAAAACGCATCCTGGGGCAGGCAGCCTGCGTGCATGCATTGACCGTGTTCGAAGCGGAAGCGATCCGGGCGTATGGTCTGAAGATGCCCATTTGTGTGATCCCCAATGCAGTCGATTTACCTGCCGATAACAGCGAAAGTCATGAAGCACCACCTTGGGCAGGCCAGGTCGAGGCAGGGAAGAAGGTGCTGCTTTTTCTAAGTCGTTTGCACCCGATCAAAGGGTTGGTGCCGCTGTTGCAGGGCTTGCATCTGCTCAGGCAGCAGCAGCCAGCCCTGGTGAACGACTGGGTCTTGGCGCTGGCTGGGTTTGAAGAATTCAATCATCGTCAGGAACTGGAACAGATGGTGACCCAATTGGGTTTGCAGAAACAGGTGCTCTTCCTGGGGCCGGTGTTCGGTGCCGTCAAGCAGGCTGCGCTGGAACAGGCCGAGGCCTATGTGTTGCCTTCGCTCAGTGAAGGCATGCCGATTGCGATCCTCGAGGCCTGGTCGCACTGTTTGCCGGTGCTCTGCACCACGACCTGTCATTTGCCCGAGGGGCCTGAACAGGGGGCTGCGATTGCCGTGGCCCCCACCGCAGCTGCTTTGGCTGACGGTTTGGCCAAAATGCTTAGCTGCACGGCAGCGGAACGAAAAAGCATGGGGCAGCGGGGGCGAGCACTGGTCGAACAACGTTTCCTATGGAAACATGTGGCCAATGGCTGGGATTCCGTTTATCGTTGGATAATAGAGGGATCCGAACGCCCAAGGCAGGTTTCGATCCTATAAATCACTTAGCGAATGGTTGAGTCATCAGGCATGCAGCAACATCAAGACGATTATCCGATTTATCCCGTGCTGGGGATGCTGGGCAGTCTCATCGGCATGGGAGTTGCGGTTTATCTGTTGCCAAATAATTTTGAATACGTCAATCGCCTGATGGCCCCCGCCTGGGCCATGGCCATTGGGCTGCTGATTGCCCCGGCCTGGTCAGCATTGCGTTCGCCCGCGGCGGCTTTCCGCGCGGAAAACATCATGTCGGCAGGGCTGGTGTATTGGCTGCTCACGGAGCCCATGCAAGGCGTCGAGCCAATCGACACTCCCACGCGTGAAGCATTTCGCATGTCGTTCATTTACATTGGTATGTTTGCTTCCTGCTTTTGGGCAGCGAGCATGTTCCGTCCCATGAAGATGGTCCGTGTGATCCACACCGCAGCTCAACACAACATCAGTCCCGGACCAGTCATGTTCACTTTAGTCGTCTGCTTTATCCTGGGTATTTACGATTATGCCCATGCTTGCAACTTCAGGATTGAAGTGATGCTGGATGAATTGACCAAGCAGCGCTTTGCCAATGCCTGGAGCCGCGGGACCTATGGCGATTGGTCCGCATTCCGGCAGCACATGATTTACTTCGGCCATTTGCTACCCACTCTGACCATGATCCTGGTGCGGGAAAAAGGCTGGAGCGATGTGAACAGCATCATCGGCTTGGTGTTGTCGATGATCTTTTTGATCTTCCTTTCCTCTTCGGGCACACGCAACGAAGTGGGCACGGTGCTAGGGGCAGCGATTGTGTATTGGATCTTGGGAAGGCCGCGCTTGACCTACTTCAATCTGATCCAGGCCGCCATTGTCTTCTTTGGTCTCCTGATGCTCATGCAGTTCATGCTCGAATTTCGCCGATATGGTCTCAAGTATGTGGAATACATGGAAGGGCAAAAGTACGAATATCTGCACGTGGATCACAATCTCACCCGCTTAGCCCAAGTGGTTGACATCATCCCTGCCGACCATGAGTATGTCGGTTGGGGTCCAGTTCGCTTTGCATTGTTCAAACCCATTCCCCGCGTGCTCTGGCCCGGCAAGCCGACGGATGCCGGCTTCAGCTTGCCTAATTATTTGGGAATCAAGTTCACGAATTTGACCATGTCCGTGGTGGGTGAAGGCTACATGATGCATGGCTGGGCGACGGTCTGTGCCATAGGGTTTGTTTATGGCTTGTTTGCTCGTTATTGGTCACAGCTGCTCACTTCGCAGCGGACCAACTGTCAGATCGTTATTTATAGTTTGGGGCTGTTTGCCCTGTTCACCGGCCTGCGGACGATGGATGCCCTCGTCATCAAGAGCTATGCTGTGCTTGCCTGGCTGGGGCTCTATTGGGTCTTCTTGCATCGACCGAAGAAGCTCGTTTAATGGGTCAGCCTCCCCGCGTCACCGTCGTCACCAACTATCCTTCACCTTACCAGGTTGAGCTGTTTGATGCATTGACGCAATCGGGCCAGGTGGAGTTGCAAGTTCTCTACACGAACACTGCCTTGCATGATCGGCAATGGCAGCAGCAAGCCAAACAACATGCTCATCGCTTCATCGAGCAACCGCCAGCCGGTTCAATCGCTGAACTGCAAACCTGCGCTTTAGCCGTGTTCACGCACTATCAGCCCGCCTGGGTGCGGCAGCAGTTGACCCAACGACATCGCTCGGGCAAACCATGGTGCTTTTGGGGTGAACGGCCAGGAGCGAGCGGTTGGAGGTGGCTGGGATCGTGGCGGCGACGCTGGTATTTGCGGGACTTGCACCGAAGCCGAGCAGCCATCTGGGGCATCGGCCAATGGGCAGTCCAAGCCTGGCAGGCTGAGTTTGGTAAGCAGCGACCCTATTTCAATGTGCCCTACTTCTCCAACCTGCAACGATTTATTGGGCAGAGAAAGCTTAAGGAAACTTCGGACCACATCCGGCTGCTTTACTCCGGCTCCTTGATTCATCGCAAGGGGGTGGATCTGCTGGCCCGGGTGTGTTCTCGTCTGTTGCCACAATGGCCTGCATTAGAGGTAGACTGGGTAGGTGACGGCCCTCTGCAATCCGATTTGCAATCCATGCTGGCCCCCTGGAAAGACCGTGTGCGTTTTCACGGTTTTCAGCAATGGGGGGATTTGCCACGTTATTATGCGGAAGCTGATCTCTTGTGTGTGCCCTCACGCTATGATGGCTGGGCCATGGTGGTGCCGGAAGGGTTGGCAGCGGGGTTGCCAGTGATCGCCACCGATCGCATGGGGGCTGCCCTCGACCTGATCCAACCCGGGCACAATGGTTGGATTATTAAGGCGGGTTCGAAAGCAGCTTTGGCAACAGCGTTGCAAGAAGCGATGTCCCTTCAGCCTACCCAACGGCAAAGCATGAGCGAACGGTCTGCAAAAATCATAGAAAAACACTCTCTGGCCCATGGTGTGGCCGTATGGCTTACTGCCATGAACGCGAGTTTAGCTGGTTCGTAATAGCATTGGGCCTGGTGATCTTCATCGGCTTGTGTGATGCGGTATTTTTTTTTGATGAACAACAGTGAGGACCTGATCGGTCATGATGGTTTTAGGTGTACATGATGGGCACGATGCAGGCGTGTCCTTGATCAAAGACGGCAAAGTGATTTTGTGCAGCTCCGAAGAACGACGTCGGAATGTGAAAAACTATGCGGGCGTGCCCGAACAGTCTTTGAAGGCAGTGTTTGACCGTTCGGGCCTTTCCCCCCGTGACGTGGACCTCATTGCCCTGAGCGGTTTGATTCGCACGACCGTCCCTTCCCGGGAATACAAGCCGATCCATTCGGTGCTTCAGTTGCTTTGGTGGTTGGGGCGGACCGAAACGGCCACTCGCTGGGGTCGCTGGCTGTTACAAAAGATCCGCAAACGCAAAGACCTGCTCGCTTGCCTGGCCGATATGGGGCTGGCCGACAAGCAGGTCATTCCCTTCGACCATCACCTCTGTCATGCCGCAACGGCTTTTTATCATCGTCCTTGGCAGGACAAAGCTACTGTGCTCACGCTCGACGGTGCAGGCGATGGGTTGTGTGCCACGGTCAGCGTCGGCGAAGGCCACCACATGCGCGTCATCGCGCAAACGCCTAAGTTTCATAGCATCGCCGCCTGGATGTATTCCGCCATCACCGCTCACCTGGGGCTGAAGCCATACGAACATGAATACAAGGTCATGGGCATGGCACCGTATGGCCAGCCGGAGTATTGTGCCGATGTGCTCCGCAAAGCCTTCACCGTGGATGGGCTGCATTTCCGCAACCGCACCAATCGCGTCGGCGGAAGCATGCAAAACTACTTTTTCCATCGGCTCTATCGTCAACGCTTTGACAACGTGGCGGCCGCATGCCAGTTGGTGTTTGAAGAACTCGTCGTGCAATGGGTGAAAAACGCCGTCAAGGCCACCGGCGTCCGCAAAGTGTGTGCGGCCGGCGGTGCCTTCCTCAACGTCAAAGCCAACAAGCTCATCCGCGAATTGCCCGAAGTGGAGAGCTTGTACGTGTACCCTGCAAGCGATGATGGCGGGACGCCGTTAGGGGCTGCCCTGGCGGGTTATGTCCATGCTTGTGAACAACGGCAGCAACCGATCCATTTGGATTTGCCTCGGGATATGTATTTGGGACTGGAACATACCGAAGCCGAACTCGCCCATGCCGCTCAAGGGGCAGGACTGCCGTGCCGCAAGATGGCCAACCCTGCGCAGGAATCGGCTCGGCTGTTGGCGGAGGGGAAGATCATCGGGCGTTTCAATGGCAGGGAGGAACTCGGCCCAAGGGCATTGGGTAATCGCAGTATTTTGGCTGACCCCCGTGATTTGCGGGTCATTCGCAAACTCAACTTTGCCATCAAGCAGCGCGATTTCTGGATGCCGTTCGCTGCTTCGGTGCTGGAAGAGGACGCTCCCAAATATATCCGCGGGTTGACCCCTTGGCCCTTCTGGATGATCGAAGCGTTTGATACTACTCCCGAAGGAGCAGATCGGTTGATTGCGGGTGTGCATCCATACGATCTGACCATCAGGCCGCAATTGGTGAATGAACTGAACCCATCCTATCGCGACCTTATCCGTTCCTTCCGCGACCAGACGGGTGTCGGCGGCTTGCTGAACACCAGTTTCAATTTGCACGGGTTTCCGATCGTGGGCACGCCGGCCATCGCCGTGGATACGCTGCAGCGTAGCGACCTGGACGCTTTAACCCTGGGCGACTGGCTCATCGAGAAGCCCGCAGTCAAGCCAGAATAGTTCGTTTGAAACATGAGCGACGAGCAATAACCCACCGAATCACGGTGGGTTTTTTGTTGGGCCAATCTCTTCATGCGCAAGTGCTATAGCACTCCAGCAGGTGCGAGTCGCCTTGTTCCACCCAACCTTATGCGTTTACGTTTCACGGCCATATGACATAACAGCAAGTGACCCGGGGTAGCAGCCAGGTCACCTTACAGGCAGATCCACAAATCGTCCGGTATTATTTGGCCTGTATGTTGTAACAGCGGATTTTGTCCTGATCGCGCAAGTACAGTCGGCCCTGGGCGATGACGGGATACGTCCACGTTGGCCTTGAGGATCGATCCGTCAATTTGAAGCGGTTGATCTCTTCGTACTTCTCCGGATTGGCCCGGACGAGACCCATGATGCCGTTTTCGCTGAGGACATAAAAGTCACCATCCGCATAGGTCAACGAGCCTTTGCCCACGCTGCGGTTCTTCCATTTCACCTCGCCGGTGAGGAAATCGAGGCAGACCAGGATGCCGGAATCAAAGCCGTACAGATGCCCTTTGTCCAGAACCACGCCACCGTGGTGGTTTTTCATGTTCTTGTTGAAATAGACTTCCTTGCCGATGCCGTCAGGGCCAACGCGAATGAGGGCGCAACCGGTGCCGTAATCGGTGGTGAAGAAAACGTACCCATCATGCGCAACCGGAGTGGTGATGTTGGCCGTGCCATTGGCTACCTGATCGTAGCGCCACAGGAATTTGCCGTCCTTCGGGTCAAAGGCATAAGCACCGCGGGACGTGAGCGTGGCCATTTGACGTTGCTGGCCTACGTGATAGGAAATGATGGAAGCATACCCAGCCGGCTCCACATCGTTATTGGGATCCTTGCTGGTCCAGGCGACTTGTCCAGTCATTTTGTTGAGAGCCGCCACCGTGGCTTTCTTGCCGCCGGGGGTGACGAGCACCAGTTCACCATCAATGAGAGGCGATTCGCTAATCCCCCAGGTGATGTTGTTGCCATCGAACTCATTGAGGATGTTCATGCGCCAGATTTGCTTGCCGTCGCTCAGATTGAGACAGCACAGGTCGCCATTGGCACCCAAGGCATAGACGCGGTTGCCGTCGATGGTGGGGGTAGCGCGAGGGCCGTCGCCAAAACTGTTTTTGTACTCTGGCCCATTTTTGACGGACCAAAGCAGTTTGCCGTCTTGGTTGGAATAGCAGAGGACATATTCGGCACCATCCCGCATGCCCATGGTGATGAGGCGATCAGCGACGATGGCGCCGCAGGAAAACCCCAGCCCTGCATCCTTGATTTCCCAAAGGAGTGGCGGACCTTCAGCGGGCCATTGATGAAGCAGACCGGTTTCAGCCGAACGACCATCCCGGGCTGGACCACGAAACTGAGGCCAATCATCGCTCCATGCCTTGAGGCACTGTCCAACAACCAAAAGTACACCGAAAAGTCCCATCCAGAAACGATTGCGTCCCATGATTCGGGCTCCAATGGAATGACTTGAACCCAAAGGCTTGTTCTGACCTTCTTAATAGAATACAGTGATTTTACAGCTTGCCCTATGGAATTATGGAGCAAACTTGCAATGCAGCCTTTAGTTTAATGAAGTAGCTGTCTGGCTTAGAAACGACATGATCGCTGCATTTCTGCTTGCGTCTTAAGTTATCGAGGAGGAAATGATGTCCCATTGCTGGTTCAGAACACGAAGCGTAATTGCGGTCATTGGTTTGTGTTTATGGTCAACCACTTGGATCGTCGGAGGGGAATGGCCTCGCTGGCGTGGCGACAATGGGCAAGGCCAAAGCCCGGAATCGGGCTTGTTGAAAAAATGGCCTCAAGAGGGGCCGCCATTGGCCTGGCGCGTTGACAACATTGGCATGGGCTACAGCACCCCGACCATAGCCAGGGGCAAGATTTTTGGCATGAGTTACAAGGAAGCCGATGAACTGGTGTGGGCGTTGAATGTGAAAGACGGGTCCAAGATATGGTCGACCACCATATCCAAAGCCAATAAGCGCATTGGTTACAACGAAGGATCACGCAGCTCGCCGACGGTCGATGGTGACTTTGTCTATGCCCTGGGGACATCGGGCGATCTTGTTTGTTTGAAGACAGAAAATGGCGACAAAGTCTGGAGCAAAAATCTGCAATCGGATTTTGGTGGCAAGATGATGTCGTCCTGGGGTTACAGTGAATCGGTCCTGATCGATGGTGACCATGTCATTTGCACACCGGGAAGCGATTCAGCAGCCTTGGTGGCATTGGATAAAAAGACGGGTAATACCATTTGGAAGTCGGCCATTACTAATGCCGGCGGCGCTGGGTACGCTTCACCCGTCGTGGCGGAGGTGGGCGGCATCCGCATGTACATCACCTGGCTGGGCAAGGGCGTCGTCGGCGTCAATGCCAAGAATGGCAAGTTGCTTTGGCGTTACGACCATCCTGCAGGGCGTGTTGCCAACATCCCGACAGCTCTCGTGAAGGACGATCTCGTTTTCTGTTCTAGTGGCTACAATCCTGGCGGCAGCGGCTTGATCCGTCTGATCCCTAAAAACGGTGCGATTGAGGCTAAAGAAATCTATTTCCTAGAACCCAATACGTTTCGCAATCATCATGGCGGTGTAATACTGATTGGTGATCATATTTATGGCGGCCACGGACAGAATAAAGGCATTCACACCTGCTTGGATTTCATGACGGGCAAAATCAAATGGCAGGAAAAGACGCGTGACATCGACAGCAAGGGATCGGCAGCTTATCTCTATGCCGATGGCCATTTCTATGTCAGGCATCAGGATGGCACGATGCTGCTCATCAAAGTGAATCCAAACAAGTATGAAGAAGTCAGCCGGTTCAAGCTACCCTATGACAGCGGTAAGCCCAGTTGGCCGCACCCGGTCATCGTCGATGGCAAACTTTACATCCGCGAGCAAGATGTTCTGCTTTGCTTTGATGTGAAGGAAAAAAGCTCCGACTAAGCATGGCACGGTTCCAAGTTCACCATATCCCTCTGCCACCCGCGTGCAGAGGGTTTTTTATTTGTGCGGGGATAAAGCCAACTGGTGACCTGAAATGCAAGTGGCCCCCATATCGGTGATAACGTAGTTGCGCTCGACTCTTGTGCCACCTGTCGCAGGTATGTACAAACCCGGTTCCAAGGTGATGACATCGCCCGGTTGGAGAGACTCTTGGCTTTCAGGCACCAGAAATGGGGATTCTGGGTGGCTGAGGCCTATCCCATGGCCTGCGTGATGGGGAAAATAACGTTCCATGGATTGTTGCCGAAACGACTCCCACACGGCTTGGTAAATGGCGGCGCAGCTTTGGCCTGGCTTCAAGAGTGCAGCGCCTGCTTGCAGGGCATCCAGGCAGCATTGATACTGGCGTTGTTGGGCGACGGTTGGTTTGGCACCGACTACCCAACTGTTTGCAAAATCAGACCGATAATGCCAGAGGACGACGGAGAAGTCCAATATGACCAGATCACCTTTTTGAATCAGCTTCGATGAGGGCGGCCCGCCGCCAGCGAGGGTTCGTTCGCCACTGGCGAAGTCGCCATAGACCTGAACGGGTTCACCCGCACTCCTTGTGCAACGATCTTGCACAAACTGAAAGAGTTCCAACTCACTCATGCCAGGTTGGATTAGGGTTAGAGCCGCATCCATCGCCTCGGCAGCGATGTTGGCTGACCGCTGTAAAAGCGCTAATTCATCGGCATCCTTAGCGCGGCGCAATTTTTGCAAAGTGTCATCTATCGGAACAAAGGACGTTGGGTTTCCGACACGCTCCCAAGCCTGAAAGAAGCCCATGGGCAAGGACGATGATTCTATCCCGATGCACCCGCCATGCCCCGGCAGCCATTGTTCGAGCTGGCTTATGATTTGATCGAATAAGGCTGACCCGCGCGGCCTTGGCGGCTCAATGCATTGATACCAAGGATAAAGGCGCACTTCATCCACATACGCTTGGGCGGCATGGGGTTCGAGCAGATTGTCCACGAGCAGACAGCATTTATCACGAGTTAAGATCAGAGCGGCTTGGGCATCGTTGGCTCGAAAGCTAAACGGAGAAACAAATAAATTGGCGAAATACACCAAATGCTTGGGATCATGGATCAGAATCACATCGAGTGCTGAGGGCATTTTCTGCCAGAGGCGTTGTCGGCGAGCAGTGCATCCTTGACGGCTGAGCATGAGCGTACCCTTGGGTCGGCTTGCGGATATTTAACACGCAGGATACCATGATGAGCCTGAAAGAAACCAGCAAAACTCGTCCAGCACGGAGGCTGGGCCGATGACAACTCAATCAATCCAAACTTCGCCCATTCGGCTATGGCGCAAAACGCTGTGTCGAGAAAATCGCAAAGCCGCTGCTATCGCCTCGCTGAAAACTGCCGGTGTTTTAGCGGCTTTCATCTTCCTCACCACTTTCATGGGATTAGGCTCAGGTGAGTTGTATCGCAACGAAACGTTGCGTGCTTACCTTGCCATGGAAATGCAGCGGGACGGACATTTCATTGTACCGCATCTCTATGGTCAGCCGATCCTGACCAAGCCCCCTGGCCAATATTGGTTCATTGCCGGACTCAGCCTTCCTTTTGGCCAAGTAACGGAATGGACGGCTCGCTTGCCGTCGGCCCTTGCGGCAAGTTGCTTGATCGTTGCGGTGTTCGCATTTTTGCGGCCTATGTTTGGGCTTAACAGCGCGTTGTTCATGGCTTGCTTGATGCCCTGTTACTGGTTATGGCTTGAACGGGCGTCATCGGCTGAAATGGACATGCTCTTAACCGCATGGGTAGGGCTGGCGTGGCTGGCTTTTTTACAAGCCATGAACCTCTTTGAAGATTGGCCTGCATACGCCCATCGTGCACATGGTTGGATTGTGGTGTCCATGCTTTGTGTGGCGTGCGGGATGCTGACCAAATGGACAGCCTGCATTTATTTTTATGTCGGTATGGTTCCCTACGTGATCTGGCGCGGTCAATGGCGAAGGCTCTTTTCCGTTGGCCATCTGATCGGGATCGGAATGGTGGTCGGTCTATTTGGCGGCTGGTTCTTGGCTGTGATTCAGCACATTGGTTGGGACAGTTTCTGGCAACAACTACGAGCCGAGGCATTACCACGTGTTTTGGCTTCGGAGCATAAGGGCGGGGTTTGGCTGGAAACGTTGCTACACCCTTTCAAAATTATGCTGGTCATGCTGCCTTGGTCGCCTCTCGCACTGGTCGCTTGCCACCCCTATTTCTGGCGACATCCCAACGTGCCGCTGCGCCGATTGATCCAGGCGTTGCACGGTTGTTTATGGCCGAATTTATTGTTGTTCAGTTTGCTCCCTGAGCATGCTACACGACACAGCTTTCCTTTCACGATTACTGTGACGCTGCTCGCTAGCCTGGTTCTGTGGGAAGGGTATCACAGGTTGGGAAATCGATCTGCACCAAGCATTCTGCTTCGTCGAGTGGTTTTCGGCATCATGCTGGGCTGGGTTTGCGTCAAGTTGATGTATGTTTGGGTGATGGTTCCCATGCGGGATCGGGATCGTCAACCTTCAGCCAAGGCGGCTGAGATGGGCAAACACATCCCCCCCGGTGAAGTTCTGTTTTTGAAGCAAGTAAAAGACGAAGGGATGATGTTCTACTATGGCCGCCCGGTTCGACGAGTGAAGAACTGGTCTGACTTGCCGACCAATCAAACCGTCATGGTCATTATGACGGAAGCTGAGTTTGCTGATTTCCACGCGCATACAGTTCGGACGATTCGTCGTGCCATTCCCCTCAAGGACACGCAAAACGATAAGATAATGCTCATCGAGTTGGCGTGAACTGATTGAGGTTGAATGGGAAGCTCCATGCCTGCTGATGTAGGTCCCCTTTTTGCCGGTCTGGAACCTGAAAAGGTCTTCACCGTTGGCGAACTGACCCAGCAAATCAAGAAAGTGCTCGAAGGGCGCTTTGTCGATCTGCACGTGCGCGGCGAATTATCGGGATTTCGTCCTGCGTCGTCTGGGCATGTCTATTTCAGCTTGAAGGATGCTGACGCTTTGTTGCCTTGTGTGCTCTGGCGAAGTGCTGCCCAAAAGATCAAGTTTGCTCTCAGCGATGGTTTGGAAGTCATCCTCAAAGGCGACTTGTCGCTTTACCCGCCTCAAGGCCGATACCAATTGACGGTGAAGGAAATTCAGCCCCAAGGGCAAGGGGCGTTGGAACTGGCATTCAGGCAGTTGAAAGAAAAACTGGAAAAGCGAGGCTGGTTCGATCCCATCCATAAGAAGTCGTTGCCACGCATTCCTAAACGCATTGCCCTCGTAACAAGCCCCACGGGTGCCGCTATTCGGGATATGTTGCGGATCATCCCCAGACGTTGGCCGGCATCGGAGCTTTGGGTCTGCCCGGTCAAAGTGCAAGGGGAGGGTGCAGCTGCCGAGATCGCCAGGTCGATTCAATTTTTGAACCAGTTGGCTGTGAAACCTGAGGTCATGATTGTCGGTCGAGGCGGCGGCAGCCTGGAAGATTTGTGGGCGTTCAATGAAGAAGCCGTGGTCAAAGCCATTTATGAATCGGCGATTCCCGTGGTCAGCGCGGTTGGGCATGAGATTGATGTCACGCTTGCCGATTTGGTTGCAGATCGACGGGCAGCCACACCGAGCGAAGCGGCTGAGTTGGTGGTACCCGACTGCGAAGAGATGACTCAGTTCTTGTACCATCAAGTTCGTCGGCTTGGGCAAATGCTGAAACAGCAACTGCTCCAGGCGAAGAAACAGCTGAACCATTTGATCCGCCGGCGCTGTTGGAGTCAGCCTTTAGAGTTTGTGCATCTTTGGCAACAGCGGGTGGATGATGAACGGGAACGCTTACTGCGTGCCATGCAAAATCGGCTGCAGGTATGGCAGATGCAATGGCAAAAGCACGCGGTGCGCCTAGACTCATTAAGTCCCTTGAAAACACTCTCACGCGGCTATAGCCTGACCTTTGATGAGACAACCAACACGTTGCTGCACGATGTCGCCCAAACCGAAGTGAATCGCCCCGTTCGAATCCAATTGCACCGCGGAAGCATTCAAGCACGCATTACGAAGATTGAAACACCATGAAAAAACCTACCCCGGCGTCTTCCTTTGAAGAAGCATTAACCGAGTTGGATCTGATCGTTCAACAACTCGAAGAAGGTCGATTGACATTGGAAGATTCCTTGGCCTCATATGAAAAGGGCGTCAAGTTGATTCAGCAATGTCAACAGCAGTTGCATAAAGCGGAAAAGCGTGTCATGCAATTGACGGGACGTGATGAGGATGGACAACCGGTGCTCGAGCCTTTCCCTGACCAATAAAGCTGAAACATCACTGTGGGAGATCGCTGGATTGAAAACAGCATGGCCAGATCATTGGCATGAGCTGGTTCGGCTCGTCGAGCAGAGGCTTTCAGCTTATCTGGAGCAGGCAGGAGATTATCCTAGCCGCTTGCGGGATGGCATGGCGTATTCTTTGCTGGCGCCCGCCAAGCGACTTAGGCCGCTGCTTTGTTTGCTGTCCTGCGAAGCATGCGGGGGACAGGCCATGGCAGCCATGCCCTTGGCTTGCGCACTGGAAATGATCCATACCTATTCCCTGGTGCATGATGATTTACCGGGAATGGATAATGATGATCTGCGTCGTGGTTTGCCGAGTTGCCATAAACAGTTTGACGAAGCAACCGCCATCCTTGTTGGAGATGCCTTATTGACCTTGGCGTTTCAATTGGTTGCTTCGGACCTTCAACCCGCTCCGCTAGCTCAACAAGTGACGCAACAACTGGCACTAGCTGTTGGTGGTGCAGGAATGGTGGGCGGCCAAATGGATGATCTGCTTTTTGAAAAGCTGCCAGCAGCCACGCTTACAGACTTGGAGTCAATTCATAGCCGAAAAACGGGAGCGTTGTTCCGCGTGAGTGCACAAATGGGCGGGTTATGCGCATTGCATCATCAATCCGAAGCCGAACGTAAGGAGATATTAGAAGCACTAAAGACCTATGCCGATGCGTTCGGACTCGGTTTTCAAATTGTCGATGATTTGCTCGATGTCTATGGCAAACAAGAACTTATGGGAAAAAGCGTACAAAAAGATGCCTCACGTGGTAAACTAACCTATCCTGGACTATTGGGAGTAACCGCAACCAGGGAGCGTTTGCAGCTAGCCGTGGATAAAGCCAAGCTGGCGGCAGGGCGATTGGGCGATTCAGGAACACCCTTGCAAATGCTCGTGCAATGGATGGCGGAAAGAGAAAAGTGAATCATTCGATTGTCAAACGATCGGCATAACGGTTAGCAAAGAGAACAATAAGCTCAGAACAGTGGCCAGTCGTTGTGCTTCGAATGAAACGCAGGCAAAAAGGATGATGCATGAGCGATAAACTGCTAGCGCAGATTCAATCACCAGCGGATTTGCATGGATTGAGCGAAGTCCAACTGGAGCAGTTGACCTCTGAAATTCGTGATGAGTTAATCCGGGTGTTGCGATTGCGCCCCGCCCATTTTGCCAGCAATTTGGGGGTGGTGGAATTATGCCTGGCTTTGCATATGACGTTTGATTTCTTGCGTGATCGGTTGATATGGGATACGGGCCACCAGATCTATCCCCATAAACTCATTACGGGCCGGTTCAAAAACTTCGAGACTATCCGAACGAAGGGTGGATTGATGGGGTACCCAAACCCCCAAGAAAGTCCCTACGACCTGTTCATGACCGGCCATGCGTCCGCGAGCATTTCTTGCGGTTTGGGGCTGAAAGTCGGCGACGATCTGCAAGGTGAAACGGATCGACATACGGTCGTGGTGATAGGCGATGGTGCCTTACCGTCAGGCATTGCGTATGAAGCCCTCAATAATGCGGGGTATTTAAAGAAAAACCTGCTGGTCATTTTGAATGACAACAAGATGTCCATCTGCCCGCGGACAGGCGCGATTGCCCAGATGCTGGACCGAGCCAGGCTGACCTCCTTTTACCAGGATGCCAAAGTTACGATTCAGGATGTGCTTGCCCATGTGCCGTATGTGGGAACCATGGCTTCCAATGCCTTGCATTCCATAAGGGATAGCCTCAAAGCATTGCTGACAGGCGGCATGCTCTTTGAGGAATTGGGCTTTCGCTATTTCGGGCCGGTGGATGGCCATTCGTTGCCAGGCTTGAGAAGGTTGCTTCGCGAACTGAAAGAGCAAAAAGGCCCCGTGTTGCTGCACGTATTGACCAACAAAGGGCAGGGCGTGCCCGAAGCGTCGGCCGATCCAGTCAAATTTCATACACCGCCCGTCATCGAAGAAGTGGGACCTGATCGCAATATCATCTCTCTGAAAAAAAGCGGCAATAAAGCTTACACCGATGCCGTCAGCCAGGCAATTTTGCAATCAATGGAAAAAGATCAGAAAGTGGTCACTATCACCGCTGCCATGTGCCAGGGCAATAAACTGGAAAAGGTCCGCGATCGTTTTCCTGACCGATTCTTTGATGTTGGTATCTGTGAAGCCCATGCGGTGGCATTCGCGGCAGGCTTGGCCAAGGCCGGCGTCAAGCCCATCGTCGCTATTTACTCAACCTTTTTGCAAAGATCGTTCGATCATCTGTTTCAGGAAGTTAGTTTGCAAAACCTTCCCGTCGTCTTTTGCCTTGACCGTGCGGGTGTCGTTGGCGCGGATGGGCCTACCCATCATGGTGTGTTTGACACCGTTTACACTCGTCTATTTCCGCATTTCCAGGTCATAGCACCGGGAGATGAGGCCGATGTCGAACCCATGTTGCAATACGCGTTGCAGCAAACAGGTCCGGTGGCCATGCGTTATCCTAAAGCCAACCTGGAATGCGTTGAGCGGGCGATAGCCCCCATTGAAACGGGGGTGGCGGAAATCTACGATTGGGGCAGCGACGGAGCATTGATCGCATTTGGTACCCTTTTTTCGACCTGCGTGCAAGTGGCCGAGCGGTTACGACGCGAATCGGGTTTGGATTTAACAGTGATCAATGCACGGTTTGCCAAGCCGATCGACCGCGACACGATTATGCGGGCCGTGCGTGAATTGCCGTTTGTGTTGACGGTGGAAGAAGGAACGCTCGAAGGAGGCTTCGGCAGTTCGGTTCTTGAAGCCGCAAACGATGAGCATTTACCAACGCAACACATCTGGCGCATGGGCATTCCCGACCGCTTTATCATGCATGCCGAACGACACGAACAGTTGCACGAACTTGGCTTGGATGCGGACGGCATCATCAAGAAAGTGCAGGAAATTCTGAGCAAGTCAGCCCACGCCACGAGCCAGGTTCGGCGCAAACTGATTTCTGACCGAACCGGTTAAGTGCATGGGTCGGCCATCAACAATGCCAAAGCGCATAAAATAAGGGGGTCAAGCTACCCCCTTATTGATTTGATCAGACACAGCAATCGCTTAGTCAGGCTTAATGCGCCACAATTCGGTGTCATCGAAGACATAGGTCGGATGCAGTCTTTGAAATTGCAAGCTACGATGCACGGCCACATGTCGATCGATTTGCCACAGCGGGATGATCAACATTTTTCTCCAGATCAAATTGTGCAGTTCATGTTGTTGTCGTTGGATATAGCCGATATCCCGACGGCTTTGCATTCGGCTGAAAATACTCATCAATTCGGTGTCGTTGCTATTGCCCATGAAATTTTGTCCCGCGGGTGACACGCTATTTCGGTCAAACAGCGGGAAGATGGACAAATGCTCGTTCGGGAAATCGTAGGAGAAATAAACGAGATCGAAGTTCGGCGATTCTTTGCTCAGCTCAGCCACCAGATTGGCATGAGGCATGCCTGTAACTTCCAAGCGAACGCGAATGGCATCGTTGACCATCACGCGGATCTGTTCGCAAGCCAATGCAGCTTGCTGATCTTCAAGCGGATAGATTAAGGATAAGTTGCGTGTGAAACCTGGTGCTTTTTCCGCTTCAGATATGAAGTTGCTGGCTTGAGTGGTTTGATAAGTGGCCACCTGATTGGCACTTAAGGACGGCATCGACGCCCAACTATTGTTCGGGAATGGTCCTGTCAAAATCGAATGATATTTTGTGCCTTGGCCGCGGAAGACATTGTTCAGAATACCTTCTCGATTAATCGACAAGCCAATGGCCTTGCGGAAGCTCTCGTTCTGGAAGCAGGGCTTTCGGAAGTTGGGCGCCAGGAAGTAAACGCGTGGATTATCCAAAGTGAAGCCAGCCGTTTGTCCACTGGGGGCTGTTGGGGTAATGACGCTGACGTTGTTGACCCCGGTCAACTCTTCTTTTTCTTGTGTGGACAAGTCAAGCAGCATATGCCAACGTCCATTCGATAGGGCCTGGCGCGCTGCGGACAGATCTTTGTATTGGATCAACCGGATTTCTTTGATGTTAGGCCCATTGGGAGCATGAGGTCGACGATAATGTGGGTTGGCCATGAAGATCATTTCGTCGCCGTCCATCCCTTTGAACACAAAGGGGCCAGTGCCAATGGGCGAGCGGCCAAAAGCAGGGTCACGGGGGGCACGGTCAGGCGACAGGCGATGCACCGGCAATAAATCAAACGTCAACCAGGCAAGCGGGTCAGACATGGCCTGACTGAAACCAAAGCGAACTGTGCGCGCATCCCCTGCGGTCACTCGTAGCAACATTTTTTGCGGATCATTGGTTGGGTTGGTGTCTGGGTTGAAAAGTGGTGAACCGAAGGTTCCCGGAATGGTCACAAGCTCGGCGCTGCGCAGCACATCGGCGCTGGTGACGGGTGTTCCATCGGCCCACGTCAAGCCATCCGGGATGGTCCATTCCCAGCCTTGGTCCACACGGCGAGGATCTTCGCCAAATTTGCAGAAATAGCCATCACGTAACGAGGGGCCAGACCGCATTTGCAAAATAGGTTCAAACATCAATCGCGTGACGGCTTTTTCAATGTCGCTGCCAGCCGTGGTCGGGGCCATCTGCACCGGCATATGCCGAACGCCGATTTTCAAAACCGGGTATCCTTGTTGTTGGCTGTTGATGAAGTCTTGCAACCCAGCCAGCGCAGGCCAGGCTTGTGCGGCGTCTTCCAAGTGCTTTAAGGCTTCCGTGCGTTTGCCTTCCTGAATGAGTTGCTTGGCCAGGTTGAACTGCTCGCGTGCCCGGTCTTCCAATCGGCGTTGTATTTTATGGCCGTAGGGCAGTTCGATTTTGTATTTGTTTTTGATGGTTTCGATGAGCTTGCGAGCCTGCAGGTAATCTTGCTTGGTGTCGAGCAAATAGGCGGCGTAGTTGGAATAGGTAGCTTCAATGGTTGCTTGCAATTCGCGTTCGCCGGGCCTCTCGTTGTACAGCCGTTGAGCCAGGGCCGTTGCCGAATTCCAATCTTGATCGGCTGCCAGTGCTCGGATTTCTGCGATTTGAATTTGGAACAATTCGCGATCCAGTTCAGGTCCCGTCTGCTCCCAGCCTGGGCCGGAGCGCACATTGATACTTTTGGATTTCTCATGGAAACTAAGCACTTCATAGAGGACTTTTTCAGCCGCACGCAGCATCTCAAACCGGCTTAAGGCACTCTTGCCTGAAGCGTCGGGCTTTTCGAGGCCGCTGTCGAGGAATTTGCGAATTTCAGTCAGCGCCCGCTGTTCGTAGTGAATAACGTTGACGATTTGATCACGCTCAAATTTACCTTTTCGATTGCCTTCGACAGTGGTGTAATCAATAGAGACAATGCTGTTGGGTTCGAAGCGTCGGGGAAGTGGTTCGACTTCCCATTCTTTGGTGCCGCCCATGCTGCTCTTGACGACGATAACATCGGCAGGCTTGGCAAAGGTGCTGAGCAGTTTTTTGACCGCGGCATGAGAAGCCTGGTTGACTTCTTCAGTGAGGTTAAACGGGCCGCGACGCAAATCCACAACGCTTTTGGGAGCCGACTCATCGGGAGGGGGATTAATTTTCTTGGGGCCCGTGGTTGGGGGTTTCTTTCCGGGAGCTTCCTCTTCTTCCTCGCCCCCTTTTTTGGGTTTGGTTTGCGTGGGCTTGGTTGGCTTCTTGTCGTCTTCCTCTTCCTCTTTAACCGGTGGTTTCTTGGGCGGTTGAGCCACGCTGTCGTGTGTCATGACGCCGAGCACAAACAAACCACCCATCAAGCTGAGCATCAAGGCCAGCCGACGCGATATGCTAATCACTTTTCTTTCTCCGCGCTAAAGGGGCAACGACACTTTGGTCGGGAAACGACGACAATTCACTTCCATCCAATTTAACGTACCGTGAGCATACGTTCCAGAGCCTGTCGGGCAAACTCGGCAGTTTCTTCGGGTACCTGGATCCTATTGACAACCTGACCCAGAACCAGCTTTTCCAACGCCCAACACAGATGCGGCAAATCAATGCGATACATGGTTGCACACATGCAGACCATTGTGGACAAGAAATGCACCGTTTTACTCGGATGCTCTTGCTTCAAGCGATTGACCAAATGCAACTCCGTGCCAATCGCCCACTCTGTGCCATCGGGGGCGTCCCGCACCGTTCGTAAAATAAACTCAGTCGAGCCTACCAAGTCGGCCATATCAACGACTTCCATCGAACATTCGGGGTGAACCAGGATTTTGGCTTGGGGATGAACGTTCCGGAAATACTCGACATGCTGTGTTTTGAACATTTGATGCACGCTACAGTGCCCCTTCCAGAGCAGCACTTTGGCGGACTCGATTTGTTCTGCGTGGTTGCCTCCATTGGGCTTTAAAGGGTCCCAAAGGGCCATTGAACTCAATGGAATTCCCATGGCTTTGGCGGTATTACGGCCGAGATGCTGGTCGGGGAAAAAGAGCACCTTGGAACGCTGCTTAAACGACCAGTCAAGCACGGCCCGGGCATTGCTGCTCGTGCAGACGATGCCACCGTGCTTCCCGCAAAATGCTTTGAGGTTCGCAGCCGAGTTGATGTAGGTGACGGGCATGATGTCCTTGGTATCGACAATGGCCCCCAATTCTTCCCAAGCTTGTTCGACTGAATCGAGGTCAGCCATGTCAGCCATGCTGCAGCCAGCGGCCAAGTCAGGCAAAATGACTTGTACATGCGGGGGAGTGAGAATGTCGGCGGTCTCCGCCATGAAGTGCACGCCGCAAAAAATGATGAACTCACAGTCTTTGTTTGCACAAGCTAATTGAGCCAGGCGATAGCTGTCGCCCCGATGATCGGCGAATGCAATCACTTCATCTTGTTGGTAGTGATGGCCTAAAATCAATAAACGTTTGCCCAAGGTTTTTTTGGCTATTTGGCAACGCTGCGTTAATTCATCGGCAGTCAATTGACGATATGCATTGATTTCGTTGGGCTGAGCAACCTGCGGGGGAGCTTGGGGATTGATGACTTCCAATGGCATGGTGTTGCTCCTTTCTCTGAACACGCAGCTCTCGTAGCGGTGAAGTCATTGCTGATGAGGTATTATTATTGATGCTTTGTTTATTGAACCATCTCAAACTGCAGCAGGCTCTGCCTGACGATGACGTTGAAGGGGCGGTAATTGCTGCCAGAATTGACGGGCAACTTCTACGTGTTTCTGAGAAGCTGCACCTTTGGCGTAGGTTATCCAAACATACGCCATAGCTAACGCGTGGCAGGTTTGTTTCGTGTTCGCCCGATCTTCACCTAACCTTTGAACAAACTCGAGCGGCGTTTCATGCGGTTGTCTGCCGATCTTTTGCTCATATGCCCAGGAATGCAAGGCGGCCAAACTATAACGGATAATGTCTTCGGAGGATTGGAAATCCTGCATGTGTTCGAATGGGTTGCGAAAAGTATGAAACGGTGGGGGTGGAATGGGTTTATCGATGATGTCAGCAGCAAATTGAGCCACGGGAGCTTTTGTTGTCGTTTGCTTTTCCTGCCATAGCCAGTGCCACCAATCCTGTAGCTGTTTGGCCAAGCCATTGAACCAAGCCAAAACGGCGCGATGATGTTTGATCAAGAAAAACAAACCCAACACCACAAAAAGAGCCAGGATAATGATGCTGATCACCATCGCCCATTTGGATGAAGAGGTGAACGTGGTTGAAGGGGCCTGGCTATTCGATGAACGATCCTCCTCTTGAGTTTCGCGATCTCGTCCGCCCGTGCCTGAACCATCCGGGTCTTGCTCATTGATTGGGCTGCCTTGCGGCTTTGATTTTCGTGTATTAGGGTCGCTGGATTGATTGGTCTTCTGGTCGCGGTTGGATGAGTTTTGGTTATCTTGTGTTCCTTTGGAGCCGCGATTTTCACCTGTTGAACGTCCTCCTGAGGATGTTCCTTGCGAGTCCGACTGCCCATCGGCATCGGATTGCTCGCCTTGTCCGCCTTGTCCGCTTCCTTTGGTGCCTGATTTGGTCTTGGAATTGGATTGATGGGGGTCGGATTGGCCTTTGGACCCTGAGCGACTTTTCGGAGAATCACCTTCGCCACCGTTGGCACCTTCGCCCTCGCCGCCACCCCCTGGGACCATCGCGTAGTCCGAAGCCTGTTTTTTGTCCTTCTGAAACCAATGCTTGAAGTCGATGAGCGTGGAAAGCCCGACTTCCCCACCCGGGCGTGGCAACCAAGCTGCGATGAAGAGCATCGTCAGTATGATGCCGATGCCGACTGTTAGGAAAGTGCCCGTCATGCGGATCGGCATATTCATTCGCCGCTGGCGCAAGTAACGTCTTAAACCCAGAAAGCAGGTGGTCAGCAGCAATCCCAGCCCACAACCTACATACAGACTCAGCAACCAAAACGTGTAACGGCGTCTTTCGGCATCGCTGGGCGGTATCAATGCTTGGCCTAACCCGAAAAGGGGCAGGGCAGCCAATGAAAAATAAATGACCCAGGTGCCGGGCCTGTGTTTTCGTCGTTCTTGTTCACGTTCTTGTTCATACTGTTTTACAAAGTCCGATTTATCCTTTGGCTTGCGGTTTGAATCTGGAGATTTATCCTTAGCATTCGGTGAAATGATCACTCCCTGTTGAGGTGTCATGCTAAAGCCAAAATCGAGCAATCCAGCTTCGCTCTCATCGCCGGAATGGGTGCAATCCTTGGTCAGACGATCGGCGCTCCACCAAATCAGTGCCATTATGCCAAAAGGCAATAATTGCCCCAACGGTCCTAAAGGCCCATTGCGTGGAATCTCGACGAATCGCAGTATGATGAGCATGGTGACAAAAGCCAAAATCAGAGCATAGAGCCAGGCTCCTGCTCGATTCCCTTCCAATGCAATGCGGGTGATGAGAACAATCGCCATCACAAACCAGGTGAGGGCATACAAAAGTTGTCCTTGGTATTGTCCTCGGTAAAAAATTTCTACGAGAAAAAAAGACAAACTGATCAACATGCCCATGATCAAAATGGGCGAAAACGCAATGATGATGAAATCAGAGGCTGCTAGTCGATCGGCACGCGATGGGGGCATGTATTTTGACCATACGGTTCAGATGGCACCAACATTCCAGAATCAACTAACATTATAACTCCACGCCCAATAAGGGAGAATGAATTTGAAGGACCAAACCGAAAATGGTGGTTAATTTCATTAGTTTTTTGGCACAACGGCAGTTGCAAAGTGGTTGGGGAGGTGCACATAATGTCCATTATGCCAAACCAAAAATGCCTTTCCCGGCGTGGTATCACACTCATTGAATTGCTGGTGGTCATGAGCATTATCGCCTTGCTCATTGCTTTGTTATTCCCAGCCATACAAAGAGTTCGAGCGGCGGCAGACCTCATCCATTGCAGCAACAACATGAGGCAAGTAGGTGTTGCCCTGCATCATTATCACTTGGACATGGGTCGCTTCCCCCCTGCACGGGTTTTGGGTCCCTACCCAGAGATGGGCGTTTTAACGAACATTGAACATGGCTGGGCCTACTTTTTGCTGCCCTATGTGGAGCAGGACCGACTGTTTCGCCATTATGATTTTCAACTGGATTGGCGGCATCCCAATCATGCACCCATTCGCGAAACGTCTCTGAATGTCCTGCTGTGTCCATCTGCCGAACGCAGAGATTTGGATCGGTTCACGGACATCTATTCCTGGCAGGCGGCACCTTGTGACTATACCACGATCATGCGGATAGAAGATGCCTTGAATGATTCTCAATTGATAGAGCGCGTTAACGACTTGCGCGGCATACTCAATAGCAACGAACAAACCCCGATGCGGGATATTTATGATGGCATGACGCACACGTTATTGATCGTGGAATGTGCTGGAAGGCCACATTTATATCGCATGGGAAAATTCGTGCCTGGAACACGCGTCCGGGGGGCTGGTTGGGCTGATGCGCGAAATGCCTTCAGCATCCAAGGCTCCCAATTTGACGGTACCTCAGGGAGTGGACCTTGTGCGATGAATTGTACCAATGATAGGGAAATCTATTCGTTTCATCCGTTCGGTGCGAATTTTCTGTTTGCGGATGGCTCAGTTCGCTTTCTGCCTAAGCGACTGCCCATGATGATTCTCGCCAAGCTAGTGACCCGCAATGGCGGGGAGATTCCGCCTGACTTGGATGCGGAATAACCGCATGGCTTGCAGTTATTTATTCAACCAACTCGCGGTTGCACAAAGAGCTAACGCCAGCTTCGTTCGCCACAACCCTTGTTTCGATGTTTTCAGCAAGCAATCGGCCAAATGCTTCATGGTGCTCAACGGGATTCAACCCAACCAGGACGCAATAGACGGCATAGCCACTTTGTTTTAGTTGCCGCAAGGCCAATACCGATTCTGGTTTGACGTCGGAAAGCAATGCAATAATAGTGTTTTGCCTCGATAATTCACTGCCCGTTTCCTCAACTAATTGAGCGAATGTCAAGCCATCATTGGTTTCTAAACGGGCTAGCGTTTCCCGGAGAATCTGCCAATGTTCTTCATCCCGCCGGGGCCGAACAATGATGGGTTCGAGCCGCTCATCACGAACGGTGCGGCTCAAGATCGCTTCAGCGGCAGCCCGCGAATGAAACACGGCGTTCCCCTGGTTGAAAGTATCCACGTGCCAACCCTCGGAGCGTAATCGGTCAGCAGCATCGCGAGCGTTGCTGATCAGTCCAAACGGTTGGCCCATGGTGAAGAGCGTATTAACAAGTGAAGCGGCTGTGGTAATGACAAGTTCTGATCGGAAGGGTTCACTGCGTTTGGGGAAGCTGTCCTTGTGAAAATCAACGAGCAGAATGCCGCCGGCCATGGTGGAAGGCTCATACACTTTGCAGTGCAATTGCCGCTGCCGAGCACTCACCTTCCAGTGCACACGGTTCATTGGGTCGCCACTCTGGTATTCGCGCACTCCCGAGATGCGGGTTGGATCTTCAAACAATCGGTGGGTCAGTTTGATTTCGCCAATGGGCCGCCGGGAGGCAAGGTCATAACGCAGCAACGGAACCATTTTGGGATAGACCATAAGAAAATGAGGCTCGGCAGCCAGGCGAAATCGGCGAAACAGCCCAAACAGATCGCCACCCTCCAACATGACCGGTCCAATTTGATAAAAGCCCCGTTGTTTTGAGATGATCGTGTAAGCGATGCGGCTTTGCCCTTGGCCACGCAGGTAGAACACTTTGGTTCTTCTGCCATTGACCTCTAAACTCGGTGGGCGCTGGCTTAATGCTTGCTGCGGTAACATGTCTTCCGCAATCACCCAGGGCACGGGTATTTGGCCGAGGTTGCGAATAATGACTTTGACATCGACCGGATCGTTGATTTCGGCTGTTTGGTCGGGAAAACGCCTTTCTGCTTTGACTTGCTCAGTCCAGCTGCGAGCAAGGAGCCGACTCAACAGCAAGAGTCCAAGCATGACATACATCGAATAGACCAGCAGGCTGAGCTGGAAGATCAGAGCCAAGGTCAGGAGGATGAGGGTTCCAATAAACCACTTCATTCACTGGCTCCCTCGGTTTGGGTTGGCACGGGAACAGGTATTTCATTGAGGATATTGTCGATGATGCTGGCAGCGGTAAATTTGCGCAAACGGGCTTCCGGACGCAAGATTAAACGGTGCGCCAAGACGGCCACGGCCAAGCGTTTGATATCGTCTGGCAAAACGAATTGGCGTCCACGGATCGCCGCCAATGCCTGGCTCGTATGGAATAGCGCCAAGGAGGCACGCGGGCTTGCGCCCAAACGCAAATCTTCATGCTCTCGGGTTCGTCGCACCAGTTGCAAAATGTAAGTTCGGACTTTGTCATCGACGAAAACTTTCCGCACGGCTTGCTGACAGGCTATGATTTCATTTGGTGCGGTCACACTGGTAAGGCTGTCGATGGGATGCTTTTCCTGTAATCGTTCGAGCATCTTGGCCTCTTCTTCCATGTTTGGGTAACCCAAACTCAACCGAACGATAAAGCGGTCCAACTGTGCTTCGGGCAAGGGGAATGTGCCTTCGTGGTCGATCGGGTTTTGTGTCGCCAGCACGAGAAACGGTTGTTCGAGAGGATAGGTCGTGCCATCCACTGTAACGCGATGCTCAGCCATGGCTTCAAGCAATGCAGCCTGGGTGCGTGGCGTCGTGCGGTTGATTTCATCCGCTAACACGGTTTGGGCGAAGACAGGACCAGGCCGAAATTCGAAATCGTTTTCCTTTTGATTGAAGATGCTTGTGCCGGTGACATCCGTCGGCAGCAAATCGGGTGTGCACTGAATGCGTTTGAAACTGCAACCCATACTCGCCGCCAAGGCTCGGGCCAGCATGGTCTTCGCAACACCGGGCACATCCTCGAGCAGGATATGGCCTTCACTGAAACAAGCAACCACCGCCAACACAACGGTCTGTCGCTTGCCGACGATGACTTTTTCAACATTGTTTATGATTTTCATGCCGGTGGCGGCAACGTCGATCATGGGCGAGAGTCCTTGAACGTTGATGGATGAGCATAAACTCTTTGCAGATGGAGAGCGGCTGCTTTCTCGGTTGGTAATACCACAAGACACATTACCAGCGTAATCGTTGGGGGAAATCCCTGGCAAGCAGGAAACCGAGAATTGAAACCTAGTTCTTGCGCCAGGCCATGATGTAACAGTCATGACCCAACAGCCTGATGCGCAACTGATCGAGTTGCTGCCAACCATGAGCGAATGCACATTGGGACAACGCTTCGGCATCATCCACCAACAGAATCGCTCTTCCTTGATCAGTCAGCACCCTGTCGAATTCATCCAGTAATTCATCATAGAAGTCAGCAATTTCTTCAGTCGAACCAATTTGCCGCCCGAAGGGCAGATTGGTCACAATGCAGGGTATCGATTGGTCGGCAAGGGGCAATTCTGTCGCATCCCAGCGCACCAAGGGGGGTTCATCCGTGAGCGACCGCAGGTTCGTGTATGCTGCATAAAGGGCTGATCGATCAGCATCACCGCCGAGCACCGAACTATGATGATTGACCGATAAACGCTCCGCCAGAATGGTGCCAACGCCACAAAGGGGATCGATCAGCCATTCGTCCGGATGCAGCTTGGCCATTTGCACCATGGCAGCCGCGACCACGGGCCGCAACGAAGCCGGCATGTGCGCTTGCTTGTATGTGCGGTGACGCATACGTTTATCCGACAAGCGCAGGCCGCACAACGCTTGCTTGCCATGAATGATCAACCAAACTTCCACGGCGGCATTTTCCTCACGCGGCTGCCAACTCGATGGAAACTTGCCCTCCAAGCCGCGGCTTAGGGCTTTCAAAGCGTCAAGCCGACGATAGCCGTGTTTGCCATGCATCTGACAGACGAGATGATACGTCGGTTTGCCCTTGGGCTTTGGGTGTACCTGATGATGTGCTTGCAATAACCGCGGCCAGCGGGCTTCCTTGGCTGTCCAGTGCGTGATTTGTTTTAAGTCCGCGGCGCGATAGGTCAGCGAATCGGTCCCCCAAGCGAGCAGAAAAACATCTTCAACCATTCGTAAACGCAATAACTTTGGGGTTAGTTCATTCACGCGAAAGATGACAAGCCCTGGAGCTTTCTTGCGGATATCGGCCTCTAAACGCGTTTCCAATTCGTCCGCGGCCAATGATTCCAAGCCAGTCACCGTGGTGGCGAAGCAGATGATCGATGAGTCGCTTTGTTGGCGTGCGTGCATGTTAATGGTGTACGAAATTAGAAGCCTCATGTCGTTCGCGTTTGGTTCCTGTTCGCTAGCATTTTGCGAATGCAAGCAGCAAACCTTGCATGGGGTGCATGCCATAAACCGCACAAATTGAATTACCCCACACTTGCTTGGGTCTGTACATTATTCTGGATACGGGTTTGCTCTCGGTTCTCAAGGAAATTCAATCAGCCTGAATGGAATGTTGCCATGAGCGTTGATGCTTACAGCAGTTGTACATGCGGCAGTGGCAAAAAATTTAAGTGGTGTTGCCAGCCGTATGAAGCACAGTTCAAACGTGCCCTGGAAATGCAACGCAATGGGCAGACGGAAACGGCGTTGGCCATGCTCAAAGAGTTAACCCAAGCCCATCCCCAAACGGCGGAAATTTGGGGGCGCTACGCTGAACAGCTTTGGTATTGTGAACAGGCCGAAGAAGCCGAAAGAGCATTAGCAAAAGCCCTGGAACTCAACGCGCGCTTACCCCTGGGTTTTTTTCTTCGGGGCATGTTTAAGCATGAACGGGGTGATTTTAAAGGGGCGTTGCGGGATTACCGACACGCAGCCGAGATCTGCCATCCTGATGCAAAGCAATTGCTGACAGAAATCTACCTTAGCATTACCCAATGCGAAATCTTGCTGATGCATTATTTGGCTGGCCGCGCAAGCCTGGATATCATTTCACGTTTGCAGCCTGGCCATGAAGCAGCCATGAAAGTCTTGAATCAAGTTTACGGCGTTGAAAGTTCACTGCCGGAAATCCTTCGACGACATCATGGCTTTAAGGCGCTGACGCAGCTAGCAGATAAGGCCGTTCAACTTCAACGTGAGCAGGCGCTGGAAGCCTGTCGCACGGGTAAGCTCAGCGATGCACTCTATGCATTTGAAGAATTGGCCTATGCCAACAGCCAAGACCCAGCCATTCTCTACAACCTTGCTTTGGTTAGAGCTTGGCTAGGCGATCAAAGCGGGGCCGTGTCGGCTTTGGATCATTATTTGGCCCATGAATCCAACGAAGAGCAGGCCATTGCCGCTAGTGAGTTGGCGATCGCCTTGACCCTCAGCGAAGATGTCGTGAATCTATGTGATTTGACGCATCTATCCATTCAATACCGACTGGTGGATCTGCAACAGTTTCTGGCGCAACTGCAGAACTGTAAGCGTTTCATCGAAGTGAAACAGTATCAGTCCATGATCGAGGCCAAATGGCTTGATCGCGACTTGCCAACCGCACACGAAAACATGGGTTTATATGAGTTGCCACTTGTGGCTGCTTACATCACGATTCACAGCCAGGTCATGATTGTCGATGGCGATGACCCGGAATTGTTGCAAAAAGCTTGCCGGCAAATTGAAGATTACTTCGGCCCTGCCATCCAAGCCTCAGGGCAGCCGAGAACGGTCATTCCGGATATGGCTAGGATCGTCATGGATCGATTTAAGATACGCTTTCCCCAAGGAATGCCACCCGAGGATAGCAAGCGTCTGATCGATGCCCATCTCAATCAGGAATTCGAGGATCGTTGGTTGCAAAAGCCGTTGCATTTTCTGTCGGGTCGTTCGCCGATGGAAGCAGCTGCAGTGTCGGGATTGCGCTGGCGAGCCATAGGATTCCTGCGGTTCATGCAGCATATTTGCACGGGTAAATTGCCAGTGGCATACGATTTCAATCGCCTCGAACAAAAGCTCAGGGACGTTCCAATCGATGCAGCACAACAGCCACCGGCACTGCCTGAATTAACCTTTGCCGTATTCAAGCCATTAGCACCCATTGCAGAGCAATCCGTTGATGAATTGGCATCCTTGCCACTGGAACGATTGAGCCCTGATCAGTTGAAGCTGGCCATGCAGACGGCTATCCGACTGCAAGCCATTCCCGTGGCAGCACGCTTTGCCAAGGCCTTGCTCGATCACAGCAAAGGGGATACGTTCGCCATTTACCAGGTTTTGGTTCAGGCCGCTTTAGCGGATAAGCAAACCGAGCAAGCCATCCAATATTTGGAAAAGGGAATGCAGGCAGACAAAACCAGCAATCAAGAACGTCGTCGATTCGATTATGAGTTGCTGCGTGCACGCGTTTTTGCTTCATGCCAGCAAGCCAGAAAAGCTTACGAAACGTATGTGCAATTGCTGCATAATCACCCTGGCAATCTCGACTTATTGGGAACAGCAACCGAAACAATGCTCAAAGCTGGCATGCGGCCCCAGGCATTGCAGTTTGCTGAAAACGGCATCCTCCAAGCTCGCGCCAAAGGAGATCGTGACCGGTTAGCTTATTTTCAAGAATTGCTGGCCGTGGCCAAACGCAGTTAAGCACCCAGGCTTTGTTCCAGATCAGGCAGATGTGTGAGTTGATGATCGCGCAGTCCTGGTTGCCAGGCGAAAATGTGCGGCTTCTCGAGTTCCTCTCCTTCCGCGAGACGACAGGCTTGCTGTTTGACCAGGCTTTGCCGGTACCACTTGGGCAAACAATTCGGGCAGGTTAAACCAAACGTTTTCAGTTCGTGAACGTGTTGGTCGCTCCAGCGGGCTGCGATCTTGTACTTGGCAGGTTGACCGCAACCCGGTTCGTAGCACAACACCGCGTAATGAAACGTCTGCACCTGGCCACCTACTGCACCAAGGTTGGTTAGTCGCTCGGGTATGGCAGTTCTTCGCCATTGATCTGACTGATGGCATTGAGGGCAGCTTTTTGCTCTGCTTCTTTTTTGTTTCGGCCCCAAGCGCCAGGATAAGTTCGACTCGCTATCACAGCGGCAATTTTAAAGCACTTACTATGGTCGGGACCTTTTTCATCAAGCAGATGATAGATGGGGGTGGCGCCAAGCTCCCGTTGAGCAAGTTGCTGAAGGACGGATTTGTAGTTGCCACCATGGGCACATTCGGCCACCTGGTCAATTTCAGGCCCCATATACTTGAGGACGAATGCTTGAGCGGCGTCGAGTCCACCATCCAAATAAATGGCAGCCACCAGTGATTCAAAAACATCCGCTAACACGCTGGCAGGCAAATTATCCCGCATGCCTTTGCCCATCAGAATGAAGCGATCCAGTTGCAATTGCTGACTGACTTCGGCACACGTTCGCCGACTGACCACGACGGATTTGATTTTGGTCATTTCCCCTTCAAGCAAATCGGGGAAAAGACGGTAAATGCGTTCACACACAATCAAGCCCAGGATCGCATCGCCCAGAAATTCCAAACGCTCATTGGAGCTTTGTCGGGTGTGGGCACACGAAGCATGAGTTAACGCGGACTTCAACAGTTCTGGGCGGTGGAAGCGGTATCCTATTGCGACTTGACATTCATCCAACACATTTTGCGACGATTTGGCAGCTACTTCCAGCATAGATTCGGACCGCTTTGCATCAGATAATGATGGTTAATACGTTTATGTGACTTTGAACGTAGCATCCCTGTTCGTCTTTGTCAACGTGATGTCAATAGAGAAGAATACGGCTTTATTATCTCGAAAAGCCGTCCTTCGGAAAGTTAGTAACGATAAACGAAGCCAACGCCAGTGAAGAAGTCATCCGCTGCCTGATTCAAGCCGATGCCTGCTCGAATGTCGGTCTGAAAATCGTTTGACCAACGATAAACAAATCCTGAATCGAAGGAGTATTGTGGTTTCAAATCTGGTGCTTCACCACCACTCGGCATGATGCCGTAGACTTCGAAATAGCAGCTCAGTTTTTCGGTAATACTGTAACCTGCCGTGAAAGATTGGCCGATTTCCGTGTAGACTTTCTTGTCATTGTCCTTAGCTGCGTTGAAGCTCGTGCTCCCGCCAAATGTCCAAACATCGGTCACATTCCAGCCATACAACCAATTGATGCCTGGCAACCAACGGTCAGCCGTAAAAGCCTTGGCGCCGGTTGGTGCGGTGGTTTGCACATTGATCGCCATTTCCGGCAGGAAACTGGCTTGCTCCGTGAGGGCTAATTTGAAGCCCAAATAAAGATCGCTACTCCCAGTAACACGCGTTGAAAATGGTTCGGGTGATGTTGAACGATCGTTGTTGTAATTCCAACCTATACGAAGCTCAAACCACTCCGCGAACAAACCTACGCGCAGCAAAGCTTCGGGAAATGTCGATTGATGCAACCGAATGCCCGAGGCGCGATTGGTCGTGTACGTGTAACCCGATTCTAACTGAATGCGTCCCAAGCCGACAGGCGTGCTTGTTTCAGTGAAATCGGGCCTATCGCTCTCGATGCGGGTGGTTGCGGCGTCGTCATTCTCGTTTTCGTCAACATCTCGCAGAGTCCACTTAAACAAACGCGTAGGTGGTTTGAAGATTTGATTGGGTTCCTGAAATTTCTTGCCCAGTGCGTCTTCAGCATCTGATCGGGTCCAAACGATTTGCTGTGGATGGTTGGCTGGTCATTGGACAGGTTCTCCCCAAGCCAGAAATGAACATAAGAGCATCCACATATTCGTCTCTTTCACATTTGGTCAGGGGTATAAATGGGAGTTCATTTCGTGATGTTTAATAGCTATCGACCAATAGCAATATTAGTCATGACTAATTCCGTATTTAGACGAATCGAAAACGCGGTTAAAATTACAGCATATATCAAACTTGAGAAGATGCGTAATCAAGGTGTAATTGACCAGTAAAATCAGGCTGTTTTGTATTAGACGTGCACCAATTCATGAACTCACTATGGCCCAGACAAGTTAGCCGGTGATCCATTCCATAGACGCAGCCAACCGTCATTTGTAGTTGAGAATAGTAATTGACCATCAGAACTGAAAACGAGTTGTCGAATGGGCTTGTGTCTAGTCTGTTGGCCGTGCACTTGTAGTAGCTCCAAACCATGTACACAATCGACCAATGCAATCGAGCCATCCTTTTTTGCGATTGCCAAACGCTGGTTGAATGGATGAAACGTCATCGTTCCCGATACACCAGTCAGCGAAAGTCGCTGGACGAGTTGGCCATGTTCCGTCTCTCTTATGCTGATTTCGTTGGGTTGTGCATCGTTCCAAAGGGAAACTGTTTGGCCATCTGCATGCATGGCGAGTTTAACCGTTTGCATCGGTTCCAAAGTATGAGACCAAACCGTTTCTTTAGTCTTCAAGTTGATTTGCCAGAAGCGACCTGAATGTTCGACCAGGAAAAGCCGATCGCCGTCTGGGCTTATGGCCAGCGCAGCCAACCTGGGAACTTTCATTTCAAAGAGCGGCGCTATTTGATCCTGTGCCATTACCTGTAAATAAGGGCCAATGGGGTTGTGCTCATAATAAACCGACAAACGCTCCGCATGAGCAGAAAGTGCCATTTTTTGCGGCACTCCAGATAGCGGACCGAAAATTCCTCGCCGTTCCCTCGTATCCAGATGCCATTTGCAGAAGTAATTCTTTTTGTTGCTGGGAGCGACGATCCATTGGCCGTCCGCGCTGGCCAACATCTGGTCAATGTTCGTATCTGCCCAGGATAACTCACGGAAGGCTGTTTTTTGGAATTGCAGGCCTTTGTTACCATCTGCTAACCAAAGGTGTTGATCGTGAGATGACATTGGTAGCAGCACGTGCCCTGATGAGCACAGCAAATGTGCGCCTGTAGATTCCATCAGTGGACTACTGTATTCAACCTGATACGGTTCGCTTTTTTGTGGTTGGTTGATGAACACTGACCCGTTCGTACTTATCAAGATCCATGACAGCGAGCGACCAGCTGACAGGATTTGGCAACCGGGTTCAGGGCTGTGCCGAGTCGATACACAGCGGCCTGTTTGCGGGTCCCAAAACTGAACAAAACGATCAGGCCCGCTGGTGGCCAGAAGTGGTTCCTGGCCTTGAAAGCAGACATCGAACCATTGATCTGAAGTTGGGTGAATTTGTCGTCCGGCAGTCACAGGCGGTAATGGCCAAACCGTCAGCAACTTGCTTTGCTTGATGGCCAAGTGCTGCTCCAGAGGGTCCGTAATGACCTTTTCAATTGAACCTGATTGAGCCAGCAGTGGAATAACAGAGATTTTGCCGCGCTGTGTTTCGATGCACATCATCTCCGTTGGAAAGAACCGCGAATAGTGAAACAGCCATTGACCTGATGGACTGATATGCCAGTCTTCTTTATTTAGGTCTGGAATCGTCAATTGGTGCAACAATTGATTTTCGGTGACATGCCATAGTTCCACCTTATTTTCTGCGCAATGAAGTGCCAGGATCGGGCCATATGGTGCCAGCAGGATTCGTTTGGGCAGATTGGTTGTGAAGGAGCGAGAAAAAATGGTTTGGTGGTTTGATAGTCTGTGCACTGATATTTGCTTTTTTAATTGATCAACGGCCACGACATATTCGCCATGGTTGACGCCGATGGAAGCATCAGCCTTGCCACGGTTGATGGGTTTGAGCTCTGGTATCGAAAACAACTGCCATTGCCCGTTTGCCTGCGCCATGACCAATTGCCGGCTGGCGGCATCAAACCTGAGCGATGGCACGACCATGGTCGTATGCCCCAGACCAAGCCACATATCAGGTCGGTGGATTGAAGAATAACCCATACAAAACGATACAATACGCGCCAAAGCAACATGATCCATCGTCCCCATTGGGATGGAGATCGCGTTGATCAGTTGCCAAGTGCGAGCGTTCCAGAGTTGCAGTTGTCCGGTTGTCGATGTGCCTTGCTGCCTGCGCGGTAGCCACAGAAGGGCCAACCACCTATGATCAGGGCTGATCGCCCATTGCAAGCAGCGATGGTTGGGCATTAGCGTCAACGGCTTGAAGCCTGGTTGGGACCAACGAGCAAGGTAATGCCATTCCCAATGGCGTTGAGGACGCGCTTGGTTAGGATATAAATACAGCAATGCTTGTGCTGCTTGCCATGCGTGCTTTTCCAATAGCAGTTGTGCTTGCTGCAAGCGGCTGGCGTATAAGGCAAGCTCAGTTCGTTCTTTTTGCATTTCCGATTGCTGCCGCAAGCGTTCCGCCAAGCTTTTGGCTTGTTGCTCTTCATTGCGTGCCTGCTCGGCAACCCCGCGAGCTTTGGCTTCCTCCACTTGTGCTGCCAGTGCGACGTCACGCACGCCGCTAGCCATCTGCCAAAGCCAGGCCATGATCAAGAACCCGGCGAGATTCGTGCTGAACAGCATGGCCAGCAAGGAGGCCACGGCTGGTCGCTTTTTGGCCCACTTCCACAATCGTTCAAAATCGCTGATTGAGCGTGCTTGTATGGGTTCGTCTTGAATAAAGCGACGTAAATCATCAGCCAATGCGCCTGCTGACGCGTAGCGAAGCGAAGGATCTTTACGCAGACATTTTAGGCAAATCGTCTCTAAATCCCTGGGCACGCGCGGGACATACCGGCGTGGGGACGGTGCTTCTTTCTCCCGAACTTTGATGATTAATCGAACCGGGTCTGCATCGTCAAAGGGTGGACGACCCGTTATCAATTCAAACAACATCACTCCCAATGAGTAAATGTCGGAGGATGGGCCGACTTTGGTTGAATCAGCATATGCTTGCTCAGGAGACATATAGCGTGGCGTACCGATGATCACACCCGGTTTGGTAGCATCAGGACGAGGATGGTGCCCTGGGGTATCGGGTTGCAGGCGAGCGAATTTGGCGAGACCAAAATCCGTGATCTTGAGAGAGTACTGATGAGAGTCCAAATAATCACGCAATTGGGTCGAAGTAAATGCGACATTCGCCAAGGTATCCAGCTGATCGTGATTAAATAAGATGTTGCTCGGCTTAAGGTCGCGATGAACAACTCCTTGCAAGTGGGCATGATGAATTGCATGGGCGAGCATTTGTATCAAGCGTGCCGCGTCGCGAGGAGGATGCGGCTTCCCGAGCAAGCATTGAGCCAACGATCCGCCAATGATCAATTCCAAAGCAATATACGGCCTGGATTCTCCCATCTGCGGGTGATAGGCTCCAATTTCATACACTTGCACAATGTTAGGGTGGCGCAGCCGTGCAACGGCCTCTGCTTCCGTGCGGAAGCGCAGCAAGTCTTCGGGGTTGGCAAATTCAACATCGATCATCATTTTCAGCGCAACGCGCCGATTCAAACCCAGATGCCTGGCGAGATAAACGATGCCCATGCCACCGCGGCCGATTTCGCGGAGAATCTCGTAACCGGGAACCTGAGGTAAAGGGACAGGCTCAATGGGCATTGCCGTGATGAGGCCTTCGCCAGTGTCATCGGTGGTACGGTTGGATGTTTCAACGGACAACCATTGCACAACTTGAGAAGCATGCACATCAGCACGGTTAGCATGCAAGGCAGAACGCTTGCTATTCGATGGCTGTGCTTCAGGTGGTATCGGGTATCCTGTTGACATGGTGTTAGGTCGAAAGGCCATCCTTGGTACAAGAATCCTCCGAGTGGCGGCATTGTAACAAAAGCACCTGTTCTTCCTAGTCGAATCAGTTTATCGGCGGCTCCACGTTCTCAAGAGTAGTGAGCGGTCGCAAAGGACTAGACCCAAGGAAGACCAAATGAAAGTGGAAGATCCCTCGCCCCTCAATACATAGGCGGCTACACGGGGAAACCGTATAAATGGAATTACCGTTTGGGCGTCATCATTCGAGGCTTTGGCATGAGTTCGCCTGTGACCTTTCAGCCCTATGAACGATTGGCCAATCGCACATTCATTGGGTTCTTGATTGCAGAATTTCTGGCAGCATTTAACGATCAGTGCATCCACGCCTCAGCGATGTTTTTCGCAATCAATAGCGGGGCCATGACGCCCGACAAAGCCATCTCGCTGATGCCCATTTTGTTCTACTCTCCTTGGGCCATCTTCTGCACCTTGTCGGGGTATTTTGCCGACAAGTACAGCAAACGCCATTCGCTGATCTTCTGGAAAGTGATGGAAGTGTTCATCACGGCTTTTGCCTTACTCGGCTTCTGGCTTGGCTCAACGCAAAGTTACCCCGTTCTGGGGTCGAGCATCGTCTTGTCGTGTGTTTTCCTCATGGGGATGCACAGTGCCTTTTATGTGCCCTGCAAATATGGTGTGCTGCCTGAAATCTTTCCGCCTCATTTGCTTTCCAAAGCAAATGGCTTCGTCGAGTCAACCTCTTTCTTGGCGGTCATTCTGGGCACGACCATGGGGGGCATTTTGTCTTACTGGTTCAAAGGCAAGGAATATGGCGTGGGGCTGTTTCTGGTCGGCTCAGCTTTAATCGGTACTTTGACAAGCTACCTGATTGAGAAAATGCCCGCCATTGATCCGGATCGTCCATTTCCAGGCTGGTTGCCTTGGAAGCTGTATGCACCCGTTGTCACGAACTTACGCTCCATGCTGAAATCACGCCCCTTGGCGCTGGCACTGCTTGGCATCGCCTTTTTTACCTTTATGGTTGCCTACATGCGTGCGACGATGTACATGCATGGCGAATCGCAGAACCCGCCTTGGGAAGAATTCAAAATCAGCATTGTTGTTGGCATCGTGGCCTTGGGCATTGGTCTGGGCAGCCCTTTAGCGGGGCAACTCTCCGGTGGCAAAGTGGAATTGGGCCTGGTACCCATTGGTGCCATGGGCATGATGCTGGCGGCTGGGTTGGCAAGCTTATCCGTGGCCATGCATTCGACCCTTGGACTGGTTGTAACCATCGCTTGCATCGGCTTCTTTTCGGGTTTTTACATTGTGCCGATGTATACGCTGTTTCAGCACCGTGCTCCCAAGCAAAGCAAGGGAACCATGGTAGCAACGAGCAATTTTGTCAACGTTACCGGTGCCATCCTTGCGCAGTTGTTTTTCTATGGCGTTGTCAATCTGACGCATGGGGTCGGGTTGTCCGAGGAATTAAAAGTTCGCGATGTAGTGGCAGGGCGACTGGTCACACGCTTGCCAGAGAAGAACATCGAGGTGCTTGCCTTCAGCGTTCAGCCCAAGGATCCAGCACAGCCAGCCTTCCACATCAATGCAACTCGCTCACCAGACCCGATGCAAGCAGCGCCCCAGCCAGCGGAAATCGCGCGTAAGCAACCCGGCTTGTTGCAGATGTTGTCCTCCATATTTCAGCCAGCGCATCGTCATGCAGCCATCATTCGCATCGATTCGGGCGTCAACGTGGGCGACGAAGTGAAAGTCAGCACGTGGCGCGTCAAACGAGAAGCCAGTGGAGAAACCTTGGTTTATTACCGCGTCCGCCCTGCAGCCACCCCATTGCCACCTGCCTACGACGATCAAAAAGTCCCGGTGTATTTATTTGGCATAGCCATGATCATGACCTTGGTCACGTTGACGGCATTGTGTCTGGTATTGCCTGATTTTTTTGTCCGGACGGTGCTATGGATTCGATCGGCTGGCCGTTATCACATTCGCCTGGCGGGTGGCAAGCATTTGCCAACGCGTGATGCTGCCATCCTGGTCACCAATTGTCATCGGTTTTCAGAATCGATGCACGTGCTGTCAGTGACTGATCGCCGAGTCCGGTTCATCTTGTTGGAGTCCAAGCCAGATCATCAGCGTGCACCTTTGCTGCGCCTGCTGACAAAACTCACAGGTTTGATCAGCCTGTCACCCGCATCAGAGACGAAGGACGTCAATGCGGCATGTCAGTTGGGTATACAATCGTTAATCAATGGAGAAATGGTAGCACTCAGTATTGACGATGGGCGCATCAGTGAAGCGATTTGGCAAGAACTGCGAAAGGGTAAGCAAGACACTCCCATCGTTCCCGTTTATTGCGGCGAAGCTGAGCCAAGCCAGTCGGCCACAAAGGGGCCTCACCGCATCCGCATCGTGGTTGGGGAAGCACTGCCTTCTACAACGAACATAGAACACATTCGAGAGTCGATCCAGCAACTTGGAAACTGGCTGCATGGCTTAGATCCAAACATCAGCATTTTTACAACGGCGATGATCCCTTCCAAAAACAAGTAATGCAATTAATGATGAAGCCCTTCCTCTGCATGTGGAGAAGAAGGGCTTCATGAGGTTATCGGAGCGAATTATTTACGACATCTGATAGTCGAATTTGCCTTGATCGTTTACCGTAATCTTAATCCGGCTCAAGTGTTGACCTTCGGCCATGCGTGTTAGCACTTCGCGGGATACTTCGGGGAGCACGGTTCCCGTTAGGATGTGATCGACATTGCGTGCACCGGTTTCCACTTCCTTGCAGCGGTTGGCAATGGCATTCACCAAGGCATCATCATATTCAAAAGCAGCTTTGTGATTGCTTTTCACGCGATCAGCAATCTGTTTGAGCTTAAGTTTGATGATTTTCTTGAGCACTTCATCTCCCAGCGGGAAATAAGGCAGCACGTTGATGCGGCCTAGCAAAGCGGGCTTGAATGTCTTGAGCAGGTCAGGGCGTATGGCTGCCGCTAGCCCCTCGGCATCGGGCATCGTGTCGGGGTCAGCACACAGTTTGGTGATGGTGTCGCTGGCCACGTTGGCCGTCAAAAGGATGATCGTATTCTTGAAATCGATTTCCTCGCCTTTGTCGTCCTGAAGCATGCCTTTGTCAAAGACCTGATAAAAAATTTCCTGCACGGCCTCATGAGCTTTTTCCACTTCGTCGAGCAGGACAATCGAATAGGGTTTGCGGCGAACCGCTTCGGTCAAAACGCCACCCTCGCCATAACCGACATAGCCCGGAGCGGAACCTGTGAGCCGCGATATCTTATGCTCTTCTTTGTATTCGGACATGTTGATGACCACCATATTGCGGTCGCCGCCATATAGAATCTCCGACAAAACCACAGCGGTTTCCGTTTTACCAACGCCGCTGGGGCCAACGAGCAGGAAAACGCCAATGGGTCGGCGCGGGTCCGCCAGGCCAGCCCTGCTCGTTTTGATGCGCTGAGCCAGAGCATCAAGCGCGTGGCTTTGACCGACAACGCGCTCTTCCATTTTTTCCTTCAGGTTAAGGATCGTTTTGATTTCATCCAGAACCATTTTTCCGACAGGAATACCCGTCCAGCTTGAGACAATTTCAGCAACGGCTTGCCGATCCACCACGGGCATGACCAGTGGCGATTCGCCTTGAATTTTCTTCAGTTCGCCCATCTCTTGTAAAACAGTCTGGCGCAGCGATTCCGCATCGGCATCGCTTAATCGCTCCTTGGAGCCAGGGGGGGCTTTGACGTGGGCTTCTAACTGTTTGCGTTTCGTCATAATCGATTCGACAAACTTGCGTTCCTGCTCCAATCGCTTTTCCAGTTCAGCTTTTCTGGTTAGAGCTTTTTTCATGAGTTCATCGAGTTCAGCTAGCCGTTCTTTATGTTCTTCGACAATGATGTCTTCGCGCTTGAGCACGTCGATCTCAACTTCAAGATGCTCAATCAAGCGAATGCAATCTTCCAGATCAGCAGGCGTTGCTGATTGACTCAAGCCCACGCGTGCACATGCGGTGTCGAGCAAGCTCACAGCTTTATCTGGAAGTTGCCGATCGGGAATGTACCGGTGGGACAACCGAACAGCATCCTCGACCGCTTCGTCCAAAATGCGGACTTTGTGGTGCTTTTCCAGCGGCTGGGCAACACCACGCATCATCTGAATGGCTTTGGCTTCATCAGGCTCATCCACTTTGACAACTTGAAAGCGCCGTTTCAGAGCAGGGTCGGTCTCGAACGATTTCTTATACTCTGCCCAGGTGGTGGCGGCGATGGTTCGCAACTCGCCGCGTGCCAGGGCGGGTTTCAGCAGATTGGCGGCATCGCCCATGCCATGCCCTCCGCCTGCCCCCATCAATGTGTGTGCTTCATCAATAAACAGGATGATGGGGCGTGGGGATGATTTGACTTCCTGAATGACATTTTTCAGGCGATTTTCAAACTCGCCCTTGACTCCCGCGCCTGCTTGCAAAAGGCCCAGATCGAGGACACGCAGATCAACGTTGCGGAGAGGTTCAGGGACATCACCCGCGGTGATCCGTAGCGCGAATCCTTCGACGACGGCCGTTTTGCCGACGCCCGCTTCGCCGGCCAGGATGGGGTTGTTTTGGCGACGACGAGTCAGAATGTCGATCACCTGACGAATTTCCGCATCGCGTCCAACCACGGGGTCGATCTTCCCAGTACGTGCCTGCTCCGTTAAGTTGGTGGTGAATTGATCGAGAGCAGGGGTCTTGGAACCTGGAGTGGGTCCTTGGCCCGGCCCAGCAGGACCGCCACTTGTTAGGCTGCTTGCTTCGGCCTCATATTCATCTTCAACGCTGCCCTTGATGACCACGGGCGTTTCGTTTTGCAAGGGGCGCTCTGCCATTTTATACAATTCAGGCGAACTGCGTTCGATGCGCTGCTTGAGCGTATCTTCGGTCAGTAAAGCGACCAGGAGGTAACCACTGCGGATGCGATTGACGTTGTATTCCAATGTGGCCAGTGTGCCGGCTTCGGTCAGTAGTTTCAGCAAATCCATCGAAAGAGAATAGTTGGACTCGTTGTTACCTCTTTTGAATTTGTCGGCAGCTTTCGTTAGTTCTTCGGTAACACGCGAGAGGTTGATGTCGTATTGCCGGAGCAGTCGCTGCAAATCGGTTTTGTCTTTTTCAAGGAGTTTGAGCAGCCAATGCTCGATTTCCACCTGGTAATTGGACCGATGGACGCAAAGCTGTGCGGCGTCCAGTAAGGATCGATGGCAAAGTTCGTTTAATCGTTCAACGAGTTTTTTGGGTCGAATGGCAGCCAAGAGTTGCTCCTTCCAGCATCAAGCGAGTTCTTGAATCAGGTCACGGGTAACCAACGAATCGCATCACCTAAAAAGACAGCATCGTCCACATCATGTTTGCACGGTCCGGCATGGAGCCAGGTGTTCCATCCTAAGCGTGCTCCCAAACCGCCTTGCGTGGCTAATTGTAAGCTCGGCACGTCCTCTTTCCGCAGAATGAGCTGAACATCAAAGTCGTACTCTGCTCCTACAAATAACCGAACCAGATGAGAAAGCAAGAAAAGAGATTTACGATCTGGAATCGGCTGGCGATCGGGCAGCCATTCCAGAAACTCTTTATATTTGAGTGGCCCGATCCGCACCCTGAATTTACTTTGTACGTCTCGTACGCGTTCACCAACAACGACATTGACGCCCAAACCGTTGTTAAGCTCCGTTCCTAATTGGGTCTGGTCGGCAAAACCAAGATAAAGCCACTGTTCCTGAAACTGAACGACCTGTACGGACAATTGAAAATACCCGCGCAACAAAGCTTCCAAGTTCACGGCGTTGCGAGGTCGCTGCGCAAGGATGCCGGTGTAAAAGGGCAGACCCAAGTCAACGATCGAGCCAAGAACCTGCTCGGTTTCGAAGTCATCGGCAGGGTCGGAGCGCTCGATGGAGATGCGTAGGCGATTGCGCAGCGTTGGCTGCCCTAAGCCCATGAAACTGAAAAGAGTTCGCGTGAAGAGATCGGGGTCTGGTTGTTTGAATTCACCTCGAGCATAGGCCACAGTAAAATGGTATTTTTCCCATGCGCGATAGAAGAATGAAATCAAACGGTGGTCGAAAAGGGCAAGCCAATCTCTTAATGCGGTCCGTTCGGGGTGTTTAGAATCGCGTTCGATACGAATCAGCAGTTCCGAGTAATGGCGTGGCATGACCCCGCTTGGGCCAGTCAAACCAAAGAAATTGACAACGGCCAAGGGGATGCCGGTTGGTGACAACGGCGGAATGATTTCATAGATGGTGCTGGCCGGAAACGCTGTCGACGTACGTGAACGAAAACGCACGATTTCCTGATTAGGCGGGCCATCGCGTCCCAAACAGACTTTGTCTGGAGCGAGCTTTTCCAAGATGCGAATGGCTTGGAAGATGTCGAACTCAAAGCCGGTTTGAAAGAGCTGCTGTTCAACCGTTAAGGGCTCACCAGGGTTGACCTTGGCGGTTTGACCCATCGAACCCCCCGATGGATGCGAGGCAGTCATACCAGCGGTGTCAGACCTGCCCGTGGTGGCCATTTCTTCAAAATCCCCTCACGCTGCCTGGTGCGTATCGTTAGTTGCGTAAATGAGTTGATCGAGGCATATAATCCTAAAAAGCGTTCCAGGATGGATGCGAACAAATAGACACCTGATCCAACATATTTGGCTTCATCAAACTCCATGAGGATTTCGACGCCGCGAGCAAAACCGCCATGTACGCGGCCGACGATTCGACGATGCTGAACCGCCAAGATACCGTCAATGATCTGCCGGGTCACGTTGGATTGATGCTGGCCGGCTTCACTATCGGAGAAGTCATAGAGGCGGAGCATTTCCCGAAGAGCATCCCGGCCCCCCTGATCGTCCATTATGGATAAGTGATTCAATGTCAGATGGGATATTAACCGCCAATGTTGACCGCGTTTAGACACGGGACGCAGAGAAATCGTCGGCATGCGTAAGCAACGGATGCGCTGCAACGGCGCAGCCATTTCTAATTCAAAAGTCAGGTTTTCACTGAGCTGCTGTAATTTGGCAGGCAGGTCGCGGTTGGAACACAAGGTTCGAACCACCAATACCTCCTCGGCAGGCAAACGAGGATTAAACTGCAGATCGACAAACTGCATATACACATCCGTGCCACGATCACCTGCGACCATCGATTTTTCCCGTGTCATCATCCAAAAGGTTTGCGGCCCTTGATTCTGGTGCAAATGGGTGAAGGAATAAAACGGATGGTATTGTCGCGGGTTTTCGGGATTAGCGGATACCACTTCTAGAATGCTGTGCACTTCCAAACCATTTGGATGGGCTACATCCGGAACGACGCGGTATTCGGATTTGCGTTGAGTCAGATTGATCGGCTCAGCCGTCTGCTCGAACAGGTTGACAATGGGTGTGCATCCTAGACGAAAAGCTTGCACATCAACCGCTTGTTCGACGGATGTCAAAGTTCGATTCAGATAGATATCGACTTCAATGCGACGTTGCCAACCGGCCTTGATGACCCGTTGCCAGCCAAGCAAATCCATAAACCAGAACTTAGCAGGAAAACAGAAGAACTCCGTTAATAACCGGTAACCAATAAATGAATGATTGGGATAGGGCAGCAAGTCTTGATTGGGTTCGAAACCAACCTGCGCTAAGACTTGCTCGGGCTTAAAAACCAATGGTTCAGGGTTGGCCTGATCACGCTCAAGCGTGCGAAAAACTACTTGTTGCGCATGATTAAAAATGAGCTCATACAAGTCTGTAATGACATTGCTTTCACCATTTAAATAAAAGCGCAGCCGATCGATCGATAGCTGATGAAAGTTCAAGTCACCCATCATTTCCAATTGCAAACGCAAAACGGCAGCCGTTTGCGGCAGCGCTTGTATGCCTTGTGGAAATGGTGGGGTTTGTATCTTCGCCATCGTCACTTTGATGGGCCAAAGTTTGGTCTCATAGCTGGTGCGAAAGCGGCATTTTAAATCCTGTACCGGCGGGCTTTTCAGATGACTGAACCGACTGATTGTGAAGCCATCGGGCAAGCTTGATCGCTCAGAGTCGAGATCGAACTGGACAATGGCCATCGATGGTATCGGTGCCAGATAGTGCGGATATAAAATGGTGAGCAGGGCATCAGTCAGTTCCGGATATTCGTCGTTCAGTTTGTTATGAACACGCGCGGTGAGAAAGGCAAAAGCCTCGATCAAGCGTTCGACATGGGGGTCTGCGCTTCGATTAGGTTCAAGTAACAATCGGCCTGCTGCCGCAGGGTATTTTTTGGCGAATTCCTGCGCCAGTTGCCGAAAATATGTCAGTTCACGTTCGTAGAACCGATACAGGTCGTCGATCATGTGTCAGCCGATTTTACAGAATAATGTCCCGTTGATAATTCCAAAACGGTGTCGAACGCCAATTCGGGTGAAGGTTCGACATGCAATTTGCCTTCGATTCGGTAGTGCAGATTGCGATCTTTCTTATCGCCGGTAGAGAGGATAGTCGCTTTCACCTCTTTGAGTCTGGGTTCAAATTGTTGAATAACGGCTTCGATCATTCGCGCAATTTCTTCACGCTGCTGTGGTGTAACCGCATTTAAGGATACAAGATCGGGCAAGCCATAGGCGGCAATGGAATGTCGTACTTCTTGAAAGTGATTAGCGATGTCGAAATGTGTCTGTCGCGTGTTGAGCAAGTCTTCAACGTCTCGTCGGACGGCATCGATCATTTGGTTGACGTCATAGCCAAAACGCCCTAATGTGCCAGCAGATTCAGGATCAACTAGTCGATCCAGTATCGTGGGCATTATCTGTTGATCTTGTGGCGTTTGACTCATGTTGAGGTTTCAGGTTGAGGAGCTTCGGGTTCTGCCGTTTCAGGATGGTTGATCACTAATTCACGCCATTCGGGTAAAGGTACGGCATCATCTTCTACCAGAATACACTTCAAACCAACACCCATCGTGATGTTCCCAGGGTGCTCTTGCCAATCATTAGCACGGCCCAACTTCATATCTTGACTGGCGGACAAATGCGTTAGGGGATAGAGCACTGGCAAGCAAACTTCGCCTGTGTCGCCGTTCAAGACTTCCAGTTGAGCGGTCATTGCGTATAAATCACGCGGGTATTCTGGAGGAACAACATCGAGGCTAGCAATGTTCTCAAACGGAATCCAATAATAGAGTCCATTGACAAACACTTCCAGAACGCCAGCTAACAAATCATCGCAGTCTCGAAGTAATGTGAATGGCCGGCCGTTTAATTGTCCGGTTAACGCTGGCATCAGTTGATTGGCTTGATGCACTAACCTGGCGAATTCATCTTGCTGTTGAACACGTTTTTGTCTTAAAGCTTCCAATCGCAGTCGAACGTGCTCAGAGGGTGGTGCGAGCAGCTTGGGTTCGCCACCGGTGGTAAAGCATGCCCGCCTCGCTCGCTCAGAATCCAACCAGCGTTTATAGATGATGACTGTGGCATCACGTTCATCGCCGAAAGTAATAGCATCAATTTGCTTCTGGGCACGGTCTAAATCGCCGCTAAACAACAACAACTCAAAGAGGAAAAAGCGTTTGCCTTGATCAGCAGGGTTGCCCTTGACGATCGCAAGCTGGGCTGTGATCGCATCGTCTAGTTGGCCGGCCTTGTACAATTCGCTTGCAGTCATTTGGAAGCTTTCCTAGAAAAAAATGGCAACAACACTAAAGCAAATGCTGATTGATGCGGTGCAAAGAGGAATAACACAAGAACACCCTGTTGCCAGGATGTCCTTGTGTTTAAGGTGTTTGCGGTGCAATTAAACGGCTTGCACTTTCTGAACATTCCAGCCACCTTCGACAGGTCGGCCAACATTACCCTTGGCGTCTTGTTGCTGGTATTTGATTTTCATTTGGGCGAAGGAGATGCTGCAGGATTCGGTTGGTGTGTCATCGCCACCCGTCGAACCGGACCACTGAATGCTGTCGACCATGACGCCCGTAAAGGTGTAGATCAAGAAGGGTTGTTGCTTGCCGCCGGCTTTTCGCATGGTGACCGTGGCGTCATCAATGTGCGTGCCCGTGGCACAACGTTGGAACAGAACCGGTGAAGCCTTGTCGCATTTCTTCATGAAATTGAAGCTGGAGATGCTCACGCGGCCTGCACCAAAGCCTTCGGAACCAGGCCCGATGGTCGAGGGATTGGAAGCCCCGAAAGACCATGAATAAACTTCAATTTCGTCTTTGTGACCTTCGGCAGTTGCTTCCCCAGGAATGCCAGCCAACTTCAGATAAGTATCGAACGCCATGACCACAACCTCCTTTGAAGGATCGTTTTGCTAGAGCTTCGAGCCTTTGTTCGACTTCAACCGCGAAGACAACTTTGAAGGATCGACAACTTCCAGCCCCTGATGTTGTTCATTGCAGGAGTGTTGACTGTTTTCGCTTTCTTGCAGTCGTTTGCTCCTATCAAGCAATGCCTTGAACCATCAGAAATGAAACAAAAAAACTGAAAAAAGATCGGCGTACCGAAATCGGTACGCCGTAGTGGTTTACATTAGGCCTTCTTAGGCACTTCTGCGACTAAACGCATGGAAGTGGAAAGCGTTTCAAGTTGGAAATGCGGCTTCAGGTATGCGACAGCTTCATACCAGCCTGGCTTGCCTTTCACTTCACGCACTTCAACTTTTGCGTCCGAGAGAGGTTTGCGTGCCTTTGTTTCGTCGCCAACGTCCTGAGGATTGGAAACCACGTAGTTCATAATCCATGAATTCAACCAGCGTTCGCACTCGACTGCTGTCATGTGCGAGCCAATCTTGTCGCGGGCCATAACCTTCAGGTAATGGGCGAAGCGTGATATGTTCATGATGTAATTAAACTTTGCAGACAGTTCCGCGTTTGCATTGGCAGCAGGATCAAAGTAGGACTTAGGCTTCTGGCAGGACTGTGCTCCCATGAACACGGCAAAATCAGTTCCCTTGGCGTGCAACAACGGTAAAAAGCCGAGGTTGGATAGCTCAAATTCACGACGATCCGAGATGGCGATTTCGGTCGGACATTTCATGGCGACATCGCCTTCGTCGGTCGGGAAAGTATGTACGGGCAATCCTTCGACTTTGCCTCCACCTTCCACGCCGCGTGTGCGCGCCAGCCAGCCATACTTGGCATAAGCATCCGTGATGCGTGCGGCATAGGCCCATGAAGCGTTCATCCATAGGTAATTATTGTGGTCTTTGCCATCGACGCTTTCTTCGAAATTGAATTCGCTGACGCGTTTGAAATTAGCGCCGTAAGGCAAACGTGCCAACGTTCGTGGCATGGTTAAGGCGACGTACCGTGAATCTTCCGAATCACGAAAACTGCGCCAAGCGGCGTATTCATCGCCCATGAATATCTTGGCGAGGTCGCGCGGTGCACTTAATTCCGTATAACTGTTGAGGTTAAACAGTTTCGGGCTAGCGGCAGATACATAGGGAGCATGAGCAGCGGCCGCGACATTCGATATCATTTTCAACAAACTAATGTCTTCGGCTGAACGATCAAATTCGTAATCGCCAACTAGCATGCCGTAGGGTTCGCCACCCAATTGGCCATATTCTTCTTCATAGACCTTTTTGAATAAGGCACTTTGATCGAATTCGACTGCTTTTTCAAGATCTTTGAATAAGTCGCGTTTCGTGGCGTTGAGAACGCGGATTTTCAATGTTTCACCGGTCTCCGATTGATGCACGAGATAGTGCAAACCTCTCCAGGTGCTTTCGAGTTTCTGAAATTCTTCCGCGTGCATGACTTCGTTCAATTGAGCCGTCAGCTTCTGGTCAATCGAATTGATCCAGTATTTAATGCTGGCTTCGACATCTTTCGAAACCACCTGTCCGGGTTTGATCACTTCTTTCAAGAATTGCCCAACAACATCCCGGTTGCGAGAACGTTCCTGTTCATTGAGGGGTTTGGTTAAATCAAGAATCTGATCCAATAAACCACCTTCGGCGGTAGTTGTCGTTGCGGCTGCGGCTTTAGATTGGGCTTCAGCTCCCATCGATCAATCTCCTGTTTGTTGCCTATAGTAAACACAATAAAACGATGAAAGTTATTAACCACCTTCAGTCGGTGGGGCCTGATCAATTCCCATTTCTTTAGCGAGATTCATCGCTTTTTCCGTATTGGCCAGGATGTCTGCCAATTTGGACTCCAACTTGTCGTTGCCTTCCATTTTGCTCATAAGTTGGGTCAGCTTGTGTCGCATATCCATGAGTTCTTTCAATGCCGGGATCTGCTCAGCCACGCGGGCGGGTTCGAAATCATCGATGTGTTTGAAATTCAACTCTACAGCCAGTTTCGTGTTGTCATTGGTGAGCTTGTTTTCGACTTTCATAGCCACGCGCGGAGTAGATTTGGCCATGACGCTGTTGAAATTGTCGCGATCGATCGGCACGAATTTGCGTTCTTTCATGGGCCGCAAGGGATCTTTGGGTTGACCGGATAAATCAGCCATGACGCCAACGACAAAGGGCAATTCCTTTTTGACCATGGCACCGTTGGTTTCCACATCGTAGGTGATTTGTACGCGTGGACGACGAACCCTATCAAGTTTTTTCTGTAAGCTCTCGCTGGACATGTGATTCTCCTATGAACAAGATGTATCAACGCCTTGCGTCGATGTTAGGCATAAATTACTAACCGACACAGCGTATTTCGATAAGACATTGCAACTTCTATGCTTAACCGACTGAGTGACTGATGTCAAAAAGAATTGACGATAATTCGCGTAGTTCTTCAACCCTTTAACTTCTGTTTTGCATCAACGGCGGCTTTTGAGGGGAGCGGTTTACGTACGCTTCAGTAACTTTTCCAAAATGGGGTCCCGGCCATCGCGGTAATCCTGCACGGTAGTTTCCATGAATTCATCGGGTTCCAAGCTGTCGGGATCGTCCTTCATCATGCGAAAATACTTCGTCGAATAGAAAATCTCTATTTTTGAATGCGGCAAAGCGAATTGCTTCACTTCACCATAGGCGTTAGGTTTTTGACCAGTCGGTTCGCCTACAAGAATGCTCTGGGTTGTTCGTTTAAGCTCCAAGGCGTTGAGCAAGCCAGACGAAAAGGTTCGCCTGCCAATCAGAACATAAAGCTTCCCTTTTTGATTGATCCAATCACGTTGACCAATTCCAAATAGAATCGGTGCGAACAGAGCGGAATTGCCACCCGCATTGTCGCGCAGGTCGATGATCAGTTTATCAGGTTTGTGCTCGTCCAAGTCTGCCAGCATTTCCTTGGCCCACTCATTGATGGTTGGCTTAGCCATGGAAGAACACCGGCGATAACAGACATACATGGCTTTGGCTTCTGGAAGCCATTGATGCCAATAATTCTTGTTGCGATCGAGGTAGCGCAAAGGAACCTTATTTGATTTAGCATCTAGTAATTCAGCCCATTGACGGATCTTGGCAGTCTCTGTAGCTGTGACGACTTGATCAATAGTTGTGCCATCAGGTTTTTGGAAACGGTAGTGAGTAGGATTGGATGGGTCGATCAAATGCACGGCTTGAAGAATCGGGGCCGCAATCAGGTAATTAGGCATCATTTCACGAACCCATTGCTCATTTTCATGAGCAATGAGTTCTTTAAGAGTACTTTCTACATTTTCCGCTGCATGGTTGCCGATGCCGATCCATTTCGTTCCCAAAATGGCTTGGTATTCGGGCAGGGTTCGTACGACGTAGTAGCCATCTTTGAACCACATCAGACCAATTGGATAGATAGTACGAAAAAGTGGCCGAATGTTGATTTGCGTGTGTGCATCGCGTGCAGATGCGACGATGCGCGCGAGTTGCACGGTGACTTGCTCATCCGTGAGGTTTGGCAGTGATTTTTCCAATGCTGCGATGGAATCTTGAAAAGCGCTGGCATCGAGATGAGCGTAAAAATGCTTATGTCTTTTCGGTAGCTCCTGAGCCAAGAAACGTATATCAGCTTGCCAGTTCGCCAGGCGTGTTTCAGGAGGTTCTGCCCACGCGCCGCATGCAATAGCGGAAGCAATGAACAAGAACAAAATATGCTGTGGCTTCATGGTCGATGTGGTCTCAAGGCTGGTGGTGGAACTTTCGCTAATGACTTCAACATCAACGATTGAACGAGTCCGCATAGTATGCCATTTATTTCGGACTGGCTAGTAATGGCTCATCAGACCAGTGTAGATGATCGAAATAATCGTGTTAGTTGCTCAATCAAAGCAAAAAGCGCACGACTGATTACCGTAATGTGTTTCTATTAGTATAGTACGACTTAGGCTTTTTAAGTTTGTTTCTGCCAAATGCCAAGCACTCTGCCGTCAGGGTCTTCAAATAGGGCGAAAAAACCAACACCTGGAATGGTTTGCTTGTCAACAATGATCTTACCTCCTGCCTCTTTGATTTTGTTGACATAGGTTTCAAGGTTGTCCACATCAATGTACATGGCCATGTTACCAGGCCAAGGGCCAGGTTTGGGAGTCATTATGCCACCATCAATGCCGCCGTGGCCACCTGTGCTCACAAGATGATACTGAATTTCAGGTATGAACTGGGTTTTCCAATCGAAGATCTTTTCATAGAACACGCTGATTTTTTGTGGATCTCTTGACCAAAACTCCCAATGAACGACAGGTCGGCCCATAGGAATCCCCTTTAAACAAGACGATAGCCTTTCGGATACAGTTTAGCAGATCATGGGCGTGTAATCTCTTGAGAAACAGAATGTTCTGCAATGATGATTTCAATATGCGAGTAACAAGTTGAGTGGTATTAGATTCATTGGAGCATTCGGATACCCAACGTGGACATTTTTGCAAAGCCATCGAGCAGATCAAAAAGCTGAGTATGTTGGCAACAATGATCAACTCCATAAGCCTTATTGCCAACGCCAATCTTCAGAGTTGATGCATCAAATTTGCGCAATATGTGGCTGACCCAAAAGCCTGAAAAGAAATATGTAATCGCTACCAAGGAGGATTCCATTCACTCAGTCCTGCATCATCTCACTTTTTTCAGCCATAGCACTGACATCATTCCCAGACAAAGAGCATACGTGAGAATGACGCCGGAAATAGGAAAAATGGAAAGAAACATAGACTATTGAGCATTTACCAATGGAAATGAAGCTCTGGCGCGCAAATTGCACACTGTGACTAATGCAGCAGCTAGAAAGTTAAACCTTACTCTACATTTACCATCGAACGATTTAAGGAATCGGCCATGGCTACTCCAGTCAGTGTATCTTCAGACTTGCAACAAAAAGTCATCAAACGCTTTGCGCGAAGTTGGGTCTTGGGCGGAGCGCTCTTTTTTGCGACGATTCTGTGGATGGGCTATTATTTCGGCAGTCGGTTTTTGGAAGAGGAAGCCAATCGCAAAGCGATGCGGTTAACATGTGCTTTGGTCGAACATTACTATCGAACCCAGCAAAAATGGCCTGCCTCTTGGAATGCAATCGAATCGATTTCGGACCAAAAACAGAAGGAGTTGGTCGAAGGATTGTACCTCGATTGGCCAACAGCACTTAAGGATATTCAGCAACGTATCATTATCGACTTTCATTTTAATCCATCTGAGTATGACAAATCGGGTAAACAGAAATTCACTGCCATAAGGCCCTTGCAAACAACAACCGGTATCGTTGAATCTGAGGAATGTCAAAAACTGCTGGAAGCCATCAAAAAAGCGCGACCATAGCAAAATATCTTATGTCAGAGGAGCTATGTCAGATTAGCGTGGCTCCTTCATGCGCTGGGCATGTTGAGATGTGTTTGGTACTTCGATAGTGTTCTTTGTCAGAACCGCGTTTCATGGAGCAGGTTTTAGATCCGCGGTTGCAGAATTCAAATCTGCCTTTTTTATGGTCAATAAATCGATTACTTTTTCGACACCTTTGGTTGATTGGACCAAATCCAATGCACGTTTTTTAAGTTCTTCTGAAGGTACCTCGCCATTCAATTTAACCTGATTGTGTTCTACGGATATTTGAATAGGAACCTCAGTCAGTTGTTGATCCCATTGAATACGGAACTGGATTTTTTGCACAAGCGAATATGATTCGGTCGTTGCTGTCGGTTCTATTCCAGGTCGCTGCATTTTATTCCAGGCATCGAGCGCCAATTGGCCTGCTTTGTCTAGCGCTTTGTCGCCCACTTTGCGAATTTTTTGCAGTTCTTTTTCATCGCAACCCGTCAGGAGGAAGCACGACCAGATTAAGAGCGCTCCACGCAACATAGACTTCTCCACGGCGGAGTGATCAAATAGCATGCAATGACTCAGTCGGCGACGTTATGCTGCCGCAGTTTTTCATCAAGCCAGCGTACGACTTTGGGTAACATGCACAGAGCGGTTTTTTCATCGTGGCGACCCCAGGAAATGCGCTGTACTGTCGCGCCGATATTGCGTGATTCTAACGCAGACAAAAAGCTCTCAACCTGAGCATCGAGATTGAATTCATCATACGCACCGTACCCGATAAACATATCAAGCATGCCGTGCTTGAGTTTATACCGATCCAGCATTTCGATGGGATTTTCCTGGCTTACTAAAGCCAGGGCTGCCTGCGGGTCTTGGCCAAAGACCGGATAAGCAAAATTCTGGATTCGTATGCGGAAAATGCCGAATTCGCCAATCACTTCGCGGGGATTATCAAAGCTATCGCGCCAGCACCAGTTGTTAGGACTGAAATTGGCAAAATAACCACCGCAGCAACCCATCCAACGCAGGTTCAGTGCTGGCATAACGCCGACGACAATCCCGAACTGTTCAGGGTGCTTGATGGCCATGTTGTAGGCTCCAAAACCACCCATGGAAACTCCACATAGGATGTGGGCTTTGGGTTCTGGTCGGATCAGAAAGCGGTTGTGCAGAAAGGACCAGACGTCTTGGAGAATCCAATCCTGATAACGGCCTCTTGGTCCGTTGATGTAAAAACTACCCGGATCAAAACGCGTTGGGTTGCCTTCGATGCTGCCATCCGGAGCCGCGACGATCATTGGTGGAAGCTGACCAGTTCGAATGGCCTTATCCAACGGTTTCACGATAAACTCGATGAACGATTTTTCGTCCTGTAACACGCCGTGAAGATAAATCATGACGGGATAAGGTTTTTTGGCATCAAAGCAAGGCGGCAAATAAACATATAAGTCACGCTCGCACCCCAACGCTTGCGAGAAAATGCGGCGATTGACACCATGATTGGCCGTAAAATCCACGACCTGGCCATAAATGCCGCGGACTGGCACCCGAGCAGCAGTTTCAATGGATGGGCAGCAGGGCGACCCTTCGCTGCTGGGCAAGTCTTGCCCGATGAGTTGAAAGAACGGAATGGCGATTAATAGACAGGTTATGCCAATTCTGGCCAAGCGAATCCACACGATGTCCACTCCTGCTGCTCGGTCAACGATGTTAATACCAGGAGCACTTTCCTTGTGCTTTTAGCTTCGTCGTTGATGGCCTGATGAATGCAGCGGGGCTTGGAATTGCTGTAAAAAACAGGTTGACATTGAAGCAGTAGCAACGCTCGTAGGGTTGGTATCAATTCAAGTTGGTGTGAAAAAGGATAGGGTTACACTATTTAGAACGATCATGCAATCGATAGACGATGCGTAATCCCGACCAGATATCGCTGATCGCACAAACTTTGTTATCAACCAGTCCTGCAGCCAAAGCGGCCTCTCGGATCATGTTTTCGTTCAGGTCGGTCGGCACGTTGGAGGCTTTTTTCGGCCAGGCAAGCCAAAGCCCTCCCGACGGCTTAAGACGCTTAATCAACTTGGGTAATGAAGATAGTAGTTCTTTCTGGCGTTCAAAAAAAGCAATAATCACATCACAATCAGCCAATTGATTGTGTTTTGCAGACTGAATGTCCGTTGGCCATTGACCTATGACGCGATCCCAATCGGGAGGGGGGTTAACGATCTTAATCGTCTGACCAGTCTTGATACCCAGCTTCGACGGAAGCGGTTTTTGTGAATATCCAGCCATACAGCGCTCTAATTATGGGCTAATTCTTCCAGCATGATTCGGCGGATTTCGTCTGTGGGGGCCTTCCCTTTGGTGGCACGCATGATGGGACCTACTAGGGCATCCATCGCTTTGGCTTTGCCCGCTTTCAAGTCGGCGACGGCCTTGGGGTTATTTTGAATAGACTGCCTAACCAATTCACGAAGTTGCTCGACGTCAAAGGCAACATCCAACCCCATTTGCTGCACGATGGCTGCGGGTGCTTGTGCTGTGCTGAGCATCTGTGCGAAGACCTCACGAGCTTTAGGCTTGTTGATGCTGTGTTTCTTGATCAACCCGATGAATTCCGCCATGCGTTCTGTTGATAATGGCAATACGTCAATGCTGATTTTGCGATCATTTAAGGTCTGGAGCACTTCATTAATGCACCAATTCGCGGCCGCCTTGGGGTCTTGGCATGCTTGGGCCAGCTTTTCAAAGTAATCGGCAAATGCATGTCCCTGAAAAGTAATCACTTTGGCATCATAAGCCGTAAGTTTATAGGTTTGCTCCAAACGTTGACGGCGCATGGCAGGAGCTTCCGGCATGGATTCGCGTATGCGGTTGATCCACGCTTCACTGACAACAACTGGCACCAGATCAGGCTCGGGAAAATAACGATAATCTGATGCTTCTTCTTTTCGACGTTGAATGACCGTGACGCCGCGCGCGTCATCCCACCCTGCCGTAGCTTTGGCGACTTCTCCCAAACGACGGCCCGTTTGGATGAATTCTTCATATTGGCGTTCGGCTTCATACTGAATCGCACGTTCTACTGCCCGGAAACTGTTGAGATTTTTGACCTCAACGATGGGTGTGGGGATTTTCTCGTCGTCTTTGAAAAAGCGAATGTTGACGTTAGCATCGACCCGCAAGCTGCCTTCTTGCATTTCACAGTCGGATACTTGCATTTCTCGTAAGAGCAAGCGTAATTCTTCCAAGTACGTTTTGGCTTCTTCCGGCGAGCGGATATCCGGTTGGCTGACGATTTCGCACAGGGGCGTTCCGGCACGATTCAAATCCACCTTGCTATCGCGACCATGGCCTGCCTCATCATGCAGCATTTTGCCGGCATCTTCTTCGAGATGCACACGAATGATGCCGATGCGTTTGGTGCGGTCATTCGTTTGGATTTCAAGATAACCATCTTTACTAAAGGGCAAATCGTATTGGCTTATCTGATAATTCTTAGGCAGGTCGGGGTAATAGTAATTTTTGCGATCCCATTTGGTAAAGGACGCAATCTGACAGTTGAGGGCTAAGGCGGTGCGCAATGCCAGTTCAAACGCTTGCTTGTTCATGACCGGCAACACACCTGGCATGCCGATGCAGATCGGGCATGTGGCAGAATTAGGAGGCAAGCCAAACTCCGTGCTGCAACCGCAAAAAAGTTTGCTATGGGTCAACAGCTGTACATGCACCTCCAGGCCGACAACAATTTCATATGCGTTGTTTTTACTTTTCATAGCCGATCCTTCTCCTACGCTGACGTTCGCTGCAATCGCGGTTAGACCATTAATTGGTGCTTGCGATCGACGGCCTTTTGGTATGCCAATCGGTGACACGTTCATACATGCGGGCAATGCGTAAGAGTTTTTCTTCCTCGAATGGCGGAGCTTGCAAATGCAGTCCGATGGGCAGTCCCGATGTAGTCATACCGCAAGGTATGCTGATTCCCGTGATCCCTGCCAGGTTGCAACTGATCGTGTAAATGTCGGACAGATACATTGCCAATGGGTCGGCCGCCTTCTCGCCAATGGGAAATGCCGCCGTTGGGGCTGTCGGGCCAACAATAACATCACACTCGGAAAAAACGCGGTCGAAATCATTCTTGATCAATCGACGTACTTTTAAAGCCCGGACATAGTAGGCGTCATAATAACCACTCGACAGGGCATACGTGCCAAGCATAATGCGTCGTTTGACTTCTTTGCCGAAGCCTTGGCCGCGTGTGCGACTATACATGTGAATCAAACTGTCATACTGGGCTGACCGAAAACCATAATGAACGCCGTCATAACGAGCCAGATTGCTGGAAGCCTCGGCAGTGGCAACGATGTAGTAAACGGCCACGGCGTATTGGCTGTTCGGCAACGAAACCCGTTTAAGTGTGGCGCCTTGTTGCAAATACACTTCAATGGCTTGCATGACTGCTTGCTCGACTTCCGAGTCTAAACCTTTTCCGAAAAACTCTTCGGCAACTCCAATAGTGAGTGGCCTCACGGGTTGGTCGACCGTTTGTGAATATGCGGGCACAGCCTGATTGACGCTCGTGCTGTCCCGTTGATCGTGGCCTGCGATCACTTCCATGAGTAGTGCGGCATCTATGACATCATGAGAAAAGGGTCCGATTTGATCCAATGAGCTAGCAAACGCGACCAGACCATAACGGGATACCCGACCGTAGGTTGGCTTCAACCCGACGATACCGCACATGCTTGCGGGTTGGCGGATCGAACCCCCTGTATCAGTGCCCAACGACAACGGGGTTTCACATGCTGCCACAGCGGCAGCAGACCCGCCGCTCGAACCGCCTGGAATGCGCGTCAGGTCCCATGGATTCCGAGTAGTGAAGTAGCCGCTATTTTCAGTGGATGAACCCATGGCAAATTCATCCATATTGGTTTTGCCAATTAGAATTGCGTCAGCCTGACGCAGCCTTTCAATGACATGAGCATCGTACGGAGGAATGAACTTTTCCAGCATCCGGCTGCCGCAAGTCGTTGGACTACCCCGTGTGCAAAGAACATCTTTAATGGCTATCGGAATGCCTGCGAGCCGACCTAATGCCTCGCCTCGGCTGCGGCGCTGATCAATGGTACGTGCCTGTTCAAGCGCAGCTTCGGCTTCAACTTGCAGAAATGCTTGAACCTTGGGGTCATGCTGTTGAATGGACTTCAGGCATGCTTGCGTCAGATCTTCCGCGCTGATTTCTTTACGTTCCAGCATTCCTAACAATGCATGAGCCGTTTGTTCATTCAATAACATGGGTTAGCTCACAAGTAAAAACGATAAGTTATGTTCTTGAGCTACGAAAAAAGGCATCCGGGAAAAGGATGCCTGCGAAGATTCATGGATTTAGACTGTCAAGAGGCACGGTCAATCCAAAACGGCTGGAACGGTATAAAAATCTCCTTTGCGAGCCGGGGCATTGGCCAAGGCTTCCTCGACTGGCAGCGATGCGGCAACGCCATCTTCGCGAAAAACATTCTGCAAAGGCAAAGGATGGGACAACGGCTCAACCTGATCAACGTTAACTTCTTGCAGTTGGTCGACATAGGCGACGATTTTGCTCAACTCCTGAGCAAATGATTCAATCTCAGCGGGATCGAATTCCAACCGTGCCAAATGAGCGACCCATCGAATTTGGTCTGCCGTCAGAGACATCGCTAAGGCCCCGAAGTTAAACCACTAGACCTTCACTTTAGTCGCATCAAAGGGTTTATTCTTGGTCGGCTTCTTCACCATGCCGCTGCGAATGGCTTTGACGCTCACCCACATACGCACGACCTTGCCATCCACTTCGACGCGAATCTTTTGCAGGTTTGGTTTGAATTTACGTCGAGAAATGCCCGTGGTTTTACGGCCAACACCACCTAAGTATTTGGCTTTGCCGCGACGGGTGATCCGATTGCCAAACACCGCTTTTTTACCTGTGACAGCACATTCTTTGGCCATGTGCAAACTCCTCATCGCTTATTGCAATCGACCCAGTGAATCATGGGTCACGTTGTAACCGGTTGATGTTAAAGTGCTAAGTCGGCTACCCAAATTTCTAAGACCCCTGAGAACTCATTATTGTAGAAAATCAACAAGTTGTTGCAAGGCGGTTAAACACTCAACATGCAAGCTGATTCCTTACATCAAGTTAAATGAAGTAGCCATACAATGAAATAAGGTCAAATGGTCTGAAAATGGAGCATGCTTTATGACCTTGGCAACGGTTTTGTCCCAGGAAGAATATGTCGAGCAGGCCTATTTTTTCCATGTATTCCGTGAGCGATTGCAGCAAAACATGGCTGCTCAGGATATTCTCGAGCGGGTTCATGAAGAGATTCTTTCAACGACGAGACTACCATTTGCAATTCAATTCTTGGCGACTGAACTGAAGCACACTGGGCTGCTGGGCAAAGGTTTTGCCCATCTCAGCCATTATTTTTCACCGTTTCAAGCATATGTCATCAATAAAGCCGAGCAGGAAGGCATGCGTTTCAGCATGGATACAGCACTGCAAGTTTTGGAAGGAGAGGCCAAGTATCGCAGCGAAAGCCCCACTCCCGCTGGATTATTTGTTTATGAATTCGAAGTCATGTGCCGCAATAAGCTAGGTTATGACGAAGGTTTGCATGCCATGTCGCAAGATAGCTTTTTCGATGAGCATTGGCGTGATTACATCGAGACTGTTCGACGCAACGTTGGGGAAGTCGATTTTGCTGATTTGATTTATGTTCGGTCGGAGCAGGCCAACCGTGAATGGATTAAGAAGAACCCAGACCAGGAACCCCCATTGGCGCTGTTTGGTGAAAAGGAAGGCAAGATAGCAAGGGCCAGTCGTGGCCGTGATCCGCTCTATCTATTTAGTGCGTTGCAGAGGCAGTTGGGTTATCCAGAAGTGCCACGCTTCGTTTATAAAGAGGACCCCTTGGCCATCTTGCCCACCCTGGTGGCCAAAATTCAAGAAATCGAACTAAAGTTTAAACTCATCGACAATGAAATCCGGGGGAAGTCGGATTTGATTCAAGCCTTGGGCAAACCTGAGGAGATCAAGCCGATCGAAATCGACTAATTACGAGGCATCCGATGGTTAGGTGACTGCTGACTTACCATAGTTAGGCTGATGGTCGGTAGGAACGGAAGGCTTGCAGGATTTCATACAAATCTTCAGTAACGCAGATCTCGTCATCTTCAAAATCATTCAGCCATAGATAATTGCCTCGATGGGCTTGAACAAGCAAAGGGAACAAATCGCCCAGTCGAATGCGAATCGAGGCAGGAGGAGCTTCTTCATTCTCGGCAACCCGGGGGAAAACTCTCAGATGTGCTGCCATGTGACTGACCCTCCTTGGCAAGTGCTTAAACACAAATTGCCGCCTAGACTAAATCGGCATACCAAGCAAGTCTGCTTGCACAATTCCATGCGTATCGTCCGGTTCTCCCATGGAGGTGCTTGACAACATCGCTACTCCAGAAAAAGTCCCTGTTTTCTGCCAGGCTTGTGCGTTTACAATGGAATAATTGAACATGGCCATGGCATGACTTTCTGATTTATTCAAGAAAGACTAAACTCCGTCTATGACAACCTCCATCGCAGTGCTGGGTGACGGTGCCATGGGCACCGCTTGTGCATTGGTTTTGGCCAAGAAACCACAAAATCGAGTGACTTTATGGAGCGCACGTGAAGAGAATGGTCGACGCTTGCAAGCCAAACGCGAAAACGTGAACTTATTGCCAGGCATTGTCATACCCGAAACGATCCAACTCACTTTGGACATCGAGCAGGCCTTAGATCAGGCTGCATTAGTCGTCGTCGCCATCCCGACGGTGTATTTACGTACAACGTTGGTTAAGGTAACGCCTTTTTTGCAAAGCAATGCATGTCCGATCGTCAGTACAGTAAAGGGTCTGGAAGTCGATACCTTTCTCCGGCCGACCGAGGTCATGCTTGAACTGCTGGGGCCACGATCCATTTCCGTTATGAGCGGGCCGGGGCATGCGGAAGAGATGGCACGCGGCAAACCCACCAGTTTGGTTGTGGCAAGCCGAGATGCCGAACTAGCCCAGCGTGTGCAGATCGTATTCAGCAATGAACGTTTTCGACTATACACCAACAAGGACGTGGTGGGCATCGAATTGGCTGCCGCTTTGAAAAATGTCATCGCCCTTGCAGCTGGTATCAGTGACGGCTTAGGGTTTGGCGACAATGCCAAGTCAGCGTTGATGACCCGTGCCTTGGTGGAAATGATTCGCTTTGGCTTGGCTCATCAAGCGGAGCAAGCCACTTTTTTTGGACTGGCTGGAATAGGCGATTTGATCACGACCTGTGTCAGTCCACATGGCCGAAATCGCTGGGTTGGTGAGCAAATTGGCCGCGGTTTGTCACTCCAAGCCATCCTAAACCAAATGGTCAAAGTGGCAGAAGGAGTCAACACTGCTCGAAGTGTTTATCAGCGAGCACAACGCTTGCAGCTTGAAATGCCTATATCAACAGAAGTCTATCGAGTCTTATATGAAGGTAAATCACCGCTGCAAGCGGTTGAGGATCTCATGATGCGCGACTTGAAAAGTGAATCGATTGGTTAAACGCGTCTGTTCGCATAAGATTGGATTTCATTTTCGGTTTGTTTTTCGTCAGTTTTCGACGTTGATAACTACCAAAGGGCGACTGATGCAATGGCAGAATTGAAAACCAAGCCCACTGAACAGAAAGTGAAAGACTTCCTCAATGCCATCAAGCATGAGCAAACGCGGGCGGACTGCATCGAACTCGATATCTTGATGTCGCAAATCGTCAAGCAGCCAGGCAAGATGTGGGGACCAAGCATCGTGGGCTACGGTGACATGCACTATGTTTACGACAGCGGCCGTGAAGGTGATTGGTTTTTGATGGGTTTTTCACCCAGGAAACAAAATCTGACAATCTATATCATGAGCGGCTACACTCATCATCCTGAACTCATGCAAACGCTTGGAAAATACAAAACCGGCAAAAGTTGTTTGTATGTAAAAAAGCTGAATGACTTGCACATTCCAACACTCAAAAAGCTCATGAAAGCTGGATTGGCCAAAACCAAAGCAGACATGAAAATGTTTGAAGCAAAACGGAAACAGGCCAAGAAATCGGTAAGGTAAGTGGAGACACTCTTGTAACACTACAAGCAAAGATTCCTGTGACGCTGGGTTTGGTAATAAGATCACTAACTGAAGGTTCGTAGGATGCTCACGGCTACGGAGATGGAAGGAGTTTTGACTTTCTTGCGCTCCGCAGAGATGCTCAAAAACACCATTCGCAGCGCTTGGACATCTGCAGGGCGCAATGAAAGTGTTGCAGAGCATACCTGGCGACTCACCTTAATGGCGATGGTTTTGCATTCGGCCTTCCCTCAAGTCGATTTTGCCAAGTTGGTGAAGATGTGTATTATTCACGATCTTGGTGAAGCGATTCATGGAGATATTCCTGCAATTGACCAGGATCAAAACGCACCCAAGTCAACCAGCGAACGTTATGATTTACTGCAACTCATTCAGCCACTACCAGAAAAATTGGGTTCCGAGATTGTTGACCTTTGGGATGAATACGAAGCAGCACAGACTCCAGAAGCAAGATTAGCCAAAGCACTCGACAAGCTTGAGACCATCCTGCAGCACAATCAAGGACAAAATCCGAGTGACTTTGACTATCGTTTCAATCTTGCTTATGGAGTTCAGTACACCAAAGGTAACCCTGTCATAGAATCTCTGCGGGCCATTCTTGACCGTGAGACAATGGAGCACGTGAGCAAGCAAGAGTCTTCCTAGTCACAGAAAATCTCTTAAGAAGGGTAAAGACTAATAATGCGTTGTCTAACATGGGTGATCATTTATTTGTACTTCCTATTAGCAGGAATCGTTCATCATAATTCCGCGCTTCGACCAGACGGCCAAATTACTGAACTAGAAGATTTAAAATCGTGGCTCAATCAACCGCTCGAGAAGCGTTCTCCTTTAAAGGAGCAGACATGGGCCAATGCACCCCTGACTAAGACCCAGGCTCAACAAGCACGCGCATTGCTCTGGCAAGATCATCTCAAGCAATGGCGAGCCGCGCACAAGGAAGAATGGGAAACCAAACTCATCAAGCTCGACGACAAAACCATGAAGTTTGATTACAAAGTGTTTGGCGATGACCAAGCCAGTGGTCGCAGTTTGTATATTTCGATGCACGGCGGCGGGCATGCGCCAAGCCGCGTGAACGATCAGCAATGGCGCAATCAACTTCGTCTCTATCAGCCCAAAGAGGGGGTATATCTGGCTCCTCGCGCGCCAACGGATGCTTGGAACATGTGGTTTCAACCCCACATGGATCAGTTCTTTGATCGACTCATACAGGATGCCGTTGCCTTTCTTAACGTTGACTCCAACCGCGTCTATTTGCTTGGATATTCCGCTGGAGGCGATGGCGTTTATCAAATGGCTCCAAGGATGGCTGATCACTGGGCAGCAGCGGCCATGATGGCCGGCCATCCTAATGACGCTTCGCCTGTCAACTTGCGCAACGTGCCCTTTTGCATTCACGTTGGTGCGAATGACACGGCATTCAATCGCAACAAAATTGCAGCAGAATGGGGTCAAAAGCTGGACCTGTTGCAAATGCAAGATCCGAAAGGTTACATTCACCAGGTTCAAGTCCATAAAAACCGAAGTCATTGGATGAACTTGGAAGATGCCGTCGCTATCCCTTGGATGAGCCAATATCAACGCAACCCGGCTCCCAAACAACTCGTTTGGCGACAAGCCATGCGGGCGCGATCTACTTTTTACTGGCTATCGGTCAGCCCTGAAGAGCACAGGCCAGGAGATGAAATTCACGCTTCAATCGATGGGCAAACGGTCAAGATTGAATCGACGGGACGCGACTTGAAGCAAATGCACATCTGGTTGAGTGACTCCCTCGTGCAACTGGATCAGCCCATCCAGGTTCTGACCTCAGGAGATCGTGAACTATTTCAAGGTAAGGGTGAACGCAAGATCATTCATCTCTTTAACAGCTTGGAAGCACGAGGAGATTTAGAATTCTGTTTCCCGGTTCAGCTGACACTGAATTTCAAGAACGACGGTTGACCCACTATTTTTTGATAGATGAGCTTACTCAGCTTTGCGAACGCGCGGCATGAGCAGCTTTATTTGCAAACGTTCCCACGAGGAAAGCTGCGCTTGTGGCGGTTTAACGATGGACTGCATCGAGATGCCTAGTTCATTAAGCGCAAGTTTAAGCTTGGCTGAAGTGGCTTCCGGCCCGACGCGCATACGCCAATGCAAATCCTGCGTCGTCATTGTCAATAATCGGGCTCCTCCTGGACTGACGGGCATGCGCTGTATCAAGGGAGCAACAACAAATAAATCCCGTTGCAGTGACCGAGCTGTTTTGAAATCACCAAGCAGATAAGCATGTTCATAGGCTGACATGGTTTTGGCAGGCAACAATAGTCCTTCGGGGCACATGGCGCCATGACCGCCAATGGCTGCAAATTGCGTCAGATTTAATGCTGTGCCCGATAGAAAAGTTGGACAGACATCTTGTGTCAGCGCTATTTGCTTCTGGATGTGTTTGAGGTCTAAGATGGATTCTTTGATGCCGACGACTCCAGGCAAATGCAACAGCACGGCTATCTCTTCTGGTGTGAAGGATAGACCAGTTTGACTTGGATAATAATAGATGAAAATAGGAAGTATCTGAGCCTTGCTCAGTTCGTGATAAAAGCTCGTCACTTGACAAAATGGTGTTCCAGCGCAGCCGGTATATTTCACCAAGACAGCATCCGCACCCAGCTCTTTAGCCTGTTGCATTTGCTCCAAAGCGGTTGGAACACAGGCCGTGTGAATGCCGACAACAATCGGCACCTTCTTTTGCACGGTAGATACAGTGAGCGAGATTACGGTCGAACGCTCGGCTGCATCGGCATATTCCCCTTCGCCCAAAGTGCCAAGGATCAACATGCCATTGACCCGGTGACATAGCAGATGCTCGAGCTGTCGAACGAGAGCTGCTGCATCGACATGCCCATCACAAGTCCAAGGCAGCAACACTGTAGGATAAATCCCGCACCAACTCTTTTGTGGAAGATTGTTGGAGAATGGAGCCTTAGCAGGATCTTGTAATAGGCAGACGCTCAATAGGCTGAGGATCGTCCAAGCTGTCATAAGTAAAGCTCAAGATTAGAGTTCAAAAGCCAAAGCCGCACTTCTAGCATCGGCTGCTTTGAGCAACAAGAAAAGTAAAAGGCCCGATCTCGATGTGAATAAGGGCCGGTGGTAACCTTTAGGCGAACTCTAGCAAGGGAAAGGACGCAGAAGGGCTTCAATCATAGCGAATCAAACTAAATACTTCAAAGGGGGCCAATAAATCTCGGCCATGCAAAAACGCTAACTCGATCAAAAACGCGCAGCCGACGATTTGGCCATGGGCTTGCTCTACCAGTTTGCAGCCTGCCTGCATGGTTCCTCCTGTGGCCAGCACATCGTCCACCAGTAACACCTGAGCGCCATGCTTGATGCTATCAATGTGCATTTGCAATTCTGCCGAGCCGTATTCCAATTCATATTTGTGGGTTAGCGTTCGAAAGGGGAGCTTTCCCGGTTTACGCAAAGGGATCAACGGCTTCTCAAGCTGTAAGGCCAGGGGAGCTGCAAGCAAGAAACCACGAGCTTCTGCAGCGGCAATGGCATCAATCGTGCGACGCTTATATTGTTTTGCAAGTTGATCGATGGCTACACGGAACGCCTTTGGGTGAGCCAGCAAGGGCGTAATATCTTTGAACAGTATGCCAGGCTTTGGAAAGTCGGGGATATCGCGGATATATTCAGTCAGATTCAAGGTTTGCTCCTGCTGGCTAACCATCATTGTTGGTCATATGGTATAAACCAGTCCATGTTTTACCCATCCCATACGTGAGACGCAACATGGCAATCCAAATTCGCGAAGCCAATCTCGCTGATGCAGACGTGATTGTGGAATACAACGCGCTCCTGGCCAAAGAGAGCGAAAATAAAATTCTTGATCCGCGCTCACTCGTTCCAGGTGTCCATGCCTTCTTGTCGGATCCACACAAGGGCCGCTATTTCGTGGCCGTTGATGGCGATGTTGTCGTTGGTCAATGCTCCATTACATATGAATGGAGCGATTGGAACAATGGCTGGTATTGGTGGTTTCAAAGCGTTTATGTCGCCGAGAATGTCCGTGGCCGAGGCGTATTTCGGCTTCTATTCAATCATGTGCTCAACGAAGCACAGCGATCGGAAAAGGTTGCCAGTTTGCGTCTCTATGTCGAGTCGGACAACCACACCGCACAGAAGATCTACCAGCATCTAGGATTGCAGCGCAGCGGGTATTTTGTTTTGGAAAAAAACCTGCGAACCACTTACACCTGTTCTTCAAACGAATCAATTGGCCAGAGGAACCAGCGGGCCTCCTAGTGTTTCGATTACAAACAATCGGCCCGGCATCGTTGGCATAAACGAACTAGGCACCCATGGGTCCGGACCGTAACGCAACGTCATCCACACGGACTGGCCTTGCCAATTCAAGGGACCGTGCGCTCCATCTGCTCCGCCAATGGCATAATCAGCTGCCGTGAAAATCCCCGGTCCAATGGTATTGGCCCTGAGTGGTATCAACGTTAAACGGCTAGCAAAAGAGTGCAGCGAATTCTGTTCGATCGTCAATGGATGCAACTGCGCAGCCAGGCGATAGGGAACCTGCTTCCATTGTGCCAGTGTCTTGTATTCTGCAGCGAAATGCGGCTCCCAAAAAGCGATGTGACAAGCCCTTCCGATTCCATAGACGACGATCAACTTTGCGCCACGACCACGCAGCCGAGCTATTTTATCCGGGTATTGCGGCAGCCAATGGCGTGTTGCGAAATACCGCTGTGACTTGGGAACGGTTGCCTTGCCTAAAGGACCGTACAAGGCTTCTTCCATTGCGGCCTGGAAACTGCCTGGGGCATGAGCAGGAAGGGCATTCCCTTCTTGGTCTGACCATTCATCCATGTTGAATCCATGAACGTGCTTGCAGTTCAAGCCATGACGTTTGCAAAAATAAACGACCCAACGATACATACCCATAGGCCCCACGGGCAGAATGAGGATTAATTCCCTTTGTTCGGTTGCGGTCTCCTGGATTTGTAAAAAAATCTCGTAACCCATCATGGCATTCATGGAGTCAATGCCGCCGCCGCCATCGCGACAAAGCACGGGTTGAAACTGACGATGCCAATGGGGCTGCCGCTCAGAGAACGCCTTTTGATCCAGTGCGGTAATGGTTTGAATTTTAGCGTAATCCCAGCCTGCCGGGTAAAACGCATTGGCATAGGCATCTGCACGCGTCGTCAAGAAATCCATTTGTGTACTTTCGTAATCGGGTGATTGTTATGGTATTCGGTGTACGAGAGAGCCAAGTTCTTGATTAAGAATGCAATCCGTTGGGTAACCATAGCCTTTGTGCTGGTGAAAGCCTTCGCCGCTTTTCGTGCCGATTAACTGGCCCCGTTGACGACTCCATTCAAGCATGGATTGGGTGTATTCGTCATTTCCATAATGGGCTTTGAGCCATTCTCTTTGAGATGCGTGTTGTTGCAACATGCGCAGCTTGGTTGCCAAAGTGGAGCTGATATCGACGATCACATCGGGCGGCGACGGCTTGCCCAACGAGGTGGTCAGGCCGATCGGATCAGCGTAATACAGATGCGGCACGCCTACCCCCGGAGTAATAGGCCCACCACAAGCATTGGGGACAAAAAAGCCGATCGATGCCGTGCGAGCGAGCCTGGCCGTTTCCTCATGATCGGGCATGTAATCATTGAGGGCATGCGTGATCATAAGCGTCGGAGCAATGGCGCGTGTCAGTTGCAGGATTTTCCGGAGGGAGTCGTCACAATAATGCACGTAGAGATCGCGTAACTCCAGGCAATGGTATTGTGCACCGATGATTTGAGCGGCTGCATGCCCTTCCAAGCGTCTTTGCTTGGCAATGGCTTCTGGGCTGAAGTGAGTGGTTCCGCAATCGCCCGGAGTCGCGGATACAATGTGGACTTCCCAGCCTTTTGCTGCGAGCAAAGCCAACGTACCAGCAGCCATGAATTCGGCATCATCGGGATGGGCCATGAAGCATTGAACGACGCGGCGGGTTGCGGTCATGATGATTTTCCTAAACGCTGTTCGACTCTCATGCTACTGCTCTGCCAAAAGATTGCAATGCACAAATGACGCAGATCAAATCCAAAGCGAATCGACTTGGATCATATGCTTTTCATAGCGCAACGGGTTAAAATAGGCTTCATGAATCGAATGATCCAATTCCTCGCGCAAACGATACGCGAACACCTACTCACACCCAAACGTCTGATTGTGCCGCAGCGTCGCATCGGGGATCAGTGGGTGCGTCAGGTCGTTCGCGGTGGGCAAGGGGTGGTGCAGTTATGGGTAACGCCACTCAAGACATTGGCGGTTGAACTTGCCGAACGACGGATGTCCGCGGAAAATGTCACACTCATCGGGCCTCGAGGGCAAGACTGCATCATCACCAAAATCGTTCGATCGATGCGTCGAAATAAGGCCAACCGTTATTTGGCGGGCTTAACCGATGCACCCGGTTTGTTTGAACGCATGACGCAAACGATCAACGATCTGCGCTTGGCCGATGTTGCCCCGACGCAATTTACCAAAGAAGCATTCGTTAACCCGCAAAAAGGTAAAGAACTGGCGGAGCTATTAGCCCACTATATCCATGAACTGAAAATTAATCACTGGATCGATGAAGCACAGCTCTATCAATGGGCCGTCGAGGGCATTCTGGACGAACCGCATCATTTCGGCGATACGTTGTTTCTTATGCCAGAACCTTCATTTGCGTTTGGCCTAGCACAGCGGTTATTGGATCAAATCCCCTTGGACCGACGCATTTCATTGTTATCGGATGAACCAGGTTTGCTGTTGCCCGATGAGCCTGCAACGGATTTGCAGCGTTTACGGTTTTTGGATCAACCGGACAAAGCCCCACCTCGGTTGGGTAATAATTCGGTTCGCTTTGTTAGGGCCTTGGGCGAAGCGAATGAAGTTCGGCAAGTGTTGCGAACATGCCTGGCAGAAGCAATCGCTTTGGATGAAGTGGAGATCCTCATTACGGATCGCGATACCTATGTTCCATTGCTTTACGAAACGATCTCCGAGCTGCAAAGCCGCGATGATGAATTAACACATTTTGGGGCGGAATCATGGATTAACTTCGCCGATGGACTCCCAACGACCTTTGCACGCCCTGGGGCGGCACTCGCGGCGTGGGTGCAATGGGTTGAAGATGATTACGCGCAATCGAAACTGGCAGCCATGCTCGCGGATGGCATGTTTGCGTTGGATGCCCTTTTGGGAGAAGGTGTTTATGCAGAGCCTTTGGCCATCCTTTTACGGCAGCTTCCCATCGGATGGGGACGTGAGCGCTATCGCTCACAAATTGAACAAGCGATCACGCAGTCTCGAGAAGAGCGAGGCCCAAGAACACAGCAGCTCCAACACTTGCTCTCTTTTTGTGTGCGGTTGATTGAGCTGTTACCGGCACAAGAACCGACTGCGAGCGAGTGGTTGAACGGGGCGGATCGTTTTCTGGAATTATGGGCTGCTGGGGATAACGCACTGGACAACTATGCCCGACAAAAACTGCGCGCAGAGGTGGCTGATCAACATTTATGGCTTGAAGCCTCGGGTTTACTTCATGAATATGATGCTCGTTCTTGGTTGGCTGCGCTGCCAGCTCGTACCTGGGTTGATCAGCAAGGCCCCATGCCAGGTATGTTGCATGCTGCCACATGGGATCGTGGCGGACATTCAGGTCGACCCTATACGTTCATCTTGGGCATGGACGAAAAGCGCATGTGTTTCGCGTCATCTCAGGATCCGCTGTTATTGGATGCAGAGCGGCAGTTGCTTTCACCGGAATTAAGAACGGCAAACCATGCATTCTCCGACAAGCGATCGCGCTGGCATCGCTTACTTGCAAGCTTGCGTGGCCAAGTGTGCCTGAGTTTTAATGGCTATGATCTTGCCAGTGATCAAGAATTATCACCAAGTCCTCTCTTTTTGGCTTCGATGCGGCTGGTGGCTGCTGCCAACACTAGCGAAGCAGATCAATGTGTACATGCGAGTTGGATAGCCAATGGTTCGGCAGCGTGTCTATGGCCTCAAGAAAGGTGGTGGCAGCGTCTTCCGGTTGGCTCCTCGTTGAAAAACCCCGATTCCATGTTCAAGCATCTTGGAGCATTACTGCATGCTGGCTTGTTGGCCGAACGGGCCAGGCAAAGTTCTGCATTTACCGAATTCGATGGGTATGTTGCTGAGGTCGGACGGGCATTTGCAAAGGATACTCAAAGTAAGCCCATCTTCTCTGCATGGTCGCTCGAAATGCTCGGACGATGCCCATTGGCTTATTTTTATAGCAAGTGTCTTGAGTTGCGTGCTGTTGATGTGCTGACCAAGGAGCCAAGCCAATGGCTGCCCAGTTATCGAGCAGGCACGCTGTTGCATCGAGTGTTTCAGGAGTTTTTTATTCTGTTAAGGCACCGCAAAGAGAAGCCCAATCGGCAACACCATTGGCCCATCTTGCTTGACTTGCTGCATGATTGGATGGAAACACTGAGCAAGGAACATCCGGTTACTTCGCAAGTGGCCAAGGCTAATCAGATACGGGATTTCGAAACGGCTGCCAGGTTATTTCTCATCGAAGAGTCGGAATTGGCAGACTCTCATGAGGTGCTCTATTTGGAATCCAATATTGGGCTTCAATACGCACAGCCGGGTAGGGAATTGGATTCGCTAGAGCCAGTGGCCTGGTCGCTCGATGAACAACGCAGCATTCACTTGGGTGGATGCATTGATCGGATTGATCGCCTCAAAAACAAAACAACCGCTGAATATGTGGTTTGGGATTACAAAACGGGTGGATCGAGCCGATTCGAAGGCCAGTCGTTTCAACAAGGGCGTCTGCTGCAACACGCGCTTTATTGGCACATGGCCCAAGAACAGTTAAGGAAACAAACAGATGCCGACGCGAAAGTTACACAGGTCGGATATTTCTTTCCCAGTAAGCAAGGGAAGGGGGCTCGATATGTCTGGTCTGCTGAGGAATTAATGGAAGCCAAAGGTATTTTAGATCGGCTATACCGCATCGTGGAGTCGGGTGCCTTCTTGGCAACGGATAAGCCAGAAGACTGTAAGTATTGCGAGTTTAATTCTGTTTGTCGATTGCCTGAAGATGTTGAAGCCAGTCAACGAAAACTGATGAACGTGGACAATAAAGTATTGCTGCCGATGCGGGAGTTGCGGCATGGTAAATAACCGACGACCTGCGGCAGCTTTCACGCCGGCTGATCAAGCTGAACGGGAGTTGATTCTCAATGAATTAAATACCAGCATGCTTGTGGAAGCGTCAGCGGGGTCAGGCAAAACCACTGCCATGGTTGGACGCATGGTGGCATTGCTCCGTGAAGGAGTTTGCACCATGCCTGCGCTGGCTGCCATGACGTTTACCAACAAGGCAGCTGGAGAAATCCGTTCGCGATTTCAGCAAGCACTGCTCCAAGCCGCGCAAAGCGAAGCCAATGCTTCGAAACGGCGAAGGATGGAACAGGCCATCGAGGAAAGTGATCAGTGCTTCATTGGAACGATCCATGCCTTTTGTGGTCGACTGCTCCGCGAACGGCCTCTGGAGGCCAAGATTGCCGTGGCTTTCGAGGAAATCGACGAAGAGCGGGATGCTTTATTGCGTCAGGAAACCTGGGAGCGATTCGTTGAGACATGCTATGCCGAGGATGACGAACTCATTCATCGTCTGGATGCAGTAGGTCTTTCATTCGCTGATTTACGTGAAGCATTCACGACTTTTGCCGATTATCCCGATGTTGACGATTGGCCTTGTACACCAGTAAGTGCCCCGGCTACGAAAGCACTTCTGAATAAACTGGAAGACTATCACCAGCACATGGAACAGTTGGCATTACGAATGCCCAAGAACCGACTGCCCGATGATTTTTTAATGAAGCAATACTGCCGATTACCCAGACTGGCATTGGCCTATGATTTAAAGAAAACGAATGAGTTGATGAATTTCTTCCAAAATTACTCCAAGGAGTGTTCTTGGGATCGTTTGAAAAAAGGTGCTTGGGATGCCATAAACGTGTCCAAGGACCAGCTACGTGACGAGATGAACCGGTGGAATCTATGGGTTACTCAAGAAGTATTACCCGCGTTGCGTCAATGGCGGCAACATCGCTATCCCTTGGTTCTGCACATCTTAAAGCGCGCCCAAGACTTCTATGATCAAATCCGACGACAACAATGCTTGATGAACTTTCAAGACCTATTGCTGCAAACGGCCCAGCTATTGCGTCGCGATGAAAAAGTCCGCGACGATTATCGGCGACGCTACACCCATTTGCTCGTCGATGAGTTTCAGGATACCGATCCTTTGCAAGCTGAGATTTTGTTCTTGCTGACGGCCCAAAATAAAAAAACGGTTCATTGGTGGAAAGCCAAACCTATTCAGGGATCTTTATTTCTTGTCGGTGACCCGCAGCAGTCAATCTACCGCTTTCGAAGGGCTGACATTGTCACTTATGAAAAAGCGAAGCATCTGATCTTAGCATCGGGTGGCCAAGTCGTTCCCTTGACGACCAATTTTCGATCGAGAAAATCTTTGGTTCAATGGGTGAACGCCTGTTTCCGTAACTTCTTTCCCGCTGAACGATCTGTTTATGCCCCACAGCATCGGCCCATGCTTGAGGGACGTCAGGATACGGAGTCCGATCATCCAAGCGTCTATAAATTCGTGGTGCCAAAGGAAGACGCGACAGGCAAGCTATCCAATCAAGCAGTTGTCGTACAATTTGAAGCAAACAAGATAGCCAATCATATTCAAGAATACTTGTGCAAGCCCAATACTTCGGCTTCGGATTTCATGATTCTCACACGAAACAAGGCCCATTTAAATATCTATGCTCAAGCGCTGGCGTCACGCCATATTCCAGTGCAGATCACCGGTCAAAATGGGTTGGCCAGCATGCCAGAACTACGTGATCTGATCCAGATGTTCAAAGCGTTAACACAACCAGATGCGGAACTCGAATGGGTGGGCATGTTGCGGGGACCATATTTAGGAGTAAGCGACAGTGTCTTGTATCGGTTTAAAATGGCAGGAGGACGCTGGTGCCATGCATACCACATTCCTGAAACACTTGACCAAGAGGATCGATCGATTTGGCAGCGCGTTTTCAACTCCATTCAGCGTTGGCAACGCTGGTTGAAACGATTACCGAAAGCCACAGCCGTTGAAAGGCTAATGCACGATGTAGGGCTGACTTATCGACAATTGCTTCTTCATGGAGAGCGACAAGCCATCTACGGTTTAGGAAAAGCCCTTGATTGGATACGTACCCATCGAAACACTGCTTATACATGGGCCGATTGGATAGAAGAGTTAACCCGTTTATGCGATCAAGATCGCAAAATCAGTATTCAAAATTCACCACTGCCTGATGCGCCAGCCGTTCGGGTTATGAACTTGCATCAAGCCAAAGGTTTGGAAGCCAAGGTTGTATTCCTGGCAGACCCAAACGGGGACCGCGAACGCGAACCCAACTTTTACATTGATCGCACTGAAGTTCGATCCAAAGGGTATATCATCATTCGCGGTGTTGGTAAAGAGTTTCAGCAAGGTCCTATATTGGCGGAGCCGGAGGATTGGGAAGAGGTTGCACCCATAGCGCAGGAATTTGAAGTCAAAGAACAGGATCGCTTACGATATGTAGCCGCGACGCGGGCTAAGGATGCGTTGATCATCACTCAACGTGAAGCCAAACAGAACGTGAATTTTTGGGCCGCCTTCGCGGACGACCTCGAACAGCAACCCGAATTGCCGATCCTATCAAAGACATCGAAGCAAGTGACATTGTCCGAAGCGATAGCATTGTCGGAACCTCAAGAATGGCTACAAGAGATTGTTACACGCTTGCGTACTATCATTCCAGAAACTTACCAGCAGCAAGCCGCGAAGCGATTCGCATTGCAAGGTTCGAAACAACCCCTGTTTAGGATTGATGACGAAGATAATGATGCCCGACGCGGGTTGCAATGGGGCAGTTTGCTGCATGGTTTGCTCGAAAAGAAACTATTTTTAGCCGAATGCGATCTGGCCAAAATGGCTCATACCCTCGCTTTGGAAGAGGGATTTAATCAGCAAGACGCCGAGCAAGCCATAGCGATTATCAATGAAGTTACGAAATCCGCTGTATGGCAAAGGGTCCTTGCTTCACCCAAACGCTTTGCTGAAGTTCCTATTCATTATTGCGATTTTGATCGAAGCAACGGGATTAAAGAGAGCATACCAACCCTCTTTACGGGTGAAGTCGATTTGGTTTTTTGGGAGAAGGATGGTTGGGTGATTATTGACTATAAATCAGATCGGATCGTCAGAAAGCAGCTCAAGACTGTTCTAAATAAGTATCGGCCGCAACTTGAGGTATATAAACGACTTTGGGAGAAGACTACGCGAGAATCTGTAAAAGAAATCGGGATATATTTTCTGTCTCTGCATGAATACGCACCGATTTAATTTAGTCGTGGAAAGTCATCTTTTGAAATAACCCCGAGCAACTCAGGAATAACTTAAAGTCTTACAATAATGTCGTTTATGACGAATCAACAGCTTGTGCAATTGATAGTTTTACTAACTTTAATGTTTATGACGCCAAGATTCCTTATTCAGAGTGAAGGCGATCCTGAAGTTACATTCTGTGTGCTTTCAGCTAGTGCATTTGCCAGTGCAACCAACTGTCAATTGAACCGCGAACGGATTTGAAAATTCGATGAGATAAGGTATCACAGCACATTTTTACGTGCAAAAGATCGATTGGGCGTTAGAATACATCTTTACCTTATTGCATTGATCTGAAAGCTGGCTTTCCCAGAAGCCATCCTGTTATCGCTTATTGTTGCGCAATAAGGAACCATGGAATAGGGTTGGCGAAAATGTGGGATCTGTTGTGGGTTTTCTTGATCAGCTTAGGTTCATGCCTATTGCTGACGCCCATGGTCAGAAAATTAGCTCATCTCATCGGGTTGCTCGACCATCCTGATGGTCGGCGTAAAATTCACGCCAAAACGACACCAGTTGCCGGCGGGTTGGCCATCCTTGCCGCAAGCATCATTAGCTTGCTCTTGAGCTTGCTCCTTTCTGACTTCACTCGGCAGAACATAACCAATGATTGGGCTTTCTTGGTTAGTTTGCTCGTCGCTTCCGTCGCCATTTGCTTGTTGGGTGTGCTGGACGACTACGGCAAATTAAGAGGACGCTACAAACTCGTGGGACAAACACTGATTGTGTTGTTTGTTGTTGCCATGGGTGTACGTGTGGATCAATTTCGGATTTTTGGCTTTAATCTTGAGTTAAGTTGGTTAGCAGTTCCATTTACAGCTTTTTGGCTCTTAGGAGCGATCAATTCCCTAAACTTGTTGGACGGTTTAGATGGATTATTGAGTGTTATCGCTATCATCATCACCCTTGGTTTTGCGCTCGTCGCAGGATTGAACAATGCATGGACGGCAGCTATTGTCGCTTGGGTGTTGACCGGGGCGTTGATGGGCTTTCTCCGCTACAACTATCCGCCTGCATCGATTTTTCTTGGTGATTCAGGCAGCATGCTCATCGGATTAACCATCGGCGTCCTAGCCATTAAAAGTTCGCTCAAAGGCTCTGCCATGATTGGGTTAGGGGCTCCTCTTGCGATCATGACAATCCCAATCATGGATACTTTAGCCGCCATTGTTCGTCGCAAATTGACGGGGCGCAGCATATACACGACCGACCGTGGTCATCTGCATCATTGCATGCTAAGCAGAGGTTTGACTAATAAACACATTCTGGCCTGTGTCGCCGCTTTATGTGGACTGACGGTGATTGGCGGCTTGGCCAGCACCTATTTAAAAACCGAAATCTTGGCCCTTTTGGCTGGATTTGTCGTCTTTTTGATTTTGGTGTCAACGAAGTTGTTCGGCTATGTTGAATTAAACCTCATCAAAACCAGCTTGGCGCATCGAACACAAAGACTCTTTTTCCATAAAAGCAAGGATGTCCCTCAGGAATTGCATTTATATTTACAGGGAAAGGCGGAGTGGTCTGAATTGTGGAGGCGGTTGACCGCAAGAGCAGAAGAAATGGCTTTTGTGAGAATTAAATTGGATGTCAATGCCCCAGCCATGCATGAAGCATATCACGCCCGCTGGGATCGACCTTGGAAAATGTCCGAGCAGAATAACCTTTGGGAAATGGCTATTCCCATAGCCATTCAGGGGAACATTGTCGGTCGGTTGGAATTAGCCGGTGTTCGTGACTTAGACATGTTTTGGGAAAAATTAGCCAAAGTCGCTGCGCTTGTGGAGGAATTTGAGACGGGTATCTTCACTTGTCTGCAAACTCCAACTCCTAGCAATCAGCCTAAACCGAAAACGTCGTCCGAATTGGCCATCGGCCTTAAATAAAAGTGAATAAATGAGCGTCCTGCCTGCCAAGTGGCGGGTATAATTCGACTGTTCATTCGATTTTATCGCGCCCGCGGAGGATTGATTGCATGATCCGCAATGTTGAGGGAACAACCGCTCATACGGTTGAAACTTCCGACGTAAATCAAGCCGCCAATTCGTTTCGAATTGCATGGCAGCGCAAATCGCTGATCATATTGTCATTGATCATAGCGATCGTGCTCGGCTCTTTTTACTATGCCCAAGCACCGCGCGTCTATCGTTCTGAAGCGGGAATTCTGGTGCTTAAAAAGCGTCCAGAGATGATGGCTTTTGGGGGCGAAGCCGCGACGTCTTACCTCGAGGATTACCTGGTCACTCACACCATCTTGCTTCGAAGCCCCATGATGATTGGCAAGGCGGTGAAAAGAAACGATCGCATCAAGACGCTTAAGTCGTTCCAGAATATGGACGAAGCACAAATTATCAACACCATTCAAGGTGAATTGGATGTCAAACGCAACACGGGCGAAGGCAGCACGCGCAGCAGTGTGCTAACCATGTCGTTCCGTTGCAGTGAACCAACCGATTGCAGCCAGGTCTTACAGTGCATTTACGAAGCCTATCAGGATTACCTGGAAGAAACATACAACAAAGTCAGCGGTGAGATGTATGACCAATTCAAGAATGCTTCGGACATTTTGAATCGGCAAATGCGTCAGTTGGATGAAAAACATCGGGAATTTCGGAAACGATATCCGTTCGTCGCTTCGCGAACCCGGGATGGCCTGAATGCGCGTATCATGGAATTGCAACAAGTTCAGCAAGAGTTGCTCAACAAACGTCGGCAATACAAGGAGCTTGAAATCGGCTTGGCGACGATCCAAGCTGCCCTCAAAAGCGACAAACCGCAGGCTGCCTTGCTGCTGCTGGCCATGGAAATCACCCGTATGACGGGCGACAACATGCGGCAAAATTCCGCCTTGGCTATTCAAGACAAAATCATGGACCTCGAAATCGCCAAGCAGGAACTGCTTACGCAATACGGCCCGAATCATCCCATCGTACAAAACCTTGAGAAACGCATTCAATTTTACCGTGATTATGGCCAGAAAACGCAAAAGCCATTGATCAATCCTCTGAAATCAAATGACCCCAACTCAACGGAAAATCAAGCAGTCACACAGCAAACGGAAGACAATCCCCTTTTGAACGGACTGCGTGCTCAAGAACTCGAATTGGCGAAGTTGGGCAACGTCGTTCGCTTTTGGGAGGATCAATTGGCACTCGTGCAGGAAAGAGCCAAAATCGAAGTTCCGTTAGAGTTGGAAGAAGAGGAAATCATCCGCAACAAGGATAATCTGCAGAAGCTCTACAATACAGCCATCGATTTGATGAATCGCTTTAACCTGTCCAAGGACACGGGCGGTTTTAAGGCCGATTTGATCGCTCCACCTAGTTTGGGTGCACAGGTCGAACCGAAAGCCTTCACGGTGTTTGCCATTGCGATTTTTCTGGGTCTGGCTCTGGGCTTTGGATTGGCCTATCTCGCGGACATCACCGACAAGAGTTTCCGCAGTCCCGAAGAAATTCGCCGTCGTCTCAACCTCCCTGTTTTGGGCCACATCCCCTCCTTGCTTTCAGAGGAAGAGGAAAAAGCCAAGGCCGAAGGCGTGGCAGGACCTGACCCCATTCTTTGCACCTACTACAAGCCCAAGTCGCGCAAAGCAGAAGTGTTCCGTGCCGTTCGGACGGCTCTGTATTTCAACACGCGCGGCGAAGGTCACAAAGTCATCCAAATCACAAGCCCCAATATGGGTGATGGCAAGACGACTCTGTCAACTAACCTTTCTGTGTCCATCGCTCAGTCAGGTAAACGCATTGTTTTGATCGATGCAGACTTTCGGCGTCCGCGCATCCATAAAGTGTTTGGCTTGAGCAATGACATCGGCTTCACATCGGTTTTGACTGGCCAATGCGAGTTACGCGATGCCATTCAGCAAACGATGATCCCTGGTTTGATGCTGATGACGTGCGGCCCGATTCCGCCGAATCCTGCCGAATTGTTGACTTCGTTGCGTTTCAAGGAATTGATTGACGAGCTGCGGGAACAGTTTGATTTCGTTTTGATCGATACGCCTCCATTGCTTGTGGTAACCGATCCTTGCGTGGTTGCGCCGCGTGTGGATGGTGTGTTGTTGACCATACGCGTGGCGAAGAACGGTCGTCCCGTTGCAGAACGGGCCAAGGACGTTTTAAACTCTCTCGGGGCTAATGTCCTGGGCGTGGTTGTGAACGGGATTAATCTATTCACCGGCAGCTATGGTTATGGCTACGGCTATAACTATGGCTACCAGTATGGCAACTACGATTACGGCAACTACCAATACAAGTACGATTACTATGATCGTTACTATGCTCCCTATGGCGACGACTACTATAACGAAGGCGACGATGCGAAAAAACGAGCCACCAGCAGCAGTACGGGTACAGTGGTCGCCCCAACGGAGACGCAGAAACCCCCCGAGTCATCAGGCAACGGTGGATTTTTCAACCGCTTGTTCGGGAAAAAATGACATTCCCAAAGCCAACTGAAATGAAGCTCGCTTGGGCGGTACGGCTCGGGCGAGCTTTGTTATTTCCATGGATTTGAACGATGCTCCCCTTGGTTGACATGCATTGTCATTTGGTTGCGGGCGTGGACGATGGGCCGCGACGCTTGGAAGACGCCGTGGCCATGTGTCGCATCTCATTGGCAGAGGGCGTGGGGGCAGTTCATGGCTTAGCACATCAAAATGACAGCTATCCTGATGTTACACCAGAGATCATTCGATCTGGAATTGTTGAATTAAACCACGCCATTCGAAATGAGGAACTGCCGTTATTGATTGCACCTGGAGCAGAAGTCATGGTGCAACCAGCTATGGCGAACTTTTTGGAGAAGGATTACTTTCTGAGCATAGCTGATCGCAGGCAGTATCTATTTATTGAAATGCCGCATGGCATGTTCATTGATTTACGCGATTGCATTATGTCCATGGCACAATACGGCCTGAGGCCAATATTGGCACATCCTGAGCAAGTCCCTGAATTGCTCTTCGAACCCAGGCAGGCTGAGGCATTGTTGGAGCTGGGTTGCTTGTTTCAGGTGTCCTCAGCCAATGTCGTCCAGGCACAGTCCAGTCGTGCAACTCGGGCATTACGCGAATGGTTCCGCAGGCGAATGGTCCATGTATTAGGCTCTGACGGGCATTCGCCTCATCGACGTCCACCGCTCATGCGCGAAGCCTATATGACGATTGCCAACTGGGTGGGTGAAGCAGAAGCCGACCGCATATGTTCCATCAATGGCATGGCCATTTTGCAAGGGTTGCCACTGAAGTTGCCACCTGTCCAAAGACAAAGCTGGCGGCAATGGCTTCCCAGCTTTTGGTCCAATCGGTGAGATGCTTTTGGTCCTGGAGCTATTTACAACTGCTACAAAAAGCAAAGAGCGGATGCATTTCCGCCCTTTGGTGGTTCGCTTAATGGCGAGCAATGATTACGGAAAACGACTGCTTCCGGTTATCGCAGAAGTGGGTGTACTTAGTATTGTTGAAAAACCACTGAACGAGATCACGGAAGTCATGTAACGCGTAAACGACTCACCGAGCGTTTCTTGTAAGATCAGAATATCACCTGGCATGACAATCAACCGTTCACGGGGATCGCGTGCCGCTTTATTCAAATCAACACGAATGCGAATTTCACCAACAGTTGGGATACGTCGAATCACCGACAATTGGCTGGGTGACGGTTGGCCGATACCTGCAGCAATGAACTGACCGGTGAAATTGTTACCGCCCAAAGCACCATTGAACAATGCACCACGAGCTTGAGCGATTGCTTCCACCACGTCGAGATCATAATCGCGCGGTAATACGATTTCGTTGGGCGGTATGATGCCACCGACATAATACGTTTCCGTATCTCGTGAATCGATGAACACGATATCACCGCTTTGGAGAGTGACATCATCTTGAGTAAACGGCAACTCTTCACCTGGTTTGAGTCTGAGTGGGATGCGTGCCACATGGAAGCCGAATTGGTTAGCCAATTTGCCCGATTTATCTCTGGCGATTGCTTTCATATCAGGCATGATCGTGGGGAATTGCTCATGCTTTTTATTTCTTCTCAAAACAATCACTTCATTGGTAGCATCCAAGCCCGGTAAACCGCCAGTGCGTGTCAGTGCGGAAGCAACATCACTCTCACTGTTGGGCAAGTCCAATGGGAAACCGGTGCCCCGCTTGGTGTTGGATAAGCCTCCACTGAAAGTAACACCACCTGCATCTTGACGTAAGACTAAGATGTGATTCTGATTCTCCCGCTGGAGGGTAATGATGACGCGTGTTTTATCTGCGAGAAAACCACGATCCGTTAACGTTTTGACAATAAGCTTCTCGGCTTCAGCGGCCGTTTTCCCACTCACATTGATCGGGTCTAACAACGGCAAGGAAATGGTGCCATCTTCTCGGACGACAACCGGATAGCCAATGGATGGGGGTAATCGACCATCACCAACTTGAACAGGCGGAGGCTGTTTGGGTTCGCCCAGGATGCCTTCAACAAACACACCGAGAATCGCACCAGGATAAATGCGAATATCCGTGTCTTGTTTTTTCTGCAACAAGTTGAGCGGGACAGAGACTTGCTCTTCTTTCGGTTTCGCAAGAAACTGCGGAGGAACACGATTCGCCGGCACACCATCGGCTATGGGGTTTGAGAAAGCAGCACACCCAACCACACCGTATAAAAGCACCAGAAACATGAGCCAACCGGTCCAAGGCTGGCATGGCCGTTTGGACAGCTTGTGGCTGAAGATCGAGGTTTGATGGCGACGCAACAACATGGGGTTCTCCCCGGCGAATGAACGATTATGCCTGAATGCCGTAACGAATCACATTCGAGCGATTAATCCGATTCGCCGTGCTTATGCATGGTTGGCAAGATGGACGGCGATTCTTCCATCAGTGGTGCTGGTTTCTTAGGAGGTTCAGGTTGATCGACCGGGCGTTTCGGCATATCGGAATGGCCTTCTGCTTTTGGCTTCTCAAGCTTCGGTGGTGTCAGGTCTTTCGGTTTTTCCAACTCGTTCTTTTTCGGCTCAACCTGCTTGGGTGGCGTTGCGTTGTCGGGAGTTTTCAGTTCTGTAGTCGAGTTCGGTTCCGATGGGTGAACGACCGGTGCACCATTCTTGTCGGTTGTTTTGTTGGCGTTACGCATGGAATCCGTTGGATCCTTGGCTGGCATGTAGGTCGGGATGATAATCAGGTCCCGATAACCCGATTCGCGAGCAACAGCTGCCCCATGCCGAAAACCAGCAAACCAATCCTGAATGGCTTCGCTGCCTTCGGGTGATTGATAGAACAACGCCCAATACCTGCGCGGCGGCGACAGGGGTGGTTCACCATTGCCGCCATTATTCAAATAATCGTGAAACCCTTCTTCAAAGCCACGACGATAGTGCTTGCTTAATGGGTAAGGGGTGGTTTCTTCGACGCGTTGCCAGGCTAATTCAGCCCACTTCTTATCACGTACGCAGCGGAATAGGTTGTCAATGTGGTAGTCATATTTCATTGGATCAACAAAGACGTTTTTCGCGATGTACCCCGACAAACACCCTGGAAGGAGGAGTACAATCATGCCAAACAACCATACTGCCAGCCTGGGTCGCATAGCACGCTTCCTCAACCATCAACAATCAAATCATGCAAAATGCAAACAGAGCATCATGCATGACTTTGATCGGTAAAAGGGTTGTGACGAGATTAACGAATCTGGCCAGCGAACCTAGGATAATGAGTCAAATATGGTGAAAGATGTGAATAAGATAGAATTGCATTCAAGTCTCAAGCTGCTTTCAGAACCAGACATGTATTGCTGCCACCGAAGCCGAAGGAATTGGACGCAACGACGCGAAGCTGCCTTGATTGGGCAGTCCAGGGGACATGGCAAAGCTGGCATTCGGTATCAGGATGATCCAAGTTGATCGTCGGTGGGACCGCTTGCCGTTCCAAAGCCAGCACACAAGCTAGGGCTTCAAAAGCCGCCGCTGCTGTTAACATATGGCCAGTCATGCTCTTAGTCGAACTGACAGGAATGCGATCCACCGCTGAACCTAAAACCTGATGTAGAACGCGTGCTTCTGCCTGATCACCAACGGGTGTGCTGGTGGCATGGCAATTAACGTAATCCAGTGTTTGCGGGTCGATTTGAGCTTCCGAGCATGCCATTTGCATCGCTTTGACGGCTGGTTCCGGGTGCGGGCTGGGAATAACCATGTGATAGGCATCGCTACGCATACCCAGGCCAGCAACTGCGGCATAGCAGTGAGCGTTACGCTTCCGGGCCGAGGTTGCTTTTTCCAAAAGAAAAACGACTCCTCCTTCGCCAGCAACAAAGCCATCACGGTCCTTATCAAATGGTCTGGAAGCAGCCTGGGGTTCATCATTGCGCCGAGACAACGCTCTTAAATTGCCGAATCCAGCCAATGACATGGGGGTGATGGTCATATCGCAGGCCCCCGCCAAGCAAACATCAACCCAATCATTTTCGAGCCAACGCTTGGCGACAGCAAAAGCGATGTTGCCGCTCGCGCATGCAGCGGAGACGGTGTGCACTGGCCCGGACAATTGCAAATGGTGCCGTAATTGCTGAACGAGTGATCTGCTCTCACCATTCCCATCATGGATTTGTTGACCATCCTGATAAAAGTCGTTTTCCCATGCAATACCCCATTCAGCACCGACGCCAAGAACGATACCAATGCGGAGTCGATGGCGACTTTCCCAAAGGCCTGCATCCTTGAGAGCTTGAGCCGTGCACCAAAGGGAGCATTGATTCAATCGAGGCATAGTTGTGAATGAGTCGGCAGTCCACTCCGTGGGCACGGGAATCGTTTTGACTTGTGCGGCAATTTGGCTGGGATGTTGTGAGACATCAAATGAATCAACACGCTCGATGCCTGATTGACCTGCGAATAAGCGTCCGCCTACTTCTTGAAATGAATGACCCAAAGGGGTTACCATTCCAACACCAGTCATCCAAACAGCATCGTTGGCCATAGCAAGATCCTTGGGCACCATCATCAGGCGGCATGTTTCCGAGACGACCGTTGAGGACTTGAGGCATTGCAATGCCATTGCAGGCTTAACCCGCCAACCATCGTGCATTGGAATGGTTGATGTTCAAACAATGAACCCGAAGTGTTGGGGTTAAACCATTTCCCATGCCAAACTTCCAGTTGGCTCGGAAGCAGGTCTTCAATAGCGTTACTCGTATTGGCTGGAGCTGCAGGTTGAACTCGCAACTGCCACTTCGCTTCCGCAGATGCATCGGGCACCAAAGCCATGGCTAAAGCATGTAGCCGCCAGCCGTTTCGCAGCAAAATGTCGGAATAAGGTTCAGGGTCATAACCGGTACAAACCACCCAAGCACCTGGAGCTTCGCCGGCCTGGAGAAGACTGATGGCTGATAAGATGGTTTCGAGGTAACCGCCAGGGCCGCCGCCATTGCCAAAATTGGGGCCATGAATTTTAAGTGCTTGACTGATGGTGCCTGAAACCGAATGCAAACAACGATGAGGAATACTATGGGGTGAAGCAGTCCAAGGACCATCGGCTTTGAATTTTTTGAACTGATCAATGAGGTTGATGCGTGAGATAAAACGCGGACTGCCCAATATCGCCCAATCGGTCAAATCAATTGTAGGATCTGGTAACCGCTCGATGGCTACCAAAACGGCAGCCAGTCCCAACATGGTCTGATCATCAATATTCTTGAGTACGGATGCTGGGAGCGGCTGACCTCGATACAAACCGGGCCGTTTTCGTGTTTCAAGCATGGATGCGTGATCAGCTTGCAAATAAGCGTTTGCTAATAAGCCAATACCGGCTTGATTTGAAGAGATGGTTGACACGTTTGCGTCCTTGCATCGGGTAACCACCACCGCGTGGTCTGCTTGCGAAAAAAACCAACAGTGTTGACTTCAAAACTACGCAGCTTGCTTGTCTTGTTGGTTTGGCGATTGCAATTTACTTTCAACCAACGAGAGTAGTTCGCCAACAGTTTGGGATTGCATCAGCTCGGCTTGAGCCAACCGGATACGATAATGCCCTTCAATTTGCATCACGAGGCTGACGATGTCGACCGAATCTAAACCCAACTCCTCCCGAATTTTCATGTGATCTTCCAAGGGAGGCGGTACTTGGCCAGTCTCGTTCTCCACAATGACGAGCAGTTGTTGGCGAATACTTTCACGTTGGGACATGACCATTTCCTCAAACATATTGAACAAAAGCATTCCATTCGCCTAAGGCCCGGAAGTCTAGCAAAAGTGCTGACGGATGCCTAGCCGAACTTGCCTTGGAACCCAACTTATGCGAAGGTGGCATCTTCACTAAAGGTCGGAGGTTATCATGACGGCAAAGATATCTGTCATCATGCCGACGCGTAATCGTTTGCATTTGCTCCGCCATGCTGTTCAAAGTGTCCAAGCACAGACGTTCCGAGATGTGGAGATTGTCCTGAGCGATAACTGTTCAGAAGACGGCACGCAGTCATGGGGTCAATCGCTTGCACAAAGCGACGCACGCATCAAATATGTCCGCGCTCCCGAGCCGTTAGGCATGCGTGAAAGTTGGGAGTTTGCTGCTCAACATGCGACGGCAACGCACATCACGTTTTTGGGGGATGACGATGCCTTTAGTCGTGATTGTTTAAGCCAAGCTTGGAACAGAATGAATGAACATCAAGTACCCTTAGTGGTTTGGCGATATGGCAACTATTTTCACCCCTCGTGGCCCGAAGCCAATCGTTGCAACAGCCTTTTACTGCTGCCGTTCACTGGTGAAATTAAGGTTTGCTCTGCTTACGAAACACTTGAACAAGCGTTTCAAACAGTTGCAACCGTGCGCTGGCCTCATCTCTCTAATGCTATACATCATCGCCACTTACTAGACAAAGTCCGTGCTCGATTAGATTGCTTGTTCCCATCGGGGTTAGGGGATCATTTTACAAGCACGATGATTTTGCGTTTTGCTGAAAAATACGTCTACATCGATCGACCCATGTCCTTATATGGGTGGTGGCAGGGGTCCTTTTCCTCCGCTGTCATGCAGCAAAATCTCCAGGCTGTTCAACGACTCGTATCAGCCGATGAAAAACTCCATGGAGTTCCTATGCAAATGCGGTTGTGGAGCAACCTGTTTGCATCATCCCTACTAATGGTCCAGAAGTATTTGACTGAAAATACGACCGGATTTCAGCTCAACTGGACACGCTATTTCATCAATTGTTTCAATGAAATTCAGGCCGTTAAAGAGCGTGGACTGGATGTTACAGCTTTGGAACAAGAATTCAACGCAACGCTAGCTGCTCAACCGGATGAGATTCGAACGAAAGTGCAGCAAGCCTTTCAGAGGCAGCAGACGAAATCGGTGCGCACTCGTTTAAGGGAAACGATTAATCGTTGGCCGGTATGGTTCCGCTGGGAAGCTAAACTCAGGCCCAAATTACAAAAAGACCGTGCCGTTTTGCTACATGGAAAGCAATTGGGCTTTCACAACATTGCTGAGTGTGCAAGCCAAATGGATGTTTGGACCAACCCAGATATCACAAGAGCACACCAATTTGGTTTTGCAACCCAGGGAATGCCCTGAGTATTGCTCGAGCATCTTCAATCAACGACCGCTATGAGGAAACTCCTAATATTAAGCACTTTGACGCAGAGGTGGTACGTTCTGAAGAAAGAGCGAGTGATATAGATCGTTAACCTCACCATAAATTTTGTCTACACTGAATTGATCGATAACCCATTTCCTGGCACGTTCGGCCATTTGCTGACGTCGAGCATGATCCTGCAGTAACGCTACGACGGCTGATGCAATCCCATCGACATCATCTTTGGCAATGACCAACCCTGTTTGGCCAGGGACCATGGTTTCGCGACAACCGCCTACGTCTGTTAAGATCGGTACCGCGCCAGCATATTGGGCTTCCAAAGCGACGTTCGGTGTTCCTTCTACTTCAGAAACCATCAGGAACACATCGGCAACAGCGAGCGGTGTGAGAATGTCGGCTGGTTGACCTAAGCGAATGATGGTGTCGTGAAGTCCGAGCTGCACGATTTTGGCATCAACCAAGGCTTGCATCGAGCCGCCACCTGCCCAGAGCACCCGCAGGTTGGGCAGAGTGAGCTTGACACGATGAATAACATCCAAAAAGGTTAATGGCCTCTTATCGGGTTCTAGCCGGAACACGGCACCAATTACGGGTATTTGGTCATTCAGCTTATGGTGTTGACGAAATGATTGAAGCTGATCGTTCTCAGGCAAGGCTGGTGTGGAAAAAGCCAAGCGAATAACACGGAAGCGATCCATGGGTTCTTCGAGCCATTCGGCATATTCTTCGACGCCAATCTGTGAAAGGTTGACGACTTGGACCCCTTTTTGATGTAGGGCAACCCGATACCAGGATTTCGTCCATGACCGTAAGCGATGCGGCTGCCGGGCAGGGGCCACTGAAGCAATGGTCATCACCACGACGGGAATGCCTGCCAACCGAGCAGCCAGCATGCCGACCAGATTGGCGTCATCGCTCCAGCAATGCAATACATCCACGTTGCGCAGCATCAATTCGCCAGCTAAATCAATCACCGTGTCGCGATAATCTTTTGGTAGCTCTGCTAGTGCAGCCTCATTGAGTCCTCGTGCAAACCACGCAGCGGGAAATCTGGGATCAAAGTACTTGGCAACGGTTTCTGCGCCGATGGATTGTGGTATCCACGTCTTGCCTTTGAGTTCCTTTACTTGATAAAGGGTTTGCCACAGAATCTCTACATGGTGGCCTGCTTCGATCTGCTTTTGGGATACGATGGCGATTTGCCTTTGGATGCCCCCAAACTCCCAAGCAAAATTCATGAAATAGGCGATGTTCCACGGTTTGCCAGGGATGTGCTGCAAACGTGGCGTTTGGGGTTGCGCATCGATGATGGCTTGGGCCTGTTGCAGGGACTGTTCTTTCAGGCTTTCCTTTGGCCAATAGCGTGCACATAACAGCAGCAGAAAGCGAAATGCCAGAAGTATCCACAGGGGTAGAAACAGGGTATTGCTTCCGAAGGCCAACCAGCACCAGCGAAACCCATTTCGATACAGCAGCAACAGACTTTGGCCACGAATGAGATCCCAGGGCAACCAGAAAGCAACGGTATCCAGGTGCAACCGCCTGGCCTGTTGTAGTGCATCACCAAACCGCATGGGATTGCAGCCAGGATCGATACTGACATAAGCGGTCTCAGTGATTTGGTGCCTAGGCTGACATGGTAATGTGTGTAATCGTACCGGGCCACCAAAACGGAAGGTCATTTGTTGTTCGGAAGCTTCAAAGTCAGCAACCAGCATAACGCGCTTACTTGAAACAAACCTTTTGACCAATGAGTGCCAACTGCGAAGCAAACCCTCCCCGCAATGCACCCAGAATGGCTTAGAAGGAGATGTCACGAGCCCCTGGGCCAGCCGATCATCAAACCATGCTGCATAAGCGCCCATCGATGAGGTTCCCTCCTTGGGTGTATTAAGACAAGCCTGGCTCGTTAAGCAGCGTGCTTTTGTTCTGTATTCGTGTTAGCGAGATGAGTCGTTTCTAAGTCACGGGGTTGATTAGCTCCGAAGCGCGGCCTGGGGGTAACCGGACGCTTCAGTACTTTGGAGCGAAAGCGGCGACGCACATAATAACTGACGAAATGAAACCAGGGCATTAATTCCAGAGGCATCCGCCATAATGCTCTGAAAAAGTGCTTACGTGCCGTACGATAGTGTTTTCCGAAGAATGCCATCTTGGCCCAGCGAAAATGGTAAAGCCCCGGCGGCATCATCCGTGTGGTTGGCAACATGATGTCCTCAAACGGCAATCCACGCCTGGCCCTGGCTTCCATGATGATTTGATGCCCTAAAGCGGCTTGTTCGGGCAAACGATTGTGGCAAACGGACTGCAGTTGTTGCCGATAGTGCAACAGAACTTTGGGAATATTGGCTACCTTTCCCACTTCGCAAAGCTTCAGGAACAGGTCTAAATCCTCGGCATATTTGAAACGAGAGTCATACATACCAACGGCAAGGACGGCTTCTCGTCGCATCATGACCAACGGATGCACAATGGCGCCACCCATGCCAAAGAGAAACGCTTTCTCAATGTGTTCATGCCGGGGGTGGGTCCACAAACGCGTTAGCGGATCGCCTTGTGGATCGATCATCAGCACGTCGGCTCCCACGGCCACGCATTCAGGGTGGGCATTGAGATAGGCGACTTGCTCCGCGAAGCGATCAGGGGTGGAAATATCATCACCATCCATCCGCGCGAGATATATTCCTTCTGCATGCTGAATAGCCAAATTCAGTGCCGCTGGGATGCCTACACCCGAGGTGTGAAACAATTTGATCCGTTCATCGGCATCAGCGAATCGTCTTAGACGTTGGAATGTGTCATCTGTTGAACCATCGTCAACAATGAGGAATTCAAAATCACGAAAGGACTGGTTTAGGATGCTTTCAATCGCTGGTGCCAAAAATCGTTCAGGGACATTGCGAACGGGCATGATCACGGAAATCAAGGGTTTTTTGTGCATCGTGCACCTGTCCAAGACAATTGGATAAAAGGCCCCCACCACATCCTTAAGGGAGGGCTTTTCACGAAGCTTAACAAAGGGCAGCATTTTGGCAAGCGGAACCAATCATTCCCAGCGAAAAATACGCAAGGCAATCAAGAAGGTCAAAATGCCCCAGGCTGCCAGGATGAGGAGGCTTGGGCCAACCGTTGCTAAGGTTTGACCTTGATTGATAATACCGCGCAGTACATTGTTCAGTACCGTTAATGGCAAAGCTTGGATGAAGGGCTGGACGACTTCCGGGAATCGATCCGAACTGAAAAAGATACCCGATAATACCCACATGGGCAGCATCACTAGATTCATAAGCCCGGAAACAGCTTCAATAGTTTTAGCCCGACTAGCGACCAGCAAACCTAGTCCTGCAAACGCCATCGCGCCAACAATAACGGCCAACAAGAGCAACAGCGCACTACCATGAATCGTAACCCCAAAAAAGAAATAGGCAAAACTAAGCAAGATCAGGATTTCTGGAATCATGAACAGGAACCTGCTGATCATCAGTGCAAGCAGAAAATCCTTCCGTCGCATGGGGGTTGCGAGAAATCTTTTGAGCAACTTGCGAATGCGCATGTCCACCGTGACAAATCCCAAACCCCATAAGCCTCCACCCATCAAACCCATGCCGAGCAAACCTGGGATCAGAAAATCAATGTAACGACCTCCAGCTTGTTGGAAATTCTCAGTTTTCGAACCCATCGGATCCTTTCGTCCCATTTTTCGCTGCAAAAAGTCGTCGACGGTCTGATGGGCTAAAGCACTTTCAGGTCGATTCTGGTCGAACAAATAAGTCAGTTGCAACTTAGTCTGCGCGTTACTCTGCTCGCTCGGTTGTATCACCAAAGCGGTCTTATTTTCAGCCAGCCTTTTAAGGAATGTCGCTCGATCATTGATTTGCACGTTGAACCGGTTTGGATCTTCTTTGAGCCATTGCGCCAGTTGTTCCGCTTTTGGATTGGAAGCAATATCCACCGTGAATTGTTCCACTCCCTTTTCGCGGAAGGCTATACCCAAGGCAACTGTCATGAGGATAGGAAAACCATACACCCAAAAAATGGCTTCCGGTTCACGCAAGAACTCTTTCAGCCTGGCTTTGGTGATTTCCCAAACAGGGAAATAGCGGCGCTGGTTGACTTCCGGAAAGGGCTTCGGAACAGTCGTTGCTTGATCACTCATGCTGATGGATTTCCTTCATCTCGTAAATGTCGACCAGTTAACGTAACAAACACATCTTCCAGGCTGGTATGCCGTGTGACGAGGTTCGTCAATTGCAACTGGTGTTCATTCAGAAAATGCAATAGAGCCGGTATGGCAACGTGCGGCGCATGGACTGTCAGTGCGATATGGCCATCGTCAGTGCGAATCGATTGCACAGAAGGCAATTTGAGCATTCGATCCTGATGCGGAGGGGAAATGGGTGAATCCAAAGTGATTTCGATAATATGTTCACCGCCAATGCTGGCGATGAGGGCACGCGGTGTTCCCTCGGCTATGACTTTGCCGTGATCGACAATGACGATCCGATCGCATAGGCGTTCAGCTTCGTCCATGTAATGAGTGGTGAGGAGGACCGTTCGGCCTTTTTGACGCAAAGTGCGAATGATTTCCCATAGTTGCCGACGGGATTGCGGGTCTAGTCCTGTAGTGGGTTCATCCAAAAACAACAAATCCGGATTGCCGACTAATGCACAGGCAACAGCCAGACGCTGCTTTTGCCCGCCAGATAGTTTGCCGGTTAACGATTTCGCTTTCTCCGTTAATTCGACTTGTTCCAAAGCTGCTTGCGGTTTGATGCCGGATTGGTAAAAACTTCGGAACAGGGTGACGGTCTCAAGCACCGTTAGCTTTTCGGACAGTTTCGTTTCTTGTAGTGAAATACCAATGCGTTCACGAATATCCATGGCCTGTTTTTGCCAGGTCATGCCTAGTACTTTTACTTCGCCTGCATCGGGAGTAAGGAGCCCTTCTAGGATTTCAATGGTGGTCGTTTTGCCCGCCCCATTGGGGCCGAGCAAGCCAAAGCATTCGCCCAGGGAAACGGTCAAATCCAGACCCCGAACTGCCTGCACGGGCGGTTTGCTCTTATAGGTCTTAAAAAGTTGCCGGCATTCAATGGCATGCGAAGGGTCAACCATGCTTTACCTGCCAGAAAGTTGGTAGAAATCAACCTCGATAGACTAATGAGAGTCACGAACCAAGAAGAATGTTCATTCTATTTGGACTAAGGCAGATTAGATTGAATTGCTTTGATGAAATCCAGTCGAAAAACATGTTCTTGTGTACATTACTCTAAGCTACATAGGAATTTCATTCAGGACTGAAAAAAGTTGTTTGCTTTGATTGGGAAAAATCGCTAAATTAATCCCATTGATCGTTCATTCTCATTACCGGCTTCATCTTGGGTGGGTAATTCAGTCGAGAGGAATTTCATAATGGGTGATTTGGCGAATGTTGCCGTAGATAAGCGCGGATATTCAAAGTGGTTGTTGCTCCTTGCAACCATCATCTTTCTTATTCCTGTGCCAAGCTTTGCGTTGACTTTTCTGGGTCAATGGCAAGTATTTCAAGGGCCAACGGGTGGGCCGATCTTTCCCAACCCGGCTGGCGTATTAAGTGGCGACAATATTCGTGGTGGATTTTTGGAAATCGATATGCGAACCTTCAACGCTGCAAATGAAGGTTCTTTGACGGTTACCGCTGTGCGTGACTTTCGTGTCAATGGTGCATCGGAATTGGTTACGATTAGGCGTCAATTCACTTCGCTATTGGGTGATGGTCGTATTCGGGTTACGGTTAATATCACTCCTTACAATGTCAATAATCCTCCACCGTTCAACATACCTCCGGTCAATTTCAATCGATATGGCTTACCCATCGGTTCAGTAGGGGATGACAGCACGAGCACAGGTTTGTTTCTCGGTGGCAACTATCGCGTGACGATTCAGATTGTCTATGAAAAGACTGCCAATGGGTATTGGCAAAACTCGTCGCCCCACCGGTTCACTTTTACAGGCATTTAGTCCGAGGTGCCAAGTCGAGCCATTTTGATGTCCTGATAAAAAGACTTCCGGGTTTCTTGAACAAAGGAATCTGGAAGTTTTTTGTTTCGTTGATGTGAACTCAATCAAAGGTTTTTGCATATGGTAGGCAGGGGGGTAACAACCACTTTGTCCACGCGCATTTGGGTTGGTCAAAAGATCAAAGCCTTGATCGAGGGTATCATTCTTCTGACGGTTGCTGCATCACCATGGGCTTTTGGGGGTGTGGAGCCGTTTGAATTCTTTCTATATTGGGTTGTTGGATTGCTTGTGGTGTTGTGGGGAATTCGAACCGTTATCGAAGGCCGATTAGAATGGCGACGCTGCAGCATCCCATTTTTGCTAGGCGGCCTGTTCATGGTCGGCATGATACAGATCATGCCCTTACCCGATTCCATTCTGAATTGGCTAACGCCAGCCGGAATGCGACTTCAGCAAGATCTGACACCGGAGCAAAAAGAGACGCTCAACAATCCGCCTGCGTCAGTATATAGCCCCGACTTGTTACCCCAGAAAACCATCAGCCGTTATCCGGTTGGATCGCGTATGATGCTTATTCAAATCTTGGCGGTATTTCTTTTTTATATGACCGTACGCAACAATGCCGCGTCACCCGAGACCCTCCGAAGATTATGCATAACTTCAGTTGTGAATGGGTGTTTGCTCGCTTTTCTCGCGCTCATGCAATTTGCAACTAGCGATTTTTCGAAGCTTTATTGGACGATTCCAAGTCCAAGCCCAGAATCGGGAACGGTGTTTGGTCCGTTCATTTGCCGAAATCACTATCCTTTTTACCTAAACTTATGTATTGGGCTTGGCATTGGTTTGCTGATGAGTATCAGGCAAAGGCGGCAAGATCATTATTTATCACGATGGCAAGCATCCGAATCCGCATGGAGCGCAGGCCAAAACAAGCCGGCATTGATGTATCAGCGCTCCTGGCTTGATTATTTTCAAGATAGCAGGTTTCTTTGGCTATTGTTTCCGGTCACCCTTATGGTAGCCAGCGTCGTCTGCAGCCTCTCGCGCGGCGGTATGATTGCTTTGATTGGTAGTTTAACGATCATGGTTGGTTACAAATTGTATATCGACCGCAAAATGCAAACGTTGATGACCGTGCTTGGCATCAGCTTTTTGGTTTTGTTACTTTTAGGTTGGTTTGGGTTCAATTTCATTGAAAGTCGCTATGCCAATATTTTTAAAGGTGAATTGTTCAAAGACCGGCTGGCGATTTGGGAAGCTGCTTGGCCACTGGTCAAAGATTTTTTTTGGACTGGCACGGGCTATGGTACCTTTTATCTCGTCGAACCTCTCCATCGACCACCAGGTGGGCAGCCATTTTTGATTCATAGTCATGCTCACAACGAGTATTTAGAAGCACTGATTGAAGGTGGTTGGCTGCGATTTGGCTTAACGATATTGTTGGTTGCAGCCGTATTGCGATTGGCTTTTCGAGGGATCCACCGATACCAGAATCGTTCATCACAAGGTTTGATTCTGGGGGCATTCATGGGTTTTACCGCAGTGGCTTTGCAAAGCATAGGCGATTTCGGCTTGCACATTCCCTCGATACTGATGTTGACCCTCGTGATCATTGCTCAAATATCAGCCATGGCAAACGATCCGCTGGAAGCAACTCACAGCGACGATAAACGGTCGACAACCATAGAAACAGAGCCTTCCAACATCGCCGTGCTGCGCGGGTTGTTTCCCATTGTCGGCTTGGTAGTCGGATTAGCTCTGGCGGGTGTTTTGATCAGTGGCAGCACACAATTGCAATTAGCATTCGTTGCACGCAAACAAGCAAGCCAGGCCATTCAATCAACACGCACACAGCCCGATGCATGGGAACGCGCGATCCAGTCTTTAGAGTTTGCTTTGAAGTATGCTCCAGATTTTGCTCATTTGCGACTGGATTTGGCAACGGTACAAATGCGTAAGCTTCAGGATGAACAACGACGCTTCGCTGAACGGAGTATTATGCATTTCGCGGCGCAATCAATTACCTCAGGCGTTTTTTGCTCAATGACGGCTTCACCCTTAATTGCTCGGTATGACGATGTATTTTGGGGTGCGGTAGTGATGTCGGTCGTACGGCGATCACATGATGATTTGTTGCTGAGCAAAAATCGCATTCCTGAAGTTAATGATTATTTACAGCATATTCTGATCGTTCGTGATCTTTGTCCATTGCTTCCGCAACCGCATTTGCGGTTAGCAGAGCATGTTCAGGATATGGCACATGCGGACAAACGAACGGTATATCTCTATCGTGCCAAAATGCTTCGTTCCTTTGACCCCTATCTATGGTACGAATGCGGCGAGCAAGAATGGCTGGATGGCGACATCGAACAAGCCGTTCGCAGTTGGCGGCGTGCACTGGAGTTGTTCGACCCCAATGCATACGATGCAACGGCATTCTTTTCAACCATCATCGATCGAGCACGCTTCAAGCCGCCAAGCTTGCAAGAATTGGTGAATCCACACATTACACATTTATCACCGTCCTCGTTGAGTAGTGAAGAAATCATGGCCAAGGTGGTTCCCGACCAGCCGCATTTGATTTTAGCGGCGCTACAAAGACTTTACCCCGATGCGCAGTCGGCTGATAAGCGCAAACCACACCTGGAACGTGCATTGCGTCTACTCGGTTCGCCGAAAACAGGCATGGACTATTACTTGCAAGGTGTCCTATTGGTATCGCTGGGCCGGTTGACCGAAGCAGAGAAAAGCTTGACTCAAGCCACGATCATGGAATCATCACGTACGGTATGGCGCATGGAATTGGCTAAAGTGTTTATGGAGCTTAAGCAATATCGGGAAGCGAAGGTTCAATTGGAAATGGTGATTGGTCAGCAGCCGGATTTTCCTGGGGCTAAGAGCATGCTTGAAGAAGCCTTGCGCATATTGAACCCACCATTGCAATCAATCAAACCATCATCCGATGCAAACATGGACCCAATCAAATAGCTTGCAGGGGTTCAAACACAGCCGTTAGGAATATATGCATAATAAAGGTAAATGAAACACGCCGTCGTCGTTTTATCGTGCGTTAGCACTATCGGGGCAGCCCGAAACGAGGTTGAAACTGCTTCTTGCAGCGTGGTTGGCCAAGCACTTCATGAACTAAATAAGCAGCTTTGATTCCATTTGCGGACTTCAAGAGGGATAGTAACTCGGCTGTAATGCTTTCATTTTCACGCCGCGAGGCGCGCATGGCAGTGGTGGGTGCCTCTGTCAGCGGCGAAAGGGCTTGAACAGGCATTGCCGGGTAATTGACTTCGACAACCGGTTGGATGATCCGAGCTTGGTAAGCCGCTTCTTGTCGGCTTCGAGAAGGCTTAGGTTTTGACCTTCGTGCTTCCGCGGGGCTTTTTCGCAGAATTGGTATATTGACGGGTTGTGCGGTTGGGATCCGCTTGGGCTTTTCGATAACGATTTTATCTTGAATCAATGGAGGCGGCTTAGGCGCTTCCTCAATATAAGGTTCAGCGAGGATTGCTTCTTGTCGGACGTTTTGCTGCTGTTGCTGCATCGCACGTCTGCGATTAATCTCCTCCAGAAACTTGTCGATCTCGGAAGTGGCTTGACGCGGACGCTGGGGGCGTGCTGCGCCTGGGGCGGCTTTGGCTGATTCAGCACTTTTGTAGATGGTGCTGACGAGCCACACCACAAAACCGATACCCACAATGATCCACATGACTGGATCGTTCACAATGCAGCTCCTTATTCCGATGATGGCGGATTGCGATTGGGATCCGTGTCGCGTCGCATGGTGGAAGTCGAATCTTGGGCAATCGACTGACGCATCTCCGTATCGGCTTGCAGATTCTTGAGATTGAAGTAATCCATGACTCCCATGCGTCCTTCACGAATGGCCGTGGCGATGGCCAAAGGCACTTCTGCTTCCGCCAGCACGACTTTAGCGCGATTTTCTTCGACCAACGCTTTCATTTCCTGAGCACGGGCGACGGCAGCCGCACGTCGTTGTTCGGCTTGGGCCTGGGCGACTTTCAAATCTGCTTGTGCTTGGGCGGCTTGTAGATTGGCACCGATGTTGTCGCCGACTTCTACGTCGGCCATATCGATGGATACGATGTCAAACGCTGTCGCAGAATCCAACCCCTTGTTAAGCACTTCACGAGAGATAATGCTCGGATTCGCCAGTACTTCCTTGTGATCGTGGGCTGAACCAATGGCGGAGACAATCCCCTGACCGACGCGGGCAATGATTGTTTCCTCGGTAGCACCACCGACCAGCCGTTCCAATTTCGTGCGCACCGTTACGCGCGCTTTCACACGCAACTGAATACCATTCCGAGCCACTGCATCTAGGGTTCGTGTGCCTTTGGAAGCGTCAGGGCAATCGATGACTTTTGGATTAACACTGGTACGAACGGCGTCCAGCATGTCACGGCCAGCGAGATCAATGGCAGCAGCCGTGCGCCATGGTAATTCGATACCTGCTTTGAAAGCTGCGATCACCGCGGCGGCTGTTTTGGGGACGTTGCCGCGAGCCAGATAATGGGCTTCCAAATCGCCTGTATCGACACGCACGCCAGCCTGCACGAGAGCAATCTTTTGCCGGACAATCAAGCCCACGTCCACCTTCCGCAACGACATGCCAATCATATCCAGGATGCCGATGGATGCACCAGTAAAGTAAGCCTGAATCCAGAAGTTGATGTATTTGAAAAAGACAAGAATGATGATGAATGCAATGATTCCAGCAACCACCAAACCAATGATCAGCGGGGTGCTGAATTCACCGCTAGCTCGATCTTTGGCCGCTTGGGCGAGCAGAAGCCAATTCATTTTGTCTTCTCCTTAGTTGAGGCTTAACGTTGTAGCATAGTCAGTCATGTTATCGTAACGCGTCATGATTATAGTTGCAAATCTGAAGGAATCTCCAAATCCGTCGGCAAAGCTGGCCGGATGACCAAATAGCGGTCGCGGATATTGATGACTTTGACCATTTGATTCGCATCGATGAACATGCCTTCGGTCATCGAATCCAAGCGTTTACCGCTGATCAAGGTCGTTCCGGAGGGTTGATGCGGTGTCAATGTTTTGCCGACATGCCCGCGAAACTGTTCCAATTCGAGGGCTTGCGGTGTTTGCGAGAGGTTCGCATCTTCGGTCGGCCCTTTGAGCAACATGCGTTTGCCGAAGGGCGTATAAGGCCAAAAGTAAAAAGCGATGCCAATCAGCAGGGGAATGGCAACAAACAAGCCGAGAATAGCCACAAGGCCGGTTTGAGTGCCGCCGCCATCCGACTCTGGAGTGAAAAAAATCATCGTTACGCCTGAGACCAGGCTCGTCAGGGCAAGGATCAGCAACAACCCGCCCGATGGAAGGAATACTTCCATAATCAACAAAGTCAGGCCCAACAGGATTAAGATCAATGCCCATGTCATAAATTGGTCCTTAACTCAGTTGTTACAAGCGCAAAGCGGATAACCAAACTCTATGACGGCATCTACACCGCGCGCACGACGACCCGCAAGCCTTCAATCTCAATGATCTGGATACGTGTGCCAGCGTCGATATAAGAACCATCGGCAAGAACATCAATGTATTGATCGCCAAAGACAGCCTTGCCTGCCGGTCGTAATTCCGTTACTGCCGTTCCGAAAGCGCCCAACAATTCGGACGATATTGTCATAGGGAAGCCAATGGCTGAGTCACCGGCTGTTTCATCAAAGGGCTTGAGCATTAAGCGATTGGCGACGGGAATCTTGGGCAAATACTTAGCCAGGCTGAAGCCACCAAGCAACGCCACCACCAAGGCAGCGGCAAAAACGCCGAATTTCTGAGCAAGCACCAGATATTCCGCTTCACTTTGAGGCCACTGTTTGACGACCAGCAGCGACAAACCGAGAAGCATGAGCGCAATGCCACTCACCCCTGTCACACCAAAACCTGGCAGGATGAACACCTCCACACCAATAAGCACTAACCCTAACAAGAAAAGGAGTATGGCCAAGGCATTCAGTTCACCAGCCAGCCATGATTGCGACCAGAATACTAGCAAAAAGCACAAGGCTGCGATCACCCCTGGAATGGTCGTGCCTGGGGCTTTCAGCTCGAGAATGACGCAAGTGAATCCGATCACCACCAATAGCAGTGTTGTGAATTCATTCCTAAGAATCATGACCAGCGTATCGAGCCAATCGGTTCGCATGAAAACCACATCAGCTTTGCGAATGCCGTAAATGCCTATGACTCCATCGATGTCCTTGCTTTGTAATGTGGCACGGACCATGCCCCAGCGAACGGCTGTTTCTCCAGTCATTACCAGCAGCTCGCCTGCTTTTTTGACATCAGGAACATTCGGAACACGCTCCCAGTTTCCGCGAACTTCAGAACGTTGCAAGAAAACGTAACCCGAGTTGCCAGCATCCATGGGACGGTCGGGGGTTGACCGCTCTTGGGCTAGGACAAGCTCCAAATGGATGTCGAAAAAGCCTCGAATCAGCATCGGCGAATACAGTTGCGGTTCAGCCAATTGGATGAGCTGATTGCGATAGAGTTGCACATCGTTTTCGTTCAATGGCCTTTTGCCGCTCACATCCTCAAACACCAAACTTTTGCAGTCGCCCAAAGTAGCGGATGGGCCGAGCACAATCTGATCGCAGGCTAAAGTGATATAGTGGGCTGATCCTGTAGCACTTTCGGGAATGTAAGCAACCGTCAATACGTTGCTTTTTTTGGCACGATCGCGGATTTCACGTCCCAGTTTTTCAGAGCGTTCGACGCTTTTGGGGCCGCCGTGAACATTGTCCAATTGCAAGATCAGACAATTGACTTTATCTGCCTCGATGGCTTTTTTCACCTTACGCAGAACGGTATCAACGGTGCCACCATCAATCTCGCCGCTGATATGAATGACCGCTGCACGAGGTTGGGTGATGTGCAGCAAATTGCCTTTAAGCACTGATGGCGGGATACGCAGCCGCTCCACCAATTCTTGCGCGGTGGCTACTGTGCGGTTGATCAGTCCAGAAGCCTCGGCTTCTTTGGCTGAATAAATGCCCAAGCGCCCCGGCTCAAGAATGAGCTGAGGTTGCAATCGCCGCTCTTCCGGATTGAGCAGCACCGTGTTCGGCAGTTGATAGCGTTCGGCACGGTTCGGGTCGAGCTTGTAACGTTTACCATTGGCTTCAAACTCAAACACCGCCAGATTGGGATCCAGCATCTTCAGTAGCAGCGCAGCAGGTCGGCCTCGCCTCTCAGCAATTTGGAGATAGGCGTTCATCTTCGTTCGATCGATGGGCTGCATCCGATCCAGACTAGCTTGATTAAAACCAAGACTCGCTTCCGGAAGTTCAGCTCGTGCCGTTGTCAAATAAACTTTGTTGCATGCAAGAATTGGCAACACCACATTGCCATGTACTGGGCGATCGACAAAAGCAACGGTATCAACGCGTGCTTCGATTTTGTCCAGCAAGTAATTGGCCAGGTCCAGGCAAGGGCCGAAGCTCGAGTATTCAGCAGATTGGAAATGAAACACAATCACGCGAGCTTGATTTTTGATGGCTCGTTCAATGTCGATCTTGGTTTGGTTATAGACCTCGGAAGTGATTTCACCTGAGATATTGATCCACTCTCCCTGAACTCGTGGCTCCAATTGGGCTTCTGCACAAGCTGCCCAGAGGAACATGCTCAAGATGCTGAGCCATCCCTTCGAGCGCATGCACAGCGCTACGTATGCGGATGGAAAACCCGAGGATAAGATGTGCGTCTGCATATGCTGCCACATGACTCCCCAGCCTCTTTCCCTTGCGGTGGAGATTAGATTCATTGCCAAAGTCAAACCGCGAAAGTCTGCAAAGGCTCAACATTGAATTATAATGTGTATTCGTCGTTCGGGCTATGGGGTTTGAATGACATCCCAAGACTTGTTTATGCCCCATGGAATAGGCGAAGTCTGAGATGGGATTTACCCACCGGAACGCCCTTCACTAGGCGGCTTGGCGTAAGGGCGAATGGTTGTTGATTTTGGCCAGGATCGACGCCGCTGCTCGTTGACATGCCCCAGGCTCACCAACGCGGTCACGTAACGATTTAAGCTCAGCTATCAAGCTTTGGCGTGCGGCTTCATCGTCTAGCCACGCGAGAATCTGGTCAGCCACTTCTTGGTCGGGACTATAGGAAGTGAGAAATTCGGGGAATAATACTTTACCAGCCAACAGATTCACTAACGTTATATAAGGCACATGCATAAAGCTTTTGACGAGGCGCTTTAAGATCGAGTTGATGTGATAAACAATGACGGTGGGCTTGAGATGATACAACAATTCGAGACTGACTGAGCCGGAAACAGCTGCACAGGCATGAGCGAGGTGGATGATTTCTGCAGTTTTGCCGACGTGAATCTCTATAGGACGACATTGGTGGCCAAGCATCTGCTGCATCATTTCGGCATGACTCTCTTTGTATGCAGCAACCAGAAATCGTACGTCGGGCCTTGCCTTATGAATACGTTCCATCGCTTGCACTAAAGCGGCACCATTTTTTTGTACTTCTTTATGCCGCGAGCCAGGCAACAGACCGACGATTGGCACATGAAATGCGCTTTGGCGACGAAGGAAGTCTTCATCTAGTTCTTGACGATGCATCTCGTCGAAATAGGGGTGGCCAATGTACTCGGCATTAACGCCACGCTGCGCATACCATTCAGCTTCGAACGGAAGGGAGCAAAGCACAAGATCCACATGCTTTTGCATGCGTTTGACGCGATGGGTCGCCCATGCCCAGATTTGTGGCGGAACAAAGTAGATGACTGGAATGCCTTGTTTGTGCGCAATGGACGCCAGCCACCAATGCAATCCGGGATAGTCAATCAAGACCACGCCATCGGGTCGATGCTCTTTCAGCCATAGCGAAAATTGCCGCATAATTCGAATGAAGCGGGGCAGCTCAGCCAGCACGGCTGCAAAACCCATCACTGCGTGGTTGCAGAGTGGATAGATGAGTTGCACACCCGCTTGAACCATGCGGTCGCCACCGAAGCCATGAATGGCAAGGTCAGGTTGCTGCATCCGCAGGGCTCGGGCTAAATTGGCTCCATGCAAATCGCCACTCGGTTCACCAGCACTAATGAATAGTTTCATATTCCTTGCTCACGCATCCCTGCTTGCCGTTTTTGGGAACGATTGACACAACACCATACTCAGTAACCCAATAAATGGGCAAGGCCGACTGGCGATTGGATAGCTACATAAGCGTGTTATGATGCTCTTGTTTGGTTTAAACCTTTGCTAGAGGTAAGAGCAAGCGTTGCAGATCATGGACAGGATAGATGCAAAATGCCCATTCTCGGGATTGCCATTTCTTGTTACGCCGATCATTGGATTCAGCCGAAAGTAATGCATGATCCAGCGATTGTATTTGATCGAGAACCAGCGGCTGTAATTGATTGCTTATGTTACGAAATTGGTGAAAACGCTGAAGCCGTTCGGCATGATTAACCGGCTGCCACTGCATCAGCTGTTGCTTGGTTTGCACTAAAGGCTGCAATTCCTTTGGCATGTCTTTGATGTGTCGATCGGGATTATAGCGAACGTCTCGCCATGCTTGCTTAAGTTTTCGAGTGTCATGAGCAATGCTGGCACGTGAGCCAATTGGATCGGAGAGCAACAACGTTGCGGTCAGGGTCAGGAACAAAGGCGGTTCCATTTGATAAAAGGCGCGGATAATGGCGTCCGTCATTTCGTCGTAAAGCGCACCGCCCAGTCCATGGATGAAGCTGATGCCAAAAAACAGACGTGCAAAAAGTGTTGTGGCCAACGCCCTTGGGCGGATTTTCCATGAACTTAATGCGAGTTGTTGCCAAGCCTGCCAGCCTGACTCAAAATGAGCGTCGATAGCTATTCCGAGCGGTTGAACATTGGCATGGGTCATTTCACCCAGATGAATCGTTCCTTGCTCTAAACGCGATGCAAGTCGCCGACGCTGACGGTCAGCACTCTGCCAAATCCAAAACGGCAATTCGATCCAATCATCGATATGCATTAATTCCGGAACCGGTTGATTGACGTGCCGCACATCGTGCTGCTTTCGATATTGTTGGCGTGCATCGTTATGGGCTGTACAAAAGAGCATAGCTCTCTGGGCGAGATCCAAAAAAAAGGCACAAAAGCCGGATGTCTTCGCCAAGAGGCTAATAGGCAATTCGTAATTATGAGCACCCCATGACTCTTCAATCAGTCGTCGAGCTCGCGCGAAACGCATACCCAAGGGCCAGGCTGTTGACTCAGAATCCGGGGGTATAGTCTTGGACCAAAAAGATGCGAATAACCGCTTGGGATCAAATAGTTCGCTCGGCCCTGTGTTCAGTAATTGGCGAAATAGAGCTTCATTCTGGATGAATCGCTCTTCGTAAGGTTGGGTCGGAGCAGGTAAGTCGTAAGCAATCTCCGAAGCATGCGGGCGATCTACTGGCCAAGGTAGCTTGAGGATGTTGGCTTTAGCCAAATCGGTGTCAACAATTAAATTGATACTGTTGCAGTTTAGTTTTTGGGCAAGCCCAGCCGCTGCGAAATTTTTGGCCCAAACCCCAGGATGAAATAATTCGGGCTGATGTCCCGTAACCAGAAATTCGTTACTGGATCGTTTGGGAAATGAGCAGGCGTTCGCAGTCAACTCACGTGTAAAACGCTCGGCGAACTGCAAGACTTCGAGCTGTTCATTTTTCCGCCAATAGGACAAAGACTTGCCTAGAACAGGCGTGCTGTCAAACGCATGGTTATTCAGGGCTTGGCAACCAAAGGCAAATGCTTCCAGTGCAGGTACCGCGAGCAGTTGGCCGTGCTCTTTGGGTGCCTTGAGCTTCATGAACAATAGGCTCCCTGGCAGTGCAGATCAATTTGCGGGTGAGTGGTTTCGCGTTCGATGATACCGCGATAGTATTTTAACCGTTCTTCTGGTTGATCAAGCGTTCCACCGAAAGCCCGATTGGGGTCTAGATAAAGCAGTGGAACGCCGACTTCGACTATTTTCCAGCCTAGCATTGCAGCTTGCACCCAAAGCTGCAATGGCATGCCCCAACCATTCTCCGAAATATGCAGACGGCTCAGTTTCGCCACGCGGTACGCTTTGAAACCGCAAAACGTGTCGGTGAGTTTCAGGCCGAAACGCTGATTGATTTCACGTGTGATGATGTCGTTGATATGACGGCGATCAGCAGGCGGAATGGTGTCCTGGTGAAAGGTCCGCAAATAGCGGCTGCCCGAAACCAGATCAACGCCTTCGTTCAAAGCCTCCAGTAAAACTGGAATGCGTTCTGGTTCGTGCTGCCCGTCGCAGTCCATGGTGATCAACGCATCGAAATGGTGAGCCAAAGCAAAGCCAAAGGACGACCGAAGAGCTGCGCCATACCCCATGTTCTGGCGATGGACGATGACGTTCAAATCGGTCTGTTCAGCAAGTAACTGGGGAGTGCCATCGGTCGAACCGTCATTGATGACCAGGATATCGGCACCATGCTTGCGAACTTGTTGCAAAACCTGAACAAGGGTTTTTTGCTCGTTGTAGATGGGGATTGCAATGAGATGGCGCATTCGTTGCCTCGTTTCCATGACTTGCTTGTACGCTGAAGAGACCATTCCCGCTCTTGAACGAAAGCGGCTCGGTTCACCAACGGCTAACCATGCTGATGCGCATTTTGTGGGTCAAGCAGATCCGTTTCTCGTATCGAACGCCAAAGAATCGGTCGCGCATAGGGTGCAATGTGCAAGACGACTTCACCATTCTGGAAAATGCGAACGACGCCTGTCGATTCGCTCACAGCAACGGCAATGGCTCGAGTGCGTTTCGAAATGGCCGCTGCTATCCAATGCCTACTTCCCAGCCCCTTACTGAGAGTAATACCGTCTGACAGCACGTCAATGTAACGAGCTGTTGCAACCGCTGTACCATCTTTATCGACAATGATGGCACCATCTAGTTTGGCGATTTCCTTCATGCTTTCGCGGACTTTACGATCGCGGAGATTTTTTTCCTTGCGCGGATAGCCGCGAACGGGGTCAAATCCCAACGGATGTGAAAAGCCCAGAACTTTACGGGTATCACCAACCACAAATAGGGTTCCTATCGGTTTGCCTTCGCGACCTTCTCTGCCAATTTCCGTGGCTAAATCAACGACCGCCTTGAGGGTCTCGATGGGGACTTGCGTATCCAGTTTGCGTAAATCCTGAGCCCGCAACCGCTCCAAACTTTCACCCAATCGAATGACACTCAAGCTGTCGATATGCTCTTTATCGTCAACTACCTCTAAACCATTATACAGAGCGATGACAAGTGCCTGTGACGGGATCAATTCGCTGGTGAGAGCATCCAGCAAACAAAGGCTTAATCGCTCCCGGATAGGCATTGGCCGTGCGTCAGTCGGCAATACGATGAGGTCTTTGCATTCCTTGAGCTTCTGCCCTAATTTGACGGTCGTGCTGCTTACCAATAGTTTGCAATTGCCTAGCAGTTGTTGGACTTCTTGCCAGTGAAGATCAAGATCAGTCAGAAGGATGACAGCATCGGCATTAAGGCTGAGGTATAACCATCGCGCAGCTTGTAACAAATGTTCCGTCTGTGATGGCAAAGATATATTGCCCTTTGCGGAATCATTAGCATGTTTCAATGAGGGGAGAGTATTCATCGAAGTAGCCATTTGAACTAATCCTAACCACTGGAATGTTATGAGGCAAATTGCCCAAGAAGAATTATGAAAAAAACTAAAGATTACTTACCAATCCAAAGACAGGGTCGTCACATCAAGGTTTTATTGATGAATTGAATCTACTTAATAACTTGCTCATTGCAGACAATCCAACCAAACAAGAGCAACAACAAATGATGACCTGCGTCAAATGAGTATTCTTTTTTTCATAATGGCCAAATGATGCTCCACATGGCCTGCGAGGATAAAAGCCGAGGCCCTAACGCTAATTACATAATCGTTGGCGCGACCGCGCCGATGCCAGGCCACTAGATCGAAACCATCGAACATGCACAAATGGCTTCGACGCAGATGGTCAAATTCTTCTGCCAATTGGTCCCAAGGCATTCGATCAAATTGTCCCGCTAGGACATAGGCATTTTCATCGAAACCTGGTAAAGATTGCTGTTCACCCCTGGCAATACACAGGGCCCGATAACCCAAAATCCGTTCACTGTCGATTAAGTGCCCGAGTACTTCATGCAAGCTCCAGGTATAAGGCGGATGTTTTTGGAGACGTTGTCCTTTTGGCACGTGTGTCAAGAAAGTCATGAACTGTTCGAGCTGCTTACTCAACGTCAGCAGGATATCGCCTTGCGGGACAAGTTGGAGATACTTGCGATAAAATGCACCATACTCCTGCTCACAAGGCTGCTCAGCGCGAAATGCTTGCGGTTGTATTGACATTGTTCGGTTCGCTACCCGTGCGTAACTCAATTGCGTTAAAACAACGGTGGCCTGCCAATCTTGCGTCGCACCACCGCCCATTGACCTGAATGCATAAGCCAATGCCCGCCAATCACACTCAAGACATCCACAATTTTTGGTGCCCAAGATCGCAACATTTCCGGCGCTTCCTTATCCAGGTCAGCATCGGTGAGTTTATTGAGAATTTGTATGGATCCTTGACGCTGTGCTTGAGCCTGTTTCATGTATTCGGCCTTGGTGAGAAAATCACGCGCGTTGTCCGAACTGGCCTTCTCTTTACTATGCTTGTCTGCGAAGCCATCGGGCAGGGCAGGCATGATGCCAGGCATGACCGCGGACAGCATTTTGTTTTCGGAACTTATCAAATGCCCTAGTTGCCAGGCGATGTGATTGCATCCGGGCACAGGGCGAACCAGTAGATCAGAATCAGAAAGGTCTGCTAAATACGCATCAACAATAAACTGAGCCGAATCCCAGGTGGCCTTTAGAGCTTCGCGAGCATTCATGTTGACACCTTTCAAAGCGATGAAAGATTTACGACCGAGAAGAGAAATAAAACGCCAAAATAGCCACCAGCGCGGAATGCCATATCAACCGATCACCCAATGGATCGTTGGCGGGCCGAATCACAAAATCCATGAGCAATTCCGCACAAAAGGCCAACAACGCCAACAGGGACAACCAGGCTTGCACATCCTGAAAATAGGGCGATGAACGCCATGGGCCCTTGCCAATGAGGAAGCCCAATGTCATTCCACCAATCAGGGAAAGCAACAAATAAGGCCATTCATGCAAGCGGTCAGGAGCGGGTGTCAGTTTTTCCAGCAACTCCTGAGGATCCAAGTAGTACTGATATCCCACTAGGGCTATCGTTCCCAAGAAGATTAAGAAACGGAACGTGCCGCGAGGTAAATAAAGGGGATTCGCTGTGGCTCCCGTGGAGGTGCCAACTGTTGAACCATGAGCAGCAAAAAAAGGTGGCACCAGCACCAGGAGAAAATCGATGTAAAGAGGTATGTGCTTGGTCGCTGAGAACAAGTAAACCCAAAACTGTACTGCAATACCCAATGCTAGAATAGCCCGCACACTGCCAGGAGGTAAACCCAGGGGGTGACGGTGATAAGGTTGCGTGCTCATGATGGCATCCCTCAGGGCAATTATTGCGGATGATGTTTTAAGAACTGCTCAGCCATTTGTTTACTGATTTTTTCACGAATGTCGGGGCTCATCAGTGTGCCATGATCCCGGCCAGGCACAATCTCCACATAGGCATCACTGCCCAATTTCTTCAGACTTTCCTGCAGAAGAAAAGCAGCACGTTCCAAATAAAAAGTATCCGCCTCGCCCATGTAAATGTGCAGTTTACCCTTTAGCTTAGGGCCAAGCGTCTCCCAATTTTGTTGCAGGATCAAGCCGATGTCATACTTCTGCCACGCCTTGGCCACTTGCGGGTCGATGGCACCGCTTTCACGATTCCAGAGAGGCAACGGATTTCGGTCTTGCCCCTTCGGACTGAATACCGCCTCAAAGGAGCCCATTTGGCCTCCGTGACCTAACACTTGTTCCATCTTGATGAAGTCTTCAGCGAACAAGGTGGGCCGACCGTTGGAGCGGGCAATGGGGACCCGGCCTTGGGAGTTTCGATAAATGTTGGCACCGGGCTGGTAAATGTTTACAAGTTGAAAGGCGCGGAAGTCGACCGGGTCCGGGGCAGTGGACCAGACACCTCCAAAAAAGTCGGGATATGTGATCTGAAGCCACAAACTGCTCCAACCGCCTGATGAGTGGCCAGTTACAAATCGAGCCGTCGGTTTGCCTATGGCCCGAAACTGTTTCTCCAAGTCAGGAATCAATTCTTCGATCAAAGCCTGGCCGCAGGGGCCATTGTTGGCAGAGTCGGCGAACACATGATGCCCTAACCGGCAATCAGGATCGAGCACCACCCAAAGCACTTCCACCCCTGACACATTTGTACGATTCCCACGGGCCATCATCGGGGCGAAGAAATGATTACCACCAAAGCCTGGAATCTCGTAGACCACCGGATACTTCTTCTCCGGGTTCTGGGCATAGCTTGCCGGCAAAATAACTCCCGCATTTAACTTGATATCCCGACCATGAAACTTGCTCAACAATTCGCTTTTCTTGCTGAACAGTTTGACGTTGTCCGACTCGCGAAATGACCTGCCAGTCACCACCTGATCGATTTTCAGCGATAAGACTTCTTGCCCTTCGGGCGGATACTTCCACTTCACGGTTGCGCTGAACAGGTTGCCAGCACCCCGGCCAATTTCACGCTGGCCTTGGTCCAAATCCATGAGCGCTTGCACTTGATATTCACCGGGTTTGACTTTGTCAAATCCATGCGGGTAGGCCATGATGGGTTCAGTAAACGTCAAAGGGTCGTCGGGCTTCCAATCCTGCACATCCTTAGCGAGTATGATGCACGGGTTAAACCAGTTTTCCATCATCATCCGTGGCTGACCGCCGTTGGCTCGACCCAAGAGCACAAACACTCTTCCTGTAAACGGTTTGTGGTGAACGGATGCCGGAAAGCTGAGCTTGATGTTCGGAATGTTGCCTGGTTGTTGTGCTTGTGCTGCGTGCTGTTCCGAAACGAACGACCAGCAACCGATCATGAGCAATCCTGCTAGCCAAACGATTCCCTGACGCATCGATCTGTCCTTCCGACTTTGTTTGGATCAAGAAAGTAAATCAACGAATCTGCTTGCTCGTGTGCAGTTTGGTTAAGACGTGGGATCATTATAATCATCATCCTGCCTTGTTGAGCTTTAAATGGTCCCAATTTCCAGCGTAGAGACGGCTTCAAGGGGATTTCGGTTCCCATTGGTATTGATACTTTGAACCAAGCCGCATGCGAGTAATGTAGATGATCTCCTGGGCATGCCCTTCAAAGTGATGCACCACATGCAGCAAGGCCGTCAGCACGGTCGTGTGATAACTTTGGATGTGTCGCCTTTCAAGCAAGCGGCTCTCGTTCAATCGTTCGATCACTGTATACACCTCTGCCAAGATGTTCTGCAGTTTCTCCAACAGAAAAGCCTTGGGTAACGGTTCTCGGTGACTGAACTCCTCCGCCCGACGGCGGACATCGGGCTTGCCCCCGACGCCTGCCAACACCCACTGGCCTAAGTTGCCACATAAATGCAAAATCAAATTGCCGATGGCATTCATCTCTTCATATGGCCGCCACCAAACCTCATCTTCTGGCAGCTGAGCCAGGCAATGAGCGATCCTGCTGTACGAACCTTGAAACTCCATCTTCAGGTCTGACAGCAATCCTTGAATCAGGTCTGTGTGAGCCGTGTTGAGTTGATAAGCAGCCATGATGCACACCTCACTTGACTATGGGGTATCTAAGCAGACCAGCGCATGTTAACAACCCCATTGCCATTTGCACAGCAATGAACTCGTTTATTGCAACAGCAACGTTCCTAAACCTGTGAACGTCAATGAATATTATGCGAATGCCTATTTGGCCTTAAACGGAAGTCCGACGTTCGTATTCGTGTTAGTTTAACAAATATCTAGTTTAGAATTGTTGCCTTGGAACCTAGCAGGATGCAAGATCCTAAACGGTTCGAGTGTCAACGGGTTGCTTCGTCTACCGAATGTGCATTTCATCTTGCCCTAAGCAATACTGAATACTCGGGCGGCCCGACGTTTATTGAACGCCTGTTGGTGCACGATCGGTTCATCGGCCAATGGTTGTAAGTAAATGCATCAAAGCGGCCGTTCAACGGCTCCGCTTGTTTGAATCACTTCCGCAATCGCGATTGGTCAGCGACGCTTTAGATGGGTTGCTGGTTTGTATCTATGAAAATACTGAGCGAGAGCTGAGGAAAAATGATCAGGTGAAACCAGCCAATAAGGCTAGTCTATTCAGGAAATAGCTTCATGAGGTCAAGAGCCTGTAGCCGACACTTTGTTCTGTGAAAATGTATTGAGGTTTAGCAGGGTCGGGCTCAATCTTGCGGCGTAAATTAGCAATGAAAACGCGCAGATAATGATTCTCATGAAGATGGTGAGGCCCCCAAACTTCGTTAAGCAAGAATCGGTGTGTCAGAACTTTGCCTTGATGCTTGATCAGGGTGGTTAGCAGCTTGTATTCCGTAGGAGTAAGATGAATCGTTTTACCGGATCGGCTGACAACACGAGTGCCAAAATCCACGCTAAGTGCACCAAGCACGAAAATCGATTGATCAGCTACAACTTGCTGTGTATGACGAAGAGCTGTGCGCATCCGGGCGAGTAACTCACCAACGCCAAAAGGCTTCGTAATGTAATCGTCTGCTCCACTATCGAGCGCATTGATTTTTTGCATTTCCTGATCGCGAGCCGATAATACAAGGATCGGCGCAGTCAACCATTCGCGCAGCCGCTTGATGATCTCCTGACCATCCAGATCAGGCAATCCCAGATCCAGGATCACCAGGTCAGGCGGCTGAATGGCAGCCATTTTTAGCCCTTCACTTCCTGTCGATGCTTCTGTAACCCGATAGTTGGCATTTGTCAACGAAGCTCTCAGGAATTTACGAATGGGACTTTCGTCTTCGATGAGAAGAATATGCGCCTGATTAGTCATGTTGCATTACTCAAGTATCCAAATGGACTTGCGGTGCATTATTGTGAAGAGGTAGCGTGAATAGGAATTCCACGCCGTCACCAGAACGACGGCGAGCAATGACATCACCACCATGCAAGCGTGCAATGCTGCGGCAAATGGCTAAACCTAAACCACTTCCGCGGCCGTTTTTGACTCTGACGTCTCCGCGATAGAAACGTTCAAAAATTTTTTCCTCGAGTCCCGGGGGAATACCTGGGCCATTGTCGGCAACGGTGATCTGCAGTTTGGCGCCTTCCTTTTGTGCTTTAATCCAAATGGTTGTGCCTGGCGGGGTATACCGTACAGCGTTCTCTAGCAAATTCATGAAGATTTGCTCCACTAAAACGCTATCGACAAATACCAATGGTAAATCAGGTGGCAATTCAATTTGGACCTGATGTTGTGCCAGTTCTTTGCTCAGCCGATGCAAAGCAGAACCGATGATGTCCTCGATGACATTCCAGTCTTTGTTCGTAGGTGCCTTGGCATCCAGCTTGGACATTTGCAGGATATTCTCCAATAGCCGGTTGAGACGATGCGCCTCCTCGTCAATTGTTTGGAGAAGTTGCAATTTAGTCGCTTCGGACAGGGTCCCGGGCTCGAGCAGAGTCGTTGCTGCGCCGGCAATCACCGCCAAAGGTGTTTTAAAGTCATGCGAAACGCTACTCAATAAGTTGCTTCGAATCTGCTCGGTCTCGACCTGGATACGGGCATCCGACGCTTCAACTGCCAACTGATCCCGTTCCATGGCCAAGGAAAGTTGACTGGCGCACGTTTCCAAGAGACGCCTTTGCTGAGGTTCGAGCAGACGTTGCGGATCTTTCACTTTAATCGCCAAGGTTCCGTGCGTCGCGAGTGAACCGATCAAAGGAAAGAACAGCCCAATGGCATTGGGCAGAGTGTTGGTTCCGCAACCAGCCAATTGATCATGATCCATCACCCATTGTGCTGCTGGCAAACTGACGGGATGTTGTGCAAGGGTTGTGTTTTGCCCGAAGAGAATTTCTGGGGTCTGTTTCGACCGCTTGATGTAAATGACGACTTCACCATGCGTCATTTCCTGTATCTTTTGACCTGCGGCAATGGCCAGAAAAGGTACGCCGTAAAGGGAACCAAGTTGTTTGCCAAGCTCGTACAACGCTGCCGTGTGCTGCTCGCGTAGTCTGGCGTTTTCGAATTGCAATTTATGCCGAGTTGTTAAGGAACTGATCAACAGCCCGGTACCAAGCATCACGCCAAACGTAACAACGTATTGTGCGTCTGCTACGGCAAAGGTATGAAAAGGTGGTACGAAGAAAAAATCAAACAAAAGCACCGACAAAATGCTTGCCCAGATGGAAGCATGACTGCCAAAAAGGTAAGCGGCAAACACAATGGCAACCAGAAAAATCATGATGGTATTGGCTTCGGCATCGACCAAGCGAACCGTTCGCAGACATATTCCCAGCAGGCACGCCAGGGTTACAATGCAAGTGGCCATGAAGCATGACCACAAATTGGATGGGCTTGTTTGTGTCCCGCCGGTGGTTGTAGGTGTATCGGCGATACCATGAATCACATAGACATCAATCTCACCACTACGATCTAATAAATTGTCGACAACCGAGCCAAACAGGAGGCGTTTCCAGAAAGGTTGATTGGTTTTGCCGATAAAAATCTTGGTTACATTACGCGAGCGCGCGTATTCCAGAACGGTCTTGGCGACGTCGTCTCCAACCAGGGTGGCAGTATCCGCGCCGAGTCTTTCGGCCAGGCGGAAATGCTCCGCAAGCTGCTGGCGATCAGCAGGTTTTTGCTGGCGATGGATCTGATCAACGGAAACGGCAATCCAACGAGCTCCGAGTGCCGTTGACATGCGTTTGGCGGTTCGAATGACGCGCGCTGTCGTTGGGCTTGGGCCAAGACACACCAGTAGGGTGTCGGTTGTTCCCCAGGAAGTTAACGGGGCCGATTGGCGCCGGGCCATTTCCACGTCTGCATGAATCCGTTGGGCGGTTTGCCGCAAGGACATTTCACGCAAGGCTGTCAAATTGGATCGCTGAAAGAAGTGTTGTATGGCTCGCTGAGCCTGTTCTGGGATATAGACCTTGCCAGCCTTCAAGCGTTCCTGAAGTTCTTCGGGAGTGATGTCAACCAACTCAATGTCATCGGCAGCATCAAAAATGTGATCAGGCACCGTTTCGCGAACGTTGATCCCCGTTATTTGTCCGACGACATCATTGAGGCTTTCGATGTGCTGCACATTGAGTGTCGTCCAGACGTTAATGCCTGCATCCAGCAGTTCATCCACGTCCTGATAACGCTTGGAGTGACGTGATCCTTCTGCGTTGGAGTGGGCAAGTTCATCGATAAGGATGATCTCGGGGTGACGGGCAAGCGCGGCATCGACGTCCAATTCATTAAGGACAACACTGCGATAAACAAACGGCTTCGTTGGCAGGATTTCTAGCCCTTTGAGCATGGCCATGGTTTCGGGCCGAGCATGAGGTTCGATATAGCCAACAACAACATCCTTCCCGGCGGCCACGGCACGCTGTGCATATTCAAGCATGGCAAAGGTCTTGCCCACACCCGCAGCATAGCCAAAAAAAATCTTGAGGGTGCCGCGTGTCCGGGTTGCCGGATCGGCCTGGACTTGGGCCAAAAGCTGATCAGGATCAGGTCGATCGTCGCTCATAGACTTCAACGTTGTCTGGGTAACTGGTCTAGTGCCAAATTGAGCTTCAAAACGTTGACGCGAGCCTCACCGAGAAACCCCCATTGCCGGGGCTCCGTGTGTTGCATGATCAAATCTTGCATTTTGGCGTCGGACAAGCCACGAGCTCGAGCAACACGAACTGCCTGAAAATAAGCTGATGCAGGACTGATGTGCGGGTCAAGTCCACTGGCTGAACTCGTCACCAGATCGATGGGCACTTTGGTGTCACTCGCCTGTGCGGATTGCAACTGTTCCAGCCGTTTTGCCAGGGCTTTCTGCAGTTCGGCGTGAAGTGGCCCGTAATTAGAACCGCCTGAGGCGGCTGCGTTATAGGGTAAGGTGCCTGTAGCAGATAACCTCGACCAGAAATACTCTGGTTTGGTGAACTCTTGGCCAATGAGTTCCGAACCGACAATCTGGTTGTTTTGCACGATGAGGCTGCCATTGGCCTGATGCGGCCAGACCAGTTGGGCAATCAAGGTCACCACGCCTGGATACACGACACCGGTGATGACACTCAGTAACACAAAATAAACGCAGGCAATCCGTAACGGTTTGACCATGGTTGTAACCTTGTACTTGATTTTACACAATTCCTGCGAACGAGAGCAAAAGGTCAATCAACTTAATCCCGATGAATGGAACAACGAGGCCGCCCAAACCGTACACCAGCAAATTCCTCTGCAACAATTGGGCAGCAGCCATGGGTTTGTAGCGAACGCCTCTCAGTGCAAGAGGCACCAGAGCAATAATGATCAATGCGTTGAAAATAACGGCCGAGAGGATGGCGCTGCTTGGTGAGGTCAAGTGCATGGGGTCAAGGATTTTCAAAACCGGATAGGTGGAAGCGAAGGCTGCTGGCAAAATAGCAAAGTACTTAGCCAAATCATTGGCGATGCTAAAGGTTGTTAGCGACCCTCGCGTCATCAGTAATTGTTTGCCAATGTTTACGATTTCAATCAATTTGGTGGGGTTTGAATCGAGATCCACCATGTTCCCGGCTTCTTTGGCAGCTTGTGTGCCGCTATTCATCGCAACGGCAACATCGGCCTGGGCTAGGGCGGGGGCGTCGTTGGTTCCGTCTCCCGTCATAGCCACCAATCGGCCACCTGCTTGATATTGGCGAATAAGATCGAGCTTGGTCTCGGGAGTTGCTTCGGCTAGGTAGTCATCCACGCCTGCTTCTGCTGCAATCGCTGCCGCCGTCAATGGATTATCTCCGGTGATCATGATGGTTTTGATGCCCATCTGACGTAATTCAGCAAAGCGTTCCTTGATACCACCCTTAACGATGTCTTTCAGTTCAATGATTCCTAAGATCTGCTGATCTCGGCAAACCACCAGCGGCGTGCTTCCCGCTTTGGAGAGTTTTTGCACTTCTTGTTTGACATCCGCAGGCATGAAGCCGCCTTGGCTCGTGACAAAGGACTCAATGGCTTCAGCGGCCCCTTTACGGATTTTGTGACCATCGAAATCGACGCCACTCATGCGGGTGCGTGCTGAGAAGGTGACGTATTGCAAATGCAACTTCTTCAGTTCCAATCCACGCAGGCCATAATGGGTTTTAGCCAGCACCGCAATGCTGCGCCCTTCAGCCGTTTCATCAGCAATGGATGATAAGTGGGCTGCCTCTACAAATTCATGCTCCTTCACGTTCGCAGCTGGTATGAACTTGCTTGCTTGCCGATTGCCCAACGTGATCGTTCCCGTTTTGTCGAGCAGCAAAACATCCACGTCGCCGGCCGCTTCTACGGCCCGTCCCGACATGGCGATGACATTGGATTGACTCAGCCGGTTCATACCCGCGATGCCAATAGCAGAAATCAAAGCACCGATCGTTGTCGGAGCCAGGCAGACAAACAATGCAACCAGCACAGTAATACTGATGGGATGCCCTTTTCCGGAAACCATTACGCTGTATTGCGACAAGGGGAACAACGTGGCAACCACGAGCAGGAAAATGAGCGTCAAGCCAGCCAATAAGATCGCTAGGGCAATCTCATTGGGAGTCTTTTGACGATTGGCGCCTTCGACCATTGAGATCATGCGATCTAAGAAACTCTGTCCAGGAATGGCCGTGACCTTAATGATCAACCAGTCTGAAATAACCTTTGTGCCGCCGGTTACCGCACTGCGATCACCGCCACTTTCACGAACAACCGGGGCACTTTCACCCGTGATGGCGCTTTCGTCGACGGATGCAACCCCTTCGATGACTTCGCCATCAAGCGGAATGGTTTCCCCGGCTTTGACGAACACTACATCGCCTGGCTTTAAACTCGTCGCTGGTATCGATTCGGTGGGCCCATCTTTACCATGCAACAATTTGTTGGCCTTGACGGTCGCTCGATTACTGCGCAACGTCTCAGCTTGAGCCTTTCCTTGCCCTTCCGCAATGGCTTCCGCGAAATTGGCGAACAACACCGTAAACCACAACCCTACCGTCACGCCGAAAATAAATCGGGGTGGTTCGCTTGAGGGCGTTTGCAGAGCTTGAATCCATAGAACCGTGGTGAGAATGCTGCCCAAGTAGACCGCAAACATGACGGGATTACGGACTTGCACTCGTGGGTCCAGCTTTATCCAAGAGACGCGGATAGCGTCCACGAGCACCTTCCAACGGATCGTTGAAGTCTTTTTGGATGACATTACAAAGTTCCTAGGCTGAGATCAGCATTAAGTGCTCTACGATTGGACCTAGTGCCAGTGCAGGCAAGTAGCTGAGTGCTCCGATCAGCACCACCACGGCAATCAGCAAGGCCACAAATAGCGGTGTGTGCGTCGGTAAGGTCCCCGGTCCGACAGGGATGGAATGCTTGGATGCCAACGATCCTGCAATGGCTATGACCGGCAACATGACCCAAAACCTGCCGATCAGCATGGCCAGGCCGAGAGACCCGTTGTAGAAGGGCGTGTTTGCATTGAGCCCCGCAAATGCACTGCCATTGTTATTGCCCGCCGAGGAGAAGGCATAAAGCACCTCGCTCAATCCATGCGCTCCCGGGTTAAAAATACTATCGCGTCCTTGCGGTGTTGCTAACGCGATGGCCGTGCCAACCAGAACCGCAGCACAGGGTGCCAGAATGGTGATCGAGGCCATTTTCATTTCGAAGGCTCCGATTTTTTTCCCCAGATATTCAGGCGTGCGTCCCACCATGAGGCCTGCAATAAAAACGGCAACAATGGCAAACATCAGCATGCCATACAAACCTGAGCCAACTCCGCCAAAGACAACTTCGCCCAGTTGTATCAACCACATGGGTGCCAATCCCCCAAGCGGTGTGTACGAATCGTGCATCGAATTGACTGAACCATTGGAGGCTGCCGTGGTGGCTGTCGCCCAAAGCGCCGAATTGACAATGCCAAATCGGGTTTCTTTACCTTCCATATTGCCGCCCGCTTGGAGATCGCTGGAGGAGGCATCAACGTTTTGCGAATGGAGCTTTGGATTGCCCGCTTGCTCATAAAACAGGGTTACGCCCAATAAGACAATGAAAATGAAAGTCATTGCAGCCAGAATGGCGAAGCCTTGACGCGGATCACTGACCATTTCGCCAAACGTATAACATAGCGCAGCCGGTATCAGTAAAATGGACAACAACTGTAAGAAGTTTGCCAAGGGAGTTGGGTTCTCGAGTGGGTGTGCTGCATTGGCATTAAAAAAGCCGCCTCCATTGGTCCCCAGTTGCTTGATCGCAACCTGTGATGCCACGGGCCCCAATGCGATGGTCTGTGTCGTAACAAGTTTGCCATTGGCATCTACACAAGGCTCCACGAGCTTGGCGGTTGCGTATTCACGCGTCGTTTGAACGACACCTTGCGAAACCATGACCAAGGCTAGCATCAGCGACAGTGGCAGAAGCAGATAAAGCGTGCCGCGTGTCAAATCGACCCAGAAGCTGCCAATGGTCGAGCTGTTTTGTCGCTTGAATCCGCGAATGAAAGCCATAAGCACCGCGATGCCCGACGCTGCCGAGACGAAATTCTGCACATTCATCAACAACATTTGCGTCAAGTAGCTCATCGTCGTTTCGCCGCTATATCCTTGCCAGTTCGTATTCGTCAAAAAGCTAATCGAGGTGTTGAAAGACGAATCGGGTGTCACGGCCGGTAATTGGGCAGGGTTGAAGGGCAAGAATCCCTGTAGTCGTTGCATGGCATAGCCAAATAAAAAGCCAACGACGCTGAAAGCGATGACGGCTTTCGCATATTCCTGCCAGGTCATTTCATCATCGCGGTGCACGCCACTCAATCGATACAGCAGCTTTTCAAGCGGTCCGAGAATGGTTTCGAGATAGGGTGCTCGTTTCGTGAAAACCAAAGTTATGTAATGACCTAATGGAACGACACAAAGTAGCAGTACACCCATATAAATCGCAACTTGGAACAGCCCCTGTGTTGTCATGAAAACTTCTCCGGCTTAAGTAATGCAGCGATCAGGTAAATCGCCAAAACGCACGCCAAACCAAGCGCCAGCAACACAGTCCAAGTCATGGTGACTTCTCCTGCAAGTGGCTGAATACATTGATCAACCAGCATGTAGCAGCAAAAAATGCTAATGCACAGCCCAGCCAGAACAAGTCCATGCATATCTCCAGCTCAAAACATTTGTTGTATGCGAATCAATTCTACTGCCTCGTCGATAAAAATGGGGTCAATTGTTAGCATGAAAGTATCAAGATTTTATCAAGATGAATGGGAAAGCCTGATGCAGCAAACAACCTGTTCGGTCATGAATTGCCACCACCATGACGATGGTTATTGTGGGGTTCCTTTGACTTCACGATGTTGAGCAGATTCTGATGCGAAAGATCACAGCACACCATCACTGGCAACTCTAAATCGATCTAAACATCAATCGATGCAATTACGGTCCAAAGTGCACAACGCGCGCGTCGGATTCTGAAGCTGCGTTCTCTCAAGACTCAACGAATCAAATCACAGCTGTCAATCCCCTGCGTTGCTTTCCATTATTAAGTCAGTCCGCTCACATGAATCAGCACATGCTGGATGTTTGTGTTGATGAAGCGTCCATTTATGTGTGGGATAAGACCAGGACGAGAAGCTAAGCTCTTAGAATCGAGAAAGCTTGATGCTTTCTAGGCGGGGTCGTAGCATAGGGGAACGGTTTTGAAGCGAAGGTACTTCATTAGGTTTTGGTGGTGCTGTTCATTGGATACCGTGTTTGTCACCATCATTTGTTTGCTTAGCCACTTGTTCGTTACGACAGGTGCGGCAACAAATGGCTATTCCTGCATTCTTCAAGGCACGCAACGAACCTTTATTGATAACGCGAGTCCTTCATCAAATGATGCAGCTTGTTATTCATGTCGATCTGCCACCACTGACGAAGCCGTTCGCCAAGAGAACCATACACTCCATCGTGCCGAATTTAGACAATCAACCGCTGACTCTTGCATCTTGTTGAATCTCAAAACAATCCGCAGCCAACTCCCGCATTGGCGGTTTCTCGGCCGCACGTTCTGCTCGTGTTCTCCGCATGCCTCATTGCAAGTTCTTTTCTGTACTTGGCAGAATTGATGAACCGGTTCCGCTAAGTGTTATCGCTGTCAAGCAGCCCTTTGACTAACGTGCGCCGCATTGCGGTTGCATTGTTGCAAATGCGTATTACGCGATACTGTCTTGAACCTGCCATTCATGTGACAGGTTGTGGTGTCGGCGTGTGTGCCTATCGGCCAGATTCAAGCAAAGAACCAACTGTAACAGGAAAAACAAAAATGGTGAAAAAGATCGTCGGTTCGGGTATGAACCCAAAGCAGTCAACACCTGAAAAGCTCAACGAGAGTAGCCCAAAACGCGAGGAGATAAACGATTTGCTCAAACAGGTCGAAATGTTGCTCGAAAAAGGTGAAGCAAAGCAAGCGCTTGAGTGTGTTCTGCATGCAAAACTGGAATCAGCTTGGGTTACGAATGCACTGGGCGTATGTCTCCTTCGCCTTGGGAAAATCAAGGAGGCTGTTGAAGTATTCCGCGGACTGGTATTAAAAAATGTAGGCAACCAACTACGTCTCGATGTGCCTGTAGTTTTCAAGACAAACTTTGCGGTTGCCCTGCTCATGGACAACAATCTCAGTGGCTGCTTGAGTGCCCTTGCCGAAATCAAAGAAGTACATCCGGCTGTTGAGAAATTAACACAGGCTATCGAACGCTGGCGCAAGAACCTCAACCTATGGCAGCGTTTCAACTGGTATATGGGTGCTCAGCCGAATCAACCTGTCGTATTGGTATTTCCACCTGGTGACCTTGAATAAGATAGGTGGAAATGTTCTGCTTGATTCCGACCCATAAATGAAACGGCTTCATCCTGCATGGAAGTCGAGGTGATTTGTTGTCGAGACTTCCATGCAGTTGAGCCTTTAGCCGCACCATGATTTCACGACCGGATACAGTCTGCATAGTCCAAGGCAGGAGGTCACCATGCATGACAATCTTGATTTGATCATGACCGTTGCGGCAGCATTGACGGCGGCTTTGGTTTTTGGCTACATCACGCATCGGCTCGGGTTATCACCGATCGTTGGCTATCTCTTAGCCGGTGTTCTCATCGGGCCCAATACGCCGGGTTTCATCGGCAACGTCCATATCGCACACCAACTCGCTGAAATCGGCGTGATCCTCCTGATGTTTGGTGTGGGATTGCATTTTCACCTCAAGGATCTCCTGGCTGTCAAGGGAGTGGCCGTTCCCGGTGCGATTGTGCAGAGCCTGGTTGCAACCATGATGGCCGTGGCCGCTTTTGCGATTTTTGGCATCCACTGGAAAACCGGAATCGTTCTTGGCATGGCCATGGCGGTTGCGAGCACGGTGGTATTGATGCGTGTGCTGATGGATGCTGGCGTGCTGAATACTCCTCAAGGACATGTGGCCGTTGGCTGGCTGATCGTGGAGGACATTGTCACGGTTGTGCTTTTGGTGTTGATCCCCGTCTTGGGCAAGGGTAAGTCCAGCGGGCCTGTACCCGGATCCGAGCTGGCCATCTGGCCGACGCTGGGGCTGGCTTTTCTGAAACTCGTAGCGCTGGTCGCCATTGTGTTTTTGGCAGGTTCTCGGTTCATTCCGCGCGCAATGGTGCATGTGGCCCGACTCCGGTCGCGTGAATTATTCACGTTGACGGTACTCGTCATTTCCATCGCAGTTGCCGCGGGATCGGCATATTTTTTCGGTGCATCCATGGCGCTGGGGGCCTTTCTGGCGGGAATGGTGGTGGCGCAATCTCCTGTGAGTCATCAAGCTGCAGCCGAAGCGTTGCCCTTTCGAGATGCCTTCGCCGTGATCTTCTTTGTTTCCGTCGGAATGCTGTTCGACCCCAAGATCCTATGGCTGCAGCCAGGCATGGTGGCTGCTGCACTGGGAATTGTTATGTTGGTGAAACCGCTGGCGGCTATTTTGATCGTGGCTGTCCTGGGCTATTCAGTCAGGACGGCTCTTACCGTTGCCATTGGGTTGGCGCAAATCGGCGAATTCTCGTTCATCCTGTCAGACCTGGCTCGACAGCATGGACTGATGCTCGACGAAGGCCATAACGTTCTTGTGGCCGCCGCCATGATCTCAATCACCTTGAATCCAATGCTGTTTCGTTGGTTGCCTAACATCGAATCATGGCTCAAGTCTCGTCCGCGACTTTGGCATATGCTGAATGGTCGAGCAGAAGCACGCTCCGCAACCGCGAATGAACTGGTCGCTGCACAGATAGCAGGTCTCACAAAGCCCACCGATCGAATGGCGATTGTCGTCGGCTATGGACCAGTTGGACGTTCAGTGCATCGTCTCTTGCAGGAAGCCGGTTTACCCACAGTGATCATAGATTTGAACATGGACACGGTATCCTCATTGAGGGCAGCTGGGCAAAGGGCCTTATTCGGAGATGCAGCGCATGAGAACATCCTGGAACAGGCAGGAATGCGCCAAGCAACACACCTTATCCTCACCCTGCCACAAACCTCGCATCGAGCCGCGATTGTTGCGGCAGCAAGAAACTTGAATGCAAAGGTGCGTATCTTAGTTCGGGCCAGGTATCTTCGTGAGCGTGAGGACTTGGAAATGGCAGGGGCTACCGCGGCCGTTTTTGAAGAAGTGGAGGCAGCTATTGCGTTAGCGCGGCTGGTGCTTGCCGACACGGGATTGTTTCGCGAAGCAGCTGAAACGAAGATCAAAGACCTTCGCCTGCAACTCATCAGGGACAATATCGTCAATATCCGCACCCAACGAGTTCGCAGTGTCATGGTGCCATGGTCGCGGGTGCGTTGGCTGCCCAACATCGCAAGAAGGGAGACAGTGCTCGAACACGTTGCACAAGAAAGGTTCTCACGCTGGCCGGTCGTCGATGGTTCATCCAATCGCCCGGTTGGCTATTTGCTTACAAAAGACTTAATTGCACACGCATCGGTATCGGATTGGTTGTCGTTGGTGCGTCCTCTCAAGTCTTGTCACCCTGACGACACCGTTGAAGCAGTGCTCGTGCGCATGCAAAATGAAGGCGCATCGGTCTACGTGGTGGAGGATGAGCATCGTCCCGTAGGTTTGATTACGCTTGAAGATATTCTGGAGCAAGTGGTTGGCCAGATCGAAGATGAGTATCCGCATGAACCAAAGATATCAGTGATCGAGGCCGCGGCGAAAGGAGCTATCGTCTTACAAATCCAGGCCGAGAGCGGCGTGGAAGCAATCCGTGAATTGGCTTCGACGATTCCCCATGCTGCCTTACCACCTGGAATACAAGGCGAACAAGTGGCCAATTTGGTATTATCGCGAGAAGAGCAAATATCAACTGAACTCGGGAACGGCGTGGCGATGCCACACGCCCGTTGCCAAGGACTTGCAGCTCCAATTTTGGTATTCGGTCGCAGCCGCAACGGGCTCTTGTTTTCCGCGACCTCCTCCGAGCGGGTCCATTTGGTTTTCCTGCTCTTGACTCCAGCCGATCAACCAGAAGCTCAGCTTGGATTATTGAATCAACTTGCAGCACTTTGTCGTGAACCCTCGATGCGCAATGCACTGCAGCAGGCCACATCGCCTGGGGATGTTCTGACACTACTCGACACACATTCACGTCCAGTGGCTTGAATTGTCGATCCGTTATTTAAACGTCTGGTACACTCGATAAACATGAGCGATTGAATCGGTGTAGCCAACTGCTGGGAGGTTGATGCAGAGTTATTGACCGCAAGTTGTGTGCGGGTAGTACTTGTCCATTCAATGCGCGCATCTCAAGGGCCAGAAACCGCTTTGATATGACTGTTTATCGGGGCAGGACGTTGGTGGATTCTTCTTCAATCAGCGGGTCGCTGTTGAGGCTGCTTTTGATTTCCGTGCGGAAGCGGGCATCGCCGGCTTTCTCGGCTCGGACGGTGATGGTGTAGGTGAGGGTGGTGCCAGGCACCAGGCCATTGTGCGTGGGGAAAACGAGTCGCCTGCCGCCATCGCGGACCTCCGCCACGGAGCCATCGCTGCCGATGGCTTTCACGAATTGCAATTCGCCTGACAAAACACAGGCCAGCTCAATGTTGTTTGTCACCAGCGTGCCGGTGTTGGACAAGCGGACTTCGTAGTGCACCTCATCACCGACCGATACGGGGTCTTTATCATCCATCATTTCGACGCTCAGGGCAGGGATGCCGCGCAGTTCAATGGCCGATTCAGTTTTTTCCTCAATCATTGGCGTGGCCGAGACGTTGACGCGATGAACCGCTTGGGCCGCCAACTGTTCAGCTCGTGCGTGGATACGAACTTGCTTCTGTTGCCCGCTAGCCAGAGTGCCCAAATCCCAAACCACCTGGCTGCCCTGAAGTTGGCCTCCATCGGATGCATCCAGGAAAGCGACCTCCGGCGGCAATTGACTGCGAATCTGGACGTTGCTCAGCGGCGTGCTGTTTTCATTCTTCACGTCGATGATCCATTCGATGCGGCTGCGAAGGTATTTGGCTTTGGGGCCGCGGACGCTCAAGCGGAGCCGTGGCTGCGTGACTTGCACGGGATGTTCGGCCTCGGCCGTGATGCCGCCGTCGGCGGTGACGGTGACGCGGTTATTGAGCCGACCTTCCTGGCGCGCGGTGAGCGTTAGATCGAAGGTTTGCGTTTGATTGCCTTCTAAGTTGAAACGGGGCACTTCCAAGGGTTTGTCGCCAGTGGCATGGACCAATCCCTTGTCAAAGGTAGCGAGTAAGCCGATGTTGCTGACGGGCGTGGTGCCGACGTTGGTCACGGTGATCTTGTAGGGAATGGGTTCGCCGACAAATGCTGCCTGCGGTCCTTCAATGTTAACCGTCAAGCGGCCTGGCGGGGCGACCAGCGTGGTGGCACTGGCCTCGGCGCGCATGCCATCGGCGCTTTGGACGCTGGCAACGTTGTTAAACGTGCCCAGGCGATCAGCCCGGAAGGTCAGTTCGATGTTGTATGGCATGCCTGGCTGTATCGGTGGTACGGTGAAGATCAACTGGTTGCCTTCGCGGTTTTCCTTTTGCGTTGCACTTAGGAATGTTAAGCCATCGGGAATGACATCGCGAACGGTTAGAGGTTCACTGATGCTACGGCCGTTGTTGGCGAGCGTGATGGTATAGTTGAACGATTGTCCGACGGCCACAGTCGCGGGACCTGCCTTGGTGATGGTCAAGCTGGGTGCGGTCCATTCGACCGTGGTTTCACCACGACCGATGATGATGCCCGGACCTGTGGGGCAGCACGGATCAGGCGGTCGAATGACTTCGATGCCGATGCGATTCACACCCTGCTGGGCGACGGTCTGTTGCAGAATGATGCTGCCGTTGCCAAGCAAGTCGGTGATGACTTCCCCGATGCGCTGCTGAGAATTGGTGAAGATTGCTGGTGGACCATCCAGGATGGTGTAACGAATCCGGTAATTGGCATGCGGCATGCGATCCGACATGCGGTAAACGTTGGTGGTGAGCGTGCAGGGTGCTCCGCCACGGCACTGTTGCGGTGGGGGAAAGGTCCAACCCGCATTCACCCAATGCGTCGTGACCACCATTTTGTGTTTGTCCCAATTGTTGATCTCGGGGGCAAACACCGTCACTTGCGTATCGCCTTCGACGGGTGAAGTGATCACACACCAAGTTTGCCCGGGACGAATGATGAAATCATCGGTGGGGACGTTGTTGCCGCGGGTAAACGTGTGTTCTTTGTACGAAGTATAGGTGACCGCATAGCGATTATCGACTTTATAACCACGGCCTGCATAGTAGCCGCTTTCATCCACTTCAATGATGTGGCCCTTGCCTTCGAGCATCCATTCCACGCGACGCGCGCGCCGGGGCTGGCCGCTGTTGTCATAAATGGTCGCAATCAAAACCTGGCTGCCGCCCACGGCCTGACTGATCTCCTTGGGGCGCACTTCCAGACGGCATGCATATGGATCGAAATTGGCGAAGTAACCCAGGCCAGGCGGCTTGGCATGGGTGAACTCAATGTTGCCCGTGGGTAAGAAATAGGGGAACTTGACCGGGTTTTGGGTGATTCCCAAGCAACCGATCTGCACCAGAAGAATGCAGGCGACGATGAAAAGTCGGCGGATGAGCCGGCACCCGGCTGTCATGCCATTGGGCCTCGAATACGGATACAAAATCCCCCAAGCATCGGCGGGCCATACCGAATCAAACGGAAAATGCAAGAGCAATCTGCGAGGCTGGCTGAGGCCGTCAATGGCTGGGTAGGGCAGCTAAATTCGATGGAATGGACAAAGGGTAATGCTGAGAACTTCCTCTTGCAGCACCTGTCGGTTTTCGCTATCGCCGACTTGAATCAATCTGAACGTTTTCCGTTCGGAGCAGGAGGCAGGGGCATGAAACGCGACACAAAGATCGGTTTGATTGTGGCGGTAGGGTTTCTGGGACTGGTGGGCTACATCGGTTACAAGAAACTGCATCAACAGGATGATCTGGTCGCAAGTCTGACCCCTACGACACCTGAGAATGGCATCGCACCACTAAACACAGGCAAAAAGGAAACGGCAGGGCAGATGGGGTCGTTGCCAACGGTGCCCAATAGCGCTCCACCGACCGTGCCCCCGACCGGAGGGGGTGGCTGGTCGCCGATGGGTGCACCCGAGCCGTTGCCCTCGCCCGGGAGTAATCAGTTGCCTCCTGTAACCGCGTCACCCAGCACCGCACCAGGAACGACTTCGCCGCCAATGAACCCGCCTTCGCTTCAAGACATGAAAAAGGAAAACGCCACGGAAGTGACACAAACGTCTGCGAACACGCCGCCAACGCCATCTTCGGCGCCGCCGTCGCTGCCCAGTATGAATGCGAATACCAGTTTGCCAGCACCCAGCATGGCAGCACCACCCAGCAGTGCCCCCAGTTTGAATACAAGCACGTTGCCACCGACGAATTTGGACGAAAGCAAGTCTAAGGAGCCGACCAAAGAAACACCCAAGGGAACAGCAGATAAGAATGAACCGCCATCCTCGGGCGGTTCAGGCTCCATGCCACCGCCACCTTTGGAGAAGAATGACAAGAAAGATAACGTTCCCAACACGCCATCGAAAGACCCTACACCACCGACACCCCCTAAGCCGACCGACAGCCCATTGGATTTGCCAAACTTAGGCTCGCAAACGTCAACAGCACCACCGTCCGTACCGCCAACTGTCCCTTCACTCAGCACGCCTCCGCTGCATGACCATAAGAATACTCCGACGACTGAGAATAAAAGCTCAAGCGTGCCGCCACCGGTGCAACTGAATGAGAATAAAACGAGCACTCCAAAGATGGAGATGCCAAAAATCGAGTTGGATGCGCCCAAAATGGAGACGGGGACAACACCGCCGCCACCACTGACGGATCCCAAGACGCCATCAATGGAAGTAAAAACGATACCGCAAGGATTTACTCCAACAACGTCATCACCCAGCGTGCCATTCAACGGGTTCAAGAATGAACCGCCAAGTCCGCCAACGACGCAGGGCAACAGCAACCAAATGGTGAAAATTAAAGAGCAACCCGACCTACCCAAGTCGGATCTGATCATGCCAGCACCGGTTCGGGGGGGCTTCGGCACCAGTGCGAACGTACCATCCACGGGCCAAGGTCAAGTCGAAGTGTACGACATTACCGTCGTTCAAGTGAAGGCAGGCGAAGACCTGCCCATGCTGGCGAAACGCCTCTATGGAAGCGAGAAGTATGCGGCGGCTCTGGAAGAGTATTTGAAGCTTTATGATCCAAAACAGCTGAACTTACAAACAGGCCAATCGGTGCGGGTGCCCCCTTTGGAATTGTTGCACAAAAAGTTCGGCCGCTTGATTGACGGCCATGACGTTGCAGATAAACCAAAGGCCCATTCGAACTTAACGAGTGGCCCACGCGGTTCAAACTCAACCACCCAACCTTTAGTACGCACCTCCAATCCGCCTCCAAATCAAGGGGGTAGCGGCGACCCCTATATCCGTTACCGGGTGCGCGAGCAGGACACCATTTGGATGATCGCCAAGAAAACCCTGGGTAATAGCGATCGTTGGGCCGAAATCTATAATTTGAACCGCGATCTACTATCTGGTAGTACTCAATTAAAGGTGGGGATGGTTTTACGACTTCCTTCAGACGCGAAAGTGGACATCCAGCCCTGACTCCGCTAAAATAATTAGCTATCACCAAACCAACCGAGCGTTTTTTCGCTCGAGAAGCGGAAAGTTGTGTGGTTATTGGTTAAGTTCGTCCATTCGCTGGAATGAACGCCGCCAGGTGAGAAGAGTGAAGCCGGTGGATGTAGATGGCTTGACCAATGACAACGGCACACTCCTTTGCACGCTTGTAACTGCTTATTTCCAATCGACCTTAGTGTACTGAGAGCGAGTATCGACTCATGGCTGTACCGAAAAGACGCACGTCCCATGCCCGCCAAGGCAAACGCCGAAGCCACATGGCCCGTCATCCCATGCAATTACAATATTGTCCCGAATGTCAGGAGCCGGTGTTGCCTCATCGCATCTGCTCCAATTGCGGGACATATCGAGATCAAAACTACTCCAAGAAAGAAGAGGAGAAGTAAGCCATGCGAGTTGCCCTTGATGCGATGGGTGGCGACCACGCGCCAGGTCCGATCGTGGCGGGGGCCATCGCAGCGGTGAAAACCGATGCCGACATTCACGTCGTTCTGGTCGGCGACCAAGCACAGATCCAGCCTCATTTGGCGGGGCTGGATGCCCATCTGTCCTCCCGATTGGAAATCTTCCATTGCACGCAAGTGGTGACGATGGAGGATTCGCCGGTTATGGCTTTGCGGAAAAAGCCAGACAGCTCCATCACCCGCAGTTGGCAATTGCTGGCTGAACACAAGGTTGAGGCCATCGTCAGTGCAGGCAACACCGGGGCTGTCGTCGCTGGCGGTATGCGCTTGCGCCGCTTCCTGCCCCACGTGGATCGTCCTGGTATTGCAGCCATTTTACCGACGCTCAAAGGGCCTTGCGTGATGCTGGACGTGGGAGCCAACGTCTATCCCAAGCCCGCACATTTGTTCCAATATGGCGTCATGGGGTCCACTTTCGCCAAGCATATTTTCAAGAAGGATAACCCGCGCATTGGCCTGATGAACATCGGCAGCGAAGAGCAAAAGGGGCATGACCTGGCCAAGGAAACACACAATCTCTTCAACGGCAGCCACCTTCGCGAGCGCTTCGTGGGCAACGTGGAAGGTCGCGATATCAACCGCGGCGTGGCTGACGTGATCGTGTGCGATGGTTTCGTGGGCAACGTCATCATCAAAGTCTGTGAAGGTGTATTTGAATTCATGATGAAGATGGTTGGCCAGGAACTGAGTACGACTCTCAAGCAAGAATTTCCACAAGCCAAGCAGGCTTTAGGGAATCTGATCGATCGTTATGATTACAGTTCGCATGGTGGTGCACCGTTGCTCGGTGTCGATGGCATTTGCATCATCTGCCACGGCGCCTCGGGCGATATTGCCATCAAAAATGCCCTGCTGGTCGCTGCTAAATATGCGTCTATCGGGCTAAACCGATTAATCGTCGAGGAGTTGGAAGCCGACCCGATCCTTAGTGTCGCTGCCTCAGGCGTCTGATCCACCACCTGCATCCACGCCATCAGGCGTATCCCCGCATGGCCAATGTGGCAGGTTTGATCGTTTGGTTAACGGGTTTTCGATTGTGAGCAAAATTGCGTTTCTTTTTCCTGGTCAAGGGGCACAATTTGTCGGCATGGGGCAAGCTTTGTTCGCTGAGGTCCCCAACGCTCAAGCTTTGTTCAAACAAGCAGACGACATTTTAGGCTATTCCCTTTCAGATTTATGTTTTCACGGCCCGGACACCAAACTAAACACGACTGCCATCAGCCAACCAGCGATCTTTGTCACGAGCTTGGCAGCTTTGGAAAGCTTACGCCTCTCCAATCCCCTTGTCGTCGAACAATGCCAGGCCGCTGCTGGATTAAGTCTTGGCGAATACACCGCGCTGGTATTTGCCGGCGTGCTCTCCTTCGCAGACGGTTTGCGTTTGGTGCAGCGCCGCGGCGAAGCCATGCAAGCTGCAGCCGACGCCACTCCCAGTGGTATGTTAAGCATTTTAGGGGCTGAGATCGCACAGATCGAAGCGTGGTGCTCACAAGCCCGTTCAGTTGGCTCCATGCAGGTTGCTAATTTGCTTTGCCCGAACAATACGGTCGTATCAGGGAGCAAGGCTGCTTGTGATGAGATTGATAAAATCGCTCAAGCTGCCGGGGCCAGGACAGTAAGATTGAATGTGGCAGGAGCCTTTCACACGCCGATCATGAAGCCAGCCGACCAGGCATTGGCTGAAGTGCTATCTGGCAGCCAATTGCAAAAAGCTAAACTACCCGTTTGGTCCAATGTTGATGCACAACCCCATGAGCAGCCGGATGATATACGCAGCTTGTTGGTGCGACAGGTTTTAGAACCGGTGCGCTGGGAAGCCACCATTCGAGGGATGATGGAACAGGGTTTTGACACGTTTTATGAGATAGGGCCAGGTCGAGTATTGGCTGGGCTTCTGAAGAGGATAAATCGAAAAACCGAGTGCATTAATATAGGCGCTTGAGTTAATCCGCGTAAACTAATGGGGTTGTGTGCGTCGGAAGGTTGGACCTTTGACGCGACTGAGGCAGAAGATCGAACGACACTTGCCGTTTGACCCATGGCTGGTATACCATGCGAAAATGCTGCCGAAAGTCCATGGCCTCATTTCCAAGTTTTTTTAGTTTGGGTTCCCTGAAGGAGGGAAGATGAACACCAACGAAATTCAAGCCCGTGTCATTGAAATTGTCAGTGAACAGATGGGCGTCAACAAAGATCAAATCACGCCAGCCACTTCCTTTCAAAAGGACTTGAATGCGGATTCATTGGATCAGGTGGAATTGGTGATGGACATGGAAGAAGAATTTGACATCAACATTCCCGAAGATCAGCATGAAAAACTGCAAACGGTGGGCGACGCCATTGCGTTTATTGAAAAAGAACTGAAGAACAAACCCGCTGCGAGCCAATAAAACAATTTGTGCTTGTGGGGTGAAACATGGGATCGCTCATGTTTCACCCTTTTTGAGTTTATTGCCATCTGGATGATGGCAGCCTCATCCACGAACCCAACTCGGCCGGTTCCTCTACTTCAGGTGCACTATGTCACGTCGTCGCGTTGTCATCACGGGTTTGGGTGTCACCACCAGTTTGGGATTCCAGATCGCACCCTTCTGGAAAGCACTCTGTGAAGGTCAGAGCGGCGTCGGTCCTTGGACGCTGTTTGATGTCTCCCCTTACAAAGTGAAGTTCGGCGGCGAAATCCGCAACTTCAAGCCTGATCCGAGCATTATTGATGTGCGCTCAGCTCGGCGTATGGACCGTTATGCCCAGTTTGCCATGCTCGCTGCTTACGAAGCCATCAAAGACAGCGCACTGCCTCTGAAGAAAGGCCAGGGTGAAACCTGTTTGCAAATGGAAGGCATCGATCCGTTTCGAGTCGGTGTCATCATCGGTAGCGGAATTGGTGGATTGAATGAATACGAAGAACAGCATGAAAAACTATTGACGAGCGGACCGACCCGTGTCAGTCCATTCGTCATTCCCAAACTGATGGTCAATTCCGCTGCAGGTTTGATTTCCATTTACTTTGGTTTGCGCGGCGTGAATTTCGCCGTGGCTACGGCTTGTGCCTCCGCCTCCAATGCGATCGGCGAAGCACTGCGTAAAATCCAATATGACGAAGCCGATATCGTCGTCACGGGCGGATCGGAAGCCGCAATGACGCCCATGGGTTTAAGCGGGTTCATTCAATGCCGAGCATTGTCGGAACGCAACGCCGAGCCGCAAAAAGCCAGTCGCCCCTTCGACAAGGACCGCGATGGCTTCGTTATTGCCGAGGGTGCGGGCATCCTCGTTCTAGAAGAATACGAACACGCGAAAAAGCGCAATGCCAAGATTTATGCCGAACTGGTGGGGTATGGGTCGACTGGTGATGCGCACAACATCACCGCACCTTGCCCCGATGGCAGTGGTGCCGCCAAAGCGATGCAGCTTGCCCTGCAAGACGGCGGCCTCAATCCGATGGACGTGGACTACATCAACGCGCATGCCACCAGCACGCCGCTGGGCGATGCTGCCGAGACCTTGGCGATCAAAAGCGTTTTCAAGGACCATGCTTACAAAATCGCCGTCAATGCCACCAAGAGCCTGTTAGGACATACCCTGGGCGCCAGTGGCGGCGTGGCATTGGTGGTCACTGCGCTCAGCATCCAACGTAGCATCATTCATCCGACCATCAATCTAGACAACCCCGACCCGGAATGCGACCTGGATTATGTCCCCCACAAGGCCAGGGAAAAACGCATACGTGCTGCTCTTTCGAACAGCTTCGGGTTTGGCGGACACAATGCTTGCCTGGCCGTGAGAGCGATCAGTTAGATGCTCTTTATGCTTGCCGCCTGTCTTGTTGCGGATTGCCTTGAGCGGCAATGATTCTGTTTCTCAATAGTGAATGAACCCCACCATGTCTGCAACCATCGATTGGCTGTATCATCGCAAACATTGAAACACCTGTCAGAAGGCTGATGGGTTCTTCAGCACGGTCGATGTCACTATTCGTGAACAAGTCGATGCCCGCAAGGTGGCTTATGACCGCAAAGCCGCCTTGGCCTTGGCAAAGGGGGTTGACCGCATCATTGCAACTAAAGGCAAGCAGATCATCACGCTTAAAAAAACGGACAAGCCTAACGACGACGACCTTTCGGCGGTGTTGCTCGGTCCAACCGGTAACCTGCGGGCGCCTACATTACGAAAAGGCAAAACCTTGGTTGTGGGTTTTCATCCCGATATCTATCGAATGATATGTAAGTAAGCACTCGACACATAGCAAGCGAGCCTACATATTTGTGCTTGACAGAATCGAGCAATCTGGTATCTCCCTCCATCCTGAAGGACCATGAACCGAGTCCACTTGTGGGGGAATGACCGATGCTGAAATGCGGTAAATGGTTGCTGCTGAGTGTTTTAGGTTGGGCCTGTTTCAACTCGACAACGAATGCCCAAACGATGCGCCCGCCAGGTGCGAACACACCCGCCCCGCAAGGATTTCAGCCGCCAACCTTGAGCCAATCGGATGGTTTTCGCGTGCAAGGCGTGGGGGCCGCGACAGGAGCGCCTAAATTCCCTGGCGTCGCACCGGTCAACGGGATGGGATTTTTGAATCAGAGCAACAGCAATCAACCAGGAACTTTGCGAAACACATCCTTTTTGTCTCGGTTCACGAACTTCTTTACTTTGAACAACATAAACCGCAGCTTGCAAAGCATGGGCTTGCTCAAGCCGCCACCGGAACCCCCTGTCGTTATTCTTCCTGGAACAAACACAGGAGCGAACGATCGCTAGCAATCACTGGTGCAACAGAACGACGAGGGAATACACCGCTTTCATGCTTGGAGGCGGTTTTTTTTGTGACCTGCGCTTGTGCTCCATCTGGTTATTGACGCCGAGCTAGCCCACGTCATATCATAACCCTCTGGCTTGTAACTTTTCCTTTGCATGACCATATGATTTGGACGATTTGACTGGTTGGCTGTTTCCACGGAAAGGTGTGGTATGAAAGCGGAACATCGCAAAGAACTGCAAACCAATTCGTTGTCACGCCAACTATCGAACCTGATCAATTATTCAAAGAAGCCACCCAGCACAATCTGGATGATTGTTGGCGTGATCGTTTTGTTGGCCATTGCTTATTGGTGGCTGACCAGCATGATGGCCAACCGGGCGGGCTCAAGCTGGATTGCCTTGTGGAATTGGCGGAACAGCATCGAAAATGCTCCAAAGCAATTGGCGGGCACTGCTGCGGATAAGGCGTTGCAATTGTTGCAGGCCGACAGCCTGTTCGACACTGCCAATGAAAATATGATGCTCAGTCCGCAAATGGCCCAGGACGGTTACCGCGAAGCTTCAGCCAAGTACGAAGAAGTGGCGAAAGCCGTGGGTAGTCAGCCTTTCATGGCCCTCCGGGCGAACATGGGAGCTGCACGCAGTGCCGAAGCGATGGGCGACATTGCCCGTGCCCGAACGTTTTACGAAGCAGCCCTGAAAGTGGCGGAAAGTCATAAATGGACGGACCATCCGCTCGCTCTCGATGCTCGCCAACGGCTCCAAGCCATGGAGCAAAAGGGTGATGCCGTGGCCTTTTATGCTAATTGGCCCGATCGCTTGCCCAAGTCCAAACCCACAGACCCCAAGGCGCCACCCACCCCCTTTGAGCCGCCTCCATTAAGCCCAACATCGCCAACAACCACCGCACCTTCGACCAATACCTTCGCTCCACCCATGCCATCGACGCAGCCCACGGCCAGCACTCCCCAAACGAGTGCGCCAATGAACACTGCTCCGACTCAACCTACGCCAACGGCAACAAAACCGATTGCAACAATGCCGTCCACTCCAACCAAGGCGGAGCCAACCAAACCGAAATAGTCGCATGGCGGCATGGAAATATCAGGTTTGTATGCAGCCAGGAGTTCACTCCTGGTTTTTTTTTGACCCATGCTGAATTGGGCTTTTCATGGTTACATATTTTGTTATTTACCCGACCACTTCGAGCAAGCGGAACTGCAGAATTCGATAGGGGATTGGCAGGATGCGGGTTTGGATCATCGGACTGCTGAGTTGGTTCTGGGTGGTTTGGGGCACAGGTAGGCTTTTGGGGGAAGAGCCACCTGTCCCCGCCCCAGTTTTGCCAGCTCCGAAGGATGGTGTGTTACTGGTCCAGCCCGCACCGCCACCTGACCCCAAGATTTGGTGTGGAAGCATTGAGCTTGGTGTCAACGGCACGGAAGGTAACAGCCAGTTTTTCAAATTTCGTTTCGGCGGCAACTTGAAGCGAGCTACCGAAACATCCATCACTCAGTTCGAATTCTTGTATGGCATTGCGGAGAACAACAACGTTCGCTCCGAAAACCGCTTCTTTGGCACGGGGCGCCATGAATGGTTGTTTCGCGATTCGCCCTGGAGCTTGTTTCTATCGGGTTCAGCCGAGTACGACGAATTCAAGGCCTTTGATGTTCGACTGGCCAGCCATGCTGGTGCAGCTTATACATGGCTGAAAACCGATCGCTGGCTGCTTAAGAGCAGGGTTGGTGCTGGTGCGTCTCGAGAAATTGGCGGCCCCAGCAACGCGTTCGTTCCGGAAGGTCTTATAGGAGGCGACCTGGAATGGAAAATCGATGATCGCTCCAAAATCGCCAGCAATTTCGACTACTTTCCCAATGTCACCGATTGGTCCGATTACCGTGCTCAAATTCGAATAGCCTACGAATTGCTGTTGCTGCCGGAGTATAACATTACGCTAAAAACCGGTATTTTGGATTTGTACGACAGTACACCCGAAGGGCGTAAACCCAACGATTTGGAATACTTCTTCGTGTTGCTGTGGAAGTTTTAACAACAGGACAATCAAACGAACAATTTGGTATGCTCGATCATTGCCCAAGTGCGAATTGGGCTTGATGCCAACGGTAAAATGGATTCCAAATAGCTCATGCGACAAGAGCGTTTATTAGCTGAGTTAGCGTTTCACGATCAGCAAGCCCATCAGCGTTGGCAAACACATAGCGACCACGCCGCCTGGTTGCGCTTTCAGCCTCAAGAATACCTGACCCATGAAAGCTGGATTCAGCCTGCCATCGAACTCATGGGCGATGTGCAGGGGCGTTCAGTTTTGGATTATGGTTGTGGCCACGGTATGGCGGGGGTGGTGCTGGCTGGGCGGGGTGCTCGGGTAACAGCGTTCGATCTCTCAGGCGGTTATGTTCACGAGTGCATCGAGCGGGCCATGGCCAATAACGTGGCGGCCCAGGTGCAGGCCGTACAAGCGGCAGGGGAACGCCTTCCCTTTGCCGATCACTCTTTTGACCGAGTCTGGGGACATGCCATCCTGCACCACCTCGACCTGCAAGATGCGGCGCCGGAGATCAGACGGGTCATCAAACCAGGCGGCTGGGGCGTCTTCTGCGAACCATGGGGCGGCAACCCCTTGTTCGAGTGGGGCAGGCTCTGGCTTCATTATCCAGGCAAGCACCGATCCAAGGATGAGCAGCCATTGCATTGGTCTGATCTGGTGCATCTGCATAAGAGCTTTCCGCGCATGCAGGTTTTCCCCTACCAACTGCTGGGCAGCTTGCGCCGTCTGAAAAGCGGCTTGCCAGGGCTGGGCTGGTTGGACCGGATCGACCACTTCCTCATGCACCATTGCAACGGCCTACGCCGATTTTGTCGCTATGCTGTTCTTCTTCTTCCCCGTGATTAAGCTTCACTTCTGTAGCATCGGGTAAGGCTACCTGATAAGGTGAATGAAAGAATGGTCAAGCGGGGAAATGGCCCATAGCCATCACGCCTTCCATTGAGCCAGGGCAGCATATTATGCCATTTTATCATCATGGCCTGTTTCGGGTGGCGTGTGCCGTGCCGCGTGTGCACGTGGCCGATTGTGCTGCCAACGTCCGTGAGATCCTTTCTCTCCTGTCCAAAGCCGAAGAGCAGGGCGTGGGGCTGGTGGCATTTCCGGAACTGTGCCTGACGGGATACACCTGCGGTGATTTGTTTCACCAAAAGCAACTGATCACCGCGGCTTACGAGGCACTGCTCAATTTAAGCCAAGAAAGTGCCAAGGTCTATTCAGGCTTGGCTGTCGTAGGACTGCCGCTCGAGAGGAATGGCTTGCTCTTCAATGTAGCTGTGCTGTTGTCCCCACAAGGGCCGATCGGTATGGTCGCTAAGTCCTACTTACCCAATTACAAAGAGTTTTACGAACACCGCTGGTTTGCCCCTGCTGTCAAGCATCGTCTCATCAGTAATGAGGCCAATACGAAGACGGAACCGTTGCAGGATCCATCGTCCAAATGGTTTCAATGTCGCAACGTGCCTGATTTTGGAATCGGTATTGAAATCTGTGAGGACTTTTGGGTGCCATCGCCCCCCAGTTCACAACTGGCCATGGCAGGGGCCACCATCCTTGTCAATTTATCTGCTAGCAACGAAATCATCGGCAAAGCCTCGTACCGCAGGCAACTAGTCACCAGCCAGTCGGGCCGTTGCATGGCGGCTTACCTTTATGTGTCTTCTGGCCCCACCGAATCCACGACGGATTTGGTCTTTGGGGGGCACTGCATGATTGCGGAAAACGGCGTTTTGCTTGCGGAGGCCAAACGGTTTGAACGCGAACCAACGTTGCTAGTGGCCGATGTGGACATCGAGCGCCTGGCCCAGGAACGCCTTCGAACGGGCAGTTTCAGCGATATGGCATACGCAACGACGGGTCCAGCACCCAAAGTCGTCGCGTTTCAATTGGATGGCTGCGAGCCAGAACCGTTGCCGTTACGACGCGAGGTGGCTGCTCACCCCTTTGTGCCAGGAAAATCGGATGAGTTGCACGAACGCTGCGAGGAGATTTTTGCCATTCAGGTGGCCGGCTTGGCCAAACGCATCGAACACGTCAACCAGGTATCGTTGTCATTGGGAGTATCAGGCGGGCTGGATTCCACGCTGGCCTTGCTCGTGGCTTGTAAAACGCTGGATCGATTGAAGCAACCGCGCAGCCGTCTCATTGGTCTGACTTTGCCAGGCTTTGGCACGTCCACTCGCACACTCAAGAATGCACGTAGCCTGATGCAACATTTGGGCGTTCGCTCGCGTGAAGTGGATATTCGCTCGCAATGTTTCACCGAATTTCAACTACTGGGGCATGCGCCTTTTGGCATTCCGATCCAAAACCAGACCTTGTCTGCCTTCGAGACAGAACTGGCCAATCTCCCTGCTGATCGTCGTCAAGATTTGGTATTCGAAAATGTTCAAGCCCGGGTCCGGACACAACTGTTGATGAACACAGGTTTCGTCATTGGCACGGGCGATTTATCTGAATTGGCACTCGGTTGGTGCACATACAATGCCGACCATATGAGCATGTACAATCCCAACGTCAGTATTCCGAAGACGCTTGTGAGGTTCCTCGTTCGCTGGGCGGCGGAGCATGAGTTTGCGGAACCCGTCCGCTCGGTGCTGTTGGATATCGTGCAGACCGTGATTTCACCGGAACTTCTGCCTATGCAACCGGGCGAGCAGGTGCAATCCACGGAGAGCAGCATTGGGCCTTATGAACTACACGACTTTTTCCTGTATCACTTTCTGCGTTACGGAGCCAAGCCTGAGAAAATTCTTTTCCTGGCCAGCCAGGCGGCATTTGAAAAGCACTATACCACTGAGGAGATTCGGCACTGGCTGGTTGTGTTCCTTCGCCGCTTTTTCACCCATCAGTTCAAACGGTCCTGCTTGCCTGATGGGCCAAAGGTGGGGTCGGTGAGTTTGTCGCCGCGGGGGGATTGGCGGATGCCGAGCGATGCCGCGGTGCCGATGTGGCTAAAGGGCTTGGAAGGTCCGTCTGCTTGACGGCCTCCCCGTGCAAGTTAGAATGAATAAAGCAGCCCGATGGTTCGGTTCAGTCTGTAGACTGAGCCTGTTTCGGGTTAGGAGCATATGCGCATGCGCTGTCAGCGTTGTCCTAAACCTGCCACTTTGCACATCACCGAAGTGAATGGGCTGAGCGACCAGGGTTCTTACCAGTATGAAGAGTTTCATTTTTGTGAGGACTGCGCGAAGAAGTATCTGTACGAACCGCAAAGCGGCGTGGCTGGGCCGAAAGATGAAAACACGGCCGAGACGAGCGAAGCCGACGAGTTGGCAGAAATGAATCAGCAAGAATGCGTCCATTGCGGCATGAAGTTCAAGGACTTCCGATCAGCAGGCCGTTTAGGATGTCCAAACGATTATGAGTCGTTTCGCGAGGAGTTGATTCCGCTGCTGGAGAACATTCATGGGGAGACACAGCACATTGGCAAATCGCCACGGCGTCATCCACATGCTGAGCACAAACGGACCGAGTTAAGCCATTTACGCAAGTTATTGCATCAGGCTGTGAATCGCGAGGATTATGAAGAGGCAGCTCGATTGCGTGACAAAATACGCCAATTGGAGGCATGAACGTACGATGGTTCTGTTGGCCAAGCGGTTGCGGATGGGGTTGGCTCGTGACGATGATGTACGGGCGTGGAAGCGGAACGAAATGCGTCATACAGCTTGAAGGATCGGGCATGATACCCTGCATGCAATGTGGCCAGACCGTGGCAACACACCACATGACCCATATCAATCAAGAGGGGCAACAGAATACCATCCACTTGTGCACCGCCTGTGCCCAGAAGCAGCAGTTGGTACAATCGATGGGCGCAGGGCTGAATATTCCCAACATTCTAAAAACTTTGATCGGCGCACATGTTGGAGCTTGGAGTGATGAATTATCCCGATTGGCATGTCCGTCGTGTGGCATAAAATACATGGAGTTTCGCTCCGCTGGGCGGTTAGGATGTTCACACGATTACGATGTGTTTCGGGCCGGGCTTACGCATCTGCTCGAAAAAATCCACCGAGCGACCAGGCACCAAGGTAAAATGCCCCGGCATCGGCGTCTGACGCAGGAACGACATTGGGAATTGCTCAAACTACGTCAGGCGCTCAGAGAAGCCGTGGAGCGTGAGGAATACGAGCGAGCTGCAGAACTGCGAGATCGCATCCGCGAGAGGGAAGCTCAGGCATGATTCTCGACGAAATGTTGAAAAGTACTGGGGAATGGCTCAAGGGCACCGGCCCCGACGCTGATGTGGTGGTTTCCAGCCGGATTCGCCTAGCTCGCAACCTGGCCGACTTTCCTTTCACCAATCGTGCTTCGGCGATGCAAAAGGGTGAAATTGAGGCACTGGTTCGCGAACGCCTGGGTAAGTCAGCATGGGAAGGTGCCTTTCAATACATCCAAGTACATACCCTTAATGCCATCGAACGCGAATTCCTTCGCGAACGTCAACTGATCAGCCGCGAACACGTCGGCGCGGAAGGCCCTCGTGGCGTGGCCTTTGAAACCCAAGAGAGCCGCAGTCTCATGGTCAATGAGGAAGATCACTTGCGCCTGCAAGTCCTGCGCAGTGGTTTTGTCCTGGAAGAAGCTTGGGAAGACATCGACAAACTGGATGATCAAATCGAAGAACGCATTACTTATGCATTCAGTGAGGAGTTTGGTTATTTAACTGCCTGCCCCACCAACGTCGGCACCGGCATGCGGGCCAGCGTCATGCTCCATTTGCCCGCTTTGCATTACACCAAGCAACTGGAGAAAGTGTTCCGGGCCTTGCAGAAGATCAATCTGGCCGTGCGGGGGCTGTATGGTGAAGGCACGCGTGCTTCCGGCGATTTCTATCAGATCTCTAACCAGGTCACTTTGGGCAAAAGTGAACAGCAAATCCTGAAGGAAATCCGCGAAGTCATTCCTCAGATCATCACCTATGAACGTGTGGCCCGCAAAAAACTGCTCGATGAAAACCGCATGCTCGTGGAAGACAAAGTAGCCCGGGCTTATGGCACCTTGCGGGCCGCGGCCATGATGACTTCCGAGGAGACCATGGAGTTGCTGTCCACCGTGAGGCTCGGCATTCAGCTCGAATTGATCAAGGACCTCAACGTGCTGGCCGTGAATGAACTCTTTCTGCAAACCCAGCCCGCCCACCTGCAAAGGCTCCGTGGCATCACCCTCGATGGCGACGAGCACAATGTCGCCCGTGCCCGTTACCTCCGCGAAAAGTTGTCAAACGGCATGTCCAAGAACTAGCGATTGGGTCGCTCTTTTTGCCGGGCTAGGTTGATCCTGTCGAAAAAGGCATAAACATCCGGCAATGCCACCTGCACGATGACAAGATGTTCTATTTCCGGATATTCACGATATTCGACCGTGGTCACATCGGCTTTGCGTAATGCTTCGGCCAGGCTTTTGGCGCCGCGATAAGCAAAGTCCTTGTTACCGATGCCGATAAAAAATGGCAATGAACGCATGCCCTCGCTGACCTTGATAGCTCTCCCACCACCTAAAGCGGCCAGGCCGGCAAATGATGAAGGTGTCTGACTGGCAGTGGACAATGCCACCGCCGCTCCCATGGAATGTCCGATCAAATAAACCCTATGACGGTCCACTGGGTAAAGGACATCCACAGCATCGATCAGTTCTTGGACCTTCATGGCAAACCCAACTCGCGGTGCGACAAACAACCAACCGCGCTCTTGAGCGTAGGTCACCGCTTGCCCATGCCCGTACGTGTCGAAAAACATGTTCTCGCTTCCCCCGGCACCATGAAGGGCGATGACGAGCGGCAAGGGTTTGCGTGCCACAACTTCTTTGGGAGCTTGCAAACGAACATGGGTCTGCCCCAGACCCGTCGGCAGGGTGAGCCAGAATTGGCCGACTTTCCCTTGACCAAAATAGCTGTGCTTTTGGCTGACAGCTTTGGCCAAGGCTTCTGCTTCTGCGAGCAGCCGACTAGCCGGATAATCCGTTTCAGGACTGCTTAGGTCGGCAAGCATTTTTAAGAGGCGAATGCGTTCCTGCAAAGTCAAGGCATCTGCTGTGCGCGGCAGACTCTGCAAATCAGAGGTCAGTTGTTGCAGCCCATCCAGTCGGCTAGATCGTTGATTCGCAGTCGATAAAGCGATTGAACCCGTCCGCAACACCGTTTCGCCATCCAGGATCTGAAAATGGAGATAGCCGTCTAAATCGCTTGAATCCACTTGAATCGCAAAGGCTTGCTGATGCATAACGGGCAGAGAGGCAATGGGCAAGGTCACCCAACGTGTCGGCATGGCACCGGCAGAAACAAGTTGCGTAGCTAGTTTCCATTGTGGTTGCTTTGGTTTGGGGGCGTTGGTCGGGTAAAACGACTGCAATCGAACCGTTGCCGAGCTGGTTCTCCACTCAGCATGCTCTGCCGCTTTTGATGACTCCAGCAATCGGCAATCCACTTGAACCAATAGCGATTGAGCCCATTGTTGATCGGAAGTGATGATTCCATTGACGAGCTTTGTAAGGGCAGTATCAACCTCCTTTCCCGCTTGGCCCAATCGAGCAGAGAAGAAAGCTTGAACCGCTTGATTCAAATGCACGCAGGCTAGAGCGCGACGATCAGGGTCGGTGCAGCGATCCCAGGCCTTTTCAAACTCGATCAGCCTACGTCCCAATTCGTAGCGCTCTGGTTGTGCCGCGAGTTGACTGGGAATCCATAGCCAAGTTACAAGCAAGAGCATGCCAAACTTATCACTCATGGATGAAAGGTGGGTCACAGTTGTAAACCTCCAACTGATCAATAAAGAGAATCCAATAAGTGCTGCACACAATCAGAAAGCCATCGCTGTTGTTCACGATACGCATGCACAGCTTGCTGATATTGAACCCATTCCAGGTGGATAAATTGATTGGGGGCAAGCTGTCCTACTTTCGGCCAATCCGCGGTAATGACATGGGCGATGCGTGGGTAACCACCTATGCTTTGTGCATCTTTGCCTAACAGGATCGGTTGCCCCGACGCAGGCAATTGAATGCAGCCAGGTGTGACCGGAGCCGAAGGCAACTCATTGGCGGAAACGGGAAGGGCGGGCTGCGCTTCCAGACGCAAACCCATACGGTTGGAATCCGATTTAACCCGTAACAAAGTGGCTGCCAACCGTTCGCGTTGCGTGGTGCTCAAGTGGCTGCCGGAAAGAACACGCAAGCGATGCAAGTCGCGAGGCAACAAGGGTAAATCGGGAAGCCAACGCCTTTGGATCAGGCTTTCAGGGCATTCGAGAAGTTCGCCTTTTTGGATGGGCAGCCAGCTTGCTGTGGAACCAAAGTGTGGTCGATTTGCAAAACCGCCACGCACACACAAATAGGCACGGCAGCCTTGACCCGTCGTGCCGATGTGCAGGAGATCGCCAGGTCGGACGGTAAACGTGGTGCCAACCGGAATGCTTTCCCCACGCAGATGAACCAAAAACGGCGCACCCATAACCACACATCCATGGGTGGCTGTGGCTTCCAGGTCGGGACCGAGAAGCGTAATCTCCAAAGCCCTTGCATCGGCTCGGTTGCCAACCAGTGCTTGTCCTAATGTGAAAGACACATCATCAGCGGGGCCGCCCAATGGTAAGCCAACCCCGCGGTGGCGCGGCTGGCCCTGATCGACCAGTATGCTGAAAGTCCCCGGACGGATGATCCGAAAACCCATCTTTGCCCCCTAAGGGTCCATCACCATCAAGTCAACAGTTCACGCAATCGTGTCAAAAACGTAATGACGTTGGGCTGATCCCCATGAACGCAGATCGTTTCGACCTGCCCCATGGTTTGTAGGTGCTTCACTTGCTGTGCAGCTTCGATGGGATCGGTGATCATGGCGTTAGGTTCGCTGCGTGGTACCAGTTGACCATTGGGTAAATACTTGCGATCGGCAAATCCTTCCGCAAGATATCCGACGCCCGCTTGTTGTGCAGCCTTGGCCAATGCGCTTTGGGGCAAACCCATGAGGGGCAAACCGAAGAACTGCGCCACCTCGATGAGCACGGTTGCGATGTTCGAGTCTCGTTGCGCCTGGTTGTACAACGCTCCATGCGGCTTGATGTAGGCTAAACGTAAACGGCAATGGCGGGCCAGAGCTTCTAGGGCAGCGATTTGATAAACACAATCGGCCAGCAAGTTGTCTGCAGGGATCGTCAATTCTCGTCGGCCAAAATGCTCTCGATCCATATAGCCCGGGTGGGCTCCCACGCGCACGCCATGTTGTTTTGCCAACTGCAAGCTCTGCAGCATTATCGTAGGCGAACCCGCATGCCCGCCGCAGGCAATGTTGGCTGAGTGAATCAACGGAAAGAGGGCGGCATCGTTTGAGCAGCCTTCGCCTAAATCGCAATTCAGATCGATCATGGTGCTAAATGAGCCTCGTTCGACTCGGCGATTAAATCTGTTTCCTCAATGCCAAAATAATCACGCAAAAGCTGGATCTGGCTTTGGCCATGATCATGGTCATCCACGTCCGACAACACAGCCTCGAACTCAAGCAATGAGCCGATATCCTTGATTTGGTCCAGGTGAATGCGAACATTTTCATACAGCCACAATTCACGTGTCTTGATGATTTGGCCGCGAACCCCAAGAGCCAGCCTCAGGGATTCTTTGAGTGGTGTCGGCTCAGGAATTGGGGTCAGATAATAAGTGGACACCCGCGCGAATTTGTGGGCAGGGCGTTCGTACCAAATCAAAACGGCTGTCTCATTTTGCGTCTCGCGTAATTTGAGCTGGCCCCTGGAGACGCGGAAATACGTATCGCATTGATGCAGGGTAGCGCTGTGCCTGGCCCCAAGCTGCTGAGCGAGCGCCCGGGCTTGATTCAAGTCGTGCAGCTTGGCTTTCAACTCCACGTTTTGTCGAAACGCTGGTTTTGCAGCCATGGCCAGGGTCATGGCTTGACACTCGTGGTGGATTTGCTCACGTGGCCGGTCTTGGGATCGATCGTCAAATTCAAATCTTCTTGGGCATGGGTGTAAAAGAAGAAGCCGTTCATCATTTCATCTTTGGTCTGCTGACCATCACGCACAGTGGCTTTAGGATTGGGATTGTAAGGATTAAAGGGTGAATTGTCATAGTGCGCGATGCATTCGATGTAGGTGCCTTTGGGGAAGCGCATGCTGTTTTTGGCCCAGCGGTAGGGCATCTGCCAGTCAAAACTATAATTCGGCACCACCAAGAGGACTTCAGGCTTGTTCTCATCGGGGCGGTGGGCAAGGAACGTCATGTCACGTCCACGCAAATGCATGTGCACGAACATGCCCACACCGATGGCGTCAGCTTCCAGTTGGCGTCGTGCTTGCACCCGATGGGCAGGGGCTTCGGGTGGTATGGCAAAGCGATAGTCCGCGATTAGTTTGAACCGTAATTGCTTACGAACAACTTCGCGGGCGTAACGCAGTCCAATTTTGATTTGACAGCGTTCGGGTTTGCCAGTGGTTACATAATGAATTTGGATGCCGATAATCGATCGTTTGGGAATTTTGAAACCAATATTGTCTGTTAAGTGCATTGGCTCACCACCAGGGACATACCCTGTGATGAAATTGTTCATCTTGAAACCTTCGCCGACCACCAGATAAGCCAGGTTAGCGTGATGCACGACGCGTGGATTATCGGGCAGAATTTGCAAATCCTGAATCCATGTGTCTTCGGTGAAGAGGTAAGGCAGAAAGACATATTTGTAGGCCACTTCACCTTCCGCAGGTAATTCGTGTTCCGAGACGCTGAGGACCAGATCGGGGTCACCAATCAACCATTTGGATTTCGGGTGTGCGATTTCCTCGGGCAACGGTGGCAACTTGGCTAAATCGCCGACCGGCTTGCCTTGACGCACCCAGTCGATGATCTGTTGTTTTTCTTTGTCGCTTAAGCCCCGATAGTTCACAAATTGACCATGAGCAGGACTGGCATACCAGGGCGGCATACGTTCTTCTTTCACAACTTCGGCCAAGGTATTGGCCCGGGAGGCGGCCTGTTCGTAGGTCAGCAAGGCGAACGGAGCGGCGGTCTCAGGACGATGGCATTCAACGCAGTGCTTGCGCAGGATGGGCGCGACGTGTTCGGCATAGGTGATTTCTTTTTTGGGCAGGGGCTGTTCCAGAAACGTGATCAAGCATCCATCCACGGGCGTCTCGCTCACTCGTACGTCCGTGCCCGCAAGCAGATCAATCAATGCTTCTTTCAAATCGGACCGCGTCGGTTCACTGCGGAAGCCACCTAGTCGGTAGCGATCATCAATGCGACCCCGATAACGCAGCACACGGTGTTCATCCAGGATCACCACTTCGGGAGTTCGGGTTACCCCCAACTTTTGGGCTACAACGCCGCCAAAGTCTTTGAGCATGGGGATGTCGATTTGATAGTCCAGGGCCTGCTTGGCCATGTCGCGAATGGTGTCCTCCACACCCACGTTGACGGCCACGAAGCGGACACCTTGGCTGCGGAATTCCTGGTTGAGCCGCAGCAGGGTGGGGACCGACCGCTGGGCCACCGGGCAGGATGTGGTCAGAAAGGTAAGCACGTAATACTTCGCTTCTCCTAATTCGTTCAAACTGCGAGGCAGGTAGCGAATGTCTTTCAATTGGAATGGGGCAATCTTGGTGCCAATGGGAACGGTTGCTTTTGCGGACGCTGTGGGTATGGGTTCTTGTCCTTGCAATGAACGACTGCTTGAATTCAGAAAGCCAGAGAACAGGATGGCCAGGCCAAAGCCACTGATCAATAACTCGGCGCGCCGGGATAGCATGGGAACTCCAATCGAACAGCAAAGGCTCAAAAGTGCTTTCCTCATTTTACGGACCCAATGCACCAAAGATGCTGAAAAGTTCGTAAGTACAAGCGGCCTCCCACCGCTGCGGGGGTGGCGATCACGCCATCGTTGAGGCTGTTCTTGGCCAGGAGTTTATAGGATGCAGCGGCGGCAAATACAAAGACATCGCCATCCTCATTGCAGGCATAGATGTTCCCGGCAATGCAAAGGGGAGATGCAGAAAAGGCACCGCTCAAACGCTGCGTCCAGACCGTTTTACCAGACCTCGCTTCCAGACAGCCGGCAATGCCTTGATCGTTGACGTAAAACAGCCAATCGTCGTGCGCCACCATGGTCGGCACATAGGGAATGCCTTTATTTAATTGCCAAACACGGTGGGTGGTCGTGACATCGCCTAGCCCACCCAGGCGAACGGCCATGACCTGCCGTTCGCCGCCGCCACTGCCGCTTGAGACAATCACCAAGTCTTTCCAGATAAACGGGGAAGCAACCGTTCGCAGTTCTTCCTTATTAAACGACCAGCGGCAAAACCACTTCTTTTCTCCGGTCTGAGGATCGTAGCCAGCCACATCGGCTGTGCTGACGACAATCAATTCGGCAGGTTGCCCCGGTTGTTCATTGATCAACGGTGTGGAATAGCAAGCACGAAAAGCCGGACGCTGCTTTTGCCAGCGGATTTTCCCGGACTTGGCATCCAAAGCAATCAGGTCCGCTCCACTATCGTGGTCTTTGGCCACATAAACCAATCCATCATAGACAATAGGCGAATGTCCCGCACCGTGATTCGCAGTGATGGAACCTAAAGGCGTTTGCCACTGGAGTTGGCCTGCAAAATCGTATGCCACTACCGCAATATCTCGGCCATCCCAGGTGCAGAGATAAACCATTTGGCCATCGGTGGTCGGGGTCGATGAAGCCAGGGAATTCTTGCGGTGTCGGGGAGCCGTGTTACCAGGCAGTGTTTGCGACCATTCCACTTTACCCGTTGTTGCATTCAAACGAATGAGTAAACGTCGTGAGCCATCGCTACTAGACGTGGGCAGGAACAGCTTATTCTCCCAAACGATGGGTGAGCCGTGGCCTTGACCCTCGATGGGCGTTTGCCAAAGTGTGTTCGCCTTGTCCCACCGGGTTGGAATGGGGACGAGACTAATCCCCGCTGCCGCGTGGCCACGAAAACGGGACCATGTGCGTTCCTGGGGGTCCGAGGCGGGCCAGGCCAGACTGCTACAAACCATCAGAAGCAAAGTATAACGCACGCGGTGGCTCTCATTTCAAAGGAGAAAAGTCTGTTGGATTGAGGAAAATGCGGTCGATTTTCTCAACCAGTTTACCATTCTTTTCTGACGCCGCAAAGGATTGCTTCCATTCGGGATCGTTGACAAATTTCTGCCAACTGGCATCCGCACTGGTCTTGCTTTCATGGGCGATGATCCAGATCAGTTTCGTGTCTGCGTCTTTAGGATCGTAGGGTGTCCAAAAGCCAATGAGTTTCACACCATGCTTTTCCAGTAACCGGTTCGTGTGATCCCGAAAGCGCTTTTGCAACTCCGCCATTTTGCCGGGCGCCACGTGATAAGTTCGCATCTCAAAAACACGATGATCGGTGAGTGCTTTGGTCTCCGTTCGGGCAGCGACAGCACGCCAACCCATTAATCCAACCAACACGGTGGACAATAAAGTCAATCCAATCCATCGACACATGACTTTGCTCCAAAGCTAGTTAGGTGAATAATCACTTGACGCTAACGGACACAGATGGCGGCGTCAATCCTCAACCAATTCGAAGAGACGCACGAATGGGATTACTTGCTCAATTGGATCAAGTTGAAATAAATAATTGGTAGACAGGCAAAATGCAAGCCCCGTTGCTCCCGAATCGGAAGCAACGAGGTTGGTTAGCGTAGTTCAATTTGTTGCTTATTGGACAATGGATTGTAGGCGTTTGATGATAAGCTGGTCGCATTGCTCACGGTTTTTCGGATTCACTGCTCGAAAATCGGCTCCATGACTGTTTTGAAAGTCGACTATCACCCATTCTCCCGCGCGATTGCAAATGATCATGTGGACACCCATGACATCGTCCTTGCCCATGAGGTAGTGAGCAAACAACACATAGTCCGTTTGTGGGGGATGTTGTTTGACATGTTTTTGCAAGGAGTGCGCGAGCGACCAGAGGACTTTCTGCTGGTTCATGCTAGATTCAAAAGGCAGCTTCAATGGCTGGTCGCTGGCTCGAGCTTGGAGCCACTTTTTCTCATTGATCATTTGCACTAATGCTTGGGCACTTTGAGTACTTTGGACATCACCAGCCTGTACGGGGTAGATGGTGATTGTTGCTTGAGCGGCCTGTTGCTTCAAAGCATGTGTTCGCTTTTTCATCTGATCCAGCTCGGCTTGGCTAGGCAACCCAGTACGTGTTTGCCATTGCTGCGTTATCTTCCCTGGAGGCGCTTTGCTGGAAGTTGGGTCGTCCAGGGAGAGAACCGATCGCAATCGCTGGGCCACGAGCAGGCACCCCTGTAAAGGCTCACGTGGCTTGATACGATCGAACTCCTTGTCGCCCGGCTTTTGTTCATCCTTCCAGACCATCACACCCTTGTTCGTGACCACAATGGTTCGTACAAGAGTTAAACCCTCTGCCCTGGTTCCCTGAAAATCGGTGTAAAGGACATAGTCCTGGGCAAACATTTGAGACGGCACAAAAACCGCCAATTCCTTGGCCATTTGCTCAAGGCTGGCGTTGGCTGAAGGGGTAAACGTCTTGGTGGTGATTTCGAGATGAGTCATGCCCGCCCGTTCGAGCAGCATGGCCACCACTTCGCCCACTTGGGCGTTGGGCTTGCCAATCAACCCCGTGGGCAACACGAGCAGAGCAGCGTCTTTCCCTGCTTTTTGGAATGTGCCTTGCTCTTGGTGAGGTGGATTTAATTGGGTGTCAGATGAACCCCATACACCAATGAGCACGATTAAGGGCAAGCACCCCACCAGCAGCCAACGGAACATCAATGACATCGTCTTTCTCCCTGCAACGGTTACCGTAAGTACTCACTTACAAAAAAGTCAAAAAATTACTCTGCATGCCCATGCAGTAGTAATTGCCCAACGTGAAGCATCAAGCGGCTGCGCTCCTTTTGGCTGAGAAGCCGCAGTTCCCGCGCAATACTGATGACGGTACCTAAACCGACAAATGCCCAGGCAGCCAGCGCAGGCTCGTTCTGAGGGGTGCCGTGTAAGCGACCGTGCTGCAGCAACTGGCTTTCAACAAACTTCTGATACCGTTGATACATGCGTGCCAAGGCGCTGCGAATTTCTGGGTCATCGGTTTCACTCAACCCGGCAAAGATGATGCGGGCATGGCCGAATTCGCCCAGGTGCTCAGCTTCATATTCAAGCAGAGCCTGAGCAGAATGAGTATGGGCATTCCCGCTAAGCAAATTTTCCCAAACATCAACCGAACGTTCATAAATGTGATCAATTGCAGCGATAAACATTGCTTTTTTGTCCGGCCAAAGGCGGTAGAGAATGTTTTCCTGTACGTTGCAACGGTGAGCCAGTTCGGCTGTGGTGGCCCGCCGATAGCCCAACTCGGCAAACGTTTTGGCCAATGCAGGCAGCAACTGTTGGCGTTTGGCATCGACTTGACTCGGACGTGGCATCGGTGCAGCCCATAGTAAAGTAAGTATATACTTACATTATATCCTGCTGCGAAAAATGTCAATAGGCATTGCGACCTGTTATAAAATGAACGCTGCCGGGTTTCGGTATCCCGAAAACCCGGCAGCGGGGAGCAAGGAAAGGATCGACCAACTACCAGCGGAACGTCGCTCCAATCGACGGACCTGTATAGAAGATCGACCCACTATGATTCAGACCGTTCTGTGCATCCGCTTGTAAGCTGAAGTTCAATTGCTTGGGGGCTAAGGCCAGGTCCGAGACAAACAGGCCGACATAGCCCACGCGAATGCCCAGGCTGGAGGTGATTTGCAATTCGGTATGGATGCCGAATTCGAAGACCGAGGCCAAGCCTAAGTGATCGCCTGAGCCTTGGCGATTGATCGCTGTAAACGTGTTCAAATCCAAGGCGTTTCGCAGTTCCGAATCCTGACTGGCAAAGTTGCCATAGATACCGCCGCGTAAGCGACCGAGCAGGCTCCACCAGGAATTGATAAACCACTGGGCGTCGCCGCCGACCTGGAAACCGAAAAGATGGTTGGTGGTTTCCGAGCGATAAGTGCCAATTTGCGGTGGTCCGAGCAGATCGCTCAATGCATCGTACTGGAAGTCTTCCTCGATGTTGACATAGCGCAGACCCATCAGGAACGATACGGGCAGTCGTGGATTGACGATGGATTGGTGTTTCAAATTCAGTTCGATGGACTGAAACCGCGAGTTCTGTTGCACCCTCAGCGAATTGGCTAAATCAAACGGGTATATCACAGGGGCATACACGGCGCCATTGGAGTTGGCGAATTTGGAAACCAGATTATTGCCGTTCAAGAAGCTTGATTTACTGCCAAGTTCTGCTTCACCCACGAAGTTTTCAATCCACCAATAGCCTGCCTCCACATAAACGTCTTCGGCAACTCTTTTGCCGACATAAACACGGAAACTGGGGCGGTCGTCAAAATCGGCGTTTTTCGAGCCGAAGCTGGTACTGTTACGGCGGTCGCCATCGGCAATGGCTAATTCGCCTTGAGTGTCAGAACCCCTCTGGCTAAAGCGCGGGTTGCCTAATTCCGTCGCGACAGACGTGCGCGGAATATTCCGCCACATGTAAAGGAAGTCGGCTTCGATATACCAGTCAGGTGGGCAAAACGTCCAAGAATGGCAATCCTTGGTGACGCATCCAACCGCTTGTCCGCAAGCAGATTCGCAGCAATGAGCACGCATAGCTTGCACAAAAGTGGGTGGACCGAGCGGTTCTTTGGCTTGGGTTCCAGTCGAAGCGGATTCCCCTTGAGCCATGGTGGTGCTTTGAGGCATTGTGGGACGTGGCATGGGGCCTGGCTCCTGAGCACCCAAGCTGTGGATGCCGATGCTGCCCATGGTCACACATGTCATTATCAGCGTTCGGTAGATTCGCCGTTTCATGCTGATCACTCCTTCAGACCACCAGCGAAGGGCTGGTGTTTGCGCTCCTGCCTTTGCGGTTCAGCCACAAGAGAATTCCTGTATTGCTACCAATCGTTGATTAGTAGCGGACTTCAGCAGCCAGATAGAAATTGCGGCCTGGCTGATAAACACCTAACCCTGTGCGTAAATCCAAATGCTCCCGATAGAAGCGGTCGCCCACATTCTCGATACCCGCGGAAATAGTCATGTAGTTGGTCGGCATCCAGAAACTGCGGATGTCGATTGTGGTGAATCCCGAAGTTGGACGTTCACCCAAGGACAAAGCGGCACGATCCTGAGCGTCCACCATGCGTACGGATGTCTCAATGCCCCAGCGCGGGTTGGTTCCGGGTTCATGGAAACGTGCACCCGCACGAGCTTCCAGCGGGGGAATGCCCGACAGCGGTTCGGACTTGCCGGCCCCGACGAGTTGACCGAGAAAATTGGCTCGGCGGTCACTACGGGTTTCGTCAGTGCCTTGCACGTAATTACAGGTGATGAACGGCGTCAGCCAATCCAGCACATCTGCTTCAGCGTAGCTTTCAAACCCAACCAAAACAGCTCGATCCGTATTCACGTAGCGCAAGCCCAAGCCTTGATTGAGGAAGATGGAGCCGAAAGCATCGTAGGTGATGTAATCGTGGACATAGGCATAAAAGCCGCTGGCACCTGCGCGGAAACGTTCGTATTCAGCCCGGAAACCTAAATCGAATTGGATTAACTTTTCGGGGCGTAAGGTTGGGTCACCGATGACAAAGTTCAGACCATTCTGGGCAACGGCCAGGAAGGGCTGAGCGGCGTAAAGTTCCGTCAGGCTCGGCGGCCTCTGGCCAGCACCGATGCCCGCCAAGGCGGTCATGCCATCGAAGAGTTTGTATTCGCTGGTGGTGTACGCCGACCATAGCACAAACTGCCGATCGTAGTTCTTGGTACCCAGATTGAAGCTCAGGAATTCATCCGATGCGCCAACAGGCGTGTCGTCGATGTCGGTATTGACCAGGTCAAGCCGCAGGCCTGATTTGACCACCCACTCACATGACACGGGCAACGTCGTATCCATGAAAATGCCCGGGTTATACATGTGCGAACGCGGCACGGGGAAATTGAAGAAGCCATCTGGAACGATCTGCCGGGTCGCAGCGAATGAATCGTATTCATTCAGTTCCTGTGACAAATAACGCATGTCATAGCCCAGCGAGATTTGCCATTCCTTGTCTTTGCCCCAAGTAAAGACGTTCGAGAAGCCGGTGGACATGACGCCGGCATCGGTGAAGGCGATCAGGCCAAAGTTGGGGTCATTGAGTTCCGGTATCTGGATGCGTTTGGTGTATCGTTGCGCATCGCCTTTGAGCCAGGTGTAATTGTACCAGACGTCCAAATCCATCTTGTCGAAATAGTCTTGGTTCTTCGTTTCGAAGTGGACGGCATACGTTTGCGTTTCTTGCCGATCGAGATCGAAGAACAATCCCGGGAATAAAACGTTATGCTGGGTTTGGTAAATGCCTTTGAATTCGATCTTGCTATTTGGTGTCAGATCGAAACCAAACGCGAAGTCGGCCGTTTGCATACGATAACTGGTGGGCAAGGTATTGCCATTGCCCATGGTGTAGTCATTGCCGTAATTGAAGAGGTAGCCAACGCGGAAGCCCCAATCTTCGTCACCACCATAAACCATTTGGCGTCCGCGTATTTGGTTGCCGTTGGACTTCCAGCCCAGGAAGCTGTTGCCATGGGCTTCAAAGCAGGCGTAGCGAGGTGTTTCCAAGGTTTCCACGTCGATAAAAGCGAACCCCGGGCCGTACCGTACGCTGTAAGGCCCGCGCAAGACGATGGCGTCTCGGATGACACTGGAATCGATCTTGCTGACGATGGTGTCTAAATCGAGTCTGGCGGGAAAGAAGAAACCGCCATCTGCATAAGTGGCTATTTGGCCGACGTGATATCCACGGATACGCGGATCAGTGACAATGGGTGATCGCCGTTGTACTTCCACACCAATCGATGAGTCAGACTTATTCAGCAAGTCGCCCACGTCACTGCTAAAGCGCGTTACATTTTCCGAGCCACTGACGGCCGATGCGCTGGGGGCCGTGGCAACACTTTGTCGATCCGAGGGCATGTTGGTCACATCGCCACCCGTTCGTCCGAAACCAGTCGGTAGCGTGCGGATGGAGCCAACCTCAGCCGCTGTGGCAATGTTGGGGTCGGTGGGCGCCACGGGTTGTTGTGGCGTGATGTCTTGCACTTTTTTGACCGTTGGATCAACGATTTGCAGCAGAGGTTGTGGCGGCGGTGCAGAGGGAGCTTGATCCGCTGCCCATGCCAAAGTGCTTATGCAACCGGTGATGCACAAGGTGCCAATCACCCGAGGTGTTTGTAGCCAAAACCGCTTCGTGTTCTTTAGTGAATTCAACATGCAGCCCGCCCTCCATGGCGCTAACCCGCCTATTTCTCCGCCAATTAGGAGAAACCTTGGTTATTGACACAACGCCTATGATTGTGCTTGGCTAACTTATCGTCAGGATTGGACCAGGAACATTGCCGAAAACAGGCGAAATAGCGGGTTTTCCGGGAATGAGGTCGGGTCAGGGAATATGGGGTATTAGCGTTGCAGCGATTGTGAGCCGCGAAAAATCAATCTCATGCTGAAAAAGATAAACCCTGCACGGAGTAAGTGCAGGGTTTGCTGTAGATCGTGAGAAGCGGCTGAGAAAGCCATTTTGCCTAGGAGTTGTTACTTCTTACGATGGCGAATTTTGCTGCGCATGCGTCGCTTCTTGCTGCCGACTTTGCGTCGCCCTTTGCCTCGACGTCGAGCCCCCATGAACAACTCCTTAGCTCATCAAAATTAAGGTTCTACAGAATTCAACTTAACCAAATCCGCGAACAGGAGATATAGGGAAATATTATGAAACTGGCAAGTGAGATATGTGCATCGATCTTAGAGACTTGACCACGAAACCACCACGAGAAGCCGATGACAAGTTATTCCATGGCGTCGATCGGTTAGATGAATACGAGTTGCGAAAAAACTAAGTGTTTAGGTAGTGCGAACCACAGTATCGAAAGGAACTTAGATACAAATGATTGCTCTTGAAAAAAATCCACTGCTAGCGTATGTTTCGCCCTCTGCTGTTCACCTTATAAGGGGAGCAATCGTAAGAGCAGCACCGTTTTGCTTACTAATCACTTGTGAATTCGCACAAACTTCACTATACTAAAAAGAGCTGAACGGACGAAGTAAGAGGTAACAGAACATTCTTCCTAACGGCTGCCCAGAGCCGGGACGTGGGGATTATTGGCCATGCCCGAAGTTCAAGAAGCCTGTACTTATAGCATCTTTGATGATGTACGCCTTAAAACCGATGAGTTTAAATGGCTCGAAAGCGAAAAACGAGGCTGTGACGTAGGCGAAGAATTTCGGAATGAATGGGTCAGGTTGCATTGGTGGGGATATCTTAGGGCACGCTGGGCAGAACATCTTGAAGGTTGTCGACGGTGGCGTGAACTGGATGAAAAGGACTTTGCCAAACTAATCCGCGAATTTCCAAACTCAACTCCCCTCCTGCATCAAATCCTTAGTCTGTTTAAAAGCGGTAAAGAAAACCTTTGTATAATCATCTGGGCCCTTGCAAACGATTTACCGATGGAAGAAGTTCACTTTATACTAGAACGCATTGATATCAACGCCCGCCGCCTGTTCCTGAAATTCAACAATCAAAATTGTACGCTCTCAGCTCAGCCCTTCGGATCGTAAGCTCCCTTTACATTGATCCTGCCAATATAAGCCAAACCCGATACGATCAATTTCCGCTCTTCCATTCATTGAGCCATTGGATGGCATCCACGGTCGAATGCAACTGGCCATTGAGTTGTTGTGCACGCACGGCTTCAAGAATGGTTTTGAAATGAGGCCCTGGCTTATGGCCAAGCCGTCGCAAGTCATCGCCCGTGAGCAAGGGTTTCGGGTTCAAGTCATCATGCGAGCAGTGCTGGAGACGGTCTCGACAAAAGTGCAAGGCGTCCAAAGGTTCGCCCAATCGGTTCAGCCAGGCTTCGGCAAGGATGAGCAGGTCATGTGCCCAAGCATGAGCCAGTAACGGCTTCCATTCCGAGGGCTTGGACAAATGCAAATGCCTTACCCATGGCAAATGATGCAGCAGCCATCCCAATTCATCACGCAAGTCGTTCGACAGACGCAGAAAGTGAGCTAACTCATGCAACTCATCGCGGTGCAGATGTTGCGCCCATTCCGGGCCATTCAGTTCAAGCAACACCGCAGTCAACGCAGGGGCAAAGGGACACTTTGCCGGCAAAGCGCTAACTAGTGGCCAAGCCGAATGGTTTGCCAATGAACCGCTCCAACGACCAAATACAGGTCGTATGAGATTTAGTTTGTGCAGCCATCTCATGGCCTCTGTTCTTCTTGGCAAGGCCAGCATTTTCTTCAACTCATCGGTGATTCGTTCCTGGCTGACTTGCACGATTTGCGGAGCAAGCTCCTTCATGGCTTTTTGGGTCATCGGGTCGATGCTTAATTCAAACCGAGCAACAAAGCGAACGCCGCGCATCAATCGCAGTTTGTCTTCCTGAAAGCGTAGCCAGGGCTGCCCGATAGCACGTAGTCGGCGCGCTTTGAGATCAGCCTGGCCATCCACGTAATCGATCACGGCATCTCTGATTGGATCGAAAAACAGGCCATTGATCGTAAAGTCGCGGCGCTCGGCGTCGGCCTCGGCTGTGCCGAATTGAACGGAATCGGGATGTCGGCCATCGTGGTACTCGCCGTCGCTGCGAAAAGTGGCCACCTGCACGTGCAAGCCTTGATCACCGAGGACTTCGATCACGCCAAATTGAGCGCCCACGGCCAGGGTGCGCCGAAAGAGTTTTTGGACTTGAACCGGCCGGGCGTTGGTTGCGACGTCGTAATCGTGAGGCTCAATCCCTAACAGTTGATCGCGAACACAGCCACCTGCCCATAGGGCTTCAAACCCCGCTTGACGCAGTGTTTGGACAACTTGGAGGGCAAGGTCACGGAGAGTCATTGGCATCCTGGATTAAAGGTTTGAGCCAAATGGCCAACTGAGTTCGACCATAAACGCGAATATCCCAAGCACCTTCCTGAGGCAAAATGTCAGCTGGAAAGTTACGATCCGCTTGCACGGTTAAAACGGAACCCGGAGCCAACTTTTGCTGCAAAGTCTCAATCATCCAGCGAACGGCATCATAATGCACGTCAAATTCATTGTAAGGTGGACCCACAAAAACATTGACCGGTTCATTGGGAATCGCCCCTTTATCGGCCCAGCGATAAGCATCTGCCTGGAGCACCTGACACTGGTCGTCAATTAAGAACTGTTTGATGTGGCTTTGCAGGGCCGTGGCGAAACGCGAATCCTTTTCGACAAAAACCACTCGCCTCGCCCCGCGGCTCAGGGCTTCGAGGCCAACCGAGCCTGAGCCAGCGAAGACATCAAAAAAATAGCGATCCGGAACGGCATCGCCCAGAATACTGAATAAAGCGGCTCGAACTCGATCGGGCATGGGCCTAACTTTAGGGTCGTGAAGCACCTTGAGCTTGCGCCCTCGGAGTCGGCCTGCGATGATGCGTAATTGGTAATACACAGCGGAAACCCAACAAGGAAGTGCGAAAAACAAACCCGCGGTTGCTCTCCGCGGGCTTTATTTTATTGTACTAGCCGAGCGACCAGTCGGTACGAATTTCACTCGATGAATTTCGAAAGTGTGCTTGGAATGTTGAATGATGTCATGTAAAGCAGGCGGGAAGGCCGGTTTCGGTTGGCCATTGGGAAACATGATCGTGAAAAGTCAGTTTAGCATAAGTTGCAATATTCACCTTTATAGTTCGAAGATGTAATAAGAGCAGATGGTTTTTGCGTAGCGTTGCGCTACGCCATCGTTGCTATCTATGGGCTGCATCCAAAGCGGGTCGATTACTTCGGTACTTTTTGCTCAGGAGGGCCGATCGCGGCTCGACAACGAATGACCAACGACGGCTCGAAAGTGGTTGTTACCACGACCGACGCCCAATACGAGTCTGATGTATTGGCCATGAATGCCGATGGCATGTTCATTTGGAAAGTAGGCCGAGAGGATCGAGCGCGCCAATGGACTCGAAGAAATTGGCGTGAAGTGAAACCGGAGGAGATGCGACCATGGGAAGGTGCCCCGCACTTTGGCTCGAACAGTACAACAAAATGAGGGTTACATAGGGCGCATGTGCCGCGTGCCAGCAAATGAAGGATGGATCGATATCGGTAGGGAAGAGAAAGCATCGTTGACATCTATGGCAGACGACCTTCGTAATCTTCCAAACACTTTCCTATCAATGATTAACGTTCAAGCTAACGATACAGATGATTCTCTATGGAGAGCAACGCATGAATCGCGGAGCCTTTTCGGAGAGCTTGGCGGTCAAAGATCTGAATGCCTTCATAGTTTTTACCATAAGTTAGGTTTTAAAGAACTCGCAGGCCAAGATGAACAGAATTGGTTGATCATGAAAAATGGCGACCATGTGATCGGCCTGTTTCAGGGTATGTTCAACAAGAATATCCTCACGTTTAACCCTGGTTGGGACCAATACGCTCATCCGTTGCCGTCATTCACAAACATTCGGGATTTGCAAAAACAATTGAAAGCCCAAGAGAGTGGTTTTTATTCAAGAGGCTGACGAGGCCACGAGCGGCCCTGCCAGCTACATGGCCGTTGATCCAGATGGGAATCTGATTCTGTTCGATCAGCATGTGTAGTGCTTATGACGAACGTTGGTCGATAGCAGGGTTTAGATGATAAGTTGAAACATTAGTAATGGGCAAGAGCATGAGTCGCTACGATTGCTTTCTACTCGTCATAGGGGTCAGCATCGGGTTTTTCACCTGTTGGACTGAATTGGTTTATTTGCTGAAAGGGGAAACGACAGTAGCCAAGGTAATTGAGCAACGTATCACGGAACGTTCAGGAAAGTGGAAATTCTTATGGGGAAGCCATGCACGAACGGTTCAGTATCAATTGACCGAACCAGATGGCTCGGTTCGACTCGAATCGGACTGTGTAGGTTCTAATGGGGAAGAGCCTGAGGTAAAAACGATTCTGGTGCAGTACCTCCCGGGTGTGAAAGGAAGGTCCCGCTTGGCAGGCCACTACGAATGGGAGTGGATCGCCATTTTTTTCCTCAGTTTGATTGTGCTTGGGACCCTGTATGTAAAACACGTTCGCCAGCGGTGTGAGAACACCTAGATGTTCACTGCTCATCGACGCAATCGTTGCTTTGGATCGGCAGAGTGGCTTGTTCAATTTACATGCGGCAGCCATCCCTGCACCTGGCTGCTGCACTTTGACCACTACGTTCATCCAAACAACAGCGTGTGCATCAGAAAAACCATGTGCTTTGTACTTAGTTGTTTCGTCTGGCCAGCAGGCGAGTGTAATGATGGTTGGCATCCGTCAACCGCCTTTGTGCATCCATAGACTGCACTTCTCATGCATGATTGGCCAGAAATCATGAAAGCCATTTCGAGTGGGTATGCCTTGCTCGTGGAGAGTGTCATGGAGTGATTCACTGGGCGGGGTCTACCATAACAGTCAGCGCTTGGCCGATGCAATCGGAGCCGATATGGGGAGTAACCCTTCGTTGGCAATGCAACACAAAGCAGTGAGGTGAAAATAGACGCAAGTGTACTGAGCACCCGTTGGGAGCTGAAAGTCATCGATGGGGGTATGCAATAATATGGTTATCGTGCTTACAGAACCCGGCACCAAATGGCTTTCAAATAACGGCCTTCTTGTACGTGACAGAGGAAGGGATGATCGGGTGCAGCGCCACTCAAGCGAAAGACTTGCAGTGCTCGGCCCGCTTGCCAAGCAGCGCGGCGCAAACATTCCAGAAATGCGTCTTCAGAAACAAGACCCGTGCAGGAACAGGTTAGCAACACTCCGCCAGGTTTAACGGCTCTGATCGCCAGCTTGTTCATATCAAAGTAACGCTTCAAAGCGTAGTCGATTTCTTCCCGGTCCCTTGTTTGTTTGGCTGGATCCAGGATGACCACGTCAAACTGCTGTTCGCGGGCCAGCCCGTCACGCAGCCAAGGAAACAAATCCGCCTGCACAAAGCGAATGCGTGCCTTGTTTAGTTTGGCATTGGCCTCGGCCAAAGCCAGAGCCGACTCATCCAAATCAATACCAATGACTTCTTCGGCATTCCCCTTCGCTTTGGCGTAAATGGCGAACCCGCCGGAATTGCAGCACAAGTCCAGCACACGTCGGCCCTGGGTCAAGTCGGCCAGCCATTTACGGTTATCCCGTTGATCGGTGAAAAAGCCTGTCTTGTGTTTGGAGCCAGGGGTCACTTTGAACCGCAGACCATGCTCTTCGATCACAATCGGTTCCGGAGCTGCTGGGGCGTGACAATCGAAAGACTCTTGTTTCTGAATGTGTTCCTCGGCAAACCAGTAAAAAGTAGCATCGGGGAATTGCTGCAACAAGACATCTTGAATGGATTGGCGGAAGCGCCAAGGTCCCGCAGCGAAATATTCTATGACGAAGGTGGAACCATATCGATCTATGACCAGTCCGCTCAACTGGTCGCCTTCCGAGTGAATCAGACGGTAAGCGTTGGTCACCGAATCCAACTGCAACACATCGCGGCGAAGGCTGAGGGCATCCTGAATGCGGTTGGCGAAAAAAGCTTGGTCAATCGACTCATCGCGATGGCTGGTCATCACCCGCAAGCTAATGCGGGAATGGCCATTATAAAAGCCACGGCCTACCCATTGGTTGTTCCGATCGACAATATCGACCACACTGCCGCCGGGCAGCCTCTGACTTGGCTTCTCCACCATTTTCTGAAAGATCCAAGGATGGGATGAGCGGCGATCAATCTTCAGCCGAATTTGCGGTAGCTCATCCATGGTGGTTTCATGCAGAGATGAATTGAGTGAAGCGAAAACCCATCGAGATCGGTCTAGCTGTTCAGTTGACGGGTGGTTTAACGTCCGTCGCGGAGCCGGTCCCCTAAAAAGTTTTCCAATTCAGGAACTTCGTAGATTTTCTTTACCGTGGAGTCGATGTCATACTCCACTCGGCGAAAGCGTACAGTCTTGCCGTCGTAGAGGACATAACAGCCCCGCCAATCGCCATCACGAGGTTGGCCTACGGAGCCAACATTGATCATCGTTTTGCGACCATCGAGCGTGTAGGCGTGCTCGATTTCTTCCGGGCTGTAGAACTGCAGCGATTCGGTGAACACCCCGGGCACGTGGGTATGACCCTGGAAACAATAACGGTCGATGTACGCAAAAATGCGTTCCATCTTGCGTGGGTTGTACACGTCTTCCGGGAAGACATATTCGTTGATGGGGTTACGAGCAGACCCGTGCACAAACAGGGCGTTGTCTTCGCGGTGAATGCGTGGTCGCTCAGCTAGAAATTCCCAGCGGCGCTCGCGTTTTTCCCGTTGTTCATTGGGGTTCTCCAGTTGCGAACGCGTCCAGAAGATCGCGCGTTCCGCTCCTGGGTTGAAACCCTCGGGGTCGAACATGGCTCCTTGGTCATGATTCCCAAGCAGCACCACGGGCATTTCCAGAACGTGGTCAATGCATTCGCGTGGGTTGGGGCCATAACCTATGACATCACCCAGACAATAAATCTTTTCGACATCTTGAGTCTTAATATCTTTCAGCACTGCCTGAAGCGCTTCAAGATTGCTATGGATGTCACTAATGATTGCGATCACTTGCTAGCGCTCCAGCAGGTTCTGCATCTACGTTCAAGGGCAAATCCATACATGTTCGAGAAGAATATGAACCTGGATGATACAATGAACTCTACCATTTCAAATCTATCTTTCCTGCAACCACTTAGCAAGAGATAGCTGCCTTGAGAAAAGGCAAAAACCTTCGCGGACCCTCGCTGCATTGGATTGTCCATACAATCGGCAAACGCGCAAAAGTTCTGCAAAGCGGCTGGACTTTTCCAAAGAGGCTGCCATGATGGTGAAAGTTTGGTTCAATAAAACATTGAACCGCACCTGCTTTTTCCAAGGATTTCCCGGAACTGAACGTCCGGCATTTCCATGGAAGATCCAGCAATGGAACAGTCAGACCCACTTGCTTTTGGGATCGGTTGAATCCTTGAAGGGTAGCATTATGCCGAAGGGTTATTTGTGTCTGGTTTTACATGCCCATTTGCCCTTTGTTCGCCATCCGGAGTATGACGACTTCATGGAGGAAGATTGGCTTTATGAAGGCATAACCGAAACCTATCTTCCCTTGTTGGAGATGTTCGAAGGCTTGGAGCGGGATCACATTTCCTGGGAATTGACCATGTCCGTCTCGCCCACGCTGGCGGCCATGCTGGACGATCCTTTGTTGCAAGCCCGTTATGTTCGCCACATCGACAATCTGATTGCGTTATCCGAGAAGGAGTTGCAAAGGACGCGTCACGATCCCGCCCTGCGCCGGCTGGCGGAAATGTATCATCACCGGTTCCTTCGCTGCAAAGACCTCTTTGAAAACAAATACCAGCGCAATTTGTTGCACGGTTTTCGACATTATTATGAGACCGGTTGCCTGGAATTAATCACCTGTGCCGCGACGCATGGCTATCTGCCCTTGATGGCCACCAACTGGAATGCGGTGCGCGCCCAAATTGAGCTGGGTTGTCGTGAGTTTGAACGACATTTTGGCCGACGCCCCAAAGGTATTTGGTTGCCTGAGTGTGGTTACAGTGCAGGCGTCGATCACTATTTGCAACAAGCAGGCATACGTTACTTCTTTGTCGATACGCACGGGGTTCTGTTTGCATCGCCTCGACCCTGGTTTGGGGTTTATTCTCCCATCATGTGCCCCGGTTCAAATGTGGCTGCATTGGCGCGTGATACCGAGTCGTCTAAGCAAGTTTGGAGTTCGATTGAGGGGTACCCAGGCGACTATATTTATCGCGATTTTTACCGTGATGTCGGGTTCGATCTGGAATACGACTACGTGAAACCTCATCTCCATGAAGTGGGGCACCGCACTCATCTGGGGATCAAGTATTATGCCATCACTGGCAAAACTGTGCACAAACAACTTTACAACCGCGAAGCAGCCATGGCCAAAGTGAAGGAGCACGCTGCCAATTTTGTGTTCAATCGCGAACGGCAAGTCGAGTGGCTGGCCCAGCAGATGGGCGATCAACCCCCCTTAGTCATTGCTCCCTATGATGCGGAACTCTTTGGTCATTGGTGGTTTGAAGGCCCAGAATGGCTGGATGCCGTGTTTCGTAAACTGCACCATCATCATGAAACCATTCAGGCCGTCACGCCTTTGCAATACTTGGAGATTGCCCCTTGGTGTCAGGTGAGTCAGCCCAGCTTTTCCAGTTGGGGAGCGGGGGGATATGCCGCAGTGTGGTTAGATGGAACCAATGACTGGATTTATCCCCATTTGCACCAAGCGGCTGACTGTATGGTACAGCTGGCTCGTTCTAAACCGGCTGCTTCCCATCAAGAGAGGCGAGCCTTAAACCAAATGGCGAGGGAATTGCTTCTTGCTCAAGCAAGCGACTGGGCGTTCATCATGAAGACTGGAACCGTGGTCGAATACGCCCATGAACGCACCAAAACGCATCTGGACAACTTTTTGAAGCTGCAACAACAAATTCTCGGTGGGCAAATCGATGGGCTATGGTTAGAAAAGTTAGAAGCTAAGAATAATCTCTTTCCAGAATTGGACTATCGACTCTACGCGTAATTCATAGAAGTCCATGCGGCTTTGTAAATGATAAACAATTAGCATCACTTAGGAAACCAAGACGGGGAACGTGGTCGATGCGTGCGGTCGTTCAACGAGTTACCCAAGCCAGTGTCATTGTGAATGGCGAAACGTATACAGCCATTGATCATGGTTTGCTGGTGCTCCTGGGAATCACCCATGCCGACACTCTAACACATGCACGAGCCCTGGCTGACAAAATTGTGCACTTGCGCATTTTCCCCGACGATCAAGGCAAAATGAACCTGGATTTGCAAGCAGTTTCAGGAGCTATGTTGATCGTCAGTCAATTCACACTTTATGGCGACTGCCAAAAAGGGCGACGTCCAAGCTTTGTCAATGCAGCCAAGCCTGAACAGGCAGAGCCTCTCTATGTAGCGTTCATCCATGCCGTTATGTCATATGGCGTGACGGTCAAGCAGGGCGTTTTTGGGGCAGACATGCAAGTGCATCTCACGAACAATGGCCCAGTAACTCTGATCGTTGAAATGACGTAAGTCCAAATCTATCAATAAGATGCGATATTTGTCGGTGCGCGGTTCAAGCACCAGATTCATTCAATCTAAAACCGGTTGGAAGTGCGTGATGAAAGCAGGAGCCCAATTGTTTGAGGATTCATGAAAGAGCTGGCCTGCTGCGTCGTTGGCTTCGGTGTTGGTCGTAGCGGGAAGCAGCGCGCAAGGATGTAGCGGAAATGCGTCCTATCTCTTGATCCCTCAATGGTAAAGAGTTACCATGAAAAGGGTAGAAGTATTTAAATGATTGGCATTAAGCGATGCCTCCGAAGGAGAAAGCCATGTTTCGTTTTGGGTTGGTGCTGGGCCTGTTGGCTAGTTTCATGTTGGTCGCACCGGCCAAGGCCAGCGATCAAAGCAAATCAGGCCAATGGAAAAAAACGACTGTCGATGGCAAGGAAGACAAGAAAGGCGATAAAAAGGACGACAAAAAAGAAGACAAAAAAGATGAAAAGAAATCGACCGAGCGTTACATCACATTAGGCACACTCAGTGGCCAAATTGTGCGCGTCGGTGAAGGCGGTAACACTTTTACCTTGCGTGTTCGCGGTGCTGTGCCGAGCTGGGTCCCAACGCGCATTTGGTATGGCCGTGTCCAAGGCCGCACCCAATACACACCGACGAGCGAAGACATTGATATCGCATTAGCGGATGAAGCCAAAATTCGGATACCATTCCGTCCAGAACTGGATGAAAAAGGGCGTCCCAAGCCCGGTGGTAATAAACGCGATCCCAAAGATCGGGATAACAACCTCGGCGGCATGAAAGGTGAACCAGGCGACTTAGCCAAAGACCAAATGGTCACGGTTACCCTCGGACGCAGTTCCAATCCGAAAAACCCGCAAGTGGTTGGGATCATCGTTCTGGTTCAGCAAGACCCCACGGGTATGCGTCGCGATCGGGATAAAGATAAAGATAAATAATTCAATCTGCATGCAACATCATCATTGCCGCCTGAACAAGCAATGATGAGTTGCGTTTTCTCAAGACGTTTGTGAATTAAGTCAACATCCTCACTGCTCGGAGTAATGGCTTTATGAAACGGTTGGCTTTTGTCCTGGCAGGTCTTGCCTTGACGGTTGGCACCAGTTGGGCGGATTTTGTTATCATTCGCATCAACTTAAAAGGTCCGACGGAAATGCCATCAATGGATGAAAAATCCGGCGGTGGTAGTGGCGGTGGACCGAGCATGCCTTCCGTGCCTGGCCGTGGGGGTGGCGGTAGCCGTGGTGGTGGCCGTGGAGGTGGTGGTCCAGCCGCGCCGGGCGCTCCAAGCGCTGGTGGGGGCGGTGGCAGTGGAGCAGCCATGCTCGGCGGGCCGAGCGGGAGTGGCAGCAGCGATCATAAAACAACGAGCGAAGGTAAAACGGCAGAATGGTTTATCGCTGTTGTTGACGTCAATGTAGCCCAGAAAACCGTTGGCAAGGACACGCAGTATGTCATCACCCATCCATGGGGGCGTGTGCAAAATGCTAAACCTGACGATATTATCACCGACGTCATGAACTTGCAGTGGGTCAAACAAGATTTGTTTGCCACGCAGTTAAACAAGATCATGGCTGAAAAGAAACTGACCGAACCAACCAAAGTCTTTGATTGGATGCTGCGTCGTTGGAATTATCCAGGCAATGGCCGTTTGCTCGATGTCGACATGCAGAACCGATTTGAAGAACTGTTGGACGAACTGAACAAAGAACAGGGCAAACTGCAACCGGCTGATCGGGCCAAAGTCCAAGCCTTGATCGCCATGCGTGACGCTCTCAAAACGCCTCTGCAACTTCCTACCGACGAAATCAATCGGATCAAGGCCTATCCGAATGTTGGGGATAATTACCGGGTTTTGAGCAAAGGTCACTTTGCTATTTTACATGTTGCCAATCAAGATAAATTGGCTGATCGGATCCACAATCGCATGGAAAAAACCCTCACGGGTTTTTATTACTGGCACGCGCTGCAAGGTAAGATTTTACCCGTGCCGCGCATGCAGTTGATCTGCATCCTGGCGGAGTCAGAAACCAAATTCGATTCGCTGCACCAAATGTTCGATCAATTGCCTCTGACCACAGACGGCTTTTTCTCCTCTTTGGACAACGTTTCGGTGCTGTCATCAGTTCGCCGCGACGAAGCTTACAAAAACTTTAAAACCCATGTATCCGACGTCGAAAAGCAGCTCAAAGACAAGGACCTGGATTTCGACAAACTGGTCCGCGGCGATCAGCTCAACAAGAAACAGCAGGAATTGCGTGCGGAATTCATCACTTACGCTCGAGCGGCGGCTGTGGCTGCGCAAGCTGCCCGCGAAGAAGGTGAGGTCTCCACAATCGTCCATGAAACAGTGCAGCAACTCATGGCCACGACAGGCATGTTGCCCAGGCACGTCTTGATTCCCCAGTCGATTCGCGATGGGTTGACGAGCTTTTTCGCCAGTCCCAGGAGTGACGGAGTCATCAACTTGCCGTCCTTGTGGACGGGCATAGGCCACGAGCATTGGCAGTTTTTGCCCGTTTTCCGAAAACTCTTGGATGCGGAAAAAACAGGTAAATTCACTTGGCCCAATCATTTTGGCGAAAAGAGTTTTGATGTTGGCAAGATCAGCATCATGCGCATTATCACCGACCAGAACTTTCAGTTGGCCGAGCAAGCCAGCAGTGCCGACAAACTGTTTTATCGCACGCGCGCCAGGGCTGAAGCCTGGGCGCTGATCTACTTCTTGGCGCATAAGAAGTTTGACCAATTGCAGAAGTTCATGGCAGAGTTATCGCAGTTGCCGCGCGATATGGAATTGTCCACGGATATCATGGAACAAGCTTTTGCACGTGCATTCGATTTGCTGACGGATCCAAGCAAGCCTGAGATTTCCAGCGCTAAGGTTGAAACGCTCGAAAAGGAGTTTCGTGAATTCATGACCTACCAAGTGTTGCCCTTTGACACGACGGCAGCTCGGTAAATCGCGCTACCAGGCAACCTTCAATAAAATACAATTTTCGACCCGTGAACCAGCTTCACGGGTTTTTTTGTTGGTGTAAAAAATAATCGGTCTCTTTCACCACGTTGACCTTGCTGGATTGAAGAAGACAACTGAAAATAGGCGGAAACCGGTAGTTGCTATGACGGAGAAGCAGCCCATGTTGTATGAGTCCGTATTACAGGTGATTGGTAACACGCCGTTGATTCGCCTGAATCACGTCGCCAAGAGTGTCAAAGCACCGGTATATGTGAAACTGGAATGCATGAATCCTGGCGGCAGCGTCAAGGATCGTGTCGGCCTGGCCATGATCAATGATGCCGAACGCCGGGGTCAGCTTAAACCCGGTGGGACGATCATTGAAGCCACGGCCGGCAACACCGGCGTGGGGCTGGCCATGGCGGCAGCCGTGAAAGGATATCGCTGCATTTTTGTACTGCCGGACAAAATGAGTCAGGAAAAAATTCTGTTGCTCAAAGCTTACGGGGCTGAAATCGTTATCACGCCAACGAATGTTGCTCCCAATTCACCGGAGAGCTACGGTGGTGTTGCGGATCGGTTGGCACGTGAGATTCCTGGTGCCTGGCGCCCCAATCAATTTGCCAACATGGCCAATCCCGAAATTCATTATCGAACGACTGGACCTGAAATCTGGCAACAAACCCAAGGCCGCATAACTGTTTTTGTGGCCGGTGTGGGTACTGGTGGAACTTTGACAGGCGTTGGCAAATATTTGAAAGAGCAAAATCCTGATATCAAAGTCATTGGCGCGGACCCTGACGGTTCCATTTTGTCGGGATCATCGCCGAAAAGCTGGCGTGTCGAGGGCATTGGCGAGGACTTTGTGCCAAAAACTCTCAACAGCCAATTGGTGGATGAGTGGATTCGCATCACGGATGCCGAATCGTTTTACACGGCTCGCGCCATGGCCCGTAAAGAGGGCATGCTTTTGGGTGGCTCGGCTGGGACCAATGTGGCGGCTGCTTTGCAGTACGCTCGGCGGTTGCACGAAAATGAACTTGTCGTCGTTATCGGTTGCGATACCGGTCGTAATTATTTGAGCAAATTCTTTGACGATCATTGGCTCGCTGAAAACGGACTAATGACCGACGATCCTTCAACCGATACGGTGGGCGATCTGATTGTAACCAGGGGCCAAAGGCAATTGATTTCCGTGAATCCTGATGCAACGTTGGCCTCTGCCATCGATTTGTTAAAATCCAAGAACATATCTCAATTACCCGTGGTCAAAAACGGTGAGGCCATGGGCAGCATTCAGGAAGTGACTTTGGCTCGCTTACTTCATGACGGTGTTGACGTCAATGCTGTCAAAGTTCAGGACGTAATGGCCCGGCCTCTGCCCCAATTGGATTTGGGCACGCACATCGATGAAGCTTATCGTCTGCTGCAAGCGGGCAACACCGGTGTGTTGGCCACCAATCAAAATAAGGTCATCGACATCATTACCCGCATCGACCTGATTGATTATTGGAACCGCCAAAAAAGCAAATCGGCTTCCTGAAAGTGAACGCAAATTGTTTGATGCGGTTGCAGGGGCAAACTAATCTTCATTTACCATGGGCATGCTTAACTGTGCAAGCAGTGACTTGGCGTGCTCTTGCAGAAAATCGGCCAGGTTGGGCAGCTGCCGCTCATTGCCCAATGCCTCGGTAACACTGGTCAGCCAACGCGGGAACGCATAAAGTATAGCAAAGTCATCGAGACTGAGTGATTCTAAACGGCAAACCTTTCCTGCATGGGCTGCTTCCTCCCATAAGGTCTTGCTTTTCCCGGTCAGCGACGTATCGTCGGCAGGGCGCAGAAGTACCAACTGATCCACCACTGGCGGGTCAATGGCTAGTGAACTGAGCTTCACTTGTAAATCCTTTGGCTTGCCCGGACCACGGCCCAGGAACAAACCGATGCCAAAACGTTCGGGCGTTTGATCTTTGGCAGCCCAATGGGCGATGGTAAGCATGCCATACATTGGATGCTCGCCAAAAGACCAATCCGGAACGACGTGCATCAATCGCCAGGGGCCAATTTTAACGCCGTGTTCATGGCCGATCAGCAACAGGGCACCCAAGCCAGCCTGCAATTCACGGGTAGCACCGGTTAAAGCACCTTCGGGTTCGAGCTTACTGCGAGCTATACTGATTTCCTGCTTCCACAATTCAGCTAAGTCGAGCTTGGGCTGATTTGCCAAATTCCTTGAGGCATTAGGTTGAATTCGCTCCTGGATGGCTGGTGGCAATGCGTCAGCCATTTGCGGGGATCCCACCGGGGTTTCGACGATAGTGACATTCTTAACTTCTGGTGGAAGTTCGGCAGCCGAGGGGGCTGGTAATTGACGAACTTCCGCCGTGGTTTCAACCTCTTCGAGCAGCCCGCTGGCCACTGCAGCTTCAAAAGCACTGCTCGCTGAGTTGCCACCAAACACGACTTTGTCGAACAGCAGACGAAACTGCTGTAACATGTCACGCAGAGTAGGTTCCGTTTGGGCGATTCGTTGTACTTGCTCTTCGGAGAAGGGGAAAATCGAACTTAGTTGTTCGTGCTCATGCAATTCCTCAAGCGTAGGCCGCAATCGAGCAGCCACGACTTGTTGCACCAGTGCCAACGACGGCACTTCCAACCGCAATGCCTTAATGGTGCCAAACTTTGGCACATGCACGGGATTGTTGAGTCGATCCTGTATGTAACCGTCCAGTGATGGAACAAAGCGATTCCACAGGCCCCGCTCGGCAAAGATCAAGAAACAAATGCCATCCACTTGGTGCATCAGTTGCACGATGCCCGCAAAGAAGGCCTCGCTGACTTTGTGGCTATCATCAGTACGGCGAGCAAGCAACAGGTCTTCCAACTGATCGAATGCAACAACCACAGGGATTTTCAAGCTCAAGAAGCATTCCATCAGGACTTTGAGCAAGGCGAGCACCAGGTCCAAGCGGCTGGGGCGTACCTGAAACTCCATGGAAGCGAATCCATCGGTTAGAAATTGTGCCAACTCTGTTTCATCGTTGTGTAGAGAAGCGCGAGCGAAACCTTGCAACAGTCGTCGACGCATTTGACCGGCCGTGCTTCGCGGTTCGGTTTTCTCGAGATATTGAGCAATGACGTCGTAAGCTTTCGGACATTCGAGATGAACCTCCTGGCAGGCTTGCTGCAGGCTCACGGGGCCGCCCAAGCTTAGTGATTCAATGAGCCATTGGGTGCGTTCTTCCGCCTGGCTGGTGCCGATGCCTAAACGCCTTACCCAACGAGCAAATGCCGGGGCAGGGAATAAGTCCAGTTTGTCAGCATCGCTCAACTGAACAAGTGCGGACCGCAATAACCGGCGTGTCAGTTCTTCGCCGACAAATTCGATGGGTCGTTTGCCGCGCTGTTTGCCGCCGCTGAGCAGCGTGTCGATGATTTGAAACAGAATGTACTCAGCAAATTCGGACCCCTTTTGGAATGTGCCAGGGGTGACCAGCAACTGCCAGCCATGTGATGGTCCATGTTTGATGCTATGGAGTAAATGGGTTTTTCCCGAACCTTTATTGCCCAAAATCGGAATCACTTCCGAATGCATCGTCGGGTCATAGCGAAACAAATCAACAACCGCCAGGAGCTGCTCCCGTTCGCGGGCATACAACTCTGCAACGTGATACCGGCTACAAACGTCATCATCCGGATGACGGGCGAAATAGTTGCGGAATGGGTTGCCGCAGCGGCGTAAATGCTCAAAAATTGGTTCACGTACGGAAGGTTCCAGCATCGTTTCCATACTCATGCTTCACTCTCCTGGGGCGATGGATTGCTCGTCTTGGTTTCCCGCTACCGAGGGTCAGGTGGTTTCTTGCGTGGTGCGGACGTAATAGACCAAGGCATGGCCTGCCATCATGGCTAGAGCTGGGTCGGGGATTTCCGTCAGCGGGCCGGTCCAGGGATGCAATTGAATGGCTCCCTGTTGATGCAATTGCCGCAACTGATCCTGAAATAAGCCAATGCTCAGGAACGGCATCGACTGTTGCAAACGATGAAACAAAGCGGGCAAAGGACAGTCGGCATTGGGGTTTTGTTTCTGCCACTGTTCAAGTTGCTGGAGCAACGGCTCTGCGACCACAGCCACTTGGGTGGAATCGATCGATTCAGTCGGCAGCGAACCCCAAACCGCGGCCGATATGCGTGACTGTGCCCAAGTCTTTTGACTGCTCACGCTCGATGGCAGTTCCGGCGACAACACGGGGACTGGTTGGGCGGGTATTTGGTTGGGCAGCAGTTTTTGCAAATGTTCGACGACGATACGTAATGCGTCAAGGCTGCTGCGGCATGATTGGACCGATTCGGTCAACTGCACCAACTGAAGTGCTCGTTGCTCAATCGAACGCAGTAACTGTTCGACCACTTGCCGGGGGCTGGTCTCTTTCAGCAAGTGAGCCATTCCCCGTGGTGTGATGCAGTACAAACTGGCGGTAGTTATTTTGGCTTTTGAACCATTGACATGCACGGACGAAAGTAGGCCCGCTTCAAGGCACCACTGGGCCGCTTTTTTCGTGGCGGCTTGATTGCCAAAAAGACACGTTTGGTTGCGCGGGGCATGGAGCGGCAAGCCTTGCGGCGAGATCAAAGCCAGCCGAAGTGCTTGGATCACATAGCGTTGGAGTTTTTCCGTCAACTCGGGCATAGCCCCCTCCATGAGGCGTAGAAATGAAGCGTCACTTCACGAACGACCCGCAGGCAGCTGCATTATGTACAAATTAACGAGTTGGGGCAAGGTCAAGGCTGAAGGGACAACAAGCGGTCAATGGTTCTAACAATTACTTGAGCCCATGGTCCATTACGCATCGCGTTGTACGCGCTGAGGGGCAAAAGCAGGCAGACAAACAGCAATATATTCGCCGCCTTCTGGGCCAGGGGTACTGTAGCGAACCCACTCACCGGCAGCCACGATGACCGCTTGTCCAGCAAGAATGTCCATGATTCCTTCTCGGGTTTCAACACGGAGCATGCCGCGCAGCACTACAGAATACTCCACAAACTGGCCCACCTGTCCCGGCTCGCTCCATCCAGGAGGGCTGATCATGCGAGCTATGCTTACGTCATCGGTCTGACTGTTCACCAAGCCGATGAACTCTTCAATTTGTTTGGGGGGATACCCTTGTGCTGGTATTCGCTTGGCAATGGGAAGCAGTCTGGCCATGACAGAATTCCTGCAATTTGAGGAATACTTGCACTCGTTGGACCAGCATCATGTTAATACCCTGGCAATAACCAAGATAGTTGATTTTTAATTTTTAAGGTTGAGTAAGGAAGTTTGTCTCACTTTTTGTTGACAATGCGAAAGGGATTGATTTAGGGCTAGAATAGAAGCGTTGCGCTTTTCAATTGCCCAAGACAACGTTGTATCCCAAAATGACGAAGAACGAAAAACGAATGGAGTTTGGAAGGATTGACATCGCTTTCCCCTAAAGGGACTACTTGAAAAGAGAGGTTTAAGCCCATGCTCGCCACGACATTCTTGCTTGCCCTGAGTGAGATCACGATCATGCTCATAGTCTTACTGGGGATTGTGTTGGTAGTCGGTATGATGGTGGCTGGTATGTACAACAGCCTGGTTGGTCGCAAAGTCGAGACGGAAAACGCCTGGTCGCAAATTGATGTGCAATTGAAACGCCGCTACGATTTGATCCCGAATCTTGTGGAAACCGTCAAAGGCTATGCAAAGCATGAACAAGAAACGCTCGAGCGTGTCATTCAAGCCCGTAACATGGCCATGAATGCCAAAACGGTTGGTGAACATGCCGCTGCGGAAAACCAATTAACAGGTGCTTTGAAAACGATCTTTGCCCTCAGCGAATCGTATCCAGATCTCAAAGCCAACCAGAATTTCACGCAATTACAAGAAGAACTGAGCAGCACTGAAAATCGTATCGGTTTTTCGCGACAGCACTACAACGATGTCGTGGCGAATTACAACACCACACTGCAGCGTTTTCCGAGCAACATCATCGGCGGCATGTTCGGGTTCCGGCCAGTGGAATTCTTCCAGTTGGATGAAGGAGAACGTGCTGCGGTTCGCCAGGCCCCGCAAGTGAAATTCTAAGGGAAAAAGGATTCATTCTGCTGCTTCTTGTAGAGGTAGATGCCACCGGTTGGACTCCGGTGGCGTTCACTCCGGCTCCCAAAGCCTAGCGTCACGAGAGGTATTAGCCCAAACACCATGGCTGTGACATTTCAGGATCTGATCCGCCAAAACCGCCGACAAAGTTGGCTTTTAGTCACCCTTTTCATTCTCTTCACAGTGGCCGTGGCCATGGTGTTAATCTTGGCCACGATGGCCTATGTTAGTCCTGGTTCGGTTCAGCAGCTCAACCTGGGCAGGGCAGGGGCCATTGGTGGAGCGGCCTTTTTGGTGGCAAGCCTTTTTGTTTTGTTCAGTTACTATGCAGGCGACAGTGTGATTCTCAGCGTGAGCGGTGCTCGACCTCTACAAAAAGCCCAAGACCCGCAGCTCTTCAACGTGGTTGAGGAAATGGCGATTGCCGCAGGCGTCCCAATGCCCAAAATCTATTTGATCGACGACAGTGCTCCGAATGCGTTTGCCACGGGCCGTGATCCCCAGCATGGCATCGTTGCCATCACCACTGGCTTGCGTACCAAGCTAAGTCGTGATGAATTGCAGGGTGTCATGGCCCACGAAATGGCCCATATTCGCAATTTTGATATTCGTTTGATGATGCTATTGGCGGTGTTGATCGGCTTGATTGTCATGATGGCCGACTTGTTTTGGCAAACCTTGCGGTTCTCTCACTATGGTCGTCGCAGCAGTTCTTCGAGCAGTAGCTCACGCAAAAGCAGTGGCGGCGGCATTGAAGTGGTTATCATCGTTGTGGCCATCATTCTGTCTTTGATCGCCCCGCTTTTGGCACAAATAATTCAACTCGCGGTCAGCCGGCAACGAGAATACCTAGCTGATGCTTCTGCCGTCGAGTTCACTCGCAACCCGTTGGGTTTAGCCAACGCACTGCGGAAAATTGATGCTGATCCCGACGTTCTGGAAGTGGCGAACCGGGGCACGGCACATCTTTATATTGCCAATCCGATCAAGAAGTTCGAGGCTCGGGCCAACTCCATGTTCGCCAGTCACCCGCCCATCAAGGAGCGCATCCGACGGCTTGAAGCATTGACGCATGCCTACGAACAATTTCCCAGTGCATCCGCTAATGCATGATCAAGGCAGGGCAGCCAAGCGTGCACTCAGGATCACCTTTTCGTTTGTTTCGAGTCCTTGCAGGATGATCACTTCGTTTTGGTTACGCTCTCCAACGGTGACGGCTCGTTTTTCGATCTGTTCATTGTCCAAATAGACGAAAACAAAGCATTGGCTGCCCTGCTCGTATATAGCGTTTATAGGCAAAACGGGTTGAGGCGATTTCGTTTTGACATGCACCGTGCCCTCGACGGCCAAACCGTTTAATAGGCCGGGCAATCGCTGTTGTTGTGGAATCTCTATCGTAAGCAAGTATTCCGTCAGGTCGATTTCTTCAGGTCGTATTTCGGTCTCGGACTTGCGATTCAGCCCTTTCACTATACCCACGATTTCCACCGGGGGCGTGTAATCCAAACTGAAATGGACCTTTTGGCCGATACGCATCAACCGCGTTTGCTTGCGGTTGAGAAATGCTCGAATGGTCATCGGCGAACTTTCAACGATAGCCAATCTCGGTTCAGATGCAAGCTGGCTAACCGTATAACTCAAGGTGTTGGACGTTGTTATCGATGACGAGCTTGGTCGAGGGACCGTGTCTTGGGCAGGCAAATAAACGAGATAACCCGTGTAGGGTGCCTGAACGACTGGATTGGCCAGCACTTTGTTGACCCGATTGAGTTTATTGACCTCGGCGTCGATTTTGTTCGCCAAGGTGGTTAGTTCACTTTGTGCCTTGAACCATTCGGTTTGCGATGCTGTGATGGTGCGATCCAGTTCGCACCGGGCATGCTCGACCCGGGCATTCAAGTCGGATTCCTGACGTTTACGCGTGAATTTTTCAAGCACCATCAGACGGGCTTTTTCACGTAACAGATTGTATTGCGCGCGTGTCGCTTCGATTTCCTTGACACGAAGCTGCTCTGGAGTGCCAAAGCCCTTGCGAACGAAGTTGCGATAGTGTTCGAGCCTTTCCAGCGTCTCTTCGAGTTCCCGCGTGGCCAGGGCGATGGTCATGCGACGATCTTCCAGTTCGACTTGAAAGTCGCCGTTCAGGTATTTTTGCCGATCCAACTCAGCCAGCTCAACATTGAGTTGAGCTTTGGACTTATCGTTCGTCGCTTTCAGTTCGAGTTGCTTTAATTCCTCGCGTGCGAGTTTAAGTTGACTGCGCAATTGGGTGGCCGTTTGCTCTAACTCATCGGCCAGTTTTTTGAGCGATTCCAAATCAAAACGACCGATCGGCTGCCCTTTGGTGACGTAACTGCCGTCGGGTTGAATCTCGGCCAGGGGAATGGCATGCCCTTCGACAGTGGGCACGCAAGGAAGCATTCGTTGACAATTGAGTTCACCGTGAAAGGGTATGTCCCATTCCAGAAGGCGCTTTTCGACGGTGGTGGTTTCCAGTTTTCTTGGGGGTGGAGCCCAGCCCTGGAGTCCATCCCAGGCTGCTAACCCAGCCAAGACGGCAAACAGCAAGCCAAATAGTGTTCGCCAAATCCAGCGACGCGGCTGAATTGAACGCTGCTGAGTTGCGCTGGGAAAGGCAAGGACTGCGGTGGTAACGGCATCTGCAGCTTCCGAGCAATGGTTGGTACTTACTTTCATCGTGGCTCCCCCCTCGATGAGATGTTTGGTCCTTCGTTGGCATGGCCAACCCAATACGGAACGAACTTACAAATCAGGCTTTTTTATGCTCTAAGGGCCTCCAAAATAGAACCAAGCAATGAGCAATATGCCAAATAAGTTATGCGAAACGGCGACGTCCGCTGAATCAGTTCTAGAAACTCGACCAAACCTGCAAACCAGGGATCAAGAGCAAATGACAATGATTTTGCAGGGCTGTTTCATAGGGGACAAATCCGGACAAGTTGGAAGGATACAATTGGCGGGTAAAGCGATAACCGTTGCACCATGCAGTCCAGGTAGGTGATTGTTGACTGAATGGTTAACGTTAAGGCTAATAATAGCACGTTTAGCTTCGATTTCAAGACGAGGGCCATGGAACTTCCATGGAGTGTGATCTCAATGGTTCATCGAATATGGCTGACGTGAATTGGTTAGCGAAAAAAAAACCGGCACTTGCGTGCCGGTAACACAATTGAGAAGGTGCTAAATAGTTAAGCCTTTTTGCACTCTGGGCCTTCTTTGGCATCTTGCTTCTCGGTGCAATGAGCAGGGTCATTGCCTTTGAGTTCGCCCGCTTTTTGCGCATTCAAAGCTGTGAAGCTTTGCCACTGTGCGGGGACATTGGCTTCAGCGAATATGGCTTCCACTGGGCATTCGGGAACACACGCTTCACAATCGATGCAATCAACAGGATCGATGTAAAGCATCATGTCGTCTTGCCAGAAGCATTCGACAGGGCAAACCACCACGCAATCGGTGTACTTGCAGTCATAACAGGGTTGACATACGACGTGCGTCATTCAGTTTTCCTTTCCTGGGTAGGAAGACAACTTGAAAAAACGTGGACGAGCCGTCTTCCAGCCTATGGATGTGGGCCAACCAATTGGCCGCTTTACACAACCGTTCTCTCTGGTCACTTTTATCATATGTTTATCGGCTGTCCAGGGGAAAACCGCTGAATATCGACAATCTCAACGGTGGTTTGACCTGTCTCTATGGCCCCAGTTATGGAGGCAGAGACATCAACGAAAAACACGAATGATTGATACATACTCAGCGTTCCAGCCAGAGTTGACGTACATGATCGATCCAATCTTGTGAAGGTGGACCATACGGGCGGAATTTTTCGAGTTTTCCTTCCGCCTCGCTGGCAAACAATGCTCGGTGCAGCCCTAATCGACTTGCAAGTGGAGTATCGATCAAATTGCTTGAATCGCCTGAACTCATTTGGAATAAAACGCGCAATTCGATGTCGCGCAAGGTTTGCCGATCGATGCAACGCAACAAGCTGCCAAGGCTGTCAACGGTCAGGATCAGATGGATACCAACCCCAGCGCCTTCCTTGATAATTTGACTTAGGATTTGGGAGGGTGTCATGCTGGCCTCGCGTGAACCGAAGCCGAAATCATCCTCAGCGCGGCGCAGCTCACGTAATCGTTGGGCGCCGTGGAGGAAGAGAAAACAGGGTGGTTCATCCGCTGCTGGATTCTGTTGCCGTTTCTGCAATTCCTCGGCCAGTGTTTGCATCAACGGTACGACAGAGCGGTGATCGTGTTCGACATGTGTTTGGGAGATCAAGCTGAATATCTGTCTGAAAGCATGCAATTCAGCCTGTTCGAGCGATGGTGACAGAAGGAAAAAGCGTGCGGTATCTGGTAATTGCGCCGCCAGACTGATAAGCGTGCTGCAGAGTATGCCGCTCGACTCTTCTACATCCTGGCCGATGACGACCAGATGTCTGCCCGTTTGTTTGCGGAACAGAGCGGCTGTTGGATCTTTGATGGCAATCGGTTCACCAAGCCAGGCTTGTACTTCCTTAGGAACGCTAGTGGGACGTTGCTGGATGACTGAGCGTAACTGTGTATTCTTGCTGAGGTTGGCCGGCGCGTTGCCTTCAAAGACTATGGGTTCCGGAGGCCGAGGCTGAGAGCGATGCTTGGTCATTTGATCGAGTTTGATCAGCATTTTTTCCCTTGCTTCGTCAGCAAGCCAGGCGACCTGGAAAGGGTGGTTGCCTTCCACCAAACCACTCATGTCGTTATAAATGGCATCGCCAGGACGACTCAACAAGCGCGCGGCTGAGTTACCTTCGCTCAAAATCAAATGCCCATCCGACTCGGAACAGGGCAAGGCAATGCGCACGGCCATTTGATCGATGGTGCTTCGGGCCAAGGTGTATGCTCCACCGATCGTTTGGGATCCAAGGATCACATGAATGCCGAAGGCTCGACCCTGGCGAACCAAGCGATCGAGCACCAATGCCGCTTCCTGGCCCAAACGGTCATCTTCCGTAAAGAACTCTTGAAATTCATCGACGATCAACAGAATACGCGGATACGCTTGGTGGGGATCAGCCGACCGGCACGAGGCGATGTCTTGCACGCCTAATTGTCGAAAACGATCGCCTCGGCGTTTGAGCTCTTCATCCAGCCGTTGCAGAACGCTTAAGCCAAACTCGCGTTCGCTTTCGATCGCTACCACTCGTAAATGAGGTAAGGCATGGATGGCGTAGGGTTTGAATTCAACTCCCTTTTTGAAATCGACTAGGTAAAGCTCGACCTGTTCAGGTGCATAGTTCAATGCACAACTGGTGATGAGTACATGCAACAAAGTGGACTTACCGGAGCCGGTTTTGCCGGCGATGAGCACATGTTGTGCCGTTCCCAAACCTAGCTGCATCGCTTGGCGGCGTGTCGCTCCCACGCGACCCAATGGGATATGCAGGTGGTTTCCACTGTCGCTGTGCCACCAATCATTTTCTTGCGGTGCGATGTATTGGAAGGGAACCTCAACACGCTGAGCATTTTTGGCGGCAGCACCCACCTGGCAAATAATCGCGGTAGTCAGCTCATTATCCGGGGGCGGGTCGAGCGTCAGCGGCAAATCGGCAAAGTCCGGATCCTGCCAAAGAGCTTGGTCCTGGTCCCAGGAATACTTGACACACAGTGGATCGATATCGCCTAAATGAAAGCCCTCGGGCAAATCTTGCTTCGTATCAACACTGACCATGGCACTAACGCCGCATCGGGCACCACTGCTGATGACGCTGACTAGGCGATGCGCCGCGTCCGTCGTGAAATTGACCGGAAAACTGGCGATTACCAATACCCGGAATGGCTCTGCCACTTCGCCGGCCGCGGCGTTGTAGACTTCGATGCTGCTGTATTGGTTACGCAGGTACTTTTGAATGATGCTTTCCATATGAGCGGTCAGGTCGGTGAGCCGCTGTTCGATGTGAGCGGGTTCGGTCCAAATGCGATGAGCGATCAGGGCCTCGTCGTAATCTGCCAGGTGCATAAAGGCAGCGAAGTTATCCCCCAAACCCACAGGGTCGATCACGGTGAGTTTTACTTTTCCTGGTGGAACGGAAGTTAAATAACGAAGCATAAGCGTTTGCAGGCTGCGGATGGCGAGCAAGCGGTCGTTTGGGGTGGCTGTACGCAGCAGCAAATTCCCGCCGGTAGGGAAGGGGATCAAAGCGGGTAGTTCAACGCGGATCATGCTCTCAGCCTTCAGCCCCGGGTCGATGGGCATACAGTTGGGCAACTGGTTGAAATCAAGAGTCAATTTCCCGATGCGCAGAACGGAGGGAATGGCTTCTAGTGGTGGATGGCTGCGGGCACACTCTTCCCAGGGCGGAAACAGCAGATCAGCTTCGCGCTGCACGGTTTGTACGCGTTCCTTGAACAACGCCAAGGCTGCTCGCCAAGCCGTAGCCATTTGGCGCCAAGCGTCGGCTTGATGCCGTTCGATATCTTCCTTTGACGTGTCGTATTCCGTTCGTGCTTGCTGCAATTGGCTCTCGTATTTTTCTTGAGCACGAACCAGACGTGCTTTGTAGTTGGTCTCAATCTGGTGCTGTTCGAAGTCAAAACGGGCTTGCAGAGCTGCCAACTGCGGTTGATAGTGTCCGGAGGTTCTCCGCAAATCTTGAATTCGTTTTTTCTTCAGTTCCTCGAGTTTAGGTTGATGGATGGAATCGGCCTGCTGCAATTCGGTTTGCCGTTGTTTTTGAAACCCGGCGATTTGCCGTCGATGGATTCGCGTGGCTTGCTGTAAGCAGGCTTCTTTCAGTGCACGGCCTTCAGCGACGGCATGCACAAGGGGTCTGCAGATACGGCCTGCTTGAGCGGAGGCCGTTGCACGCAACCCAAAGAATAGACTCAAGCATATAAACAGCGCAGCACCGGTTCCGACCAGTGACCCAAACAGCCAATCTTTGGTAATCCAAATGGTTGGAAAGATGATCGTCAGTGCCAGGACCATAATGACCAAGATAAACCAGTAGCCGCGAAAGATTTTTGGCAAAGCTAATTCTTGGAGGCGTCGCCACTGCTTCTCAGCGATGTCGAGTTGTTCATCCATTTCACGCAAAGGTTCGGGCGGAATTTCATCCCCTTCGAGAGGTGGCAAGGGAAGCACGTCGGCATGCCAACTGGGCAGACGGCACCGCCGCAGATAATGCTCAAGTTCATTCACAATATTGTTTAAGCGAGTGACCGAGCTCTCGGCCTTGTGTGTGGCTTCGATGAATTGTTGTTTGGAAGCATTTTTGTTGGCTTCGTAGACCATGCGCGTGGTCCAGCGAGCTTCGCGAAGGTCTTTTTGCGTGTTGGACTTACTTTGGTGATACGTGCTTTCGATCTGCTCTTTGGCTTCGGCAAACGCTAAATTTAAGGATTCATTCTCCTGTGCAATTGAATCGCGTAATTGTTGTAATCGATCATCCTTTTCCTGACGGGCTGATTCTTCTTCTTGTTGACGTTCGTGCAGGAAGTCGGCTTGTGCCTGATCCCATTTCTGAACTGTTTGTTGAATGCGATTTTTGAAGATCGTAATCATGGCGGTTTCGGTGCCAGCGCGCTCGGCAGCAGCGGTACGGAGGTCGCGGAGAAGGGTGCGTTCCTGCTCAAGCAAATGAAGTTTGGACATATCGATTCCTTTTTTCGCCTGAAGGGTGCAAAGCTCGATGTCGAGGAAGCTCAGGGTGAACGCTGTACTTCATAAACTGACGTCATTTTTGGCCTGTGTGATGAGTTGTGCTAGTTGTTCCATGGCCTGATGTGTGGCTTTAACTTGCATTTCGATGGGACACAGAAAGTCGGCTTCGAATTGCCGTTTGACGCTATCGTTCCAAAACTGCTCCGTGGTTTCCCATTGGACGCGGAGCAGCTTCAGTGCTTCTTGCAATTGAACGATGCCTGTTCCAACGCTCATGTGGTGGATTCCTTGTCGGTAGATGGAGAGGCGGTACGAACATCAGTGGTTTGGGTTGCCAAGTACTGTTCCAGACTCATCAATTTCTGTTCCAAAAAGGCCGTTGCCTTGGCGGCATCGGTCTCAACCATAACGGCCAACTGTTGTTTCGGTCCTTGATAATCGAGCACAGCACGATCGATCCTTGGCAACCATTTACGGGTTTTGACGATCTTGTCCTGAACTTCATTCAGGCGGCGCTGCGCTTTACGTACGGCTTCCTCTTCAACGGTGGTATCCACCGGTCGGCCAAATGTTCGCGACAGCTTACGCCGATGCAGAATCAACTTGGTTTCAACCAATTGTTCCTCCCGCTGCTTGGCCAAACGCTCCCATTCCTTAAGGCTTTCTTCCAGCAAATGGCGGGCGGTGCGGACTTCCGCGTCCATGGTCGTCAAGGCCTCGCGTGCCAGGGTAAGGAAAATAGACCAGGCTTCACGAAAATCGGCGACAGCAGCAATGGATGTGACTTTGGCTGAAGGCCCCATGCTAAGAATCCCTCACGGTGCTTGGATGCTCAGCGACGCGAACAAGGAAAAGTTCAGCTTAAAAGCGCAAGCAGTAATGCCCTAAGTGTTGAACGTGGGTCCATGCCTTTTGCCTTTGATGCATGCTGTGCCCGGAGTTTTAGGCAGCATGCCAGTTACAAATGGGATCCATCAACGCTGAGACAGGTATTCTTCGATGCGTTCGGCTTTGCGAACCAGAAAGGGGATATGTTGCTCAGCCGTCTCAATGAAGCGTTCCAACATGATTTTCGTTTCACTGAAAGCCGTGGCAAACTTTTCGTGTTCCTGATCACGCCAGGTATCACTCAAATTGGCAAGTTGCCCTTGCAAGACCATGAGCCGGCTCGTCAATTCTTGATTGAATTGTTTGAGTTGATGGGCAAACCGGCGTAGTTGGACAGGATCGGCAACAGCTTGTGGCATGCCATACCTCGTTGGCTAGAGGAGCATCATACTGTCCATCGGTTTCCAACCGATGGAGAAGCTCAACCTCCATTAGAACACGAGATCAGCCCTGCTTCAAGGCTTTCAATTTCGTGGAGGACAGGGGTTGCATCAATTGATCGTTCAATTCGGTGACTTTGTGCATGGCTTGTTGCCAGGTTTTTTGCAACGCGCGGGTACGATTCATCGCCTTTTCAAAGCGCTCGATGCGTTCTTCAAGCTCAGCGGCCGATGTGTTGGAGTAAAGCAGTGAGGATGACAATTCTTTGATTGCGGGTTCAAGTTCCTCTTGCATGACTTGGGCGAATTCGCGGCAGCAATTTTCCGAGACGATGGTTGTTCGATGCAACGCTTGCAACGCTGGTCCTTCAAAACGCGGATCAATGGGCTGATTCATGTCGACAGCAGATGGCGTTTTGTTTTGAGAGCCTTGCTTGACGACTTGCACAGGGTGTTCGGGATTCAACAATGCTTCAACTTGTTGCACGCCCAATTGGGCGGCTTGGAAGTGAGGATCTAGTTTGACGGCTTCCTTATAGTGCACCAGGGCTTGTGGCAGCCTGCCTAAATCTTGTAGCAGATTGGCCAGATTGAAATGGGTGTCTTTCATCTGTGGATTCAGATGAATCGCTTCGCGATAGGCTTGAATGGCTAACTCGGATTGCCCTTTGGCTCGATAAGCCAAGCCCATATTGTAATAGGATTCCGCACGCTTCGGATCCAGTTTTATGGCCTGACGGAGGATGGCCAATGCCTCATCTGGTTTGCCCATTTGGTTGTAAACAGCACCCAAGTTGATTAAGGCGCCAAAGCGATTTGGGTCGAGGGTAATGGTATGATTGAAATGATAAGCTGCCCCATTCAAATCACTCAGCAAAAAGCATGTTGTCCCTAACCCATAATGGATATCTGAGGAATCTGGTTGTTGAGCCAAAGCTTGAAAATAGCATTGTCGGGCCGTTTGAGCATCTCCACTGGCCAGGGCTTGGCGAGCCTTCTGACAGAGTGCCTGGACGCTTTCGTTTGTCATGATGCATGCCCCCAAACGGGTTAAGTCAACGCACGACTAAATGATTCAATGATTTAATACAAGCGCATGCTAACAAGTTGCGTGAAACTCAGAAAGTATTCACGACTGTGTTCTAATACTCATTAAAAAACCTATCATACTTTGCTTATATCAATGGCTCAAGTGATATTCGTTGTGTCGAGTTTAAGGTTGTTGAAAATGATGCGAGCGGCAGCAATTGCACCGGTTGTATCATGCATTCAGGTGACGGGTCATTTTTGCCATCGCAGCGATTTCACCAAAGCAGCAAACATAGGCTCAGCTTCGCTCTCTTCGAGATCGCTGGCCTGGCAGAGGATCAATACGATTTGTGTTGGCGTGCGCACACAAAAGAGGGTGCAGGTGACTGAGATATCAAAACTGATGAAATGGGCCTGCTGGGTGATCGATGCAATACCACCGATTTTGCCTTCGAGGATCGATTCAAGTTCGAGATCAGGGTAATCTTCACGAAGGGCTTCCGTCGCGGCTGCCATCATGCCGAGTAATAACGGGTCTTCGCTGGGGTTCTCAGCTAACTCCGCAGCAATCCCTTCTTCGAGATCGATTTCGGGAGTCGGTTGACCGACCAATTGGACGTAGGCAGTGTTTTCACTGGTCACGGACAAAGACCAGCCGTCATCAGTATCATTTTCTTCAAGCTGCCATGATTCAGGAAATTGAAAACGCAGCCCATGACCTTCGTAAACGGCTGGCATGATTTATCTCCGAATCGCCGAACAATGCTGAGGCACTTCGCTGGGCATAATAACGCAATACGAAACTCAAGTCTTGTAGAATCCTAAAAACTGATCGATAAACCAAGATGATCATGTCACAGTTGCAGACGTCTGGTTGTAAGATTATGAGGTGTAGGCAGTGGCTATCTGTCCCAATCTAGGCTGTTTTCTTGACGGCACAATCCTGCAGCATTAGGATAAAATCAGCTTAATTGGCCTACTTTGCTGTTAACGGTAATGAACCGTTCTCAGGCATTTCATTTTTTTTGGATTAACATCACATGTCCAATGTTTCTAATTCATCTGCAACCACTGAAAAAGCTAATGTTCAGGATGCAGGTGGTAACTCAAACAGTCAGTCCAAAAGCACGCCGCATTCAGTGCCGTTTGATCCGGTGAATTTGCAGATTGCTGTACAGAACGACCCAGAGAAACTACTTTTTGGTCGATTCAAAGCCGTAATCAATCAAGAAGGATTGACCCTGATTCCATTTATGGGCGATCCCTATCTGATTAAGTCTGGCACCGAAGTCAAATATTTAGGAGATAATCGCATCTCCATCAACTTGCCTCTGCCGCACAAACCCGAGGTGTCTCGGACGGTTCACTTTAAAGTTGAGCGGTTTTTTTCCAAACAAAACTTGTTGGCTTTGGATGTGGTGGCCTTTCTCAATGGTGACTTGCACCGTCTCCAGGTGAGCGATTACCGCATTCCCTTTTACTTGTTTTTGCCGGCGTTATTGCCCTTGGGCATCATTGCACTGGTTTATTTTTACGGTGGCTTCAAGGATACCTTCCTGATGTGGGGGTCGATCGGCACTGCCATTGTGCTGTCGGTCTTTCTGTTCTTTGTTCTCATGCATGAAAAAACCAAGCTGCTGGTGCGCATGCTGGCTAGTGTGCTCTTTTCGGGCTTAGGCTATTTGGCTTTTGCTTATTTCCTAGGATTGATCACTTTTGGTAGCAATGAAGACGAAAAGAATGAACAAAGCAAAATTGGTTGGCATCAGGTCGCGTATCGCGATTACCAGTGCCGGCTCGAGTGGCCTGTCGATCCCGTGGCAAAGCCAGACACCACAATTGAACTACCAGGCAATGAAAAGTTGACTCTGCATCATTTCTTTGCCGACTATACCTCACACAATGTTGTTTATCAGTTTTCGGTTGGTGAACTCTCCGACAGTGCCAGAGAGAATTTCTTGAAACATAAAGATTTGTTGCAAAAGTTGCTCAAAGATGAGTTTCCGGACGGAGAAATCACCGAGTATTACGACGATATTGGCCACATGGCCAACCGCAACGATGACGACACCTGGAATATGGGTGTCGAAATACAAATGAAACTACCAGGAAATCGTTTTGTGCTTAGGCGTATTTTCGTCATGCGGAAGCGGGTTTACATGTTGACTATGGTACGTGATCTCAATGAAACCAAACGTTACCTGGAAGAACAGTTCTTTTATAATTTGATCCACACGGGTATGAAGCCGCTTATCGATCCGCCTAACCTTGCAGGTGGTGGTGGCGGTGGCAACCTGGGTAATAACGCGGGCGGTGGGAATGGCATTCGCGGCCCGATTGGCCCGGTGCCGCGCAATTTGCCCGAAACCATTCGCAAGAATTTCCCGACCGCACCCCAGCCCACGCGGACACGCCCGACGCGAGCGGGTGGGCGAGGACGAGGTCCGGGACTGTCTCCACCTGGACCACGTTCGTCGGCTTCGGAATTATCGAGTGATGCCTCGAAGCCTGAATCGACGGTACAAAGCTCAACTGCGACGAAGCCAACGGTCCCAACGAGCAGTGCGCCGGCACCAAGGAGTGAATCGGGCACTAAGCCAACCGCTCCTGCTCCCAGCAAGCCAGGTTAACTCGTAGCCAAAGTGTACAGTGATTTGTAAACGACGAATTCAAACGAAGCAAAGCGTCAAACCCGAGCTTTCCCTTGCCAACTGTAGCTTTGTTGCTACGATGAACTACTCATAAATTGAAGCTGCTCGGATAAGGATTCAATGCAATGAAATCGTTTATGGCCAAACCAGGTGAAGTGGCACAAAGCTGGCACTTGGTCGATGCAACCGATAAGGTCGTAGGTCGTCTTGCCGTGGAAATTGCCCGCATTTTGGTAGGCAAACATCGTCCAGAATACACCCCCCATACCGACACGGGTGAATTCGTTGTGGTGGTGAACTGTGAAAAAGTTCGCTTCACGGGCAACAAACCAAATACCAAAATCTATCAGCATTTTACAGGGTACCCGGGTGGCCGACGTGTTCAGAGCTACAAGGAAGTCATTGCCAAGAAGCCTGAAATGGTGTTGCGTGAAGCGGTCCGCCGGATGATGCCTAAGAACAATCTGGCCCGACATCAACTAAGCAAGTTGAAACTGTATGCCGGGCCGAATCACCCACATCAAGCCCAGCAACCACAACCCCTTCAATTTGCTAAAGTCAAATAACGTGCCAAGTGCATTAAGTCGGAGTGAGTCAATTAGACCATGAGTACAAAGAAGTATACTTGGGGAACAGGCCGACGCAAAACCGCTGTGGCCCGTGTCCGGATCAGTGAAGGTAATGGTCAGTTCACGGTGAATGAACGGCCAGTGCAGGAGTATTTCAAATCACCAGTCGACCGCGAATTAACTTGCAAGCCCTTGGAAGTTGTTGAACTACTGGGCAAGTTGGATGTTGCTGTGAATGCTTCGGGTGGCGGGCCAACGGGGCAGGCCGGGGCAGTAGCCCAAGGGTTGGCCCGTGCTCTCAAGCGTTATTTCGGCACGACAACGACTCCTGCAACTCCAGGTGAAACCCCACAACCACATCCCATGGTCAAGAAGCTGCGCGATAGCGGGTTGCTCACCCGCGATGCACGTATGAAAGAGCGGAAGAAATACGGCCGTCGCGGTGCACGTCGCAGCTTCCAGTTCTCCAAGCGTTAACGCTCGACCATACCCTGGCATACAAAACCACGGCCCAAACAGCCGTGGTTTTTTGCCGTTGCATGATTGGCTAACGACATTTGGCATCACGGAAATATCGGCCATGATCGAACTGCCGTAAAGCTTCCAGCTCGATGACGGCCAGTTGCAAATCTTTAAGGGCTTGAACGTATGCCAGGCGGGCTTGGGCCAGAGTCGTTTGCGCTAAAGCGACCGCGTTAAAATCAAATTGGGCGTTTCCACTTTCGTAACCCAGCATGATAAGCCGTAACGATTCCTCAGCTGCTGGAATAATCTTGTTTTTATAGTTTTTGACCTGAATCATCGAGCTTTCATATCGCTGCATGGCCAAGGCCAACTGTTCGAGCAATTGCAGTTCGATGGCTTTCTTTTGAGCATGGGCTTTGAGGACCGCAGCTTGCGCAGATTGGCGATTACCTTGTTTGCGATCAAAGACCGGAACCGCAACCGTCAAATTGATTTGCCCGCTCATGGAACGATCGGGATAACTGTATTCAGGCATCAATTGGAACTGCAAATCAGGCACAACCTCCGCCTCGGCTCGGCGTAAACGCCATTCGGCTTCCCGAATGGCTGCTTGTGCAGCTTGCAATTCCGAGTGATGGGCCAATAGTTCCAGTCGTATTTGATCGTATTGGTAATCCTGCGTTTGCTGTTCGAGCTGTCCAACGAGCGCCTTCATCGGTAGTTCTTTGAGTCCAATGGCAGTCACAAGCAAACGCCAATGCGCTTGGGCTTGTTGCTTTGAAACTTGCAAACGATTTTGCGCCTGGTGCCATTCGACTTGAGCCCGTAGAACGTTGGGTCGATTGCCGACGCCTGCTTTCTCTAATCGCTCGGAGGTTCTGAAACTCTCCTCAGCGATTTTGGCCAGCTCTTCGTTGACCTGAACCTCACGCTGCGCGGCTAGCATCTCGAAATAAGCCGTTTGGACTTGGCTAACGATCCGATACCATTGACTGATGGCTTGCCAATCGCTGACGGAAATCGCTTCTAATGCAGCGGCCTGGGCAATGCCCAGTTTGTCAGCCGTAACAATGTTCTGACCAATCACCAAACCTTGTCTACCCGCCGAGGCCCCAGGTGAGTTCAATTCCGATGCCTGCCAACCCAATTGTGGATTGGGGTATAATCCAGCTTGCACGAATTGGCCCTGTGCTTCTTCGATCGTGGCTTGTGCCTTGCGTAGTTCGGGGTGGTTCAACATAGCGGTTGATATCAATTCCGACAAAGTGAACGAGCTTTGTTCCGTTAATGGCGATTGGATAGAAGCATCGGCCAATGGCTGGGGCTCGGCGTGTTTATCGGTGGAATTGATCGTCAAATAGTCATGATATTGCTGTGAGATACGTACCTCAGACGACCATTGCTGGCAGCCAACGGCAAGCAAGCAAATGCCACAAATCCATGCAAAAGCCAATAGCTTTCGCGGACATGGTGACATCAAAAAAACGAAGCCATTCATTCTGATGATATACCAGAATCAAATGAAGAGCGTCCCCTATCCTTTATTATCGGACTCTAGCGTGACAAGGTTCAATAAACGCCAAATCGGTTTGTGAATGGCTGTAAGATATTGCTGCCAAATGGTATACGTCATGGTGTGTTTCAGATCTATCAGTGGCATTTTTGACTCTGAACCGTGCAAGGATGGGCAGAACCCTCACTATTCCGATTATGCCGATTCACACGGAAAAAGTGAGATTTAGCATTGTTCAAGGAACGGCCCAGCAACCGTGCGTCAATTAACCTATCCTTCATACGCCCATCAGAAAACGTAGTCGATTTTGAAAGCATACAGATCGTCACCCAAGATAAGCGTCATGGATGAATCAAAGAATACATAGAAGTGATGGATCACTTCTTATGGATATTGTTCACTGAACAGGGATTGCGCTTTGAATACCCTGTCGGAAAGGAGTCCGACATGACGTTGCCATGGAATATGCTGAATCGCTTGGGTTGTAAGTTTTTGACGGGAGCTGCAGTATGCAGTCTCAGTTTGGCTTTGACAGCATCGCCTGTTTGGGCCGATGAGAAGTCGGAAGTCAAAGAGCTTCGCGAACGACTGGAAAAGCTGGAAAAGCAAAACCAGGAATTGATGGAACTGATTAAAAATAAGCAGGGGGTGGTTCCCGTTTCCAACGTGGATACATCGGAAAAAGATGTCCGTTCCATGGTGTCGACGATTTTGAAAGAACAAGAAGATAAGAAAAAGGCCGAGGAAGATGCCAAGAAGAAGCAAGCTGCTGCTGATGGTAGTGTCGTCGGTACGGACTTGAAACTGAATGCCACGTGGAACCATGGCTTGCAGGTGGAAACCGCAGACAAGGCGTTCAAAATTCATGTGGGTGGCCGAACGCAAATCGACGGCGTCTGGATGAATGCCGACGACCGAGTGATGTTTGGGCCGGGTGGCGTCGGTCGTGTTGATGACGGCGTGGAGTTTCGCCGAGGTCGGTTTCTGATCGAAGGTCAATTTTACGAAGTCTTCACTTTTGCCTGTGAATACGACTTTGTCAATAGCTTCAATACGGCGAACACAAATGTCAATGGTGTGACCGCGCTTGTGAATGGGCCTACGGATCTCTGGATTCAAATGAACCAATTGCCCGTGATTGAACATATCCGTGTGGGAAATCAAAAAGCGCCGATTGGCTTTGAGCATCTGACAAGTAGCCGATGGCTGAATTTCATGGAGCGATCATTCGCCTTTGATGCATTTATTGGTGGATTGGATAATGGGTTCCGTCCGGGTATTCAGGCATTCGGGACGTTGGCCGACGACCGCATTAGCTGGGCTGGTGGTGTATTCAAAAACAATCAATCCGTGTTTGGCTTTAATGTAGGCGACGGCGAGTACGATGTCACCGGGCGTTTGACAGCACTGCCCGTGTATGAGGCCGATGGCCGCTGCCTGGTCCATGTTGGTTTGGGTGTCAGCCACCGCGATCTGGACAACGACAACGTTCGCTTCCGCGCTCGCACCTTATTGCGCAACGGACCAGCTGCCGCTCACACGACGTTACTCAACATTGTGTTAGGTGGTGACAGTCAGACCTTGGTGGTGCCTGAATTCGTCGTCGTCATGGGACCATGGACCGTCCAGGCTGAATACTTCGGAACTTGGGTCGATGGTGCCAACTTCCCGGCAACCAACAAGACGGACCGCGGAACCACTTTTTATCAAAGTGCTTATGTTGAAGTGCTTTACTTCCTGACTGGTGAACATCGACGATATGATAAAAAATACCCACGCTTTGATCGCGTCATTCCGAATGAGAACTTTTTCCTCGTGAAGGATGAACAAGGCGGAATGGCTGCCGGTTGGGGTGCCTGGCAAATCGGCGTTCGCTATTCATGGATCAATCTGAACGACAACAATATCAACGGAGGTATCGCTCAAGATATCACGTTGGGGTTGAATTGGTTCTGGAATCCCAATTCGAAAGTTCAGTTCAATTACTCGATTGGCCATCGCGACATCCCGACGGGTGACAGCAATGGCAACGTGCAAGGCTTTGGCGTTCGCTATGCCTTTGATTTCTAAACCCAATCGCAAATCATAGCGTGAACCCCAGGAGGAATGACATATGTTGATGCGTTTTAGCTTGGCTTTAGGTTGTATCGTGATCGGAACGTTGTCCATGGCTCAAGAGCCGAATAAAGTTCCACCCCTACCGGAGTCAGGTGTGGTGATCATGCAAGCGGGCACTCCATGCCCAATGGGATGCGGCGCGCCCGCTGTATGCAAGGGTTGTCAGGATGAGTGTGTGGTTTGTGTGCCCGACGTGAAGAAGAACACGAAAACCGTATACACCAGCAAGCACAAATATATCTGCTTGTCCAAGTGCAGCCTCTTTTCTTGGTGGCATGGCGGTTGTTCCTGTTGTACTTCGGGTTGTGAGGAATGCGGAACACCGAAGAAAGTCAATCAATTGGTGAAGAAAGTGGTACCAGACTGCGACACGATCCAATGCGTGCCTAAGGTTTTGGCTCCATGTGAAACAAAACCCCACTAAGCTTTGAAAGCCCTTTGGGGTAATTGACAGCAGATCCTTGCTCATTCAGTTTCGAGCAAGGATCTGCTTTTTCATTCACTGGAAGCAGTGGCTGCGGTCGGTAAGGTTTTTGTGGAGGTGCCAAACAAAAAGCGTTTGCACCGCCCCGGCCAATAACTCATAGCATCGAACAAAGAGTAGGTAACGGGCGTGACCAGCAAAGCCAGGAGCAAGCTCAATACCTGGCCGCCGATAATGACTTTGGCCATGCTAGCACGAGCTCCTGAACCAGGTCCTGATCCCAGAGCAATGGGGATCATGGCTGCCACTAACATAACGGTGGTCATCAAAATGGGCCTGAAACGCGTATGATTGGCTTCCAGAATGGCTTCCTCTCGTGGTAAGCCGCGATGCCGAAGCTCATTGGTTTTGTCGACTTGTAAAATGCCATTTTTCTTTACAATGCCGATCAGCATGAACAGACCAAACATGGCATACAAATCCATAGGCTGATGAAACAGCAACAAGGAGAGCAAACCAAAAGGAATCGTGACTGGCAGGGCAGAGAGGATGCTGACGGGGTGGATCCAGCTTTCAAATTGTGCAGCCAGAATCAAATACATAAACAAAATGCTCAAACCCAAAGCGACCAGGAAGTAATACGCGGTGTCGCCCAGCATTTTGGCTTGCCCGCCGAACGAGATGTGGTAGTCGGCCGACAAGTTCATATCTTGGGTGATTTTCTGGGCTTTTTGCACTGCCTCGTTAAGCGAAATCTTGTCAGGGTTAGCTAGGAGGGTAACGGTTCGTTGCCGATTAAAACGGTCGATTTGGCTGGGGCCACGGGCTTCACTCCAATTGGTTACACTGGATAGTTGCACCAACCCGGTTTTGGGGGATGGAATGAAGAGTGAATCAAGTACTTGAGGATTAGCTCGGAAAGGTTTGTCCGCTCGGAGCCACACGTCATATTGTTCGACGCCTTCTTTATACTTGGTGACAATCTGACCACCAATGAGCACGCTTAGCGTGTTCGCCAAGGTTTGCACGGGAATGTTCAAATCACTGGCACGTTCGCGGTCGATGGAAACTTGAACCTCGGGCTTACGCATCGAGAGAGAGGTATCGACATCGGACAACCCGCCGCCTTGCTGCAAGCGGGATTTTAAAGTATTGGCATAGGATTCAAGCTGGCTTAAATCTGGACCAAGAATGCTCATCTGAAATGTACGGCTGTCTTGCCCCGTGCCGCCAATTGCGGAGACATCCGTGACGGCACAACGCAGGTCAGGATAGTCCGATAGAATTTGGCGTGCACGCGCCATGACATCAAACTGACTATACATGCGATCTTCAAGCGGCTTGATGCGTAAATAAATGGAACCGCGGGTCACATCTCCTTGCCCTTTGCCGCTCGTGCCAGTGTTTTCGCCGATGACGACATAGCTTTTGATGACGCCGGGCAGTTTCGTGAGCCGATTCTCAATCTCGGTGATGACATCATTCGTTCGTTTCAGGGTATAACCTTCCGGTGTAATGAATGCTACTTGGAATTCACTTTGATCATCACGCGGTACCAGATTCACACCCAGCTTCATGGCAATGGGACCTGTTGCGATGATGACCAAAATGCAAATAACGCAAATCAGGATGCGGTGCCGCATGGCCCAACGTAAAGCAAAACCATACGAGCCATCAACGAGTCGATAAATCCATCCTGACTTTGATGAGGCATGTCCGTGCCCAACCGGTTCTAACTTGAGGAAACGCGAGCACAGCATCGGGGTTAAGGTGAATGAAACAAACAAGCTCATGAGCACGGCAAAGGCGACGGTCATACCGAAGCTGCTGAAGAAACGGCCTACCAATCCACCCATGAAGGCCACAGGTAAAAAGATGACGACCAGCGACAAACTGGTTGCCAAGACCGCGAGGGCAATTTCCTTGGTGCCGTCGCGCGCCGCCGTCATGGCATCCTTCCCCATCTCTTCCATATGACGAAATATGTTTTCGTGGACCACCACAGCATCGTCGATCACTATGCCGATCGCGAGGATCAAGGCCAGCATGGTGATGTTGTTGAGCGTAAAGCCCATCAGCCACATAAACAGAAAGGTCGGCACGATGGAGGTGGGAATGGCCAGGGTCGCAATGATGGTCGTCCGCCAATCGCGAATGAAGAGTAAGATGGTGAGCGACACCAACACACCAGCGAGTAATAGGTGGAATTTGACTTCTTCCATCGAGTTACGGATAAAACGGGATTGATCCTGAATGATTTCGATGTGAAAGTCCTTCGGCAACAGCTTCTGAATTTCTGCCAAACGAGATTGCACAGCATCCGAGATTTGTACCGTATTGGTACCTGACTGCTTCTGTACGAATAGGCTCACAGCGTTTTCACCGTTCAAACGCGAAAGCCCGCGCGGTTCTTCGATCGAATCTTCCGCCCAGCCTACATCCTTGATGCGAATGGGATAATCTTTGCGATTGGCAACGATCAATTCGTTGAATTGTTCAGCGGTTTGAATACGGCCCAAGGTGCGCAATACCAGTTCGCGTGGCCCTTGCTCAACGATGCCGCCGGGTACTTCGAGATTCTGCATGATCAAAGCCATGCGCACATCTTCGATGGATAGTTGAAACGAAGCCAACTGCTCCGGGTTGACGCGAACGTTGACCGCTCGCGTCTGGCCGCCAGTTAAAAAGACGGAGCCAACACCATGCACGGTTTGCAAGGGTTCTTGGATTTGGTGCTTGGTGATTTCCGTCACTTCGCGAACGTCTCGCCGGGCCGAGATGGCTATCGTCATAATCGGTGCGGCGTCGATGTCGAACTTATTGACGATGGGCGGATCCATGCCTTGCGGTAACATTTTCGTAATCGAAGACATTTTGTCGCGAACTTCTTGGGCACCGATGTCGCCATTTTTCTCAAGCACAAATTGAATAGTGACAATACACAGACCTTCACGCGTAATGGACCGTAGTTCATCGATGCCAGATACCGAATTAACGGTTTCTTCAATAACTTTGGTGACGGTGGTTTCCACTTCTTCCGCGCTAGCACCAGGCAGATTAGCAATGATGGACACAACCGGAAAATCAACCTTGGGAAACAAATCCACACCCAAACGAAAATATGAGACCAAGCCCAATACCACCGGTATGGACATCAGCACCCAAGTGAAAACAGGACGTCGGATGCATATTTCGGAAATGTTCATATGTGTTTTGTCGCGCGGAGTGAAAGGTATATAGCCGTGGTTTTGGAAATAATCGACAGCGTGCTTATTGCCTGGTTTTTGTTGGCATAGCTGGTTCTAGCGTGGAGGTGGACGATGGGGCAGGCGATGGCGACGTGGACTCGGGCCGGCGAATGCGAATAGTCGAGCCATCCACCAATTTGGACCAGCCGCTCACGACCACTTGTACGTTTTTCGGTAAAGCAGGTTCGCGGATTTCAACCCACGTGGTGGACTGTTCGCCCAGTTGCACCTGCACCGTTCGCACCTGATGACCATCAACAACAAAGATTTTGGTAATGCCTGCAAAATAGCTGATCGCTTCCAGGGGAACCGTAACAGCATCGCGGTCCACTCGGGTGGCAATCAGAGCTTTGGCAAAACTGCCGGGTTTAAGCCGACGGTCTGCATTGTCGATGAGAATCTCCACTTCGAAGGTCCGATTGACGGGATCGACGACCGGTGAAATGCGCGTCACCTTACCAAGAAAAGGTTTTGGATAGGCAGCTGTGTAAACATTGGCGTGCATGCCTTGCTTGACTTCTGCGGTGTGCCTTTCAGGCAGTTGAACTCGCAATTTTAATACTTGATCGATGACTAACCTGGCCACTTCGGTGCCTGCACGCACATAAGTCCCTTCAGAAATGGAGCGGTTGGAAATCGTGTATGAAATGGTTTGGTCGCGATGGCCTGGGAGTTTTTGTGAGGGTTGGGGTACACGCAATACTGTGTCCAGCAATTGCTGTTTCGCCATGGCCAGTGCTTCCTGCTTGAGCTGAATCGTCACGAGTGCAGATTTGGTTTGAATCACTTGATTTTCCAGTTCAGAAGCAGCCAGCTTGGATTCCGTCAAACGTTCTGTAATGTCCTCCGGTGATGCGGCTCCGCCTGCCTTACGAACTCGGTCTAAGCGCAAGAGACTGTTTTCCAATCGAACCTTCGCTTGAACGATGGCGGGAAGTTGATAAATGTCGAAATCCTTGCTCGGGGGTTCGGTTAAGCCCAAACGAGCTAGCTCCACTTCCAGTGCTTTTTCTGCTTGCCGTACGGCCAACTGATAATCGGTGGGATCCAATTCCATGACTGGCTCCATGGGCTGAAGCTGGTCGGCTATGTCGTGCAGCAATCGACGCACGCGGCCATCCACTTTCGTAACGAGGCTGACTTCTTCAAATCCGTGCAATGTCCCAACCACTTCAATCTTGCGCTCGACTTCACGCCATATTACCGGTGCGATCGTTACCGCTATGGCGTCAGCATCGACATCGGCGAGCTGGGCGACCGACGGCATGGTTTCGCGATGTCGCTGCTGAAAGGGATTGCCCATCAGCATCCAGGTGCCCCCCAGACCCACCAAAACCAGCACACCAACCACTGCTACCCAAGAGAAAAAGCGCTTAAACCACATTTGTTTCTTCTTTCTTGCCTTCAACTCAAGTTCGATCGCATTCTTTGGATTGCCAAAGTCTGTCTTTCAATTACAGAGATGAACGAGGGGCACATGGTTCGGTCAGTTGATGACGTTCCTGATCGCTGAGGATGCCCAAAAAAACGATGTCGATGATCGCATTCGCTTGCACTTCCAGTGAGGCGCTTCTATGAATGAAATGGTTCGTAAATATGGTCCCGTAAAGCAGGTCACCCACGACATCCGATATGGTTTCGAAGGGTATGGCCCGAAGTCTACCTTTCATGATCAAATCATCGATCAACTCCTTCCAGGGACCCTTCGAGGAGTCGCGATACCGAAAATATGTCGGTTGCTCCCGATCTTTGAACTCGGCACGCTCTTGGATGAACAATTCGATCAAATCGGGATGCTGATCAAAAAAAGCCAAATACGAACGTATGGCCTGTTTCAGGACGTCTAATGGATTGGACACATCGGCCATGCACCGATTGACTTCATCGATCAAATGCCGAATGCCTCGATCCACGGCTGCAAGAAACAACTCTTGCTTGCTTGAAAAGTATCGATAGATCGTACCCTTGCCGACCTGAAGGGCGTGCGCCAATGAATCGATATCGGTATTGGGATAACCCCTTTGGGCAAACAATTGTGTCGCTCGATCTAAGATGGCTTCCTTGCGTCGATCGACGAGGTTTGGGTCTTTCGGTCGACCCGGACCACGCTCAGTAGAAGTTTGCTTCTGCTTTGTCATTGCTTTCCGCACAATAATATGACTGACTAGTCAGTCATATTATTAATTGGTCGGAATCATGAAGACAAGGGGCATTCGTCCCTAATGGTCACTATCCATAATATGATGACTGGCATATAGTTATGATTAACTATTGAGCGACAATATGGATTCCTGGCATTGGAAAAAATAGGAAGTAACGAACAGTAGAGATATGGATGACGAGAAAATCGATAGAAGCATCAAGTATAGCCTTCGATTTGTGATGACAGGCTTATCCGTAATCGGCCATCAGGTTGCAATACACAGCAAAGCTATCGAATAGCAGTTTCTGTGGTAATTGCCACTTGTCTACTCGGTTAGGTGCCGTCTTCTTATTAGAGAATTTGGTTCAATGAACTAGGGTTGGCTGAGAGCGCCGTGATCAAACAAGGAGCGTAAAACACCTACTATAGAGACATTGAGCTTGCATGTTCAACTGATTCCTATTTCATGATTCGTGCGGTGCTGCATGAAGTCGCGATGGCCCAACGGGGATGGTCGCCCCACCCTACCGTTTGTACTCATCATGGTCATGTCAATCGTACTTGCAACATTAGCATCAATATCCATGCATATGTAGCCACAGAAGAGTTTCATAAGAATTTGCATGAAGGGCAATCGCACAGGCATTGATGTGCAAATAAAACATGCTGATTCACGTTTTCGCTTGCTGCATTGGTTCAGTGAGCCATCTGGCAAGCAGCACTTCAAGAGTGACCGTGAACACTAACCTTCCAGAAACAGCAATTCGTATGGACAGTCAGTGAGGTTGCGATAAAGTGAGGACAAGCATTGCTGAATAAAGTGCTTTCAAGGAATGCATGACATGATGAAGTCCAATATTCCGTGGCGGGGCATCGTATTGGCAGGTGGTAAAGGCACACGGTTGGGTGAACTAACCAAAGTGACGAATAAACACTTGTTGCCCGTTGGACCCAAACCCATGGTCTATTACCCCATTGAAAAGCTGGTCGGGGCGGGTATTCAGGAAATTCTGCTCGTTTCTGGCACTGAACACATGGGCGATTTCGTCGAGCTGCTGGGTTCGGGGAAAAACCATGGCTGCTCGCTGACGTATCGGGTGCAGGATGAAGCGGGCGGCATTGCGCAAGCGCTGGGTCTGGCCGAGTTGTTCAGCCGCGATTGCCGCTCTGTGGTCATTTTGGGAGATAACATCTTTCTTGATTCCTTGAACCCCATTTTGCGGCAAGCAGCAGAGCATCCGGACTGGGCTTGGATTGCTCTCAAGGAAGTTCAAGACCCAGGCCGATTTGGCGTGGCTGAAGTTCGAGGCAAGCAGATCATCAGCATCGAAGAGAAGCCGAAGCAGCCTAAAAGCAATTTTGCGGTCGTTGGCATTTATATATACCCTGCGGATGTGTTCGATGTCGTGAAGACTCTCAAGCCAAGCTGGCGTGGCGAGCTCGAAATCACCGATGTGAATCGGTATTATCTTGACCAAAAACGATTGGGATACAGCCTGTTACCTGGCTATTGGACGGATGCAGGAACCATGGAATCGCTGGCCCTTGCCAATCAATTGGTGTTATCGGAAACACCACGCTATGCCAATGAATGATCGTGGATCCATCGAGGCAATGTTTGAGGGTTCTCTCTGACTAATCCATTCAATAACCCCTATTTTTTGTTTTTAATATGATCGAATCCTTTAACAGCATATGCTATTCGTTTACACTGAATTAAGGTCTACTGTTGATTAAGTAGTTACCAAAATAACTCAAAGCACGATGAGCACTGGTCAACGCAGCCATTTGATTCATGAGTTTCATTGACCATGAGCACTTCTGAAGCGTCGTTATCGCAGCCTGATTTGTTTCTTACGTTCTTCGAAAGCCATGTATTGCCCATGTGGCTTGTGGAACCGGAGAGCGGACTTATTGTGGATGCGAACCCTGCCGCGGTGGACTTTTATGGGTATTCGCGGGAACATCTGAAGAAGATGCGAGTACATCAAATCAACCAATTGCCTGCCAATCAAGTCGCTGAATATATACATCAAGCACAGAACCAAAAGATTAATCACTTCATTTTCCCTCATCGTTTGGCGAATGGTGACATCCGGCAGGTGGAAGTTCATACCAGCCCTATCCAAATAGGCGATCGAGAGCTGTTGCATTCCATCATTCACGATGTCACTGAACGCAATCATACCGTGAAAGCGCTCCTGGCGAGTGAAGCTCGCTTGAAACATTTGACTGATGCCATCCCGGGGGCTGTCTATCAAATTCGCTGGCAACAAGGGGGCGCCAAGCAGATGGATTTTATGAGCCGGGGTGGAGAGCTGCTTTTTGGCTTGGCCATCAATGACATCGTGATGGATCCAGAACTGATCCATCAGATCATTCTCGATGAAGACCTGCCTTCTTTCCGACGCAGTTTACAACGCTCGGCCGAATTGGTGCAACCTTGGGTGCATGAATTCCGCATACGCCATCCCGATGGCCAGGTCAAGTGGATCAGAGCCTGTGCAACGCCTTCACTCGAACCCTTGACCTCGGATTTGGTTTGGTTTGGACTCTTTATTGATGTGACCGAGCAGAAGCAACTGGAAGACCAGTTCCGCCATGCGCAACGCATGGAAGCGGTCGGCACCTTGGCGGGTGGGGTCGCTCATGATTTCAACAATTTGTTGACAGCGATTACGGGCTACTGTGAACTACTCATCGACGACGGCCACATCACAAAAGGGGGCTACGAACTTGTTGAAGAAATCCGCAAAGCCACCGACCGAGCGACATCGCTGACACGCCAATTATTAGCCTTCAGCCGGAAAACCGTCATTTCACCTAAATTGATGGATTTAAATACGGTCATTCGCGATATGCATCGCATGCTGCTGCGTTTGATCAGTGAGAATATTGACCTGCGTATCGAACTAGACCCCAAACTCGACCGCATCCTGGCCGATCCGAACCAGATGGACCAGGTCGTCATGAATCTCGTGGTGAATGCCCGTGACGCCATGCCCCAAGGCGGTGATCTGCTTTTGCAAACCATGAATGTCCAACGCGCACAGCCAACGCAATGGCGCGGCGTCGAAGTTCCGCCTGGCCATTTTGTTCGACTCGTCGTCAGCGACACGGGCACGGGCATGGGGGCAGCCGTGCTTGACCGATTATTCGAGCCGTTCTTTACAACTAAAACGGGGCGGGGCACCGGATTGGGTTTGGCCACGGTCGACACCATCGTCAGGAAAGCAGGAGGTCTCATCGAAGTACATACCCAACTCGGACAAGGAACACGCTTTCACATAGATCTGCCGAGTGTTGCCGGCATGGATGGGCAAGTAAAACAAGAGGTCCATGCACTATCCGCGCCGAAAGGACACGAAACCATCCTGCTGGTTGAAGATCAGTTGGAAGTGCGTACCTTGTGTGCGCGTGTCTTGCAACTGGCCGGTTATCATGTTTTGGACGTTGAAAATGGTCCTCAAGCATTGGCCTTGAGCGATGACACGAAGCAAGAAATTGCTTTGTTGGTGACGGATGTGGTGATGCCCAAAATGAGCGGGCGTGAATTGGCTGATCGCCTGGTCAAGCAGCGACCAGGAATCAAAGTGCTTTATATTTCCGGCTACAATGATGATGAGTTGCTGCAATATGGCATTGACAGTGAAAGTCGCTTTTTCTTAGCGAAGCCGTTTACTACCCGCACCTTAATGGCCAAGGTCCGCGATGTCCTGGATCATGGCGCAGCCACGAATTAGTTCACTTTGCAAATCATCGAACGCCGCGATTGCGATGCGAAAAGCGGCTGTGTCAGCTTGGATTTGCTGAAACCGAAAAGCCTGGTTCAGGAATGTGGACATTGAGGATATGGCGTTCCTTCAAAGCCTCTTGCAAAGCCGTGGCAGCTTCGACTTCACCATGGACGAGAAAGATGCCCTTGGCATGGCGACCAACGGGTTCAAGCGCATCAACCAGATTAGCTTGATCCGCATGGCTGGATAGACCTGACAGAGGCACAATTTCAGCTTGTGGTTGAACTTCGCGATCCAGGATGCGAACGACAGGAAACCGTTTGACTAATTTCCAGCCTAACGTGTGTTGCGCTTGAAAACTGACGATCAGCACGCCATTTTTGGGATCTTCGACGTGGTGCTTGAGATGATGGAGAATGCGTCCTGCTTCACACATACCGCTGGCGGCGATGATGATGCATGGGTCGAGCCGATCGTTCAGCGTCATGCTGTCCTTGGCACGTTGGAGAAAATAGACGTTGGCGCCATCCATAACCTCGGCATCGGCTTCGAGCAGTGTCATCGTTTCATCGTCGAAACAATCGGGATGCATGGCGTAGACATGGCTAGCCGCAACAGCCAACGGGCTGTCGACAAATATCGGCACGGAAGGAATTCGGCTTTGTCGAATCAGTCCTTGCAAGTCATAAAGGAGCGATTGCGTACGCCCGAGGCTAAAAGCCGGGATCAGTACTTTGCCGCCCCTGTCGATGACACGCTTAACGAAAAGACCCAATGCTTCAAGTGATTTTTCAGGTGGTTCGTGCAACCGATCACCATAAGTGGATTCCGATATGATCCAATCTGCTTCTGGTACAGGGTCTGGATCACGCAGAATCGGCATCCCAGGACGGCCCAAATCTCCTGTGAAAGTCAGTGTGTGTTTGGAATGGCCATTTTGGAAACGCATGGAGATCATGGCCGAACCTAAAATATGACCAGCATCGGTAAAGCGAATGGCCAGATCAGCTTCGGGATGGAAAAGTTGATCGTAGGAGAACGTTTGGCAACGCCGAATCGTGTTACGGACATCGGACTGGGAGTACAAAGGTTGAATCGCCTGGTCCTTGGGCTTTTTGCGATTTAAAAAGGCAGCATCTTCTTCTTGGATCTTTGCGGAATCCGTCAGCATGATGGCCATCAGATCGCGTGTTGCGGGTGTGCAATAAATCGGGCCGGCGAACCCTTGACGCACTAGATTGGGCAAATTGCCGCAGTGGTCAATGTGTGCATGACTGATAATCACGGCATCGATTTCATTGGGGCGAAACGGGAAATGGGTGTTGCGCTCACGTGCTTCCGACCGTCTGCCTTGAAACAGACCGCAGTCCAACAGATATTGCCGCTTACCCCATTGCACATGGTGCATCGAACCAGTCACAGTTTGAGCGGCACCATGAAAAGTGAGGCGCAATTCTCGATTAGCCATAGCCATCCCTTGAGCAAACGAATCAGCAGGAGCATTTAGGGATGTACATCATCGCAAACAACGTCAGCGAATCAAGGAGAAATGCCATGACAAAACGAGAGTTGATCAAGATCGTGGCGGCAGCGTTAGTAATGGAGGTCGATGCTGAAATGGACACCGTGCGTCCAGAAGCTCGTATCCTTAAACACGGGTTGTGGCAGTGCCGGTGCAAGCGTACCGGTCGCCGGCGCCAGGAAATTCGGGTTGAGCCGCGTATCGATCAAATCGCCTGGTCGCAATACGCTCGATAGGAAAATAAAGTTATAACCGAGGGAGAAACGTACATGGTCATACATTTCGTACGATAACTTAATGCCAATTTCCGGCGTGAAGACGAATTTGTCTTGATTGTAATTGCCAGTGCTGCTCGCCTGGGTCAAGAAGCCACCTTGATAGAGTTGTGGAAACGTAACACTATCGAAAATCATGGTGCCGCCGTCAATACGAGCTGCTTGATGGCCCCAACCCATGCCGAGTTTGCCCGTTAATGTGTAAGAAAAACAACCACGTTGAGCGACAAACCGCGCCCCCACTTGACCAGTATAGAGGTAGTTGCGGGTGTCAAAAGAGTCTTGGAAGGCGAAGGTTGTACCTGCGAGTTGAGCTGCAGGATCAGCCACATAAAGCCCTTCATAAATGGACATACCTTCGGTCAGATTGAAATAACGAACACCAGCAAACCAGTCGATACGGCCCGCAGTGCCGCGACGGTAATTGGTGATCGCATTGACTTCAACGCTTTGAAACCGGCTGGGCATATCAATGATGATCCCGCCACCCGTAGGCACGATGTTCGGGTTGGTTTCCGAGGGTGGCGTGCTGATCGGGCCTGAATCGGGTTCGCCGTTGAGAACATTGAAGAAGGGCCGTGCAGTCAAGGTGTTGGCTTGACCGGACGCGGCATAAAACTTCGATCGATTGAACAAAACCATGTACGAGCCGTCGATGCCAAGGGTTTCTGTGGGTTCAAACCAGCTACCCATATGGACGCGGAAACCTTGTCTCCAGGGCAAGGCGACATCCTCGCCAAATAGGATTTGGGTATCGGGTTGATTGAGTCGGCCCAAGGAGTCGATTGTACGGCTAGTTGTCACTAATGCTGGTGTATGGGCGGCTTTCATTCCCCATATCAGATACTCTGAAATGATCCAGGTTGGGTCTTCAACATCGCCTGGAACGGTCGGGCCTGTATCCCAAATGCTCGACCAATCGGGCAGCGTAATCGTGGGGACTTGAATCTCCATGGTGTTGAACGACGGAGCAGGAGCTGTTGTCATGGGTTGAGGCATGGATTCTTGAGGCGCAAAACTCACGGGCTTCACGGGAGCTTCCGTTTGCCCGACAGCTCGAGGCAGGTTTGCTCCGCGAGGTTTGACTCCCCCCGTAATGGGTGGATCATAGGCATTCGTTTCCACTACCACCGTTGATGCTTCACTTGTAGCGGCGGGGACAACTGGCTCGCTTTGTGGCGAAACCGCATTCAATCGTTTCACCGGTGGCAACAAAGAGATCGCCCGATCGTCACCATAAGCCTGAGTCAATAAGCCACTCAAGGCCAATGCAACCAAGCTTCCGCGGTGCAGACGATTCATCCGTGATCCTCCCCCTTGGTCAAGCGCAATGCCCCCTGGTTCCAAGCGCGCTGGACCCTCACTTCCTATTGATCGGCCAAAACCCGGCGAAAGTGGGGACTTTTCTGGAAAGATCAATGATTCAAAACATAGGTGTAATAGGGAAAGTGCTGATCCTGCAAACCAGGAAAGCTGCGCAATCCCTGGAGATCACGCAGCCATTATTGGGATGGGTTCGCAACTAGCCAAGACGAATGATTACATCCAGTACCGCGATGCAATCAGATAGCGTCGGCTAGGCAAAGGTAGAATTTCGCCAAAGTCGTAGCCTGACGCAATATCGCCCGCACTCAATTGCAGGGCCTGCAATAAATTGGTGGAGGCAATGCCGCCATGAGTGCCGACAGAGGTTCGGCCATTGCCGAAACCGGCGGGTTGAAATTCGACAATGTTGTAGGTGCCTGGACGTAAGTTCCCAAACACATAATTTCCATTAAAATCTGTGAGCACAGTGTTCACCACGGCCTGGCCATTCTCGTCACGACCACGAAGCTGGACAATGGCGGATTCGATGCCGATGTCGCCTGCATCAAAGCGGCCATTAACGTTGCGATCGACATAGACCCGACCCGTAATAAGCCCACGATCGTCAACGGGCCGTTGTGCGAAAATGTAACCCGTTGCATTCTGGCCGACATTGAGTTGGATGTTGTTGACCACGTCGCCGCTGGCTTCACCACCGGCTGTGCCAACGATGATCGAGGTTGTGATGAAGCCATTGTTTGGATTGACACTTAAGATGTATGTGCCAGCCTGGATATTTTGGAACTGAAATGCGCCATTGTTACTGGTCGTGACGGTGCGATTCAGGTTTTCACCGTTGGCTTGCGTGCCAGTTAATAGGACGGTTAAATTGGGAACGGCAGGTTCATTGTCTTGCTTGATGCCATCGTTGTTGGAATCGAGGAAGACCAAGCCAGACAAACTACTGCGGGCAGCCAGCCCGATGTCCTGTTCTGTCAATGTGCCGCCCAAAACACCATCATTCGGGATGTTGATATTCAAATTGGACGTCGTCACGAGAAAACCGGCAGGCGCGTTGACGGATAAGGTGTAATTACCAGGGCCAATGTTGTCAAATTGGAATGCACCGTTCACGCCAGACACCTTAGACGCAAATGCACCTGTGGCGGCATTGCGTAAAATGACCGTCACACCTTGGCGTCCGAGTTCCCCAGCGTCGAAATCACCATTGCCATTGGCATCGTTGAAGACAGAGCCAGAAATCGTGATGCCGCGCTCCCCGAATCGATAATTGGTGGCATTGGCCAGGCCCGTGAGCACGATGTTGCTGATCACGTCGCCATTGACCGTGCCACCGGCTGTGCCCGCTCGGGTAATACCCGTCAAAAAGTTTTGCGGCTGAATTTCCGTTAACGTGTAAGTGCCGGGCCGCAGATTGCTGAAAGTGAACGTACCGTTGCTCAAAGTAGTGACGGTCAAATCGACCTGATCACCATTGTTGGCAATCCCGGTCAACTGCATGACAACGCCACCGATGCCTATTTCGTTGGCTTGGCGATTGCCGTCGTTATTGATGTCGATGAAGACTGCACCACTGAGGCTGACCAGAATCACCCGCTTCTCGCCAAAATTGTAACCATTGCCTTGCACGTTGGTGCCCAGCACGATGTTGGTGATGACGTTGACCCCTGCTATGCCGCCAGCCGTGCCGACATTGGTCGTACCGTCATCGAAGTTGCCAGGCTGGGTTTCCGTTAAGCTGTAGTTTCCAGCCAGGAGATCATTGAATTGATAGCTGCCGTCGGCTGCGGTGGTCGCCGTGCGGGTAATTTGTTGCCCATTGGCTTGCAACCCATTCAATGTGATGGTTACCCCCGCGACGCCGCCTTCACCGAGATCACGTACGCCGTTGTTATTCAAATCAATGTAGACGAAGCCAGTTAAGCGACTGGCTTGAGCGATGCCAAAATTCTGGTCGTTGAGCTGTCCACCCACGACGCCGCTGTTGGTGATGTTGACAATCAACGGCGAGATGCTGGACGTCAGGAAGCCCGTGGGAGGCACGATAGTGATTTGATAATTGCCAGGGGCGAGGTTGTCGAAGAAATAATTGCCATTGGCATCGGACACAACGGGGGTCACGACACCACTGCTGGTATTGCGCAATTGAACCGTGACGCCTGCTCGCCCCGTCTCACCCAAGTCGCGCACGCCGTTGGCATTGAGGTCGTTGAACACACTGCCATTGACACGGATACCGAACTCACCAAACGTGTAATCGGTGGCATTGACATCGCCGGCCAAGACAATGTTGCTGATGATGTTGCCATTAACCGTACCGCCGGATGAACCGGCTTGCGTGATGCCGTCCGGAAACCCTGTGGGCTGGGTTTCAGCAAGCGTATAGGTGCCAGGCAGCAAATTATCGAACGTAAAGGAACCATCGGAACTGGTCGTGGTGGTTCGATTGACCGTGCCACCGAAAATGTCGGTGCCCGTAATTTGAATGGACACTCCGGATAAGCCAGGTTCGTTGGGTTGACGGACACCGTCGCGATTAAGGTCGATATAAACCCGACCTGAGAGCGTGGAAACTTGGTTTTGAATTTCACCGAATAAGTAGCCCGTCGCTTGGGTGCCGGGGGCGATATTGATGCCCACGATGACGTTGGGGCCTGCCGTTCCGCCGGCATCGCCAACCGTGATGGTGCCTTCAGCGAAACCGTTGGGTTGGGTTTCCGTCAGGCTGTAAGTGCCAGCAAGTAAACCGTTGAACTGATAGCTACCGTCAGCACCAGTCGTTACCGTTCGGTTGATCATGCCACTATTGGCTTGCACGCCAGACAGCAATATGGTAACGCCGGCAATGCCCGCTTCACCTGGATCACGGACGCCATTGTTATTGGCATCGATGTACACAGAGCCAGCGATGCTGCCGACTTGACTCAAGCCAAAGTTTTGATTGGTGAGAACTCCGCCCGGCAAACCGCTGGAGGTGATGTTGATGTTGTAACTGGAGGAGGTTGTAAAGCCTAAGGTGTTGTTGCTATTCGTTGCGGTAACCGTGTAGTTGCCCGGCGCCAAGCCAGTAAAGGAATAGTTGCCGTTGGCATCGGACAGTATAGGGAAGCTATTGCCCGTGGAGTTGTTGGTGAGAGTGATCAGCAGACCCGCACGGCCGGATTCGCCGCCATCCAGGTTACCATTGGCATTCGTGTCGTTGAAGGCCGTGCCACTAACGGTAATGCCTTGTTCGCCAAATAGGTAATTGATGCCGTCTTGCGAATCCGTCAAAGTAATGTCACTGAAGGTGTTGCTGCTCACGGTGCCGCCGGCCGTGCCGACCGTATCAAAAGCTGTCAAAAAGCCGCTCGGTTGCGTTTGTGTTAACGTGTAAGTCCCCGCCAGCAAATTGTCGAAATGCCAACTGCCATCCGCGCTTGATGTGATCGTACGATCCACAGCACCGTTGCTATCGGTTCCAGTCAAGCGGATGCTCACACCGGATAATCCTGGCTCACTGCTTTGGCGGAAGCCATCAAAGTTTTGATCGATATAAACCAGTCCAGATAGACTGGCTGGCAACTCGCGGGTTTCTAAACGTTCCAGTGCCAGTCGGGTGGGTTGCAAGCGTTTGAGGGAGGGGCGAACAAAGGGTTTTTGGCTTGGTCCTTTTGTTTTTCGCATGACAATCTCTCTCAACCAATGATGATGCATAATTATTGCCAGGCGCAAGATAACCCTGCGCATGGAACGATTGTACCAGCTTACCCTCTATGACGCCGTTTGGCAGGAAAATGTTTCCTGAACCGGAAACTTTACGCAGTCGGGTAGGCAATATGTACAGATTTTGCCGAGAATTGGCGTAAGTCGAGCTGAACGAAGGACTTTTTAATGGATGGATAAAGTACCGTAAGTACAGGTTTCATAATTACTTATTTGATATCGCTTTGCGTAATAACTTCTAGCTTCCGGCTTGGTTGTTTCTCGAGGGGGTGCTTGTCTTCAAGCATCGATATCCGGTCTGGCAAGCGCTTCGCCAGGATGACCTGTTCCTTGGCTTGACCCTTTTTCTTGAAGCGATCGACCGGTATTTGCTTAATGGGCTGCCAATTAAATGGCAATTCTGGGGGAATACCCTCAGCGTCGAAGCAAAAGTAACCGCCCACTGCTGGCCATTCTTGGGGCCAGTTCAGTACGCGGATGGGTTGAGGATAAAAATAAACAAACCGATGATGGACCCAATTCAAACTGACCAGTTCATAGGCAGTTAATTCGTCTAAACTGCTTTGGGTTACTTCCTGACCCATGTCACGGCAAAGATGTTCTAGTCTGGGAATCATGATGCCGTTGTAGGCCAAAGCTAAAAAAAAGCAGAACTGGAAATGAACAGGAATAAAAGTGGCAGACTGTGCGGAGCGCCAGGCTAACCATCCTAGTAGTAGAAAGCCGCCTGCATTGAACAGGTTTTCCTGTTTGCTTGTCAAACCAACAGCTTCGCCCAAGCCCATGAGAGTTAAGATCAGCAGCCCGACACCCATCAGACATGACAAGCCGCACGCCATTCGGTATAGATTGGTATTCATCCACTTTAACCATGGCCATTGCGTGCAGTGCAAAGCCAAGACCTCTACCGTGATACCAACGAGTATGGCCAGACATGGATAGATGGGCATTAAGTATCGTGCTTCCCCGCCTGGAGCTAACCAGCAGGTGGGAAAGGCGATCACAATGCAGAGAAGCGAGAACAGAGCAGCATCACGGCGGTGCTCGAGTTGCCGCCAAAAGTTCCGATGACAATAAAAAGGGAAGATCAAAGTCGCTGGGAATGCGCTCAGAAAAAATTCAAAAGGAAAACGCAGCAAATGGCGTAGGAAATGACTCTGGAAAACGTTGCTGCGAGTCGTCGCTTCGCTTGCAAAAAGGGCCAGGAAAGCTTGCCAACCGATACGCGTGCTGAACGGTACCAGCCAACCAGCTAAAAGTGCAAAGAAAGCACCAACTCCTAGTGCGTGACCAACCGAAAAAAGGCAGCGCCAGTCCTTGCGATAGATCAAATAAATCCAAACGGTGGTCATGAAATAGACGGGCGCTTGCGGCCCTTTGGTCAGCGTGGCCAAGGCCGCAAACGCATAGGCAACAATCCAGTTTATCCAACAAGGCCATTGCCGCAGATAGCCCCAATGCCAAAGCAGCAGGGAAGCGGACAATAGGCATGTAAATAAGGCATCGATCTGGGCAAAACGCCCTGAATGCAATACGTCCACGATCGTTGCAAAGCTAAGCCCTGCCGCCAAGGCTCCGTTAGAACTCAAAAACAGACGGGCATAACCATAAACGATGATGCTGGTCAGAAGGATAGCCAAGACGGAAGTCAGCCGAACAGTGAACCTGGATTCTACGTCAAATAGGTTCGTTGTTAACGCAATGGCCCAATACTGCAGAGGAGGCTTGGTGAGCCGAGGCACGCCTTGCTGACGAGGGACAATCCAATCATCGTATTGCACCATTTCGCGAGCGATCAAAGCTCTTCGAGTTTCTTCGCCGATAAAGGGCAGCCTATCCAGATTGATAAAATAGGCAGATATGACTAATGCAATGAGCACCCAAAATGTCCATTCACACCACCAGTGGTTGTGAAGTTGGAGTGTTTGGGGGCGTTTCATTCACATTCGCCTTTGCACCAATCGCGATCTATGCACACATTAGATTCATCGGCTAATGGATGGCTGATATTGAATATGCGTCAAGACAATGGCAATTGGCAACAAGACAAAACGACAAGGCGCAGGCATGGGTGGTTCGTCAATGGTTGGCACAACATTTAGGCCTTTTGCTCAACAAACGTTACAATGAAAAGAAAGTAACGCATGCTATCGAAGTATTAATCTCTTATATGCTGAAAGGTTGGCATGCACGGCTTGGTACGAACGCGAACGGCTGGGAGTATGATCCCGACGGGACTGATGTGGGCTGCATTAGCCCTCAATGTAGTTGTCAGCGCGCAAGTTGTTTCAACGCAGTCTCCAACCCACCAACAAAAACTGCAAACGGTTGACTATATTCATTCCCTTGGTCAAACCGATGGAGGTTTTAGTACCCAGCCAGGAAAAGCCAGCACCCTGGCGGCTACAGCCGCGGCCTTGCGGGCATTGCATTACTGGCAGGGGACACTGCCAAGCCCATCAGTGACAGAACGATTCGTTATGTCTCATTATCAACAAGGCAGCTTTGTCGAACAGCCAGGTGGCAAACCCAGCGTCATGGCTTCAGCCATGGGTTGGATGGCCCTGGCTGAATTGAAACATCCTTTGCTGAAAGATGAACAAGCTCGAAAGCAGTACGTTGCATATCTTGAAGCAGCATCGATGTCGATCGATGAAATCCGCATCACAGCGGCTACGATCGAGTCGTTGGGCATCGATCCGCCAGCTTTTCTGCAATTGAAATACCGGCATTTATTGCAGAAGCAACAAAAAGAATGGCAGCTCATTGAGAACGATCTCAAAACACCACAAAAAGCAGCTTATTTCGCCCGTCTTTTGGCAGGCGTTTATGTTACCGAGAAACGGTTAAAGGTGACCATGAAGCAGCCGGACGCTGCCATCTTGTTGCGAGGTCAATGGCCCAACAGCGCATGGGGGAAAGAGGATCAGCCGCCCGACTTGGAAAGTACTTACCGTGTGGTGCGTGCCTTGGTGATGATGAATGCCAAACCGCGCACTGATGAGCTGCGTCGTTTTGTTGATGCCTGCAGGCAGCAGGATGGCGGGTACGCGCTTGCCCCTGGAACGCGCAGTGACATCAGTGCAACCTATTTTGCTGGCATTTTGTATGAGTGGCTTAGAGAGTGGGAAAAGCAATGATGTCTGAGAAACACCGGAGAGTATGCATCATGATGAATCGTGCCATGGCAATGGCTGCTGTTCTGGTTGCTTTGACTTGTTGGGGCAGCCTCTTTGCACAGGAAGACGCCAACACGTTGCGACAACGTTTGGAGGCGACACGCTCCGAACGTGAGAAGCTGAAGCAAGATAATGAGCAGCGATATTTTTCGACGGCTTTGCTTACCCTGACCGATAGACAACTTAGTCAAGCTGAAACAGCTCTTCAGCAAAATCGCCTGGATGAAGCAGCGTTGGCTTTGCACCGTGCACAATGGTATATGCCAGCTTTGCCACCGCAATGGCCTGAACACATCGAGCGCATCTTCGGTCAATCCAAAATGATGCATGCCGGGGAGGTGAACGATGGCGTGGGTTTGCCCGATGGCAAAACCTTCATCACCGCCAGTTCCGACCAAACGATCGTCTTTTGGGATCTCCCTTCGGGTAAAGCCATCAAGGTGTTGCGAGGCCATCAGGGAGCGGTTCGTTGCTTGGCGCTTAGGCCAGACGGTAAGGAACTGGCTTCGGGAGGATCCGACGCGCAGGTCATTCTTTGGGACCTTGCGACAGGCACCATTCGCAAGAAACTAGCGGAGGGTCACAGCGGTTATTTGACCAGCTTGGCTTACAGTCCGGATGGCACGAAACTCGTGTCCTCTGGCGCCAATCAAGAATTGTTTCTTTGGGACTTGAGCAAGGAAGCCAGTCCCACCCGCGTACGTGGTGTGAACGCACTGATCTATGCGGCAGCCTTTCGTCCCGACGGCAATCAGTTTGCGACCGCCTCTGCGGACGGCATGCTGCAATTCTGGTCGTTGCGGGGCTCGCAAGCGAAACAACCCATTTCCTTGCGACTTCCCCTTTATGCTTTGGCCTACAGCCCTGACGGTGAAACCTTGGCCGTGGCTGGTGATTTGCGCGGTGAAGCACCGCGAAGTAGCCAAATCGTATTATTCTCGGCAACCACCTCGGAAGTACGCTTTCGATTATCGGGGCATAACGGTGGCATACGGTCCTTGTGCTTCAGTTCGGACAGCAAGAAGCTGGCTAGCGGCGGATCAAAACAAGACCCGTCCGTCATCGTCTGGGATATGGAAACCAAGCTGCCATTGCGTAGCTATCAGGGGCACGTGGATGAGGTTCGCGGCGTCTTTTTTTCAAAGGATCAGCAGTTTGTTTACTCTGTCAGTTGTGATCAATCCATTCGAGTTTGGGATCGTCGTCAACTGAGGCCGCCAACCGATCTGATTGGGCATGAAGCACCGATCTGGTCGCTGGCAATCAGTCATGATGGTCGACAACTTGCTTCCGCCAGTGCGGATCGCACCGTCAAACTATGGAACACCGCAACCCGTCAGGTTGAGCACACGCTCTCGGGGCATGCTGCACCGGTGACGGTCGTGCAATTTCGCAAAGATGGCAAGCAACTGGCTTCCGGTGGTGGTGATAAAGCCATTCGCTTGTGGGACGCAGCGACTGGGCAAGAAGAAGGCAAGCTCGAAGGGCACACAGCCCCCATCACGGCTTTGGTGTACTCTCCAGGCGGAAACCGCATACTCTCTGGTTCAGCCGATCGCTCGGTCAAAATATGGTCCCTTGAATCTAACAAAGTGGAAATGAATCTGGGCAACCTGGCGACCGTTGTCACATCCGTTGCCTGGTCGTCGGACGGCACAATGGTTGCGGCTGGGGGGGGCGATTCCAAAGTGCAGATCTGGGATGCGGAGAAGGGTAAAGCCTTGGCATCCATCACGGCCATGGGCAGTCCCGTGAGTGCTATGGCCTGGTTTGATACCACCTTGGCCGTGGCCACAGCGGATGGTCAGATTTTGCTGGTTCATTCGAAAACCATGGAAACGCGGCGAACCTTGTTGGGTCATCAAGGCCCCATCAGCACGTTGGCCTTCAGCAGCGCTGGCCGCTTTCTGCTGTCTGGGGGGAGTGATAAATCGGTACGCATTTGGGATGTTTTGAGCGGCACGGAAATACGCGCATTGCGCGGGCATGAGGACTGGGTCACGGCGGCCATTTTCAGTCCCGATGGTTTGCGAGCGTATTCGGCCGGGGTCGATCGGTTAATCAAGTTGTGGGAAATTGGCAGCACCGACTGGCAACCACGCTATGGGCATACCCGTGCGGTCCAGTTTGTGACAACCAGCCCGAAAGGCGATTTGGTCGCTTCCGCCAGCGACGAGGCTGCCATTCGTATTTGGCAAGTAGCGACGGGCAATGAAATCATGACCTTGCCTGGCCATGCTGATGGCGTGATCGCCTTGGCGTTCAGCCCAGAAGGGGATCAGCTGTTGTCCACCGGGCGTGACGCGCGATTCAAGCTGTGGGATTTGAAAACGGGTAAGGAAATACGCGCTTTTGCTGCACCACCGCGGACGTATCGCGTGTTGCGTGTCTTCGATCAAGGCAAGCGTGCACTCAGTTGGGGGGATCGGCAAATTCATGTTTGGGATATCAATTCGGGGAAACAAACACAGTCGATGAAGTTGTTTGATCAACAATGTGCATGCATGGCGTTGTCCGAAGATGGCCAAATGATTGTCGCTGCGCTCAACAATGAAATTGGCTGGATATCGATAAAAGAAGAGAAACCCTGGACGCCTGTGATGGTGGAAGATGCGAACATCATGGATGTTGCTGTATCGCCTGATCACAAGGAAATCTATATGGCTGCGATTATGGAGAAAAACGTCAAAATCCTTGTATGGGACATTGCAGCTGCCAAAGTGTCGCGATCATGGGTTGCTCATTCGGAGCCTTCGGATGGCTTTGTTGGCATTACACTTGATGCATCCGGTAAGAAACTAATGAGTTATACCTCGGATCGTTCGGTCAAATGCTGGCATGTATCGTCGGGAAAAATGATGCGTGATTGGAAAATGGATCAGCCAATCGATCATCTGGACTTCCTGCCCGACAGCAAGCATGCTGTCACCGCCAATGGCAATGGAACCTTGTATTTGCTGACATTGCCCAATGAATAGTTGCTTGGTCAGTGTTCAACCAGCATGGGCTAGAGTTGGATGATCGTTTGGTTGTTAACATCCAATATGCCATGGGTGGTGATACGCAATTCTGGTATGACAGATAAGGCCATGAAGGAAAGCGTGCCGAACGGCGATGGCAATGGGCAGCCTAACGAGTTGGCAGCACGGTGCAATGCATCCAAATGCTCACAAACTTTCAGTGCTGGTTCATCGGTCAACAAACCGGCGACGGGAAGCGCAAGCTGAGCAGCGACTTGTGTTCCTCGAACAACAACAAAACCGCCACCGATGGCTGCCAGAGCCTGCGTCGCGGCCAACATGGCTTGAGGGTCGCTGCCAGCCACGATCACATTATGTGCGTCATGTCCAACCGATGAAGCCAATGCTCCTGGCTGACGCAGTCCAAGGCCACGCACAAAGCCCAGCCCCATTCTGCCGCTGTGACCATGTCGTTCGATGTTGGCGATGGGCAAAATATCAACTTCTGGATTGAATTGAAAACAGCCACCCGCTTGCGGGATCGTGTGCTCTTCGTGTCGAGTAATGATCTGGCCTGGCACGATGCCAATGACCGGTGCGGTTGGGGCCTGCAGTTTTAATTTAAAGCTATCGGCAGTCAAGGGCGGTAAATGGATCGAGTTGATCCATGGTTGGTTGTTCGTTGATGGGGCAAACAATGCGTGTCCGTTTTGAGCAACACATTGCCCTTGCTTGAAGACCCAGCTGGGCTCGAAGGTGAGCAAATCTTTCACCACAAGCAGGTCCGCAGCATAACTGGGGGCCACAGCACCCTTATCACGCAGTCCATAATGCCGGGCGGGGATCAAACTGGCATGGCGGACTGCCTTGGCAGGGGAAACGCCTGCTTCAACCAATCGGCGTAGCAAACGTTCGAGATGTCCATTGGCCAAAAGATCGTTTGGAAAAATATCATCGCTAGCCAGACACCAATCCCCTAATTGATCGGCTTGGATCAAGGGCAGCAAGTCGTGCAAGTTATGTTCAGCCGAACCTTCACGAACCTGAATCATCATGCCCAATTGGGCTTTGGCTTGTGCTTCCTCCCGTTGGCTTGATTCATGATCGGACCGCATACCTGCCGCGACATAGGCTTGCAAGGCTCTATCTCTGAGCAAGGGGGCGTGCCCATCGATTGGTCGTTGCTGATGCCAAACTTCGATGATTTTGCTTAAGACCGAAGGATCACCCTTAAGAATGGCTGGGTAATTCATCATCTCCGCCAGACCTAGAACAGCAGGCCGCTGCACAAGCGCGCGGATGTCCGGTGCTTCTAAAACGGCGCCAGATTCTTCCCACGGTGATGCAGGAACACAGGAAGAAGCCATGAAAAAAATGTCCAAGGGGACGTTTTGGCTTGCTTGAATCAACAAGTCAATCCCCCCAATGCCCATGACGTTGGCGATTTCATGAGGGTCAGCGATAAGTGTGAGTGTGCCGCGTGGAACAATCAACTGGGCCAACGCATTCGGCATCAGCAAAGTGCTTTCGACATGTATATGAGCATCGATCAAACCAGGTAAAATGAAACCACCCTGAACGTCAAACACTTGGCGAGCATGCCAGCGATCGGGACCTACACCGGCTATCACTCCATCAACGATAGCCACATCAGCAGAGCGAATGGATTGGGTGAAGACATCGACAACATGCCCACCCGAAAGCAGCACGTCGGCAGGCTCTTGCCCCAAGGCGACGCGAATTCGCCGTGCCAATCCCTCGCACGTCAAGTTGTTGGACTTACTCATGCCAGTCTCTCCAACGGAGGAGCGTGATTGCTAGACGGATTCCATCATGCAGGATCAACCTTTGTTGTTGCAGATGCTTCATGAGGCCGCTAAGATCAGAATATGGTTTCATGAGGATTCGTAGCACTATGCTTTTGTTCTCAATATACGCCTTAACGCAGAACAAAAAACGAATCCAAGTGAGTTGAACATAAATCGTATTGGTCCGTCGCAATGGCTGTTTGACAGCATGGCAAACGGGCGGGATCATGGTCTTGGTTGCTTGATCATCGACCAAAGACCATTTGATGCTTCCTTACCCAATGAGAATGGTTCTGATTAACCAGAACGGTTGTGCTTGGCTTTTGCTGTTGACCTTTGGAATGACCCTCACTTTTATCGGAGGGATTCTGCTTGGTCCAACGGCGGAACGTGGTCATTCACAAGCAATTCAGGCTTGGAGCGGCTGCGTCGCACGACCATTCTGTACCGACGCTTGGAAATGGGATGGTGCCGGTCTGAAACCGACGCACATGGATCCCGGCGCAGATTCAGTTCGTTGGCTGGATTATGGCTTTTTACAGGCCGATGGGGTTCGATTTACATCGGTTTGTCGAAGAACTAGTGCAACGGCAAGCGTGGAATCATCCGGTATGTAAAAGGTTGGCTTCAGTCCCTCCTGTTGGTTTTTCATGTCTGCCTGACAGCGTATTGGCCGAGGAATGAACTCGGGCCGGATCAGCCTTTCTAGGCAGGCTCAGTCCATGGAAATGTATTTAACCGCCGGCCTGGCATTCATGGTCGGCCTCGTGCTCGGGTTTATTGTCACCCGTTTGCTCGAAAAGAACCGTCGCCTGGGCATCCAAAAACAGGCCGACATTTTTATTGCCCAATCCAAACGAGAAGCAGAAGACCTTCAACGCCGCGCCGAACTGCGTGCCAAAGAATTAGAGCAACAGGCACGCGACGAAATCTTCAAAAAACGGGAAGACTTCAACCAGGAAATCAATCAGGCCCGCAGCGAATTACGCGAACAAGAACGCAAGCTTGAAAGTCGTGAAGAATCCCTCGAACGACAGCATCAATTGCTGCTGCGCAAAGAACGTTCGCTGGATCACACCCAAAAGAAACTGCTCGAACGCCGCGAACACCTGCAGAAAAAAGCCAAGGAAATTGAAGAGCAACTCCAACTCCAAACGCAAAAGCTTCATGAAATCTCTGGGTTAACCCGGGAACAGGCACAAAGCACTTTATTCCAACGTCTAGAAACGGAAATGGCCTCGGAGTTAGGCACACGGCTGCAAAAACATGAAGAACTGATCAAGCAGCGTTCCGAGGAAAAAGGTCGCGAAATCCTGGCCACGGCTATTCAGCGTTATGCTTCAGGGCACACGGCTGAGACCACGGTCAGCACCGTGGACATCCCCACCGACGATATGAAAGGGCGGATCATAGGTCGCGAAGGGCGCAACATCCGTACCTTTGAAAAATGCACAGGCGTGGACGTTATCGTCGATGACACACCGGGTGTGGTCGTCGTCAGTGCGTTCGATAATGTGCGTCGGGAAATTGCCAAAGTGGCGTTGCAAAAGTTGATTCAGGATGGCCGCATACACCCAACGCGTATCGAGGAGATCGTCAATGAGACGCGCGAGGAAATGGAAAAGAATATCATGGAGGTGGGCAAGGCAGCGGTCATGGACGCCAACATCGGTCACCTGCATGATAAACTCGTTCAGCTGCTAGGCAGGCTGAAGTTCCGCACCAGTTACAGTCAAAATGTGCTGCAGCACAGCTTGGAAGTTGCCCATTTGTGCGGGTTGATGGCCGAGGAATTGGGGTTGGACGGTAAATTGGCCCGGCGCTGTGGCTTGCTGCATGACATCGGCAAAGCCGCGGACCACGAAATGGAAGGCGGTCATCCGCAGATCGGTGCGGAATTGGCTAAACGGTATGGTGAAAACAGTCCCCACGTGCTGCATGCCATCATCGGCCATCATGATGATATTCGTATCGATCACATTTATACCGTGCTGGTTGCATCGGCGGACGCCATTTCAGCCTCTCGTCCAGGTGCTCGGCGGGAAACACTGGAGAAGTACGTCAAACGGTTAGAGGAATTGGAATCGCTGGCATCGGGATTTCCTGGTGTCGAGCAGGTCTATGCCATCCAAGCAGGCCGCGAAATCAGAGTCATTGCCGATTCCCAGCGTCTCAATGATGCCGAGGCCACCAAAGTCTGCCGCGATATCGCCAAAGCTATCGAGGAGCAGTTAAACTACCCTGGTGAAATTAAAGTCACGGTCGTTCGCGAGACGCGCGCGGTGGACTTTGCTCGCTGATACATCCTTGGCCTATGAAAGGGTTTGATGGCCACAGGCTTTAGAGCATAAGCCCGGTCCGTTTCACCGGGCTTGAAGGTTTTTCCATGACCAATCTGCTTTTCGTAGGGGATGTCGTTGGCGAACCAGGCATGAAAATGGTTCGTCGGGCAGTGCCATGGCTGAAGCAATCCGAATCACTGCAAACGGTCATTGTCAATGCGGAGAATGCTAGTGATGGCACGGGTTTGACGCCGAATTTGTATCGACAGTTGCGTCAAGCGGGCGTCGATGGTGTCACCCTCGGCGATCACATCTACAAGAAACAGGAAATCATCAAGATCCTTGTGGATGCCAATGAGCCGATCTGCCGGCCCATCAATTTCCCTGAGGCATCGCCAGGCAAGGGAATCGCTTGGGTCGGTTTACCTAGCGGCAATCGGCTTGCTTTGCTCTCGGTATTGGGCCGCTCCTTTATGAGGCATGTTGATTGCCCCTTTGCCGCTTTGGATCGCTGTCTATCGGCAATCACTGAGCAAACGAAGTGCATCATCGTGGATGTCCATGCCGAGGCGACGGCTGACAAGATCATGTTGGGCCGTTACCTCGACGGGAGGGTTTCGGCGGTAATGGGCACGCACACCCATGTTGCCACGGCAGACGAACAAATTCTTCCCGGTGGGACCGCCTACATCACGGATGTCGGTATGACCGGACCTTACGATGGTGTTTTGGGGCGTCGGTACGATCGCGTACTGTTCACCAACCGCACCTTTGTGCCGACCTCATTTGATGTGGCCACTGGCGATCCGCGCTTGGCTGGCGTTGTGATCAACTTGGATGAGGCTACTGGAAAAGCACAAGCCATTCGCCGGGTCATGGTGCGTGAAGGTGATGTACCAAAAACAACTTAAGGTCATCTACCACCAACAGCTTGGTTCGTCGCTCAGAAAGCCTCATGAGATTGGGTCGCTTCCTGGCTTTGGAGGATGGCAGGCTAAATCGTTCAAGATTTCAATCCCTTTGAGCAAGGTCTCATCACTGGCTGCAAAGCTGAGACGAAAATGCGTGTCCCGTTGACTGAAGATATGCCCTGGCAGAACTAAAAGCCGGCGCGCATGGCAGGCTTCGACAAATTCCTGACCAGTGCCCCAAGGGGTTTGGATGAAGTAGTAAAATGCACCACCGGGTTTGACCACACCAAAGCGTTTATCAATGTTCTGCAAAATCAAATCACGCTTATGGCGGTAAGCTTCGTTATAATGGCTAACGTCATAATCCCAAGCAGTTAATGCGGCATACTGTGCGGGTGTGGGTGCGCAAACATAGGTCACGATCTGCACTTTCACCATCGCATTGATCAGTTCCTTGGGACCATGGGCATAGCCTAAGCGCCAGCCCGTCATCCCATAGGTTTTGCTGAAACTGCTGACGACAATGGTATCTGGATTAAATTCAGCAGCGCTGATGAATGGCTCATCGAAACAAAATGCGGCATAAATCTCATCAGAGATTAAGACAATGCGGCGCTCGTAAGCGTATTCTGCGAGTGCTTTCAGATGGGTACGCTTCTGGACGACGCCCGTGGGATTGCCCGGTGTGCACAACAATAGGGCTTTCGTACGAGGCGTGACCGCAGCCTCCACGCGGTCCAGGGATACCTGAAAATCAGGATAGGTATCCACCAAGACAGGCACCCCACCGAACAACCGGATCATGGGGGCATAGGCCAGAAAACAAGGATCAAAAAGAATAACTTCATCACCCGGATTGAGCAGCGCTAGCAGCGTCAGATTCAATGCGCCCATGGTGCCGCCGGTGACCAGCACGTCGCGATTGGCTTGGGGCCAACGACGGCGAAGATCTGCTCGGATTTTCTCTGCCAATTCAGGTAACGCTTGGGTGGGGGCGTAAGCATTCTTGCCCGATCGAATGGCCTGGATGGCTGCTTCCTTGATAGGGTCGGGGACGTCGAAATCGGGTTGACCAACCAATAAGTTGATGGGGTCTTTGATCGAGTGGCTCAGTTCGTAAATCTTACGGAAGCCAACATTGATTTCATCAAAAGCCGATAGGCGTTGAGCGATCCAATGGGTATGCATGCGAATTCACCATTACCATCTGATCATGGCCAGGGGTGTGGGTCCGTCCAATGGTTTAGATAGTATTGGAAATGCGGATACTCGTGGCACTGAGCTTCGAGCCATTCACGTGCTCGTTGCGTTAATTGTTGCTCAGCTTCGAGTGTCAATTCGCCCGTCAAAACACGAGACCGCAAAAAAACAAAATAGGTATCCAGCACATCGTAAGTGCAATAATCGTTGATCGCCTTGAACTGCCCATCGCGAAACAAGTCATAGACATCGGCCCCTTGAATGTCCATCTTGCCGGGTTTTCCTAGCAGTTTGGCCAGCAAGTTAAGACCGCCTGCCAGGCGATAGGCACCATGATTGGTAAAGAAATCCATCAAGTCGATATGGGCTTCGCCATAGCGATAGCGTGGTCCATATTTGCTGGCGAAGTGATGCGGCACGGCGTAGCCGTAGCGAAAAGCTGCCAATTCCAATACAGGCACGTCAAAGCCGCGACCATTAAAGCTGACCAGGGTGGCTTTGTAATGTTCCAACCCACGCCAGAATCCCCGCACCAACTCCGCTGTTCGATAGTGCGGTTCGTCCAGACAGTTCAGCGACATCAAGCGGAAATCAGCAGCCACCTTGGCCACGCAAACAGCCACTGGCATTTGCAAACTCAACGAAAGAAAATCTGACCCGGTCGATGACATGGCACGCGCTTCAACACGAGCTCGCTGAACGGCCTCCTCATCGGTCAATGTTTCATCCGGGTATTTGGTTTTTTGAATCAAACGACCATCGGGAATGGTCTCAATGTCAAATACAAGATAACGGACCGAGTCATTGGTTGATGTGGATGCCATCGGCTAACCCATGACGCCATAACTATGAGGAACCTTGATCAAGGCATTCTCTTCGAATCGAGCGTATCGTAGTGGTGAGATGTCAAAGGTCTTTGCCAGGCCATCCATGATTAATTCAGACATTAATTGACCAACACAAGGTGACATTTTAAACCCATGGCCGCTGAAGCCGACAGCTGCGAAAGCACCCTCTATTCCTGGCAGACGGTCGAGCACAGGGTGCCAATCGGGGGTAATGGCATAGAGAGCGCCATAGCCGCCTCGGCCATGGCAGCGATACATCCCCGGATAACGACGCGTCAATCGGTCGCGTATGTTTTTGAGAAACGCATCGTCAGCGGCTTCATTGTATTGGTCGGGATCGACGACATCATGGACCTCTTCGCCGGCTATGCTGCCCGCGTGTATCATGTCCCCGTGAGTGGGTTTGAAATAAATCCCCAAAGCGAAATCGCCAAAAGTGGCTGTTCGTCGGTTCATGCCGACGGGTTTGCGGAAATAGGCCACTTGCGTTCGGCAGGCATTGACGGGGAGTTTGATGCCCACGGTTTGGGGTAACTGTGCCGCCCAGGGGCCGGTCGTTAATATCACAGTACGCGTGGAAATGGTGCCTTCGTTGGTTTGCACGCCGCTGATGCGATGTTTTTCCACTTGGAGCTTTTCAACCTCAACCCCTTCACAAAACTCAGCCCCTTTGCGACGAGCTGCTTCCATCCAGGAATTGAGGACCTGGGGGGCTTCCACATAACCCGCTTCGGCTTCCCAGCAGGCGGCCTCGTCGTCGTCGAGATGCACATTGGCATCCAAAGTCATCAATTCCGTTTGGGATACCATTTTGGTTTTAATGCCAAGCCCTTGTTGCATGAGGACGTTGGTTTCCAGGGCAGGGCGGTCTTTGTCCGCGACGATGATCGCTAGCCCGGTACGCGTGAATACCGGCGGGCCGCCCACGATTTCATCAAAGCGTTCGAAGGTTTTCAGGGAAAACTGAGCCATCTGCGCGGTGAGTGGCGTGGAGTAATGTTGGCGAATGATCGCCCCGGATTTACCGCTGGAGCCTGCACCGATGTAACTTTTTTCAAGAACTACAATCTTACCTGCATTGTGGCTGGCCAGCGCATGGGCGATGCTGCACCCCATGACGCCGCCGCCAACAATCAGGATATCGCAAGTCCGTTGCAACATGATGGAATATGGCCCATGGATAGCATTGGTTCCTCTTCACATCTTAGCGGACAAAGATTCTTGAAGGGAGTGAAAATCAAAAGCTCTATTTACGAGCGTGTCTCGATGCTGCCATAGCTAAAGTCTGGGATTCAGCCCTAGATCTTGGCCTGGAAGCTCCTTTTCGTCTAGGATAAGATCATGGGAGCGAAAATCGTCAAAGGTCATAAGTTGTTTGTATAGAGGTTTTCCCATGTCTTTACGTACATTTGGCATCGCCTGCGTGATTGGGTGCTTAATGGGTGGCGCTGCAACGCACCTTCATGGCCATCACTGGGCACCTCCAGGCACACCCCAATCGGCCAAGGAAAAACGCGAATTGCTCGAACTGAATGGGCTGATATACGAGCAAGACCAAACGGCTTGGCTGCAGTCAAAACTCAAGGACCATGAGCAGGCGAAGAAAACCCTGTCACTCGCAGTGGCCGTGGTCAAGGAAAACGAAAAAAACCAACCTTTCAATTACAGTGCCGTGAACACGCTGGCAACCTTGGCCGGTGAATTGAACGATATCGAGGCAGGCAATTTGTTCGCACGCTTGAGTGTCGAGCAAGCCAAGCAGTTGAAGAGCGATCGCAAACTCATCATCAGCTTTCTGAATTGGATCGATTTCAATATCGCCAACAAGCAGTACGAGCCTGCCGAAAAACTATGTAAAGAACTGATGGAATTGGAATCGACTGATGACTCGGGCCAAAGTCGCTTTCTGCTGCTCGGGAAAGCCTATGCCGTTCGCAAAAGTGTGCAGATTCAGGCACTCCAAGGCAAAGCAGAAGCGGCCTTAGCCAAGCTTGATCAATCCGGTTTCAATCAGGACAGCCCGTTTATCTTGGAAACCCGGGCATGGGTGCTGCAGTACATGCACAAGTATGATGATGCCGTCGCTATCTACGAACGCATTCTCAAGCTATTGCCTGACAATGAGGACAACAGCAAAGAGCGCGAAAAATTCTCACGCATCCTGGGAAGCTTGTATGGCGACATGGGCAAAGTCGATAAGGCAACCGAATTGCTGATGGAGTTGCTGAAAAAGAATCCCGAAGATGCAGGCCTCAACAATGACCTGGGGTACATCTGGGCCGACAACGATCATAAACTCGATGAAGCAGAAAAAATGATTCGTAAAGCGGTCGATGCGGAGCCTACCAACGCATCGTACCTCGACAGCCTCGCTTGGGTGCTTTTCAAGCAAAAAAAATATGCTGAAGCGAAGCAACTGATCATGAAGGCGACGATGTTGCCGCGGGGCCAAAGCACGGAAATGCTCGATCACTTGGGTGATATCCATTGGGCGTTGGGCGAAAAGAACGAAGCCATCACCGCTTGGAAGCGGGCCAAAGACCAGGTCACGGGAAGTGGCCGGGACGTCAAGCGAAAAAGCGAGCTGGAAAAGAAACTCAAAGATGCTGGCGTTTCGGATACTGCTGGCAAAAGCGATCACTAGACCACCTTAAAACATGCCAAAACCCACGGTCCAACCCGTGGGTTTTTCTCTGGCTGGACCATTAGCATTTACCGATGTGCAAAGGCAACAAGCTATGAAGCGGTTTGATCTCACAGGCAAAACAGCACTGGTTACTGGCGGCAGTCGCGGGCTCGGTAAAGCCATGGCCAAGGGGTTGGCCGAAGCGGGAGCGGACATTGTCATCAGCAGTCGACATGAAGCAGAACTTCAAAAAAGCCTGCATGAAATCGCCAAGGAAACCGGCAAGATGGGATTGGCCATCCCAGCCGACATGAGCCAAAGAGATCAAGTCGAACAATTGGCTCAAAAAGCGATGGAACGAATGGGCAAGATCGACATTTTGATCAATAACGCTGGCAGCAATACACCACAGCCGATCGATCAGATCAAAGATGCCGATTGGGACTTGCTTCTGGAAGTGCATTTGCATGCCGCGATGAGTTTGTCGCGTGCCTTGTCCCCTGAGATGAAACGACGCCGCTGGGGGCGGATAATCCACATCTCTTCAACGTTCGGCTTTGTTTCCAAGGCGGCGCGCAACGCATACTCCGCCGCCAAAACGGCCTTGCGAGGGCTGGCTCGGTCCATGGCTTTGGATTTAGGACCATTCAACATCACCGTCAATTGCATCGCACCTGGGCCATTCCTGACGGAACTGCCCATGTCGCTGCTCAGTGAGGCTGAAAAAAAACAATTCAGCGACCACACGGCCCTCGACCGTTGGGGACAACCCGAAGAACTCATCGGGCCGATGTTGCTACTCGCCTCAGAGGCAGGCAGCTACATCACGGGTACAACCTTGGTCGTGGATGGCGGCTACCTGGCCAAATAAGCAAATCAATTGATATTGGCAAACGATGCGCAGTTTATTCACTGGCAACTTCGAGATAGGCAATTTCGGGCACCAATTCACGCAACTCACTCTCAATGCCCATAATAATACTCATCACGGAACTGGGGCATCCTCGGCAGGTTCCTTGCAAGCCGATGCGTGCAACCTTGTCGGAGGTTATTTCAAGCAAGACGACATTGCCGCCGGTATCTTGCAAAATGGGTCGTAAAGTTGCATCGAGAACTTTTTCCACCCGCTGGTGTAAGTCGGACGCTGCTTTGACCGAGTTGAAGATGGCGTTGTGTTGTTTGCATTTCGTTAAGGAAGCTTCCACGTCAGTCGTTAATTGTCGCCGCAAGGCTTCAACAGAAGCAAAAGCCTGAGTGTCGCGTAGCCGTGCGAGGAAGGCGACATTGACGATTTGCTCGTAAAGGGTTCCTTGATAACCGATCAAATGCACTTCCACTTTTTGCTTTTGTTCGTCAAACGTGGGATTGGGGCCAATGTTTATGGCTGCAGGCCAGGGAGTGCCATGCAGGTCAACAAAGCCGGCATAGACGCCTTGGCCGGGCAATAAGGTTTGGATGTGTTCGAGATTTGCCGTTGGGAAGCCGATTTGCACGCCTCGGCCCGCACCGCGGACGACTTTGCCCTGAATCATATAAGGTCTGCCCAACCCCTTGGCTGCCTTGCACACGTCACCGTTCAGCAGCGCTTGCCGGATCAGGCTGCTGGAGACAATATCGCCTTCAAGTAAAGTTGGCGGTGCAATTTCCAAGGGAATGTTGGCTTCATGGCAGAGTGTCTCAAGGACTTTAATCGTTCCTTTGCGATCCTTGCCAAATGCGAAAGTTGGCCCTTCCACCATGCCGCGGACATGCAGCCGATCGACAAGCACTTGTTTGAAAAACGCCTCTGGGGGCAATTGCAGCAAGGTTGGAGTCACCTGCAAGATTAATACATGCTTGGCCCCAGCTTGCAGCAAACGCTCACAACGGGTTGCCAATGTTGCAAGTGGGATGGGGACGGCTTGTCGGGAAAGAAACTGCAATGGATGAGGGTCGAAAGTCACGGCAACGGGATGCGTGGAACGATTGACCGCCATGCGTTGAAGCCGCTGGATCAAATCTGCATGCCCCCGGTGCACTCCATCGAAATTGCCGAGCGCGAGCACAGCACTCAAACAATCGAAAGGGGCAGGGGTTTGGCAATCCCAACTGGACACAGACATGCGGATCCTTTGACTAACCAATCAAGGCTGGCATGCGATAACCGAATTGATCCTATACCCTAGGTTAGGAGTTATCTTGAGAGCGGCAACAAAGCACCCGTTTTCTTGAGCGTAAGAATGGGTTATTGCTGTTTTCGCAGCGATGGGAAGGATTGTATAGAAAAGGGTCAACATTTACTGAAAAACTCGGAGAGAATTGAACTTCCTTGGGCATGGCATCTTGATTGCTCATTGAAAATCGGGAGAATCTCAACAAACCGGTTGCTTCTGAATCGTTCAGCCTTACAAATGAGGAATAATGCTTCAGTGTTTGTTGATGATGGCGTGAACATGCGACGCGTGAGGTCCAAATGACAGAGCCAAATAAATTGACACAGGCTGATTCACCGGCTGCTTCGGCCAATGTAGGAACCGCTGCACCAGCAACTCCAGCAGCTCCAGCGAAGCCGCCAGCTAAAAAGCCTGGCTCGGATCGGCGCTTTTTCTTATTCACCTGGATGGGTATTGCTTGGACCACTTTTTGTGCTTCGATGGCAGCGATGACCTTGGGGACCGTGCGCTTCATGTTCCCCAACGTTTTAGCTGAGCCGCCGAGTACTTTTAAAGCGGGCAGCCCAGCCAACTATGAGCCAGGGCAAGTCGTCGAACGGTATAAGCAAGACCAAGGTGTATGGCTGGTGCGCGAAGGCAATACCATCTTTGCGCTCAGTACCATTTGCACCCATTTGGGCTGCACGCCTAATTGGCTCGAGAATGAACAGAAATTCAAGTGCCCATGCCATGGCAGCGGCTTCTATAAATCAGGAGTTAATTTTGAAGGTCCTGCACCGCGACCTTTAGAACGCTTCAAAATCAGCATCGCGGACGATGGTCAGTTGCTGGTCGATAAAAGCAAGAAATTCCAGTTTGAACTTGGGGAATGGAGCAATCCGGACGCTTCCGTTCAGGTCTAACGGTTGGCGTTTGTAGTTGCATTTTGGTTTTGGTTGCTTTGAAGGAAATCCCTATGCCCTTGGGTGAATACATTCGTAACACGCAGGTTTGGAAGTCCATTTTCCGCCATCCGGCCCCGAAAGATCGGCGCAACCGGGTCGTGGTGATGTTAACGAATTTCTTTCTTCATTTGCATCCTGTGTCGATTCGCAAGCAAGGGATCGCCCTAAGTTACACCTGGTGCATGGGGGGGATCACGTTTTTCCTGTTCTTGGTTGAAACTGTCACGGGTGTGCTGCTGATGTTTTACTATCGGCCCACGCTCGAACATGCTTACAACGACATTATTTCACTCGGCCAGGTCACAACCCTAGGAGTGCTTCGCGAATTGCACCGCTGGGGTGCTCATGCCATGGTGATTGCCATTTGGCTGCATATGTACCGGGTCTTTTTGACGGGTAGTTACAAACCGCCTCGGGAGTTTAATTGGACCATCGGCGTTATATTGCTGGTGTTAACGTTGCTCCTCAGTTTTACCGGATATCTGCTCCCGTGGGATCAACTGGCCATTTGGGCGATCACGGTCGGCAGCAATATGGCTCGCGCCACACCCATACTCGGCCATGAAGGACCTGGGGCCAAGCTGTTAAACGTGGGAGGTGTCGATTTAATTCACTCAGGCAGCGACGCTCGCTTTGCCTTATTGGGGCAACGCTTCGTGGGTGAAATGACCTTGCTGCGTTTTTATGTCCTCCATTGTGTGGCGTTGCCGTTGGTGGTGGCGCTGCTCATTGCCATTCACTTTTGGCGCATCCGCAAAGATGGTGGTATTAGTGGTCCGCTTTGATGAATGCTCTTTCGGAACAACGAGGTGAACCTCGCCGATAGCATAGGGTTATTTCGTGGATCTTGGTCGATCATCGGTTGATCTTCAAAGTAGAAGAGAACGGATATGCACGGTGCCGATCTGAATACCCAGGTACAAAACGGTTTGGCCTGGTTTTATGCCGTCGTAATGATTGCCAATATTGGCTTCGGCTGGTATCAGCTCAAAGTGAATAAGTGCCGCAAAACGGCCTATTTTTGGTTTGCTGTGTCGGGGCTATTTTTGCTGCACGTGCTGATGTACGTCATGCACAACTTTGGCTCAGACCAGGGGCGTTTCTTGCCTCATTGGGTGCGCGATCTGAGCGATTATGGGCTTTCACGCGGGTTAACGACCATGGGGGTGCCGCCAGCGCCCGGCAATTTCTCCCTGAACGACATTGTCACCAAAAGCGTTGAGTTGATCATGTACCTTTGCCTGGGACTGGCAATTTGCGACGCCTTTTTCAGCTATGTACTCAAGATCAAAATTGGCTCCATGTTCACGGAAGATACCAAAGAACTCTTCGGCGGAATGGGACCTGCGCATCGCTTAGTGCTGTGGTGGATCATCATTTCTGTCCTGGCGGTGGTCCTTTATGGAACCGGAGCCGTGACCTATTTCATGCTGGCCAACGCACTCTTTGCCGCAGCTTTAGTTTGGCGCAAGCTAATTACCGAGCCGAATGTCGCCTGGTTCATCATGAATATCATGCTGCTGTTCGGCGGCTGGAGCATGACCGATCCGGACTTCCGGCACATCATCGGCAAGCCGGATAACGTGCCAATTGTGTTCCTCGTGTTCACGGTCGCCTTCTTTACCTGGCTGCCGCTGCGCCGAGCAGTCTTAAACGATGAACGCATGGAAAAAGGTGAGCCGCCCCTGGAAAAGCTCGAAGACGAAAAAGTCTTAGTATGGCCCGACTTGGTTTACACCGAATTGATCTGCATGGTCGTTTTGACCGTCATTCTCGTCGTTTGGGCAGTGGCCTTGCCCGCACCTTTAGAGCAACCTGCCTCCAGCACAAAGACACCTAACCCATCCAAGGCACCTTGGTATTTTCTTGGGTTGCAGGAAATGCTGGTTTATTACGATCCTTGGCTGGCGGGAGTGGTGTTTCCCACCCTGATTATACTTGGGTTGATCGCGATGCCCTACATCGACTTCAACCAGAAAGGCAATGGATACTACACCTTTAAGGAACGGGCATTTTCCATTGTCAGCTTTCTGTTCGGCTTTATTGTGCTCTGGGTAGTATTGATTTTCCTGGGCACGTTTTTGCGTGGTCCGAATTGGAACTTTTACGGGCTCTATGAAGAATGGGATCCGCACAAACTTGTTCCACTGAACAATGTTAATCTCTCTGATTACTTTTGGCTGCGGTGGCTCGGGGTGCTTTGGGAGCATCCCTCCGGCCAGGTGAGCCTGTTTGTCATACTGATGCGGGAACTGCCCGGCATCATCCTGATCCTGGCTTATTTCTTTATCCTGCCGCCGCTACTGGCGAAAACCGTCTTGCGTTCGTTTTTCATTCGCATGGGCTTTATCAGGTACATCACGTTAGTCATGCTGCTGCTCTTGATGGCCAGCTTGCCAATAAAAATGTTGCTTCGATGGACCATTGATCTGAAATACATCGTTGCAATTCCTGAGTTCTTTTTCCACATTTAGTTGCAATGGATGGGTTCCTGGGTTTGACGCAATACATGACCGCAAGCTTGCGAGGATGATATGGCTGCTCGTGACGATTTCTACCGAAATCAGAAAGTGCTGGACGTCGTCTTTTCTCTTTCCAGCGTGGCCATGCTGGCCAGCCTGATTTGGATGTTCTGGGTCGATTATGACCGAGAATTCAAAACCGTGCAGCGCAAGGGGCGCGAGATCGAAGTCTCCTTGCTTCGGCAAGAAGTCTCGCATCTACAAAACGCGAATGCAAAGCAAATTGAAGAAGCACGCAACAAAGTTAAAGTCAAGTTCGAGGCCTTGCAGCCCGGTTCGACCGAAGGTTTCACCGACAACAATTTCGAAGAAAAAGCAAAGCAGCTTTTGCTCACGGTTGCCAATGATCAAATCCGGGCCTGGCAAAAATCGTTGAATGAGCTTAAGCCGTTGCTGCAAAAGAAAGCGGATGCATTGTCATCCAAGAAAGCCGTTCGCGATTCGATGGTGAGTTTCCGCGATATTCTGCTCCATGCCAATGCGGCTGCGGATGCCATTCATTTTGAGGAAGAACGCATCGATGCCTTCGTCGCCAGCGTCCTAAACCCATTGTCCGATGAAGTGGCTTTGCTCTCGAAGCAAAAAGCGGAACTGGAAAAGAACATTCAAGATGCACGTGCTGAAGCTTCCCAGGCTGTGGCTGAACTGGATCGGCTCACGCGTGAAAAAGATCGCTTAACCCGATTGGCCGATCAACGCACTTACGGGGCCGGAGCAGCGTTCCGCAACATGCCAATTGTGGATGCATTCGCTCCACCCTTCAAAGTCCAACAGCTCATTCCCGATGGTTTGACGATTGATTACAACTTTAAACAAGTTCAACGACTTGATCGTTGCTCTTCGTGCCACATGTTCATCGACAAGGCGGACTACACCAAGGACAAGCTCCGCACCTTGGTTGACTTTTTGAACAAGCATAAGAATGAGCCGCCCGAATCGGAAGAGGAACGCGCCATTTATGACAGTCTGCCCGATGCACTCAAGCGACGGCATTTGACAGCGGCTGACATAGCCACCTACTGTGGTCACCCGCGGCAGAATTTGTTTGTTGGCTCCAATAGCCCGCATCCCGCGGAAAAGTTTGGCTGCACCGTTTGCCATGGCGGGCAGGGGGGATCTGCCACCTTTAAGTTCGCCTATCATTTCCCCGATACCGCCAAAACCAACGGCAAAGACCTGGAAACATATCAAGACAAGAAACACCGTTGGGAGCACGAGTATAAATGGTCGGAAAGCTTGCATCCGGATTTCATGTGGGATTATCCGCAATTGCCCAATCGTTTTGTCGAATCCTCTTGCCTTAAATGCCATCACCAAGTCTTTGATCTAGTGCGAACCGATGGTCATGAAGAAGCTCCGAAATTGCTTGAAGGCTATCGCTTGGTTCGTGAATTGGGATGTTTTGGCTGCCACGAAATCGCGGGGTTTAAATCAGGACGTTCGGTTGGCCCGGATTTGCGGCTAGAACCCTATCCTCCCCTCGATGATTTGACACCTTCTGAACGTGCGAAACTAACTGCTGATCCGACCGATCCGCCTGGACAGCTACGCAAAGTAGGCCCAGGCTTGCGCCGACTGGCTGAAAAACTGAATCGGGACTGGATTGCCCGGTGGATTCGCAACCCAGCAGCTTTCCGTCCCGAAACACGCATGCCCAGCTATTACGGCTTGCATAACAACAACCCGCACCAGCTCGCGGATGGCTTGGCGGGTCCTTCGAATTTGTTCGATCGCTATAAGGGCTTCCCGGATGCTGAAATCCAAGCCATGACGTATTATCTCTTGAAAGCTAGTGAGAGTTATTTGAGCCAATTGCATCAGGTTCATTCGATGACGCCAAGTGAATGGATGCTATTGGAAGATGTGCGCAAAGCTTACGTCACGATCGAGCGTCAACGTCAGGACAACCCTAACCTTATACCTCGACTACAAGATCCAAATCTACCGCCGGATATGCCCGTGCAGGAACTGGTTCGACTCACTCCAGAACAACGCAGCAAGGTATCCAAAGATCAATTGCGAGCCGTTCTAGATTACTTGCGTGATCTGGAACGAATGCACCGATCGGTTGATGCCTTGCAGAATCAACCGTGGCCTGCCCCTGAATTGAGCAATCATAAGCCTGATCCAAAGAATGGTGAGAAACTATTCCAGAACAAAGGCTGCCTTGCCTGTCACGGACATGAAACCGTCCGTGATCAATACAAGAACGACGAAACACTGGGTGAACTGCTCACACAAACGCATTTCGGCCCCAATCTGATTGGCCTGCGCGAAAAGTTGGGTTATGACAAAAACAAACAACAAGCGGAAGCCTGGTTGTACGCCTGGCTGACGAACCCCAGCAATTATCATTCGCGGACCTTGATGCCGAACCCGCAACTCACCCCCGCTGAACGTGCGGATTTGATGGCTTGGCTGCTGACCGACACAGGCAATGTTTCAGCCGGCAATGGTTGGAAACAAGTGGAAGTATCCAAGGGCGATATTGATGGCATGGTGCGCATGTACCTGGAAAAGACGCTGGCCACTCGTGCCGATGCCGCCGATGCCCTTAGCAAGGGTATTGCAAATGTCCAATACATGCGTCCGGATGCCGATGAGCGCATTTTGGCCATGCAACATCCACCCTACTCGCCACTCAGCAAGATGACTCATGAGGAGCGGAAACTCTTTTACTTGGGCCGAAAAACCATCAGTCGCAACGGCTGCTTCGGCTGTCATGACATTCCAGGTTTCGAAACGGCCAAGCCTATTGGCGTTCCGTTGAACGACTGGGGCAAGAAAGATCCCGAGCGGTTGGCTTTCGACAATATCTTCAAATACATCGAGGAATACCACGAAGATTATGACTCCTTCTTCGTGGACGCACTTGGTTCAAAGCGCCGTGATGGGTTCTTGCATCAGAAGCTTTATGAGCCGCGTAGCTTTGATTTCGAGAAATTCATGGAGCGAACATGGGATGATCATTTGAAGATGCCCCAATTCAAATTCGCTCGAGTAGCACGCAAACCCAACGAATCCGAAGCCGATTACCGGCTTCGAGCTGCCCGCAAGGAGCAAGAAGCACGCGAAGCTGTCATGACCTTTATTTTGGGCCTCACGGCTGAACCCATGCCCATGAAATTTGTTTATCAGCCGTCACGAGACCGTATGAATGAAATCAAAGGCCTCAAGCTATTGGAGAAATACAACTGCATCGGATGTCATATTGTCAAACCTGGCAGTTACGAAGTGGCCATGGATGAAGAGACAAAGTCCTATGTCCTGCGTCAATTTAATAACCCAACAACGCAAACCGATCTGAAGAACGATTTAGGCTTCCCGAATAGCTCCGCTTGGCGTTCCCCGATTTCGCAACCGCCGGATCGAATCCTTTTACGCGGATTGCCTCGCTCGATTGATACCGAACAAGAGAAGATCAGTCTGGAGTTATGGGAAGCGTTCCAATTCCATGATGAAAACGGAATGGTCCAACAATTCCCGGCGGGTCAAATGACCATTAACATTCCAATGAAGTCGGATTTGCCGCGACATGATCCCTATGGCGGCTTATACGCTGATATTCATAGTCGGCTGTTGGCTAAGCTCGAACGTAAGAATCTTGTCGGCGATCGCAGTGACTTGATGGGCTCGGTGCCGCCGCCGTTGATGCGTGAAGGGCAGAAGGTGCAACCGCAATGGTTACGAGCCTTCTTGCTCAAACCCATCGGTATGCGGCCTGCCGTTTATCGGTATATGAAGATGCCTCAATTCAATATGGATGAAGACGAAGCCAATCAGTTAGTGCTGTATTTTGCTTCGGTGGACCGCATCCAGGAGAAAGCATTGGGCATCGAAGAATTTACGATGCGGCCCGAAATCCAAGACCCCAACAACCAAGAGAAACTGCGACAAAAATATCGCCAGAAGCTCAAGCAAATCACGAACTTGACGGACGAAGAAATTGCCAAAGCCGACTACTTCGAAACGGGTTGGCAAATGGTTGTCAATCGGCAACTGTGTTTGCAATGTCACAACGCAGGTACGTTTAAGGCAGAAGGCGATCTGGTGGCGAAAGCGCCTGCGTTTTATCATGCCCCGGATCGGTTGCGCCCCGAATACATTGCCCGATGGGTGGCATTGCCGAAACGCATCATCCCCTTCACACGCATGCCTTGGTTCGAAAACTTTTACAACCGTGGCGAAGCCTATGTGGAAATGCAAAGAACCGTCAAAAAACCTGGCTTGAAAGCCGTGACGCAATTAACTCCATTACTCTCGACGTTGTCCGCGCGGCCCATGGGCGCACCCATTCCCATGCCGATCCTGGATCAAATGTACCATCGCTTGCAGGCCGAGTTTGCATTGACCCCTGAAGAAAAACTTCAAGCCGTTCGGGACGCGATTATGAGTTGGGGTTATATGACTCAACCGCCGCCCACGGGTGTCAAAGCAGGGGCGCGGCCCGATGCCTATCAGGGAGATTATTGATGAGAAGATGCCATAGCGTGCTTTTGGCAGCCATGGTCTTGATCACGGTTCTGGGCTTGGGACTAACGCCCGGCTTGCAGGGGCTGATGCTCGCGCCTGTTCATAGCGTGCAGGGGTGGGGCTCAGTAAAAGGGCAAATCGTGTTCGCGGGGGACGCAATCCCCGAAGCCATACCGTACAAGATGACCAAGGACCAAGACCATTGCATGAGCAAAGGTCCGCAGAAAGAAGTGAAATGGCTGGTCAATTCCAAAAACAAAGGGTTGGCAAATGTCGTGGCTTTTTTACAGCCGGAACGCGGAAAGAGTCTGGAAGTTCACGATACTCTCAAAAGCCCTGCCCAAAAAAATGTCATACTAGATCAACCTTTGTGTATTTTTGAGCCGCGTATTGTGGCGATGCGGAAGGATCAATCTTTGCTTGTAAAAAATCCGGCTCCCATAGCTCACAACATTGTTATTGACGGCTTCAACAATTCCTACAATGTCCAAATGCCACCTGCATCTGAGAAGTCCTTTACATTGGAAGCAGGTTATTTGCCTAATTCGCTGCGTTGCGGTGCCCATGAGTGGATGAAGGGCTATCTGTTTGTTTTCGAACATCCCTATTTTGCCGTCACGGATGACAATGGCCAGTTTGAAATCAAATTGGCACCGGCCGGTCCCGTCAATATCGTCTTGTGGCATGAAGAGACCGGATGGGTTGTTGGCCGCAAAGGCAAAGCCATTGAAATCAAAGCAGGTGCAGAAACCGACTTGGGCAAAATCGAAGTTAAGCCCAATTAGTTGATTCGAGCCTGCAATATTAATCTACCCTTTTGCAATGAGGAGGTATGGTACGAATGCGACGTCTATTGGTTTTGAGTCTAATGTTCGGATTGTCTTTAGGTCTGTTGGCGGGCTGTCAGAAAGAAACACCAACAAAACAAGCGAAGAAAACCACGGCCACGAAAGCTGAAAACACCAGCGGTGGTTCAACAGCATCTGGTGCATTGGAATTCAAAGGCTCGGCCACGATCAAGGGCCGTGTAACCTACAATGGCGACGGCACGCCGGTGGTGAATTCCATGGCGCCCGATAAAAATAAAGCCGAGTGTCCAGCCAGCATCATGATGAGCGGTTGGTATTGCGACAAAAGCAGCGATAAGAAGGGTGTTCGCTATGCGGTTGTGTTCATCAAACCCTCGGGCGGTATGAAAATGCCCAAACTGGGCGACGACGTCCTCAAAGCACCTTCAGGCAAAGAAATACTGGATATGGATCAGCCTCGCTGCCAATTTGAACCTCGTGTGATCGCTCTTGGGCCTAAACAAGACATTCGCTTCAAGAACGACAGCCAACCACCCATTTCGCACGATGCCAATCTGAGTGGCCCGGCGGCATTCAGCAAAACGCTGCCTCCTGGCAATGAGCACATTTACAAAGACCTCGAAACCTCGGATCGTGAGCCTTACAAGGTTTCGTGCAACCAACACTCATCGTTCATGAGCGCGTTTGTGTGGAAGTTTTCCCATCCCTATTTCGCCGTGACCAATGACAATGGCGAATTCGAAATCAAAAACGTCCCCGTGCCGTCGAATGGCAAGTTTGACCTGGTCGTTTGGCATGAGATGCTGCCCAGTGATGTCCAAAACCGTAAGACAGCGGCTGCGGGCATAGACCTGAAGGATGGCGGCACGGCCGAAGTGAACGTCGCCATTCCTAAATAAGCGTTGGCCACAGTGTCCCAAACTCCGATTGACTTTGAACCGCGAACGATCCGTTCGCGGTTTTGCTTTCGATAAATCATGACCGGTGAACCGCTGTTGCATATATTGGCATTATCAAATCGTTCGTTGCAAATGACTCTGGCACAAAGGATCACAACATGGCCACAGCTTCGACGTTTCGCGATCGCACCTTTGGTGATATCACCCAAACTTTCGGTAAGACGCCATTGGTCCAACTGCGACGGGTTGTTGGCAACGCGAAGGGCAAGGTGTTGGCCAAACTGGAGAATTTCAATCCGTTATGGTCGGTCAAAGATCGCATTGCCGTAGCAATGATCGAAGATGCAGAAAAGTCTGGCAAGCTTAAACCGGGTTTTGTTGTCGTGGAGCCTACCAGCGGTAACACGGGCATTGGCTTGGCTTTCTGCTGTGCCGCCAAAGGTTACCAGTTAAAAGTGACCATGCCTGAAACGATGAGCTTGGAGCGTCGCCGATTGCTCAAGGCCTTTGGTGCGGAGGTCATTTTGACCCCTGGCGACAAGGGCATGCGTGGGGCGGTTGAAAAAGCCAAAGAGGTGCTGGAGGAAACACCCAACAGTTTTATGCCTCAGCAATTCGAGAATCCTGCCAATCCAGAAGTCCATCGACGCACCACGGCGGAGGAAATTTGGAATGACGCCAAGGGCGAAGTGGACATTTTAGTTTCAGGCGTCGGCACAGGTGGTACCATTACGGGGGTGGGTGAGGTGCTTAAATCCCGTCGCCCTGGGTTTAAATGCGTTGCAGTGGAGCCAGCGGCTAGCCCAGTGCTTACCCAGCAATTTCGGGGTGAACCCTTGGTGCCAGGAAAACATAAGATTCAAGGAATAGGTGCGGGTTTTATCCCCAAAATCTTGAATGTGCAAGTCATTGATGAGGTTGTTACCGTGACGGATGATGAAGCCATGGAGATGGCCCGCCGCTTGGCAAAGGAAGAGGGCATGCTTTGCGGCATCAGTTGCGGGGCTGCCGCTCACGTGGCCGTGAAAGTGGCCCAGCGCCAGGAAAATGCGGGTAAAACCATTGTTGTGGTACTGCCCGACTTGGGAGAACGCTACCTGAGCACAGTTCTGTTTCCGGAATAAATGGGGGAGATGGTCTCGATTGGTCTAACTTCGATACCGGAAATGGCTTTCGGGGTTGAGTTTTCGTATGTTTTCCATGCAGAATCGGATATACTATAAGTGTGCCTACCTGAAACGGATAACCATCTCGAGGTGAATCATGAACCATAGCCTCCTGTTGGGGCTGATGAACCCCGAATACATGCTAATCATTATTCTTGTGTTGTTTCTGCTGTTCGGCCGCAAGTTGCCGGAAATCGGCAGATCCTTAGGCAAGGGGATTGTGGAGTTTAAAAAGGGCTTATCGGGCATTGAGGATGACATCAACGCCAATGCGGACCCGAATCGTCGTCCAGCAAACCCGCAAGTTGCCCAGCAGGAACCACCTCGTCCGCCAACGCCTGTGCTGCCTCGTTCGCCGGAATTTAAAGAGACTTCGAACCCCAACTAAAGCAGTGCAACCTTGGCCATATCGCCCACGGCTTGCCCCGTGGGTTTTTTCTTGGTCTTGCGATGGAAAACGTCATCGCCCGCAGCATTTTTAGCGAAGCCACAGGCTTTATCCGGCGTGGTGGCTTTGCATGGACGTGCAACCCTTATGTCGGTTGCACGTTTGGTTGTACCTATTGTTATGCCATGTTCTTGCCGCAAAATCGCAAGCCCAAGCTCGACTGGGGCAAATGGTTCGTGGCGAAGGCGAATGCGGTTGCATTGGCCCAAAAGCATGCCTCAAAGCTCGCGGGGCAATCGGTCTATATGTCCAGCGTGACCGATCCCTACTTACCGGCTGAAAAGTCGATTCGCTTGACACGTGGCATCATAGAAGCGCTGCTGCCGCACCAGCCCAGATTGTTGATTCAAACCCGCGGACCACTGGTTGAACGCGATATCGATTTGCTCAAGCAATTCAGGCACCTACGTATCCATTTCTCAATCCCAACAGATGACGATGCGATTCGAAGCGCATTTGAGCCACATGCGCCACCCTTAGACGAACGCTGGCGGGTTCTCAATCAATTGCAAGCACACAAGCTGCCCATTGGCCTTTGCGTGACGCCAATGCTGCCTTTGGCAAATCCTGATCAGTTTGCTCAGCGGTTAATTCAATTTCAACCTAATCTCTTGGTACTGCAGGATTTTCACGACAGCCAGGGGCGTTGGGGTGCAGACACGGGGCCTATCGCAAAAGAGCAGTTGCTGCGTTATCCTAAACTCAGCGACACGTATCGATCGCTGTTAACGCAATTGCAAGCCAAACGAAAGGTTTACGAAGGACAGGCTGGCTTCTTTCCGCCCTGATTTGGCCAGTGCGATGGTTCAAGTCAGCAAACCCCCGACTCAATTCTTGGGGGACACCCATTGGTTTGTCTGAGCCGATTGCAAAATGGCATCGAGAACAGCTTGCGTTCTCAAGGCATCCCGGAACGTGGGTTGGGCTGGCTTCTGGTCGACCAATCCTTGAATGAAATCAGCCACCTGGTGCACGAAAGTGTGTTCATAACCGATCTGTAATCCGGGTACCCACCAATGCTTCATGTAAGGGTGATCACCATCGGTCACATGGATGGAGCGCCAGCCACGGGTTTGGCCCTGGTCCCGATGGTCGAAGTATTGGAGACGGTGCAGATCGTGCAAGTCCCAGGCGATGGAAGCATGTTCGCCATTGATTTCAAAAGTATAGAGTGCTTTATGACCTCGGGCATACCGCGTGGATTCAAAGGTGGCTAGTGAACCGTTTTGGAAACGGGCGAGAAATGCACAGGCATCGTCAATGCCGACCTTTTCGACCTTGCCCGTAAGGTTATGTTGGCGTTCCTTGATAAATGTTTCGGTCATGGCATTGATGGTTGCTATGTCACCATTGAGCCAGATGGCCGTGTCGATACAGTGAGCCAACAAATCGCCCGACACGCCGCTGCCAGCTGCTTGCACATCCAGCCTCCATAACCCCGTGCCACCCTGGGGCAATTCCGGACTGATCGTCCAATCTTGAAGGAATTTAGCTCGGTAATGAAAGATTTTGCCCAGCTTGCCTTCGTCGATCAAATGCTTAGCAAGCGTCACTGCGGGAACGCGGCGGTAATTGTACCATACCATGTTGGCGACGCCGGCTTTCTCGACGGCTTCGGCCATACGCCGCCCCTCGGCCGTGTTCATCGCTAGCGGCTTTTCGCACAGGATCATTTTGCCTTTTTGCGCGGCCGCGATGGCGATCTCGGCATGAAGATTGTTTGGGGTGCAAATGTCAATGACATCGATGTCCTTGCGTTCGATCAACTTGCGCCAATCCGTTTCCGTCGATTCGTATCCCCAGCGATCGGCAAAAACCTTCAAAGGCTCCTGTTGGCGGGCACAAGCCGCCTTCAGCACGGGGCGGTAGGGCAGATCAAAAAAATGGTCCACCTGAAGGTAGGCATTCGAGTGTGCCCTGCCCATGAATCCATAACCGATCATGCCGATGTTGAGTGGCTTTTTCATCATGAAGGGTCCTGCTACGTGTGCGTTTCCATGAGTTCAAAAAGCGGAATCAATTGCTCGATTTGAAGCGATTAGGCTTCATAACCCAAGCTGTTTACACTTGTCGTTCAGGAAGCGTTTGGCGTCTGCCGTGACGCTCCATGCATCAGGCCAGAAACATAAATCGATGGTCCACCAGTCGTTGGGAATGTTGGCCTTGGCCAAGGCAGGGAGTAGCTGATCGAAGTTTAGTTCACCCGTGCCAAAAGGATTGTGCGTGCTGGTTTGGTGTTCATTCAGGCTGCCGTCGGAATCGATCAGATGCACATGATTGATTCTGCCCTTGAGCAATTCGAGCAGTTCCATGGCGCCGCCTTTAAGGATTTCTTTTGCGCCGGGCTGTCGGGCGGCTTTTGCTGCGCACAAATGGGCATGGCAGGTATCAAACATGATGCCGAAATTGGGATTGCCCAGCGCACGCACGGCATCGACCATGGCGACGATTTCCGATGGCTTATTGAACGCAAAGCCAGGTTCGAATTCCCAGGTAACCCGTATACCCCGGTCCGCTGCCAGTTTGCTGCACAGATTCCATGCTCGCACACAGCGGTCGAACCCGACTTTGGGATCGAGGCCGGTTTGCTCGAAAATATCGGGAGGCTCGACGCTATCGACCCGTATCATCTCAATGCCCAGGTCTTCCGCGAAAAAGAGATTTTTGGCGAACTCCGCAATGTAGGGGCCGCTGTCTTCTACGCTGATCAGTTTCATTTTCCACAAGTCCGCCGCCAGGCCTGAAAACTGCAAACCATGATCGGCCACTTCCTTTTTCAGGGAGGCGCGTTGTTTGCGATCGTGCGTGGCCGGGTTCGGATGCGGGTCAAATCCACCCAACTCCACGCCGTCAAACTTCAGATGTTGAAGCTTATGTAAGATCGTGTGGAAATCAGCTACATGCTCCTGATTGAAAACGAAAGCCCACGATCCAATGGACAACTTTTTCATGGCACACAACTCCTCTATCGCCAAGTGACAGTCTTGCTGAAGGCATGGACTTTAATTGCCAGAGCCAATGACAGGGTAGTCGGTGTGGACGTCTGGACCAAAGTAACGCAAGGTAACGAGTGGTTCGCAACCGGTGTTGGTCAGCGTCACGCCGCTTTGGGCCGCGGCATGCGTGACGAACACTTCATCCTCGGAGAGGTCGTTGAAACGCAGCAACACGGGCGTTTGCAGGCGCATCTTGCCGATGGTACCGCAGCCTTGCACGGCAATCAGGCCGTAAGCACCCGGATCCTTGATGGTAGCTTTCGCACCGGGGGCAATGGTCAGTTCCTTGGCTGAAAAAAGTTGTTTGCCTTTGACCAGGCCATAAACAATCCATCGATCCACGTAGCCATCGCCGCTGTGGGAAGGGTCCAGCAGGGGCTGCAAAAAATGGGATTCCTTGAAACGTGGGTTGACATTGGCTTCCCAATCGAGCTGATTGACCAGGTAATCCAAGTCTTGATGTTTGTCGGGTGGCACGTCCTTGACGAGCAAGGACCAGGGAACAACGCGGCCTTCGACCATGCTTTGATACATGCCGAAAACATCCGACCCCCATTGCGGTTCATACGTCAACAACGACCCAGGAGCATGCAACACACAGGGTGGGATTAGCCATCCCGTGCCGGTTTGTAGACGGTATGCTTTGCTGTAGTTCAAAATGCCATTGTCCCCTTGGTTCCAACGTTCCAGACAACGGCGAATGTCTTGTTTGGTGGTGCCAGGTTCGAGGCCAAAAAAAGTGTAAGGGAAATGGTTGCCTGTTGGGTTATACTGGGGTGGAAAATAATAAGATTCAGGTTTGCCTTGCTGGCCTACCAAGGCTGCCTGCTCATCGCTTTGGTGCATATGGTGCGGGATGGGGCCTTGATTGTCGAAAAACTTGCTGTACACAGGCCAGCGTTTATAACGATCCCACATGGGTTTACCAATGAGCCCCGCGCCTTCCAATGCAATCGCATCACGCAAGGTAAAAGCCTTGGCCCCGCCGGTTACGACATAGCTCAAACCTTCATCGGGCGGGGCACCCTCATTAGCGGCAGCCGTGGTGCTGCTGAACCAGCGTTCGTCAATACCGCCCCGATGGGCACCCAGGGCATAATAATCTTCGGGGTGCAAGCGTAGTCGTCGGCCAGGCATCAGAAAGGAGCGGGGAACCCACGTTGGTGCCAGGCGTAAAACACCTTCACCGGCCTCCAACACGGAACGGATTGCAGACGGCGACGGCACAGACATGTTGATACTTCTCCACTACGGCAAGATAATTCGTGGGGTCTTTTCCGGATGCTGTTCCTGAGATTGCTTATATGCGTCCACGGCGATCCATGCAAGGAGAAAGTCAGCGTACCATGAAAAGAAAAACCCACAAGCCATGCTTGTGGGTCTGGGTGGATTTTATTGGATCAATTATTTATCCGTTTCCGTGCCGTTACCATTCTTTGGGGCCGGGGGATTGGATGGCGCACTGCCTGGGGCTTTGGGCTTATTGGCTGAACCTTGCAGTTGAGGGATGCGTTCCGCCACAAAACCCATGCGGTCCAGGAAGCGGTTGAGGGTCACAATTTCGATGCCTTTGTTGCGGGCTTCGTTTTGCAGAGCGTTGACCGCTTCATTCATACGGCCGCCACCCACTGCCTTGGGCGCTTCACCTTTGGTGGCGATGAGAGGAGCCGACCCGATAATGAGCAGTTCGGTTTGATTGGTCATGCGGCCCTTGGGCTTGTAGTCGTCGGCTGAATCCAGGTAGACATCAACATCAACGCCCAACGATTGCAGGATGCGGACGAAGGATTGCAGATCATCTTGGCCGTCGCCGTCGATGTCAAAGAACCCTGCCAAAGCAACGTGGATGCGGCGATTGGGTTCCCAAGCTGGGTTGTAAATCAAATCGCCGGGCAGAATCGGATTGTTTGAACGCCAGAAGTCCCGTGTATTGCTGATCCAGTAGGCAGGATCGCTGGATTCAACTCCCTTGCGAAATTCTTCGGGTTTGGCCATCTGGCGCACAATGGCCAGAGCGGATGTGCGCCCCAGTACCTCGACAACTTCAATGCGTGCTTTCGGTGTTGCAAAGGGCTTGCCGCTGCTGTCGCGACCGTAGACCGAGAACGTGGTTTGGGGTTGGAGACTCATGTCGGAACCGACATCGATGACCACGCGATCGCCGCTCGGATCAGCGCGTACAATGCGTCCACGCGGTTTGTCCAACACCACTTCGTTACCGGCTTTGATCTTTTCTCGGATTTCTTTCAGCTCTTGATCGCGAGCAAGCAGTGCTGCATCAAAGCGTTCGGTGAGCTTTTGCTTTTCTTGGTCAAATGAAGTCTTCGTGTCGGCAAGTATCTTGGCCACTTCCTTTTCGACGCTGTTGATTTTGGCTTTCAGGTCGTTGATTTCGCTGTCTTTTTGGGCCAATTTTTCCTTAAGATCGGCTTCATAGCGATCCTGGGAAGCTTTGACTTTTTGTTCCAAGACGCGTGCGTTCCATTCGTTTTTGTAAGTGTTGTATTCTTCGGTGAGCGTCTTGTGTTTGTCCTGGCTATCTTTGAGATCGCGGCGGAGTTTCACCAGGGTATCATCCAATGACTTGAGTCGGTCACTGAAATTATTGGCCGTGGTGCCGCGAGCGGGGTCAAATGGACCAATCATGCCAGCCTTGGCAATGGCATCGTTGGCATTGGGGTCGCCTTCGATCTTGCGGGCCAAGGGCATAAACCATTCCTGCGGGGCTTGCATCACATCGGAGCCCGCCCGTTTCATGGCTTCGACTTCCGTTTCGGATGGCTTATCACCCAGCCATATACGCAGACGAGTGACATAGAAATCTTGAATCAGGTTTTTGTCACGCACAGCTTGATTTTGCTGAGCCTGTGCATCCGTGGCTGCTTTCTTGCTGTTGACGATCTCTTCCTGTGATAAATACCACATGATGCCCAAACCAACATTGGCGAGCATGGAGATCACGACGAAGACGATAAGGACCGTGTTCGACTGAGATTGATCGGCTCGGGGAGTGCTGCGGGTGGTTCGCCGTGCCATGCCTGAAAGCCTCCGACAGGTTCAATACCTGAGACGCACACTTTGCGGGTCAGGTGATTGGCGCAAATTAACCATGGTGGGCAAAATCACATTTTGCCTACCTCTCATTCTAAGTGTAAAGCCTGCTCCTACGCTGTCAATCAAATAGCCGTGGCAGTGTAGGTCGGAAAGGTTGGAAGAGTCCGAGCTTAACGATTGCACCTGCGGGACGTTTTTCCATGTTCTTACCGACGACAAGGTTGAAATCGGAATGGTTGACCCCTAGGATGAGCCAAAGATGCAAACCCTTGAGATTCCTTGAAGTTCAGGGCACATCGTTGAGGAGAAGTTGGATTTTACCACTGAGGCAATATGGCTCTCATTCAACCACAAGACTTGAAACCAGGTCAACGTGTAAGGATTACGCAGACCGTTCGGGTCGGGCGGAAGGTATGGCCTGCAACGGTTGAAGGTGTCGTTCGCGACGTTAACGTGCTGGTGACCGGATTAACGACCGAACGGCAAAAGGACGACGTGGTCACCACCGTTATGGTCCATTTCATCAAGGACAATAAAGAACTGAGCAGCATCGGCGTCGACCCCCAAACGCAAGTCGAGCTGCTTTCTTAAAGTCATTGGCTGCCAATCGCGTTTGCCTTTACTCAGTCATTCGCTTGATCGCTTGCCATAATTCCAGGCTGCCGTTATCCTGTTCATCGGGGCTGGGTAAGCCCAATCGGATGGCACGCTCCTGTGCCTGCTTTTCGTTCAAGCCGTCTTGCGTGCGGAAGTGCAGATACCACAAACTGCCAGCCAACGCACCTTTTCGATCAAACACAAAGATGGGTTGCAGGGCGGTATTGTTGATGGTCTGGCTGAATTCAGTCACTTTGGCTTTGGAAAGAGTGCTCGGGTCGAGAGTTAAATCCATTAACTTCAGGCCTTGTTTTTCGACGGCTTTGGTCAGTTGACCGAGATCCGTTTCGCTGCTGCTGTGGATATACAGTACCGTGCGATACCCTTGTTTAGCCAGCCAGGCATAGCCATCGGCAAAGGGTTCCTGCCCAGTGGCGACTTGGTCATACACCAATGCAAAACGTGGAATGTCGGTTGGAAATTCCAAAGGGGCAGGCGACAAGGCTTGGGCGCGCTGAATGTCGGCCGCTCCGGGTTGACCCAAGCGCGCTTGCCCAGGCGACGACCGCGACTCGGAAAGCGAAGGGCCTGTGCGCGGGACATTGGGTGGCGGACTGCCATTGGGTATGGTTCCTGGTGGATTACCGGGCACCATGGATGGGTTAACATTCGGTTGGGTGATTGGCTGCATCGGGGCGGGTGCCGCTGTGCCGCAGTTCGGACAAGGCGGCTTACCCACTGGCGGAGCCACGAGCGGCGTGGTCGTGTAGGACTTCGTGCAACCGCCAAGCAACAACAAAGCAGCCGTCAGACTGACCGTTTTTATCCAACTCTTCCGGTTCATAAGAAATTCCCTTGAGATACAATCGTTCAACCAGAGGCTTTCGGCAACACGGGTTGAAACAAAACAGGGCCAGCCAAATTCAAGCTTTGCAACAATGATTCTGTGATAGCCGCTATTCGAGGCGTCGTGGTATTGGCATATCCGCTTACCGCTGCGGGACGAAGCTGCTGATACACATCAAGCAGGGTAACAGGCCTGGCAGCTTGGTAGGCCAATGGTCCAGAAGAAAAAGTGGTCGAACTTGCGAACCACGTCGGATTGTTTTGTCGCAGCCAATCCGATGGTAGATATCGGGATGGCTGGTCAAACGTGTGTCTATCGTCGGGCAAAGCGATACTGCTACCGCCCACGGAGCCAGCATTGAAAATCAACGACCAACTGTTCAAGGTGCCAACATTGCCTGCAGCTTTATCCTCGATGAATAATTGCCAATAGCCTTTGGGATTTGTCCCGGCGAATGCGGATAAAGCTTGTTCGGGGCGGTAGGTTCCTTCAAACGGTGCTGTGCCGTTAACGATGCTCTGCACTGCGAAGTCACTGAACAGAGTGTCATTGAAGTTTTGTCCTGAACCGCCTCGGCGATCCACCAGAACCACTTCCTTGCCTGCTGGGCTTCGCAAGCGCAAGCGTAAATCGCCATCCCACGTGTGGCTGATATTAATGCGTATTCGCACATCGCTAATAGTAAACGTGGAATTGATGATGAGCGCGGAGCCCACTGTGCTCAAATCTTTGATGGCTTTGGGTATGTCCGTGGCATTGTAGACGGTGCCACCCGAAATGGTCAGCGAGCCGCTGTAACGGTCGCCTGGGTTTTCCCCATTGACGCCATTGTTGTTTTGATCCATGGCATTGCCAGCCAGATCGCGAATCTGCGGTCCAATGACAAAGCTATAAGTGCCGCTCGCACTTTGTTGATTAAACAGCACATCAAATTGGTTCGTTGTTCCTGACACGGGCTGAATGCTGGAGGGAGTAATGGAGCCTGTTGGGCCAACCATGGACACAACTTGGCTGAACGTGAAGCTGCCGTCTTGAATAGCCTCGCTGAATGTGAAACGTGCTCCGTAAAGCCCGATCGCATTGGTCAGTGGGGACAAGGCGGTGACTTTGGGACCGGTCAGATCGCTTGGCGGCGGCGGCGGCGGAGGCGGTGGCGGAGGCGGTGGGGGATCACCTGCGTTCGACAACGCTCTGCCCAGATTTAAACGAGCACCGTTCTGCACTTTGCCAGAAAAGGAAGCAACGGAGTCGGCGCTGCTGAGCATCTGGTCGATCACTTGCTGATAGGACCAGGTGGGGTGCTGACTCCAAATCATCGCCAAGGCACCTGAGACCATCGGCGTGGACATGGATGTGCCAGTCAAGTTGCCATAACTGTTGTTGGGCAAGGTGGAAATAATGTTGGACCCAGGGGCAGCAATCTGCACGGAGTTCGGTCCCCAGTTGGAGTAGCTGGCCAGGCGATCCATGTTGTCGGTGGCCGCGACACGCACGATGTTATCCACCTGGTAGCTGGCGGGATAAAACGGACGCGTGTCGATGTTCATGCCGTTGTTGCCCGCGGCAGCAACGAAGATGACGCCATTATCCCGAGCATATTGGATAGCGGAGATCATGGCGGCATCGTAACCCGCACCACCCCAACTGTTGTTGATGACTTTGGCACCGTTGTCCACGGCATAATACACCGCGCGAATGGCATCGCTGGTGAAACCCGAACCAGCAAAGTTCAGGATTTTTAAGCTCATGATGCGTGTATCCCAGGCAACGCCCGTCACGCCGATGCCATTGTTGCCTTTCGCACCCAGGATGCCGGACACGTGGGTGCCATGCCGGTTGTCATCGAAGGGATCGCCGTTGTTGCGGACGAAGTTGTAACCGTAATAATCATCAATGAAACCATTGCCGTCATCATCGATGCCATTATTGGGTATCTCGCGGGAATTGATCCATAAATTGCCCGCCAGATCGGGGTGGCGATAATCGATGCCGCTGTCCAGCACAGCGATCACTATGGGGTTGGCGGAGGTCGTGGCATCCCAGGCAACAGTCGCATTGATGTCCGCACCGGGCAAACCAAAACTTTGGCCGATGTTCTTCAGGCTCCATTGCTGTGCAAAGCCCGGGTCGTTGGGCACCATTTCGGGTTGAATGAGGTAATCGGGCTGAGCGGCAAGAATATTGACGTTGGATAAATAAGTTGCGAGTGCTTGCGTTACGGAGACGCCATGGTGGAGCTGCACGACGTACCATCCTTGGTTCGCGTCCAATGCATCGCTGAACGTCATGGCGGGGGCAATATCTTCTTTAAATCCAGGTTTGAATTGCACCAGAATGTGATCGGAAGCAAATGAACGATTGGCAGTAAGTTGCTCGATTTGCCAGCCAGCAGCGCCAACATCCAGCATCTCACGCTCTTCGAGCCATTCAACAACAAGCACCGGTCTGCGGGTGATTTTACTTTGGTTGTCGCGGTTGCTTCGTTGCCAAAAAAACATGGATGTCTCTCTCCGCTGCGCATCGATGCCAAACTGGTGGAGCTTTTACATCTCTGCTGAAGGTGCAAAAGAAGCCGAACACTCGTTCTCAATTGTTTGCCATGTGACATGACGATGTCAATCTTTCTAAAGTGTGGCGGCGCAATAAACGCGGAATAGTTGTCAGAAGGTATCAGAGAGTGGAAATAGGCGAAAGGAACAAGATATGGGGAAGACACTTTTTATGCGGGATGGAGCATACACGCCCTGCTTGTAAAGTTTACAAAAAGGGCGTCAGGCGGGGTTTTGTGAGTTCAGGAGAGTGTTTCGTTGACGGATGACTACTACTCAGGGCGGGGGACGGAACTCAGTTCCGTCAAGCGGCGTCGCGCTTCTTCGACGCGCTTGGGGTCAGTATCGCGATTGAGGACTTCGCGATACAAGCTGACGGCTTTTGTGCGATCATGCAGCACTTTGTCAAAAATGCGTGCTGCACGCAAGCGGGCGTCCGTGCTGGTGTGGGGGTTCCATTGGAAACAACGTTCATAATAGGCCACGGCCCGCTGCGGTTGTTTGAAGGCGCGGCTTTCATAGATTTCACCCAGTTGATAGGCCGTGTCGGCGATTTTATCTGATTGTGGATATTGGCTCAACAACTGCTGAAACAGGATCTCGGCACGACGCAAGTTATCTTCATGTTCGGACAGCCACCCACGACCCTTATAGTACATCGCCCGGCGGAAGAGTTCGTTGGCTTCGGGCTGATTCTGCACGGGCTGCAGATTCGGGGGTGGAACATCGAGTTCGAGGCGATAGGGCCGCTTCGAAATGCGGTGGTAGCTGAGCAGCTCATCTTCGACCCAGCGCATGCGTTCGATGTCATTCTGTCGGTGATAATGTTCGCGCAAGGCTTCCAAGGAAGCCTGATATTCGTGGCGGGCTTCATGAACTTTTTTGACGAGAGGTAAATCGTCCGGCTTGGGATTGCGATTGGCGGAGTCTTGTGCAACCGACACCGTGCCCAAAGGCAGCAGGGGCAGGAGAACCCAAAAGGGGATTGCATGCCTGGCCATCAACTCACCTCCTCAGGGAAGGTGAGTGATGCATCGAGCCCACCTTCCTCAACTCGTGCTTTTCACTTCGGCGGGGGGCGTGGTTAACGGCAAGTGCGTGGCCGATGAACCGCGGGTTTCCGCGCGACCGAAGATCATTCGCCCTGCTGGTGTCTGCAAGATGCTCGTGACCGTGATGGTCACTTCCTGGCCGATGAATTGGCGTCCTTGCTCTGCCACCACCATGGTGCCGTCGTCCAAATAGCCGACTCCCTGTCCGAGCTGATCGCCTGGCTTGATGAGCCGTATCGTGAGCACTTCGCCCGGCAAAGCCACGGTCTTCAGAGCATTGGCCAGTTCGTTGATGTTGATGACTTCCACGCCCTGCAGTTGGGCAATCTTGTTGAGATTAAAGTCATTGGTCACCACACGTGCGCCAAGGCTTTTCGCCAGGACCACCAATCGTTGATCGACCTCATGCACTTCCCGCATTTCGGGGAGATTGCCCTCGTGGATTTCCAGGTCGATTTTGTGACTGGTTTGCAGTCGTTTCAGGATGTCAATGCCGCGTCGACCACGATTGCGTTTGAGCTTGTCCGGGCTATCGGCAATGCTCTGCAACTCTTGGAGCACAAAACGCGGGACCACCAGCTTGGTGTCGATGATCTTCGTATCGCAAATATCGGCAATTCGGCCGTCGATGATCACGCTGGTATCCAAAACCAGGGGCCGACCCCCTTTCATTTCTTTGGAAAATTCCACATAAGGAATGATGAAGCGAAAATGATCTTTGGTCTGGAAAAGCGTGGAAACACAGATGTAACAAAAAAGCCCTGTAAGCAGGAGCCGCACCGGCAAAGCCAGCTTTTCTAGTTCAGATGCGCTCAAGATTTGCTCGACGGCGTTCGAGAACAAATGGCCGAACAGCAACCCCATCAACAAGCCAAAATAAATGGACGACAGCGTGGTCATTTGCTTCTCGACGTACATGATGTCGATGAAAATGACGGCCACTCCCATGGCAATGGTTAAAAGGAATGTTCCGATGGGCACGAGCAAGGCGAGATTGCCCACCATGTTGACGGAAATAATCTTGGCGGATTGCACCGCCATGCTGGTGGCCACGCCGATGATCACAATCATGAATAACAAACGCGTGACCCAAAGAATGCTAGGCTCGCGCCGCATAATGGTTCCCCCTATCCGAGACGTATCGCGAGCGACCCACCTTACACAGGGTTAGGGGGCGATACATCATTAGGATGCGAGTCGTCTCAATAATTCTACACTTCCTTAATGAGGATGGAATAGCTTTATGAATTCGATTTGCGCAGTTCGGTCGGTCAGGCTGGCTAAATAGTCACATACCGTTGCGGCAATCCCTTGGCGATCCACCGCCAGGCGATACGGCTTGGGTAGCATACCCGGGTGTGCCATAAACTCCTGAAACAGGGCTGTAATCATTCGGTGTGCCTTGGCGGTCATGCGCTCCACGGAGTCGTGCCGATACACCTCCCGATGCAGAAACTTCTCCAAGTCCGTTTTCCATTCCTGCAATTCCTGGCTGATTTGGACGAAGGGATGGGCATGGGCTTGCACGTCTTGGGACGAATGCATAGGCGTTTGGCTCAGTGCCGCTCGCGTGGTTTGAATCAAATCGTTCACTTGCCAATCGATCAGCGTGCGCACCACAGCCGCTTGCAAAAAGGGTTTTTCCAGTCGCCCGTAGCGTTGTTCGGCCTGCTTGGCGGCCCGGCACCATAGAGGAACGTCTTTGAGGCCTTCCAAGCTCATCAGCCCCAGATTTAAGGCATCATCCAAATCGTGCGTGTCATACGCCAAGCTGTCAGCCATGTCCACAACCTGCGCTTCAAGGAATGGTTGCAGCATACCTGGTTCGCGATACAGTGCCACCTCCGGTGCTTGCGGCTGCTTGCTGTGATAAGCCATGGCCACGCGCACTTCCCACGTTAAATTCAAACCGGGGAAATAAGGGTAGCGCTGCTCCAGTTCTTCGACCAGTTTGAGGCCGAACCGGTTGTGTTCAAACCCGCCATGCGCTGCCATGCATTGCGCCAAGGCTGTCTCGCCTGCATGTCCAAAGGGAGGATGCCCCAAGTCATGGGAAAGGGCTATGGCTTCGGTCAGGTCTTCGTTCAGGTCCAACTCGCGGGCAATGGTTCGGCTGATCTGGGCTACTTCCAAAGTATGCGTCAAACGCGTGCGATGATGATCGGAAAAGTCGTTCACGAGTACTTGCGTTTTGTACATCAAACGACGGAAGCTGGAAGAGTGGATCAAACGGTCGCGATCGCGCTGAAAGGGGCTGCGATAGTCGTGCTCCTCTTCGACGTAACGCCTACCCCGGGTGCTAAACCAGGGAACAGCATAAGGGGCTAATACAATCCCTCGCACCGATGTCTTCATTCGATCATGTTGTTGATGCACGAGAAGTGATCCCCGACGATAGCACGAGTCAATGCCAGATTATTTGACGTCATGCAAGAGGTCATATAAAGCTTCCAACGATTGAGCGATCACTTTGGTGTCCGCAAGCACGGGCATGAAATTGGTGTCGCCATTCCAGCGCGGCACCAAGTGCCAGTGCAAGTGTCCGGGCAACCCCGCGCCGGAAACTCGACCTAAATTCATCCCTATATTGTATCCTTCCGGTTTGATGAGCTGATTCAAACGCTCCATCATCTTTTGCAATTGTTGTTGCTGATCGAGCACTTCAGCTTGATGCAGGTCCTGGGGTCTGGCAACGTGGCGTAAGGGAGCAACCAGCAAATGGCCGTTGTTGTATGGGTATTTATTAAGAACGACGACGGAGTGTTCGGTTCGCTGCACAATCAAATGGCGTCGATCATCGCTCTGGCTCAGTCCGTCGCAAATAAAGCAATCGGGTCGGTCGGCTTGAGGTTCAGCCGCGACATAACTCAGACGCCAGGGTGCCCATAATTGTTGCAGCCGATCACTCGACATAACGGATTTCCTCGATTGTCCGGTAAAACGTCATGGGGATAGAATAACAAAAAGTCGCCAGGCGAGCGTCAGGACTCAAGGAAATTTGCGGGTGTGGCAAGAAAGCGAGATCAATTGGAACGACCAAGAAGGCATCGTCGCCATTGGGGGTGATCTGCACCCAGAGCGGCTGTTGGATGCTTACCGCCGGGGTATTTTCCCCTGGTATAGTGACGGACTGCCCATTTTGTGGTGGTCGCCCGATCCACGCGCCATTATTCCCCTGGACGGCTTAGTTGTCAATCGCCGGTTAAGGCGTACTGTCCGCAGCGGCCGGTTCCGCTGCACCCTGAATACCGCTTTTTCACAAGTGATCCATGGCTGTTCCGAGCGGCGTGATGATGGCACCTGGATCACTCGTGAAATGATCGAAGCTTACTGTCAACTGCACGTGATGGGGCATGCCCATAGTGTCGAAACCTGGCAGGATGGGCAACTGGTGGGCGGCATTTACGGGATTGCCATCGGTGGATTGTTTGCTGGCGAGTCCATGTTTCACCGTAGTTCAGATGCTTCCAAAGTGGCCATGGTGCACTTGTTCGAACACCTCCGGCAGCGTTGCTTTGTATTGTTCGATACGCAATTCGTGACACCACACACGCAGCGCATGGGGGCGCTCGAAATTCCAAGGAGCGAATACCTGAACCGGCTCAAAGAGGCTGTGCAGGTGCAAGTGCATTTCTAAGTCGGGAAGTGTCGTTCTAACTTTTGCAAATAGCTATTGATGTCGTGATCGGCCAGGCGTTGACTGATCGACTGCGTCAGTTGAGCCGTCGATAAACCATTACGCGTGAAAAGCCCTGAAAACTGATCACGCATTTGCGTCCAAACGCTGGGTTCGGAGTTGACTTTGCCGGCGGCATCGAAGTAGTGCATGCGTCCGATGTGGCGATACTTTTGCCCAAACAGGATCGGCGGCGGCACATGCACTACGGGGTCTTGATAATTCACCCAGCGTTCACAAGTAATTGGATATGAAGCAGCAAAGTATGCATCACCGACGCGCGGCGAACCGAATGTCACCAACCCATGCACGGTCAAGCCTATCAATTGCAGCCACTTAGCAGCCAGGATGGCCATCGCTCCACCTAAGCTGTGGCCGGTGATGTAAAGCAGCTTGGGAGTGTGCAGTTTTTCTTCCAGAGCTTTGCGCAACGGCATGCACAACGGTGCAAATGCCTCGGCAAAACCTGCGTGGATCATTCCCATCGGGATGTTGTCAATGATGACCGGACGCTGTTCAAACCTCACATTGGTGATCCAATTTTGAATGCTGACACTGCCGCGAAAAGCTACCACGATATGCTCAGCAGCTTCGGCAATGTAACCATGTGCGTCCAATGGCAGGTACTCAAAGACTTCCGGATCGAGAAGCTGCAGTTGATCGTAGAACGGATACTGTTCGGGATGAATACGGTCGGAGTCAGTACCAAAAACGCCGGTATAAGTGGCCGCTGCGACGTGCCCCAGATAGAAAGCATTTTCCAGGACATCGTGCTTTGGGCCTAAAACAAAACGTAATCTACCTGAGGACGTTAGCATAGGATGGCCTCAGTCAGTAGAAACAGGCGAGTCTTAGTCAACTGTTAGCATGAAGCGCGACGTGAATCAAGACACTTTATTAAAACTTCTTCGATTCGTGTGGTGCATGAAGCGGAATGGCTTAACGCGTTTCTGAAAGCGGCCCTTATTGTTCTGGGATTGACGCTGATGGGCTGGCATGAAAATAAGTGGATAAGCGGTCAGCCATCAGTTCAGCTTGCTCGGTACAATCATTGAGAGAAACGCCATGATAGGCATTGCCACCGAGGAATAAACCAGGATGACGTGCCGCTTGCATTTCGATAGCGGCAACCCGATCCAAGTGACCTAACGTATATTGTGGGATTGCAGGATCCCAACGAATGATTTGCATAAACACTGGGGGACGTATGGTCCCAAGCGTCATCCGCAATTCATACCGGACCGCACTGCTGAGTTTGTCATCGTCCATGGTCATGATTTCCCGACGATGCCAACCGCCGCACATCGCTCGAAGCAAGATGCAATCATCCGGTGCTCGTTCGGGGAAAATAGAGGAACAATACTGCACACCCAACAGCATGCGGCGGTCCTTGTAGGGTGCGAGATACCCAAACCCTTCTGTTGGCATCAACACATCAGATCGGCGGTAACCCAATGCAACCACCACAACTGGTACATAGGGGATGTGGGCAATCAGGTCCGATAGTTCCGGGTCTACGTCGGCCACCAAAGCGGCCTGGCGGGGTGCTGGGCAAGTGAGGATCACCGCGTCAGCTTGGATTAAATCTGTTCCGTCGGCGTCCACGGTCCAGATCGGGCGGCTATCCTGGGTGCGATCCAACTGTAATGTGCGTACGGGCACGCCCAGGAGCGGCTTTTTCTTCAGTCGGTGCATGAGGATTTCCACCAACATCCGCATGCCTGGCTTGAAAGACATGAGTTGCGGTGCGAGGGGGCCAGCGGGCAGCCCTTGTTGCTGCCGCTCATGCGCCAGAACCTTAGGCAATCCCTTGCTCACATTGCCAAAGGCTTTCTCAGCCAAGGCGACTCGGGGAAAGGCTGCCGGCAACGAGAGTTGTTTCGAATCGCCCGCATAAATGCCGGTGACCATGGCGTCGGCAAACAAATCGGCCACATCCTCCGACACGCGCCGTTTGGCAAAATCAAAAACCGATTCCTCTTCTTGCGAGTCGAGCTTGGAGCGAAATCGTTCAGTCAACAACCGCCATTTGGAACGCCATGAGAGCAGAGGCGTACGCAACCATTGCCAGAAACTTTGAGGCATCTCATACAATTCGTCCATGTAATACAGAAACCGCTTCTTGGCGATCGGGTTGGCGGCAATTAAGTCCTGGCTGATACCCAAATCATGGCACAGACGCAGCGTGCTCGATCGATGGTTCAGGAATCCATTAGCACCCGCTTCGAATTGAAAGCCAGACTTGCGCTCGGTCCAGAGCGTGCCGCCAGGCCGGGGGCTGGCCTCCAAAACGGTAATCTCGGCGTTAGGCAACCGCTGTTGCAATCGGAAGGCGGTAGCCAAACCCGAAATCCCTGCACCAACTATGACAATTCGCTCCATGAGTTCGATCAAAACTTTTGGCGGATTGGTTTCTCTCGTTCATCAATGTACTATGAATTCACTGCCAACATGGAATAAGTTTTCCAGGATTCCCAAATTCCGCGGTTCGCTTTTGCAGAGTTTAAACCACGCAAACAAGTTCACAGGCACCTCCATAAGCGTTAATTCACTTGCAGAAAACACAGCATTCGTGGCAATGAAACCCGCATCTTTGCACCCTTGCGGTTTGCCCGTCACATCCTTGGTCGAACAGGGCTTTGTGGTTAGCTGAGTAGGCAGGTTACGAAATGAAGCAAAAGAGGAGTAACAATGAACCGATTTCTTTTCATCATGCTCGGTTGCATGATGTGCCTTACTGGTTGTCAGCGCAAGCTGTCCACGTCCAACGAGCCCAAAGACCTGATCGTTGGCGAATGGTCGGGGACCTATGTGAATCCCGCCGTGGGCAACGAAACCACTGCCCAAAGCATGGAATTTGAATTTCGCTTTGGTGCCAATGGTGAATTCCGCATGGGGAAGCGCAAGGTTTGGGTCAATGGCAAATATGAGTGGACGGGGCCTAAATCATTTCTGCTCAAAATCAAATCCATGCCGGCCGGTCCTTATGAAATCCAGGAGCTGACCAACGACCGGTTTGTTTTTCAACGAAAGTTAACGGGCGATATGGTCCAGCGTACGGAATTGCGCCGCATCAATTGACATAATGTCACTTTGATTAATTACAAGCGTGCAAAAACTTGAACGTTGAGGTGAAAGTTCAAAGCAGCCGCTGATGGGCAGTTTAAGGGCCAATCGCTTGTTGACCGCGTTCTCCGGTGCGAATGCGTATGCAGTCGTCCATGGGCAGAACGAAAATCTTGCCGTCGCCGATGCTGCCCGTCGGTTCCGTTCGGCTTGATTGCACAATGGCTTCGACACAGGCCTCAACAAAGGCATCGTTCACGGCGATTTCCAGCTTGAGACGCGAAACGAGTCGATCTTCCACTTCCGCACCGCGATACAATTCGGTAAAGCCGCGCTGTTTGCCGCACCCACGAACTTCCGTCACCGTCATGAGATACACATCGATGGCATGCAACGACGCTTGCACGTCATCGAACTTATCGGGTCGAATGATGGCCGTGATGAGTTTCATACGATTCCATTCATAGATGAAGCCGACGATCCGCCCAGTTCGATCAAGCGACCTTGGAACTCGGCGGTAACCCGCGGTTTTCGAAACGCACGCGCACACTGGCAGTACGCAGCACGTCACGCAGCAGCCTTTCCATGGCCTCCTTGACACGCCAAGGTTCACCCCCGCGAAAGCGAAAGCGATTGTGTTCCACAAACGTGACGTAGGGATACACTTCGAGGAATTCCGGCGCGGGTTGTTCGTCGCGACTCTGACAAAGCTCCGACCAGCGCTGCATCAACTCGCCTGGCTCAACTCCTTCCACCAACAGGGCGTAGCGTGTGCCTGTGATCGGTGGGGCCAGGGCAGGGCGGGGCTCGCGCTGAATCTGATTGGTGTGCCAGGTCAGGTCGGGTTCGAAGTCAAAGCCCACCTGGCCGTGTTCGGTTCGATCAAGGCCTAGTTGTTCGCATTCTTCATCGGCGCGCAGCGGCAACAATCTGTCCAGCATATGCACCAAGCCCAGTGATACGCTAAAACTAAAGCCCACCAGGATCAGCACCACCAGACCTTGGACCCATGGCTGCGGGTGCAGCCAACCTGCCAACAGCAAGCCATAGAGTGCACCGACGCCATGCAGACCAAAAGCGTCCAAGGCATCTTCGTAGCGCAATTTGGGCTTCAGCCAAATGACGGTGTAACAGATCACACTGGCACCCGAACCAAGCAACAAACTGCTGCCCACGCTCATACGGTCCGCCAGGGCTGCAGCGGCCACCCACCCAGCCACACAGCCCGATACCCAACCCAGGGCCGTGAATTTTCGCCGATGCCATGCTTCCACCAATATCCAGCTTAAGGCTGCGGCCATGCCCGAGGTGTGTGTGTTGAGCAGACTGATGACAGTCGGGTCAAAACGTCCCAGCGTGAAGCCGCCTGCCAAACCAAACCAACCCATACCTAACAGGCCTGCACCCAGGAGCGTTAAGGTCATGCTGTTGGGGTTTAGCACGGGTTGCGGGTCGCCTTGTTTGCGCCGCAACACCATAGTCGCTGCTAGTCCAGCCAATCCTGCGGCAAGGTGGATCACCGATGCACCTGCGAAATCGATCATTCCCAGACCCGCTTGTGGTGAGCTGAGCCTCCCGACGTAAACCAGTCCCGTGCCCCGTTCGCCTGGGCCGTTGCCGAACCAATCGCGTGCCCACACGGCATGAGCCAAAGGACAATAAACCAACGTCACCCACAACAAAACCAAAACCAGATAACTGCGGAAGCGCACACGTTCAGCAATAGCGCCGCTCAGGATGGCAGGCGTCAAGGCGGCCACCATGCCATGAAATAAAACGTGCGCCAGCACCGGAATGTTGGTGCCTTTCAGGGTTTCCGTTGGTGAAATGCCTTGGAGCAAAAAAAGGTCATTGCTCCAACCAAACAGCGAACCATGCGATGCACCAAACGCCAGATTGTAGCCAACGATGACCCAATAAACACCAATGATGGTCAAGCAAACCATGCTTTGCATCATTGTGGTCAGGATGTTCTTGAACCGAACCATGCCGCCATAAAACAACGCCAGGCCAGGAATCATGAGCCAAACGAGCAGCGAGCAGAGTAGCATCCAAAGGGTTTCGGAGGTCAAACGAGAAGGTGGCGGTGAAGATGTGGGGAGGAGCGAAGTGGCTTGCGTGTTGGAAAAGTCAAACGACCATAAGCTCAAACAGCCAAACAGTTCGAGCCTGGCCATGAGGCTGCTAAGGCATCCGTGCATCTTTGTTGCTCCATCGCTCAAGGGCGAGCCTGGGTTGCCGCTTCACACCTGGTACCCATCGAAAGGGGTGGCCCTATGGCCACGGGTTCGCTTGATCCAAATTGCCATTGCCCAACGAACCGCTAAAGATTAGATGAGCCAACTGCTTACGACGACACATCATAGCTTGCAATTCCAACCGTGCAAGATCGATTAGCCCGAGCTTGACGTGAAGTTTCCTAAAATGAATCCAGGGCAAACGTGTCCACGCTGAGCAGCATGCGAAAGGGTTCACCTTGCAGTATGACGACCAGGATTTAGAGTTTGGCGTGCCTTTTCCCGGTTTACCCTTGCCAAAGGAGCAATGGACGCAAACCGGGATCAAGCGATTGCCGACGACCGGCCACCTTGAGGTAAAACAAGTTTTTGGAAGGGCAGGCGCATTGGCGTTGGACCTTGGGTGCGGCAACGGACGCTCGACCATTCTGCTCAGTTATCTCCATCCAGAGCTGAACTGGCTCGGTATTGATGTTCTGCCTTTGGCCATTCGTTATGCGATTCGGCGAGCCAATCAACGAGGGCGGCAAAACGTTCGCTTTGCCGTGGCGGATGCCCGCGAACTGATGCTGCGCTTGATTGCCCCCCATTCCATTGCCGAAATCCATTTTTATCATCCGCAACCCTATTACGATCTGGCTCAGGCACACAAACGACTGGTGACGCCGGAGTGGCTGGCTTGGGTGTATCAAGCGTTGGTGCCCGATGGACGGTTTTACGTGCAAACGGACAACCCAGGGTATTGGCGTTACATTAAGGAATTGCTGCCCATGGCGTTTCAGTTCGAGGAGCGCTTTGAGCCTTGGCCGTGGGCGAAGGAGGGTATCAGTCGTCGGGAGATTCTGGCGCGGCAGCAGCAATTGCCCATCTACCGTGGCGTGGCGGTGCCACTTTCCGGATTAACCTGCGCAGGCATTCGCAGTAAAGGAGAACAGTTGCCGCCACCAGTGTTTGACGCCGATCGGCGCTTGCGTGCACTCGAGCAACAGGAGCAGCGATTCAATTCGAAGCAAAAATGATGCGCGAGCTGATCCTACCTCAAATGATTCGTGTAACTGCTGGCTTTGGCAACGTGCACACTAACTTACGCAGGTAGAAGCTTTAGCTGTTCCTCATCGAGTTGCTTGGTGCCGCGACACTTTGGATATTTCGTGCAACCCAGAAAATAACCTTTGGCTGAACTGCGTAATTTCATGGCTGCGCCGCACTTCGGGCAGGTGTCTTTAATCTCGATCTCGGGCAGTTCCTTCTTGGGCGGTGGCGGCGGCAGGACGTCTTTCAGTTTTTCCTTCAGCTCTTCGGTGAGGGGTTTGGCGTTGCGGCATTTAGGATACTTTGTGCAACCCAGGAACGGGCCGCGTGGGCCTTTCCGTACCGCCATCGGGCTGCCGCATTTTTCGCATGACACCCCTGTGTCAATGGGCTTGAGCGGGTTGCCTTGGGCGTCGACGTCCTGTGCGTTGCGACATTTGGGATAGGCTGAGCATGCCAGGAAAGGGCCACGCCGACCTTGACGCAGCACCATCGTCGAACCGCACTTTTCGCAGGTGTGTTCTGTCTTGGTCACGGCCGGGACGGGTTTGCCTTCAGCATCCAAGTTCATGATCGTCTTGCACTCCGGGTAGCCGCTGCAGGAAAGGAAAGGCCCAAACTTACCCATGCGCTGCACCAAGGGTTTGTTGCATTCAGGGCAACTGTACTCCGTGGGCGTGGCCACCGGGGCGGTTTCGCCTTCACGAGGTTTGATGTATTTGCATTCGGGGTATTTCGAACAACCCAGGAATTTGCCGCGTTTGCTGAACCGGATGACCAGGGGCGCGCCACACTGTTCGCACTTCTCGTCCGTCTCCGACCCGCGAACAGACTGCATTTTGACTTCTGCTTCCTTCAGCGATTGCGAAAAGGGTTCATAAAACTCATTCAGCACGGATTGCCATTCAATCTTGGCGTTTTCGATGTCGTCCAACTCATCCTCCATGTGGCTGGTGAACTTCACGTTGATGATCTTTGGGAAATGCTCCACCAGCAGATCGGTGACCAGCATGCCCAATTCCGTGGCAAAGAAGCGTCTTTCCTTCTGTTCGACATAGCCTCGTTCTTGAATCTTACTGATGATGGCGGCATAGGTACTGGGTCGGCCAATGCCTTCCTTTTCCAGCGTTTTCACCAGTGAGGCTTCGTTATAGCGCGGGGGGGGCTGAGTGAAATGCTGCGAAGGGTCTAGCTCCAGCAGTTGCAGCTTTTGCTGGGCTTCCAACGCCGGGAGCAGGGCATCTTCTTCCTGTTTACCCGCGGGGGCGTACACCTTGCGGAAGCCATCGAACTTTAAAATCTTGCCCTGGGCTTTGAACATGCCATCGCCTGCACGCACTTCCACATTGGTGATGGCGAAGACAGCCGGCTTCATTTGACAGGCGACAAAACGGTTGTAAATGAGTGTGTACAACCGCAGTTGATCTTGAGGCAAAAACGCTGACACTTTTTCGGGTGTATAGCTCAGGTCCGTGGGGCGAATCGCTTCGTGGCCTTCCTGAGCTGACTTGCCTGAAGTGTAGCGGTTCGGTTGATCGGGCAGATACAGAGCACCATATTGCGCTTTAATATGCTCGCGGGATGCTTTCACGGCGTCGTCTGAAATGCGAACGGAATCCGTACGCATGTAGGTGATGAGGGCCACGGGGCCGTCGGCACCCAGGTCCACACCTTCATAGAGCCGTTGAGCCAGCATCATGGTTTTCTTGGCGGGGTACCGCAGCCGCAGCGAAGCCTGCTGTTGCAAAGTGCTGGTGGTGAAGGGGGGTGGAGCTTTTTCCTGGCGTTCTTTCTGCTCGATCTGGCTGACGGCATAATCGGCCTTTTGCAAGGCAGCGACAATGCCCTGAGCCGTTTCCGCGTTGGCGGCTTTGAACTTCTCCCCTTTCCACTCGGCCAGTTCAGCCTCGAACGCGCCCGGGGGCAGTTTACGTTTGCTCGTTTCCGGGGTGGCTTCCGCATCCGCTTCGGCTTCCGTGTCCTGATCCTGATCCATCTGATCTTGAACCAAATGCGGGGCGATGAGTTTGGCCGCACTCTCGGTTGCGTTGAGCAAAGTGCTCAGCATGGCCGTGATGCGCCAAAATTCTTCGGGCTTAAAGGCTTGGATTTCGCGTTCGCGTTCAACGATAAGCCGCACCGCCACGGATTGCACGCGGCCGGCAGACAAGCCCTTCGAGACTTTTTTGCGGAGCAAGGGGCTGAGTTGATAACCCACCACTCGATCCAGGAAGCGCCGGGTTTCCTGGGCACGCACGCGGTCCATGTCGATTTGGCCCGGTTCGACGAAAGCGTTTTGGATGGCCGATTTGGTGATTTCGTTGAAGCGCACCCGGCGGACGCGATCATCATCGAGACCCAGGGCTTCCTTCAAATGCCAGGCAATGGCTTCGCCTTCGCGGTCAGGATCGGGGGCCAGGTAAACCAATTCGGCTTTCTTGGCCTGTTTCTTCAGAGCGTCAATCAATTGCTTGCGATCAGCCAGGTTTTGGTAGGTCGGGACCCAGCCTTTTTCGATATCGATACCAAACCGCTTGGCGGGCAGATCGCGGACGTGGCCTTTGCTCGCGGCGACTTCAAACTCGCTACCTAGATATTTGCCAATCGTTTTGGCTTTGGCTGGCGATTCGACGATCACCAGTTTCTTTTTCTTGGGGGGCACTTCATTACTCCTTCGTATCCGCATCCCTTTCTTTCATGCTATGAACCCAACCGGCCTGTCAGCTACCTGCAAAGTTGCAAACCTGCCGACGACTTCGGCCCAAGCAGCGAAGGTGGGTTGTTCCCAGCCTGAGAGTCGGTACAATGCCATCTGCCGTACAAGCTCTCTCTTTAACCCATAGTACGGCCAGGTGCATTCCGTCAAGGGTTGCCTTGGCTCATGGATGATTTTTCCTGGCAGGATTGGTGAGGTAGACATGGCCTGGGACAGTGCTGAGTATTTCCGAAAACACAAGAAAATCGTGTTTGCCGTGCTAACGGTCATCGCCATGTTTGTGTTTATTATTGGCGATCCGCTTTCATCCCGAGGATTTGGAAATAATCAAGGACAAAAGCGCTCACGCAGTTGGTTTAGCACAGACGACAGTGATCTGGTCGCCACTGTGGAAGGCCACAAGTACTACCTCGAGGACTTTTCCGAATTGTCCTACAAACGGACGATGATGCTTAATTTTATCGGGGCTGTGGAAATTCGAGGCCGGGCCATGGTCTTCCGGCAAATGGGCTTTACCGATCAGGAAATGCTTGAAATCGACCGTTTGAATCAAATCATGCGTCAATACGGTCAGTTTGCCAGTCAAATGATGAATCAACTACCCGAGCGGATGCGCCGACTTTGGACGCGTTATAACGAAGCTCGCAATGCCAATTTTGAACTCTGGCAGTTGTCCATGGTTTCGCGGGATTCGCTCTGCATGGATTATTTGCAAAATTGGCAGCGCATGGAAGACCCCAACACGGGCCGATCTTTTGGCATCTTTGAGCGCGGCACCGGCCGCGAATTCTCCGCACCCGATACCATCGTCGATTCGCTCTACTGGAAAGCCCGGGCCGATTCGATGGGGGTGGTCCTCACTTCCAAACAAGTCATCGACGATTTGCTGCGCTGCGGCCGGGATCGGCTTACCGAAGGCGACCTGCAAAGCATTCGCATCAGCATGCAAGTCAACATGACGCTCGATGAGATCCTGAAGGAAATCCAAAGCGAACTGCGCGGTACCATCGCACGGGGTGTTCTCTTGGGTGACCAATACCTCAAGCTGGGACAGCTTACGCCTCTTGATCTTTGGGATGGTTATGTGCAGCTCAAGACCAAACTGGAAGTGGGCATTTTGCCGGTTGCCGTCATGGATAAGGAATTCACCAATAAAGTGCCCGAACCAAAAACGGAAGAGCTCAAGGCATTCTTCAATAAGTTCAAAGACAAACTGCCCGATGAATCAAGCGACACGCCGGGGTTCAAGGTACCACGGTTAAGCAAAATCGCATATGTTTACGGCAATTTGCGAGAAACCCAACCTGCGCGCAAACACTACGAGAAACAGGTGCAACTTCTCAACGGCTTGAATCCGTTGTACTTCCATTTGCAATTGCTGGATGAATATGCACGAAGGTCGATGCAATTCCGCACGCAAGAACTGGTTTGGGATATGCGTGTCGGGAGCGGGCCAGGCAGCACCGAAGTGCGCTTGCATACGTTGGCATCGCAGCCCATTGACGCCATGAGTGTGGCCCAGGTGCTTGCCTCGGCTTCGCATAGCGTGCTCACGCCTTTCAATGGACATGTGGCTCTGGTGACGATGCGCCCGACGTTCCGCATGCTTTCTGCCAAGGAACAGGCCTTGATGCAAGCGGCCCAATTTTTGGGCATGGGCAATGCTGCAGCCTTGAACTGGACCTATTTGATAACGGCTTACCCCGCCAAACGCGTCTTTTTGTCCACCGTGGTCAAGCCATTCGATGAAGTTTACGACTTGATGAAGTACGATTACATCGAAGAGCAATGCCGCAAGGAATTGCAACGTGATCTGACGTATTTGCAATCAGTTTTGAACGAGTATGGCAAGCGGTATACGGAAAAACGCATCAAATGGCGCAACATAAGGCGTACAACGAACATTCCCTTTGAGCCGCCACTCTATGACGAAACCAAAAAGCAGACGTTGGACGCGTTTATGTCCGAGTTCGCTCAGTTCAGAGGGCTTCAGTATTTCGTTAGCAAAAATGCACTTCCTCAGGATGAGTTGATCAACGAAACGCTGGACCCAACCATTAGCACCCTGAAAAGCTTGTTCAAGCCGCAGTATGGGCTATCCACGCCACAAAAGCAGTTGGACAACCAGATAGCTAGCCGGCTGGTTGAAGCCGATAAGCCCTATGAATGGCGTGAGATTAAGCCGACGTTCGAATTGAATTGGAGCGAGATCGCTATGTATTGGCAGTCGGAACGAACGGAAGAACGCATCCCCACTTATGAGGAAGCTGAGCCGAAAGTTCGGATCGCCTGGATGCAACAGCAAGCGCGCACCTATGCCGAAGAAGCCGCCAAGCGAGCTGCGGCGGAAGTGAAGAAACAGCCCGATGGCATTCGCTTGCTCATTGATCGCCCTGGCTACAAAGGTAAGGAATCGATTGCCCGCTTCCAGTTATCCACGAACCAGGCAGCGGCCACTTCCATTACTTATGAACCAGCACCTGTGCCGGTGATCGAACATCCGCCCACGGATTTGGTGCAGCAGGTCTTTGACGCACTCAAGCAGCCAGGTGATAGCTTGGTCGTTTGGAATCAGCCCAAAACCATCTGTTACTTGATTGTGCTGGTGGATCGCAATGAGCCAAAGCCTGACGATCTGCGTGCACGTGAAGATTTTGACTTCAAAGTCATCGTGCCCGGAAGAGACCGTCAGATTCAGGTACAAATGGGCAACTTTGGCGGGGTCGCCTTCAATCGTTTTGTTCTGGCTGAAAAACTGGTCAAAGAGCAAAAGAACTGGATGGAGTTCTTGAAAAAGTCCACCCAATACAACGAAACCCTGGCGAAGAAGCTAACGGAACGCCAGTGAGAGATGTTTCGTATCAACGTCCAACGAAATCAGAACCGCTCGGGGCAACCCAAGCGGTTTTAACTTTGGTTGACATCGATGGCATAATCAGTCGTTCATTTATCCGTGTCAAAGGTGATGGTAGCCTTATTGGCGTTTGACGGATGATCGGGGTTGGCTGGCTGCTGTGCCGCGACCAATGGCTCAATGCGAATGTCATCAAAATAAACTGTGCCAATCCCTGTGAGTGCAAGAGAGACACTCACCTGGCCGCTTTCAGGGACGCGGCGGTACAAGGAAAACTGCCGCCAACCGGTGGCTGCTGACAACCGCACGGCCAGCGATTCCCCGCCAATGCTGTCAAAGAAGAGCACGCCATCCTTGCTTGCTTCGATGGGTTTGGGGATTTTGATCCAACCACTGATGCGGACGAGCATACCTGGCTTCAAATTCACTTTGGGAGAATGATAAGCCAGAAACGTGCGCTCCAAAGCGGCCGGCTTGGCGGTCAAGTCGTTGGGCACGATCTCCAACTTCAAACACTGCCGGCCTTCCTTGGCGTCCTCGGTCACGCGTTCATATTTCAGGCGAACTTCGTCTAAAGTAACTTGCTGCATGATCCAATCGGTGGGTGGCTGTTGTGTGGGCCATTCAAAGTCTCCCGTGGGCAGCAGGTTGGGCAGGCTTTGGCTGGTCCGCACATCACGCACCATTTTCCAGTGCTGCGGCAAGGTCTGAAAGGAAATAGTAAAGGGGCTGCTCACGGGGTGATCCACGCCGCGCAAGGCATGTTCCCAATCCAACCGCATGAGTTTACGCAAGGGTCGCATGGCACGTTGCGACTCTTCATACGCGGTGGCATAGTCGGTGACGCCGCCTCGTTGCAGGGCCTCTTGAGCGGTGTACAGATGCTTGCGAGCATCCGCTAACAGGCTCACCGAACTGCTTTGTGGATGGCCCAACTCTTCCAATTGTTTGTGGGTTTTTTCAATCTCATTGACTTCGAGCACGGCCAGTTCATAACTCCATTGGGCCGCTTGCTTGTTCATCTGTCCGACCAATTGTTGCAGGCGGCCCACTTGGGAAAAGTCCGAAGTAAAGACGATGCAGGTCGTCAGGCCGAATTCTGGCAATACGACTTTGGTTCCGCCAGCCACCCGGCGTTGCGCCAGGGGCCGCACTTTGACGGGTGTCACTTCCCAGGCCAGGGCATCATTCGGTGCGCCAGGAATGATCAGCTCCAGATTGTTCATGGCTGCTTGGCTGGGCACGTATTGCATGCCCGGCGACAGCCACATGGGCAATACGATCACACCGCCATCGAAGCGCATCAGCGAAAGATGAATATCAGGATGCTGTCGGTTGGGATGCCATTGCCAGTCCTTGAGTGTGGCCAGCATCGGTTCGAGCAGGCTCAGTTCTTGATTCAACAGGGCCAGGCTCAACCAGCGCGAGCGATCCGCTGGCTGCTCCGTCAATGGCTTATCGACCCAATAACATAAACCACGATATCCCGCGGACAAGGCGATGTAGCTGAGCAGTTTCACTTGTTCGGGATGCGGTTGGAGGTGCACGGGCGGCGCCGCTTGTTGCGGCTGCTGGTCCACCATGCGTGCCTGGATTTCATCGGGGGTATGGGCCTGAATCCAAGTGTACAAGTAAATGCCAGGCTCGGTCAGATGGCCACGCGTTTCCAGCCAATCGCGATAATGGCTCATTTCCAGTCCGGTAAACAAAGGCCAGCGATGGACGCCGACCATGTCCAAGTGCCGACTGTAGGGGGCCAGTCCATCCCACACACTGCCAGCCACAGGTCGGCCTCGGTAAGGGTCGCTGCTTTTTACAACACGCACAGCACGGGGCATCAGATCGGTCAATTCTTGAGTCAGATTGCTGCCGGTTTGCCAGCAGAGGATGGCATCCTGTGCGGGAAAGCGGCTGACCCGTTCGCTCAAATTGGCCACAACGTCCATGCGCTGGGCCCGATCTGCAGTGGGCACTAGCGTTTCCAATTCAGGAACCAGCCAAAATCCCAGTTGAGCGGCTTCAGCGAGCTTGGTGTCCGGCGTTTTGGCGTCCATCCAGATGGTGTTGAAACCGGCTTCACGCAGAGCTTTCAATGAGGATTGGCTGTAACGCACGCCGCGAACGAAGAAGGGTTTGCGATTGACGAGCAACCGGTCCTGGCTCAACTCGATCATGGTGGCCCGCGGTTGCGAGAGCCGGGCGCCGCCGCTGTCGTTGCTCAAGGTTTTCGGGTTGGCAGTGATGCGGCCGATCCCCCGTGGATCTTCGGGCACGGCATTCAGCACAGGAAATACACTGACATCATCAATCCACCATTCATTCAAACCGATCCCACCCATGACGTTGAGCATGATTTGGTCGACATAAGCGCCTTCGAAGTTGACATCCCGATTCAATTCAGCACGCAGCAGTTGCTGCTGTTCACGCAAGACTTTCATGGGGTCAGGAATCTGGAGTTGCTGCCAGCGGCCGACATTCTGATAAAAATCACCACGCAACAGGGTGGTCATGGGTTTGGCTAAGTCGCGAACATCGCGTTCACGGGGCAGCACCACCCGGGCCATGAACTGGGCTCCGGGCCGATTGCCCTTCACCCAGACCGATGCCTGAAACACTTCGCTGACATCGGCCCTGCCGACCGTTAGGTAATAGTGGATGAAGGTGCCTTGCTCGGCTTTGATGCGTAAATGCTCGGATTGCTGTCCCACATGAGCCGTTTGCTGGGATAGATCATGCTGCAATTCCTGAAAGGTGGCATCGGCATCGCCTGCAAACCATTCGGGCGAACGTCCTTCAAAGCTTCGCTCGAAACGATTGTCTGACCAGCTTGCCCAACCCCCCAGGAGCAGGATCGGGAGGAGGATCATGAATTTGCGCATTTTTCACTCCTTGCCCATCTGGGCAGGGTATGCCGAAACGAATAATGACATGTAGCAAACGGCAGAAGCCAAGTGAAGAGCAGTTGTGCCGTTTAGCGGGTGCAAATTCGGCCGTTTTCAGTGAAATGGCACCTGGTGGTGCCGCCGAACTGTACTTGCTTTTTTTTTCAAGAATTTCTAAAGTCTTCGCCGTTCAACTGCTCCTGGGCATCGGAACACCCTTAGGAGCCGCCGGGCTGGGACGCCCGCGCAAGCAATCGGTGCATGGAAGCAACCCCGTCGCTGAACAACACAGCCCATCGCGTGAACCGTGCAATTGGTTCACCGTTATCACCGACCTGTAACGTTCCTGCGAGAACCTGTGGCCGCCACAGCCCTGGCGGACAGGACATTTTCGGCAAGGATGCCATTATGCGCCGACAGGGATTGACCGGTTTGGGGATGTTGTTGTTTGTTTGGTTGAGCATCGTTCAAGGCTGGCATGCCGAAGAGAAATCGACAGCAACCGGTAAATCCGGGCCAATGAGTCTGCCCGTGTTGACGGCTGTTCAACAAGCCCGGGTCTGCCTCGATCGTGGTGAAATGGGCTCAGCCGTACGCATTTTGGAAGGCTCCTTGAGCCAAGCCCAAGGGGACACGGTTTACCTCACACTGTTGGCCAAAGCCTATGAACAATACATCAAGGAGTTGCAAAGCCAAGGGCGTGGCGATCTGGTCGGCATGTATCAAAAACGGCTCGATGTGCTGCAAACAAGCCTGCCGCAACTAGCACCACACAGCCAACTGCCCCCTTTGCCGTCATCATTTGTGCAGCAGCAGGTGTCTTCAGCCGATGCACCAACCCCGATGGTGGTGCGCGGGCAAAAGGCGGATGTTGAAACACCGCAACAATCATCCCTGATCGAGCAAGCAGACCAGGCCTTTCTCGAGAAGCACTATGCACAAGCGGAGCAGCTTTATCAGAAAGCCGCCGCGCAGCAGGTAACGATGCCAACCTTGGAGAAGGAACGTTGGGCATATTGCAAACTGCATCGTGTCACCCAGATGATCAACCAGCCGCCGCCAAGCGGGTTGGACTGGATCGGCCTCGAACAGGAAGTGCGCACCGCACACGCGATGGCCCCACGACTCACTTTCAGTCAAAAGCTATTGGAAATCATAGCAACCAAAACCCAAGCTCCTTCAGAGAGCAGCGCTCCGCCAACGAAAACGGCCTCCCGTGTGGTCAATGGTTGGATGGTGGCGGAGTCCGCGAATTTTCGGCTTCACCATCAAAACGAGGCGTTGGCGAATCAAGTACTGAACGCTGCCGAGCGTGCAAGGCTGGCTATTGCCCGCAAATGGCTAGGCCGAACGGACTTTCCAAATTGGACCGTCAAATGCGAATTGCACTTGTACCCCGACGCCGCCAGCTACAGCAAGGCAACGGGGGCGCCGGTCCAATCACCGGGGCATTCCACGATTGGAGCTGATCGCAGCGATGCTCGCCGAATCCAAAACTTGCGGATCGATCTAAGGGCTGATCATCCTCATTTGCTCGTGGCCGTGCTGCCTCATGAGGTGACGCATGTCACGCTCGCGGGGCAGGTTGCCCATGTACCCATTCCACGCTGGGCGGATGAGGGCATGGCGGTCTTATCGGAAACCTACGAGCGAATCGGACGGCACATCGAGCCGCTGACACAGGCGTATCAAGAGCAGCGAGCTTTCACTGCCGAGCAATTGATGAATAGCGACGACTACCCCGACCCGTCACGCATGGGTTGTTTTTATGGTCAAGGCGTTTGCCTTGTGCAATATTTGACCGAACAGAAAGGACCGACAGTGTTCATCGAGTTTCTACGCACAGCCGCCGCCAAGGGGTACGAGGCTGCGCTGCGGCAGCACTATGGTTTCGGCTTAACGGAGTTGGATCAACGCCTCCATCGCTATGTGGTGGAGGAGCGTGTGCCGAGCCTGATGCAGACGACGGCCACCCGCTAGTAGGCTGTCACGAATGGCGTTGGTATGGATCAAATGTAAACCATCACGATCAGGCTCACCACCATCAGGTACAAAGCGAACCAGCGCAACCGAGCCTTACGTACAAAGCTTATAAGTGGATCGATGGTGAGATAACCCACGACACCACTGGTGACGACGCCCAGCACGGTCAACCCTAAAAACTCAGGGTTGAGCCATTCTTGTCGCTGCGGGTCCTTGAGGGCACGCAAAATGCCCAACAAGCCCAAGCCCCCGCTCGCAACGACCGACATCATGAAGCTGAAACGAACGGCCCAAGTGCGTTCGAGACCAACTAAAAGCGACATCGAAATGGTCATGCCGCTACGGCTCAAACCGCGAAAGATGGCGGAAGCCCCTTGAGCCAGACCAATGGTAAGCGCCTGCCAACCACGCATGGTGGCACCTGTGGTTTTGCCCGGTGACAGCCAATCGGTCAGAAGCAAAACAGCGCTGAGAATGAGAAAGTTGATTGTCACGGGCCAGGGGCGGTTGAAGCTGTTCTGTATGTGCTCGGCTTTCCATAGGCTCAAAACCGCGGCAGGCAAGGTCGCTAACCCTAGCAGCACTCCAAGCCAGCAAAAATCCTTGATGGAACCAGGCCAGAGTGCGGAGGCGGCTTGCTGAGTCGTGGCTCCGGCTGTATTGATGGATGCCTTGGAGCGTGAACGCCACTGTTGGGCTAGTTGCTGCAAGTCGCGACGAAAGTAGAGCAACACCGCCACCATCGTGCCCAGGTGTAAAATACCGTCGAAAAAAATGGCCTGGGCGTTGTGGCCTTCTTCGAAGTGGAAAAAGTGTTGGAAGATGACCAGGTGGCCGCTGCTCGAGATCGGCAGGAATTCCGTGACTCCCTGCAAAGCACCCAGAATCAACGCTTGCCACCATGCCATGGTTCACCCTTTCTTGGTCGGCCTGGCTTTTTACTGAAGCCGGACAATTTTGCGCGACCCAACCCGCAGCAGCAACCCATCTGGGCTTATGGTCAGCTCCATTTTGGGGTCGGTGACTTTCTCACGGTCAGGCCCGATTGTGACACCGTTGCCCTGAATCAGTCGGCGGGCTTCACTGGTGCTGCTGGCCAACCCAGCCAGGTGCATGGCCTTGCAGATCCAAATGCGGTTTCCCGTCCGCTCGGCGGCAGGGATGGTGAAACTGGGAATGTCCGTGGGATCCTGACGTTGTGAAAACCGCTTCTCCCACTCCGCCTGGGCCAGGGCAACCTGATCCGCAGCGGCGTAGCAGCCGACGATGTCTCGGGCCAGCGTCTTTTTGGCGACCATCGGATGCGTCTGATTCGGGTCAGTCAATTGATCGATTTCTGAACCGGGCCGATCCGTGAGCAGTTCAAACCATTCCTTCATCAAATCATCTGGGATGCTCATGGTTTTGGCGAATTGCTCCTGGGCGGGTTCACCCACGCCGATGTAATTACCCAGTGATTTGCCCATGCGGCGCTTGCCATCGAGGCCGCGCAGGATCGGCATGGTGAGGCAGATTTGTGCCTCTTGCCTGGCTTGCGCTTGGAGGTTGCGCCCCATCATCAGATTGAAGAGTTGTTCGCTGCCGCCCAATTCGATGTCGGCCTGTATCTCCACACTGTCGCGACCTTGCATGAGCGGGTAGAGACATTCGCGGAGGTAAATGGGGTTGCCTGCTTTGTAACGTTTCGTGAAATCATCGCGCTCGAGCATCCGCTGCACCGTGATTTGGCTGGTAAGGGCCAACACGTCGAGAAAGCTGAAGCGTGCAAACCATTCCCCGTTGTAGCGAACTTCCGTTTGCTCCATGTCGATGATTTTGCCGACCTGGTGCAGGTAATCCTTGGCGTTCGCCTGGACTTGTGCCTCAGTGAGGTGAGCACGGGTTTGGTCTCGGCCGCTGGGATCACCCACCATGGCGGTGTAGTTGCCGATGATTAGCACCGCTTGATGACCCAACTGCTGAAATTGTCTTAGCTTACGCAATGGTACGGTATGTCCCAAATGAACATCGATGCCCGTTGGATCGATGCCATATTTCACACGCAGGGGTTTGCCTGTTGCCCGGCTGCGCTTGAGTTTGTCGATGAGTTCTAATTCAGGAACGACCTGTTCCACGCCACGGCGTATGACAGCCAACTGGTCTTCCACAGACAACATTTGCACCATCGTCGTCTCACTCGCTCAATCAATCAAATGGACATCCGCAAACGAGCCTTACCGGATGAATTTAAGGGGCCAGCAAAGCCGAGCGCGGTTTTGACTTCATTGGAGATAACATACGAAAGCGGATGCAGCAAAGGGAGGTTTGGATCGGGGATGGTAACGGGCAACGAATGGATGGCGCAATCAGCTGAAGGGAGCGAACTGCCCTTTGGCCGAGAAGGCGTTTGGCAAGTGCTCAATGACCGGCCACCAGCGCCGGGACGGCCAGGATATGAGTATCACATCGAATCGAGCGGGATAAGCTAGCAGGCGATAGCGATGCATGAACTCCACAGCCAAATGAGAAAGCTGCTTTTGCTTCCGTTCATCCACGGAAAAGGCAGGCCTTTCGGTAGTCGGCTGCTCCGTGGAGCGAACTTCGACAAAGACGATGGTCTGGTGATGCAGGGTGATCAGGTCAATTTCACCCGATGAACTTTGCCAGTTGCATTTGAGGATTTGGTGGCCATGACGACGCAAATAACGGCGTGCGGCTCGTTCGGAACGGCTGCCGAACCAGCGACGATACCAGGGATGCAGGGTGGACGGTTGCTCCATGGGCCTGGCAACCCACAGGATGAATGACTTGTAAAGCTTACGACAGCGCGGTGCTTATTTCGTTGTTTCTTTCGCTGCTTTATCGGCTTTGGCGGTGGCTTTGGCGGAATCGTCGCCCAACACTTCCACAGTCACCTTGCGGCCTTCACGCAAACGCGTGGCTTTGCCAACGCGGTCACGCAGGTAATACAGCTTGGCGCGGCGCACCCGGCCAGAACGTTTAACCACGATGCGAGCGATTTTTGGCGAGTGCACAGGAAACTGACGCTCCACGCCTTCGCCCTGCACGATGCGGCGAACAGTGAAGTAGGTCCGGGTGCCGGAGCCGCGGCGGGCGATGACCGTGCCAGCGAATATCTGAATCCGCTCCTTGGAGCCTTCCAGAATGCGCTGATGCACTTCGACTTGATCACCAATCTCGAAAGCTTGAATGGACGAATCTGCTTTTTTGTATTTTTGTTCAACTTTGGCTAACAACTCGCCTCGTTTCATCATGGCTTAATTCCTTCTCTCTCAGCGTGGCGAACCGCGAATAATCTGCAAGTGCTTTATCTTATGGATTGGCAGAATCCGGCAAGACTCTCCTGCTGCATTAATGCTATTCAGCAACACGGCAACCGATTCTTAAGGGGCCGGTGGCGTTTTTCTATCCCTACAAGCCCGTTGGCTGCGGGTGCGAGCTTGCTCGTTCCGCCAGGCAGCGACCGCTTCATGATGTCCGCTGATCAGCACTTCGGGCACTTCCAAGCCGCGAAACACTCGTGGCCGGGTATATTGCGGATACTCGATCATGCCTGGCTGCGCATGGGATTCCTCCTTGAGGCTGTCGGCATCCCCTAATACCCCGGGGACGTAGCGAATGACGGTATCGATCACCACCATGGCCGCTACCTCGCCGCCATTGCAGACAAAATCGCCGATGGAGATTTCGCGTGGTTGCAGAAGCTGTCGAATCCGGTCATCGAATCCTTCATAGCGGCCACAAAGCAGTAAGAGCCGCGGGTGGGTGGAAAGTTCTTCAACCACGGTTTGGGTCAACCGTTCTCCTTGCGGGGTGAGCATAATCACCAGACCAGGCGGTTCGGTCATGCTCTGCACGGCTTCCACGGCAGACATGACTGGCTCGCACATGAGCACCATGCCCGGGCCGCCGCCGTAAGGGCGATCGTCCACTTTTTTGTGCTTGTCTTTGGACCAGTCGCGAAAGTCCCAGGCGTGAATGGTGACCAGACCCCGCTGAATGGCCAGCTTGAGCAAGCTTTGCGTCAGATAGCTGTCAAAGAGCTTGGGAAACAGGGTTAAAACGTCGAAACGCATGGGACCCCGTTTGTGACATCAGGGATGCACACGACCCGTGGAGTAACGACCTTAGGTTTGTAGTCATGGCCGTTTACTGCTTGACGGTTTCATTATTTAGCAGTGCCAGCCACAGGAACGCCCGCGGCTTGAGCAATAGCCTGATCTTCAAACTTTTTCAGATATTTGCGGAGCAGCACGGCCACCTTTTCGCTAGGCTGTGCTCCCACGCTGAGCCAGTATTTCACACGATCCGGCTTCAGCACGACGCGGTTGTCCGTGTCCTTGACCATGGGGTCGTACGATCCGAGTTCTTCGATGATGCGACCATCACGGGGTTGTCGAGCATCAATGGCGACAATGCGGAAATAAGACCGATGCTTGCGCCCCAGCTTTTTCATGCGAATCTTAACCAAGTTTCTACTCCTCCAAATGTTCAGTCCTGTGTGTATATCTTAGCGAAACGCCCATCGATTCCAGGATCAGCGCTTCCCTTTTTTGCGTTTTTTCTTGCGTTCCTCGGCCCGTTCCTTGGCCGTTTTGCGGTGGCCCGTGCCCACTTTCTGTTTGCTGAGTTGTGGCCCGCCGGGCATCAGTGCTCCCATCTTCGAAAGCCCTGTCATCATCTTGAATTTCTGCCACATGCTCATGTTCATCATTTGCCGCATGATGGTGCGCATGACACCAAACTGGTCGATCAGCCGTTTGACTTCATGCGGTTGCGTGCCCGAACCCAGGGCAATGCGGCGGCGGCGGCTGAGGTCGATATCGTCCGGGTTTTTGCGTTCCTCCGGCGTCATGGCGTCGATCATGCCTTGCATGCGCCGGAAGGCGGCTTCAGGGTCTTCTTCGATCTCCTCCAGCATGCTCGCATCCATGCCAGGCATCATGCCCATCATTTGCTTGATGCCGCCCAACTGTTGCAATTGGCCAAAGGCGGAGCGGAAATCGGCCAAAGTGAAATCACCCTTGGCTAGCTTTTCCTGCTGCTTGCGCAGCACTTCCTGATCCTGCTGCTGTTGGATGCGGGAGACTTTTTCGACCAGACTCATCAAATCGCCCTGGCCCATGATCCGTTGAGCCATGCGGTCGGGGTAAAACTCTTCGAGACGATCAAGCTTCTCGCCAACGCCGATGAATTTGATCGGCACTTGCGTGACTTCCTTGATGGACAGGGCCGCACCACCGCGGGCATCGCCGTCGAGCTTGGTCAGAATCACGCCATTGAGTTCGAGGGCTTCATGAAACGCCTTGGCGCTGTTGACCGCATCCTGACCGGTCATGGAGTCGCAGACGAAATAAACCTGATCGGGCTTGCATTGTTTGTCGATGGCCCGCAGCTCGTCCATCGGCATTTCGGCCACGTGCAACCGGCCGGCGGTATCGAGGATGACCGTATCCAGGTTTTGCTGCCGGGCTTGCTTGATGGCGTTGAGGCAAACACTGAGCGGTTGCCCTTGCGGTTCACTGTAAACAGGGATTTGGATTTGTTGGCCAAGGACAATCAACTGATCGACGGCAGCAGGTCGCTGCAAATCCGCTGCCACGAGCAAAGGCTTGCGGCCTTTCTCACGCAGCATCAGGGCCATTTTGGCAGCGGTTGTCGTTTTACCGGAACCTTGCAACCCGCAGAGCATGATCACGGTTGGGCGGTCTTTGGCGAACGCGATCGTGTGGTCCACTGGACCCATCAATGCCACGAGTTCGTCGTAAACGATTTTGACGATCTGCTGGCTGGCGTTGACGTTCTTGATGACTTCCTGGCCCAGGGCTTGCTCGGTGACCCGCTGGATGAAGGTATTGACCACGTTGAAGTTGACGTCGGCTTCGAGGAGTGCACGACGGACCACTTCCAGGCCTTCCCGAACATTGGCTTCCGTGAGCCGGGATGGGCCAGTCAAGCGACGCATCGCGTCGGATAGGGCTTTGGTCAATCCTTCAAACATAACGCTTCATCCAATTCGGGATGGGCCATGGGTGCAATCTGCCCTAAAGCCATTTCACATAGGCTTTTGAATCTTTCATTATAGAAGTTCCGACGACGGTTGCCAGTGGGGTTTCCTGGCACTTTTTCGGCTCACCAGCAAGTCATGAGCAAGGCGGGATAATTGGTTCCTGAGGCGGTTCGCAGTGGCCAAGCCATTGGCTCTTGAACATAAAAAACACACCCCGTGCGGCGTCTGGGCAGGCTATGGGGTATGATTATGCATGGAACATGTCAATGGATAGGACTTCACTGTTCGGGTACATAGGCCTATTGAGGAAGCCAGTGCTGTGACACGATTCTCCGATTATTACCATGCACAAGTGGCGGTGGTGATCCTCCTCTTGGGGGCGGCGGGCCTGTTGGGCAGTGGGTATTACTTTTCCAAATCGCTGTTGTTTCTAATCGATGGGGTCACGGTTCAGGCGAGCGTTACCCGCCAATGGAAGAACAGTGTCGGTTCTGGCAACCACAAAACGGTTCACTATTACGTAAATTACACGTTCGCCGATCCTGAAGGACGCAGGCGAACGATCGAGGAAGAAGAAACACCGCCAGGCACCTGGAACCAGCTTAAGGAAGGGACCCGTTTTGACGTGCTGTGCTTGCCTTACGATTCAGCCCGGGCCATGCCCAAGCCGACAGTGTATGCCACGCTGCCGCTCTTAATTGTATGCTTGGTGCTGTCGCTGGTGGTGTTCATTTTGGGTGCAGTCATGATTATTGCAAAATGGCGGGCCTGGGCTCATCGGCTGGTTGTGACCGAATTATCCGCCGACCATATCACGCTTTACCCCAAGCGCAGAAAAAAACCTCGGCCGCCTGGGCAGTCGAGGTGAGTAACGACAAGCATATTTGACAAGCCTATCAACCTGTCAGCCTAATGTCCGGCCTCGTTTAAACGAACCAGAAATCGGAGAATATGCGTGCTGGCATCTAGGTGTACGCGGAAGGCATCGCCGCCTTGCAACGAAAAGTTCACGTCATCCAGTTGCTTATCCTTAAAGATTTCGCTGGCCAGTTGTTTGGCTTTGCTTCGCTTTTCTTCGTTCTTTTCCAGCCCGATGAGTTGCGTCAAATGCAGTTCAAGCTGTACGGGATTGCCCACCTTGGCGGTACCCGCTGAGGCGAGCGAGCGCAGCGCATACTCCATCTGATTTTGGCCATTTTTGCCTATGGCCACCAGGAACACGTCATCGCGAAAGGCAAAATAAATATCCACGGAACCGAACATGGCCATGGCTTGAGGATCACCCTGAGGTGGGCGGATGCAATGAATGGCCACGTTATCCACCTTGGCAACATCCTGCTGAAATCGTGACTTGTCCTTCTCTGGCATGTTGCGTAACAGGTCGCGGGCCAGTTCTTCCATCTTTTTGCCATCGCGAACACGCAGCGCCGCCAACCCGGTCAGATGGCCTTCCTCGCTGGGGCCATAGGCGACGACTGCGGCATCCACCACGTCGCTCTTCAAGGTTGGCTCAAGCGTTTTGAAGATTTTTTCGGCCAGGACCTTCTTCACCACGTTTTCTTCCTGCTTCATCGCTTCCTGGTAGGCCGTGTCAATCAGGTCATTGAACTGCTTGCGAATCTGGTCATCGATGGGCAGCTTCATGATCATGCTGATAGCCGCCGATTGGCACAGGCAGCTGAACATGCTGCGGGCCTGGCCAAAGCGATCGATGCGGCCAGCGAGCGTCGAACCCGGCTTGGCCGTCATATACAGATCGCCAATCAGGCGATGCTTCTCATGATCCAATTTCATACTGAAACCAAGCTCTTTGCCGTCGCTGAGCAGCTCTGCGATCATATCGCGCACAAGTTGCATGCCGACGAGGCGCCCTTTATGCTCGCTGTCCGATTCGCCCGATTTGCGTTCCTTTTCACGGGTAATGCCTCGGTCCACTTCGTCGAGCAGCTTCTTCTTTTCGCTCTCAGGCACCTGATCGAAGCGCACCGACAAAGCAAAAAGATTATTCAGGTGGGCATCCGACAACGTTTTCAACGGATCGGGCAGCTCGCCTTTGAGCAAAGCTTGCTGGTCGGTTACGAAAAGGTACTTATGAGCGGACTTCATGTACAGCTTGATGCCAAACGGTGTATCCAAACTATGCAAGCCATCCTTGAGGTCTGTGATTTCCAGGTTGAAGCCACGCAACCGTTCGAGCAAATCGGCTTCCGAATGGATGGGTAAAAACAGCAGGGCAGGTGGTTTATCATTAGTGGGTTTGGTGATCATAACGCCAAGGGGGCGTTTCGTGTCCACGCCGCTGGTGGGCAGCACGCTGTTGACGATGCCTTCGACCTGAGCGAATTCATTCTCCTTGCCAGCCATTTTCATGACGTATTTCACGTCGGCCAAGGCTTGGTCGATGGAACGAATGCTCACCACGGCGAACTCGGCCCGTGCCGTTGGGGCGTGGGCCAGCCCCGCCAGCATCATCAAGGCCAACAACCAGCGTGAAGTTGCACGCAGGATCATAGGATTCTCCTTCAACACAACAATGCGGATATGAGGCGACCAGCTGCTCCAAAAAGCCTTCACAACGGTTGGAGCAATGGATTGTGCTGGCTTGGATTCTTTTCATACCTTTCAGGGCAGTTCAAAGTGTCACTGAAGCTAGGATTATTTTAAAATGATCCTTTGACTAGCTGTCGATCAACAACCCTTTCACAGGGAATTGGACATGACATTGACACGTCGGCTAAAGTTTGCTTGTTCACGCTCCCCGGCTCGCTTTATCGGGCTGGTGGTCTGGCTGGCTTGGGCGATGAACTTGGCACTGGTCGTTGCTTCCGACAAGGACGACAAAAAGGAACCAACGCAAGCAAAGCAACCTGGCCGTTACGAGACACGCCGTCACCATGACCCTGACGGCATCGGCAAATTTTACATGGGCAGGGAAATCGCCCAGGTGATGGGCCATCTCGGTGCGGGTTGGCTGGAACGGCCGGAACGAGAAAAAGAAGAAGCGCCCAAAAAGCTGCTCAAGGCTTTAAAACTGAAAAGTGGCGATTATGTGGCCGACGTGGGAGCTGGCACGGGCTACTACACCTTCCCCATGGCTGAGCAGGTGGGCAAAGAGGGCAAAGTATTTGCCGTCGATATCCAGCCTGAAATGTTAGCCTACATCCGTCAAAAAATGCGGACGCTTAAAGTGAACAACGTGGTCCCGGTTAAGGGAACGATCACCGACCCCAAACTGCCCAAGAACAGTATCGACATGATCCTTTTGGTCGATGTTTACCACGAATTCTCACATCCCTATGAAATGGTGGAAGCGATGACAGCTTCGCTTAAGGTGGGGGGCCGTTTGATTTTTGTCGAGTACCGGGCTGAGGATCTCTCTGTGCCCATCAAGCCCTTGCACAAAATGACCGAAAAACAAGTGATCAAGGAGATGGTACCCCATCCGCTTAAACACGTGGAAACCATTGGCGACTTGCCTTGGCAACATATCCTAGTGTTCGAGAAAATCAAAACGGAAAAGCAGCAAGAAAACAACGATAAATAAGCGGAACCACCCGCATCAGCTTAGGTGGATGCCCGCGAAAAGAGGGAACGATGGCTAAGCAAATGCACCGAATGAATGCTTGCTTATGAGGATCAGGCTGACTTTGCTCGGCGATGGCGGCGGGCAAAACGTTTCCAGGGCTTCAAGGCGACGACGCCAGCCATGCCAAAGCAGGCCAGGGCAATACTCGTCGGTTCGGGAATGGCGGCGAACAATAGAGCTGCTTCGGACGCCGATAGCGGCCTATCGTAAATACGAATGAAATCCACAAATCCGTCGGAAGCTTCATTAAAGGAAGTTACCGAGTCATCGCGGAAAAAATGCATGATGTTGTTCGTGCCGGTGAAGGTCGCGAAGTTCGAGCTATCAGTAAAGCTGATGCCCAAGGTGATGCTGCCATTGATATAACCAAACACATCGCCGGTGGTGCCATCGCGTGTGAGCACCAAATGTGTCATCACGTTATCCGTGATGGCACCATTACTTCCCGTAGTCATCGGATAAAATGACAGACTCGTACTCAAATTGTAAAGTCCGTTGTCACTCGAACGGTTGCTGAAATCGATCAGTTTACGGTAACTGCTTGTAGTCGTAATGCTGAAATACATCTCGATGCTGTAGTTGCCGCTGGTAGCGGTGCCTGCGATCCAATTCTCCAAGCTTGGCCCATTATTCGCCAGAAATGTGATGCCTGCGGCACCCAAGGAACCGCCGTTGTTGGTGATGGCAGGCCCACCATAAGTGTCAGCCAGGCTGCCATTAAGCTCGTAAGCATGCAAAGGCGTGGGCGGCTGTGCCATGGACACGGATTGAAAGATGCAAACACAAATGAGGGTGAGGTAAAAAGAATATGGCTTGTTCATTTGCTGTTCTGCAAAAGGGGTTTAGGCTATTACCTTCAAAAATGTAATGTAATGGATTTCAATATACAAGCAAAGAATGGATTATTTTTGGCCAGACAGGAATTTCAAGCTGCCCTCAAGCAACTAAACGAGGATATGAAAAAGATTGGACAAGGCATCGGTTATGGGTGCTGATGGCATAGGTTTGTTCCCCAAGTTGCTTTGTTGTCATCTTCAGCTAATGATCCAAAGCTCTTCACGTTACAAGAGCTCTCCGAGCTTTCTGCACTGTGCCGGCCAATGCGACAGTGCACCGCAGCACTCGGCTGGCCAACTAAGTAGACAGTGGGATGGGGCCGGCTGCAGCGCTGGGTATGTTTATGCTCGGCTCAGGCTTTGTTCTTCTCATCCCAATTTTTCGGCTCCCACAACTCGACCTTGTTCCCGTCTGGGTCCATGATCCATGCGAACTTGCCGTTCTCGTGTGCTTCCAGGTCTTTGACGACTTCGACGCCAGCCGCACGCAATTGCGCGAGCAATGCGACGAGGTCGTCGACCCGATAGTTGATCATGAAGGACGATTCGCTGGGAGCGAACCATTGGCTGTCAGCTCCAGCGACATGCCAGACCGTTAGCCCTTTGTCTTCGGCATGGTCGTCGGGCCACCTCAACACAACCCCGCCCCATGGCTCCAAGTGCAGACCTAGGTGCTTCTGATACCAAGCGGCTAGGGCCTTCGGATCGCCCTTGCTCTTGAAAAATACACCACCTATACCGGTGACCCTTGCCATGGCTGCATTCCTCATGCTTATTAATTCACTCACGGTGCCGAACGCAGAGCCCAGGAACGCTCCGGACTCTTCTCTTCCCAGAGTGCGTTCAAGTCCGACCAACCATTACTTGTCCTTTTTTTCTCGATTCCCTGTAATGTCGAACTCCTGCTTCTGGCCGCCAAACTCTGCGGCGCCTTTCCCTTTGATTTTGTCACCGTCGATCGACAGCGAATACTCGATGGTGATCTCGTTGCCCATGAACTTGCGCACAGCGGTAAACATCAGAGTGCCATCTTTCAGCTTCAGGTCTTTCAGTTTTTCTGCTTTCTGGTCCGGCCAGCTCATCGTTCCTGCGAGTTTGTCGCCGTCCTTCTTGATGGTCATGGTGCACGTTCGTTTCAATTCGCCGATTTCATATTCACACTTCCACGTCCCAGTCGGGTCGAGTTTTTCTGCTGCGCCAATGAGGCCGAAAACCCCGAATAGTAACGCCATCGAGAGAATCGTTTTCATGATGACCTCCGAGAATGATTGAAATGAAGTGATCTGACACAGACCGTCTATTGCCACTGACAGCGATTCTATGGATGAAGCGGCTGCTCGTGGTTGCTAATTGCAAAAAGCCATCCCCAATTCACGGAGCACGACGTTCTCAGCTGCCTTGAAGCTAGGTGCTGCATATGAAGGCCGATCTCCCCTGGCACTTCGTTTGCGTAAGAGGCGCCATCAATCACTTCTTTTCGACAGCAGACTTAATATCGTTCAGGTCTTGCAGGATGGCCTTTTTTATCACACCCTTGAACAGAAACATTGGGATCGACATGATTCTGGCAACGACTCCTTGAGGCTTGGACACATGCGAACTGGTCAGCGTCACGGCGTCGTTGCTCTCTGAAATAGTCATGGTGGACAAAAACACAAATCCATTGTCTTCGGCCCGGGTTTGGTAGAACTCGTTTTCCACCGCATCCGTGATCCACTTTACCGCGGTCGCTGGCTTGCCGAACAGCATGCGGGTCTCTCGCCACCTGAGACCAACAAGCCCGTTTGCCGGTTTATCGAGAATTTCAATATTCTCGATGCCACGGATGAACTTCGAGGCGTTCTCGATATCGGTAATTGCAGACCAGATCGTTGCCTTGGAGCCTTTGATAGAGACATGCGCTTCGACGTTCATGATGGTCCTATGTGGAAGCAAGCGAAATCGTTATCCCTTGGACAACACGGGCTAAGTCATGAGTGAAGCCAAACACTGAATTTACTTGCGAGGCCTGCTGCAAGGGAAGTACTGTCTCGAAAAAACGTCATGCCGGCGCGTCAGATGCAATGCATTGTTCGTCGTTCGTCACAGCTTCTTTTTCAGCTCATCTATTAACTGTACAATCTGCTTCTTTTGAATTTCGGGATCCTCAACCTGCAAGAACTCCACCGCTCGAAAATCGTCGCCGCGTTTTCTGTTTTGCGGTGGCTCAAGGCCTTCGATAAGCAGAGCTTCCATGGTCACCGTCAACATTTCAAGATTGTATGTTGGCTCACTATTGGTATCGATCGCGCCGGACTCCGACACGGGATAGACGCCAAACCAAGAGAACCGATCCCACCGCCCATTTAGACGGTCGGAGATGTGTTGTCGCAGACGAATTCCTAGGGGCTGATCAGTCGTTCGCCCGACATAAACGACTGCGCGGCCGTCATGAAGAAGGTACACGCCAAGCTGCCCGAAAAAATTGACAGGCGTGCTTCCCGGTTGCTGCTGCCCGAGTATTCGCGGCGTAGAAGTCCAGAGCACATTAGCACGCGACCAGTACATTCCGAATGCGTTGATGAGTCCTGTATCGTCCGGTTCAACTGCCGCTGGCTGTGGCTGGGGTTGGGCAATTGAGCCGTCGCGAAGCCCATATAGTCCACGGCCCACGCGGATGAATGGCGATTCTTCACCTTCATTTTGGATTGAAACGGAAATAATCGCGTTGACCGAAGCCGCGGGTGTGGCGCCAAATTCTGTTCGGAGTCGCTGCTCGGCAATGGCCTCCGCAATATCCGTGTAATGCAGTGGTTCCATGCTCCCCTGAAGTACCCGAACGATTGCATCACGCCAGCCGAGTTCAGGCATTGCAAGGATTCCTAACAGTTAACATGTTTTAGACAGGGACCTTCATGCGTTGCTTATCCGCATCCTAATCCTTGCCATTCGCGACTGCAATCGGATTCGCAAAGAGGTCCTCAAAGGGAGTCGATGCAGAGAAATCGTCATTAAGGTAGCATGAGCTTTGATCGCTCAAGAGCGATTTAACTCTTTGCCAGATTAGGCAATAACCACATTCATTTCAGACATAGGCCACATGTTCGGGAAACGAATGACAAGATGGCCATTGTTGATCAATAGCTTTATCCCTGAGGGGGTGTTTGGACAAAAAGAATTCATTCCGCATACACTTTACGTTTCACGGGTTACTGAAAAGTCTAAGGCAACGGTTGCTTTAGCTGCTTGCAACGCGATTACGGGTTCGCGACAATGGAGCCATCAACAGGCACGAGGGTGTATCATGGCCACGTTTGGCATGCTCGGTTGGCTTTGGTTGGCAGCGGGATGTCAGGGGCCACCACCGAAATCGGACGAAGTGCTCTTCCGCGAATTGTTGCGCGAGTTGCAGCAGAAAGCCGAAGCAGTCAAGCTGGAGGATCGCCAGCGGGCATTGGATTTGTTCAAAAAGGCTGAGCAAGCGGGGAAGGCGCATCGGTGGAGTGAAGCGGAAGCCTTGGCCCGGCAAGCAGAGCAATTGGAACCGGACTTGCCCGGGTTAAAGCTGTTTCAGCAGCAGGTCGTAAAGCAATTGCAGTCCGGCTTGGTGCCCAAGGCGGATTGGCAGTTGGCCCGCATGCATTTGTTGGAAGCGGTGGACCATATGCAGTGGCTGGTGCAGGATCGCCGCTTCGCCGAGGCCCAACGCTGGAGCGAAACCATTCGAGACTTGGTGCAGCGTTTTCCCAAGGATTATGACATGTCAACGGTCGTGAGCCGCATCGAAGAGGTGCTGGGAGAACTGCGGCTACAACTCAATCAGCCGCCACCGGAGCCAGTGCCTGTTGCGTCGAGGCGCGTGCCCGAACCCCGCCGCGATAAGCCTCTGAGCTGGAAGCAGAAGCTGGCCATGATCATCAGCGTCGATTGGCAACAGGCAACCGCAAAAGTGGCTTTGCAAACATTGGCCGATGCCACCGGGTTGACGTTTACCTTGGATGAAGCACGAGTGCCGGCACGCTTGCTCGAACAGCCCATCATATCCTTGCAATCGCAATGCACCGCCTTGCGGGCACTGGAGATGATCCTGGAAACGCTGACTTTGGAATTCGTGCCGATCGATGCTGAGCACCTGTTGATCACCACCAAAGCCCAAGCCCTTGCCCGTGCCGTGCGGCCAGACTCGTTGAACAGCAAAACCAGTTTGAGGCCATCGACCAAAGCGAAAGATGTCTCAACGATGACCGACAAGGGGCCAGTGCATCCTGTCGTGGGTGAGAAGCCAAAGCCGCCTGCCTATCTGGTAAGTCCCGAAGCGTTTCGCAACTATTTCGATGCACTCCTCGGTCCAGGTGAGCGGCATCCACCACCACCGAAGGAAACCGTGTTACCGCCGCCCAAGGCAGACCTGCCGCCTTGATGTGCAAGTGCTGTTGGCTTATATAAATTTATCCATCGGCTCAAGGAGCGCAGGCGATGCAGGAATGGGTGAAACAGATCCTCGATCATGCACGCAGCTGGGAGAATGCAGGGTTGGCCTGGCTGCCTCCGGGCGAAGGGCCAGCCTGGCGGCCACCGGCAGCGGCTGCCGGGGAACCGACCCCGATTCCAAGCGCTACTTCAATAACACAGATCGATGTCCCGCAGCCCCATCAAGCCTTAAACAATATGTTTATAGAACCTATCACTGCTCGAACGTCACTGAGTTTGGAAGAGCGCCGTATCACTTTGCAAACGTTGAACGATGAGCAAGTGAAAGGGTGCAGGCTCTGCTCCGAATTGGTTCGCCATCGCACGCAAACTGTTTTTGGAGTGGGCAATCTGGAAGCGGAGTTGTGCTTCGTCGGTGAAGCACCGGGAGCGGATGAAGACGCGCAAGGCGAACCTTTCGTCGGCGCGGCTGGCCAACTGCTGAACAAAATTATCGAAGCATGCAAACTCAAACGCAGCGATGTGTATATTTGTAACGTGCTTAAATGCCGGCCACCCAAGAATCGCACGCCGTTGCCCGATGAGGTGAAGAATTGTCGTCCGTATCTGGAACGGCAATTGGAAGTGATTCAGCCGAAATATATTTGCTGTCTGGGGGCGGTGGCAGCCCAGGCGCTGCTTGATAGCAATCTGGCGATTGGCAAACTCAGAAAAGCGTTTCATCAATATCGTGGCATTCCAGTGGTGTGCACCTATCACCCTGCATACTTGCTGCGTAACCCCAATGCGAAGCGAGACGTTTGGGATGATATGAAAATGCTGATGGCCAAAATGGGCCGGCCCGTGGCTTGATCTGCCTGGCTGAAGCGACACTCAAACCAAATCCGGTTGCAGAAAACGAACGCGTTGGCCTTCCGACTGCATGATGGCCTCGGCGGCGAGATAACCGCTGCGTACGGCACCTTCCATTGTGGCGGGCCAACCCGTGGCAGTCCAATCTCCGGCAAGATAAAGGCCAGCGATAGGTGAGCGTTGATCGGGCCGCCAGCGATCTACGCCAGGCTCTACACTGAAAGTGGCTTGCTGTTCCGTGATCACGCGCGACCGGATCAGATGGGCATTACGCATGGGTGGCAACCGCGATTGCAGACAAGCCAAAACGGCTTCGAGAATGGCTGCGCCACCCAACGGTTTGACGTCGCGGGCAGCACTGATCACGACCTGATAGTAAAATTCGCCCGATTGGGGCCATGGTCGATGGAACAGCCATTGGCAAATGCCGTCCAACATGACCAAATGGGGGAAGTGGGTGATGGGCTGATCAAACCACAAATGCACGCTCGTGATAGGGGATGTTTTGAGCAACTGCATCCGCGTGAACAAGGGATATTGCAGCACCAATTCGGTGGGAATCAGGTCGAGCAAGCGATAAAAGGGCACGGCGGCCAAATAGACATCCGCTTCCAAGAGGCTGCCATCGCGCAGGAGGACGCCCTTCATGGCCGATTTTTCGATAAGCAGTTGCCGCACCGGAGTTTCCAAGGAGACGGTGACTTGATGTTGGCGCAGCCAATGCGACAGGGGTGCCCCATAGAATTCGCCAAGCGGAACCTTGGGCAGATACACGGTGCTGCCTTCGCGATGGCGCATGAAACCATCCACGAACACCTTGCGCGCATATTTAAGGCCAATTTGATGGATGCTTTCGTTGAGGGCACTGACGAGGATGACGTTCCAGAATCGCTGAATCGTTGACAATGATTGCCCTTGCTCCTCCAGCCATTCCATGAAAGGCGGATCAGATCGCGGTGAAAAGCGTTCGAGTGATGTCAATGCCCAACCAATCCGCAATTTATCGGCGCGTGATAGAAAATGGGCACGCAGAAAGGTGCGAATCAAATGCCAAGGGGCGGGCAATCCATCCACACACCATTCCGATACTTGCCCATCGGCAGTCATGAAAAATAGTTTGGGGACGCGTTCCAGCAAATGATCAATGCCAACGACTTTGCAAAAATGGCTGAAGTTGGTGCAACAGCCCATGCTCACGTGTTGGCATTGGTCGATGATTTGGCCGGTGGCTGGTTCGGTGAACGATGTGGCACGTCCGCCCAGTTGACGCCGGGATTCAAGCAGGGTCACTTGCCAACCACGTGGCGCCAAGGCTGCCGCCGTAGCCAACCCTGCAAGTCCGCCCCCCATGATCAAGAGTCGCCCGGCCATGTGCCGTTCTCCTCGAGTTCAGGTGGAATGCCGCTGAAACCATAATCCCCAGCGTTTGGGGATTGCACTGGCGAATAACTGCATCTTGCGCCACAGGGGCAACCGTATCCGTGTGCGGTTTGTTTGAAATTGTTGCTGTTCAATCCGTTGCAAGAGTTCGAAATACGTTTGTGACATGAGTTGCCAAACCACTTTACCCTCTTGCGGCAAAAAGTCGTCAACCGGCTTGGCTTGTCGATAAAAACCATGCGCCAAGCGGGCTAAATGCTCCATAACCTTACGGGTTTGGACGGCGCTCGGCTCTTGCCATACCTCCTTGTCGCTGGTTTGCAACTCGCTCAAGACGTCCTGAGGGATATAACACCGATTGTCGCGCGCATCACTGTAAACATCACGCAAAATATTGGTAATTTGAAACGCTCGTCCCGCAGCCAGAGCGAAAGGTGTCACGGACTGGTCATGGCAGCCCCAAATGGCAAGGCAGGCTAGGCCTACGACGCCAGCAACTTGGTCGCAATAATGGAATAATTCTTCTTGGTTCATAAATCGACGATGGGTTAAGTCGTTGGTCACTCCTTGAATGACTTCATGCAGCCACTGCGGGTTAATGCGAAAGCGCTGGACGGTATAGATCAGGGCAGGATGCAGCCGATGGGAAAAAGTGCCAAGGAACGCTTCATCCAACCCTTGTTGCCAACGGGCCAAGGCGAGTTGCTTTGTCAAAGGAGGACCTGGCTCATCCGCCAGATCATCGGTTATGCGCATAAAGGCATAAAGGGCACACATGCCGCGCCGTTGCTCAGTAGGTAACATCCAAAAAGTGTAATAAAAATTGCCAGCTCGCACACGAGCAAGGGCTTCGCAATAACGGAAGGACTGTTTTAGAGTTGTTTTGTGATAAGGAGCGGATGTTCTGCGTTGACAGGGTGGTTGCGCTTTGAAAGCAACACGTGCACCTTGCTGGAGATTGTTCCAATGTTGCATGAACCATTGCCGGGCCAGCAGTTGTGCCTGACGCCAACGTGAGACCTTTGGCCGCGCAGACCAGATATCGTAGTTTTGCTTTGCAATGGCATCTAAAATGGAGTGACCACCTTGCACGATGAGCGTGATCTCTGGTGCAACCTCGGCTGGCAAGTGCTTTTGCAACGCTTGACCCGCTTGCAGATATGACCTGGCCCGCTCCACTTCGAATTGGAGAAGCGATCGAAAAGCCGGGGTCGCTTGTTTTTGCGTCCATTCAGCATCGGTGTAATGAAAGCGTAGGCGATCTTCCCGAGGTAAATAACAACGTCCCAAGGCTGCGTCCCGGGCAACATCCTGCCAGAAATTGGCGAGCTGAAGCCCTGTACAGATCTGATCCGACAAGAGCTGTGCATCCACCGAATGGACGCCGAATAGATATAAGAGGATTCGGCCTACCGGATTGGCGGAACAACGGCAGTATTCGAGTAACCCTGTAAAGGTCTCATATTCGCGAACCGTTTGATCCTGCTCGAAGGCAACCAATAAATCTAAAAAGGGTTCGGGTGGAATCGCGAATTGATCCATGGTTGCGCGCAACGCGACCATGACGGGATGGTGAGCCTCACCATGCAGCATGGACAGAAACGATGTACGCCACCAACGCAGCCTTTGACGAGCATCGTTTGGATGGCCCGTTTCATCAGCCAAGTTGTCAGCCCAGCGACAGTAGGCATAAATGACATAAAAATGAGGTTGCAAACGGCGGGGGAGAAGCAACGAACCGACCACGAAGTTTTCGTATTGGCACAGTGCAAATGAACGGCAGTAACGCCGAGCCTGATAGAGGGAAGGGCGACGATACTGTGCTTCGGGGCCAAACCGTTTTAAGTCCGCTTCGAACATTGGACTCATATCGTTGGCTCAACATCTGGTTGACTAAGCAGCCGTTTGCAAAACTTCTTCGAAAAACCTAGATTGGAACAAAGTCCGGACATTGCCACACTGGGCTTACCCTGGTAGAGAATCATGATAGAGATTTTTCAAATGGTCATGTACACGATGATGCAACTCGTGCAACAAGCGCACGAAAGGACCGGTCATCGTTGTTCATTGAGGTAGAAACAATTTGAATACTCCAGCCACCAACAAGCTTGAAGCAGATCGACTCGAAAAGTTACGGGCGATTGAAGCCTTGGGCATCGATCCATGGGGAAGCCGATTTGATGGCCGACAAATGATCGGTGACGTCCGCCAGTTGCCTCATACCGATCAGTTTGAAACTGGCCCCAAGGTGCGGGTTTCGGGCCGCATCATGACCATGCGCAAAATGGGAAAAATTCGGTTCATCGATTTGGCTGATCGTACAGGCCGCATTCAAATCATGATCGGCCAAAAGCAAATCGGTGAAGCCAATTGGAAACTGGCCGAGTTGATGGACCTGGGTGACCTCTTGGGCGTGGAAGGCAGGCTTGGTCAAACGAAAACGGGCGAACTGACGATTTTGGTGGAAATGATGCAGTATCAGGCCAAGTCGCTTCTGCCGCACCCCGACAAGTGGAGCGGCATTGAGGACATCGAGTTTGCATTGCGGCATCGCTACCTTGATCTTTGTTATAACGATGAATTGCGTCGCAAAGCGGAATTACGCATCAGAATTGTGCAACATATCCGCGAGTTTTTGAATCAACGTGGCTACTGGGAAGTCGAAACGCCGGTGCTGCATGCCATTGCCGGTGGGGCTGCAGCACGGCCTTTCCGCACGCATCACAATGCCTTGGATTTACCTTTGTTTCAACGGATCGCCCTGGAGTTGCCCCTCAAGCGTTTGTTGGTGGCTGGTTTTGACCGCGTATATGAAATTGGCCGCGTGTTTCGCAACGAAGGCATCAGCCCCCGACATAACCCTGAATTCACGATGATGGAGCTTTATGAAGCCTATGGCGACTATCACACCATGATGGATTTGACCGAAGCGATGATCGTCAGTTGTGCGGCTATGCTCGGCAAGGGGTACAAGCTACCTTATGGTGAGCATGAAATCGATTTGACTCCCCCCTTCCAACGTGCCAGTTATGCGGAATTATTCAAGAAACATGTCGGCTTTGACATGAGCGACCACGCCGCATTGGCCGAACGTTGTCGCCAGATGCACTTCGATCCTCAAGGGAAGGACCCCGATGTGCTCGTGCAGTTCCTCTTTGAAGAGGTTGTGGAGGATCACCTTCATGGACCGGTCTTTGTCTACGACTACCCAGCGTCACTTTGTCCGTTGACCAAACGTAAACAAGGCGACCCCAAGATTGCAGAACGGTTTGAGTTGTTCATTTTGGGCATGGAGCTAGCCAATGCGTATACGGAACTGAACGACCCAATCACTCAGGAGAATACATTTAAACAGCAGCTGGCAGGGCTTCCTGAAGATGAATCGATGGCCAAGATGGATGAGGATTTTATCAAAGCTTTGAAGTACGGCATGCCGCCGGCGGGTGGTTTGGGGGTGGGGATCGACCGCTTGGTCATGCTCTTGACGAACAGCCAAACGATCCGCGATGTCATTCTGTTTCCTTTACTTAGGCCAGAAAAGAAAGTTTAATAGCTCATCCATCCATATGGTGAATCGTCATCTATGTACGAGATCGTCAAAGATTTTCTGATCCCTCTGATTGCTCCAGTCGTCGCGATTATCGTGCCGACCATTTTCTTTTACATCATCCCGAGTCGGTGGAATCGACAAAGTGCTTCCATTGCGTTGTTTAATTCATTCTTTAGCGAGGACATGCGGCGTGCTCGGCTCGAAGCGTGGACTTATTTTGTAACCGAAAACAACGTTGTGACGTCAGCGAACATCAATGAACGCTTGGATAGCTTTCTGATGTATCTGATAGAGCCAGCAACAAATAAACGACTCGAACAAAGCCAACACGATATATTTCAAAAAATATCCAGGGTTTTAGACTTCTTTGCGATTGTGGAGGGTTGTCTTGAGCGAAGGGTGGTAGAACCCCAGATGGTGCGGGCTTTTCTCTCCTATTACTATTTATGGTGGCGCGATATGGTCATGATCCCTTTGCGATCACGCCCATTGAGCCAAGCCAAGCCAATGCGCGTGGTCCCGATGTGGTGGCATGCATTGCCTAGCTTAGATGCCATTTGCCGGTATGAGCCGGAAAAGTAACCAGCAGCTATCGCAATATCATCAGCATTCTTGAACTGCCCCCTTTCCTCTTGTGTGGGGCTTGTTAGCATGTCTGCATGGCAAAAATAACATACCGAGATGCTGGGCTGGATTTAGACCTCTATGAAGAAAGCCTGGCACAAATCGCCCCCTTGGTGCGGCGCACGCACACGCCGCGGGTTTTGGATGGCTTTGGCGGTTTCGCCAGCCTGGTCAGCATCGACTTCAACAGTCGCTTATTCGCCAAGAATTACCGCAGGCCAGTGCTGGTCAGTTCAACGGATGGCGTTGGCAGCAAATTGAAGATCGCCATGCTGATGCATAAGCATGATACCGTGGGCATTGACCTGGTAGCGATGAGCGTCAACGACTGTCTGTGCACGGGTGGTGAACCACTTTTTTTCCTCGATTACCTGGCCATGTCCAAGGATGACCCGACGCTCACCCGGCAAATCTTGAAGGGCATCAGCGATGGCTGCCTGGAAGCGGAATGTGCACTAGTAGGCGGCGAAACCGCCATTCTGCCGGATTTTTATCAGCCGGGGGATTACGATTTGGCTGGCTTTTGCGTTGGTGTCGTTGAAAAAGACCGCATGGTCACCGGCAAAGCGATACAGCCTGGCGATGTCGTTCTCGGATTAGCGAGCACGGGTGTACATTCCAATGGTTACAGTCTCGTTCGCAAGGTGGTGTTCGACCACGCAAAGTTGCGCTGCGATCAATATGTTCCTGAATTGGCTCAGACCGTCGGCGAAGTGTTGTTGGAGCCGACGCGTATCTATGTTCGGCCCGTCATTCAGGTTCTCCAGCATTATGCCGTGAAGCAGGTCGTTCGTGGTATGGCCCATATCACCGGCGGCGGCTTGGTGGACAACATTCCACGCATCTTGCCGAAGCAATGTGAAGTCATCATAAAGCGACATAGCTGGAAGCCGCCACCCGTTTTTTCGTGGTTGCAACAACTGGGAAACATCGAGCAGGATGAAATGGACCGCGTCTTCAATCAGGGAATAGGATTCGTCATGATTGTACGAGAGTATTTTGCAGATAGCATCGTCAACCAATTAAATGAGTTGCAATGTCCGACACAGGTGATCGGCGAAGTACGTGCGGGCAAGGCTCAAGTGGTATTTGCATAAAAGGCATAGAATGGCAACCCATGATGGTCAAACCGAGCTGCGTTCGCTATTTGATTTGAGCACGGCTGAAGCCTATGCCATTGCGGTTCAAGTTGTAAACGGCGATTTGCCTGATCAGGCAGCCATTGAGAATGAAGATTGGGGCAGGGATTTGGTATTACAAACGCTTGCAGCTTTGAGTGATCGTGAACTCGCAGCCCTTGGCTTGCGACGCGATGAAACGGATGAAAATCCATGAAAAAACCCAGCCTCGTAGCTGGGTTAAGAACGGCCAACAGCAAAAGCTTGATTAAGCAACCGAAGAAAATGCAGGCTCTGTTTTGGACATGAGATCGCGATCCTTCTTGGCCATTTCATCCAGAATGACTGGATGCCAGGAGTCTTCACGACGTGTGTGGGGGACATAGTTCTCACGTGCCCACCGACGCATACGAAGCTCTTCAATAAAGTCCAACTCCATTGCAGATTCCTGAAACATGACCCACCTCTTTTTGCCAATACTGAACTCTTCTGGTAAGCAATAATATCGACTAACATGCCAACTTCAAGCATGAAATAACCATGAGTTCCATTTTCTCATATTCGTTCGATATAGCTGCCACTACAACTCAACAATGCTTACCTATTTTAACGTAGTTCATCTATTAGCTTAATCAAAAACCATCGGTATGACGTGGGGTTTGGCTTGATTTTGCAAGTGAATTTGTAGCGTCTGTTGGCCTGGCGTGTGGAGTGCTGCCTGCCATTTCACTTCGATCTGGACATAGCCCTTTTCCGCACGGATGATTTCAGCCGTAATGGCTTTGGAGGTGCTAGATATTTGAGTGATAGGGATAGGTTCGCCTTGGCTGTCGCGAATCGTGATCATGCGTTTGGCAATGGCGCTGCCACTGGCCGAACGGAAGTCTATTTGAGCTGGCAAACTTGTATAGCGCTGGCTGCCACGTCGGTGGATTGTGATTGGCACCTGTAAAAGAGCGTAGTGGGAATCATCCGTGTGAATCAAAAGTCGTTCCTCATGCAACCCGACGTCGAACCGTCCTTCAATCGTCATTTGGATAAGCACGGTTTTCCCATCCGTTTCGTCCTGACGGGGTAGCAGCTCTGCCTTAATCCATGGGGAACTGCTTTCTAGCTGCACCACACGGAGCCGCGTTTGAGGCCGCAAATCACGTATTTGGATGCGATGGGTTGTGGTGCGGGTTCCACCATAAAGGGTAAATTCGGCTGGTGAAACGACAAGCTCTTGTTCGAGCTGAGCTTGGACGAGCAATTCAGCCAAGGCCGCACCCGGAGAGCCATCACTAAACAATTGCACGCGCCAACCTTGTGGACCTGCGGTTCGGCTGAGCGTGTTGAGTTGTAATTGCAACTGGGCGTGGCCGTGAGCTGGTATGACAGAAGGTTCCATGCGTTGCCTGGTGCAGCCACAACTGGACTTCAATTGCGTCACGTGTATGGGCGCGTTCGTTGGATTATGCACCGTAATGGATTGCTCAATGACCTGACCCACTTTTAACAGTCCAAGGTTAACAGTCGAGGGCTGCAGGATCAGTTGTGGTTGGGTTGGGGCAGGGGGATTCCACGCCAGATATGCAATCATCATGGCGCTGTGCAAAACCATCCAGTGTGTCATGATTCGGCAACTCCATACCATAATGGAAGCGTCGATTTCGTATATGACGACAGGGATGGGCGTATAACCAAATCCACGGCTTATGACAAGGTAGATCGAGCCAGGGAGGTCTTGAGATTGAATCGCGCGTTTATTTTTGAAACGCTCAAACGTGTTGCTCCCTACGCCATGGAGTGGACATGTATACTGTTCCCATTGACCGTTTATCTGTTGTACCTGGCCATGCGGGTGCATGCTCGCAGGTCACCCTTGCTGATGACGGGTAAACACAACGCGTTGCAATTGATCTTAGCCAGTTCGGGCGTTTTGCTCCTGGGGCCGCCAACATGGATGCTCGCTTGGTTGTTTCGGTATGGTTGGATGGCCTACGGCATTGGCTATGGTATTTACCTGTTTTGGATCATTTACTTAACTTGGCTGTTTATCCAGAAGCAGTCGCGACAATACGTCATCATGCGCGTCCCGCCACAATGCGTGCAGCCTCTTTTTGAAAAAGTGACTCAGTCCCTCGCTCGAACATTCAATATGGAGAACAAACAAATTCGTTGGCCTGAAGCTGATTTGACGTTAACCGTCGATGTTCGCCCTTTTTGGCATACGGTTCAATTGCGCTTTCAAGGTTCCGGACAAATGGTTGAAAAGGAATGCATCGAGGCCATACACGCAGAACTATTGCAAATCGATGATCCCTCCTTGTTGGCGCATTATGTATTAACCTTGTGGGGTGGGCTTTTTTTGCTGTTTCATGTCATGTCGGTGGTGTTGTTTACCTGGTATCTCAACGTGATTCAGTAACACCATAGACACCCGCACCAAACAAAAGAACCCCACAGGAATACTCCCGTGGGGCTTGGTTTTTATCCGAGGGTTACTGCGACCTTACTTGCCAGGGGTCGGCATCGGGCTGGATTCCACCGGTTTGGTTGTTGTCGTCGTGGTTGCTGAACCACAGCCACAACCGCCACAGGGCGTTTCGCAGCAGAGACGTTTGGCAAAAATGCGATGCAGCAGTCCGGTGCACTGAGGCTTGCAAGCACATGGATCGCAAGGATCGCATGGGGTCGGGCACGGCGTGCAGCATGGCGTGCAGCATTCCCAAACGCGCTCTTTGCGGACGCGGCATTTGCAGACGTCTTCACACCAGGTCACAGGCACTTTCTTGGTGCATTTGACCGGGACGCATTCGGTTGTCTGGTAAGGCACTTTCACGCAGAACGTGTAGGGCACTTGTTTCGACACGCAAACAGGAACATGCTTCGTCACTTTGACCGGTACTTGCTTGGCGACCGTGTAAGGAACGCGATTCACGACTTCTTCCTGCACCATCTGCACAGTGGTAACGGGAACTTGACGGGTGACCTGTTCTTGCACCACGCGGGTGACCGTGTAGGGCACGCGCTGGGTGACGTTTTCGGCCACCATCCGGGTGACCACGCGTGGCGGATTCTGACGCACGATCTTGGCGCCTTCCACGAAGCGGGTGGTCGGCTGGCCGCCTTGGCCGGGACCTTGGCTTGAGCTGCTGCCGCCTGCGACATTGCCGCCGCTGCTCGTCGAAGCGAACTGTTCGGTCGGATGTCCAACACCTTTGTCATCCACATAAGCACCATAGATCGTTCGCGACGTGGTGTAAGGAATGCGTTCGACCACATTTTCCTGAACCACGCGGGTCGTCGTCACGGGAATTTCTTTGGTGACGGTTTCTTGCACATTGCGGACCACGGTCACGGGTACTTTCTTCACTTCAGTCGTGGGGACCATCCGGGTCACTTTGTAAGCAACGCGTTCGGTCACGCATTCTTCCACCATGCGGGTGCAAGGGACTTGTTCGCACACCACGCGTGGCTTCTTGACGGTGCGGGTACGGGTTTGTGGCGGTTCTTGACAGGTGACGATTTTCCAGCCGCCGCTCTTGCTGCAGGTGTGGCCCGTGCAAGGATCGGTGTAGCTGCAACCGTCTTCGTGAACCAAACGCACATACTTCTTGCCCGGCACGCAATAGGTTTCACAGCAATCTTCATAGACGGTCTTTTTGACCATCTTCATTTCACAAACGGGCTTGCAAACTTTCTTGACGACATCTTTGTAGCACGTTTCTTCAACGGGCTTGCACACCGTGCAGCACACTTCTTTCACAATGGTTTCCTGAACGGGCTTGCACACGATGTAGGAGCATTTCTTCATGACCGTCTCTTGGACCGGCTTGCACACTTTTTTGCAGACTTCGCGATAATGGGTTTCGCAAATCTGCTTAGGCACCATGTATTCACAAGGCGGATCCTGGATGGTTTCCTGGACCGGTTTGCATACGGTGTAGGTGCAATCCTTGTAATGCGTTTCCTGAACGGGCTTGCAAACGCACTCCGTGATGGTCTTCATTTCCGTTTTGTAAACGGGTTTGCAAACGAGTTGTTTGCATTCTTTGTAGTGGGTTTCGCAGACCGTCTTGGTGCATTCTTGTTCGACGGCCTGAAATTGCACTTCGTGCACGGTTTTGTAGCAGGTCCGCATTTCGTCGCGGTAGCAAGTCTTCGTCACGGGTTTGTAGGAGATCTCTTCCACGGTCTGGTAGCAAGTGTGGAATTTCTTCTCATGGACCGTGTCGTAAACCAGCCGGTAAGTGGGACGCAGCCGAGCCTTCAACGCAGCTAGACCACAGGGGTCGCCACAAGGCCCGCCGTTCACTGCCGTCGCACAGCCGCAATCACCCGCTGTTGCCATACCGAAGCTGGTCAAGGCAACGACTGCGGACAATAGGGATGCGACCCAGCGCATTCTCATGATCATGCCTCCTTGCGAAGTTTCGTCTTTGTTGACCTTCTTCGATCAACATTGCCAGGCTGTTTAACCTCGAGGGGACCGACTCTTCCGAAGAGTCGGTTTGGGATGCTGGCGATTACAGGATTCTGCCCCTGACCCGCCCTCGTTGGTTTGACCACGGTTAATATCCTGACCGTGATGCTGGCTCATTATCGTCTGGGTTGCGCTTGCGCTATCACCTCGCTTGGCCAATCTCACTCAGCTTGTTGCTCTTATCCAGCCGGTGGTAGTCAGCGTAGGGGCTTTAACGATCTTCCGGAGAAGTCTCACGGATTGGGTCGCGCTTGAATTAGGACTCTTGACGTGCGCAAACAATCAAACGGTCGGAAGTGGGGGGACACTTCCGACCGTTCAGGGGGGACAGGGAGGAGGTTCAATCATCTAGCCAATTTGGGAGAAAGTCTGCTTGTTGTAGCGGTCGTGATGGTTCGGGCAATCCAACACAAGGCCAACAGGCCATTTAGTTCAAAGAAGGCCAAGCTGCCCGACGCTGCAATTTCAGGCATTGTTTGCGACAATCATCGATATCACGTAGCATGCGCTCCGTGAGATAAATCACGAACGGCGCATCGTCTGCAGCCGCCAATTCTTCTTGCGTGGAGCTCAGCTTGGCCAAGGAATCTCGCAGGCGAAGCAGTTCAGCGATTCGTGCAGGCATTCTTGGAAACTCCTAATCGTAAGTTGCATGTGTCGTTGACGAGCATTGAAAATGCAAGCACGATGCCAATGTGTTTTTTTTCAACGGCAAAGCTTGATATTTGATCGAAACCCTTTTTCAATCAATCATTTACATAAACGGATTTCTTACGGAACCGTCAGCAAGCAGTGCTTGTTCCTTTGTAAAGCCACGACCCAATTGTAGCTTTCGAGAGAAAACCTTACAAAATGCTTACAACCCGAATTTTGATTAAAGTAAAAGGTCAAGCTTGGTCGATAACAATTGATTTTGCAGGGTGGCAATAGAGCCACCGTGCCTAGCGCATGAAAGACTTCGCGCAAACCAATCAATGGCCCAGGTGACTATCGGCTAAGGTAAGTAGGAATAAACCAAACAAGCGTCAGGATGGGGTAGATCAGCGCTCCAACTAAACCTGCAATCACACCAAAAATGGCTCGGCCCAGGCCGGGCTTTTCAGACTGCACGATTTGCAGCAAAGCCACGATGCCCAAAATGATGGCCGATACCCCCAACAAAGCGTTGACCACACTGGCATACGTTAAAACACTTTTGGTGGTCGCGGCATCCGTTGGGAAAGCCGTCATTGAATACACCCATCCTAGGGCTGGCGCCGGGATCAAGGCAAGAATGCCCACGTAACAGGAAATCATGGCCCAAAGGTTGACCCCAACCGGAAACAACCATTGCAAGAAGTCGGCCGAACCATCGTCATCGCCATTTTCTTCTTCAAGAAACTCATTGCAGAAACGGCACTTGATGGCGTTGACTTTGATCGATTCACCACAATATGGACATGGCTTCATGTCATGGGCATTCGGCATGGCGAGCTACCTGTATGAGTGCAAATGGAAGGCGTTCAGTACCTTCGTTGTATTTTATCTCGGCTTCCTCGCCTAGCCTGACATGATTCGGTATCTGAATCAAGAGTATGCGGGCTATTTTTTTGCATCTTGTTGCAAACGTTGCAGTGCTAATCGAACCGCTGCAATCGTACGATCGATCAAAGGTTCATCATGGGCGACCGATAAGAATGCCGCCTCGAATTGGCTGCACGGCCAATAGATGCCTTGATCCAACAATGACCAGAAAAAGCGGGCAAATAAGTTTGTATCCGAAGCCTTAGCGGTGGCATAGTCGACAACCGACTGGTCGGTAAAAAACAGGGTAAACATGCTGCCAAGGCGTTGGAATCGATGGGGGATACAACATTCGCTAGTGGCTTGTGTTATACCGCTTGCAAGCCTGGCGGAGCGTTGTTCGAGTAGCTCGTACGGCGGGTGCTCTATTAGCTGTTGCAGTGTCGCTATGCCGGCGGCCATGGCCAGGGGGTTGCCCGATAAGGTGCCCGCCTGAAATACCGGTCCACTGGGCATCACCTTTTTCATGATTTCCTTACGCCCGCCAAACGCTCCAACCGGCAAGCCGCCGCCTATGATTTTCCCCAGTATGGTCAGGTCAGGCGACTGCTGCAACAATGCCTGCGCTCCACCCAGGCTTAGTCTGAAGCCAGTCATGACCTCGTCGTAAATCAGCAGACTGCCGTGTTTGGCTGTTCGTTCGCGGAGCGTCGCGAGAAAGTCGGGAGTGGGGGGCACCAGACCCATGTTGCCGGCCACGGGTTCAACAATCACGCCTGCGATGGATGCTCCATGTTTTTGAAAGGCCTCGTGCAAGCCCTGGCAATCGTTGAAGTGTAAAAGCAGCGTATCCTGGGTGGCACCTAGAGGAATGCCGGGGCTATTGGGAACACCTAATGTCGTGGCACTGGAACCAGCTTCAACGAGCAAACTATCCACGTGTCCATGATAACACCCCGCGAATTTAATGATGCGATCACGGCCCGTAAAACCTCGTGCCAGTCGAATCGCGCTCATGGCTGCTTCCGTGCCCGAACTGGTGAACCGCACCATTTCGATGGATGGCATGCACTGAATCACGAGTTCCGCCAGCTGTGACTCACGCTCGGTGGGAGCACCAAAACTGCTGCCTTGGCCCATGGCCTTTACGACGGCTTCAACCACACTTGGATGGGCATGGCCAAGAATCATGGGCCCCCAGGAACCGATGTAGTCCACGTATTGGTTCCCATCAACATCCACCAAGAAAGGTCCCTGGGCGTGGTCAATGAAAATGGGAGTGCCGCCGACGGCACCAAAAGCTCGGGCAGGGCTGTTGACTCCGCCTGGTATGGTTCTTTGAGCGCGCTCAAAGGCATTGCCGCTTTTGGGCCGTTGCTTGGACCACATGAAGTTACCTCAATGAGATGAAATCAGTTCATTGGTTTTCGTTTAGCTGGCGGGCATGCGGAAGAGTCGTTCTTCAGCCAATTTGATATAGCCTCGGAATTTAGGCAAGTCCTTGGCCTTGGCATCCAGTCCCTGTACGGTGTCGCCGAATGCTTTGACTTCGTTCCAGCGTTGTCGAATGACTGCTGGGTCTGGTTTGTCTTTCAATTCTTCCACCACAGCCTTCATGACCAAGCCTTCGGCGTCATTCAACGAATTGCGGTTTTGCTTTACCATTTGGATGGCTGACTCGAAGCACAACAGCACTTCATAATAAATGGCACCCTTTTTGGCATCGTCGTTGTCGATGGGCAGATAACGCTCAACCAACAGGCCTAAATTATCCTTGGCCTGGTCCCAAACGGATTGATTGAGGGGATCATAGGCATTGCGCTGATTCATCAAGATCCGATATTTTTCCGTGCCGATCTCCAGCAATTTTGGGGCTTCATAGGGCGCGAGCAGGTTGCGGGCTTTTTCGATGAACTTGATCTCAGGTGCATTGTTGGCTTTGGCCGCGGGGTAACGTTTTAGCAATTCGTCAAAGCCGACTTCCTTTGCTTTCATCCAATCTTTGCTGCTGATTTTGGGTAAACCGCGAAGGTAGAGCTTGCCCGACTGGATGTAATTCACTTGTTGTTGTGCCTTTTTCGCCAAGGCATGTTCAGGGTATTTGGCCAGTAACTTATTAAAGTACTTTTCTTCTGCATCGGCCCATTTGTAATAACTATTGGCTTGAACCTCGGGATTGGCGTCCGCAAACAATTTATCCCCTTCTTGAACGAGTTTCATGCCCGATTCATAGAGTTGATCGGCACTCGCGGGTTGCAACAAAAAGATGAGCAAGCCAACCATCCCAGCCAAGAGCAAACTCAGTCCGACGACGCTGATCCATTTTTTCGCTGCATCCGCAGAGGAACCGGTATTGGTTTTACGTTTGCGTTTGCGTTGGGTCGAGACGTTAGCGCCATCGCCATCTGCTGCTTTGCGTGAGTTGAATTTTCTGATCGTGTCTTCACCCACGCTTTGCAAGGTTTCGACTTTTTGCTTCACTTCAACCAATGCTTCCGCCACCGTTTTGGCATCCAATGGCCGTTGATCCGGCTTTTTCTCCATGCATTGGCAAACCAGATTGTCCAACCAAATGGGAATGTCCATCACGATCGAGGCCGGCCGTTCAAAGGAGCCTTGCACATGCTGAATAAACATGTCCATGGCGTTCTCGGCGTAGAAGGGCTTTTTCCCAGTGAGCAATTCGTACATCAAAATGCCGAATGAATACAAATCCGATTTAGGGGTTAGGTCACGTTCGCCGCGGCACTGTTCTGGAGACATGTAGGCGGCCGTACCCACCGTGGAATTGGCGGAGGTTAGACCCGTGACATCCGTGTCCTTGGCAATGCCAAAGTCCGTAAGCTTGACCACGCCCCCCTTGGCGATCATGATGTTGGAAGGTTTAAGGTCGCGGTGGATGATGCCGTTTTCATGGGCGTGCTGCAGCGCGGTACCCAACTGCTGGCCGATATCAACCACTTCTTCCCACGTGAGCCTGCCCCGGCGCTGCAGGATTTGATCCAGGGGTTCGCCTTCTATAAATTCCATGGCATAAAAGGGCGAACGGTGATAACGCCCCACCGCCAGCAGGCGAACGATATTGGGATGTTTAAGTTGCTTGAGAATGGCGGCTTCGCGGTCGAAGCGTTGCTGTACCCGTTCGTTATCTCCCATGCCGGCAACAATGACTTTGATGGCCACGGGTCGCCCGGTGTTCGTGTACGTGGCCCGGTAAACCGTCCCCATCGCACCACTACCGAGTTCTTTTTCGATTTCAAATGGACCGATTTTTTGACCGACCAGAATCATGGCAATTCCACTGGCGCATTATGCCGATGCTAGAAAGTTCACTAAATTATGATAGCCAAATGTCGTTCAACTTACCAGCGAGCAGTTGAATTGCTCAACGTGGCGCCGTCATGCTTTTAATCAGGAAAAGGACAACGTGAACAATTTCGCGAGAAGTTTGATAACCCTGACCACTGATTTTGGCTTGTCCTCCCCATATGGTGCTGCCATGAAAGGTGTCATTCTCGCGAGGTGTCCTCAAGCGAAGATCGTGGATTTGAGCCATTCCATACCGCCACAGCAACTGCGGCATGCTGCTTTTTTTCTGCGATCTGCTTTGCAACATTTTCCTGCGGAAACGATTCATGTCGTAGTGATTGATCCAGGTGTTGGCACGACGCGGAAAATTCTTCTTGTCGAATGGCATGAGCAACTCCTTCTGGTTCCGGATAACGGCGTGTGGACCTGGCTGCCGCGCCTGGGTGATATTCAGGTGCGGGAGGTTGTCCATCCGCAATGCCGCCGTGACGTGGTCAGTTCAACCTTCCATGGGCGAGACCTATTTGCACCGGCTGCAGCTCAATTGGCAAGCGGTTTTCCGGTAAGTGACGTCGGCCCATTGTTGCAAGAATGGCGGTCGATGCCTTGGCCCCTCCCCGAATGGTTGGCACAGGAGGTTCGTTCGGAGGTGATTTTTATTGATGATTTTGGCAATTTGCTCAGCAGCCTAGAGCGACCATCGCTGCAAAAGAAACAAGTGTCGGAAGTCACCATCGGTCCGCATCGTGCTCGGTGGGTGAACACCTATGGCGATGCACAACCCGGTGAACTGGTGGCTTTGTTTTCCAGCGATGATTTGGTCGAGGTCGCTCAAGTGATGGGGCATGCTGCGCGTTTTTGCGGTGCAAGTGTCGGAGATAAAATGGTTGTTCATTGGTCATGAAAGGTTGTCAAAAACCTGCTCGAAACCAATGATGGTCAAAGCAGTTCGGCATCGTTGCCTTGACGTGGTAGGCTTTGGCTCCTAAATTGCGGTACGGAAGACCATGACTTCGGACGCTGCCGTTCGGAGTTCTTTTTGTTTTAAGATGGCAAGAGCGGATTGATCATCATGAATAAAACCACCTGTGTTGTTGGGCTGCAATGGGGCGATGAAGCCAAAGGCAAAATTGTCGATATTTTGGCCGAGCATCATGACATCATCGTTCGCTACAATGGCGGGTCAAACGCAGGGCACACCGTTGTGCACGGAGGCCAAAAGTTCAAATTATCTTTGATCCCAACGGGCGTCATTCGGCCGAACAAGTTGGCGGTTATGGCTGGCGGCATCGTCATCAACCCGGCCAGCTTCTTTGAAGAGTGGGAAAAGCTGCAAGCAGCCGGTGTGCACACCGATGGTCGCTTGTTTCTCAGCGATCGTGCCCACGTCATTTTCCCATATCACATAAAAGAAGAAGCGGCGCACGAAAAGCTGTCAGGCAGGCCGATCGGCACCACGGGGCGGGGCATCGGGCCTTGTTATCAGGATAAAGTAGGACGAGCCTATGCGGTTCGCGTTGGCGAATTGTTGGACGCCAAGCACTTGCGGCAACGTTTGGACAAGATTGTTCCTGTCAAAAACAGAATATTGAATGCACTTGACCCTGATGGGGAACCTTTTGATGCCGAGCAACTGACAGTTGCTTATGCTGCTTATGGTCAAAAGCTGAAGCCATTGGTCAAAGACACGACCACCTGGCTGCAATCGCAATCTCAAGCGGGCCGATCCATCTTATTCGAAGCAGCGCAAGGATCGCTCTTGGATGTGGACCATGGCACCTATCCATACGTCACCAGTTCCAACAGTTCCGCCACCGGAATCTGGGCGGGGTCCGGCTTGTCGGCACGTCGATTGGATCGCGTTGTTGGAGTGATTAAAGCATACACCACCCGGGTGGGTGAAGGCCCGATGCCCACCGAGTTGTTTGATCAAGTCGGTGAGCAGATTCGCCAGACGGGAAAGGAATATGGCACAGTGACCGGGCGGCCACGGCGCTGCGGTTGGTTCGATGCCGTAGCCGTTCGCTATAGTGCCGCACTGGCAGGAGCAGATGAATTGGCATTGATGCTGCTGGATGTACTGAGCGATTTCGATCAATTGGCTATTTGCGTGGCTTATGAATGTGATGGGCAACGCCTCGAGTCCTTTCCCAGTGATACAGCGCAATTGGTTCGCTGTAAACCGGTGTATGAGTGGCTGTCAGGGTGGAAACAAGATATTTCCACTCTGACTTCTCGGAGCCATTTACCGGCCGCTGCGACACGATATTTGCAGCGTATTGAACAACTCATCGGGATACCTGTAAAGATTGTTTCGGTCGGACCGGACCGAGAACAAACCATGTTGATTGAGAGTTGAGCCATCGTCCTAGGTAATTTTGGGTCAATCATTTACGTAATTCGCATCCAGAACTTTACCTTATTCGAATAAATGAATGCTTGACGAAGAAAACAAATGCCGATAGGATTATTGAGAATGAATCTCATTAGCAGGAAGTTAGCCATAAGAGTGTGCCATGCTTCCACTCGAGTACTTGCAAGATAGCGAATTAGCTGAGATCACCAACGTGGAAGGTGATCCTCATTTTGTTGCACGTTTGGCAGATTTTGGGATTTTAGTTGGATCTGCCATCCGCATGATTCAGCGCGGCTCTCCCTGTTTGGTCCAAGTTGGTGATGCACGATTGAGCCTGCGACTCAATGATCATCAGACGGTTTTCGTACGTCCCATCCCCGCATCTTAGCAGTGCAACTTATGATTCCCTTAAGTGACATGAAACCGGGTGATACGGGATTGATTCACCAGATCATCGGTCATGATCATATTTGCCAGCGCCTCATGGAAATGGGCATTTTGGAGGGGGAGCAAGTCGAATTCGTGACGGTTGCACCGTTAGGTGATCCAATTGAAATTCGAGTGAGTGGCTATTTGCTTAGTTTACGCCGCAATGAAGCTGCCCGAGTCATCGTTCAATGAACCCTTCGGCTTTTGCATCCCATTCTGCTGACCATCAAACCGCTGCTGTGACAAACAACTCGCCAACGTCACCCAAACGTGTGGTGGTGGCTCTGGTCGGCAATCCCAACACAGGCAAATCGAGCTTGTTTAACGCGTTGTCCGGCTTGCGTCAGCGGATCGGCAATTACCCAGGAGTGACTGTTGAGAAAAAAGTGGGTTCGTTCACGTCAGGCGATGTGTCGTTTGTATTGATCGATCTGCCTGGAACTTACAGCCTCGCCCCGCGCAGTCCGGACGAAATGATCACGATTGATATTCTCCTGGGGCAGCAAGATGCCTCCGAACGACCAGACATCATCTTAAATATCGTGGATGCTTCGAATCTCGAGCGAAACCTGTATTTGACCACGCAATTGCTCGAACTGGGCAAGCCTGTCATCTTAGCCCTCAACATGATGGATGTGGCTGCAAACAAAGGGTTGCAATTGGACGTTGTCCGCTTAAGCAAGCATCTAGGCATTCCCGTGGTGCCTATGCAAGCCCATAAAAAAATGGGAGTGCCTGAGCTGCAACGTTGTTTAGCAGATGCATCGCAACAGGCATCGCCACACGATTATCCAAGCTTTCCCGAAGCCTTCCGTGCCGAAGTCGATCAGTGGCATGCACGGCTCAATCAGCATCCTGCTGTCAGCCATCAAGGTTGGCCGAAGGTGTTGGTCCAAAGACTACTCATCGATCGTGGAGGCACGACCGAGGAGCGATTCCGGCAGCATTTTGGCGCGGAAGGTCAAGCACAATTGGAGGAGGCACGCAACCGATTGCTGGCGACCCAATGTCCCGTTCCGCAAATTGAAGCGCGTGTTCGTTACGGTTGGATCAAAGATCGGTTGCGTGACTGCCTGCAGCGGCAGACCGAACACAAAGCCACGTGGACGAGCCGCATCGATGCGCTCTTGATGCATAACGTATGGGGCACACTGGTGTTCCTTTCGGTGTTCTTTCTCATGTTCATGGGGCTGTTCGTGGGAGCCAGGCCTTTCATGAAACTGATCGAAGCGGGCATTGCAGGCATGGCTTCGATGGTGACGCAGAGCCTCGAGCCGGGCATGCTGAGGAACCTGCTGATATCCGGTGTGTTGGAGGGGGTGGGCAGTGTGCTCATCTTCTTGCCACAGATTATGATTCTTTTTGCATTCATTGCCATCTTGGAGGATTGTGGCTACATGGCCAGGGCAGCCTTCCTGATGGACAAGATCATGGCCCGCTGTGGCTTAGGTGGTAAATCCTTTATTCCATTGTTGTCCTCTTTTGCTTGTGCTATTCCGGGCATCATGTCCACGCGCGTTATTGAAAATCGGCGTGATCGTCTGGCGACGATTTTGATTGCCCCTTTGATGAGTTGTTCAGCCCGGTTGCCGTTGTATGTGTTGCTCAGTTGGGCATTTTTTGAAGGTATGGGGTGGTGGGTTCCCGCGGTGGTCATTTTTTGCATGTACCTGGTGGGTTTGATCGCGGCCCCGCTGGTTGCCTTCCTGCTCAAAAAAACGTTGTTGCGAGGCGAGAAACCCCTTTTCATGCTCGAAATGCCAGCTTACCAATGGCCCGCGATCAAGCTGGTGATCCATCGTATGTTCGAGCGTGGTTGGGCATTTGTTCGCAGGGCGGCCACCTTGATCCTGGCCAGCATGATCGTGGTTTGGGCGCTGCTTTATTTTCCTTGCACGGATGCCCAGGGGCGGCGGTATGACCTCAAACTGGCTGAGTTGAAAAGCGAGATCGATGAACTGCAAAAATGGGCGAACTCCGACGCCGACCAGGCCAAACGGTTGCAGCAATTGGAGCATGAGCAGAAACGGTTGTTGCAGGAATGGCGAACCCAAAGTTACCTCGGCCGATTTGGACAATGGATTGAGCCAGCGGTGCGACCATTGGGTTGGGATTGGCGCATCGGCACGGCTACCCTGGCGAGTTTTCCTGCCCGGGAAATCGTCGTGGGCACCTTGGGCATCATCTATGACGAGGGGGAGGTCGATGTTGAGGATGAAGCAGCCCGCCAAGCATTGACGGCCAGGCTGCAAAGTTCCAAGTATGATCGAAACAGTCCATTAGCAGGTCGTCCTGTATTTACGATACCTGTGGCATTGTCGCTCATGGTGTTTTTCGCGCTTTGTTGTCAGTGCGTGTCCACTTTAGTCGTCATCAAACGTGAGACCAACAGTTGGCGTTGGCCGCTATTTACCTTCACCTACATGACCGGATTGGCTTACCTGGGTGCAATGGTCACTTATCAGGTGGGCTGCTTGTTTTGAGCGTACCATTTTTAAGCGAAGACGATTTCTTGTAACGAGTTGATGCGGTGCAATGGGAGCGGGCTGTTGGTCGAGGCGTCGGCAGCAAGCCAGGCAGTCATGCAACCACTTTCATGCGCATGCACAAGCGAATGCGCATCGTTGGCAATGTAGAGCATTTGCTGGGGTTTGATTTGTAATTTTTCAGCAATCTGGCGATACGTCACAGGATCGACCGCTGAACCCAACTCCGAACCAATGTGGCAATCGCACATCCGAGCTAAATTCTCATGTTCATTGTATTGAGTGATTAACCGTTCCAGAGCGGCATGGCTCGGGGAGAAAAAAGCGATCTTCCGTCCCGACTTGCTCCAGGAATGTAGCAGGACGTTCGATTCAGGAACGACAATACCTTCGATCAATCCCGCTTTCAGTTGTTCTTCCCACAGTAGGCCAAGGAGCATAGGCAGGGGTTCACCGTAAAGTTGCTCGATCAGTTGTCTGAGAATCACTTCACGAAAGCGTTCATAAGCATATTCGGGTGGTAAACCAGGGCCACCCATCCACTCTTCAAAGGATTCAGCCCCTTGATCGCGGGCAAAGCGTTCGCGAGCTGCAGCCACCGTTGGATGGCACCAATTACGCCGTAAAAATAAATACATTTGTTGACGGGCGTGCGGGTATAAAACAGACGTAAAATAATCCGGACGCAGTAATGTGCCCGAGAGTTTAAGAATGATGTATTGCGCTTGCTTGTGCATGGGGCCTTTTCTCGGATCAGCCATCAAATCAAGGCTGGGCGGATAGAAGGGAGTTTATGCGGTACAGTGCTTTGATTCAAGGACGAGCCGCTTGACAATCCCGTCACACAACCTTCGGTCCACTGATTCATCAAACGAATCCTTTCGCAGCATCTGGAAAAAACAACGATCTTTGCAGCAACAATTCGAACATGTATTCAAGTGTTTCCAGATGTCGGCGTGCTTCCTCAGCATCTTTGCCCCAGGTAAATAATCCATGCCGTTTGAGGATGAAGCCGTAACGCAGGGCAGGTGTGGCTTCCGGGAAGACCAGCCTGAGTCTGCGTGTCAGTTCGCCGATTTGCTGGGTATTGTCATAAATCTTCAAATGAACTTTGGCCGTATGATTCGTGATCCCGGACAATCCTTTGAGCATTTCGAAGCCTTCCAGCACCAGGTTGTTTTGGGGGAATTGGGATTCGGAAATCAAGGACGACCACACGGATTGCGTATGCACGATATATTGCACGTGTGGCAAATACTCGGCAATGACGCCGTGAATGGGTGCTTCCGAAATGGCTAAGTTTGGGTTGGACGGCTCCGTTTGCCCTTGGGCATCGATGACGCAGAAATCGCCATCCTGCAATCGGCGTTTATCGCGGTTGGGTATTGTGAACAACAATTGCAACGGATTACGCTGGATGACCACGCTGAAACTACCGCTGCCGGCATCGCACCAGCGTCGTTGATAAAACAACTGCCCCCAGTCGATCAGAGTCGATCGTGCTTCTTCTGGCGTTGGTAGTCGAGGGGTGTCTGCAGATGCGTTCATGGCTTATGCTGGAATTCAAGTTGTAACACCGTTGATAAGGCAAATCATCCGATTGCCGGTTCATTCATACTATAAACGCTAAACCGAATTGAATCGAACGGAATCGCTGGTGGTTCCTGGTTCGAGCCCGCGGGTTGGGAGTCGGGTATGCTGGCCTGGTTGACGATCTGGCATGGTTTGATCATTGTCTTGATCATCATTTTGCTACTGTTGTTAGGCTTTGGGGCGTTGCGCCGGCCTTTTGCCCAATGGCGAAGGCAGAAGTTGCTAGAACTCTTCCAGGAGCAACACGCAAGCTTGGAAAATGACTTTTTCAACCAGGCAAAGGCTTCTGGCAAGCCACGCGGCTTGATCTGGAAGCAGATCGATTGGGAACCTGATTTCCGTTTGGCCAAGGATCGGCGTACGGATCGATATGTGGTTTTGTATGGCGTCTCCATCCAATTCGAGGCGATACCCGATGGCGACATGGAAGGCTTACCAGCCGTAGATTTGGCGAAAATGGCAACCGTTGTGTTTGCCTTTGAGGCCGGGATGTGGCATGCCACGGACAAGGTGGTTTTCAACTTCCATCCTGACGGTATGTTGCAAGAATACGCGGCCCGGTTTGAGGCGATATGAAGGAATGAAAAGTGGACTAGCTCGCACGGCCAATGAGGTACCGATGAGGATCGACCTGTGTGCGGAGCAGCTGCAGTTCTGTTTCCGTGGGTGGTTTTGTTTGTTCCAAAGGTTGACGCACGCCGAGAGGGAAGCCAGTATTATCCTGCACCTGTTCCAGCGTCACCCCCGGATGCAGGCTTATCACTTCCATCCGTTTAGAGGTTTCGTGATAACCCAAAATGGCTAAGTCCGTGACCACGCGATATGGGCCTGTCCCGGAGGGCAGTCCCGCCGCTTCGCGTGCACCCGGACCGGTTAGGTATCCAGGCGAGGTCAGGAAATCCAGTTTGGGAACAAAACGACGTTTATCGTGATTCGTGAGCGTGATGACGCGCCAACAAAAGGAAGCCAAGTCACATGCGCCACCGCTGCCCGGCAATCGCACTTTCGGTTTCTGGTAATTGGCACCGATGATGGTGGAGTTAAGATTGCCGAACGGATCAATTTGTGCACCGCCCAGGAATGCGTAATCCATCAAGCCGCGTTGACACGTTTCCATGATGTCGCACATGCTTGTGGCCATCAAGCCGCGATAAAAGGTTCTGGAATCGCCCACACTGATGGGCATGGTGGGCAGCAGCGGGGCGACGCCGCCGGCTTCGAAAAACATCACGAGGTGAGGAGCATGCAGACGTTGGGCCAGCATCGTTGCCGCACAGGGTGCTCCGGTTCCGACGGTGACGAGTCGCCCATCCTCCAGCAAACGCGACGCACAAACGATCATCAATTCCATTTTGTTGTAAGACATAGGCGAGGTCCAATGTACGAAAAGGCTAGATCATCAGCTCCTGGCGGCGCAATTCACGCATGCGTGCCAAGCCGCCACAGAGGTGCAGATATTCATCAAAGTCTTTCGTCTGATAAATCATGCGCTCGATGAAGGATTTAAACTCGTCAATGTTTTCTTCGATCGTCAACCATTGCCGCAGATGGACTTCATCCGAGAAATATTCATAAGCCATGTTGCCCGGGTAACTGCCATAAGGCACTTCACAAACCGCATCGACACAAAAGAAGGGAATGGCGGTATTGGTTGGTTCGCTGCGGAATGCTTCCGTCGGCACCAGACGTTCGCACGTGATGATCAATCGTTTGGCGGCGCGGGCCAGGTCGCTATCGGCCACGTTAACGCCGCGAATGCAGCAATTGCCGTACGGGTCAGCTTCATGGACATGGATTGCAGCAACGTCCGGATACAGAGCGGGTATGGCCATCAGCGCTTCTTGGGTGAAGGGGCAAATGATCTCCTTGGCGGCACACCATTTTTGGGTGTCGGTGCCAAGCATGGTGTGCGACGGCAAAAAGGGCACACCCATGGCTGCAGCTTTGAAGCGAACGGCCAGGGCATAGTTGGTCCATTCCACGCACGCCACTTCTCCACTTTCCATAACTCTTCGGGCGTGCGGCGACAAACCGCGTGCTTCGAGGCCGACAATATAGGCCGCATCGACGCGGCTCAAGGTTTGCCCACGCCCTAACAGATTGCCTGCACAGAGTATTTGAAAATCATGCGTAGCCGTGTGGCCGGCAAAGGCGAGCTTTTGTTTGCCTTGCCTGATAATTTCGTGGCAAATGGCTGTGGGCAGGCGGTTGACGCCAAAGCCGCCAATGCACAAGTAATCACCATCGCGAACAAATCGGCGAACCGCGTCAGCCACGCTCATGACTTTATTGGTGAGTGAACGGTCTTTTTGGCGAAAGTGTTCACGTACGGGTTGGCTTGCAGGAGAGGCAAACAGCACAGGCGAACCGGCATCTGCACCCATCAGAACACAACCCTTTCAGCGTGAGTGGTCTAGTATTATCCCAATCAGGCTTGACGATATTTGGACTGGTTGAGCATGGCTAATTCAAATTCGCTCAACAATTGGCGGTAGCGGGGGTCATGGCGGATATTTTCCAGATCGCGATCCTGGCTCATGTAACGAAAATCACGATAACCCAATTCAATAGCACGCCGCAGAGCGGCCAGGGCGGGTTCGGTTTGACGGAGCAAGGAAAAACTACAAGCCAAATTGTAATGGGCCAGATAATCCAGCGGACGCAATTGCACTAATCGCAAATCGATGTTTAATCCTTCTGTTACTCTTCCTTTGATCGTCAGGTTGTTGCCTAAGATGCGTAGCACATCAACATATTCAGGATACCTTTGTAAAATGCTCTGATAGAATTCGATTTCAAAGTCCAATTGGTTCAAGTCCATGAACTCATGTCCAATGTTGGACTTGATGGGCAAGGGGAAGGCGGGGTCCTGCACGTTACCTTTGCCAGCCATAGGGGTATTCCTTTTCAGACTGTATCGATGGCGTTGAGTTTGATCACACGTGAAACTTGGCTGTCTGCGAAAGTTATGTCAATTATACCCTTAGCGCCAAGGCCTGCAAGCAATTCTGACGCATGCCGAAAGGACGATCAGCTAAACAACCACCCTGTTTGATCCAACCCGAACACGCCTAGAATGAGCAAAAAAAAGTTGTGGCGTTAAACCACAACTTGTGCAAAGTCGAGTGCTGCTTAATACGAATGATTACTCTTCATCATCGTCAAATTCTTCCTCTTCTTCCTCTTCGTCTTCATCCTCATCCATATCTTCATCGTCTTCGTAATCTTCTTCGAACTCTTCATCAAGTTCCTCGTCGAGTTCCTCGTCGTCTAAATCGTCAAAATCATCGTCATCGAAATCATCGTCATCCAGATCATCGAGATCTTCGTCGTCCAGATCTTCGTCGAACTCTTCTTCCTCGTCGTCGAAGTCGTCTTCCTCTTCACTTTCCTCGTCGTCCTCATCTTCGTCTTCATCTTCTTCCATATCGTCGTCGTCTTCTTTCTTGCGGCGACCGGCCCTGGGTTCGAGCAATTCCACATATCCAAGTGAATCCTCGGAAAGAGTGGGCGTGAGGCAGGTCAACTCTTCCTGCAACTGCTGGATGGTTTTCCGTAGGAGCATGTGCGATTCCTTAATTCAAGCCTTCAAATTCCTGGCTCAAAGTCATTCGATCGATGCGGCGGACTTTGAACCACAGGACTTCCCAAAGAGCCGTTGTTCATTGCAAGCACGTTTGCAACGATTTCACCTACTTGAGTAGTAAACTCTGGCAAGCTTGTCAAGTCGCCCTAAGTGCTTTCCTGCTTTCCTGATGAAGATTTTTTTAGGCCGAGTTCCCACTACGTCCAAATTCTGCGCTTTTTATTTCAGGCGAGTTGAAATCCTCTTGATTGAAACAACCTGAGTGGCAACTATAATACGACCAACTTGCCGTTTAGAGATTGGGGTTGTTTGTAGCGCCAAGAAGCCTCATCAAGGAGTCGGGAATGTCGGATGTACGAGGGGATTTGCGTGACGATGGGAACCAGAAGCGACGCCCTTGGACCGAAGTCTTTCGTGCCTTTCAAATCGCTTTGGACCCGTCCAAGCTCATCCTGGCCACGGCGGCTGTGGTGGTGCTTTGGGTGGGTTGGTGGTTTTTAGGGCTTATCTTCGGCCAGAGCGGCAGTCCTTATAGCACCTGGCCAGGCTGGGTCAACCGCGGCAAAAATCCATTTATGGTGGTCACCCATCCCAGTGAGGGCCATTTGTTCTCGGCGGCTTTCTGGTTCGGCGGCGAGAGCAAAAATCCTCCTGCTCAACTCGAACCTTTCCAGAAGTTTTTCGGGCCAGTGATCGATATTATTGGCTCGTCTCCGCGCGAGGGCAAATGGTGGTACTCCTTGTTCGGCTTGTTTTACACATTGGCGGTGTGGTCCATTTTTGGGGGGGCAATCACACGCATTGCTTCCGTCCAGTTTGCCCGGCGTGAAAAATTGTCTATGTCCGATGGCATTCGGTTCGCCCGACAAAAATTCTGGTCCTTTTTTACTGCTCCTCTCATTCCCTTGCTGGGGATTGCCGGTTTGGGTATTTTGATGATTTTGGGCGGGTTGCTGCTGCACATCCCCATCATTGGCGATTGGCTCGTGGCGATTCTGTGGTTCCTGCCCTTGATTGCCGGCTTAATCATCGCACTGCTGGTTATCGGTTATATTGGCTGGCCGCTGATGTATGCGACTGTTAGTTCGGAAGGCACCGATAGTTTTGACGCCCTGAGCCGCTGTTACGCTTACGTTTATCAGCGCCCGTGGCAGTATTTGCTTTACGCGGCGTTGGCGGTGTTTTACGGTTTTATTGCGGTCTTCTTCATGGTGTTCATCACCTCATTCATGGTCTACCTGGCCAAATGGGGTGTTGACTTGATTCCGTGGCATGGTTGGCGCGGCGACCCACTCAGCACGTTGTTCATTTATGCTCCAACTTCCTACGAATGGCGAACGCTTTTAGGCGGTGACCAGAAAGACCTGAAACCAGAGTGGTTTCAGAGTTTTGGTGCTGGCATTGTGGCCATTTGGTTGCACAGCATTTTCCTGTTCGTACTTGGCTTCGCCTATAGCTTTTTCTGGTCGGCGGGCACGGTGGTTTATTTCTTGATGCGCAAGCAAGTAGATGATACCGAACTTGACGAAGTTTACCTGGAAGATGAAGACATGGCAGTTGCTTTCTCCGCACCGCTGGGTAATGAACCCAACACTCTGCCCATTTCTGGGTCGGGGGCAGGCAATGACCTTGGCAATGCCAATAAGCCTGCAAGCACGGAAACATCGGGGGGAGCTTCGGGTGCCAGTCCGGGCAATGGCTAATATCGTCGATTGAAAGATGCATTCGATTGCATTGATCAAGGGAGCGGGGCTATCCGCTCCCTTTTAATTAGGCGGTGGAGGAAGGGACCATGCCACGCCAGGTGGGTCTGAGCAGTCGGCTCTGGAAGGATCGTGACCTCGATGTGTGGATCCAAAAAGCTGCTGAATGGGGATATCAAACCATTGAATTATCCTGTCAGGGCGAGCATCTGGCGGTTCAGAAAGCTTTAAGCGAACAAGAAGCCAACGACAGCCAGCGTATCCTCGGGCTATTGGAAAAGCATGAATTGCGGTTGGTGTCGCTGTGCAATCCGATCTTGGGCGAAGTCATTGGTTCTAACGCAGGTCAACAACAGCAAACTGATTTGCCCGATTATATTTGGGGCGAGGGCGATCCGCAACGTGTTCGCGAACGAGCCACCGAGGAGTTGATTGCAACGGCGCGCGTGGCCCAATCGTTAGGCGTCCAATTCGTGGTGACTCATTCGGGATCGCCTTTTTCAAGCTCAAACACATGCAGCCAGCCTCTTACCCGGGAACAACAAGAGGCTATTTGGCAGGACTGGGCCAGCCGGTGGGTTACCGTTCTCAATGCTTATCAAAACTTAAACATACGTTTGGCGTTTGAAATCGCACCGGGGCAGGCGGCCTTTGATTACTTTTCGACCGAAGCCGCTCTCAAAGCACTGGGTCACCACCCAACTGTTGGGTTGGCATTGAATCCAGGCCACTTGCATTGGCAAGGCGTCGATCCCGTGGAGTGGAGTTTGACCTTTGCCGAACATTTGCTCATCGTCTATCTGCACGACGTTGCTATCCACTTGAATGGGCGATCTGGATTATTATGTGGGCATTATCCTATGGGAGATGCGCGTCGAGGTTGGTCCGTGCGTGCTCCTGGTCATGGTGGGGTAGACTGGATGGCGTTGAATCGCGTGTTGTATCGAGTGGGGTTCGACGGGCCGATGTTGGTCAAAGCCGAGGATGCCGATATGGATCGCGATTTTGTCGCTCAGGAAACTGTCAGTTTCGTCCGTCGTATTGATTTCGAACCTTTGAATCATGCCTATGTTCATTCATTTCGTGATGAATGATGTTGAATTGCAACTGGGCCAAGTCATACAACGCAGATCGTGGAGATTAATATGATCGGTCGCTCAAAAACCGGTTGGGTCATTGGCATCATTGCTTGTTTGGTGATTTGGCATGGTCAAAGCGATTCGCACATGCATTCGCAGGCGAAGCCGTCGATCGTCTTTGATCATCGTGAACTCAATGCGTTGTTGTACATGCAAACATCAGCCGAGTATAAAGCCGCTTGTTTGCAAGCCTATCGTTGGGCACACGAACGGCTCAAAGCCAAGCGCTCGGAGATGTCAACCCAACAGGAAAAGCCATTCGCGGTGGTCGCGGATTTGGATGAAACGATTCTCGACAACTCTGCGATCAATGCAACGTTGTTGCAACAGCGTAAGTATTTCACATCAGCTTATTGGAATCGCTTTGTTCGTGATTACAACGAAGATGTGCGCTTGGTCCCCGGTGCCAAGGAATTCGTGCAAATGGCTGAACAGCTGGGGGTCAAAATGGTCTATATCTCCAATCGCAGCATCAATGAACAGTCAGACACTTTAACGACCATGACTCGATTGGGGTTAAAAGTCGATGACGAATCCAAGCAATTATTGCTGAGTCGAGGTGATGCCAACAAGGCGGACCGGCGCAAACAAGCAGAAGCCAATTTCACGGTGTTGTTGTACTTGGGGGATAATCTGCGCGATTTCGATGAATCGTTTGTCTTTCCACCCAACATTGAGGCAGCGGATTTGGATGCCATTCGCAAGGCTATTGATGAACGCAGCCAACAAGTCAGCAAGAGTTCGGAACATTGGGGGGTTGACTGGATTATCATTCCCAACCCGTTGTACGGAGAATGGGACAAACCCGCCAGAAGACAAGGCAGTGCCTTGCTGCGTGGCACAGTCAAGCCTTTCCCAACGGAGTAACGGGCAAGGACGAAGGTTGTTCACCAACGAAAAATCAATTGTTTGTTCAATTTGTCGCGTTTATCATGCAACGATACGCGAAACTGAAAGTGGATCGGATTCGTTAGCACGTAAACACACTCAACCCATGAAAGTCCCTAAACGCAAGCCATCCCCTCCTACAATCCAAACCTTGTCGCCTTTATGCCAAGATCACAAAACATATCAAATCGATCTCCCAGTAGTCATGACCATGCATCTGCATCGGACCATTTGCCAGTACGCTTCGCAGGGTCAGTCTGGGTTTGGGCATTTGGTGTCGTGGCTTTAGTCGTATTGGTCTTTCACTTTTGGATGATGTGGAATGTCCAGCAAAGCCAAAACTATGTCGAAGCGGAAGCTCAACTGGTTGAAATCGTATTAGATCTCGAGCAGCGTTTGGCGTTGTATATCGTGCAAGGCCAAACAGGCCTGGCAGCCGATAAATCGCCCATGTCGTTTTACCGAGAGTGGCGCAACGAACAGGCTGAATTGTTGCAGAGGATGCAAAGTCAGAAGGAAGAACCCGTCGTTCGGTCCGTTCTTTCGAAGATCGATCAAAACATGCTCGAATTGGCAGCGTACGACCTGGCAATGCGTGAGGGCGATGCGCTGTGGCTGGATTATTTTCGCGCCCTTTACACCTTAAAAGTGTATCAACTTGTTCAAGATTTAGATGATAGCATTCGAGCGATACATCAAAGTTTGGGGGGGCACCGCATCCTTGTGCTCAAGAACTGGAACAGCATCTGGTTATTGGTGATTTCAGGAGCCATCCTGACGGGGATCATTTTCTTCCTCTTTTTGACGAATCGAGGAACCATTCGAAGGCTCAATGGTCAGACCCAGGCATTGGCAGTGGCCAATCGCTCGTTAGCCCAAGAAATTGCACATCGCAAACGCACGCAGGAGTCGCTTAAAAAACAGGAAGAAAGTTACCGGCGCTTTTTCGAGGAAAGCTTATCGGGCAACTTCATCACCACTCCCGATGGTCGCTTGCTGGCTTGCAACTCCACCTTTGCCAAAATGTTTGGCTTCGAAACGGTTGAAGAAGCGCGCAATACTTCCGTCACGACTTTGTACCCTCAACCAGCGGATCGTGAAGCATTCATCGAACGCTTACGCAAAGAAAAGAGCATTCAAAATCAGGAAATTGAATTACGCCGCAAGGATGGCAAGCCAGTGTTTGTGACCGAAAACGTCTTTGGCGAATTTGATGAAGCGAACCGCTTGATTGCTCTGCGTGGCTATGTCGTGGATGACACGCGCCGCAAACAGTTGGAAGAGCAGTTGATTCAAAGCGGGAAAATGGACGCCATGGGCAAGCTGGCGGGTGGTATTGCCCATGATTTCAACAACATGCTCACGGCCATCGTGGGCTACAGCAACATCCTTATGGAAACCGTCTCCCCTGATCAAAAAACCCTACGTGAAGGTTTGCAAGAGATCATTAAGGCGGGTGAACGTTCCACGGGCCTGGTGCGCCGTTTGTTGTCTTTCGCGCGTACGCAGGTCCCCGTTCCACGCGTGTTGAATTTGAATGAAGTCATCACCGATTTGGAAAAAATGATGCGGTTGCTGTTCGGCGAGTACATTGAGATTTCCGTGCAGTTGGACCCTGAGCTAAAAAACATTCAGGCCGACCATGGTCAGATGGAATCGGTCTTGTTGAACATGGCTTTGAATGCCCGTGATGCCATGCCCAAGGGGGGCAAGCTCACCATCAAAACTTGCAATGTGGCTGTGCATGGGGATGAGCCATACTTGGAAGGCAAAGTGGCCAAAGGCGATTACTCCTTGATCACGGTGATTGATACTGGCATGGGCATGGATGAGAATGTCAAGGCACACTTATTTGAGCCCTTCTTCACCACCAAAGGCCCTGGCCACGGCACGGGGTTGGGGTTGGCCTCCGCTGCGGACATTATCAACAAATCGGGCGGCGCCATTCTGGTTGACAGCGAGCTTGGCCGCGGCACCATGTTTAGCATTTATTTCCCCCATATCGATTCACAGGTAAATGTCGTCGGCGAGTCAGCTTCGCCAAAACGAGTCAAGCTCAGCGCCACCGATAAAACCATTCTGCTGGTGGAGGATGAGGAATCCGTCCGCTCATTTACGGAGCGTGTGCTCAAGCTTTATGGCTTCCGTGTTTTGGTGGCCAGCGACGGCATCGAGGCGCTGCAACTCTTTGATAAGGCGAAAGAGCCGATCGATATTCTGGTGACCGATATCGTCCTGCCGCAAATGAATGGCTATCAATTGTCTGAACAATTGCTTGAGCGCGACCCGCGACTATTAGTGATGTTCATGACGGGTTACGCCAAAGACACGGGAAGCCGATTCCTGCGGGTGCTAAAGCCCGGGCAAGCATTACTGCGAAAACCATTTTCTCCCGATGTCTTGATGCAACACATCCATTCCTTGATGCGTCGAGAAACCCCCCCACCGCAACCACCTTAAGTTGTCGACGATGTACGCTTCGGCGACAAAAAGTGGATTATTTGTCAAGACCGCTTAACCTTGCTTTGCCAAAACGCTACGAGTTGCGGTTGCTCCACATTTTTGATGAAAGTATAAACGCCGTGGTCGTCATTCGATGTGTCGCAGGGCGATTGGAATGCATCCAGGCGAGCGTTATCGCCAACTGATCGACGGTTCGGCTCGTGGTATCGTGCCAGCGTTGTTGCGAGGGGCTTTGTGTATTGGATCAGTTCCATATGGTGCTGCCACTCGGATGCGCAATTGGCTGTTCGATCGCGGGTGGAAAAAGACGGTAAAAGCTGGTTGCCCGGTCGTCTCGGTTGGCAATTTGACCGTGGGCGGTACAGGCAAGACGCCGATGGTGGAATATATTGCCCGATACTATCGTCAATCAGATCGGCGCGTGGTGTTGCTGAGCCGGGGCTATGGGGCCGTCAACGGCCCGAATGATGAAGCGTTGGTCCTGGAAGAAAACTTACCTGATGTGCCTCATTTGCAAGGCATCGATCGAGTCGCTCTGGCACAGACAGCGTTAGTTGAATTGGAGAGCGAAGTGATCGTGTTGGACGATGGATTTCAATATCGACGACTGGCTCGCGATTTGAATCTGTTATTAATTGACGCCACGCAACCCTGGGGTTTTGGCTGGCAGCTTCCACGCGGTCTATTGCGTGAATCGAAGCGGGGATTGGGGCGTGCGGATGCCATCGTACTTACGCGCTGCAACCAAATTGCATCGGCATCGCTTCAAGTTTTGTTGTCGGATCTACGCAAGCGAAGCAAAAACCGATTCGTATTTGCATCTCAGCATGAACCAGAAGGGTTGATGGATAGCGAACATCGTCAGGAAAAGCTTTCTGCATTACAGAATCGACCTGTGCTGGCATTTTGTGGTATCGGAAATCCAGTTTCGTTTTTTAATCAACTCAAGGCATTGGAAGCTGATATTTGCCGTCAGGTTACCTTCCCCGATCATCATCCCTACACACGCGCTGACGTGCAAATGCTGACGCGCTATGCACAGGAACTGCCCGCAACGGGATGGGTGATCACAACCCAAAAAGACCTTGTGAAATTGCGGGTTGACCGGCTTGCCGATCGGCGTTTGTTGGCCTTGAAGATTGGTCTGCAATTGCAAGATCAGGCCGAATCATTTCACTCGTTATTGGACCGTGTTTTTCAGCAATAGGGGAACGGCATGGAAGCCCAAACCAAGTTTACGCCTTTCAATTTGCATGGATTGCAGACCTATCCCCTGCAGGAGCGTCCAAGCAAAGTTTTTCACGACGAAATGGGTCGCCCCGCCAAGGGTGATGAATCGCTCAATGAGTGGTTGGATTTGCTGCCCAGGCAATTGGCTGCAAACAGCATCCGCACCTTGCGGGATCATTTATGCCGCTCGTTTGAAAAAGGGCAGCCAGTGGTTGCTGCGCTAGGAGGTCATGTCATCAAGACAGGGTGTGCACCCTATCTCATTGACTGGATCGAAAAGGGCTATCTGACGGCAGTGGCGATGAATGGATCGGCTGCCATTCACGATCTGGAATTGGCCCTCGTTGGCAAAACCAGCGAAGATGTGGCCAGGCAATTGCCCGCCGGTAAATTTGGCATGGCCCAGGAAACGGCAGATGCTTTCGCCTTGGCGGCGCGCATCGGGTCGCAGGAGGGCATTGGGCTTGGTGCTGCCCTGGGACGCTATTTGTCAGAGCAATTGTGCACGAACGCCGATGTCAGCATCTTGCTGGCGGCGTATCGAGCAGGCATTCCATGCACGATTCATGTCGCTTTGGGAACGGATATTGTCCACATGCACCCGCACGTCAGCGGTGCCGCGCTGGGGGAAGCCAGCCTGGTTGATTTTCGCCTGCTTTGCTCCGTGGTGGCAACCATGGCCGAAGGGATATGGATGAATCTGGGCAGCGCCGTTATCATGCCTGAAGTGTTCTTGAAAGCAGTGAGCGTCGTGCGCAATTTTGGCTATTCGCTAGATCAACTCATTGCCGTGAATCTCGATAAAAATGCCAACTATCGCAGCCGGGTGAATGTTGTGGAGCGACCTGCACACCAAGGAATCGAACTTATCGGACATCATGAAATCATGATCCCCTTGGTGCATGCGGCAGTGGCTTGTAGATTAAAACAAATGAATGCCACCGCGCCGAATCAGTCTAAAGCGGCGTGAGCATTCCAGCGGCAAACACATCCATACCATGGAAGAATCGAGGGACAAGGATGTCCACGGATCTCATCCAGCACATTGAAAATTGGGGGTCGCCACGCATCCTCGTGATTGGCGATTTGATGCTGGACCGCTACGTTTGGGGCAACGCTGAGCGGATCAGCCAGGAAGCGCCGGTCATTCTTCTGCGTGCCGACCGTCGGGAAGAACGCCTTGGCGGAGCAAGCAGCGTTGCCACGATGCTGACCGCCCTCGAAGCCAACGTTAGTCTGGCAGGCGTGGTCGGAGCGGATCAGGATGCGCTTCGCATACGTCAACTGTTAAACGAACTGCACGTCGATCACGATGCGGTTTTGACGGACGAAACGCGACCCACTACTGTTAAAGAGCGTTACGTCGGGCGTGCCCAACAAAAACACCCGCAGCAAATCCTCCGTGTCGATTATGAAACGCGCGCTGCCATTTCCACCTCAATTGAACAGCGACTGTTGGCTGTTTTGACGCGTCAGATCGCATTAGCGGACATGGTGCTGATCAGCGACTACGACAAGGGGGTTTGCACGCCAACCCTAACTCAAGCCGTCATTGCTCAGGCGCATCATTGGGGCAAGCGCGTGCTCGTGGACCCCATTCGGTGCAACGGTACCGAAAACGTGCACCCCTATGCAAAATACCGCGGCTGTCATGCTATGACACCGAACCGTCTGGAAGCGAGTTTGGCAACTGGTCTGCCTGTGCTTCAACTTGACCAGGCTTATTCTGCCGGTATCAAGCTTATGCAGATGTTGGATTTGGAAGCCGCCATTATCACTCTCGATAAAGATGGCATGGCCCTGGTTCACCGCGATGGACGCCGCGAACATTTTCCCACGAGACCCCGGCAAGTTTACGACATCACCGGGGCAGGGGATATGGTGTTGAGCGTTTTGGGTGTGGCTATGGCTGCAGGGGCAGGTTACGAAGTGGCTATCCCCTTGGCGAATGTTGCCGGCGGTTTGGAAGTTGAAAAGATCGGCATTGCCCCGATCAGCCGTTCCGAGATGATTGCCGATTTGCTCACAAGCCACGCCCCTGCATCAGCCTCGCGGCCGAAGTTGTGGCCCATCGAGCAATTAGAGCCGTTGCTCGAAAATGAGCGCGTTGCCGGCCGGAAGATCGTCTTCACCAATGGCTGCTTCGATTTGTTGCATGCGGGGCATGTCCATTATTTGCATGAAGCCAAACAGCAAGGCGATCTGCTCATCGTGGGCTTGAACAGTGACAACAGCGTGCGCAGCTTGAAAGGGCCCGATAGGCCTATTCATAGCCAAGCGGATCGTGCTGCGGTTCTGGCGGGGTTGGCAGCGGTCGATTTCGTCGTGGTGTTCGATGAGCAAACTCCACTCGCATTGATTCAAAGGGTCAAGCCCGATGTTCTCGTGAAAGGGAGCGATTACCAAAAGGAGCAAGTTGTCGGGGCGGACTGGGTTGAAGCTCGTGGTGGCCGAGTGCATTTGGCTGCTTTAAAACCAGGATTAAGCACAACAGCGGCCGTGGTGAAAATCCGCGGGCAAGAGGATAGCCCCCACCCATCCCTCAAAGTGGCATGAAACCATGAAGATTGCTGTATTTCTTCCTAATTGGATAGGCGATGTCGTCATGGCGACACCGGCGATCGCTGCCTTATGGCAAACGCATCAGAACGCGCAACTGATCGCCGTGGGGCGAAAATACGTTTACGGGGTTATCGAAGGCAGCCCTTGGTTCGATCATTGGCTTGGCGCTCACGGGCGAACCTGGACAGAAAGCGTTGCCGCGACAGCGTACCAATTGCGCAAAGCCAAAGTCGATACAGCCCTTTTGTTTCCAAACTCATTTCGTTCCGCATTCACGGCCTATTTGGGTGGCTGCAAACAGATCATCGGTTATGCCCGCGATCGGCGAACGTGGATGCTGACGGATCGACTGAACCCCAAAGTCGATGAACAGGGGCGCTTCGCTCCTAGTCCTGTGATCGACGCCTACAACGAATTGGTCACACGACTTGGTGTCGCCACACCTGGCCATCAAATGCAATTGTTCACCACATCCAAGGACGAAACCCAAGCGGATCAGCTTTGGGAGAAGTTCGGCTTGAACAAGTCTCAGCAGGTGGTGGTTTTCAATCCGGGTGCCGCTTACGGTTCCGCCAAGCTTTGGCCTGTCCAGCATTTTGCTCGGCTTGCACAAAAGCTGACGGACCAGCATCAGGTGCACATTTTAGTGCTTTGTGGCCCAACCGAACGTGAGTTGGCACGCACGATTGTGCAACAAGCCAACCGGCACCGCATCTGCAGCCTGGCCGATGCCGAATTGTCGATCGGACTGCTTAAGGCGTGTGTCAAACGTTGCGATTTCATGGTCACGACCGACAGTGGACCTCGTCATTTTGCGGCTGCCTTTAACAAACCCGTCGTTACATTATTTGGTCCGACGCATATTGCATGGACAGAAACGTATCATCCCTTGGCAGTTCATTTGCAGAAAAAAGTACACTGCGGCCCTTGCCAACTGCGTGTTTGCCCATTGCAGCATGAATGCATGACCGAACTGAGCAGCGACGAAGTCTATGCAGCAGTCGCATCCAGCTTGGCTCGACTCCAATTGGCGAAAGCCGAACTCAGTCCTGATCAACGAAAGCGAGCATGACATGGCGGCCTTGTTGATCAATCCGCGTTATGCACTGTTCTTGTGGAAACTAGGCCTGCGCTCATTGCATGATTTCATGAGCATCGAAGATGGGGTGCTGGTGGGTGGGCATCGCCATCGCGATGTCAGGCAGCTTACTTTGGACCAGCAGCAAGTCTTCCTGAAAAAAGAATACGTCATTCCCTGGAAAGATGTCTTCATTAATTGGTTGCATGGTTTTGGCTTGGTCACCAAAGCGGGTCGTGAATGGAGGCTTCTGCACCAACTCCGCGAGTTGGGGTTCTTTGCTCCCGAACCCATCGCCTATGGCGAACGGCAAGGGAAGGCTTTTCTGCTATTGCGTGCACTGCCCATGGCGGTTGATCTGCCTCGTTTTTTGAAGCAAAACCCAAACCAGAACAATCGCAGACGGATCCTGGAACAACTAGCTGATACCTTGGCCCGCTTTCACAATGCGGGCTTCGTGCATGCCGATCTTTATGCTAAGCACGTATTTATCGGGACGGAGTCAAGTGACATTGGTTTCGTTGATTATCAAAGAACGCGTTTCTACCCGCGCGGCGTCCCATCAGCCAGTCGTTGGCGTGACTTGGCCAGTTTATCCGCTTCCTTGCATGCTTCAGCCGTTAGTAGCAAAGATCGCTTGCGATTTTTCAGTCGCTATTGCCGTCAGTGTTGCCCGTACAGAATCCGTGATGATCGCTGGACAGCCATCAAACAAATCCAACGCCGAGAACTACAACTGAATCGCCGCAACAAGATGCGCAAAATGCATCATTTGACTGACGTGGCTGCGCTGTCGCCATCCGAGATGCCTATTGTTTCTTATTATCGCGTGCGTATGGATGCGACCGAGTGGTTACCCAGTCTTCGGGTCGTGCAACCGCATGAATCCCCAGGGGAGGGGACATGATGGCCAGTTGGTGGCGGCGTTGGCGTGATGGAACAGGCTTCTTCCTTGCGGAACCCGCCTGGCTCAAAGTGATGGGTTCGATGAGTCCTGCTGAGATTATGCGCCTGCCTTACACCGATCGTCATCACGCTAAACAAGGACGTTCCACAGGACGTCTGATCTTGCAACACGATGGGCAAACCATACCTGTTTACTTGAAACGGCATTATCGCTTTTCGTGGCTAGAAAAAATCCGTGCTTTGATCGCTCCTAAGAGTGCCTGGTCGCCTGCCTGGTTGGAGTGGGAGCATTTGCAATGGGCACGCACGCAAGGGATTCCTGTCCCCGAAGCGTTGGCTGTCGGCCAATGGTACGGCCCGGGTTTGCAGTGTCGAAGCTACTTGGCTCTCCGCGAACTCTCAGGCCAGAAAGCAATCAACGAACTGCTGCCCTTCGTTAAGAAAGCCTGGCCAAGCCGTTTGTTTCAGTGCTGGTGGCGTTCTGCCTTGGTTGAGATCGCTCGCCTGGCCCGCCTCATGCACGATCTGCATCATTATCACAAAGACCTGTACCTATGTCATTTCTATGCACCCGAAACGATCCTAACGCAACCAAGCGTCATCAAACAGGGCCAGGTGAGGTTGATTGATTTGCATCGCTTGACGTATCACCCCTTGACGGGTCATTACTGGCGGATTAAAGACTTGGCACAACTTTTGTATTCATCTTATTTGCCGGAGATTGTAGCGCAGGATCGTGTTCGTTTCTTTCGCGCTTATTTGGGCGTACGCAAGCTAACCAAGACACAACGGAGCCTAGCCCGGGTGATTCTGATCAAAGCGAATCGTTACTTAGATCACAACCTGGCACGCGACAGGCAAAAGCATGCGTTGCCGTCGGTCGAACAACCAGTCCAATCCGATTTTTCCAACCCTGCTGCCTAACGTGAAAACGAGCCCATGAACCTGGCATTTGCATATGAAAATGTATTTCCTGAACGAGGCGGCGCGGAAACGTACTTAGCCGATTTGATGCGCCGTTTGTCACGTGATCAGCATGAAGTGCATCTCTATGCCGTGGATTATGATGCCGATGCACTGCCAGAGGCGATCGTTTTCCATCCCATTGCGCGGACCTCAGGGCCAAGGTTTCTCAAACCCTGGCGGTTTGCCAAAGCCTGTGAGCAGGCCATTCGTTTGGAACGACATGATGTCGTCGTCGGCTTGATCAAGACCTGGCATCAGGATGTGCTGATCCCGCAAGGTGGTTTGCATGTGGCTTCGGCACAATTCAACTTACGCAAATACGCGTCGCGCTGGATGCGCGGTTTGGCTTGGCTGTTACAACGCGCAAGCCTGAGTTATTGGTCGTTTCGTTGGCTCGAGCACAAACAATATTGGCGGCAGCCCAAACCTTGGGTGGTCGTTCCCAGCAACCTCGTGAAAGGGCACCTCTTTCAGCATTATGACATGGATGCGGAAAAGGTGCGTGTTATTCCCAATGCCATCGATCCGGACCGATTCACAGCATACGATCGGCCCATGCTGCGTGCCCAGTTGCGGGATGCTTTAGGCATTCAGCCCAATGAAGTGGTCGGTTTGTTTTGTGGCCACAATTATCGGTTGAAAGGGTTGGGGCCACTTTTGCAAGCCTGGATGCAACTTGAATCGCCGGCGCACTTGTTGGTCTGTGGCGGTCAGAATCTGCACGCGTATCAACGGCTTATCCAACAAAAGGGATTGGCTGATCGCATTCATTTTCTGGGGTTTGTTGCGGATGTTCGTCAGCCATTTTTTGCCGCCGACTTTTTGGTGCATCCCACTTTTTACGACCCATGTGCTTTGGTAACGCTGGAAGCTCTGGCCTGTGGCCTGCCTGTTATCACCTCCGCAGCCAACGGGGCCGCCGAGTTGCTACCACCAGCCCTGGCGCGACATGTGATTTCCGACCCACACGATACCAATTGTCTCGTTCAGCATATACAACACTTCTGTCAGGATGCGTACCGACAAACCTTGGCAAGATCAGCCCGCCAGGCTGCACTTGCCTGGACTTTTGAAGCCCATTATCAGGCCTTGCTGACTGTGTTCGCGGAAATCGCCAAACGCAAGCAAGCGGCCTGATCGTTGATGGAAGCGCGTTCGAGCCAACCATGTTGTCCATCGCTTTATTGCTCGTCATCAGCTACCTGATCGGTGCCATTCCGTTTGGGTACCTCGTCGTTCTGCTGGTGAAGGGCATCGACATTCGCCAAGTTGGCAGCGGCAACATTGGTGCCACCAATGTCGGCCGCGTCATTGGTTGGAAGTGGTTTCCCGCGGTCTTTCTGCTCGATTTCCTCAAGGGTGCTTTGCCAGTTTGGCTTGTTCGCTGGAGCATCATTCCCATCGATTTAAGTTCGACCGGTTGGCCATTGGATGACATTGCCGCTGTGGTTGGCTTGGCTGCCCTCGTGGGGCATATGTGGCCCATCTATATTGGCTTCAAGGGTGGGAAGGGTGTAGCCACCGGCGCAGGAGTGCTTTCGTTGCTGCTGCCTGTTCCAACAGCCGTGGCCGTCGCTGCGTTCGTGCTGGTGCTGTTGCTGTTTCGTTATGTTTCCTTGGGGGCAATCATTGCGGCGATCGTTTTGGTCATTGCGCGCTTTATGGAAGTTCGTGAACTAGCGTTTAATTCAGAGAATCGGACTTTGACCATCTTTTGCATCGTTGGGGCAGGGCTCGTCTTATTGCGCCATCGTTCAAACATGTTTCGTTTATGGCAAGGCAACGAAAAGAGGATCGGTGAGCGGGCGGCATCCAGTGGAATGGCACATGAGCCAGCATCCTCTCCGCCCCCAACGCCCTGACGACAACCATCTTATGCAACGTGAAGGAGCCTCCATGGTTTGGTTAAGAATGTTGCACCTGCTTTCCTTAGGACTTTGGGTGGGTGCCAGTGCTTTTTTTAGTTTCTGCACCGCTCTGCCGATTATCGGCCGCATGCGCGAATTGGCCACCACGCCGGGCAATTGGGTCGGTTTCACCGAGGACAAGCAGGGCACCCGAATCGCTGGCGAAGCGCTCAATGTGGTATTCGCCCGCTACTTTCCGTGGCAGGTGGCGTGTGGTGTCGTCGCCCTGTTGACGGCCCTGGCGTGGTATTCCCTTCCCGGCCTCACGAACAAAATTCGCATCGGCTTGGTCAGCATCGGGTTGGGATTGGCGTGTTTGAACTTATTGGTCTTGGCTCCCAAAGTGCAGGAAGCACGCATGCAGCGGTATGACACTACCCATGTGGAAAAAGCCAAAGAGGCCGAAGCCGCCTTCGCGACGTGGCACAACTACAGCCTGATCAGTGACATGTTGACGCTCGTGTGTGCCTTGGGGGCGTTGGCCTTGTTCGCTTGGCTGCCGAACTCAGAGAGCTTGAAATAACGCCGTCGAGCGCATGCATGGTCATCATGCCAGAATATGTAAAGAGCATAAGATGAACGCTAATGGCGCCCGTAGCTCAGGGGATAGAGCGGCGGTTTCCTAAACCGTAGGTCGCAGGTTCGAATCCTGCCGGGCGTAGTGCTTCCATATCTGACTCTTCTGCTACACCCTATGGCCTTATGGGGTAAGTTCTTGAATTCAAGTTCGCAGTTGCAACTCTAAAGCCGTTTTACATTCGTTGATGCAGTTCGTGACTGCAAGCAGAATCCAGAAACTAGCCGCGCGTGTCCATGCGATGGATCGTTAGTCGTTGTGTGGCGCATCTCGCCATTCACCACAAAGCAACGCGTATTCAATTTTCAATCGGGGACGATGTGCATTTTTCCTAGGGTGATAGCCGTGCTCCCGATTCTG
>JBDHUG010000002.1:0-426864 GCA_039809045.1 Gemmatales bacterium | reverse complement strand
GATGTCCCCATTGACTTGGCAGCAAAGAGTGTCTAATTCATAACGCAGGGGCGCTTAGCTCAGTTGGTAGAGCGCATGGATCACACCCATGAGGTCACTGGTTCGAGTCCAGTAGCGCCCAATATCGATTGTGCACTATAACGCATTGTTCGCAAGCCCTGGGAAAATCCAGGGTTTTTTCATGCCCATACTGAACACTGTTCACTACATGGCAAGGCATTTCCGCCGGTAACTGCGCCGCATTTTTCCACGCGCAAGTAGACCTCTACGCACGCATGTCGGTTTAAGGATTGATCGCTTGATTTCTTCCTAATGCATTCAGCAACCTTTGGGCTTCAATAAGCTACAATGGCGTACGGCTAAATCAAGCTCAGGCAGATGGCGAAACGTTCGCTCATGCGCTGAGTGAACTTCTCAACGAGTTGGCTTATGATCCGCATGCAATGGCAGACGCCATCAGGCGAAGTTCAAACCGAAATTACGGATGCGCAACTTCATGAAATCGTGCAGTCGGGCACGGGCCGATTGTGGATCGATATTCGTTATGACGACCAAAACAAGCAAACCATTGCCCAATGGCTCAAGACCCACTTTGCCTTTCACCCGTTGGCGGTGGATGATGCCTTGGAGGAAACGCATGTTTCACGAGCAGATGATTGGCAAAAATACATGTACATTGTCATGCATGCGCTGGCGTATCAACCGGAGCGGCTGCTCGAAACATTGGAGTTGGATAGCTTCCTTGGGCCCAATTACTTAATCACCTTGCACGCGCTGCCCATCCCCTCACTCGAGCAATTCTGGCAGCAATGCATTCAGAACGGCAATGGTTCGCAGCATAGCAGCCCCACACGGCTGTTTTACTTCTTGATGGACCGGATTGTCTCTGACTTCCTCAAAGTTGTCGATGAGTTGGAAGAGGAGATCGACGATCTAGAACATGAGATTTTTGCCAGCCCTAAGAAGGCGACCGTCAATCGCATTTTTCGCTTAAGACGCACCTTGCTGAAGTTACGTCGGCAATTAGGCACCATGCGGGAAACCATGAACCGGTTGGCCCGGGACTCATTTAGCATGGTCAAAGACGCAGACCGCATTTACTTCCGCGACGTGTATGACCACCTCGTTCGTCTCTACGACATTGTGGATGGCATGCGGGACATGATGGCGGGGGCACTAGACAGTTATGTGTCGGTTTCTTCCACCAAACTGAATGAAGTGATGCGGACGCTCACGGTGGTCACGGTGTTGTTCATGCCGATTACATTCATCACCGGCTTTTTTGGCATGAATTTCTTTGCCGATGGGTTCAACATTGCCAATGAGCATATACCTGCCATATTGATTTTTTTGACTTGCCTGATCTTTCTCATGGCCACGCCACCGCTCATGTATTGGTGGATGCGTCACCGGGGTTGGATGAAGCCCACATTGGAAGGAGAGCCTGCTGAACATGAATCGTGAGTTGGATTGGAAGCAAGGGTTGAGGTGCATCGAACCAATACCAGCGGCACTTGAGCAGCAGGCAGCGAGGCCGTGCTCCAACTCCGTTTTGGCAATTGATCATGTTGCCGTGTAAAATCGATTCTCTATGTGTTCATGAGGAACGATTAGGCGATGGTCTACGCTTTCATTCTGACACTCTTGCTCTTGCTCGGGTTGATGACCTGGCTCGCGATGGTGTTGTGGCGCTTCAATCACCACCCACTGACACTGCTGAGCAAAGATGTGTTGCAGCGGCAGCATCAGGTGAGCGTGTTGCTGGAGAAAGCCAATGTTGAACTGGAATTGCAGAAGCGGGAATGGGCCCGCCAGGTCGATGAATTACGCGAAGCGGCTTTGTCGGATGCCTTGGCCAGCATCGATTGTACAGCCTTGCATAAGTATCCCGGCATCGGTGAAGGCACGACCGGCAAGTTGGCAGCCGAGGGTATTTTGAACTTAAAACAACTAAAGTCGAGCCAATTGCAGAGCATTCCTGGGATTGGACCTTCACGTGAGCGGGAGATTCGTAGTGCTGCCCAGCAATTGGAGAAAGACCTGCTTAAGGAATGGCAGCAAGCAGGCCATCCCGCGGCCCGCGCTTTGGCAGCCAAACTCAAGCAAAAAGACATTGAGGCTAAAAAGAGACAAAACCAGTTGCTGGGTCGTTTGCATGCTTTACGTCAGATCGAACGCAAAATGGCCATCGCCATCGAGCATGCACGCAAGGTTGATTTTTTTACTTTCCTCAATCGCAGGTTCGGCACCATTCCCAAGGATGAGATGGAAGCGGCGTTGCAAATTAATTTGGAGGCAACGATCGCCAAGGGCGAAGCCAAATTCATTGAGGAAATGGCCGTGGTTGACCAGGAAGCTGAAATGCCGCCGACAACTGAGCAGCAGAATCAGCCACGGCGTTCGACCACACCAACGCAACCCACCAGCACCTCAGCCGCAAATGTAAGCCGGCCAACGGAGCAACCCGTGTCTGCGTCAGGACAAGATCTATTCCTGGGGTCCCATTCGTCTGTTTCATCCACCAAAGCACCCGATCGACCAAAGGCTAAGCCAACGGAAGCGCCGCCGATGGTGCAGCCCGTAATACCCAGCGCGTTAGACCAGGAAGCAGCCTTTCACCGCGCAGCCATTGCCTTCGGCTGTGCCATGGCTCGGGTGCATGGCCGATTCTCGAAAGCTGAAAAGGAAGTCATTTACGAATACATTCAGAAAAAAGCGATGAGTAACGAGGTCTTGCGCAATCGCTGCTTGGGTTGGCTTGCCCAATATGAACGGGAAGCAATTGACTGGCAGAACCAACTGGACCAAATGGAACATTGGCTCACTGCGGAGCAACGTCAAGAGGTGCTAGACTTGGCGACAGCGGTTGCGGAGGCTACCGGCGGGATACAGTTAGAGGAAGCGGAATTGTTGAGCAAACTACGGCAACGCTGGTCGATAACGCCACCGACGATGGCATCGATCCCAGCTTCAGCCCAGAAAAGCGAATCCATCAAGCAAACGCATGGGACGTATGCTGAAGAATCGCCTCGTAAGTTGCTCGAGATTCCAGACGAAGCCAAATTGACCCCAGAACTCATTCGCAGGCAATACAACTTGCTATCGCAACGGCTGGACCCCAAACGGGCAGCCAATATCGACCCCGAAGTGGCAGCATTGGTAGAACAGAAACGGGCCAAAGTGGAGCAAGCCGCCCGGCAACTGCTGGCCTCGCTGGGCGAACCTTGGGAAGTGCCGCAAGAGCCGGAAAAGCCCAAGGACCTTCGCTACAATCCCGATTTAGATGAACTCTTTGGAGATATGCAATGAATCTGTTTGATGAGCAGAATTTGACTGCTTTGGACAGGAAAGCCAAGGCGGTGCTAGGCGATCATGTCGTGTTGAAATCGCTTTGCCAAGAAGCAGCATTTCATCGCATTCCCCGCTTTGTGACAGAATATTTGATTGCCAAGTATGTCAAGCCTGCGACCTGGCAGGAGGATTTGGAAAAGATTCGTACCCGGGTCAAAGAGACTCTGCCCAGCACGGAGCAAACAGAGCTGCTCAAGCATCAGCTATGGAAGAATGGCGAACTGACACTGATCGACTTTGTCGAAGCACGCATTGATTTGAAGAATCAGCAGCGATGGGCCCGTGTGCCAGCCATTCACGATGACCGGGTGCGTGTGTCCGAAGGTCTGCTCGAGCAGCACACGGGTATGATGCTTGGTGGTTTGTGGGGGACGGTCAAACTGCGATTTTGCCCCGAAGTGGATGCAGATGCCCCCATCGAACTGATCGCTTTCACGCCGTTTCAGATCGGTAGTCCCGATATGCAGGAATGGAAAGCCAAACGGTCGGAATTCACTACGGACGAATGGATGGACCTGATGCTCAACAGTGCGGGATATGAAGCGAGTGCGTTTCCATCCAGGCGCGTGCGGTTGCTGCTGCTGGCCAGGCTCATCCCGCTGGTCGAACGCAATGTCAACCTGGTGGAGCTTGGTCCGCGGCAAACCGGTAAAACGTTTCTGCTGCGCAACATTTCGCCACGGGTGTTTGTCCTTTCCGGAGGCAAAACGACACCTGCCAACTTGTTTTATAATCTGAGTACCAAAGCTGTCGGCATCTTGGGCAACCGTAAAGTGGTGGTGTTTGATGAAATTGCCCATACTAGCTTTCAGGATGAAGATGCAACACTGTCCACGCTCAAAGATTACATGGAAAGCGGCAGCTTCAGCCGGGGAAGCAAAAGTTTTACTTCCGACGCCAGTCTGGTGCTGACCGGCAATTTGGATGTCGATGGCAACAAGCCTCATCCCCGCTATCAGCATCTTTTCGAAGCGTTGCCTGATGAGTTGATTGATTCTGCTTTCCTGGACCGCATTCATGGCTACTTGCCCGGTTGGGAATTTCCCAAGATCACCCCTAGCGGTTTGTCGAAAGGGTATGGCTTTGTCAGCGACTATTTTGGCGAAGTGTTGTCGCGTCTACGCGACGAGGATTTTCAGCCCATCGTGCGCAGGCTGCCCCTGGCAAACAACCTCACCAAACGTGATCAAGCCGCTGTCGAACGGCTCGGTTCGGGCATGCTCAAGATGTTGTATCCCGATGGTCAGGTGACCGATCAGGAATTGGCAGAGGTGGGCACGCTGGCTTGTGAATTGCGGCAGCGGGTGCATCGGCAACTCTGCGAAATTGCTCCCGGTGAATTCAAAGACAAAACCATTGCATTTACCGGCATGGGGCCTCTGGAGGCCGTGGATTTACAGTCCAAGGCGGCAGCCGATATTCCTGCAGAAGATGCCCTCAACCGCGATGCGAAGGTGGGCGCCGTAACAGGTTTGGGTGTGGTGTATCGCGACAACAAGGCAGTGGGGGGGGATGTCATCATCATCCAAGTGGCAGCCATCAATGGCGCCACGGGATTGGAAGTAACCGGCTTGCATGGCCAGATCCTCAAGGATTCCGTGCAAACGGCATACAACATCGTTCGCCGCAATGCGGTGGCGTTCAGCATCTCAGAGAAGCGGTTTAAGGAACAAAAAGTCGCGGTGCATTTGGTTCGCATCGCCTCGCCGAAGGAGGGGCCCTCGGCGGGTTTGGCCTTTGTTGTGGGTATTTGCTCTGCTCTGTCGGGCAGGCCTGTGAAGCCGGCCTGTGCCATGACCGGCGAAGTGACGTTGTTTGGCGAAGTGAAAAGCGTCGGCGGCATCGAGCATAAACTTCGAGCGGCTGTGAAAGCGGGCCGCAAAGAGGTCTTCATCCCGGCTGAGAACGCAAGCGAAATGGCCCAGCTAGAAGCCGAGCTATTGAGCAATTTGAAAGTATATCCCGTCAGCACGGTGCAAGAGGTGCTGGAAAAGGTGTTGATCGATCCTGGGTCATCAATCGAATCGAGCCAAGAGGTCGATGCGTAAATCTGGAACCTTTAGCGCGGACCCCGAAACCCATGCGCAACGGTGACCACCCAGCTATTGACCAGTTGTCCATCAATTTCATGACGAATGACTTTTGAATCTTCCATCCTTTCGAATGCTCGCAGCAGGGAAGGGGTTGGGTAGCCGACAATGATGAAGGTGCGGCCATGAAACGCATCCGGCTGATGGTTGGGTTGCGGGGGCCAGTAGTCGTATTGGCTAGGTCGGTCACCGCCAAGGGCGCCCATGCACACAACATTTGGATGATCGAATAAATAAAAACCCAACAAGCCAGGCACATTCCACGTCGTGCCGGCAAGCACCGGTTCAATGCCCTGTGCTCTCAGTTGCTGCCGCAAGGTAGCAACGGCGTCTGCCAAGGTTGAAGCACCACGCAGTCGGAACGATGGATCCCAGCGACGGGCAGGCCATCGGTCTTGCCAGGATTGCATGACAGGGTATAGCCATTCCGTGCGGTGCAGCAGCACAGACAACCCGCCTCCCAGCAGCAGTAGCCAAGCCAACCCGATGCGTAAACTCCAGCGTTGCCAGCGGCGTGGTGTCTGCCACTGCCGCATAAGCCAGGCGAGCGTCAGCACCAAGCCGGGCAAGTAGGCGGCGATAGGCCAATTGAGTTGCACTTTGGTCTTAATGCTGAAGCCAAGAAAGACGAGAAACATCGGCACCGAATAGCAAAGAAGGAAGCGTTCGTGCAACTCAGTGGTTGATTGCGTCGGTGAGGTTGAACCGAATCGTATCACAGCCCAGGTTTGCCTTAGGGCTTGGCAAGTAGCCAGGATCCAGAAAACAAAGCCTACGCCCAGCATTAGGGCCAACTGTCCGCCGATGAATTCCAACGGTCCCAACCAATACCAGCGTGACGCCTGGCCAAACTCTTCGTTCAAACCGGCCTGGCCTCCCACATGGTGGAAAGTCGCCCAGTCGTGCTGGGCATTCCAAACGAGAATGGGTAAACAGCAGAGCGATACGACGCCGAGCATGGCCATGAATTTCTTGCCGATGGCAAGCGAGTGAAGTTGTGGCACGGTAAAAAGGAATAGAGCCATCGATGGGATGAAAAGGGCCATCGTGTACTTGGCGAGGATGCCCAAGCCGATGATCACACCTAAAAGCAACCAGCCCAACCAGGACCTTGCGGTTGATTGGGCTGAAGCAGATGTTGGAAACATCAGCCCGTGCGCAACCACCATTGCCCAGGTCCAACAGCAAACGTAGGGGGCGTCGATGGTCATGAGTAGCGAACCAACAACCAGCAATGGTAGAAGTGATGCGACGCACACCAGGGCCAAGGTCCACCAGGGTCGTTGATAGATACGTTGGGTAAGCACTGCCAGGCCGGTCAGGGTGAACGCTCCGCACAAAGCGGCTGGAAGGCGTATGGCCCATTCAGCCTCCTGACCCGTCAACCAGCAGCTCGCACGGATCAGCCAAGCGACGAGCGGCCCTTTGCTGTAATAACTCCAGTCCAGATGCCGGGACCAATCCCAATAATGAGCTTCATCCGGAGCGAGTTGCAGCCAGGTTTGTTGCGTAAGAAACCATATTCGTCCAAGCAGGCTGAACAGGATGATGGCACCGGCAAGGACCAACGGGAGCCTTGGTGTCGCAGTGGTTTTTGCCGGACTGATTGGCACTGTACGGACGAACAAAAAGCTTTGGGTGCGAAGCGAACTCAAGCGTCGGTCTCCTTACCGCGGGGCATCGGTTGTCGGCATCAAGCAGGCTTCCTCAGGGCTCCCAGTTTGGGCCAAAAACGTCCCACTTGTGCACAGTACAAGGTATAGGCGGGGCCGAATTGTTGTTCCAAATGGATTTCTTCATACCGTGCCTTGCGGTTCATGGCCAAGCAATGCATAGCAGCCAACAGCAGCATTGGCCAGGTCGGTAGTATGACGACCGAACATAGCATCAATCCCAAACTAAAAGCATAAATTGGATGTCGCATCCAGGCATACAAGCCATGGGTCACCAATTCCGTTTTCTGGCCGGGGACGATGGCCATCGACCAGTTCTTGCCCATCTGCAGCCAGCAACGCAACGATTGCAGATAAAAGAGGACAGCCAAGCCGATGGCTGCCCAGCGAATCACGGTCATCGGCCAATAAGTCAACATGCCTGAGTTGATCTGTAGTGCAACGGTTTCAGGCCAACCCAAGCTAACCCATGGAAGAGCAATCCACCCCAACACGACCGGACCGATGATGAGCCAGAGTCTGCGTTCTTTGGCTTTCTTGGGCCAAAGACCTGCGCTCAGGCCAAACCGGATACGCTTATAGAGAACGAATGATAAGACGGTCAGCCAATAAACGCTGATGAGTGATGCAAGGCCGACGACAGGTTCATAGCCCGTGGATATTGACCGTAGCAGAGCGATCAGCCAGGCAAAGCTAGACAGAAGGTTCATGAAGTGCATCCTTGCACAAAAAGAAGCCACGCTGAAAGCCTTTTTCAGCGTGGCCCATTCTAGCAGGAAAGTCGGTTAGCTGGAAAGATCACTCACCAGTTTGGCGAGGGCTTCGCGGGTCAGGGTAAAAGCCAAGCGTTTACGTTCCATGGAAACATATGACCCTTCGTAGCGACGCACCGTTGTCCGACCCGACTTTTCAACCATCAGTTCATAATAATGGCGGGCCTGGTTCTTTAGGGCAGGGGGGTTGCTGCGCAGTTGAGCAATCCCCCGAACGGTATCAATCTCCAAAGCCGTCAATGGTTCCATCAAGCCGGAAACGCGTTTGGTCAGTTGCTCAGCACGCTCGGTGATGGTTTCCTTTGGCGGTACTCCGGTGACGACTTCAACGTCCCAGAGCTGACAAGCCAAGGTGTCGATTTGATTGATCTCCACCTTGACGGCACTGTGGGTTTCCGGGTGCGTGTAGACCAAAGTTTGCCGGTTTTCGGAAGTCAAGCTAGCGAGCTTTTCCTGAAGCGTGTCGGCGGGGATCATCGTGCTCTCCTAACATTTTGTTCGAATGTTCGCTGCCGTCAAAGCTCAGCAGCATGGGTTTATCCTCAACCACTGTTTGTAAATGAACGGGCCGACTCCACATGGACTGTAAGTTGGCCAGTGTGTCTTGGGCGTAAGGCAGCTTTAAGTCGATACCCAAGTGATCGTGCCGCAGCAGCAATTCACCACGATTATGGAAGTTGCCGTCCACCACATAGATGAACGGCTTGCCAAAGTTCGTCAGATTGAACAATAGCCGGTCTTTGATCTTCTTAAACTCCCGGGACTCAACCACATAATTGTGGCCGTGTTCATCATAGTTGAACGAGAAGTATCCCTGTTCCTTGCAAAATTCCGGTGTCAAAAACTCATCAATAAAGGTCACATCGCAGTGATTACGCCGAACTTCGAAGATTTTCTGCCGGCCCAACTGAGTGGCTTTGTTCCACCGGCGCTTGTCGTTGAGATTGTCGCATTCTTCATACTCTTTCCCAAAACGTCCCGTGTTCCAGCGTTCTTCAATGTCGCGAAACAGCTCAATGCCAAGTTTGTAAGGATTGATGCGGCCGCGATAGGGTGCCATCGTGCCGCAGTGGTGGTCGCAATAATCCACGACCTCTGAGGGCGTCAGAGCGTGTTTGGTCATGATGGTGCTGTGCCAATAAGAGGCCCATCCTTCGTTCATGATCTTCGTCTGCGCTTGTGGAGCGAAGTAATAGGCTTCATCCCGTATGATGCTCAGCACGTCACGCTGCCAGTTCTTTAGCGGGGCATGCTCGATCAGAAACAATAAAATGTCCTTTTCTGGCGACTCGGGAAAGCGTATTTGCTGCTCGGCATTCTGTTTGCGGTAAGCTTCTTCTTCCCGCTTCAACACGTCGGGAGGGTTGACATAGGCATCCATGTAACCTTTGCTCTTGAAGCGCGTGGCGGAGCGGCCCGTTTCCATCGGTTCAGGGCTGAAATCGTAACGCGATACCGTGGAGCGGCGTTTGATCGCTGGGGAGTGGATGTCAATCAAATCATCAACCGACATACAACGGTCCAAAAACTGCTCCACTTCGTCCTCACCGTATTTCTCCGCATAATGCCGGATGCGGGTGCCGTGGTTGGCCATCTCATCCATCATCTTGCGGTTGGTGTGTGCGAAGTATTGATTGTTCTTGAAGAAATCGCAATGGCCATAGACATGGGCCATCACCAACTTCTGATCGACCACATGATTGCAACGCATCAGATAGGCGTAGCAGGGGTCGTTGTTGATAACCATTTCGTAAATTTTGGACAGACCATACTCGTAGCTCTTTTTCAGCTCTTCGTATTGCATGCCGAATTGCCAGTGTGGGTAGCGGGTGGGGAAGCCTCCGTACGCCGCCACTTCGTTGAGGTCATCGGCATCCAGCACTTCAAAAATCGTCTCGAAAAAGTCCAAACCATACTCGCGAGCATACCCTTCAATCTCGAGTTGCAGGCGACGCAGTTCAGGCGTTAGTCGCGTGTCATAGGGGGTTTTGCTCAAACTCATGGTTGCACCTTGTTGCCGATGTTGGCATCAACCTATCGATCAGCGGCCCGTGCTCAGAAGCTCCTTGATGCTCTCCACGATCGCTTCACGGTCAGGCACCCGGCTGCAAATCAGGTTTTCCGCTTGCTCGGCTAACTCCTTCATGTGCTCGAGAAACTCGCCGCTGCCATAGGGGCTTTCCACCTGAGTGTAGCCGAACAAATTGATCTTCGGCAGCAAATCGTTCTTCAACAGTTTCATGCAGTGGGGCACGTCATCACCCCAATTGTCGCCATCGGAAAAGTGGAATGCATACACGTTCCAATCTTGAGGCGGATAGCGCTTTTCGATGATCTGCTTGGCTAGTTCATAAGCGGTGCTGATTTTGGTGCCTCCACTTTCCCGTGTGTGGTAAAACGTGTGCTCATCCACTTCATGAGCGGCAGCATCGTGGATGATGTACACGCTTTCGACCCCCTTGTAATGGGCACGAATCCAGGTATCGATCCAAAACGCCTCGATGCGAACGATTTCCTTTTGATGGTCGGTCATGCTCCCAGAAACGTCCATCATGTAAACGATCACGGCCACGCTTTGGGGCAAAGGCACTTCTTTCCAACTGCGATATTGCTTATCCTCGCGGATGGGGATGACAATGGGATCTTCGGGCATATACGTGCCTGAAGCGATCTGCCTGCGGAGGGCGCGTTTAAAGGTTCTCTTGAAATGTCTTAAGGACTCCGGGCCAGCCCTGCGGATGCTCGAGTATTTGTCCTTGGTGGTGACAATGTTTTTTTGCCCCTTGGGTTCGATACGGGGCAGGGCCAGCTCATCACCCAGAATGTCGGCCAACTCTTCAATGCTGAGGTCGACTTCCAAGATGTGCCCGCCGGGCGAATCGCCTGCCTGATGCCCGTCGCCTTCTTGCGGTTGGCTCATCGGCTGCCCAGGTTGGCCTGGACCCTGGCCGACACCACCTGAACCCTTGCTGCCGTAACGGAACTGGGGCAGTTCAATTTGTGGCAAGGGAATGCTGACCAGGTCATTTCCCTTTTTGCCGATCAATTCACCACGCGTGATGTATTTGTTCAGGTTGGACTTCACCTTCCCCCGAACAATTTTGCGAAAGCGTTGATGATCCCTTTCGATTTTCTGCCCCACAGCCTTAACCACTCCTCCATGGAGACCGTACCGCGTCGTGGTCTCTTGGTGAACTTGTTGGTCCCGTTGCCTCGGTTACTTCTTCGTATGCCCTCGGGCAAAGATGCTGGCGACAAACGTCAGCACGTCGGTGGCCGACTCTTCGTTGTAACCAAAGTCGCGAATGAGCCTGGCTTTTACGACATCAATCTTTTCTTGCGTGGTCTTGTCGATCACGTTCGAAACCAGGCTGGTCAGTTTGATCGTGTCCTTCTGATCCTCGAACAGTTTCAGTTCCAGAGCCTTTTGCAGACGTTCGTTGGTCTTGTAATCGAATTTTTTGCCGTCGATAGCCAAGGCACCAATGTAGTTCATGATCTCGCGGCGGAAGTCGTCCTTGCGACTTTCGGGAATATCGATCTTTTCCTCGATGGAACGCATCAAGCGTTCATCGGGTTCTTCGTAGGCACCCGTGTAGCGATTGCGGACTTTTTCCCTTTGGGTGTAGGCTTTCACGTTGTCGATGTAGTTGGCACACAGACGCATCAGGGCGTCCTCATCCGCCGCGATCGCCCGCTGCACTTCATTTTTCACGATGTCTTCGTATTCCTCCTTCACGACAGCCAGCAACTCCTTGTAATGGCGGAGTTGCTCCTCGCTGGTGATAAGACTGTGATGACGCAAACCCGCTTCCAGTTCATGCAGCACCATGAAGGGGTTCACGCACGTGGCATCCGCATGGGCAACCAAGGCGTTGGAAATCTTATCCTGAATGTAACGCGGGCTGATGCCGCTCATGCCCTCGTTCACGGCTTCCCGTTTGAGTTCGATGACGTTGTCTTCAGTGAAACCAGGGAGCGTCTTGCCGTTGTAGAGTTTCAACTTTTGCATCAAGGTCAAGTTCGCATGCTTGGGCTGTGACAACCGTGTGAGCACCGCCCACATCGCTGCCACCTCGATGGTATGTGGAGCAATATGCTTGCCTTTCACCTTTTCCTTGTTGAAGTCCTTTTCGTAGATTTTGATTTCATCGCTCAATCGCGTGACATAGGGTACGTCAATTTTAACCGTGCGGTCACGCAGTGCTTCCATAAACTCATTGTTCTGTAACCGCCGGTATTCAGGCTCGTTCGTATGACCCAAGATGACCTCATCGATGTCGGTCTGAGCGAACTTCTTGGGTTTGATTTTGTGCTCTTGAGAAGCACTTAGCAAATCGTAGAGAAACGCCACATCCAGCTTGAGCACTTCGATGAATTCCACCAGTCCACGGTTGGCGATGTTCAATTCACCGTCAAAATTGAAGGCGCGCGGGTCGGAGTCGGAGCCGAATTCAGCGATCTTGCGATAATTGATGTCGCCGGTCAGTTCAGTGGAATCCTGATTTTTTTCATCTTTCGGCTGGAAGGTGCCAATGCCGATGCGGTCCTGTTCCGAGAGAATCAGGCGGAAGACTTTGACTTCATTTTCCAGCATGGCCACCCAGTCGCCGCCGTAGCGCTGCAATCGTTCGTTGAACATAAAGCGGCTATATGGGCTGACTTCGCCGCGAAGCTGCACTCGGTGGAAGTCGTCGTTGCGCCCATCGTTAATTTGTGCCAAGACATGAGGCCGTGCATCCATGGGGATGAGTTGGAGCGGTTCACAATGCATGGGGTCCTTGAACCAGACGTTGTTTTCCCCGCGCCAGGCAAAGGTGAAAAGCATGCCTTCATCGGTTTTGGAGTATTCTTCCAGCCCCTTTTTCAGCAGTCGGGCGATGGTGCTTTTCGACGAACCCACCGGGCCATGGAGCAGCAAGACCCGCCGATCCGTGCCATAGCCTTGAGCTGCGGATTTAAAGGCGTTCACCAGTTGCATCAATTGGCGATCCAGACCAAAGATGGCATCACCTTGTCGTGAGGCAAAATCATTGAAAAAGCGATAGCGAATGATTTTGTCCTTGTTCTCCATGATTTCATCAGTGCCATGGGAGATGATCATGTCGTAAAGGCGTTGATAGGCAGACCGGGCCACCTGCGGGTGTTCGCGGACGATGTCGAGATACTCGACGAATGACCCTTCCCAATGTTTCTTTTGGTAATCTTGCAGATTCAGTTGTTGACGAACGCTGCTTAGAATGTTGCGACCGCTGGTGACCATGGTTTTCCTCCCTGCAGAAGCGTAGGTCCCCGCTGGCTGGGCGACGAAGGGCATGGCAGTTGCCCATCCGTCCTTTGGGGAGCGCGCGTCGGTTCACTTGTCAATGGGATGTTCGATTGCCTAAAAGCAAGAACGAGGTGCTGTTCGATTCGGCGTGGCTCTTCTGGCGCTGCACATTCGATTTGGTTCGGGACCGTGCTTACGATACCGCTTGGCCAGTTTGCCTCGTTCTTTGCTCCTATTTATTATACCGCACCTGAGGTGCCAGGTCGCGTTTTTCATGCCAGCAAACTTTATCTCGACTCCCCAGCTTGGCAATGCTCTCACTTTTCGTCAAGAGCGCTTTCACATTCTGAGCACTGCTCCTTCATGAAACGAGCTAGACCCTTTGGCGCAAGATGTTATAAAGTGCTGCGTTATTGAAGGCGTTATCGTGTTCGGGGACTGGCGACTAATTCTAAAAAGGGGCAGGAATCCCATGCGTAATCTCTTCTATTTGACCTTCCTGGCTTTGGTCTTTTTCCTTGTGGTTGGCTGGTTTATGGATTGGTACAGCCTCACCAGCATCAACAACAGCAATGGCAAAACCCGGTTGCAGTTCGAAGTGGACACGCAAAAAGTTTCAGCCGATCTGAACAAAGGTAAGGAAAAACTGACCAAAACCATCGATGCCTTACGCAAAGAAAAGGGATACGAAACCAGTTTTGATTGGTAGGGGTTTGAAAGCTTTGCCAATCACATGAATGCCACCGTTGTACCTGACGGTGGCTTTTTGTTTCATGTGTACTGGCTCGAAACCAATCATTTAGAGCTGGTCGCCGTTTTGGGGCTGATACGACACTTGGCATACGCTGCGATCCGCAGGGCCCCAGGGCCGCCCGGACTTGCATCTGTAATTGAATAACATATGATACCTCTTTCGATAAAGACCCTGAAACCATTCGCATGCTTTTCTCTTGGAGTGTCTCGATGGAGGCGATCAAGACAGACATCAAAGCCCTGTTTTTGGAACGGGAAGATTGTGACGCTGGCACGGTGCAACGGCTTCGTGATGGTTTGACCCAGGGGCCATCACAATACAAATCCCTCCGCGAAGTCATTGAGACCATGAAGACACGCCTGGAAACGCAAAGCGGTTTGGCGGCCAAGAAATGGCAACTCAAGCTCGGCATTGCCTTGTATTTTCTTGGGAAAGTCAAGGAAGCGGTCCACTACCTCAAACAAGCCGAGACCGCCCTGGCCAATTTCTATTTGGGTAAAGCCTTTACCAGCCTCAGCGATTTAGAAGAAGCTCATAAAGCTTTTGAACGAGCCGAAAAGTTAGGCTATACCACCAGCCAGGTGCAACTGCAAAGGGCCGGCCTTTTCCGACAGCAACAACAACTCAAATCCGCGCGAGACCTGCTCACCCGTCTCGAAGACCTCGGATCGCACAGTGCCGAATTTCATTATCAAATGGGCCATTTGAAGCTTGATGAAGGTGACCGGCCGGCTGCTATCAAGCATTTCGAACGCGCCATCGAACTCGATCCGAACCATGTGGGGGCGCTGTTTCAGCTCGGCTTTTTCCACGACCTGATGGGCAACGACGACGATGCCATTGGTTTTTATGAACGCAGCGTTTCGCAATACCCCGTTTGCGTTGGTGCTATGTTCAATTTAGCCGTGCTGTACGAGGATAATAACCAATACGACAAGGCCACCCGCTGTTACCAGCACATTGTGGATGCGGACCCCACCAACGAAAAAGCCCGGCTCTTTTACAAAGACTCGAAAGCTTCCTTGAGCATGTTCATCGACGAGGAGGCCGAACGCAAGTATGACAAGTTTGCTCAAGTGCTTGAAATACCAGTGACCGACTTCGAACTGTCAGTGCGCAGCCGCAATTGTTTGAAGAAGATGAATATCCGCACGTTGGGCGATTTGACGCGCGTAACCGAAGCCCAGTTGCTGGCCAGCAAGAACTTTGGCGAAACCTCGCTTTTGGAAATCAAAGAGATGATGACGGCCAAGGGGTTGCGGTTGGGGCAGGCCCTCGAGGAAGGGGCACGGTATGACCCCCGTTTCCGCACGACACAGCAACCGCTCACCGAACAAGAACAGGCCATGATGAACAAACCGGTGAGCGAATTGAATTTGTCCGTTCGTTCACGCAAGTGCATGAACCGTCTTGGCATCACTTCCATAGGCGACCTGATCTCCCGCACGGCCGATGAATTGCTGGAAGTGAAGAACTTTGGCATGACGTCATTGCACGAAGTCCGTGAAAAACTTGGCCAAATCGGCATCAAGCTGCGTGGTGATTAAGCTTGGCGATTGATTGAGCATGCAACTATTGGCAGCGGGGAATCGGTTGTGGTTCACCCGCTGTTGTTATTTTTGAGAACGCCTCATGGCAGCATTCGCTTTTGAACCATTGGCCGTTGATGGACTGGCCCGTAGGGGCCGATTGACTACACCCCATGGCGTGATCGAAACGCCGATGTTCATGCCCGTGGGCACGGCTGCGACAGTCAAGGGGTTGACTCCGCAACAGCTTCAAGAAATTAACGCCCGCATCATCCTCGGGAATACCTATCACTTGGCTCTCCGTCCGGGTACGGAGGTAGTGGAAGCCATGGGCGGCTTGCATCGGTTCATGAATTGGGATAGGGCAATCCTCACCGACAGCGGCGGCTACCAAATTTTCAGCTTGGCCGAGCAGAGGCGGATCACTGATGAAAGTGTCGTTTTCCGCTCGCACATCGATGGTGCCAAGCTCGAATTGACACCAGAACGGGCAGTGACCATTCAGGAAAGCCTCGGTTCAGACATAGCCATGTGCCTGGATGAATGTCCACCATCTCTGGGTGACGATGAGCTTATCCGTGAAGCGATGCGGCGGACCATTCTTTGGGCACGTCGCTGCCGGGATGTGCATCGCCGACACGATCAGGCCCTATTTGCCATCGTTCAGGGCGGGCTAAACCCTCGGTGGCGCGTTGAATGTGCGGAAGCCTTGGTGGCCATGGATTTCCCAGGCTATGCGCTAGGGGGATTCAGTGTGGGTGAGCCTTCCGCGCAAATGTTAGCGGTCCTGCAGGAAGCGGTTGGTCCCTTGCCTGCTGCCAAACCTCGTTATTTGATGGGAGTTGGTCGGCCGCAGGACATCCTGGAAGCAGTGTCCCGCGGTGTGGACCTATTCGATTGCGTCCTGCCGACCCGCAATGGCCGCAATGCCCAGGCGTTTACTTGGGACGGACCCGTAAAGCTGCGCAATACCAGCCATCGTTTGGATCCAGCCCCGCTTGATGCGGCTTGCTCGTGTTATACGTGCAAGCATTTCAGTCGTGCCTATTTGCACCATCTGTTTCGAGCAGAGGAGATGCTGGGGCCGATTTTGGTTTCCTTGCACAATGTTGCCTTTTACCTGCAATTCATGGCGCAGATTCGGTTGGCTATTGAAGAGCAGCGTTTCGAAGTCTTCCGCACGGCTCACCTTGCCCGTCTGGGAGGCAACTTTTAAGATACCAGCCAGCACTTGTGCAAGCCCCGGCTTGCAATAGCAGTGCATGGGCTACGACGAATTACCTTGCAGTAGCGAGTTGACACGAGCACAATGACAAGTTCTTTCTTTGCCTGGCAGACAACCGCAACCAAAGCCGCTACCTCCACTGCACCCATGCCGGGAGGTCAAGCTCCGCAAAGTCCAATTGAGCCTTTGTTTAATTTGCTGACCTTCGTGGGCATCCCCTTTCTCTTGTTCTGGTTTTTAATGCTCAGACCCATGCAGAAGCAGGAAAAGGAACGCAAAAGCCGGGTGGCCCTGCTGAAGAAAAATGATGAAGTGCTGCTCAACAGCGGTATCATCGGCAAAGTGATCAGTATCAAAGAGAAACCAGGGGGGATCGCGGGAGCGGAAGACGAAGTCATCATCCAAACCGAAGGCAATAACCGCATTCGCGTTGTGCGCTCAGCGATTGCCCGAGTGGCAGATAGTGAAGCCGAAACCAATGCAAGCACTGACGGCGACAAGAAATAAGGGTAACAGGCGTTGATGGGTGGTTTTGTACAAAGCACCAAACTCGGTGATTGAATTCAGCTTTGCATCAATCCCCGCCGATGGATGATCGGGGAAGTCCTCTAATTCGATAGGCAAGCAGCATGTTTAAATCGTTGCGATCACGCGGAATCATTTGCTTATTGCCCTTGCTCCTGGCGGGGTGGGTTTCGATTCATGCGTATTTGAACTATGGCAAACCCGATGCCACGGGACCACGCTTCAACCTGGGCGTGGATCTGGCTGGTGGCTCCATTCTGGTTTACGAAGTCGATAAAGCCGTCTGGGACGCCATGCCCGAAGGGCAACGCGGCGACGTGCCGGAAAAGTTGGCTGCCAATCTCAAACGCCGTATCGACCCCAACAATTTGCTGGAAATCACGATACGCCCCATCAAGACCGAGCCACCGCGCGTAGAAATCATCCTGCCCCTGCAGATCATGCGCAAGAGCACGACCGGGGCCAAGGGAGACAAGCAAGGCCAGGCCAAGATCGATGAGATCAAGCAATTGATCACGCAGGTCGGACGGCTCGAATTTCGTTTGTTAGCCGACTCACGCAAAGTCGGCGACGGCGAATCGGATGAATCGGCCATGAAATCCTGTGCGGATTATCTGACCGAACAGCCTTTCAATCCTGAGGTCGATAAGTCGCCTGAAACCCCTCCCGAAATTCGCGACAATTACGGATGGGTTGAGTTGGCCGAGGAAGAAAACAAGACATACGGGTTCACTGATAAATCACCCGCGGGCATCGACCGGCGCGGTACGAATATTTTTTATCATGCCTCGACTGTCAATCGTCATTTCGTATTGACCAAGAAGCCCGATCCAGAAACGACAGTTACCGGTGATGATCTGATCAATGTCCGGCCAGGTCCGGGTGGTAATAATGGTTTGATGTATGTCGCCCACTTCGGGCTTCGTTCGGGTGCTCCCGAACGCATGTATGAGCTGACCAAACCCGTTGGCCATTACATGGCGATCATTTTCGACAACAAAGTCATTGCTGCCCCGGTGTTGATGAGCCGCCTCAGAGATGGCGGCGAAATTCAAATGGGCAATGATGATAAAACCATATCCCGCGTCAACAATCTGGTACAGGTTTTACAGGCGGGTGCCTTACCCGCCACGTTACGGCAGGAGCCTGTCAGTGAATTGTCCATGGGTCCCAGCTTAGGTGAGGATACGATCCGCAAAGGAACACTCTCCGTGTTTGGGGCATTCATCGCTGTGGTTTTCTTCATGTGCATTTATTACCGCTTTGCTGGCATCGTGGCGATCATCGCCTTGTTCGCCAATTTGCTGTTGACCGTCGGGTTCATGGTGTCGGTGAACGCTGCCTTTACCCTGCCAGGCCTGGCAGGGCTTGTGCTGATGCTCGGCATGGCCGTCGATGCCAACGTGCTGATCTATGAGCGCTTGCGAGAAGAACGGGATCGCGGCGCCGGTTGGGGATTGGCTTTACGCAATGGTTATGATCGAGCCTTGCCGACCATTATCGATACGCACCTGACCAGCATCTTCACGGCCATTGTGCTGTATGCCGTCGGCACCGACCAATTAAAGGGGTTCGGCATCAGCCTTTCGGTGGGTTTGATTATCAGCTTGTTCACGTCGCTGTTCATGACCAGGACCATTTTCGATTGGGCCTTCAGCCGCAATCTGATCAAACACCTGAGCTTCATGCGCTTTTTCGAGAAGCCCAACATCAACTTCATGTCGTGGCGGCGCTTCTGGTTTACCACGACCGTTGTCCTGTCGATTTTAGGTTTGCTTGTGTTCGTCCTGCGTGGTGAAAAAGGCTTGAACATCGACTTCACCGGTGGCACGGCCTATTCGTTCCAGTTTAAGCAGAACCAAAGCATCGCCCATGTGCGTACGGCCATTTCAGATAAATTGCCTAATCCGACGGTGGATGCTTTGTATCGTGATACGATTGGCGGTGGCGGCGAGACCAGTGAATTCACCATCCGCACCACGGAGAAAGACCGTAACTTGGTACGCCAGATCGTGAGCAGCGTTTTTGGCGAACAACTGCTCTGGGTCGAAATCCATGCGGGTGCAGTTCAAAATCTAGCCAACGAGAAAATGAACCGGAAAGTGGATCTGACTTTCCGCAACAAAGCTTTTACAACGCCAGAAGTGGAGCAAGAAATCGAGCTTTGGTACAAGAGCAAACAGGTGGCTCGTCCCAAGGAATATTTCAAGGTGACCGGCATAGGTGAAGAAGACAAGACAGGCGCCTACCAAGGGGCCACGGTTCAATTCATGTTGCCCGATGAAGTGGCTGTGGTCGCCAAGCCGGAAGATCTGGTCAAACACTTAACCACGGTATTGCATCAGCCCGTTTCCAGCCGATTGGAGAACTTTGACAAGCAACTGGCCGGTGAAACCCAAGAGCGCGCCTTGTATGCCATTGGGTTGAGCTGGTTGGCCATTTCATTGTACCTCTGGTTCCGCTTCGGAAACTGGACTTTCGGCGTGGCTGCGGTGCTCTGTTTGATTCACGACCTCACCTTCGCCATCGGGTTGCTCGGTGTTGGGGCAACTCTTTACAACTGGGGTGTCGGCCATTTCCTGTTGCTGGACAATTTCCTCTTGGATTTGCCTGGTGTGGCTGCTTTGTTGACACTTATTGGTTTCTCGGTCAATGACACGATCGTGGTGTTTGATCGTATCCGTGAAGTGCGGGGCAAGAACCCAATCCTTACGGCAGATATGATCAATGAATCCGTGAATCAAACCTTGTCGCGAACTATCCTGACGTCGTTAGTGGTGTTTCTCGTGGTGATTGTGCTTTACATCTTTGGCGGCGAAGGGGTGCACTTGTTCTCGTACGTCATGGTCGTGGGCATTATGATTGGTACCTACAGTTCGATCTTCGTGGCCAGCCCGCTGCTGTTGTGGCTGGGTGAAGGCAAGCCTGAGACAAAGAATGTTCCGAACAAGTCGCCTTCAACATCCGCGAAAGTTATCGCTCGATGATCGGCACCTAAACACGCCCATGCAAACCGTGCAAGCCCTACACTTGCACGGTTTTTATGTTGCTATTTGATGCCTGAGCTTGGAGCCACCGTGCCCCGGACGCCAAGCAGTTCCGGGTGACGGGCAATCTTATCGGCAAACACTTCCAGATCGCGCACGATACGGTCGAACCGTCCCAACGAGCCGCTGGCGGAGCGTGCTGCATCATTGAGATGGTTGAACAATGCCGGGTCAGAGATCAGTCTGCGAATCGTGCCATCTCCGCTAGCCAGCGCTTTGGTGAATTCGCTTAGGTTAACCGCGATGCCATTGATGCGGATGGACGCTTCTTCCACGTTTTGCAGCACACTGGGGGCGCGCTCGTTCAGCATTTTGGTGAGGTCGCGGATGTTGACCATGGCCTCATCAAAGCGCTCGGCCGAGGTGCCGACGCGTTTGATGATCTGGCGGCTGTCTTTCACCGCTTCCTCCATTTCCTTGCCGACGCTTTCGATTCGGTTGGTAACTGTCTTGATGTTGGTGCGCGTCTCCGTGGCTGTGGCGTTCAGGTTTTTCATCAGATCCTCAGCTTGGTCGCTGGCCTTCTTGAGATTCTGCAGGACGGCCACAAATTGTTTTTGGTTCTCATCGTTGAGCAAACCGGCCAGCCTTTCGCTGAAGTTGGCGACTTGCTTCACCGCCGCGGCGAAGTTCTTGCGGTTCTCTTCATTGAGCAGGGCGTTGAACTTATCCGTGCCTTGGTTCAAGTTCTTGAGCGTGGCGGTTAAGTTCAAGCGATTCTCTTCACTAAAGTAGCCTGGCAGTTGCTCGCTAACCGTGGCCAGATTTTCAATGAGCCGGGTCAGCTTTTTCTGCGTGTCTGCGTTCAGGACATCGGCTAACCGGGTGGCGACGTTGGAGAGGTTATCCATGGTCTTGGCGATGCGATCCTGATTGCTGCGTAGAACATTGTCGATGCCCTCGGCTGCTCGACCCACGTTGTTGAGTGTCACCTGCAGTTCGCTGTTGGTTTTGCGTAGTTCCGGGTAGAAGTCATTCATTTTCTTGGCAAACGCTTTGATTTCCTCCAATGCTTCACGCGAGGCTGGAATGAGGTCGCGTGCGTCGCCCAGTGCTTTTTCCAGACCTTCGGGAATTCGGCCAGAGAAAACGAAGCCCTCTGGAGCCAGCGTTCGATCGGCATCTAATTGGGTTGCGAAATTGACAGAGGTTTCGCCAAGCACGATGCCCCGCCCCAAAGTCATCTGGTCGCTTTTACGCAACTGGTATTTTTTTTGCACGACGAATGTCACCATGACTTCGCCCGTGTCGGGATTCAAGTCCACGGAGGTGACGTCGCCAATGCGAATACCAGATTTACGCACAGGCGTTCCTTCCACCAGCCCTGGTGCAGAGGCTAATTTGACTTGATAGGTGATCTGGTTGCGCAGAAAGTTGGGAATCTCGCCAAAGAGGACGATCAGAAAAGCGAACAGAATGATCGAGCCAATGAAGAAAACGCCTAAGCGAAACCGCATTGATTGATCGCTAGTCATTTCCTAATCCTCCGCTTGGTGGATCCAACGGGCTGTTCCAGACCCTGCTGGTGATACGTCAGGCTGTTTATTGCATGATCGATAATCGTGCTTCACCGCGCACAAACTGTTGCACCCGCGGCTCGGAACAAATCGCCAACTCCGTGGGGGTGCCGTCAAAGATGATCTGCGGTTCATGTGGTTCAAGCCTGCTCAGGGGCATGAGCATGATAATCCGCTCGGCCACTTTCATGACCGTTTTCATGTCGTGCGTGACCACCACATTGGTCACCGGGTGTTTCTTTTGCACTTGCAAGATCAGTTCATTGATGACGTCCGTCATAATGGGGTCCAACCCCGTGGTGGGTTCATCATAGAGGACCATTTCCGGCCCAAGAATCAGCGCCCGCGCCAACCCCACTCGTTTGCGTTGCCCCCCGGACAGTTCGGCTGGCTTTTTCGTCAGCACATTGGTCGATAGGCCAACTTCACTGAGCAGTTGGGTAATGCTCGCCTCGATTTCCTTGCTGGTTTTGTTGGTGTGTTCCCTGAGTGGGAATGCGATGTTGTCGTAAACGGTCAGTGAGTCAAACAGGGCAGCCCCTTGGAACACGTACCCGAACCGCAACCGTTGGCTTGTCAATTCACGATCAGAAAGCCGAGCCAGGTCTTGATCATCAAATACAACTTTGCCCTGAGTAGGCCGAAGCAAGCCAATCATGAGCTTGAGCATGACCGTCTTGCCGCAGCCGCTTTCGCCGATGATAACCGTCGTTTCACCTCTACGGATTTCGAGGTTGATACCTCGCAGAACCTCCTGCGCACCAAACTGCATTTGCACGGACTCCATGCGCAGCAGGGTATTCTGAGGCGGCAACTGGTCATCCAATAAGGGAACGGAACTTGACGAACTCACAACCCCTCCCGGTCATCACTACTGCGGCCAAAGCTGGCTGTGCAACGTGTTGAAAAACATGGACAAGAAAAAGTCGAGCGCTAGAATCGCGACAAAGGAATGGACAAAGGATTCCGTGGCCGCTTTACCGACGCCTTCTGCTCCTGGTTTGCTGTGAAAGCCACGAAAACAACTGATCAACGCAATCGACGCTCCAAAGAAAACCGATTTCATCAAGCCGACCATAATGTCCCACATGCCTAACTTGTCTTGCGAGAGCGACCAATAGCGATACGATTCCAATCCATAAAGCTGAGTGCTAATCAGTGCACCACCCATGATGCCCATGAAGTCAGCCAGCACGGTGAGCAGGGGGATCAGCAAAACGCAAGCCAGGAAACGCGGTACAACGAGGTAATGCAAAGGGTTGACCCCCAAGCAGGTCAGGGCATCGATTTGTTCCGTCACGCGCATGGTGCCCAGTTCGGCGGCAATGGCGCTGCCCACCCGGCCAGCCAGCATCGTGGCGGCCAGAACGGGGCCAAGCTCTCGGATCACACTGCCGTTGATGGCCACTCCTAGCCAGTCTTTGAGGGGTGGAATGCGCACGAACTCGGCATAACTTTGCACAGCCAACACCATGCCGATGAACAGCCCCGTTATGCCAACCACCGGGACACTCAGCACCCCCACCTGAAAACAAATCGGCAACAGCGTACCGCGGCTGGGTCTTTTGGTCAGCATCCAACCGAATGAACGCAGAATGAATTCAGCAAGCTCGCCCCAAGCAATGAACAACGTTCGCGTGGATAGCAACAATTGCTTGAATGGGCCTGGCGATGGAGTCGCGACAGCTGTGGACATAGACTCCCCTGGCTATGATCTTGCGAAATTCCCTAATTTAACAAATCGGCAGGGGCATGAGAGCAGCCCAAGTAATCCGTGCAATCCGTTTCTTAGGAATCCATTATACCGTCGCTAGGATCGGCAAAGTTTACCTACCCATCGTCTTCCATTGTTCTTCAGCAGAACTTGGGCGGTAATAGAGGGGTTCTAGACTTTCAGGCGATGCAAACTGACCTGCCGCATGACGCATGAACGCTAATTCCAATAAGGCTGGCATCTGAGGATGCCATAACGCTGCCGGGGCGATGCGCTGCTGGCTCGGCAGTTCGTCATGGATGAAATGCATGGCTGGGCCTGTCAGCCAAGCTGATTGGCCATCCATTGCTGTCATGCGCAAGAGTGCCGCTTGGTCTATGACCTGCATTGGCGTCATTGCTTGAGGACCAAGACGAGCGGGTGGGATGTGGAACTGCTGATGGTAGAAACGGCTCTTTTGAGCGTCTTCAATGACTTGCCAATCGGCTGCAAGAGCGCGTCCTTGCCAGGCTAATAGTTCAAAGGTCGGTATGCCGATGAGACGGCACTTCGTGCTGAACGCAAACACTTTGGCCGAGATTAGCCCTACGCGTAGGCCAGTGTAACTGCCCGGACCGAGACTGACAGCCACAGCATCGACCTCCTTGGGTTGCCATTGGAGTTTTTCAAACAAATGCTTCGTGGCTGGAGCCAAATCGCGTGCGTGCTTTTGTTGCTGATCCAATTGGGTCGAAGCCAGGATCTGATCATCCATGGCCAGGGCAACTTGGCCTGTTTTGCCGGATGTTTCGATGAGGAGCCACTTCATGAAGGCAATGTATTCCTAAACGCCAAAGGTTCAAAGGATGAACTGCGAAGCTGTGTATCATTCGGCCAATAAAAATCGGCCTAACACCTCATCGGCAAAGAGGCGTCCTTCACGCGTCAAAGCGATGCAAACGCCATCATCGTGAAGCCAACCTTGTGCTTTGCCCCAAGCGATGGCGGAAGCAGCCAACGGATCGATGTCAAAGCCCGTTTGCGCTTGAAACTCTGATCGATGCAGGCCGCGAACACGCCGCAGATTGAGCATAGCCGTTTCGCGTGCTCGATCTTGAGGCGAGAGCGTTTCCTGATGCTGGATCACGGATTGGCGTTTTTCCAGGTGGGTTAAATACGTGTGCATGCTGCGGGTGTTGGTAGAACGACAGCCGTTGAGATAACGGGCAGCACCCAAGCCGAAGCCATAATGCGGTTGGTTGCTCCAATAAGTTTCGTTGTGCTGACATTGCCAGCCAGATTGTGCAAAGTTGGAGATTTCGTATTGCTGAAAACCCAGCTCTGGCAGCCTGCACATGGCGTGGCGGTACATTTGGGCTTCCAAGTCCTCCGCAACAGGCATAATAGCGCCTTGTTGTCGGGCTTTCCATAAACGCGTGCCTTTTTCGTAGGTCAAGCCATAGGTGGAAACATGTTTAATCGGGAACTGCTGTAGCCACTCGAGTTGCTGTTCCCAGTCATCAGGCGTTTGGCCGGGGATGCCAAAAATGAGGTCGACAGCCACGTTGGTGAAATAGGGATGGACGAGGTCCAAAACGGCCAGGATATCCTGGTGGCTATGGTGTCGTTCAAGCTGATGTAACAGAGTATCGCTCATCGATTGGATGCCCAGGCTGATGCGGTTCACACCGCCATCGGCCAAGGTTTTGATTTTGTCGAGTGACAGTCCCTCGGGGTTAGCTTCGACCGACCATTCAACCTGGTCACTGAGCGGAAATCGATTGCGCACGATATCGATCAGTTTCTGAAGCTGCTGAGCAGAAAGTTGGGTGGGTGTTCCGCCGCCAAAGAAAACAGTCGTCAACGGCCGGGAAGGAAGACATTCATCACCAAGGAGGTCTATTTCCTGGTTCAATGCCTGGAGATAAGCATCCGCCAGGTGATCCTGCCCAGCGACCACGGCGAAATCGCAATAATGACAATGATGTATGCAAAACGGAATGTGAACGTACAAAGAACCAGGATTTGCCATGAATCGGGCTTGGCTTTGCTTGACTTCATGGGCTTGTGGCGTTAATTTGCTGTGCATGGACATTGATCGTCCTGTCACCTCACCAGGGGCGGGCATGATCATGTTGTCATTTTAGTTGACCTCGCCCGGGATCATCATGCTAAAGAAACAACTTTTTGCCGTTAAACCCCTCAACGTACTCCTTGAAGAAGCAGCAGGCGACAACCGGTTAAAGCGTGCCCTCGGGCCGATCAATTTGACCGCCTTGGGCGTCGGGGCCGTCATCGGTGCTGGCATTTTCGTTGCCACGGGTGAGGCGGCAAATGAAAAGGCCGGCCCAGCCTTGATGATATCCTATGCCGTCGCTGGCTTGGCCTGTATTTTTGCCGCACTATGCTATGCGGAATTCGCATCGATGGCTCCCGTAGCCGGGAGTGCTTACACGTATGCCTATACGACCATGGGTGAACTGTTTGCCTGGATCATCGGGTGGGATTTAGTGCTTGAATATGCGGTGGGTGCGGCCACGGTTGCGAATGGTTGGTCCTCCTATTTTCAGGAGGTGATCGGCAAATTTGGCTGGCATATCCCAAGTCAATTCGCACAAGCACCCATTGTCTATGACAAAGTTCATCATTCCTTTACGTCCACGGGCGCGTTTTGCAATTTACCCGCCATCATCATTGTGGCCATCATGACGATCATCCTCGTCAAAGGGATTTCTGAAAGTGCTGGCTTCAATGCCTTGATGGTCTTCATCAAAGTGTTCGCGGTTTTGTTTGTGATTCTCGTTGGCGCCTTTTACATCGATCCGAAAAACTACGATCCCTTCGCCCCCTATGGTTGGGGTGGCCTTTCATTCTTTGGTAAATGGACAATCGGCGAACAAGTGGGTGGCAAACCGGTGGGGATGCTCGCTGGTGCAGCCACCATTTTTTTTGCTTACATTGGTTTTGATTCCGTCTCCACCCATGCGGAGGAAGCCAAGAATCCCAAACGCGATGTGCCCATCGGCATTATTGCTTCTTTGGTCATTTGCACCATTCTCTATATCGGTGTTGTCGCTGTGCTGACGGGCATGGTCAAATACGACAAGATCGATATCGGGGCGGGTGTTTCAAGTGCGTTCAAACAAAAAGATCTTCCCATTGCCGAGTTTATTATCGCGGCGGCCGGTGTGGCTGGCATCACATCCGTCTTGTTGGTCATGATGCTTTCAGGGCCGCGTGTGTTTCTGGCCATGGCGCGAGATGGTTTGGTGCCCAAGCATTTCTTTTCCGATGTGCATCCCAAATTCAAAACGCCTTGGAAAAGCACCATTGGCGTGGGCATCTTTGTCGCGACTTTAACGGGATTATTGCCCATCGGTGCACTGCTTGAATTGACGAACATTGGAACGTTGTTTGCCTTCTGCGTGGTATGCACAGCCATCTTAATCATGCGGAAAGCCAATCCAACAGCAGAGAGGCCGTTCCGTTGTCCGCTCGTGCCCTATGTACCATTGGCGGGCATTCTGTTGTGCTTGCTGTTGATGTTCTCTCTTCCCTGGGAGAACTGGGCACGCTTGGTCGGTTGGCTATTATTGGGATTGTTGATTTACGTGAGTTATGGTCGCCGTCATAGTTTGCTGGGTAAAGAACTTCGAGGTGAAGCAGTGGTGCGTGACGTCCCACCGCCTCCACCTCCTGGTCATTAGGCAAAGCATCAGCCCCACGGTGATGGAACCCGTGGGGCTTTTTTCGCACCCTTCCTTGAGAAAGCTGGGCATGACCCATGGCATCTGAACTCCCCACCCCCATTGCAACGGGTTTTCAACAAAGGCTGGGCCTGTTCGACGGCACGATGCTTGTCGCCGGCACCATGATCGGTTCCGGGATTTTTATCACTTCTCAAGCGATTGCCGTGGACGTTGGGTCGTCAGGCTGGCTGATGTTCGTGTGGGCACTCTCCGGCATCATGACCATCATCGGCGCCTTGAGCTATGCGGAACTGGCGAGCATGATGCCCTCCGCAGGCGGGCAATATGTGTATTTGAAAGAAGCCTACTCCCCCTTGTGGGGATTCCTTTATGGTTGGACCTGTTTCCTCGTCATCCAAACCGGATCCATCGCTGCGGTAGCCGTGGCGTTTGCCAAGTTCTTGGGCGTCATGGTGCCCGCCATTGGCACACAGGTGCAGCTTGAGGCACTGGGGCCTGGCACGGCCAAGGACCTGGTTGCTTTCTTCCCAGCCTTGGCTGACTTGGGCACCAATGCGGACTATCAAAAGTCCATCATTGTTTTTGCAGCTACCAATGTGAATTGGAACCTTAGTCTGCCCTTTGCCTCCGAACCATTCTTCGAAATGAAGCACTTTGTCATTACGGCCGGTCAGATTGTTGCCGTCAGCGTCATTGCCTTTTTGACCTGGCTCAACTGTCGCGGCGTCCAAGAAGGCAAGATTGTCCAGAACGTCATGGGTGTAACCAAGACACTTGCTTTGATTGGCTTGATCCTGGTTGGCATCTTTGTGGTTGCTAGCCCGATGGCTCGCACTGCCAATTACACCGACATGTGGGGTGGCCTGGCAGAGTCCAAATCGGTGCAAGCCATGCAAAAACAACTACCTACTATCAATCTAACGCTTTTGGGCATCATGGTGGTGGGTGGAGCGATGGTCGGGTCGCTCTTTTCCATGGACGCTTGGAACAACATCACTTTTACTGCGGGTGAGTTCAAGAATCCTAAACGCAATTTACCCTTGAGTCTGTTCTTCGGCACGGGCATGGTCATCGTGCTGTATTTGCTGGCCAATTATGCGTTTATCGAATCCTTGCCGGTGAAGGGTAATCCCGAGTTGGCGACCCAGAATGAAAAACTAGCCGATGCAGAATACAAGCGAGCGGCCGAATTGCGTCAAGCGAATCAATCAGAAGCGGCCGCGGATGCCTTGGCCAAAGCAGATCGGGCAGCCAGCGAAGCCGCCTATTACCGCGGCATCGATGGTGCAAAGGACGACCGCGTGGGTACGGCCGTGCTCGAATTGGTTTCGCCACGCCATGGAGCATACGCGATGGCCATTGCCATCATGATATCCACGTTTGGCTGCGTCAACGGCATGATCTTGATGGGTGCCAGGCTTTATTACGTTATGGCTCTGGACAATCTATTCTTCCGGGCCGTGGGCAAACTGAACCGCCGCGGTGTGCCCGCCGTCGGTCTGATCTTCCAGAGCATTTGGTCCATCCTGCTGGTTTTTTCGGGAACCTACAACGAACTACTGGATTATGTCATCTTCGCCGTGCTGGTCTTTTACGTGCTTACCGTGATCGGGTTATTTATCCTGCGTCGAACTCGGCCAAACGCTGAACGGCCTTACCGAGCATTTGGCTATCCGGTGTTGCCCGCGCTTTATGTCGTGCTTTGTGCGTTGGTTATGGTGGATCTTCTGATCGTAAAGCCGAAGTTCACTTGGCCAGGACTCATCATCGTGCTCAGCGGCATTCCCATTTATTTCTGTTGGCGGCTGCTGCAGCGCAAGTGATCCAATCAACGCATCGGCAATCCCATATAGACACCTTCTCGCAGAAGTGCGACGAGCCTTCCTTGCTCCCTTGGGCTGCGAACTTATAATGACGACGGCGCATCTACTGCTCGGCAGCAGGTGGAGACGGTTTTTTGAAAGGATGAACATGGCTGGTTATCGGCGAAGCCATACCTGTGGCGAATTGCGGACAACGCACGTCGGCGAAACAGTGACGCTGTGCGGTTGGGTGGATGTACGCCGCGATCACGGCGGATTAGTGTTTATCGACTTGCGCGATCGCTACGGCGTGACCCAGGTCAAATTCCTCCCCTCCCAGGGCAAGGGAATGTTCGAGACCGCCACAAAGCTGGGCCGCGAGTTTGTCATTGCCGTGACGGGTAAGGTTGAAAACCGCCCGGAAGGCAACCGCAATCCCAAGCTGCCAACGGGCGAAGTCGAGGTGGTAGTTACAGAAGTGATCTTGCTTAACGAAAGCGCCCTACCGCCTTTTGAAATTACCAACATCGAAGAGGATTTAGCGAGCGAAGATCTGCGTTTGAAATATCGGTTTCTCGACCTGCGCCGACCTGCCATGCAGCAGACGCTGATCTTGCGACATAAGCTGAACAAGATCGTACACCGTTACTTTGATCGGCTGGGTTTTATCGAAATTGAAACCCCCATGCTCGGGAAGAGCACACCGGAAGGTGCCCGTGATTATCTGGTACCAAGCAGAGTGCATCATGGGTTGTGGTATGCTTTGCCGCAATCGCCACAGTTGTACAAGCAGATTATGATGGTTGCCGGTTACGACAAATATTATCAAATTGCCCGCTGTCTTCGCGATGAAGACCTGCGTGCCAATCGCCAACCCGAGTTCACCCAACTCGATATGGAAATGTCCTTCGTTGAACGCGAGGATGTGCTGCAAGTGATTGAAGGCCTGACGCAAGAGGTTTTTGGCGAATTGATCGGCGTGAACGTGCCTACGCCATTTCCCCGACTCTCTTATACCCAGGCCATGCTCAAGTATGGCAGCGACAAACCCGACCTGCGGTTTGGTTTGGAGATTGTGGAGCTCTCGGAGTGGGCGGCCACGACGGAGTTTAAAGTATTTCGCTCGGCATTGGCTGCGCAAGGATGCGTGCGTGGTTTATGCGTGACCGCCGCTGCGGAGCAATTCTCACGCAAAGGCATCGAGCAGCTGGAAGAGCATGCCAAACGGTACGGGGCCAAGGGGTTGGCATGGGCAAAGGTGGAGGCGGATAAACTCAATTCCTCCATCGAAAAGTTCATTCCAGCTCCTGCCCAGGCTGCCCTGCGGCAAAAAATGGGAGCCAAGCCAGGCGATCTGCTGCTGTTCGTGGCGGACAAGGAAGAGACCGTTTGTGCTGCTCTCGGCGCGGTGCGGACGCACTTGGGTACGCATCTGAAATTGTTCCCGCCGCGGGCCTGTCATTTTGCTTGGGTGCTGGACTTCCCCCTGTTCATGTGGGACCCGGAAGAGAATCGTTGGGTGGCCAACCACCATCCCTTCACCAGTCCAATGGATGAGGACATTCCCCTGCTGACCACACAGCCAGAGAAGGCGAGAGCGAAAGCCTATGATCTGGTGATCAATGGCGATGAATGCGGCGGCGGCAGCATCCGTATCCATCGCCCTGATGTGCAACAACAGGTGTTCAACTTGCTAGGCATTCCACCCGAATCGGCCCAGAAGCGGTTCGGTTTCCTATTGGATGCACTGAAGTATGGCGCACCGCCTCATGGCGGAATTGCATTAGGGCTGGATCGATGGGTGATGATGCTGGCGGGGCTGAGCAACATTCGCGACTGTATCGCCTTTCCCAAGACGCAAAAAGCGATGGATTTGATGACGGGCGCCCCATCGGCCGTGGATGCCAAGCAGTTGAAGGAACTTGGACTGCCTGCCCCGCAGCCGCAAGTTCCTTAACAACCTGCAAAATGCTCACTCCTGGTAGAAGCTCGATCAGCTTAAGCCAGGAGTGTTTGTTTTGGGTGTTGCGATCGCTTCACTTGTCATCGTTTTTGTCAGCCGGTGCACCTTTCTGCATTTTGCGGGCGAACTCCAGGTATTTTGCCAACGGTTCCATACCCATTTCTTTGCGTCGTTCATCCACCTTGTCTGGTTCTTCCATTGTTTGGGGGACCAGTTCATTATTCACCGTGTGCAACTGTGTGCCATACCGTTGTGGTTTGCCCGCTCCAACAAGCACACGGTCCGTCAAATAGGCGAAGTTATTCTTGCTGACTTCGCCTGTGGCGACCAGCGGCTTCATTAATTCCAGGCATTTGTTTTGAAAGGGCCTGTCGTGATCGGCATGCTGAACTAACAGCCAGGCATTTTGCGCCCCATCAGTACCGACCATGCTCTTGGTTGGCCAACCATACTTTTCAACAATGGCTTTCATTCGTTTGGTGTGCTTTTGGTCTATTTCCTGCAGCTCTTTCAAGATGGGCTTCATAGCGTCCAATGAAGACGATCCCTTGTTCCGCATTGCTTCGATCATCTTGAAACGCGCTGCCTGGTCCAGTTTCACCATCTGGGCTAACTCTTCGCGCAGCTCGGGCTGAGAGAACTTGGGCGGGTCATCGACCACCCTTGCGGCTGGAATGGATGGCGTCAAAATCAAGCAAACCATACTCGTCATGAGCGTAATTAACCGTCCCGTTCGTTTTGGCATCATTCATTCCCTCGTAAAATCCCGTAACGAATGAGGTACAAGAGCTTGTGGGCGTGAACCACAGCATTAGTTTTTATTGAAATATTGAGCTTTGACGCGTTCGAGGTATTCGCTCATGGGTGGCATGCCTAATTCGGCGCGCCGCTTTTCCAGGTTGGCTGGATCCTGCACGGGCATGGGTTCCACTTTTTGGCCTATGATTTTCACCTGTGTGCCATAGATTTGCAATTTGTTTTCGGCCACCAGAATACGATCGGTGAGGTAAGCCCAATCGGCTTTGTTGGCTTCGCCTTCGTCAACGGCCTTTTTCAACAAGGTCAGGCATTTCTTTTGGAATGAACGGTCCTTGTCTGCGTAAATGGCCAGGAACCAGGCGGCTGATGCGCCATCATAATCGGCTTTAGCAATGGTTGGCCAACCATGCTTGTCGACAATTTTTTTAAGCTTGGCGGTGTTCTTGCGTTCGACCGAAGCCATTTTTTCCAGCTCCGCCTTGTCGGCTGCAGTGAGCTGTTCGCCTCTCTGCAATTGACGCTGCTTGAACCAATCCAGGTAGTTAGCGCGGGCTTTTTGATCATCCTCGAGCATTTGCAATAACGTTTTGCGCAGCTCTTGATCGACATTGGAGGTATCAATGTTCAGATTGGAGGGACGTTTGCCTTTGCCAGGGCCATCCATCATGGACGGAGGTGGCCAAACGCTTATGCAGCCAAAAAGCCAGGCAGCGATGATGATCTGAACCATGCTTATCCCCTTTGCCAAGCGATGCTGAACGTGATGGGGTAAGGTTGTTACAAGTGCTTTTGGAACCGAGCCGAAGCGAGCGTCAGCACCGTAATCGCCATGGACCAGAGGATGATACTATGCGTTCCAAGTTCAGTCCAACTGGCACCTCTTAAAATCACACCGCGCGAAGCATCAATCATCCAGGTTGTTGGGACGACTTGCGCCACATACCAAAAAAACACGGGCATGGAGTCCAAGGGAAAAACATAACCCGACAAAAAGATGGAAGGAATAATCGTGCCAATCGCAATCTGTTGTGCGGCATCGCGGGTATCCGTTCGCGTGGAAATCCAAAGGCCAATTCCCAGCATGGTCAGCAAGAAAGGCATGAAGATGGCTAACAAAGTTAAGAAATATCCGTGAATCGGCACCTGAAAGACGATGCGCATCAAAACCGTGATGATGACGAACTCGATGGTCGTGACCACCATATAGGGAATCAATTTGCCGATGATCAGTTCGCCTGCCGCGACCGGAGTCATGAACAACTGTTCGATCGTGCCGTATTCCTTTTCCCGAACGATAGCCGTGGCGGATAGCGTCACCGCCATCATCTGGCAGACGACGACCATCAAACCAGGGATGAAAAAGTTGGCGCTGCGGGTATCAGGGTTGAACAATACTTGCGGCCTGGAGTCGATGGGGAAAGGGCGGTCTTTAAGCAGGTTCTCAAGGGAAGCCCGCAAGGCCACGGCATTGCTGACGTTGACCGCGGTGCCTGCGATGCTCGATTCCGAGCCATCCACCAAAACCAACAGTTGGGCCGTGTCGCCCGCTAGAATTTTTCGCGAATAGTCCTCTGGAATTTTGATGCCAACGCGTGCATGGCCTGAGACAATTTCCCGGCGAAGTTCCTCATCGCTGAAGACTTCATGGGTGATGACAAAGATGTCCGTGTTACGGAATTGATCGAGCAGGCGCCGACTCTCTTGCGTTCGGGCCAGATCGAAAACGACCGTGCGGATGCGCCGAACGTTGGTATCGATAGCGAACCCCAGCAAGAACATTTCAACAATCGGAATGAACAAGGTGAAAAAGAGCATGGCTGGATCGCGCATCACATGCAATAGCTCTTTGCGAGCCACGGCATAAAGCCGTTGAGCAGATCCGCGCCAGCCGCTTTGCCTGAGGAGCAAATCGCTCGTGGAACTGCCGGAGTCGATCAGGCCATGTGAGCGATCGGAATCCATCAAGGTGTCCTTTTGCCATTGGCCAACTCTGCTTGCAACTTGCGATCTTGTGCTTTCGACAATGAGACAAATACATCCTCGAGCGTAGGCTCCGTTGCCACGACGGTTAAGCGTGGATCCTCTAAGCCCAAATCATGCACGCTAGCCTTGGCATCGACCAATGCGTGGATGGACAAGCCGAACAGCGTCGCCTCGCGAACACTCGGATGCGCCTTCATTTGCGTGAACAGCGCCGCTGATTCGATGCCCGAAATCTCCAGCCAACGCGTGCCCGGAGGCGTGACGCCTTCCAATTGCTTCAGCTCATTAGGCGTGCCCAGGGCGAGCATCTTGCCCAGGTAGATGTAGCCCACGCGAGCACACCTTTCGGCTTCATCCATGTAATGCGTGGTCACGAATAACGTGATGCCCTCGGCAGCTAGGCGAAATAGCAAATCCCACAGGTCGCGGCGAGCGACGGGATCCACACCCGCTGTCGGTTCATCCAGAAACACGATTTGTGGATTATGAATGAGGGCGCATGCCATAGCCAATCGCTGCTTCCAGCCGCCGGAAAGTTTGCCGACTTGCCGATCAAGGTAGGGGTGCAGACCAGCCATTTCAATCAGGTCGCTCTGCCGTTGCGCGGCATAGTCGGGTGCCAAGCCATAAATGCCCGAATAAAAAGCCATGTTCTCACGGGCGGTCAGGTCCTGATAAAGTGAAAATTTCTGCGACATGTAACCGATCTTGATGCGAATGCGTTCCGCTTCGGTTCTTACGTTGCGTCCGAACACATAGGCATTACCCTCGGCAAAGGAGATCAAACCGCATAAAGCCCGAATGAGCGTGGTTTTGCCGGACCCGTTTGGGCCGAGCAGGCCAAACACTTCACCTTTGCCCACGGTCAAACTGATGCGATCCACCGCTGTGACATGTCCAAAACGTACAGTCGCTTCCTGAATGTCAATTACCGTATTCCGATCCCTGGGTGTCGGTGCAGCAGGCACAGATCGTGTCGAGCTTGAGGGCATGGAACAGGCCATCCGTTTAAGCGCAGTGTGCGGCAAGCCGCTTACTTTGACAGAAGCAAAAGCACGTTGGCTGCCATGCCGGGCTTGAAGATCGCAACGGCATCGGGTTCTGTTAACGTGACTTTGACAAAGAAAACCTGGTTCTTACGTTCCTCAGGGCTTTGAACGTTGCGGGGCAAAAACTCAGCGATAGAGGCGATATGAGAAACCACTCCCTTAAATTGCCTTCCTGGATGGCTGTCGATGGTTACCCATGCTTCCTGATTTTTGGTCACTTTACCCAGCTTGGTTTCGGGCACAAATACCTTGATCCACACATCCTCGGTGCGAAGTAACCGAATGACCGGTTGATTGGGAGCGACCAGATCCCCTTTGCGGACACCTACCACCTCCACGAAACCGATCGATGGAGCCCGAATGAGTGCTTCGTTGCAGTCGGCCAGGATTTCCTGTAGTTTGCCGCGTGCTTCTTCCAGCTGAGCCTTGGCCAGTTCGATTTCTTCGGGGCGTGTGCCCTTTTTTAATAAAAGGTAGAGGGCTTCCAAACGTTCGGATTCGAATTGTGCTTCCTGGATATCTTCGTCTCTGCTGCCGGTTCGCAACATGTCCCAGCGCGCATAGGCGGCGTTGCGCCGACCTTCGGTGCGGCTGGCGTCAGCCCGTGCGGCATCCAGTTCACGCTTATTGACCGGGACGCCGCCTTGACGCATGGCGAGCAGGATACGCTCCAATTCATCGCGGGCTAACTTGGCATCGGCTTCAGCGCTTTCAAGCTCGCTCTGTGCTAACTTGATTTCCTCGTCACGCCAACCGCGTTTTACTCGTTTGAAGCGTGCAACCGCTGCTTCCCACGCTGCTTTGGCCGCGGCAATCTCTTCAGGCCTTGGGCCGTTCTTGGCTTTTTCGAACTGGGCTTGTGCTGCTTCCAGGCGTGCTTCGGCTTGTGCCTTGGCCGCCAACAATTCGGGAATGGCCAAACGGATCAATACCTGTCCAGGCTCAACGGTCTGGCCTTCACTGACTTCGACAACATCGACCCGGCCGCCAATTTTGGATCCCAATCTGATTTCTTGTGATTCAACAAAACCCGAAAGTAGCAGTTGATCACGATGATCTTGGGACATCCAATAAAGAAACCACCCGCCTCCTGCCAAGGCTGCCAGGATGAGACCAATGACCAAGATGCGACGCATGTAGGATTCCTGAGCGAAATGAAGGGCAATTGGCTCAGTCGTCTATCATAGCAAATTAATAGAAGTCGATATGCTACTCGTCATTTTCTCACATTACTAAGCTTGGTCGTGCAGCCTTATCAATGGGCTGAAACCTATCGTGTCGTCTGCCAGATATCCTTTGGCATTTGTTCTGTGGCGGTAGGGAAAGGCATGCCCAAAGCTTCCGCCAGGACCACGGGTGCTACCAATGGCGAAACCAGATCTTTGCGATATTGTGGCTTGATGTTGGTTCCAAAAAACATGAGGGGGACATGCGTGTCGTAAGGATGCGGTGTTCCGTGTGTCGTGCCGGTCATGAGAGTTGAAGCAAAACAATAAGGTTGACTGACCATCATCACGTCGCCGCTGCGCTCTTTGTGGAAGGAGTGCTTCACTTTGAGGAACAGGGGGTCTTGGTTGGCTCCGTGGTCGGATTGCAATTCCGAGGCCGTGAAAGCTGCCAGTATTTTGGGCTGTTTTTTGAGAAACTGAGCCAATTCACTCTGCACTTCAGCCAAATCCAGACCACGTGATTGGATGAAACCACGGTTCAAATAGAAATCAGAGCTGTTCGCACTAATGATCCAGGAGCCGTTGGCAGGGCCTCCAAAAAGTGCACGCAATTGAGCATTGGCGGCCTTAGCCAATGCCAACATCGAAATGCGCCCCGCGTCAGCATGACCCTGTTGGCGGGCGATTTCGGGCAGCGGACAAACACCATGGTCCGAAGACAATACGACAAGATATTTCCCCTTGCCTACTTGTTCATCAAGATATTGAAACAATTCTGACAGCATGCGGTCGGTGCGCAAGGTAATGTCGAGCACTTCTTGTGAATTAGGGCCCCAGCAGTGTCCAACGTAATCATTCGAAGAAAAGCTAATGGAAAGGAAATCGGATTCATCCCGCTTGCCCAATCGTTCAGCGACAATGGCCTTTTTGGCTAACTCAAGTAGTAGCTCATTGCCAAAAGGTGAGTTGCCAACAGCGGCATAGAAGCCTTTTCCGGGCTTGGTTAAGCCACCGTTCATGGGATGGGGGAATGTTCGGCCTTGCTTATATCCGGTGCCTTCTTCTGAGACGTCATCTGGCCCACTGTATCGAACATAGTCAATATCTTTGCGATAACGCACCCAATCTTGCCCGAACCATTGGTCAACGCGATTCGCATGGTTGAATTCATCAACCCAAGGATGCAATTGGTCTCGGTAATAACTGGAGGTGATAAACTGGCCGACAGATTCATCGAACCAGTAAACGGCATCGGGCTTGTGCCCACCGAGCAAGACGGCCCCTCGGTCTTTAATGGAAAGGCAAATCACTTTGGCTTTGCCCTGTGTGTGCTCTTTAAAGACATCCGTGAAGGTAGGGACCAATAAGCGTTCCGGGCTGCCGGAGCCGCGGTTGAGTTTGGTTTCCAATGGGTGCAAAGGCACGCGAATGGCTGTATCCGTGGTGGCGCAGTAAACGGACTTGGCTACGGTCCGGTCATACCAATTGTTTTCAATAATACCATGTTTTTCAGGCATACAGCCAGTAGACAAGCTTGCATGTCCAGCTCCGGTGACGGTTTTTGCATAGGGATAATGGCAGTTGGCAAAACAGCATCCTTCCTTGTGGAACCGCTCAAAACCATCTGCTCCAAATAGTTCCTTCCAATGTTCAGGATAATCGCCACGCAGTTGATCAATAATCAGCATCACAATGAGTTGCGGACGCGGCACTGCCAATGCCGAGGGTTGGTTTATGTCCTCAGACCACCAAGCTGGCACAGCAAGTGGCAAAGCTAGCCAGAGGAGGAGAAAACTACTACCAATGTTTAGTCTGCTAGACATGGCGCATCTCAATGGTTAATTGTGCTATTAAGATACAGCACTATGGGCATTCATCTAATTCTATCAGAGAATATCAACGTAGCTTGATCGACCTGAAACCTTTACTTATTATTCACAATCGCAGGGATCGAATTCGATTGATCTCTTTAGCGCAAGCAACCTGAAATCAGGTCGTTTATAAGTAACGGAGCCAGAATTGCCGTCCCCATCGATTGCGAAGGAACCAACGATGCAAAAAACAAATGGGTATGTATTGATTTGGGCGATCCTGGCGTTAAATGTCATCGGCTGTGAAAAAAGCCAATCATCTCCTTCTGCTGGACGATCGACCCACACAAGCGTCACCAGCACACCAACCAGCAGCCAGGCCAGTGGCAGCACACCGCACCAGAGCACCGTGGAGCCTGTAGATGCCTTTGCTTTCCCTGGCAAACAGGCGGCTTACAACCAGGCCCTGATGAACGCTGTGTTGGCGATCTCGGATCGGCATTATTCCGAGGCCTTATCGAATCTGGAAATAGCCCGCAAAATCGACGACACGGAGATCGTCCGGCAGCAAATGGACAAAGTAAGAGCCTTGATCGCACAGCAGGCCACTTTGGCAACAACGATTCAAGACATCGAGGCCATCCTGCACCAGGGGCGTGCTGAAGAAGCTTCCAGGTTGGCTGCCCTGGCGCTGATTCAATTTGGCAGCACAGCGGACACCACTCGTCTGCAAGTATTGAAACGAGAAGCGGATGCGTTGTTGTCAAACCAGATGGATCAGCAGAAACGCAAGCAGCAATTACAAGCAGAAATGGAGCTGGCACGTAAAGACAACCAATTGCGAGCACTGCTCCTGGCATATGAACAATGGTTGGTCTTGGGCGAAGACGACAAGATTCGCAAAGATAGCGAGGAAATCAGGACAACCTTGGCCAAGTACGATGATCTGCGTCAACGGGCCCTGGAGTTGCGCAAGCAACCTGAACAGTTGGAGCAGGCATTGGCCCTCCTGCAAGATGCGGCTAAGGCATGGGACACTCCGCAGATTCGCGATGAAATAGCCAATTGTCAAATAGCACTCCAGAGTCGTCGCGATCGATTAAGCGTGGCTGATTTCGAAATTCGCGGCGAAGTAGGCTTGCCCATGGCTGGCGAGACGCTGGCCGATGAACTGCTGCCCCATTTTAAAAGCCGCTTTGATCTCGTCGAACGCAGCCAGCTTGCCAAAGTGCTCGCGGAGTTGAAATTTGAATCAAGTGGATTGATGTCTGATCCAACCCAACGCAGCGAAGTAGGCCGGGTAGCACAGATCCGTTATTTGGTCGTCGGCAGCGTGATGCCCATGAATGGCACGTTGACGGTGCATGCCCGTTTGGTGGAAGTGCATTCCGGATTAATCATACAAACAGCACGACTCTCAGCCCGCAATGCAGCCGATTTGGTCAAACGAATGCCCGAATTAGCCCAATTGCTCATGATGAGCGATGAAGAAAAAGTGGCCTTTCAACAGCAGCAAATGGCGCCACCGCCACCGGTAGCAGAGGCACCATCCGAACTGCCACCCGTGCAAGCCTCCGTACCCCCGCCCGCTCCGATCATATCGACCACCGCCAAGCCTCCAGAGTTAGGGCAATTGCGTCTGGAAGATTTTCAGCGATTGCAGCCACAACCTGAACAAGTGGTGACAACAAGCTCAATGACAGTCAATCTTGATCGACCGCTGCAACAACGCATGTTCAGCATCCAATTGGAACTTGGCGAAAACTTGTTCCGAAGGGGCCACTATCAGGATGCCGTTTTTCATTTCGAATTGGCTCGTGAATTAGCGCCGAGCCGCTTGGACATTCAGGCACGCATTGATGCTTGCCGACCGCATTTGCCGCCGCCACCGGTTGTGGTCGTGCAACCATCGCCGCCCGTTATTCCAGGTTGGCATCGCGATCGTATCGCGATCATGAATTTCTTGGTGCTGGGGGATATTCGCGTCGTTCCTGCAGGCCTCAGTGGATGGACGCCGGAACATTTGGCGCCATACTTCTCACCTCCCTTTGACGTCGTGGACCAGGGGCAGCTTTATTGGTACATGAACCGATTAGGGCTGAATGTATTTGACGTGATGAACAATCCGGCTGCACGCCGATGGCTGGCCAAAGCCTTGCGTGTGCGTTATTTCGTTTTTGGCGTCGTGCAGCAAACGAATAGCTTTACCGTCACCACCTATATGGTAGATGCAGCACTGGGCTATGAAGTGGGACGAGGGAGTGTGTTCGTTCGCAGCCAATTTGAACTCAAGCTGCGCTTGGCGGAGTTGGCAAGACAAACACTGTTGGGGCCAACCGAACGGCTTCGCTTGCAGCAGGAAGCCATTGCACGAGAAACAGCACTACAAGAAGCTCAGATCGCTGCCAACCAAGGACAGTGGCTGGTCGCCGTGGAATTGTTCGGCCGATTGAAGCAGAAATATCCCTTTGATGTGCAAATTGGTTTTATGTATCAACAGGCTGAGCAAAAAGCGCAGATCATTCGCCTTGAACAACTCCGGCGACAAGAATGGGAGCGCCAGCAGGCATTTTGGGCAGCCCAGGCCCGGCGCCAGGCTGAGTTAGCATTAGCAGCTGAAGAAGCCCGACGTCAGGCGGCCGCCCAAGCCTTGGCGGAAGCAGAACGACAGCGGTTGCTGCAACATCGACAAAACGCTTCCAATCAGCTGTTAATTCAAGCACGTCTGGCCCTTGGCCGTGGGAATTTCACAATCGCTATTCAGCAATTTGAAAGCGCCGCAGAGCTTCAACCATCCGACGATGCACTTCGGGAATTAGCCTTGGCCCGTGCACGAGCAGAAGAAATGTCCCGGCGACGCTTGCAAGAAGACTTAGCCCGACGCGAAAGCGAATGGCAACGACAACGGATGCGCGAAATAGCGGATCAAAGAGCACGTTTTGAAGAAGAGCGGCAGCGCCGTGAGTTGGCCGAGCGCAATCGCTTGCACGAACTGCAGAACCAGCACAGACAGGTTTATCAACGGCTGCTTGACGAAGCCCAAGCAGCCTCCGCCAAGGGGGCATGGGAAGCCGCCATTCAGCATCTGCAAACCGCTCGGCAACTGCAACGAACCGAGGAAGTGGAGCGTTTATTGAGTCAGGCCTTGATGGAGCAGGCACGCGCCGCGGCTCAGGCACAGAATGCGGCCAAAGTGGCTGAACTGGAAAAACGCCTGGCCGAGGAGAAAGCCAGACGACAAGCAGCCGAGGAGTTGGCCAGGAAGAATGAACAACTCTACCTGGGTGCTTTAGCAGCAGCTCAAAAAGCAGAGCAACAACAACAATACCAGATTGCCTTGGCCAAGTACGAGGAAGCCAGCAAACTATTCCAGACCGATGCAGTCTTAACGGGAATGGAGCGCAACAAAAAAGCTTTGCTCTATCAACAACGGCAAGAAGAGGAAAAGCAGCAGGAGGTAATTCGAGAACGCAAAAAGCAAACTGAAGTATCACGCTTGCGGCAAGTTGCTCAGCAAGCAGAAGCGCAAAAGCAGTTTGATCAAGCGCTCAAAGCTTTTGAGGATGCGTTGGCATTGCTTCCTACGGATGTCGAGTTACTTGCAGGGCAGAGTCGTGTCAGAATTGCACGTGATCAATGGCTGGCGGAACGTCGCATCCGCGAAAAGCAGCAGGACCAAGAAAAAAGAGTTATGGAATTGGTGCAATTGGCCCAAGCCAGCATTGCAGCCCATCAGTTTGAGGCGGCTAACACTTACTGGTCGGAAATCAAAAAAATCGCGCCCCGGCATCAAGCAGTAACAACTTTGGGGCAGGAGTTGGAGCGTGCACGTCGAGCCTTCGAATCAGACCAAGCCAAGGCGGCAGCCACGGCAAAAGCCAAAGCTGAGGCCGAACGTCTGCGGCAAAAGCAGCTCGAGGAGGAAGAGCGTAAGACGCAATTGACAGCGCTGAGCAGGTATTTGCAACAGGCTGAACAAGCAATTCAAACCGGGCAATATGAGTTAGCGCAAACTTTCATCAATGAGGCAGCAAAACTGGCAACAACCGATCCCCGTGTCGGCCAAGTACAGCGCCAGTTACAGCAAGCCAAACTTGCAGCCCTGCAAGCCAAGGCTAAAGAGGAAGCAAACGCTAAGGCCCGTGCAGAAGCCCTCGACAAGGAAAAGCGGAAGAACTACGACGCTTTGATGAAAGCAGGTCGAGAAGCCATGGCGCAAAGCCAATTCGACGATGCTTCTAAATACTTCAAAGATGCTCTGAAGCTCTTTCCCAACGATCCCGATGCTTCCATGTTGCTAGGCATGTCCGAAAAAATGGATACGAGCGAGAAAACGGAGCAGGAAAAACAAAAGCGCGAAGAAATGGAAAAAGCCAAAGCCGAGGCCGATGCGAAAGCCAAAGCTGAGGCTGAAGCCCGAGCCAAACGCAAGGCGGAGGAGGAAGCCAAAGCCCGCGAAGAAGCACGCATCAAACAACAATTAGAAGAGCGCAAGCGACAAGCACAAATGCAGCTGCGCAACGGCAAACAGGCGCTTACTCTTGGTCAGTACGATGAAGCTACTAAAGCTTTTCAAGAAGCATTGCGGCTTGACCCAACACTTGATGAAGCCGCAACACTTTTGGCAACTGCTCGTCAACGCAACGAAGCAAAAATGAAAGCCGAAGCCGATTCTGCACAAAAACAAAAGGAGCAGGAAGCTAAACAAGCCGAATTGCAAAAGGCCTTAAAAGCAGGCCAGGATGCCTTGGCCGCAAAGCAATATGAACAGGCCATCAACTTCTTCGAACAAGTACTGAAGCTTGATCCAAAACATACGGAAGCCAAGTTCAAACTAAACCTGGCACGTCAAATGTTGATTGAATCGAAAAAGCAACAGGACCAAAACAAATCGGATACAGCAACGAAGGATGATGCCGCCAAAAAGCAGGCGGAGTTCATGGCTTTGATGCGCGCTGGCGCCCAGGCTTATGCGGCCAAACGCTACGAAGAGGCGGTGAAGCACTACACTGCTGCCCAAGCGATGAATCCGCGCGATCCGTTAGCCAACCGAGCCTTAAACGACTCCCGCAAAGCGTTGGAGGAGTCGAAACGGTCAACTCCAACGCCCACGCAACCATCCCGTCCATCATCGGGTTCGAATATTGCAAGTCAGGCTGAATACACCAAGCAAATGCAATTAGGACAGCAGCATGACCGCCAGAAAAAATGGGCCGAAGCAGCCAATGCTTATCGAGCCGCTCTCAAAGCCATCCCCAACGATGCCCCAGCTCGTGGGGCGTTGAATCTTGCAGAATTTAACATGTACATGGAGATAGGCCAAAACCACTTAAAGAACAAAAAGAACGCTGAAGCTGCGGATGCTTTTGAAGAAGCGTTGAAACGAATTCCTAATCAGCCAGAAGCGGTCCGCCTGTTAAAACAAGCCAAACAGAAGTAGCTCATTTAGGTCGGACAATCGCCGCCAATCGATCGCAGCTGGAACCAGTTGCCCAGCTTTCGCAGGTTTGCTCATATTGTTGATCTTTCACAAAACGTGTCATATCCCCAACAAGGAACCGCGCATAAACCGCAAATTCCATTTCTTTCCCTTCTTTGATAAAACTGCCCTTTTCAAGAGATTGGGATAATCTCGCAAGATCGCGTGGCTTAACTGCCGATAAGGTCCATGAAATCCGCATCGTGCGCAACTTGAACAGAATCGACAAATCGCCACAACGCGGTAGCCCCGGTCGAACAGGGCGATCCGGACAAGCCGCGCGGGAGGGGAGAACCATGTTTGGTCGCATCAATTGTTTTTGTCGGCCATTGGGTCGACACATAGGCCTGTTGTCAGCAGGCTTGCTGGCCCTTTGGGGAACCAGTCCAGTCGTGCTGGCTCAGCAAGAATCGGATCTCTTGCAAACGGCGAAGGTAATCTACGCCGAGGAAAATAAAGCCAATACTCCGGTGGAGCAGCCAACCACGCCACCAACCACAACTATTTTGGATTCCAATGTGGTCCAAGTGGGTTGCCCGAGTTGTGGCGATTCCGGCTTGTTGCGCAACCAAAGCCGTTTTCCTCGCGGTTGCGGATCATGCGGTTATGATGGCTGTGCCCCGTGCGGTGCCTGTGTGCCGGGACGTGATCCTTGCTGCTGCATCAATCATGATTCGGCAATTGGGCGCTTCTGGGGTGGTATTCACGAATGTTTGTGCTGCCCTGATCCTTGTTATGAACCACGATGGGTGGCAGCTGCCAACAATGCCTTCTTCGTCAGTGCTGCTCGACCAGTAACGCAAACAGTCTTCCGTTGGGACTTCATGCGCGACTATCGGTTGCCCGATCGTGCTGAATATCTGTGGGCCCGCGCCGACGGCAATGGCAAAGGACCACGACCTCAAAATGGTGCATTGGGCGTATCCAGCACACGCGTGAGCGAACTGATGATGTACACCGAAGTCGCGGCTGGCAAATTTAGCGCCTATATTGGCATGCCGTATCGGGAAGTTGTGCCCCTTGAAGCGAACCGTGGTTCGGGCTTCGGTGATTTGCAAATCGGTACGAAGAGTTTGTTGTTTGATTGCGAACTCTTGCAAGTGGCCTTTCAAATGAACACGAGCGTTCCGTCTGGTTCGCCAGGCAAAGGCGTGGGCACCGGCCACACCGCATTGGAACCCTCTTTACTTGCTGCCTTGAAATTGACCAACAGTGCTTACCTACAGACGCAAGTTTCCGAATGGTTTCCGATCGGTGGTGATTCGCTGTATCAAGCTTCCGTCCTGCACTATCATACCGCATTGAATTACAGCATCGAAGTTTTGTGCGATGTGCAGTTTGTGATGTCCGCTGAATTCGGCGGCTACCGCGTCCAAGGTGGTCGGGCCAGCGATCCGGTCCTCGGCACCATCCCAGCCAATAGCGATTCGTATCTTTATGCTGGTCCTGGTGCTCGATTAGTTTTCTGCAACAAATTGGACATCGGTTTCGGAGCAGCCTACGCTTTGACTCAAGACCAGTTTGCTGGTGAATGGTATCGCTTCGAATTACGCTGGCGCTTCTAAAAAACGCTGTACCCTGACGACAACATCGCAACCGTGGCGGACGACCCTACCGCCACGGTTTGTTTGTTTGCTTAACCGGAACAGGCGGATTCATGCCAACTTTTGCTTGAACTTGCTTCGGAAAAAGCTGAGGATAGGGTAGTATCCCCCCCCCGCGTTGTCAAACTCTTCGGAGATTACCCTGATGATGAATCGCCGCGACTATTTACGTTTCAGTGCTGGCCTTTCGGGGTTGGCTTTATGGCCATTTGCTTTGCCGGGTTTGCAGGCCGGTGCGAAAAAACGCAAACTGCTCTTTTACACACGATCACAAGGTTTCCAGCATGATTCGGTCAATCTGGAGTTAGGTGGCAGCAAAGGTCGCTTGGGGGTTAAAGGCAAAGTCTCACATGCTGATCAAGTCATGATGGATTTGGCCGCTAAGCATGACTTTGAAGTGGTTTGCAGCAAGGATGGACGCATCTTTAACCATGATGATATCCAATCGTTCGATGGTTTTTTCTTTGTCACAACGGGCGACCTGACTGCCACGCCGTGTCAGGATGCTTCGCCACCCATGTCCGTGCAGGGCAAACAACTATTGCTGGATGCCATTGCCCAGGGTAAAGGATTCATGGGCGCCCATTGCGCCAGCGACACATTTCATTCGACAGGCCACAAGAGTGGCGATTATGTGAATCAGCCCAAACCCGACCCCTACATTCAAATGTTGGGAGGCGAATTCATTAGCCATGCGGCCCAGCAAAAAGCACGCATGCGGGTGACTAGCCCAAGCTTTCCGGGGATCCATCTTGCCGACAAGGAAGCGGTCCAGGATTTTGAGTTGCATGAGGAATGGTACAGCCTGAAAAATTTCGCTCCTGATTTGCATGTTATCTTGGCCCAAGAAAATGCAGGCATGAAGGGCAAGGATTATCAACGACCAAGCTTCCCAGCGACTTGGGCACGCAAACACGAAAAGGGCCGCGTCTTCTATACTTCCATGGGGCATCGCGAGGATGTTTGGACGAATCCCTTGTTTCAACGCATCTTGATGGGCGGGATCGCGTGGGCGATGGGCATGGTTGACGCTGAAGTGACGCCCAACATCGACAAGGTCACACCAGCCGCTCGCGTTCTGCAATCCAATACATAAGCAGCCGACGACATTTTGTATCGAGGCATCGGTTCAATTCCTTTTGCAGAGGATTTGAACCAGTGCCTTTTTTCTTTACCTTTACGTAGAGTTTAACGAGATTTTCTCGCTCCGTCCCATCGATTCGGCTTCCCCTTTTCAGCAGCTTAGAATTAAGATAGCGACCCGATGAGATTAAGGTTCTGCATCTTGAAAGGCAGGAATCATGAGTTTGCCGAACACTGCCCCTGTGGAGCAAGATGAACACGCACCAAAGAGGCCACCTCTTTGGGTGAAGGTTGTTTTATCGCTGGTTATTTGTTGGCATTTTTTCGCGATCACCGTGATCGTTTCATCCGCCAGTTCGCCACAGTTTCCTGCGCCGCCTCCGATCGTTCGCATTACCCCCTATGTTCGACCCTATTTAGAGCCGTTGTTCCTTGTGAATGCCTATCGTTTCTACGCTCCGGAACCTGGAGCCACGGACCTCTTGTGGGTGCGTTATCGATATGCCGACGAAACGGTTCGGTGGAAGGAAATGCCACGCAGGCAGGATTACACCTTTCGCATGCAGTTTCAGCGCGAATTGGCGGCTGGGTTGTTATTAAACCTCTTTGTGGAGCAAGTGCCTTATGATCCCAATCAACCTGAGCTGTCCACGAGTTCAGCCAATCCACGGGGGATGGTCTTGCGTTTTTCACCCGTAGGACAAATCTGCTTTGCATCCTATGTGCGCCATTTGGCCAGTTTGCCCGCCTATCAGAAATCGGAACAAGGCGCTGCGATGGTCGGTTTGGAACTGTTCAAAGTCGCGCATCGGATTTTGGCCCCCGATGACATCAAGATCAACATGAAGCAAGATGACCCGCGTTTGTATGACATCTACTTTGTTGGCAAATTCAACGTGCAAGGTGTTCGGGAAGGCGGTCAAGATGCTGCGTTTGTATACCGGCATGCCGAGGATTTATTCGCGATTCTTGTGCAAGATGATTTGGTGCCCTATCTCGAACGGCATCAGAATCCTCACATCAAAAGCCGCACGGGTCTTGCTGAGAGTTTAGAAGCGTTTGGCTTGCCATTGCCCTTTCGGCGACCTTTGCTGAGTGATCCCACGTTATTGAATCCGAAACTGACGCGAACGGAAATCGCACGCCAATTCATGGCCGCGGTGGAGCGGGATGACAATCAAGCCGAAAAACAACGAATACTGGGTTTTCATAAACAGCCTGGCGGTGCTGCTAGTGGCGGTATGATACCGCCTCGCCCCAACCTCAAGGGTGAAACCCCGCGCATACCCAATCCTTAATGGACAAGCCGTCTGGTCTTGACCAATGTACTGTGCCGACCTGTTGAATTGGCAAGGACCTGCCCGAAAAGGTTGTGAATGACATGAAAAACATACTTATTGCATTGTTGGCCTATCTAGGCCGCATCGGCCGTGAATCCGTTCAGAGCTGGAATCGTTTTTGGTTCACTCCCACGGACCCAATCACCCTGGCCACCATTCGCATTTGCACCGGCATTATTCTTCTTTATATCCAGCTAACCTGTTATCCGATATTGATGGATCTTATCGGTCCAAACGCTTGGGTTGATCAGCAAGCGATTCAGGAACGGAAAGCATTTCCCGAAAAACTGGAGCGTGAACTGATCGATACCAGCTTGCCTGATGATGTGAAGGAGTTCAGCCGTAAGTCAGCCACTTGGCACTCTTTTTCGATATGGTTCTGGGTGACGGAGCCAACCGCGATTTGGCTTGTGCAAGGGTTTTTTCTCGTTTGCATGTTATGCATGACGCTTGGGTTGTTTACACGGGTGGCCACGTTGCTGACTTGGATTGCACACTTGAGTTTTGTGCATCGCGGTTACATCGTCTGGTTTGGCATCGACAGCATGTTGTCTTTCATCCTTCTCTATTTAACCCTAGCTCCGTCCGGGCTGACGTTCTCGCTGGATAATGTGTGGCGTCGTTACCGCAGGCTGCGGGGTTTGGAACCTGCTGCTGCCGTCAATGCAGACCCCCAGAGCCATGCGCGGAGTTGGATGGCCAATGTGTCCATCCGCTTATTGCAAATTCACATGTGCATCGTCTACTTTTGTGCGGGCGTTTCCAAACTCCAAGGACCTGCTTGGTGGAGTGGCTACGCCAGCTGGATTACCATGAACACACCTGAATTTGCATTGTTCGACATGAACTGGCTGGCCTTCACACCCGATTGGGTATGGCAGTGGTTTTGTCTGTTTGGCAGCTACTTCACGCTGGCCTTCGAAATCGCATTTCCGTTTATCATCTGGCCACGCTGGTTGCGGCCAATCTCGTTATTTCTTGCAGTCCTGTTACATGCGGGCATCGGTTTGTTCATGGGTCTAATCTCGTTTGGCAATGTGATGTTAACGGGCTGCATGTCTTTCGTCAGACCAGAATCGATGCGTTGGTTTTTACACCAATTATTGGGAAGCTCCAAACGACTCACCTATTATCTGAACCCCAAGAACGCGGCTCAGCGCGAAATGGCACGCTGGCTCCGAACGATGGATGCCTGGAACCAAATTGACATCGTGGAAACCAACACCGACGCAACACATCAGCGTCTTGCTGGGCAACTGCTTTTGCCGAGCGGGACAACTCGTACAGGTTTGGGCATCTTTTGGGCATTGTTGCCGCGCTTGCGAACGCTTTGGTTGCTGGGGCCTGTCTTTTTCTTTGCATGTCGTCGCTACGGGCGATCTGCATAGCTTCTCTCGTGTGAGATCGCATGATAATGGATAAAATACACGCATGCGAGTTGCACCACTGCATTCTTGGAAACTGACACCCAAAGAAGCTGTGCAATGTCAACGCCTCTGGGCCACGCGCGTGGATCGATCGACCCCGTTTCCAGTGCATGATGGGTTGTGCATTGCCGCTGCCGATGTTTCTTACAATCGCTATTCACCCTGGCTGCACGCAGCAATGGTTGTGCTGCGGATGCCTGATTTGTCCATGGAAGATCAAGCAACGGTGACGGTGAACGTTCGCTTTCCCTACATTCCTGGGCTGTTGTCTTTTCGGGAAACGCCACCGTTGTTATCCGCTTGGAAGAAGCTCAAACAAAAGCCAGACGTGCTCATGGTCGATGGGCATGGCTATGCACACCCCCGGCGTTTGGGAGTTGCGTGTCACTTGGGATTGTGGCTTGATCTACCGACTTTTGGCTGCGCCAAGTCGCTTTTGATTGGCGAGCATGAAGGCTTGCCTGGGCGGGCGGGTTCACAAGTTCCCTTGCTCGATCCAAAACAACACGAATGTGTTGGCATGGTGGTTCGCACGAGAGCCAACGTCAAACCCATGTATGTTTCAGTGGGGCATCGGATGGATTTGCCCAGTGCGGTAGCATGGACCCTAGCAACGTGCCGAGGCCTGCGCCAACCTGAGCCCTCAAGGTTGGCGCACCTGGCTGCCAATCGGCAGCGCCGCGAACACGAGCCAAGCTAATGTTTGCGCGAACGTCCACGCTTCGGCTTTTTTGCTTGAGGGCTAGCCACTTTTTCGCCTTTCAACTTGGCAATGCGGTCGCGCAGTAATGCAGCTCGTTCGAATTCCAGCTTTTCTGCGGCGGCCAGCATCTCTGCCTGCAGTTCCTCCAGCAATTCTTGAGTGATGACGGTTTGCTCTTCTTGGGTGCCCGTGACGATGCTCTCAGCCAGCTTCCGTGCGGTGATCTCCTCGTCGATGCCTGCTCGAATGGCTTTCTTGATCGACTCCGGTGTGATGCCATGTTCTTGGTTGTACGCTAATTGCATTTCTCGACGCCGATTGGTCTCATCGATCGCACGCTGCATGGAATCAGTCATACGATCGGCATACAAAATGACTTCCGCTCGGACATGCCGTGCGGATCGGCCAATGGTTTGGATCAATGAGGTGGTACTGCGCAGAAAGCCTTCCTTGTCCGCATCTAAAATGGCAACCAAGGAGACTTCGGGCAAATCCAAACCTTCACGCAATAAGTTGACGCCAACGAGCACATCAAACGCACCTTCGCGCAATTCCCGCAAGATCTGCCACCGCTCGATGGCATCCAATTCTGAATGCAGCCATTTACAACGCAAGCCGGCATCGCGAAAATAGCCGCTCAAATCTTCAGCCAGACGTTTGGTAAGCGTCGTCACCAGAACACGCTCATGCCGTTCAGTCCGAATGCGAATCTCATGAATCAAATCCTTCACTTGGCCTTGTGCCGGTCGGACGGAAAGCACGGGATCAACCAGTCCCGTCGGCCGAATGATCTGCTCGACAATCTCGCCTCCGCATCGTTCCAACTCATATGGCCCAGGTGTGGCGGAGACAAATAACACATGCTTGGCAAACTTTTCCCACTCATCGAAACGCAAAGGGCGATTATCCAATGCGCTCGGCAAACGGAAGCCGTGTTCAACCAGAGTTAATTTGCGGCTGTGATCGCCTCCATACATGGCCCGTATCTGCGGAACGGTGACATGGCTTTCGTCAATAATCATCAGAAAATCTTCTGGGAAAAAGCTCATCAAGGTATCGGGAGGTTCGCCTGCTTTTCGATTAGACAAATGGCGACTGTAATTTTCGATGCCTGGACAATGGCCTGCTTCAAGCAGCATTTCAATATCAAAGCGCGTCCGGGCACCCAGGCGTTGGGCTTCGAGCAATTTGCCCTCTTCCTGGAATTGCTTCAGGCGTGTATCCAACTCAGCCCGTATCCGGTCCACCGCTTCGCGAATGCGCTCTTCGGGCGTCACAAAATGCTTGGCGGGATAAATGTAAAGTTCCGTTTCTTGTTTGAGAGTATCACCCGTGAGGGGGTTAATGACGGAGAGCTTTTCGACCTCATCACCAAAGAGCTCGATTCGTAACGCGATTTCTTCGTAAGCAGGCCAGACTTCAACAACATCACCGCGAACACGAAAAGTGCCACGCTGAAATGCCGCGTCGTTGCGACCGTATTGGATGTCAATAAGCCTCAGTAGTAGGTTCTGTCGTTCGAGCATATCCCCTTGTTGAATATGCACCATCATGCGTTTGTAATCGCTGGGCGATCCTAAACCATATATACATGAAATACTGGCTACAATAATCACATCTTGGCGGCTGACGAGGGCGCTGGTCGCTGCCAGCCGGAGTCGGTCGATTTCTTCATTGATGGAGGCATCTTTTTCAATGTAAATGTCACGCTGGGGAATATACGCTTCGGGTTGATAATAGTCGTAATAGCTAATGAAATAGCGCACCGCATTGTGTGGGAAGAAATCCTTGAATTCGCCGTAGAGTTGCGCGGCAAGAGTCTTGTTATGGCTCAGGACGAGGGTGGGGCGGCCCCATTGGGCTATGACGTTGGCCATGGTGTATGTTTTGCCAGACCCGGTGACGCCCAACAGCGTCTGGGCTGGCTTGGCTGCTTGTAAACCAGCAACGATCTGTTCAATCGCTCGCGGTTGATCGCCCGCCGGCTGATACGGTGCAACCAATTGGAATGGAGATGTCATGTGTTCGCCCTTGCAGCTGATTTGCAAGCGTTCATTACGTTAACTCGTAGCTTGTTTAGCATGTAGGCCGCGTCTTCGCCTCAACCTCTTTAACGAACCAGCGTTCACCCAGTTTGCCCGTGAGAGGCGGTAACAAAACCGCCAGCGGCGCACCGAACCAGAAAAGCAGGTCGAATTGTTTGCTTCGTAAGCTCAGGAAAAAGCCCGTACCCAGAATGACTAATGAAATGATGATCCCCAAAAGGATGCCCATAAGCCAACCGCGTGCTTGGGCTATGGCCTGTTCTGTTTTTGCTTGACGAAAGCGGCTCCAACACATCGATCCAAGACCCACGATAAACCATAAGCCGATGGCCCCGCCCACGCCATACTTCAGCAATGGTCGCATCCAGGCAGGGTAGGAGTCGAGTGGTCGCGGAGCAGGGGAGCGAAGAGCGCTGGTGGAAGGTCGTGTGATATCGGATCGGGATGATGACGATCCCATGGTCGCTATCGGATCGGCTTCCTGCCATAACATCAAGCCAACGAGACTAAAACACAACGCCATCGATGCACCAAATGATTCAATGAGTCCTTGATTTTCATTATAGGGCAGGTGGATCGATTCGTAAGTGACCGTGGCGAAGCGATGCGCCAGTTCAACAGTAAGGAACGTCATGCATCGGGGCGAACCCGCGGGGGTACTTTCACTTCGAGATAAGGACTGATTTTATCGAGGGTTTTGTCCTTGATTCCTTTAATGCGCTTCAAATCACTCAGGCTTTGGAAATAGCCGACACGGGAACGTTCCGCGATGATTCGTTCAGCGAGAACAGGGCCTATACTTGGGAGCGCTTGCAACTCTTCCAAAGTTGCCTGATTGATATTGATTTTCTGCTTTGGCGGCTCGCTTGGTTTTGTACGGCGGGCGGGGAAAGGGGCTTTTTTTTGAACAGGCGGTTGTTCTTCGCTGTGGTCAGTCGATGTGTGAACGAAAGGTTTGAGTGCTTCCCGACGTGTGGGGCCGATGCCTGGAATCGGTTGCAACTCCTCAACGGACGTGAAAGGACCATACTGGTCTCGCAAAGCCTCTATTTGGGCTGCACGCGCAGGTCCAATGCCAGGTATTTGGGCAAGTGTCTTGCGACTGGCCGTGTTGAGGTCAACGACAGGCATCCTTTCCATGGGGACTGGCCGGTCGGTTAGCTTTTTCCAACCAAAATGAACCATGCTAAACAAACAGCCACCCAAGATAAAAGCCAAGCACCATTCCATCGATCTGGAGATACGGCAGCCTATTAACCATTCTTGGTTTGCCAAGGCTGACGTGTCAGCCTGGTTTGGCTTTACATTATGGATGGTTGATGCAGGATGGCGTTGAAGCGAAGTTTGTGTTGGCTGTGGTGAATTTGGTTCTAAAGCTGTGGAAGTTTCTGCTTGTGGCTGTCGGGATTGAGCTTTTGGGGCTTCAACTATTCCAGGCGAAGCATATTTAGACAGCTCATCCGACATGATTGGTCTCCAGAACCTACCCAAGCAGCATCTTAACCCATTGGGTTGACTATAGGCAAATCTTTCTGAAGCTGATTTTTTCAGTGCTTGAATTTGGCTAATCGAACTTCACATTCAACTCGAGCTATGTAGTAGCTTGGTGTGTTCGAGATGTTGTGGCACAAAAACCCAGCAGATTCCCTGGTTTATCTGGCCGGCAAATTCGACCGGGAAAAATCGTCAATTAGCGCAACGAAAACGACCACGATTTTGACATTTCCCCATTGAAGGGCAAAATGGATTACAGTTCGATGCGAGTACAAATCCAGTTCAAATGGTTCAGTCGCGCTGCTGTTTGAACGAGATTTGTGGACTCATTTTCTTAAGTGCTGCAGATGAGGGGATTCCATGTTTCGCCAATGGGGTTGGAAATCCGTCGTGCTTGTATGGGTCATGTTGCTTACCCAACAAACAGCCAAGGCACAGGCGGTCTTCGATGAGGTCAATAAGGATTTTGGCGGGGCACCCCGGGGCATGATCCTGTCCCATCAATTCAAACTTACCAACAAATACAACACCGATTTACACATTTCCAGCATTCGAACTTCATGTGGGGTATGCTCGTCGGCCAGTTTTGACAAAAGCACGGTCAAACCCGGTGAAACGGCATTGGTTACTTTGCAGGTGGATACGAATAAATTTGCAGGCCATAAGTCGTTTACCGTTTATCTTGTGCTGGATCGCCCCGTCTTAGAGGAAAAAACCCTGACGGCATCAGCCATTAGTCGTGATGACCTCACCATTCAACCCAGTGTCCTTAGTTTCGGCACCGTTCGTATGGGGGTAAGCCCAACCGCCAGCGTCATGGTCGAGTACCGCGGCCAAACCCAATGGCAAATCACCTCCATCTTAAATGAAAATGGCTATTTGCAACCCACTTTGGAATTAGTGTCTCGTCAATCGGGCCTCATTTCATACCGATTGACCGTGCGTCTCCGGGACGATGTACCCGCTGGTTCATGGCATGCGGATATTTGGCTCGTGACCAACGACCCAACGTCGCCAAGGTTGCGTGTTCCCTTAACTGTTGAGATTCAGAATGCCTTGGTAGCAATACCAAAAGTGTTGGAATTGGGGCAATTGCCTAAGTCCGACAAAGTTGAACGACGCGTGACATTACGCTCGGGAGAACCGTTTAAGGTTCTGCGGGTGGAAGGAACGGATGACCAAACCATCGTGACAGGCATCAGCGATGAAGCGAAAAAAGTGCACTTATTGAAGATAACCATTATGCCAACGAATTCGGCACAGCCCACAGAATTGAATAAAAAGTTGAAATTTATCACCAACCTGCCAAAGGATCCCGTGGTTGAAGTCGAATTGCATGGAGTAAAACCAACATAACTCAAGGAACAAACAAGCAGCATCCAACCCCTTGCGCTGTTCCAGGTGACAAGGGGTTTTTGATTTATGGACATCAGCTTGCATCGACTTCTCGGTTACGGTCATCGATCTTGATGCCAAGTTCATCAATCTTTCGATACAGGGAACTCAGAGCTAAACCCAAATGTTGGGCAGCTACTTTCTTGTCCGCATAGGTTCTTAAGATGCGTTCGATGTGCAGTTTTTCATGATAAGTAACCACATCCTTCAATTTTTCAGATGGAATTTGCTCGGCCAAGCGGTAGAGGTCGGGCGGCAAATCTTGCAAACCGATGGTTTCATGCTCACTCATGATCACCGCACGTTGTATCGCATTTTCTAATTCGCGTACATTGCCTTTCCATGGCGCAGCCAGGAGAACCCGCAGAGCATCTTGGTTAAAAATGGACTGGCGCTTTCCGAGCAGGCGGGCTTGTTTGGCAAGCAGAAAGTCGATCAACTCAGGCAGATCCTCGCGGCGTTCCCGTAGGGGGGGGATTGTTAGTGACACAACATTTAGTCGGTAGAACAGATCTTCGCGAAACCGACCTGCTTTAGTCTCCTCGAGTAAATTCTTGTTGGTTGCGGCCAATATACGGGCTTCAACATGCATTGGGTCCGTAGCCCCAACCGGCAGGATTTCCTTCTGTTCAATTGCGCGAAGCAATTTGGCTTGCGTCGCGCGTGACAACTCGGCGATTTCATCCAAAAAAAGAGTACCTTTGCCTGCACTTACAAACAATCCATCGGTGTCGCGATCTGCCCCGGTAAAAGCTCCTCGGCGATGTCCAAACAGTTGGTTTTCGAGCAATTCCGGAGGGATGGCAGCACAATTGACGGCTAGAAATTTCTCCTCGTGTAACGGGGACATGTTGTGCAATGCTCGTGCAATCAACTCCTTGCCTGTCCCGCTCTCGCCCAAGATCAAAACGGTTGCAGTGGTGGCAGCTAACTTCTGGACAGAAGTCATTAGTTGACGCATGACCGAACTCTGGCCAATCACCATTTGCTCCGATGCAAATGGCCGATTTAGCTCACGACGCAACCATTGATTGTCCAACATTAACTTCTTGTAACGAAATAAGTGTTCGACCTTTCGCAGTACTTCCTCGAAGTGGAGCGGTTTGAGCAAGTAATCTTGGGCACCTTTCTGGAACGCAGTTATGGCCGATTCAACCGTGCCGTACGCTGTGATCATCATGGCCAGTAAAGCTGGCTGCAGTTGCAACATGCGTTCCAACAGATCGACGCCATGCATTTTGGGTAATTGCACATCGCAAATCATCAAATCCAAGGGTTGCTCTTTCGCGAGAACCAAAGCAGCATCAGGTAATTCAGCAGTGAAAGTTTGATAACCTTCCGAAACCAGGAATTCAGCCAAGGTGGAACAGATGAGAGGTTCGTCATCCACCACCAAAATACGACCTTTAGTTCTGTGTAAGTTGATGGATTGCGACATGGGGTTTCGATTCGCTCATGGGTTCCTTAGAGATGGGCAGATAGAGAACGAACGCTTTTTCACTTGAATCGTTGGTGCATTGATATTCTACCCAACCGCCTTGTTCGTGAATCAACCGGTGAGTGATGTACAGGCCCAACCCTGTCCCATGCGGTTTTCCTGTTTGATAGGGTTGAAACAGGTGGTCCAAGACGGAGGCGGGAAGAGGTTGGCCATTGTCCATGATTTTGATGGTCAGCAACTGCTCCTTCAGTTCGGTTTGCACCGAGATTTGTCCACCTTGTTCCGTGGCGTCGATGGCATTGAGAATCAGGTTTAACATTGCCTGAATGATCGGGTTACGTGCTGCCCAAACTCGAGGAGTGGGGGCTGTTAGTTCGGTGGCGATATTCTTACCACCCAAGCGTTTGTAGTATTTGGCTAAGTGAATGGCTTCGTGAATGACATCGTCGATGAACAACCATTCTTTTTCAGAGTTATCGGGTCGCGAAAAATCAATCAACTCCCGCAAGATTTTCTGAATGCGATCCAATTGGGTATGCATCAATCGTAATTTATCCTGTGTGACTGCGTCTTTGTTTTGACGCTGCAACATTTGGACAATGCCGCTGATCACCGTGAGCGGATTACCAACTTCATGAGCGATGCCTGCTGCCAATAGGCCGAAAGTCGCCTGCTTTTCTTGGTGCAGCAGGCGTGCTTGGGATTCTTGCAATTCGCGTGTCCGCTCCTGGATACGTTTCTCCAGCTCTTGTTGCTGTTTTTGTAACTCCTGGTTCAAGTGGTGTAACTCGATTCCAGCTTGTTTGAGCAATAAGGCTAAAGCGGAAGCAGCCCAGGCAACCCAGGCCATGATGACCAACATCGAGACGAAGGAAGCAGCATGTTGTTGCACGGAAGGAAGGCCAAGATAGAGCAAGGAATAACTGCCGGCGTGGAAAAGGCACGTGATGTAAGGAACACTGAGAGGGTACCGGATCGCGCTGACGACTAGCGAGAGCAAATAATAATAGCGAAACGGACTTTCCAGCCCGGTATCAAACAAACAGAGCAGGCCAATAAAAATAGACTCGAGCAGAGCGATCAAGTTGGGGCGGCGAGCCAAAGTGAATAATTGTCCTTGCCAAGTGAAGTATCCATCTACCGATGCATAAAGCAAGCCAAGAGTTAGCAGGATGTTCAACCATGCTGGATTGGCAGGCTCACGACCTGCCGCATTGCAAAGCCAATAACCAACAGCCAACCCAATCCAACGCATTTTTAGCGCGATCGACTCGGCCGCCAACTCCCATCGCGATGAGGTAGTTTCGGTCAATCGGCTTGGTGCTTGGCGTCTTACCGTCTTGGCTATGAATTTCATGATTTTGCTTATTCTAGGGATTTCAACACAAGGGGAGTTTGTGAGCGCGTTAACAAACACTTTAAACAACGAACAGAATGAGCAAATTCGGTAGAAACCGTAACAATGCCTACCCCCACTTCTCTAAATTGTGAAATTCCGCTGGCTTCCCAAAGTTACAGTAGCCGAATGACATGACAGAAAGCGAATCTAAACCCAAAGTGCGAGGAGCGTTTCCCTCACAATTTTGGGGCAGCATGGAGCATCAGGCCTAGCCTGGAGGGCCAAGGAAATGAAAAAAACTTCGAGAACCGACTGCAAGGCTCACTGGAAAAAAACCATCGTGACGTGCATGCTTATGGCGGGCTGTGGCTTTATGCTCGAGGGCATGCCCGGGGCTACGGAAGCTGCGTACCAAGATAGCAAACATAGCCCAGCGCAAATGCCTGCTCCAAAGACCATTTTGACGCTGAATCTGGATGATGCCGTCACGTTAGCCATGGAAAAACAGCCTGCGATCGCGGCGGCACGTGCTAGCCGTAACGCTGCTTTTACAGCAAGAGAAGCTGCCTATGCTCCTTTCACGATTTTAGCAGGCCCGCAAATTGCAACTCGTCGAAAGCAAGCTGATTTAGCCGTCCAAATCTCCGAAGCTAACGTTCAACAGGTTGAGCTTGAAACGATCAATGCGGTAACCCGCTCCTACATATCGGTGCTCTATGCTCGTGAGCAAAGCGGCATTGCCCAAGACACTTTGGACGTGATTAAAGTGACGCGCAATGCAGCTAAAACCTTGGTGGACAAGGGAAGCAAGGAAGTTACCAAGACGGATTTGGATCGACTGGACACCTATATTCTGATTGCTGAAACCAAGTTGGGTGAAGCTCGAACAGGTGTGATCCGGGCAAAAGCGGCCTTGCGAGAAGCGATTGGGTTGGACCGTTGTACGGAATTTGAAATCGGCAATGAAAAACTAAGCCACCTGCATGACGCGTTTGTGGATTATGGCAACAAAAAGAACATGAAGCTGTCTTGCAAGAAGGCTGTTTGCTTGGCGGTTGATAAGCGTCCTGAACTGGTTCAAGCCTCGTTGCTCGCCCAGATCACCGGATTGGAGTCGCGAGCTCAAGGTTGGACACTGTCACCCTATGCTCGAACCTTCGCTGCCACAGGCGACATTCACACGCGTATTCTGCCTGCCACAGTCATCAATGGTGAATACAAGCCCGGCCCCGTTGGACCTGAAATGCCCAGCTTCCTGGCTGGTTCACGCACCAGCCGGCAACAGCGTGCGAACTTGTTCTATGAACGAGCACTGACCGTTAGCGATAAAGCCGAGAATCTGGTCGCTTTGGAGGTTGAAGAAGCCTGTGCCCGCCTGACGGAGCAGATCAACCAGGTCAAAATGTTGTTGGAAGCGACCAAAAAATCAAAACGGCTCTCTGAAGACGCCATGAAGATATACATCGAAGATCAACTCTCCACAGAAAAACTGCTGGCCATTCAGTTGTTAGATGCACAGACCCGGGCGCAACTCAATGAAGCTTATTACAAGTTTGGACAAGCATTGGGCTTATTGCAACGAGCCACGGCTGGGCAGCTCTGGAGTTGTTTCGAATAAACGACCACTTTCATTAAAGGTCACTCGATGCGACCCATCGAGTGGCCTTCTTTGCTCAATCTCTACTTTTTTTCATAGTGTCGATGTGGGCTTGACCGATGAAAAAAGGAGAGTATAAGGCCCGTGCCTTTCTCGAGTGAAATAGCATTTTGCCTGAGTGATCATTTAGCGACAGGCCAGCGCCCACGTTCGGTCACAGTTCGAAAAGTAGTTAACCCCCCCATCCCCCGGTGCACGAGGTCATCATGCGCTTTTCCTATCGATTGGTCGCACTCGTCCTTCTTGTCGGCTGGACCGCCAATTGCAGTCTGAACCCAAGCCTTGCTTCTGAACCAAAATCGGATCCCGCTTCCATACCTCACCTCCGAATCGGTTTGGTTAAAACGTTGTTTTCAGGTAATACCACCAGTTTGAGCGCTGTGCAGCCTGTCGGTGAAATGCTTGGCGGCCAAATCGGTGTTCGTCTTGAGTTTGTGATTTGCGAAGATCATGAGGACATGGCCAAGAAGCTGAAAAAAGGCGAGGTACAGTTAGGCGTTATCCACGGAATCGAGTATGCCTGGGCGAAAGCAACGGCACCTGAATTGGAACCTCTTGGACTGGCGTGGAATCAAAACATCAAGTTGAAGGCAGTGTTGCTCGTGCGCGATACCGACAAAGCCGCTTCCATTGCGGACTTAAAGGGGGCAGAATTGCTTCAGCCCAAAAAGGGCTATTTGCACAACGGCCTGTTCCTGAACAAATTGATTTTGGATTCCGGCGTAAGTCCCGTTGGCTATTTTAAAGAAGGCGATAAATCCAGCTCGAACGATGTCATGTTGGACAATTTAGTCGATGGCAAAGGTCGTGCTGCGTTGATTGATGAAGCTGCCTGGACGGTCTATCAGAATCGCAAACCAGGCCGGGCCAACAAGCTTCGCATCCTGGCTGAATCCTGTTCCTTCCCTACGGCAGCCATTCTTTACAAACCGGGAGTCATCGAAGCCAATCAACTGAAGCAAATTCGCCAAGGCTTCCTCTCCATCCACGAACGCCCGCTTGGACAACAAATGCTTCTGTTTTGGCGGTTACAACGGTTTATTCCTGTTTCTGAAGAATACAATCAACTATGCAAGGACATACTGAAGGACTATCCACAACCAATCAAAGTCCTGGAATGTACTGAGAAATAAGTAGAACGATCTCGAACAAACCACTCAACCCGCGGCCATGCCTTTCTGAATAAGGAAGCGATGGCCGTGGGTTGTTTTTTCTGGAACGCATCAACTCTTTGGCTTTGGCAAGCATGCACATTACCTGATATAACGAAAGACGCAAGCACCTGTTTATAACCATGATTTGAAGCAGGCGGAGTTGCGTTATGAGTGGAGATAATCCGAAGAAACCCCGTCCGGGTTGGCGTCAAGGCGGAGGAGATCAGCCAGCACGTCAAGTGCATCGCGGATGGAAGAAGGAAGCAACCGAAGTAACACCCACTTCGTCTCGACGCTGGATAAAGATCATTCTCGGATTTGTTGGCATCATTCTCTTGGTAGGGCTGCTAGTCGTCGTTTTGCAATGGTTATATGCAGCCAAACCCACGGCACTGGTCTTGTTCGGTGCCTCTTATGAAACCAATCTGGCCATGCCATTGAACACGGAGGGGTGGAACGGACTGCAAGAAATGAGTCAATGGGCCACGACATCGCAGCGTAAGTCCTTTTTCAGCTCTGGTTCGCAAGTTCGTCTGGTTAAGGGAATTCAGGAACTGCGTGCGGATGCTCCCCTCGAAAGCACCTGGTCCACCTGCTTTCGTGAGGTTGATGATAAGAACATGATCGTGGTGGTTACGGCGCATGGCAGCGTGGACCAACATGGTCGACCCTACATCCTTACCAACGATGCCAATTTACGCACGGAAAAAGAACGCATTTATATAGATGAAATACTGAATCAGCTTAAGGAAAAGCCGGATCAAAACAAAGTACTAATCCTCGATACCATGGTCATGAATTCCCATTGGGGCCTGGGCATGATGAATAATCGTTTTGCCCATGCCATGAAGCAAATGGAAGGAAAAATCAAGGAGATCAAAAAGCTCGTGGTGCTGGTTTGTGCCGATCAGGATCAAGCTTCTTGGTGCTCAGCCGATTTGCGCAACACGATTTTCATGCATTATGTCTTGGAGGGCTTAAAAGGGGCTGCCGATGTGCCCGACGACAAGAACCGAGCTGAAAGCGGCAATGGCGATGGCCGCGTTACCGCATTGGAATTGGCCAAATATGTTCATGCCAAAGTGCAGGACTGGGTGCGTGATAATCGTGGTGCATTGCAAACGCCATTGCTGATTGGTGATCCGCAACTTGCTTCGGATATGACATTGGTGGCCGTTCCAGAAGGCTATACGCCTCGTGCTGAACCTGCAGAGACAGTTGCACTGGACAAGGTTGCACAAGCATGGGCGGAATGGCACGACTTGCAAAAGACAACGCAGCAACCTCCCCCGTGGACTTACGCACCGCGCTGGTGGCAACTTTATACTGCTCGGTTGCTGCGGTATGAACAATTGATGCGTGCCGATCACGAAGCGGCTGCCCATGTGGCTTTAAAATCGGCGCAGAGCTTGCTCAGCAAGATCAAACTGATGCAACCACTCAAGAGCACCAGTGCCGTTGGCAATGCGCTACCCATCGATGCTGCCCTGGCCCAGCCTTCCGGTATGTATGCGAATCCTGTATTTCTGGAATTGGCCGAGAAAATCGCCAGGGAACGCGACAAGACCGAAGACGTTTGGAAAGCAGCTTTAGCACAAATCGGAGATGAAAAACGTCCTGTCTTCGTTCGGTTTTTTATGCGTTATTGCTTGAATCGAGCGATTGACCAGCCACAATCCATGCTAGAGCCTTCGTTGCAAATGCTGAAATTGGCTGAGGCATCCGCAGGATATCGGCCCACAGAAATACACTTCATGCTGATGTTGAAACAGCACCCACGTTTGCTGCAGAATTCACAAACGCAGTGGAGTGTCATTAAGCTGGCCCTTGAAACTGAGCGCCTGGCGGCGGAAACGGCCCTCGGTTTTAACCCCCAAGATTTTCCATATGTAGAAAGTCTGTGGAATACCTTTCAGCCTGGGCTGCAAGAAGCGGATCAACAACGACGTTTCGGCTACGACCATCTGTTTGCGGAACGTTACAACGAAGCTACGAAGTATTTTGTCCAGGCCCAGCAATCCTATCAACGAGCCAAACGCGAAGCCCAACCCTTACGGTCAGCTTTGCTGTTACGAGATCGTTTGAGTGTGGAAATGCTATGGTTGTCGCATTGGCTGCCAACACTCGCGGAAGAAGATAAGCCCGTCATCGAGCAAGCCCTGGAAATCTGGGACGGTATTCATTGGCTGCATCGTGAATTGGAGCCTCAGCGCGTTCAAGCTCGGCGCGACGAAAAACAGCAGCAGGTCTGGATCGACCAATTGATTCAACAAACTCAAAAAATCAATCAGCAATATGAATCATTGGAAGCATTTTTCCGCAAGCGGGTGGATGATTTGATACAGCGTTCCAAAGGACCTCCCGATCAATTCGTCTGTCAACAGATCGATGACATATTGAAAGTGCCCATGATCAAACCCGATCGGCGCCAAGAATTACTCAAAGCTGCACGGGAAATGTCGCGCAAGCTGTACCAACAATCAGCCGCTCGTCTCGGAGGAGCGAAGGATTTGCCTAAGGAGGTACAGACCAATAATGCCCAACGGCGTGCGGAACGCGAAGCTCGCCTCGCATTGGCTGCCTTGGGGGAGGACTGGTTCAGTCAGAAACTCAAACAAGCTGATCCTGAACCTTACCAGACAATTTTGAACACCATAAAGACTCGTCTAAGGGAAAAATGGCCCGATGTGTTGACGGAAATCGAACCATCCATTGGCAGGCGCTGGGTGCTGCGTGCCGATGAAGTCGTGGCATTCACTCCAGCTGCGCAGCGTGAAGAATCGATTCAACAAGCCATGGCCTTGTTAGCGCAAGCTGAGCGACAAGACCGGTTAGTTGAAGTTTCGACTTTACTGAATGAAGATTTGAATCCATCAGAAACGCTAAGACGGTTGCGTTGGCACGATGTTTTTTTAGGTCTGGCCGAGCGTACGTACCAGGACTTTTGGGCCTCTGAAAAGGATGCAGGCGAGCCTTACTATTATTTAGCGGGACTTGAATTTATTCGCGAATCCCGGCGATTGTTAGAACAACAAGGAAATCCAACAACCCAGCAAAACAAGTGGTTGGAAACCAGCCGGGCTATGGAAACGTTGGTCAATAAACGGCCTGTCATGCAAACCATAAACAAACCCACCACAGTGCATGTCACGAGTGAGCGCAAGTTTGATTTGGCTTATCACCTCAGTGCTCCAGCAGAGATGCCTTTCGGCTTTCCCTTTTTCTGGCTAACAACGGCTTCGAACAGCCCCCTGAATCAATCAACCGATTCTCAGCGCGGCCAATTGTTGACTGTTAACGACAAGCAGAAAACGGGCTCTGTTTTATTTGCCCTTGAAAATCGTTTATTGATGGGTGACCAGTTACCCCAGCCCACTGACCCGGTTATTACGACGACCTTGAAATTGGAGAGCTGGTACCGTGGGCATCGTATGCAAGTGCCCACACCAGCAGTGGTTTATCCATATCCCGATATTCGTATGATTGAACCATTCATTCCAAACGTTTCCAGCCTGGTACTGCGTGCCAGCGATGACATTCATCGGCGCTTTGCATCCGACAATTCTGGAATCGTCTTTTTACTCGACTGTTCAGGGAGCATGAGTGAAAAAGATGAAAAAACAGGCCAATCAAGATTCAATATAGCAAGAACAGCATTGATCGAAGTCTTAAACAAGCTGCCAAAAGATAAAGGCACAAAGGTCAGTGTCTGGTGTTTTTCAGCCAAGGTCTCAGGTACGAACAGCCAGCCAAATGCTGAGGAAACGATCCGTCGATTGGTCGGACCGGTCATTTGGACGCAGGACGAATTGGACCGCACCAGAAGTTTATTGAATGAATTAGAACCATGGAACACCACGCCGTTGGTTCGCGCCATTGTTCGCGCTAGCGCAGATTTGCTGCCTTTGCAAGGCTTCAAAACCATGATCGTGCTGACGGATGGGATGGACACATGCTTTGAGCGAGGCGTCTTTGGCAATGTTCAAAGCAACGGCGATCCACAGCTCAATCCCGATGGCAAACGCAAAGTAGCTGAGTTTCTCAATCAGTTTTTTAATCAGCCCGAGTACCAGGAAATCGTGGTTAACATCATTGGCTTTCAGCTTCCAGCCGATGAAAAAGAGCAGGCGAATAGCCAATTCCTGGATGTGCTGTCCAAACTACCTTCGCCAGGCCGATTTGTGCTGGCTGAGGAAAAAGACAAATTGATCCAGTTCCTTGAGAAATTTCGACAGCAGAAATTGCTCTATTTCTTGGAAGAAGAAGTGGGCGCCCGTCTCGTGACGCCCGATGGAATTGATGTCACGTTGATCCCCAAACGATCCCAGCGGCCACCGAACTATGCATGGAAGCCGCTTGCGCCAATGAATTATTTGGTTTATGCTTTAGAACGCCGGTTGGCTCAAAGGCCTGTGCAATTGCGCGATGGTCAATTGTTGCTGTTGGATCTGGTTCCCGACCGCTCGGGAGACCGACCCATAATCCGCCGAGGTATTTTTGCTGATGATTATCCCGATAAACCACGTGCTGAAGGAGAACAGTGGTTGCTGGCTGCCCTACAAAATCAACGCATCAACACGAAGACCCAGGAGATCATGCCAACATTGGAATCACTGGATCGAACCGGGCGAGCCAATACGCTGCAACAGCCAACACCCTTTTTCACTTGGTATGAGTTGCGCCCAACGGATAACACACTTGCCAATCCACGATTAGAGTGGGGCGGATTACCCTTAATCCCCGCGCCAGCATGGACCATGAAAGCCTACTGGGCCAATCCGCCTGAGAATCTGCCGAAAACCCAGTTGCAAGTATGGTGGAACAGCACAGAGGAACCACATTTCGCAGCACGATTGGAAAGGGAAACCTCCAGCACATGGGAGCAAACGATCAATCGTAAGTTATCGATTGAAGGTCAAGAATGTTTGGTTGAAAGTGTTCGCTTCGAGGATCAATTCGTTCCATCCCAAAAAGATCAATCGTTGGAGAAAAAATCATGCTTGGTGATTCGTATCGCCTTTCCGCCAAACAGTCCCATTATGGTCAAGCCTGATTTGGAGGTGATCAGTGCTGTTCATCAATATTACCTGCAAGCGGGCAAATACACGGGCATTTTTCCCGTGGATGAATTGCAAGCCAACAGGCGGCTTGGATCGATGCGAGTCTATTCGTTAACAAAGTTCAAAAAAATGGATACGACCAGGACGATTACTTTACCTCTGGATTCCCCTAATCAAGAGGAGCGGCCCTTCCGGTCTCCCGGCTCACTTTTAAGGCCTTAAACATGCGCCTAGCGAAGATGTGTTGATCAAGCAGGTCTGCGTGTTGCTGCAAAGTACCAGAACACCCCTTTGGGTTTCGTGATGATGGAGGATCAAGCATGTCGACCCCGGCAGGTGGCGGAAAACGATCTTGGCGCGGTGGCGAACGCGAGTCCGAGAAAGCCATTGCATCAGGTCGCAAGCGCACGATTTACATTCTGGTCGGCATGATGGCCATACTTGTCGGTAGTTTTGGTGCCTGGCTGGCTATGTTCAACCCCTTTGAAGCTCCCTATTTGATCTCGATGGCAGTACCAGGTTATATCGCCTATCCGCCCATTCCGTTCGTCGATCAGGATGTTGAAACGATCAAAGGGTTATGGGAACAAAAAACATTGCTCACTCCTGGAGGGCAAATGGCGGTTGATAAAGCGAGTCAAAATCTGGTTCTGCTCAAGAATAAATTGGAATCTGAACTCGATAAAAACAAAACGGATCCCAAGCGGCCCTTGGTCATGATTCTGATCGCTTATGCTCGATTGGTGAATGGGAAAGTGATTATCTTGGCATCTGACTCTACGCCAAGTTCCCCAGAGATTGGACTGCCGTTACGCGAAATTCTCTTGAAACTCAAAGCCAATCCAGCCGAAAAAAAATTATTGATTTTGGACCTGATGCGGCCGTTGCGTGAAGCGCGGCTGGGGGTGCTTCGCGCCGATATAGGTCAATATGTGAAAGAAGAAATTGATGCAACCCCCGATGAAAACCGCATGGTGTTTACTGCTTGTGCTCCAGGACAAATATCACATGTGGGAGAAGAACTTAATCGCAGTGTGTTCGGCTATTACCTTGAACGAGGTCTGAAAGGCGCTGCCGATGGTTGGAACCCTAATCAAACCGTGGATGAACGCGTGTCTGCTCGTGAATTGTATAACTATGTCGCATTTCACGTGCATCGCTATGTCCAACAATGCCGCGCTGACGTGCAGACGCCTTTGCTCCTGAGCTCAGATACGAGCGATAAGCTCGATTTTCCAATTCGAGCAACCCCAAAATCAAGCCGGCAAATGGATGCACCATCTATTGTGTCGGGAGATTTTCCAATTCAAGCCTGGCAAGCGTTGGATTCGTATCGCACTAAAGATGTCGATCGTGAATTACCGACAGCCTTTGGCCGTTGGCAGCGGGAGGTTTTGCAAACCGAGCACCGTTGGCGCTGTGGCGAAGATTTGGCACGCCTAGAGAAAACCATACTGCAGCCTTTGCCAGGGCAGTTTCAAGCGCAATTGAATGAGTATCTCCGCAACATGGCCCCGCCCGAAGCTCGTAGCCTGGCCCAGGAAATGGCTCGCGCCAGTAAGGCTGTAGATAGAAGTGCATTGACAGCTTGGTCGAATGTCATGCGTCAAGTTGATCCGGAAAAGCCGATAGCCGACGATGTTAAAAAGAACCTGAATGAGTTGCTTGCACCTTTCAAAGAAAGCCCGGTTGAAAGGATCAACTTTTTATTTACTGCACTGGTTGAAGAAGCGGAACCAACCTTGGCTCGGTTACGACTTTACCTTCAGTTCATCAGCCCGATCGACCAACCTCCGCCAAAGCCCTACATCGAAACGCTTTTTTTGAAACAGTTAACCGAGTTGAAACGAGAGCCCTGGCCGACCAGCACCATTCGCCTGGCGCTTCGTTGTTTACGGGATGGAGAGCGGCTATTGGCGGGCGACTACCGTACGTGGTCGTGGTTGCACTCGATGATACAAGCAACCGATCAAATGCGTCACGAGGCTGAATGGCTGTTGTTTGTGCCTGGATATGCAACCATCGAAGATGTCAATCGTGCGTATCAAACTTGTTCTGAAGAATTGACGCGTACACAAACAGCGATGGAACAACTCAGTCGCGCTTTTGCCGTGCGTGATGAGGGCTTGCTCATTCTGCCTTATTTTGGCCAGTTTCTTGCTGCTCTGACACCGAGTGGTGAAGCGGACGCTTTTGAAGCACTTTGGACCCAAGCATTGCAAACGGCCGGCGAGTTGGAGAATCAAGTCAATCTTGCAGACACCACTAACACGGAAGGTGTGTCTCGTCGTATCACACGATTAGCTGCCACCGCCAATACGCTGCAAAGCCAATTACGCGTTTTGCGTGATCGGTTGGAAGGTAAGAAATTGGAAGAGTTCATGAACTTGGCCAAGCAAAATCGCACACCTGCCGATTGGGCGACAGCCACGGCCATGCTGGAATGGCCATTTTACCCCGCCGCCATTCGCAAGCAGCTCTGGGATGCCCGACTCGATTTAGCGAAACGGTTAAGAGATGTAGTCGATCAACAAGATGTGGAAGATGATAAACAACCGCTTTTCAAATCGCCCCCCACTCCCATCGCTTCAACACCCCGAGACGATGTACGCGCATCCTGGATCGTAAGATTATCGATCAAGCAATTGAGGCTGGCTGGAGCAGAGGGCACATCCAAATTACAGGAACTGCTAGCACAAACGACAGAGAAACCAGAACTGTGGGAAGTGCTGAGTGAGCAACTTGAAAAGGAATGGGTATCGCAGCTACCACAACAAGTGCTGAAGCGCGAAGGGACAGCTCGCGATCGACTTTTAAAAATGCTCGACTTTTCTTTCACCAAAGTGGATTCAAGTGCCTTGGACGCTTTATGTCCACAAGATCGAAAGACTATGGAATTGGCTCGGCAGCATTGGATCGGTGAGAATGACACCTATCTGAGTATGGAGTGGAATGAGTGGCCAGCCCTTGCCGAGTTCCTGGAATTGAAAGCGCGCCGTTACCGTGGCGCTAATGCCATGCAACCGCCTATGATGCGTGTGGAATCGGGTGAAGGCCCCATTGAATTGCGGCGCGGCGATCGATCGGAAGTTCAATTGTCCATTTCGGGGAATAGCCGAGCGCAGGTGTTTCCGTTATCGACCGATCCGGTTTGGTTGAGTGTTGAAGTGCCGACGGTGTCGGGTGATCCAGCAGCAACCAGTTTTACCCAGCCCATCGTGGTGCGTCGCAAAGCAGGCGCTGAAAACCAGGGAAGCCCGCCACCACAAGGATTTGTCGTTGTGGCTCGATTTCAAGACCGATCGCGGCACCTCAAGTTAGCCACCATATTGCCGCCATCGACAGCTAATCGACCACGCATCGTGGTGACCTTTCAACCAAAAGATGACTCGGATCCTGTAGATCAACTTCGCATCAGGCCTAACATTGCCACTCCCTTGTTCACGTTTATCCGGAATCCATCGGGTAAGGATTTGGATTTGTCGATTGAGCTGTGGGATGGCGACCGACCAATCCCCAATGCAAAAAAAGACATATCGGTCGGGGCCCAAGAGAAAATCAAAAAAGTAGAGTGGGATGCTCCTATGATCCCCGTGGATAAATGGCCTGTCGTTCGCGGTGAATTGATTATAAAACTCCGAGACAAAAAACAACCTGCAAGCGAGCCCTTGGATGAACGCAAGATTCCTGTCCATGTCATGGCACCGTGGGAATATCTCAAGTTGGATCAAGCGACCTATTATCCAGGGGCTCGTCCAAAATTTGAGCTTATCTTGCGTAGTCTGCAAAACATGAATCCTCCATGTAAAGTGGAAGTGCATTTGATCGCGGATAACACGATTACCAAGCAAGGTGTTCTAACCACCGAGATGCCCACCCTCACGTTGCCTATTGAAGGATTACGATTCAAACGCGGAGAGGTACCGATCGGCCGTTTTGTTGTGCATGCAGATGGATATGCACGAGCTTTTCGGGGTGATTTTACCGTACGTGATGTGCAAAGCGATGCTGCTCTCGACCAGACGGCTATGTTGGGCATACGTTTGCCAAAATATACCGTGATGGGTAAAGCCGTTCCCTTGTCCATGGAAGCTGATTTCGTCAATAACCATCAGGTCATTGAATTAAGCATAGGGCGATCGCCGAAAGGCCCCTTCGATGTCATTCCACCTATTCGCTTCATAGGCGGCAGGGACATGACATTGAAAATCAGTCCGGGAAGCGGTGAAACCGGCGGATTGCTGATTTACCCGCAAGTTCAGGATCATATGCGCAATCTCAACTTGCCCGAGGGGGATCGTGAGTTGTTCGTGCGTTGCCGTATTCTTGATCAACAAGGTTTGGAGCTAGCTGATTTTGAGCCAGTCATTCACAAAATTGTGCAGGTCGATCAGTCGCCAATAATTACCAAGATCGCTGGGCTTGAACTTCAGGAAGACCAATTGACAGTACTGGTTGAGGGCAACGATCCCAACGCACCCATTGAGAAAGTGCAGCTCTTCGCTGGACAGCCAACGGAAGACGGCAAAAAGCCCGAACGCGTTCGTACCGTGGATATGCAGTATGATGATACTCGCAAAGGGTGGATTGCTCGTATACGCCTTGAAGAACCCGATAGGAAGTCGGTTTATGTAACGGCGATGATCACCAATAGTGCGGGTTTAGTTCAATTAAAGCCTAACCTGATTGACTTGGAGAGTTTTCGCAAGAAAACCATGGTCGAAACAACGTCCAGCCTGACTGGTACGGTGGTATTGGATAACCGTGGTCAGCTAGGCGAAACGGTTACACTCATCGATGCTAAGGGCGGTACGCATACGACCAAGACCAAGGCCGGAGGAGCATTCAGCTTTGAAGGGTTGCCACCTGGCCCTTGCCGCATTTCTTGCTTCAAGCTTGGGACCGCATTTTCCAAGACAACAACCACGGTATTGCAACCGGGAAAGAACGGTCCCGTAACATTGGAGTTGTCTTTGAACTAATCGTGCATCTGGAAAGACTCGTTGATCTGTTTACGTTTTCATGTAGGTCAGAACAACGAGGCCAATGACGCTGAGAATCAGCAAAGCAATCAAGATGTATCCGGTGGTTGTCCAACGCAAATAGGCATCATTTTCCGCACGGGCTTGCGTTGTCCAAGTGACGTTGTCTTGCTCCTCAATCAGCCGGCGGAAAACGCCTGGGATGAACGCTTGCATGGTGCTGTCCCGTCCGGTGCCGCCCAGATAACAGCCGCCAAACATCATTGGTTCGCCTTGTTCGTGGCCGACAGCTCGACTGATGATTTTGCTCATGCGGCGGCCGCGCAAGCGCATTTGACTCATCATGCGGTAGAGCCGGACATTGCCTTTGACTGCTGAATCGAGGGTGCGTCCGGGCATGGTTTCGTTGTCGAACAGTTTGTATACCCACGTCGGCACTAATGAGGAGCAAATCCATTTCACGGCCTCTTCCATTTGTTCAGATGCTTCACTGGGCGAGCCGACGTCAGGCGTTAGTGGAAACCGCTGGCCAACTCGGCGTTGACGCTGATCGTCGGGAAAGCGATTGATGAATTCCAAAAATCCTGGCATCTGTTCCAAATCAACCACCATGGCAATAACGGGACAATCCATGGAGAGGTATTTGCGGCATGTGGCGAGATCGCGCTGGCATACCAAACTCGTGTCGTTGGTATCTTCTTCCGTGTCTGTGGCGAAATAATTAAGCAAGAACATAATCCCATTGACGGGGCAATAGGGTTGCCGTTCGCGAGAAATCAATCGGCATAGGTGCTTGAGCCGTGCACTACACCGGTCGACCATCTCTCGATTCTTCAGCAAGCTGCCATGTTGTCGTCGTGCTCGAAGCTTGATTTCTTGTTGTTCATCTTCTGTTAGTTGTGTCGGAGAACGCCCTGCTTCGCGGGCATCAGCGAGAATGTCGATCACTTCTTTGGCCTGGCCGCGTGGCGCCATTGTTTTGAAGAGTTCATCATTGCTGCCCTCGCCGCTCTCGGCCATGTTAACCGATGAGGCCAACGATTCATTCCCAGCCAAAATGTCCGCTTGTTTACCTAATATGCAAGCATCGGTGCAAGCGAGGTAAATACCATCCCGATTGGCAAACATGCGGATGGGTGAATCGGCACGACGCGGTACGCTTTTCACTTGGAAGGACAATTGCGCAGCATTCAGCAAAGCTTCGACCCCACCGAGCGGTTTGCCAAGGATGAGAAACAATGGTGCATCGGACCAGCCCAGACCTGCTTGAGCCAAGGCCTGGCTGCATTCTTCAAAAGCTTGGTCGATATCCGGAAAGGCGGTATCTTCCGGTTCAGCAGCGAGCAGCGACCAAACCCACCAGCCCATCCAGGACAATGCATACAAGATCAAGAATAATATTGGCAGCCAAAACTGTTTGAGGTGATGGAGCCGGGTATTTAGCAAGAGATTCTCTAATCCTGAACTTTTGTTGATGTACCACAGGCCAAATAGGATGCCGGCCATAAGCAACACATGCAAAGTCCAACGCAAAAACGGACCAAGCATGCGATACGAACTGGCGCGTGAGAAAAAGGGTAAGACCAAACCCATGCACCAGGTGAAAAAACTATAGATTTTATAAATGAATGCCATGAGCGTTCCTGTTTGCAAAAAATGATGTGGGTTCAGTTGCTCTTAATCGCCACTCAGTACTTTTCGCCACAATACATAAGCGATCACGGGTATGCAAACAAGCAGGGCCAAGCCGGCAAAGAGCATCATGCGTTTGAATTTGTCGAAGCCGTAACGCGGTGCGGCATCACCGGGGAATTCGCGACTTCCAGGCCCTGTCCATTCCTTGCTTTGGCTTTTCGCCAGCCGATTCTGGACCGCATTAATCCAGTTCCCTAATTTGTCGGGGTTATCTCGGAGTTCGCCACGAAACCCTAGCATGACACACAGGAAATAGACTTCAAGAGCATCGCTGGTCGGCCGAGATTCAGCCCTACGCGCCTGTTCCCAGAATTTCCAGGCACGGTCGTTTGACCCGTACAATGAGGCTTCGATCTTTCGTTCGTTCCAATCAGAACCCCAGCGATCATCCAAAACAAATAATTCATCAAGCCAACAGGCTAACGCATAACGAATACCGAGGAAAGCATCTTGGCCGCGTCGGCCTTCATTGGTTCGAATGGAGCCCATGATGGTTTGATCTGAACCTAAGGATGAATCACCACCATAGTCGATCAATCGTCGGGCTTCCATGTCGGTACCGAGTAGCCCCTTCAGAACAGCCTGTTCTTTATCCATGTTGGGAGATTCGCCCAAATCCAAACGTTCCTTTAGTGATAGGGCGTAAGTCATGACTGGATGAACCAGTGTGGCGATTTCTTCACGCATGCGTTTTCCTAACTGTTGTCAATCACCAAGCTCATTTTGGTTGCTCTTCTAACCTGCCTACAAGCGATACCCACGGGGTATCGCGGCTGGGGCAATCACACGACTCAAAATAGACAAGCATATTTTATTTTTCTTGAGGCACAACAAAGAGAGTAAATTGCATGGTTGTATTTTGTCCACCCGTTTTAATGGTCAATATGCGTTGTCCTTGGATATTGCCGACGACGAGATTCTCATTCAGGCGAATCGCGACGGACAGCGATTTTTGGGCGTTTTGCCATTCTTCCTTTTGTGAATTGCGGTCGACTTGAAAATAGATCAAACCGGGTAATGATGGCAAAGCCCTGGGTGGTGCTGAACAATAGGTAAAGCGTAAGCCTGCTTGCCCTAAGCGAAAGATATCGTCCACCCGGTCGGAACTGCCGATTTTCATGTCCAGCCGTCCAGGCTTGGTCAGCAAGTTACGACAATCTTCGGGAGCCAGAGGACTTTGTACGCCAACGAACATATTCCAAATCGATTCAAGCCATGAGGGTTCCAAAGCCACTTGCATTCGCAGACCGGCTCCGATAAAGGGCCGTTCCTTATACTCGGGCTCGACGATGATGTTGAGCAGTGCATCGATATGTTGCTTGGCTCGATAAAAGCAGGTGCCGAGATCATCATGGTCGTAGCGAGGCAGTTCGGGCGGACGCCGCTGTGCACCAAATATAGCCAGTTGGCCAACCAATCGACTTAATTCCAAATAAGCGGGCAAGGGATGAATGCCCTGAGTAAAGAACATCGTGTGAAACAAAGCCATGGCCTCGTTCAGCACGCGCAATTGTTCAAACAACAGACGATCACCTTGGGACGAACTGTCAAACGTGATGCCGCGGGAGACGACTTGGTTGGCCAGCAATTCCAGCTTTTTCCCCAGCCGATCATAGATGTTATGCAGGATTTCGACCTCTAATGGCTTCCAACCATCCGTGCCTAGAATAGGGGGAATATAGCTGCGATCCAACTGGGGGACGCTGTCGGCTGAGCCCGATTTCTCGATCCTGGCGATGGGGAGCGTTTCATAGCCTGTCGTATCTTGATTGGATAGCAATAGTCTGACATTCAGTAATCTAATTTGAATATTCTGCGGATTGATACCAGTGTTTTCGTCTTCGAGGTCTTGTGATTCTACAAAATAGCGTTGTCCGTCTTGGCTGGCGTTTTCAGTGACATTGGCCCGGCCCTGATAGAGCACAGGCACTGCTAAATAAACGATCACGCCTGTGTCCCGCTCGAAGGCCGTCTTCAAATCGAGGGTATGCAGTGCGTTGTCTTCAGGGATGGAAATGGTGGTGCCATCACGCAAGCGGGCTTTCAGTTCACGTACTACCAGGCGGTAATTGGACAATGCATCCAAATCCAAATCGATGTGGCGAATGCCCCAATTATGGTGCACATTCCATTTGGCATCACGTGCATTCAAATGCCGCGCATGACGCTCTGCGACTTGGAAATGATGCGGACGCAAAAACATGCCTTCATGCCAATGGACAGCACGCACCGACATGGTGTTTTTTCCCTTGTTGCAACTACAAGCACATTCCCATGAATATCACGGGTGAATTGCTTTTAAGTTAGCACGATCTGTTGCTCAAGGGTAGGGAGAAATCGGCTGCATCCGGGATTTGCCATCGATCAAGAGCAGATTGCGTGGGTTATTCCAGGGTACTATGGTCTTGAACCAGAAGGCCTCGGTCGGTGGTGGTTCTTCCACTCGCCATTGCTTCAATATACGTCGGATGAGTTCGTACAGGAGGACATAAAGCATGAGTATTCTCGCAGCCATTGGCAACACGTCCATGGTGAAACTAGACCGTGTCGTTCCAGCAGCATCAGCTGATATCCTGGTTAAGCTCGAATGGGAAAATCCGACGGGAAGCATTAAAGATCGTATGGCCTTGGCCGTCATCTCTCGCGCGGAATCTGATGGCCGATTGAAACCACAGGGTGTGGTGATGGAATATACAGGCGGCAGCACAGGCACTTCGTTGGCGCTGGTTTGCGCTGCGAAAGGTTATCGCACTCGTATTGTCACATCAGATGCATTTAGTCAAGCGAAGCGGGATCACATGGCTGCTTTGGGAGCAGAATTGATTCTAGTTGAAAGTGAAGGCGGCTTGACGACGAAGCAGCTCATTTTGGACATGATTGCCAAAGCTCGAGAATTGAGCCAAGAGCCGAATACCTTCTGGGTTGATCAGCTACATAATTCCGACACGATCGCTGGCTATCACCAACTAGGTGAGGAAATCTGGCAGCAAACAAACGGACAAATCAACGCATTGGTACATAGTGTTGGCACGGCTGCCTCCCTTCGAGGTGTTGCAACGATACTGAAGAAACACAACCCGAACATTAGGATTGTGGCCGTTGAGCCTGCAGAATCAGCCGTGTTAACAGGAGGACAACCAGGACCACATCAAATCGAAGGTGTGGGCATTGGTTATGTGCCGCCCCTTTGGGTGCCTGGTTTGGTGGATGAAATTGTCACTGTCAAAACCGAGCAGGCCAAAGACATGGCCAGAACCCTGGCACGGCAAGAAGCAATTTTCGCAGGAACTTCTTCGGGGGCTAATGTCGTTGCAGCCATACACGTGGCTAGGCAGTTGGGACCTAACGCCAAAGTGGTGACTTTGATGTGCGACTCTGGTTTGAAATATGTGAGCACGGATGTTTACAAGCATCGTTGACGATGATTGCTCTTGGCAGCAGGTTTGGGGTAGACAAGATCAAGTACCGATCCACTATTTTCTATTGGATGCAGATGGATCTACCTCAGTAATAAGGCGTGCGGATCGATTGCGGGTGAAATAACACCAAGCCCATTGCACCATGACCAGTAGACGATTTTGAAAACCGACCAGATAGATCAAATGGATGAACAACCAAGCAAGCCAGGCTAAGTAACCACTGAGTTTTATCCAACCTAAATCAGCAATGGCAGCTCCTCGGCCAATGGTTGCCATGCTGCCGCGATCGTGATAGTGGAATGGCGCGATCGTTTTGCCGCCTAACCTGGCTTTGATCATTCGACCCACATAGGCCCCTTGTTGCATGGCAACGGGAGCAACGCCCGGCAAGGGTATTCCATCTCTTCCTGGGCAATGGGCCAAATCGCCTATCACAAAGATGTTCGGATGACCCGGCACGGTCAAATCCGGTTGCACCATGACGCGGCCCACTCGGTCAAGCTCGACGCCTGTCTCTCTCTTCAATTCAGCCCCAAGGTGTGAAGCTTGAACACCGGCTGCCCAAAGCACCGTTTGTGTGTCGATGTCTTGCGACTTTCCATCCAATGTGTAAGAGACTTTGTTGGCATCGATATAGGTTACTTTCGCTCTCAATTGAACATGCACACCCAATCGCTGTAGGCTCCGTTGGGCCTTTTGAGAAAGTGAAGTTGGGTAGGATGATAGTATGCGATCGGCAGCTTCGAGCAAAACGATGCGCGCAGATTGTGGACGTATAAAGTGAAATTCGCGTTTGAGTGTATGATGAGCTAATTCTCCAAGAGCACCGGCAAGCTCCACCCCTGTTGGACCTCCACCGACAATGACAAAGGTCAATAGCCGTTGTCGGGCGAAATCGTCCTGCGTCCATTCCGCTTGTTCAAATGCCAATAAGATTCGACGCCGCATGGCCGTTGCGTCTTCCAGGCTTTTCAAGCCAGGTGCATGGCGCTCCCATTCATCGTGGCCAAAATAAGCGTGCCGCACCCCGGCTGCCACGACCAATGTGTCAAACGGAATTGGTCCGTGTGTGGTTTCAACAAGTTGGTCTGAAACATGAAATTGAATTACTTCGGTCAGATATGTGCAAACATTCGCTTGTTTACGAACAATGGAACGCAGTGGTGCTGCAATGTTGGCTGGCGAGAGGCCACCCGCGGCAACCTGATATAGCAATGGTTGGAACAAGTGAAAATTGCGACGGTCGAGCAACTGGATTGAAACCGGTGCATTTTTCAGTGACTGTGCTAAAGTTAATCCAGCGAAACCACCTCCGACAATGACCAAACGATGTTTTGTAGAGGACTCCATGCCCGTCCCTTTGTGCTAAAACGATTCAAATGGTTTCATTCGAACACTTAAACGAATCGTTTTCGGAACACCACCATGCTGTCGCCTTCGGCATAATAATCGGGAACCACGGCGACTTGCTCGTAGCGATGATTCAAGTAAAACCGACGCGTCGGTTCGTAATGAGGAACCGATCCCGTCTCGATGAGCAACTGACGGCCGTATTTTTGCTGTATAACGGTCTCCGTCCATTGCAGCAATTGCGATCCCAATCCTTGTCCTTGTGCAGCAGGATTCACGGCGATCCAATAAAGATACCAAGTGCGGTCGGTCATCGCGGCTTCGGCAAAATAGGTAAAACCTGTTATCTGGCCGCGCGATTCTAACGTGAAACATAAATGGCCTGCAGCTTGGTTGATTTGGTGATAGTCGTCCAATACTTCGCGCAAGGCGATCAGTTCGATTGGCTTAAACATTTTGGTGGCTTCGCTAATAGACAGCAAAGCAGCGGTGTCTTCAGATGTGGAAGGACGAATGAAAGCCGTTGTGCTTACAGAGTGTTCAGCCATGAGTGGTCCAATCCATCGGGAAGCTGCATAACAATCAGTTGCCATCTTTCTCTGGGACATTTGCAATGATCTGCTGCAAAATATGGTCGGCATCGATGCCTTCCGCTTGAGCCTCGAAGTTCAGAATGATGCGATGACGCAGCGCAGGGTAGTAAACAGTTTGCAAATCCTTAAAGCTCACGTTGTATCGTCCATCAAGCAAGGCCCTAACTTTTGCGGCCAAAATCAATGTTTGCGCACCGCGAGGACTGGCACCACAGCGGATATATTGTTTGGCGGCTGGGGCAGCAAGTTCTCCGATAGGGTGGGTAGCCAAGATGAGCCGAATAGCATAATCCTGCACCGGCCGTGCCACCAACACTTCACGCACCAAGCTTTGCCAATCGCGAATGGCTTGACCGTCCATCACTTTACCAGCCTGAGGGTTTTCCCCACGGGTGGTGCGGTCGAGAATCGTGGAAATTTCTTCCTTCGTGGAAAATGGAACAATGAGTTTGAAGAAAAAGCGATCGAGTTGAGCTTCTGGCAACGGATAGGTGCCTTCCTGCTCGATCGGGTTTTGCGTGGCCATTACGAAAAAGGGCTTTTCCAGCCGATGGATGGTTCCGCCGACCGTGACGCTTTGTTCCTGCATGGCTTCGAGCAAGGCGGATTGGGTTTTAGGGGTTGCCCGGTTGATTTCATCGGCAAGCACGATTTGTGCAAACAAGGGACCTGGTTGAAATTGAAATACACGTCCGTGATCGGATTCAAGGACAACATTGGTCCCGATAATATCCGACGGCATCAGATCAGGCGTGAACTGAATACGAGCGAAATGCAAGTCCAACGCTTGGCTTAATGTGCGAACCAGCAGCGTTTTGCCAAGCCCTGGAACACCCTCAAGGAGCGCGTGCCCACCGACAAACAGGCAGGTCAGCACACCTTCGACAATCGCGTTCTGTCCGACGATGACTTTACCGATTTCTTCTTTGAGTTTTTTGAATTCGGAACGAAACTGATCTGCACGTTGGGCGAGCTGTTCGGTAGACATGCATGGTGTTCCTGTGCTATTGAGAATATTTGTATTACCTTGAACAAATGCAATTGCACATACAAACTTTACGTCTTGCGGATCAAGATACTCGACTCCGGTCGTTGTTGCCAGAGGTTGCTTTGTAAGAAACGCATGAATTCGGTTTTGTCATCACTGAACAAAAAAAGCAGGTTCAAAGGAACCTGCTTGATGGCATTGACGCGAGATGGTCGCTCAGGATTTCTTTTTAAAGTGGAGAATGACATTATTGTTGTCGCTGTTGAACGTGGTGGGGCGGTCTTGCATGTCACCCCGTTCAGGCAAACAGATGCGTAATGTCCCATCTTTTTGCCATTCGTAGATGCCTTTGGCGGTACGTTCCATGCCATCGGGTGCTTGCATGGTCAGATTGATGCCCATGGGTTTGGTGTCTGGCATCAAAACGGCTTTCATCTCGCGTTTGGATTCACTCGTAGCCAAGCTAACAGTCCATTGATTGTTTTTGATTTCCACAACCATGGATCTTTTCTTTATTTCTTCTTCTTCCACTTTCTTGCCCTGAGACCAAACTTCAATCACAGCCCATGTACCTTCCATTTTTTTTGCTTCGTCAGCTGCAGTGTCAGCATGGACAGGGGCGACGATCATCAAGGGTGAAAGACAAAGACAACAGGCAATCAATAAACGCATGCGTCAGGCCTTTCTGAGGAGTTAGGCTTAGTGTGGATGACTTAACGTATTGTACACGATCAGAACAAAGGAGCTTTAAATCCTTACATGTTTCATCATAATCATGGCTCGTAATGGTAACCGTAAAGGTATACAAGCGGATTTAATTCCAGCTGCGCATCACCAGGGCAGCATTTTGGCCGCCGAAACCAAAGCTATTTGCTAAGGCTGTTTTGACGCGAACTTCGCGAGCCTGATTGGGAACGTAGTCCAAGTCACACACGGGGTCGGGCTGCTCGTAATTGATGGTAGGGGGGAGGACGCCTTCCCGTAAAGTCAGAGCCATGGCCACGGCACTTACTGCTCCAGCGGCACCAATCAAATGGCCGATCATGGATTTGATGGAACTTAAGGGCAAGCGGTGTGCCTTTTCACCGAAGACTCGTTTGACAGCGGTTGTTTCCATGGCATCGTTGAGCCGCGTGCTGGTGCCGTGTGCAGCAATATAGTCGATTTCACTGCTGTCAATTTGCGATTCATCCAAAGCCCAACGCATGGCCCGAGCAGCACCTTTGCCATCGGGGTCAGGTTTGGTGATGCCCTGTGCATCGAAAGAACTGCCAAAGCCAATGACTTCTGCGTAAATAGTGGCCCCGCGTTTACGTGCGTGTTCTGCATCTTCAAGAATAAGCATGCCCGCGCCTTCGCCAATGACAAAGCCGTCGCGTCCGTTGTCGAAGGGTCGCGAAACGGTAGGTGGAGCTCGATGCGATCGGCTAAGAGCACCCAAGGCAGTGTAAGCCAGCAACATGAGGGGGTCGATTCGGCTGTCGGAGCCGCCCGCGAGCATCACATCTGCATCACCCCTGTGTATAAGCCGAAAAGCTTCACCAATCGCCTGTGTGGCGGCCGAACATGCGGTCACGATCGTGGTGTTTGGCCCCTGTGCATTCGCGAGGATCGAGATGTATGCTGCGATCATATTCGGCAATTGCCGAAGGATCCATTGCGGTTGAATCGATTGTTGACCTTGTTCACCCAAAATAGCACTGTTGAGCTGGCCAATTTCATCGACTGAATGGATTAACGCTGGAGTGATCTCGGGCAAATCGTAGGGTATCACACCCGTTCCCATCGCGACGCCCACGCGCTCGGGATTCAAACGATTGAGATCCAACTGTGCATCGGCTAAAGCTTGCCCAGCCGAAGCGAGACCGAAGCGTGCAGCCCGGTTCATGATTTTAACGCTTTTACGCAAGCCCGGGACAAGGTAGGGTTCGATATCAAGGTTTTTGATTTCGCCTGCAATCTGAACTGGATGACGGCTGCTGTCAAAAGATGTGATTTGACTCACGCCACTTTTACCTTCGCAACATGCATGCCAGAAGGCTTCCTTACCGATTCCATTCGGGGCGACGACACCCAATCCTGTTACTACAACACGGCGCATCGATAAAATTCTCAACCAGTTCAGCCCAAGAGCCATGATTGGGCATAAACAACGGATGCCAAGCCATTATTTAAGGATAAGACCAAGCCTACTCATACGCAACCTGGCCATCCTTATCATATACTCTATCGGTGATGCTTTCAATTTAACCGACGTAGAAGTGAATTCAAGTCATGAGCCAATAATGCCTCTAGATGAATGCTGTCTAAGAAATGGTTTGGGTTTCCTTTAACCATTATTAGGCTCAATGGGCTCTCGAGTTATTCCAAACGTCAATTGCAAGCAACCTGGTTTATGGTTTACCAGTCCGAACAAGCGGCTAGGGTGAAATGGATGGCTTGGTCTGCGTTTTGCTCGAAGTAGGATTCGTGACTGGCAATGCTGTCAATTGCATTTGAATTTTCGTTGAGCGACCGTTGGCTGAGTGGAGATAATGACGCGGTAATCCATTGGTTTCATCAAATTCAACCTGCGCAAAACAAGTCGGACGCGGTTGCAACATGCCTTCCAATTCGCGGGGTAGAATCTCTTCTAAGAAACTATCGACGGTCCATGCACGTCCCTTGGAGGGCAGTTCTGTTAGCCCGTTCATCGAAAAGCTCGTTACTTCCTGTCCATGAACAGTTAGGATGTATTGTCCACTGGTAGCCCCCGACACTTGAATATTTAAGCGGTATTGGGCTGGACGATGTTCACGCCAGCGCAATCTTGCCGCATCGAGTCGTTCGCGGGTTAACTGGGTACGCGTTTGTTGCCAATAAACCAAAAGGACGATCGTCGTACATGTCATGCTGAACAGCAATACAAGTGTCCAAAACCACCATCGAGTGGGTTGAGGCTTGAACGCTGGCAAATCCGAGGCTGTGTTGCTTTGGGCCAATGAATAAACCATCATGCTATTTTAGAAAGTAAAAAAGCAGCAGATAGAAGGCTACTCGGCTTATTCTCTAAAAAGAGCAATCAGCGCAGGAACGTCTCTTGAAGTTCGCCTTTTGGAATGATGACGACTCCTTGATCCGTGACCGTAAAACCTCGCTTACGCTCTTCTTCAAGATCATACCCGATTGAAACGCCGGGTGGAATAATAACATCTTTGTCGATGATGGCTTTGCGAATCCGACAATGTCTGCCAACGTTGACGCCTTCAAACAGGATGGAGTTCTCGATTTGGGCGTAGCTGTTGATGCGAACGTTTGGCGATAAAATACTTTTGCGGACATGCCCGCCACTAATAATGCAACCTTGGCAAACCATGCTATCCAATGCTTCTCCGCGGCGGAACTGTGGACCAATGCCTTCTTCACTATGAACAAATTTAGGTGGCGGAAGCGGGGGTTGGTTTGTACGGATTGGCCAACTATTATCGTACAAGTTGAGCTGAGGGTCTATTTCGATGAGGTCCATATTGGCTTGATAATAAGCATCCAACGTCCCAACATCGCGCCAATAGGGTATGGCTTTATCATTGCGATCACGAAAGCGATGCACATAAATTCTGTGGGTAGCAATCATCCGGGGGATGATGTTTTTGCCAAAATCATGTTGGCTTTCGCGGCGAAGCGCGTCTTCGCAGAGAAGGTCGTAAAGCAATTGTGCTTGAAAAATATAGATGCCCATGGATGCATAACACATTTTGGGATCATCCAACAAGCCTTCGGTTTGCTTGGGCTTTTCGTGAAAACTAAGCACCCGATTTTCGTGATCTACTTGCATGATCCCGAAATGACAACTTTCCTCGATGGGCACCTTTAAACAGCCAATGGTCAGATCGCTTTTACGACGAACATGTTCGTCATACATTTCTCCGTAATCCATTTTGTAAATGTGGTCGCCGGCCAGAATGAGCACTTGTTGCGGATTCTCTTTTTCAATGCTGTAGATGTTCTGATACAGAGCATCGGCGGTTCCTTGATACCAATTGGCATCGATGCGCTGCTGTGGCGGCAACACTTCGATATATTCGTCGAGTTCTCGGCTCAGGAATTTCCAGCCACGCATGATGTGTCGATGCAGACTTTGGGCTTTATACTGGGTTAGCATGAGTATTTTGCGGATGCCACTGTTCAGGCAGTTAGACAAGGTAAAGTCGATGATGCGGTATAACCCGCCAAAAGGCACCGCAGGTTTGGCACGATCACGCGTCAGTGGTTCCAACCGCGTTCCCTTGCCTCCTGCAAGGATCACGGTGAGAAGATTCTTCAAATTTGATGTCCTCCGAAACGATTCAAAGCTGGATATAGAATTGTGGGCTAGAACCGCGGAGTCGGTCAATGATAAAGCTGCAATTTATAAGCAAATATTCGACGAAAAGGCGTCATGTCGTTGATGCAAACGACATTCGACATACGAACCATTCTTTGAACCGAGACTGAAATAGGGCTGCGTGCTCAATGCTATTCATTGCTGCTGTAGGATTGCAATTGCACAGAGCCTTTGGAACGGTGAGCGGGGTCAACCGTCTCAACAATCAGCTTGGGGTGGATTTCGGAGCGCTGGTTAACAATCTCGGCCACGCCGGCTGGGGCAATGCCATTTGACGACTGGCCTGCAATGAGCAGTGCATAGCGCCCGGGTTGGCTAACGCGAAACCGAAGGGTGGCTTGATATACGGCTGATCGCTGTAAGTTCTCAACACGCTCCGGTAATCCCTGGCTGACCGTGACGACATCAAACAAATCTGCAGGTAGTTTTTGCCCAGATGGATCGCGTTGACGCAGTAACTTGATCTGCAAGGAAGTGACAGGCTGGCGATAGGGATCATCCTGTGCGATGGCATACTTGGGATCGTGAGCTTCTTGCCATTGCAGGATCACTTGGATGACACAATCACTTGGGAGTTCGTGTTCAGCTTGCCCTGCATTCGGTTGCCAAACCAAAAAGTTCAATTTGGAGCGGTCGTCTTGTTCACTTGAGAATTCCATGATACCGTCGCGATTCTGATCACGAAATAACCCAGTCCATACTTTCTTTGTTCGGACTGGGACTATTTGAATCCATGAAGCCGAACTTTCCTGGACGACATGCTTAAGCAACCGGAGGGTGGGAGGGCTGCCTGGTAAATCAGGGTGGCCATCCGTCCAATTCAATCCGATCAGCACCGTTTGGGCACCTTTTAGCTGCCGTATGCCTTTCAGTAGCTCGAGCATGCGACGATCCAATTCACCATGCAATTTGGCGCTCTCGTCGAATTGCCGTTGACGTTCACGGTATTTATCACGTGCTTCCTTGGCGGATTCATCAATACCGAAATTATCGAGCGACAAACGCCTCAACACACGGATTTCGGTACGTTCACTCTCCAGACGAGCCGATTCACGCCACAGCTCTTCCTTACGTTGAGTCAATGCAAATGAATGGTAAATGCCCGAGTCGATGGCTTCGGCCAACTCGCGAAGCTGGAAGGGAGAAGCGGTGTCAATGCGCAACAGGACCAATTCTTCCACGGGTGCTGATCGTAATAGGTCTAAAGCCAACTGGGTGCCGGCTCCAATCCCATCACCTTCCATCCCCTCTTGGGGTTGTAAGGTGGATGACAATTCAGTCGTTAAATCGACCAAATGGACTTTCGTGTGTGTTGAATTGCTTAATTGTTCTTTGTAACCACGGAAATCATGACCAACCACTACAGCCTTGCTGCCGGGGCCGCGGCGAACCCAGGCATCTGGGGAGTCTGCCGGTGGTGAAGGCTGGTTGAGTGAAACATAACGGACTATTCCCTGTGGTTGGCGGGCAGCCTGTGGGATGCGAACCGTGGACACATTCGGTAAACTCGCCAATGCTGTCAAATCACTGGCTTGAATCGTTCCAGTGAGTAGTGTCCCTAAGCGTCCTTCAATGTGCATATGCGCTGGCGCTGAACTGTATTCCAATAGAAGTGCATTGGCTGGAGGGGTTTCACGAAGTATCACTTCGACGCGAATGCGTTTGTCCCCCTCGGCCGCGGCCAGCCTCCTTAAATCGGCCGGCACTTTTTTGAGTGCTGCTTGTTCAGGCTCCGGATCCGAAGGCAACATGGCAATCATCGGCAGCTCATTGGGTTCAACGATGACTTCTGCTAATCGGACGATTGGCGTGCGAGCTTTGGGAGTTCGGGTTGAAGTGGGAATCTCGACTTCCATCTCAGCTTTCAGGAGCTCATTGAGCTTTCCATAGGCAAGACGGCCCAACAAGCGCCTTTGTTTGTGGTGATCGTACCCAACTTGTTCTTCAAAACCGAGAGCATTGAGTTTGGTGCGTGCAAGATTGGCCAGATCGAACTGTAATGCAGGGCCAAAGGCGGTGCTGATTTGCAGAGAAACCAACACCACATGATCATCAGCAGGATTGAACCCTTCAGGGACTAGAATAGCAGTTCGAAGTGCAACTTCCTGGTCCAGGGCTGCAACTCCCGTAGCTGGAAGCTTGCCAGCCATATATGTTCCATACAATTCTTCGCCAGCTAACCCCGGAGCCTTCTTAAACCCTGCATCAGTCAAGCGTTTCATCATCGCTTGATACAAGCGGAAGCGCAATGTTCGACCGGCGTCAATTTCGTAACGAAATCGTACTTGAAACGATGTCGCCTTCCCTTGTACTTGCTCAGCAGCCTGAGTCAGGACTAAAGGCGCTATAAAGGGTAGTAACAAGAATAGGCAAATAATCGGCCGGCGCATCATAGGCTCATCCTTGGACGACGGATCGTCTATGGTTCATCGTGATTTTCGCATGGAAACATGGCTATAGAAAGTAAGTCGTCTGGAATTCCCCATTCTTAGTCAAACGCCCGATCTATTCACTCGCTATGACTGTCATGATCGCTACAATCGGAAGTTGTTTTAAGACCTATGTGACCCATACGATTTGACAACTTCTCCAGTTTTACAGAACGAATATGGTTTATTATCCAAAATCCATTCAAGCCTGGATTAACATCTAACATGGTCAGGCTGGGACGCCAGGGAGACTGAAGATCATCATCATGGCCCCCTGAGTGACATCCGTGTAGCCACATTAGACACCCTGCCAAACTCACGGTCAACAACCTCTTCATCAGATGAGCCTCCTTGGATCAGATATGCCCTTGTTCAAACCAGGCTAAGCATGACCTGATCGACCAAATCGTGCAAGATCGGTTGCGTTTTCAGGTAAGTGGCCCTTGAAAAACGACTCACTGATTTCAGTAAAGCGTTCACAATGATGCATGTGTGGTTAACGCGTAGACCATCTAAGGTGATGACCCGTTCAACACGCGCAAGCAGATTTACGAAAGGTGCGTCATGGCTTGGGTACAAAAACGCCAAAATAATTCCTTCACTTAGCACCATTTTGTTTCGTTTATGCCTTCAGCCGGCATTGCTTAAGTAAGAGTTCCTTTATTACTTTGCATGAGGTCCGCCATGGGAATCATCAAGAACATTTACAGTTCCAACAACAACCTTGGTAAAGAAAAACTGGATGAGCCTCACTTCGACTCCAATCTTGCCACCAATATGGTTAACGGCCAAACCAACGCCGAGTTGACCGTCATATTGCGCATTCTTTTTCATCCAGTCACGTGGGTTGATGATGACGTTTATGGGTCACCGGAGAACATGAAAATCAAGGATGTGGGTGGTGCAGAGTTCTCAATCGTTGAATGGCCTAGCAGCAAGGTCTTTGATGAATTTTGTAAAACAGCACTTTGGCAAGCCAACCAATATTGGAATGGTTATGCCGGCAATGGCCGATTATGGCTGAAAACACCGGATTATGTCGATGGATTAGATTGGCCTTTTGGCGCCATGAACCCCACGCATCGAGCAAATATTTGGTGTCGCTTCCGGTGCGAACGAACGTTGGACTCTACAAGAGCACATATCAAGGTTCGTGTCGTGCGGTTACCGAATAAATCAGCAGGTCCCTTAGGGTTTCGATCGCATATGACCCTGTGGGATCACGTCGATACGCTGTCAGCCAGTTTCAGTTCGTCCGGTTCGAAATCCATGTTTTATACCGTCGTGCATGAGGTGGGACATTGCATTGGCCAGCACCACATTGGTGAAGTTCACCAACTCCCTGCATGTATATCAGGCGGTTCAGGGAATGCGTGCTACGGTGCTGGATCGACGTTTGCTTCCAATGTCATGGGTTTAGGCAGTAATATTGAGCCAGACAATGCCATCACCTGGCAGAAACGCGTAGTACGGCATTTCCCGGATTGCCCGAGTTTGCCACAGGATTGGGCTCCTTCCAACAAACGCATTTACCCACGGTTGCTCAGCTCTTTCTGCCCATACAGTTACGATCCGGGGATGACCCCAGATGCATGGTAACCATTGGGTTTTTGGGAGCTAACTGCATGGAAGCGCTCAGGCTCTGGGGTGATGTTGCTTGTGCATTTGCCGCAGGCGCTTACGGTCAACATGCGTATAAATTTGCGTTGTACCGATGTTGGCGTGCCCAAGTAATTCTTGCACGACGCGTAAGTCGGCTCCACCCTCCAATAAATGAGTGGCGAAGCTGTGGCGCAGTGTATGGGGACTCACTTTGCCGGTGATGCCAGCTTTCAATGCGTATTTGCGTACGAGCCGCCAAATCATGACACGGGTCAATGGTTTGCCACCACGGCTGACAAACAACCAAGGTGAATCAGGAAAAGTCTTGATTAATTTTGGTCGCAGTTCATCGCAATAACGCTTTAAGGCTAACACAGCAGATTGGCCTAATGGAATGATGCGTTGCTTGCTTCCTTTGCCTTGGCAACGGCAAAATTGTTGCTCCAAGTACAATTCGTTTAGCCGCAGATGAGCTACTTCCGAGGCACGAGCTCCTGATGCATAAAGCGTTTCCAGGATGGCTCGGTCGCGCAGGAAAAATCGATCTTTAGCTTGCGGCGCCATAAGCAAGCGATCGACGGCCTCTGGGTTTAATACATGCGGAATGCGGTCCCATAATGCCGGTGAGCTTAGTAACTCGACATTGGATTCGGTCACCCGATTTTCAAGTTTTAAGAAGCGAAAAAATACTTTCAACGCGACTAAATGGCGAGCGATGCTTGGAGGTGCAAGTCCTCCTTCACGTAAGGACTGCACAAAACTGGCAAAATCTGTGACGGTAAGAGTCAAATGATCGCAGAGTTTTCGCAAAGCAAACCATTCGATGAAATGTTGCAAGTCCCTGCGATAAGCTTGCAGGGTGTTTTCAGCCAGTCCGCGTTCAGCTTGCAAGTAATGGATAAAAGCCTGGCAGTCCATTTGCAATTCGCGACAAGACTTGGCATTGGCTGTCGATGGATTGGCCATGGATTGAGACTCCTGGGAGGCAATTGGTCATATCGACTGCCAGGCCGACATTGCTTGATGAAAAACCAGTTTTTAGGGCGCAACATCACTTAGCGTGAGTGAATAAATGGCCGCAAAGGGTCAATGGCTGACATTGGTGGAGAAGAGCAAAGAGTCGCGCGGTGATGGAAGAGTTGGAGGTGGTAGCAATGCGCCAGCCAGTTTGGCATCGGCATTTAAATGCAAAGGCAAGGAAATGGTAAAGGTACTGCCGCGGCCTAGTTCACTTTTTATGCGCACGTCACCGCCTAATAATTTGGCCATTTCGCGTACGATGGACAAACCCAAACCTGTGCCAGCGTGTTCGCGCGTCAGCGTACTGCTGCCTTGGCGGAATTTTTCAAAAATAATCTCCTGGTCCTCTTCCGCAATCCCCACGCCCGTGTCGGTCACAGCAAGCAGAATGTGAACACCATCGGTCTCTGCGGAGAGAACAACTCGACCTCCTTCCGGGGTAAATTTGACCGCGTTGGACAGCAAGTTCCATAGAATCTGTTGCAGTTTATTGGGATCTTGATGAACGGGTGGAAGGCCCGGATCGACCTTGCTTTCCAATTGAATCTTCTTTTGATCTGCCTGTGGCCGGAACATAGCCATCAACCCCTCGCAAACATCACGGACGCTGAATTCCTCGACACGCACTTGCATTTTGCCAGCTTCCATCTTGGCCAAATCGAGGATGTCGTTGATCAAACCTAGCAAGTGTTTGCCACTGCCATGGATGTTCTCCACCCATTTGCGTTGCTTATCGCTCAAGGACTGGGAAAGCAGCAGATCGCTGAAGCCAAGAATGCTGTTTAAAGGAGTACGTAACTCATGGCTCATGGTAGCCAGGAAGTCGCTCTTCAATTGATATGAAGAATACAAGGCCATGTTGGCTTGAGCCAATTCATCGACTTTGTTGTCCAAGTCACTGTTGACCTTGCGTAATTGATCCTGCATGCTCACCAGATGCCGCAGCATGCGGTTGAAAGCGTGGCTCAAATCTTCAAATTCATCACCCGTTTGAATTTCGCTGCGAATATTCAATTGGCCATGGGAAATGGCATCGCTCACTTCCTTCAAGTGTTTGACGGGTTTGACAATGACATAGCGAACAATCAAGTAACTGCCCGCCATCAATAGCAAGGCGGACACAAAGGCCGTGCTGATCAACAAAGCCCGGTTGCGATGAATGCTGTTTTCTAATTCCTTGTTCGGCAACTTGATACTGGCGATACCGAGGAGATCGTTTTCTTGTAAGTCAGGTTGCAATGCTTGATGGCATTTCAAGCAAGCACGATTCGCTCGCAGCGCAAAGTAGTACATGCGATCGGAGGTCGAGTTCGGACCTAAGAACACATCGGTCGTGTTCTGTTGTTTGACTTGTTGAAAGATTTTTTGCTTCTCATCGTTTTTGGTTTGATGAGTGATGATTTCGTCATCGAATTCAGCATCATCAGGCAGGTAATCGCGTGGTAGGGTATCGAGCAGTGCTTGCCAATCGGTGGGCAGTTTGGCGCGAACATGGGCCTTCGTTAGAGCATGGACGGTCACCAGACGGGCAGCAGCTTCAGCCTGCTGATAGGCAACATCCTCGGTATACCAGGCATAAACCCAGAAGCTGGCAGCGATCAATAACATCGTCGCCATGCCGAATAGAAAACGACATTTACGTTCTAGCGAAGTTTCACCGAGTAATCGCTTAAACGCCCGGTATGACATAATTCCTCTTTACCATCGCATCATGCTTTCAAACATCGGATTGGCACACGGGACAATAGTAAGTGCTTCGTCCAGCCAGACGGACTCTGCAAATGGATTGACCACATCGGGTACAGGGTTTCCCCGCACGATCATAGACGCGGAATTCATTCTGAAATGAGCCGCGGTTGCTATCGCCATAATAAAAATTGCGGATGGTGGATCCATGCTTGGCAATGGCTCGTTCAAGCACGCGTATGATTGCTGAACGAAGTCGCTTCACTTGGGCAAGCTGTAGCTGCTGACCAATCGTCATGGGGGAAAGCTTGGCTGCAAAAAGCGCTTCGTCGGCATAAATATTGCCAACGCCTGCAACCACTTGTTGATCGAGCAACAAGGCTTTGAGACACCGTGTTGATGCTTGGAGTCGTTTTGCCCACGCATTGTGGTGCAACTGCCAGGGTTCTGGTCCCAGTGGTTCCTTCGTAAGCAAAAAAGCTTGGTCTGTCTGCTTTCCCAGAATGACGGATCCAAATCGTCGCGGATCGCGATAGCGTATTTCCTCATTCTTGTGCATCAAAGTAATGATGAGATGTGTATGCGTTTCAGGGGGAGCTTCTGCGGAAGTCACCCATAACTTTCCGGTCATTCCAAGATGGACGATCAAGCAATCGGATTGATCCAAATTGAAGATGATCCATTTGCCGCGCCGTTCGATCGATTGTATCATCAATCCAGATATTGATCGATTCCACTGTGGCTGCCATGGTCGTCGCAAAGGTAAACCGACATGACGTACCTTTCCCAAACGCTTACCCAATAAACGAGGCCGCAAGGCGCGAACAACGGTTTCCACTTCCGGTAGCTCTGGCACACATCCCTCGATTGTAAAACCGGCATTGATTATAGCGTTCCCGCAATATAGTCTCCAGTCGAACCAAAGAGGCTTTTGCGGTTTTGCTGGACAAACTATAGTTGAGTAACCCATCGGCCATCGGAGACAATGAGAACGGTATGACCAATCGTTTATGGTCGTTATCACCGATCACCCGGCGCAATCTCTGGTTAGAAACCATAAGTTGCATTAGCCAAGGAGTTGTCAATGGTTTGGTGTTGATGGCGCAAGTTGTGGCCATTGGCAGTTTGCATGACTCCGGGATTGCGGCAGCAGTGATGGTTGCCGCCATGCCGGCATCTGCTTTGTTACAACCCATCTGGGCATCCTGGTCCCGACGGATGCGTTTACAATCCATGGCTGTCTGGTCAGGCGCATTACGCTGTCTGCCCCTGTTGTTGGCAGGTTGGATCGATCAAGCTTGGGTGTTCGCATTATTGATTTTGCTCTATTACGTTCTGGCTGGGCCCCAACAACTAGCAGTCAATTCACTTTATAAATACACATATCCTGATGCCGCACGCGGACGCATTATTGGCTGGTTTCGCTTGGTTCAGCATTGCTTGGCTGTGCCGGTCATTATCGGTTCTGCGTGCTGGTTCGATTCGGAGCCATCAGCTTATCAACTGATTTTTCCCCTGGGCGCATTGGTCGGGATATTAGGAACATTTTTTTACAGTCACTTGCATATACCCTCCGACCAACCCGCTAATCGCGCTTTAAAAATGGCACCGGTTTCCCTGCGACAAATACGTGTGATCATCGAAACGGATGTTGCGTTTCGATTGTTTCAAACCACCATTTTCCTGACGGGAGCCGGCTTTTTAATGAGTCGGTCCGTATTATTGCAAATGCTGCGGGACGTGTTTCATCTAACACAATTAGAAATGTCGATGTTGGTCATGGTGTTCCCGCTGGTGTTGGGTGGGATGACGGCTCCAGCTTGGGGTTGGCTTGTGGATCAAACTTCACCGGTGGCCGGGCGTATCGCTTTTGCTTGGTTGGGTTTGTTTGCCTATTTGGCGTTCTTTACAAGTTTCTTTGAGGGATGGCTTAGTTTTTTATATTTGGGAGCCATCTTACGTGGGCTTGTTCTCGGAGCGGCTGAAGTAGCCACCACCACGGGGAACCTTTATTACGCGGAAGAACCCGAACGAGCGGCTCTATATGAAAGTATCTCTTCCGTTTTTCAGGGCATTCGCGGCCTTTCCATGCCGATGCTCGGCTGGTTAATATTTCAGTACATAGCCGCTTCGTTAGCCGCCTATATTTTCATGGTTGCAACAGTTTTGAATGGTTGGAGTCTGTTGGTCGCCATTCGATTGTGGCGAATGGACAAGACGGCATCGAAAGCAAAATTGTCCAACGATCAACAGAATTACAAAAGGGACTTAGCTCCCTGAATTGACCTCTAAGGCCAATGATCAAGCGAGGTAAGCAGACTCATGCATGCATTTAACCTTGCCTTGAAGGCAATGGTTGTGCCGTATTGGCCGTGGCATCATATTTCTTTTTGGCTTCGTCGGACTCAACTTTGCGTAGGAAGGAAGGTGCTATGTCATACCAGGCACCATCAGCAAAATCGACTAGACATCGATTATTCCAATTAACAGTAACGACACGGCCAACTTTTCCCTCAAATCGCTTCAATTCAGGTCGGGTGGCGTCCACTTCGACGTATTGATCGGTCCATTCTTGTTTCAGGTTTTCATTCAGTTCGAAGCTCATCGCTGATCCTCTTGCATCCACATGGTTCGATAACCATCTTACACATAGGCCAATGGATTGGCATGATCAGGGTTAGAAATTGGAAAGACTTGCACGCAGAGAGACAAACCTAATCAGTAGAGAAATACTATGACCTGACATTGCTTTGTTTGGCCCATTGCACCGCGACACGAACAGCCTCCAACAAACTAGCAGAGTCTGCTCTAAAATGCGAAGCAATGTCGAAGGCTGTGCCATGAGCGACACTGGTTCGCAAAATGGGTAAGCCTAAGGTCACGTTAACCATGGCCCAGTCGGCCATTAGTTTCATGGGAATATGACCTTGATCGTGATACATGGCGACCACACCTTGAAATTCACCCTGAAATGCTCGGCGAAATAAGGTGTCGCTAGGCCATGGGCCGCTCGCACGGATCCCTTTGCTTTGAGTAGTTGCAATGGCTGGGCTAATGATCCGGGCTTCTTCGTCACCCATCAGACCGCCATCACTGGCATGGGGGTTCAAGGCACAAACGCCTAGTTTGGGAGGGGAGCCATTGAACATGCATAGCCATTCATGCAGCAGTTCGATCTTCTCCACAATGTTGGAGTGTGTGATGCCTGCTAAGACTTCACGCAAACCCACATGCAGCGTCACATGATTAATAGCTAATCCTTTGCCATAAAGCATCATGGCGAACTTGGAAACACCTGTTCGGTCAGCAAGAATTTCCGTGTGGCCTGGGAAAGGAATGCCAGCTGCTTTGAGTGCCATTTTGTGAAGTGGAGCCGTCACAATGGCGGCAGCCTGGCGATTCATCGCAAGATCAATGGCAGCGATTAAGAAATCATATGCAGCTTTACCAGCGCGTGGATTGACCTCCCCTAAGGGTATCGAATCCAGATTCTCGGACGTGCTTTGAATGCAAATGAGTTGGTGGGGTTGGGTCTCCCAAATGGCAGCCAACGAGTCGATCTGTACAATTTGTGCTGAATAATCCAGGTGTCGCAGAGTTGCTTCGAGGCGCTTTACATCTCCCACAATGACTGGGCAGCATAATTCGTGCAAACAGGGCTTCAACCAGGCACGAACGACGATTTCAGGCCCTATGCCCGCGACATCACCCAAGGTAATCAGGATTTTTGGTTTGACGGAGGTAACCAAGGGAATGTACTCGTTGATCGACTTTATTAGCTATGCGTTTTGTAATTAAGCACAGTCGGCTCAGTTATTGTATGAAGAGTTGTTTTCACTCAAGTTGGCCGGTATAGTCAATGGAAGGCGAACAGATAACGGAGAACGACCGATGAGACTGTATGCCACCATTTGGATCATTATCTGTGCGAGCATTCCATCTTTTGCATGTTTTCAGCCAGTCCAAACGGCCGCTTCAGCTGTTCAGGACGCCAACCCAAGCACAAAAGAACTTATAGCCCAATTAGGTCATGAACGATTTGCCGAACGCTTAAAGGCCATGGATGGGCTGGAGCGGTTAGGACATGCTATTCTTCCACAACTGCAAGAATTGCTGAACAAGCCACTTGACCCGGAGATCCGCCGTCGCTTGGAAGAAATCATCACCAAACTCGAGTCGGAAGGGGCTTTGCAACCTACGCGGTTGACGATGCAGGTGAAGGATCAAAAAATTCGCGAAATACTGGAGCAACTAAGCAAGCTGTCGGGATATAAGATTGAACTGTGGCCGCAAAACAACAATGATGAGCGAGAAAAGCGACTATTTTCTTTTAATTTGAAAGATGTCACTTTTTGGGAAGCTCTTCAACAAGTTTGCGAACAGGGTGGATTGACCTACCAGGAAGGCTGGTATGGCAATGAAGTGACTACGATTCGTCTGATGTTGGGGGATAGTTTCCCAGGCTATTATTACTTAGATGGTCCGTTTCGAGTCGTGGTTCGTGGGTTTAATTATGCCCGCAATTTGGACCTCAGCGGCAATCAAGGGCAAGGGCAGGGGCGTGGTCCCATTTATGCGGAAGGACGCTCCGAAAACCTCAACATGAGCATGAGCGTTTCCGTGGAACCCAAAATGCCTTTGTATAGTGCAGGGATGCCAACGATCACCGAAGCTGTCGACGATCAGGGGCAGGACTTGAAGCCAGGCCAGACTGCAAACAACGTGGCCATGCGACAACAATACTACTATGGCTATCGAGGTTATATGCAAAATGTCAATGTGACATTGAATCCGTCGGCGCAAGGTAAGCGGCTACGCTCATTAAAAGGCACCATACCTGTCACCGTGATTGCGCTGCAACGACCCAAAATTGTGGTCAATAATTTAACAGAGATTAAGAACCAAACTTTCAAAGCAGGCACTACCAATTTAGTGATTGAAGAAGTCAATAAGAATGGGGATCAGGTCACGATCAAACTCAATATCTCTGAGACGGTTAACCGGGGTGGTAACAATGCCAATGTCGATTATTCCTGGGTCAATACGGTCATGCAGCGAATCGAAGTGCAAGACGATAAAGGCAATAAATTACAAAGCATGAGCACCAATTGGGGCATGAATAACAACACGGTGCAAGGTTCTTTCACCTATCGCCCAGCAGGTGGGGCAGCCAACAAGGCGACCGTCAGCAAGCTCATTTATTACGACTGGATCACGATGTCCTACAATGTACCATTTTCATTCCAAGACCTGCCGTTGCCATAAACTGAATCAATTAAACATCTAAGGAGAGAAGGTAGTGGCCTTCTCCCTTAACTTATGCATTAGCTGTCACCAAATTGTTATTGCTTGCTCGATTTTCCGGGTTTCATGCTGCGATTGAGTTCTCGAATCAATTCCTGCTCGGCATCCAGCCAATTCTGTGCTTCGGACCCCTCGATCTGGCCTCGTTGCAGCCATAGATGATAAGCCCGCATCTGGATTTGTTCAAAAGTTGGTTGTGTCACAATACCTGTAGACGGATTGGAAGGTGCGACGGCTTCAGTGAAGGGGCCTTTTTTGTTTGCCGTTTGGGGTACATCGGTGGTGGGCTTGACGGGAGACATGCAATGACCTCCTTGTAAATTGAACGAACCGTAACCCAACGCTCGTTTGGCACTTGCTCGCTCAAGTGCTTGCATTATAAAAAGAAAAAGTGCCAACACAAGCACACAAGCGGCTGTTCTTGTAAAAACAGCAAAACGGTCACATGGTTAACCCTGATTGAGGGGAAGTTGGCCGAATACCCGTAGCAGTATCTCCAAGAGTAAAGGTCGCAAACACTTTTCGGCTGGTGGTTGTCCTTCGTGACGAACAGTATTCATTTCATCACATATCTTCGTATAGGCCTGCTGGAGCCGCCAAACGGTTACTTTGGATTGCCGTGCAACATCTTCAAAATCATCCAGCAGCTGGATCATCGGGCGATCCATGCGTGCCAGGAAGCTATCGCATAATCGATGTAGCCATTCCTCCAACCCGTACTGGGGGTCAGACCAATCATTGCCACCGGATTCTTTCATCAAGGCAACCCGTGACATGACCGAACGAATCGACTTGGCAAGTCCATCGCGCGTTAACTCTTGCTTGCTCAAGTAATCGTCAGCACCGACTTCCAATAATTCAGAAGCAATCTCGGAAGTGGCCACTCCCGAAAGTGCCACAATGGGAACCAAGGGGTCAATTTGGCGAATGCGCCGCAAGCAATTCAACCCATCCCCTTGAGTTAGATGGTAATCCAATAGCACGAATTGAATGTTGTTGGTGCGGAAGGAATCGATAGCGGCTTCTTCACTGTCAGCATGATAGACATCAAAGGTCATCTCCTTGATGTTGGAAAGATAGTGGCTGATCAAGCGACGATGGGCCAAATTGTCTTCAACATGAAGCAACTTGATGGGTGAGGAATCCATAGGGTGTTCTCTTCCGTTGGTCAGAGATCAAAAAATCACGTACGCCAGCCCAAAGCACGCATCAGTCCATTGAACATACCAGGGCCCGATGCGTCAAAAAGCGATGACGATTGCGGCAACAAAGTCGATGCCAATTGGTCGATGTCGGTCAACACGCGCGAGCGGGGGGAGGCGACCCGCAAGGGTTGACCATGATTGATGGCGGTACTGACGGCTTCATAATCGTTGGTAATCGTCAACAGATCGGGCACTTGTAAAAGCTCCTTGATGCGCTGCACGCCGAAGCCTCGAATATGAGGATCATAGCGGTTTAGTAGTAAATGAGGGCGTTTGTTAGCCAGATTGCCGTTGATCATTTGCAACGATCGTATCGATGGCACTTTCTGTTCTCCGACCAGCACAACCTGATCCGCTGAGGCCAATGTTTCAAAATAAAGATGATCATAAGTGCAAGGAACATCCAAGACGACCACTTCCGCTAATTGTTTTAAGTAGTCCGTCAGCATGAACAGATCGGTCATAGACAAAGTTAATGGGCTAACAACTTCATAGGGGCCCGTGAGCACAGAAAAATAAGGATTGATTTGTGATAGTGCCGACTGCACCTGATAAATGTCCATTTTGCGGATGTCGCGAATCAAATCGTGATTCGTGACTTTGGGTTCGACATCCAGGTAGACGGGCAGTTTGCCGACTTGAAACGAAAGCTCAGCCAAAATCGTGCGTTTTCGTCGCAAATGCGCTAATTCGTAGGCGAGGTTGATCGCAATGGTGGTTGCGCCGCACCCTCCGGTTACGCCTGCAATAGCGATGGTTTTGCCACCTGATTTGCCGTAGCCATTTTGCAGGGCAATGCAATTCAGTGCTGAGCGAAAATCTTCCCGTTGTAGAGGAGTCAACACCACTTGCGATGCACCTGCACGCATTGCTGCGATAGGGAGCATGGGTTGCTGATCATCAGCAAATATAGCAATGATGGGATGGCCAACGAATGCACCGCTTAATCGTCGTAAGAGTGAAAAATCAGGCGGAGAGGCTAAATAAACCAAAAACAAGAAGGTCTCGATTGCGGGGCTTTCGAGTTGTGACAGATTTGGCTGCTTTGTCGCGCCAGTTGAATTAGTTTTCAAGTCCGATGCGGTTGCTGTCGTTGCTGCTGTTCTTTTTATTTTTAGGCCTTCAATAGCTGCCTCAACATTTGGAAAGCCTACTTCGATCTGAGCGTCTTGTGCCACCAGTTCAGGATTAAGAATCTTTATCAGCGGTTCACTGCATCCAACCAGAACCACTTTGAAAGGATACATACATCGAATCCTGTAGCTTAAGGACGATTTTCCTGCCAACGCGCAGCTAGACGCCTTGATGATCAAAGGCTCATTTTCTTCACGATTGAGTATACCGGAAACGCTTGAATTACGTGTAATGAAATTGCCATCACGTGTCGTTTGTATGGTAGCAAATACGGCAGGATCGGAACGAGTATTTTGCCCGTAACTCATTTGGGTGGCATTTGGCGTTTAAAGAAGGCAACCACGTCTGGCAAGATTACCTGGGGCAGCTCATGGCCTCCAGGATGTAAATAAGTAACCAACTCTAGGCCGTCTGCTGTTGTTTGTCTCGTTAGGTATTTTCGATCTTCTTTTATCGTGTCAGAGATTCGTAGACATTGTTTAACCCGGTCGAGTTGTTGCACTTGATTCTTGAAAGGGACGATCGGGTCATTTTCGCCGGCAATTGCGAAGCAAGAACGACGTGGCGCTTTTTGAATGAGGAGGCCATTTTGTGCACAAGCCGTGCAGACGGCTGCGATCTGTTCACCGCGTTGTGACCATAGAACATAAACAAACATGGAGCCATTGGAATGGCCCATGAGAAAGACTTGCTTGTCATTCACTTTGAACTGGGTTTTGACTGACGTCATAAGCGCATCAAAAAAATGAACATCGCGGTCATCCAGCGACCCAGGAGTTTTTTGCCATCCCGTTTTCTTCCCTTCTGGGTCTGTAATGCCAGCAACTCCCGAAAGCCCTTGGGGATAGATAACAATGGCTTCAGGCCAAAGATCATGCATTTTGGTTCGACGGGCAATGTTCCTAGCAGTACCACCATGACCATGGAAGACCAACAAAACGGGGGCACCATTTTCTGAACGCGGTTTGGAGGGTGGATAAAGGATGAATTCCCGTTCAACCCCATCGACACTTATGCGATGAGTGGATGCATCATGAAGTCCAAAAAGGAAAACAGTTGCTTGAATCAACAGAAACATGGGGTCGTTCCTCATCCCAGCTTAGTTTGTGCGTTACTAAGGAATTGAACCCCGATCTTAAGAAATGGGCTCGCAGCTCTGATATGGATTACTGTCTTCTTCGTAAATGACAAAAGCAGTCAGTGAAAAACCTTCCTGACTGCTTGCAAAACGCCAGCGAATGGTGCTATTTCATTGTTGTGGTTCTTCGGGAATGCCAAATTCCCGATAGAGTTCTGCAACGGTATTCACGTCGCGTATCAAGGCGGCAATCAATTTCGGGAAGGGCAATTCACCCAGCGCAACCGCACGCTCTAACAGATAAGGTATAGGGCTATGCGGCTCGATGGCACGCAATGAGGATGCCAATCTGCCCAACTGGCGGTAAATGTCTGCACGAGACCCGACTTTGCCGCCACCGGTGCTGCCCGAACTGGTCTCGCCAGCGGTTTCACCCTCAGTGGTGCCACTCGCCTCAGGTTCATCGCCGCCCTTGCGTTGAACAATAAACTCCATCAGGTTTTTAACATCGTTCATTGCCTGCCGAAGGCTTGTCAAACCTGGAGCAAATGAACCTAATTTTTTACCTAAAGTGTCAAAAAGGGCGGACAATTCATCGAGTGATTCCTTAATGTCTTCGTGGATGTTACGGCAACGTTCGGGTGGAGCGACATTGAGCGCTTTCTCAAAGTTATCTTTGAGTTCCGCCGCACCCGCGAAATTGGGGTCCGAAGTCCGTTTCCAATCGTTCCAGTTATAGCCCGTTTCACCTAACCATAGCAGTGGTATATTGCGAATGCTGTTTGGGAATCGTGCACCACGGTCTGGGTCATCCAGCCAATTAAAAGGCCCCGCGCGGAGTTCGAGATCTTCTTCGGTTTCAATCGTGGGATAAATGCGATCCCAAGCATCTTCTAGCAACCGACGGAGCAGTTGCAACCCATCACGCAGACCAGCGAAACCGTGCTGTTTGGTGAGCGCTTCTGTCAAGCGTGCTGCAACCAATAAATCCTTCGATGTGTTTTCGAGTGCATCACTCGAAATGAGGATGATACGATTCCAATCAGCAAACTTGGGAGCTTCCGGGCGCATGGGGTCTTCCGGATCAAAATCATCCGGATTAACTTCTTTTCGTGCCTCTTCGAGCTTTTCCTTAATGGCAAACGGCAGTGGCGCCCCTGCAGGTGAATCACCAGCAATGGGGGCTAATAAGGTGTCAAACGCTAATATGGCAGGTGTGCTCATGGGTGCTCCATAATCCCGATTTCTCTAGCAAATGAGCTGGCATCCTTGATTTGCCATCATCTTGTTGAGCTATTATGACATGGGTATGTCGGTGGTTGAAGGAAAAAGAGGCCGATAAAGCTGTGAAAAAACCATCCAACCGGTCGATTTTAACAACCGGTTGGATCGTGGTGCCTGGTTTGGTTCAGGTTTGTTTTATTTTTTATCCTTACCGTTCAGGAACTGAAACAGTTTCTTTTGTACCGTTGGCTTTTCGGGTTCGCTGGGCACGATGATCATGCTTGTCGTACCTTGTTGCGGTACAGTAACAACTGTCTGCTGTACGGAACTCGTGGATTGGGTTGGGATGGGAGTTAAGCGCGTGCTGTCATCGAATACGATTGTTGCATTCATGCCGCCTGCTTGGTTACCCGTCACAACCATCGTTTCCGTCGAGTCTTTATTAACTGAACCACGCATAATGCCGAGCAAACTGCGTTCAGAACGAGGTTGATTCACGTGTGTACTATTCGTTGAGTTTGTCGTGTTCACGGGCTGATTAGCTGCCAACGAAGCCTTGGCTTGGCTGACCACCTCGCTCAGGGGCTTGTTGGCGAGGTTCTTTTCATAAACAGCAGGGTCAACTCGTTTGGTGAACCCGACTGGCCCCTCTCCCGTTCGTGGTCCTTCCGGCGGCTTTTCGTTGGATTTAACTGGTTCACGATAACAAGCCACACAGCGCTCCAAAGCGTAGGCTGCTGCTTGGCGTACAGCGTCGCATTTTTCCACGGGCTGACCATCTTCGTCACTACCCGAAGCACAAATACGCAACGCATTGATTGTCTCTTTGTGACAGCAGCATCCCGTGCCCAAGGCTACGGCAGCCGCCAATCGCACACAATAATTCGGATCTGCCCGCAGCGAAGCAATCAATGCTTTGCGAGCGTCAGGGTAGCGTTCGCAATCAACTGTTGCAAGATATTTGATCGCTGCAATTTTGGCTTTGGCTTCCGCTTCTTCCGCTTTGATTTTGGCGGCAACGTCTTCTGCGCCGCCTTTTTTCTTGGGATCATTTGCCAAATCTTGCAACTGTTTATTCGTAGGCACCGTCGGGCACAAGGGTGGAATCATCCCACCTGTCATGGCGCCCATAGGTCCAGTAATCATGTTGTTCAACATCTGACCCAAGGGTGTACGGCACAAGCATTCTTTACATCGCGCTTTGGCTTCAGGTGTGCAACCTAGAAATTGCCACAGGGTCATTCCCGTGCTGGGTGCAGCAGTGACGGGAGCCGTTCCTACAACCCCTGCCCCGGGAACCGCCCCTGGAATTGTTCCTGGCACTTGCCCCGAGACAACACTGGTCAGGGTGGCGGCGATCAACACGGCACAAGGCCAATTATTCCACCTATTCATGTGCCCCCTCCTGGCGCACCTGGAAGACAGCTTAAGCCATGCTTCGGGCTGCCTGAAATCCCTCATTTGACTCGAAAACCAAGTTCTCCCCACATACCCCATCGGCACGGGAAAGGGGGAAACCTTAGAAAATGAAGCGAAAGAAACAGTTTCAGGGGTTTTTTCGGGAAAACGAAAGGCAAGGAATTCAGTGAAAATCCAGCCTTTATGTTGTACGCATCCAACCTTTTTACGTACGCATGAATTCCTGCAGGGTTTTGGCTGCCGCTTCGGCAAACGCTGGATCATTGATGTGCATGTCTAATTCAATGAGTTGCACGTGTGGCGCTTTCCATAAGCGAATACTGTCGAAAAGCGCTTGATCCGATTCTGGCCACCAGAATGGTTTTCCTTCTGCGTCGATCGCAGACAGTCCTTTGAGCGGCAACAATATGGCGACAGGCCCCTTTGAAGCACTGGCCTTGAGAGCAATCTCTTTGCCTAACTGATCATTCTCGTCGGGAGTGGTTCGCATTAACGTTACCGTGGGATTGTGCTGATAAAAGCGGCGACTTTTGAACTTTTCGGGCACGGATTCAGGTGTGCCAAAGTTGACCATGTCCAAAGCACCTACTGAAATCACCTGTGGGATTCCACGCAGACTTGCTGCAGTCAAGCGATCGGGGCCAGCCGTGAGTATGCCGCCGACCAACTCATCAGCCAATTCGGTGGTTGTGAAATCAAGCACACCCTGAACTAAGCCGTCGTTGATCAAGCCTTCCATGGTTTGGCCGCCGGTCCCGGTTGCATGAAATACCAGCACTTCATAGCCTGCTGCTTCCATGAGTTTGCGTGCAGCTTCGACACAGGGAGTCGTCACGCCAAACATGGTAGCCGTGATAACCGGCTTGTCGGTTTCAATAGGAGCGCCTCGGCTTCTTGATTTGGATTGAACCATGCCGATCATGGCTTGGGCCGCATTGGTCAGTATGGAACGGCTAATGCGATTAATGCCACTGATGTCCACAACCGAGTAGAGCATCATGATGTCGCGCACACCAACGTAAGGTTTGACTTGGCCACTCGCTAGTGTGCTGACCATGATTTTGGGAACACCCAGTGGCAGGGCACGCATCGCTGCCGTGCCTATGGTCGTTCCTGCGGACCCGCCCACACTCAAGATGCCGTCGACTTGCCCTTGTGCCTGCATAGTGCTGACAAGCCGTGCCACACCCTTTGCCGCTAAACCAATGGCCTCGCCCCGATCCCCTTTTTTGACGACTGCTTCTACAGATGTCCCTGCTGCTTTGAAGACTTCGTCACGTTTCACGTCGGCATGGATGGACGGGGGCTGCATGACACCCACATCGATGACACACGCCTGAAGCCCGGCTTCCTGGATTTGTTGAAGCACAAACTGTAGCTCGATGCCTTTCGTATCCAGCGTAGCAATGAGTACTACAGCCATGAAAAAAACCTCACTCAAATTTTGCAGATGGAACCTGTCTTATAGATGGCTTGACTGAAACAGAGAGCCACCCGATTGTAGCTGATCGTGTTGGCGATGGAAGTCTTCGTTTGAGGAATGTGTTAAACAGCAACGAGCTAAGTGCAACCAGCCGTCTAATTCGTACGCCGCCAATAGACGCCTGTCCAATCAATGGAGTGCATTTCGTCCACGATGCCGTTTTGTTCGCGATAATCGTCAGTTGCCTGTCGGCAGGCAGGAATTGCACCATAATCATCGATAATGCAAAAGCCACCTATGGAAAGTTTAGGATACAGATTTGTTAAAATATCCATCGTCGATTCATACATATCGCCATCTGCTCGTAATACCGCCAACTTTTCGATGGGGGCGGTCGGCAGCGTATCTTGAAACCAGCCTGGGAGAAACACGACGCGTTGATCCAGCCAGCCATATCGCTGGAAATTTTCCTTTACCTGCTCCAATGAGACGGCCAGTTGCGCATAACGATGATGCACATCGCCGCGATCGGCAGGGTATTTGTGTTCATTGGGAGGAGGGAGCCCTTGAAAGGAGTCAGCTAACCAGACCTTGCGATTGGCCTGCGCATCTATTTCCAAAAGAGCACGCATTAAAATGGCAGCACCACCACGCCAGACGCCACACTCGATGAAATCCCCTGGAATTCGTTCCTGGATGACAACCTCAATGCAGGCTTGCAACTGATCGAGCCGTTTTTGCCCGATCATGGTTTCAGCTTGCGCGGGCCAATCGCGACCGTCAGTTCGTTTTTGCGGATCAAACTGCAAGCGCTTGACGATTTCGAGTTGCCATGGACGAAGGATTCGTTGTGCCCAACGCACACACCAGCCGGCGATATGTCCCTTCCAACCATCGCGTGCAGGGGTCAATGACCGGTATGATTCACCGTGCAAGGACCCTGTGAGGCAACGTTTCAGCAATTCAAAATAATGTTTGTTGAGGTCTGGTTGCTTCATGCTGCTTGGAGCATTTGAGAGTATGATAATGGTGATAAGCCCATTCTATGGACTGAGTGATAAAGCCATATGACTTTGGAATCAAGGCTGAAAGCCAAAGCGGCCGATTTGGGGTTTGCTTTGGCAGGTATTACATCAGCGCAACCACCTGAGAGTTATGCACATTTTCAATCATGGCTCGAAAAAGGCATGGCTGGTGAAATGCACTATCTCGCGAAAGGGGCTAATGCCCGACGCGATCTCAATGCCATTTTGCCGGGTGTGCGGTCTGTTGTGATGCTGGCGATGAATTATTGTCATAAATTGCCATCTGATGGAGCATTGGACAGAGAACCTTCAACTACAGGACGTATTGCGCAATATGCTCAGTCAGCGGATTATCACCACGTCCTTTGGAAGAAGCTCGATGAATTGCTAGGCTGGCTCAAAAGTGTCATGCCCGATGCTCAAGGCAGAGGGGTCGTGGATTCAGCGCCAATTCTAGAACGCGACCTGGCCAGAAGGGCAGGGCTGGGTTGGTTTGGCAAAAACACCATGATTATTCATCCTCACTTAGGAAGTTATTTCTTCCTGGCTGCGTTGCTCGTTACGATTCCACTTCATTCGGACCCACCGTTTGACACGGACCATTGTGGCACATGCACAGCCTGCTTGGATGCCTGTCCAACTCAAGCATTCCCTGTTCCAGGCCAGCTCGATGCACGTCGTTGCATTAGCTATTTAACGATTGAACTACGCCGTGCAATACCTCAAGAATTGCGGAGTCAAATGGGTGATTGGGTTTTTGGTTGTGATGTTTGCCAAGAGGTTTGTCCTTGGAATCACAAGGCGCCGTTAGCACATGAGCCAGCGTTGATACCTCTTCCGCAGTTACAGACGCCGAAGGCACAAGAATGGTTAACCACTCCTGCTGACACATTGAAAAGGGATTTAAGCCCAACGCCTTTATTCAGACCCAAAAGGGCAGGGCTGCTGCGCAATGTTTGCATGGTGCTTGGCAATCAAAAGCAAATCGGTGCACTTCCGTTCTTGACCAAAGCATTGTTTGACGAAGAGCCATTAATCCGAGGAGCTGCAGCTTGGGCACTAGGCCAGTTTAATGACCAACATAGCATTGAACCTTTAACGCGAGCCTTGCAAACAGAGTGCGATCCGCATGCAAGAAGCGAAATTGAAGTAGCGATAGAGAAACTAAGCACATCCGTCATTGCCGATTCACCGAGCTAACTAGTTGTCCTTTTCGAAAGCGTAATGTGCCAAATCGGCAGTCGTGTGCTAATTATGCGGGATGGATATTAGTTGTAACTTATTGATATATAGTCATTTGAGTTCAGTGTTGTAGAAAGTGTCATCCGGGGCACACGAATTGCATAAATAGGTTGAATCTTACGGTTACACACTGATTTTGTCAGTTCAAAGTACATGATGGAGATGGCCGAGATGAATCTGAAACCCATTGGTGACCGCATTGTAGTTCAGCGTCAAGAGGCTGGTGAAAAGACCAAGGGTGGCATTATTCTGCCTGATAATGCCAAAGAAAAGCCCCAAATCGGTAAAGTCCTGGCTGTAGGTGAAGGCAAATGGACCAAAGACGGAAAGCGTCAACCCATGCAAGTGAAAATGGGCGATTCCGTGTTATTTACTTCCTACGCGGGAGATGAATTCAAACTGGACGGTGAGAAGGTTCTGTTGATGCGTGAAGACGATGTACTAGCAGTCCTTGAAGACTGAAGCATCGTTCGTCCCCTGCATAAATAGCTACATCGTTTCATTCGTTAATCGTCAATCAACAATCGACCAAAAGCGGAGATATGTCATATGTCAGCGAAACAGATCGCCTTTGATCAAGAAGCACGTGAAGCCCTGCGTCGTGGAGTGTCCAAGTTGGCTCGAGCCGTTAAAGTTACGTTGGGGCCCAAGGGCCGCAATGTCATTTTGCAGAAGAGCTTTGGCTCGCCAACTGTGACAAAAGACGGCGTTACCGTTGCCAAAGAAATCGAGCTGGAAGACAAATATGAAAACATGGGCGCTCGCATGGTCCGTGAAGTGGCTGCAAAAACGAGCGATGTCGCAGGCGATGGAACGACCACAGCCACGGTGTTGGCGGAAGCCATATTCAACGAAGGCCTGAAAGCGGTTGTCAGCGGCGTTAATCCCATGTTGATGAAACGCGGCATTGAAAAGGCTGTCGAAGATGTGGTGGCCAAGTTAAAAAGCATGTCCATCAAACTCAAAGATAAAAAAGACATGGAAAACGTGGCCACGGTCGCTTCGAACCATGACACCGAAATTGGTGGCAAAATCGCTGAGGCCATGGATAAGGTTGGCAAAGACGGTGTGATCACTGTTGAAGAAGGAAAGACGCTGGAAACGGCTTTAGATTTTGTCGAAGGTATGCAATTTGATCGGGGTTATGCTTCGCCTTACTTCGTCACTGATCCGCAACGCATGGAATGCGTTTTGGAAGATTGCTACATTTTGATCCACGAAAAGAAAATCACCAATGTCAAAGACATGGTACCGCTGCTCGAAAAGATTGCCCAAACGGGTAAGCCACTTTTGATCATCGCTGAGGAAGTCGAAGGAGAAGCTTTGGCAACCCTGGTGGTGAATAAACTACGCGGCATTTTCAAATGTTCGGCCGTCAAAGCTCCTGGCTACGGCGACCGGCGCAAAGCCATGCTGGAGGATATCGCCATCCTAACGGGCGGACGCGCCTTGTTCGAGGATCTGGGTGTCCAGCTCGAAAGCGTCACAATTAAAGATCTGGGCCAGGCCAAGCGCGTGGTCATTGACAAAGATAACACGACCATCATTGAAGGTGCTGGCAAAAAGGACGCTATTGCAGGCCGCATTGACCAGATTCGCAAGGAACTGGAACGCAGCACCAGCGATTATGACAAAGAAAAGTTATCTGAGCGCATTGCCAAGCTTTCAGGCGGAGTCGCCAAGATCATGGTTGGTGCAGCTACCGAAAGTGAAATGAAGGAAAAGAAAGCACGCGTTGAAGATGCGATGCATGCCACGCGAGCCGCTGTTGAAGAGGGGATTTTGCCGGGTGGTGGCGTTGCTTTGTTGCGAGCCACGGCAGGGCTCAAGGCGCCAAAGCTCTCCAACGATGAGGAAATCGGCTACAACATCGTCCTGCGAGCATGTCAGGCTCCGATGAAGCAGATCAGTGAAAACGCGGGACAGGATGGTCCAGTCATTACCTCCAAGGTGCTGGAAAACAGTTCCACCAACTTTGGCTATGATGCACGATCCGATCGCTTTGTGGATATGGTCAAAGAAGGCATCATTGACCCCACCAAGGTCGTACGCAGTGCCTTGCAGAATGCTTCGAGTGTTGCCACGCTGCTGCTTACGAGTGATGCCCTTGTCGCGGAATTGCCGAAGGAGGAAAAGAAGGGCGGAGCGCCCGGTGGCATGGACGACATGTATTAATCGATGAGGCGTGCGAAATTAAAGAATCAAAGCAAAATCCCCGAGGCAATCATCCTCGGGGATTTTTTTATGTTTCAAGTAATAATGTTATTGAAGATGCTGCAGCTTGTTTTGTCGTCTGCGGTAAGCCCAATAGCCAAGCCCCGTGCAGCCAATAAGTAACAAGGTTGATGGTTCAGGCACGGCATCCGCCGTCACCATAAAATTGTCGTAGTAAGTATTGTTGGTTGGTGGTGGCGATATTAAATCGATGGCTGAAGCTTGAATGCCAAACTCTTGCAGGCGATTCGTCGCTCCATTCGTGTTACGGAATGCGATATTATTCAAGATAATCAAACCGTCAGCCACGACTCGAAAACGCTGTGTGCTGAAATTGAAATCCGCCTGAAATTCAACCCACCGATTGAATGGGTTACTGAGTGGAGCACTTTGCACCGAACTGCCTCCAGTGGTGATCGCTCGGACCCGACCGTCGTTGCTGAATAACACGGAAGTTATCATTTGCTGCGTGCCGCTGGCTGTAAGTCCCTCCAGATAGATGCCGGCAAATGGAATCTGACCTGGAGTGTTGAACGATCCATCGAGAAATTGTTGCCAGCGAACGGTTACCATGGGCCGACCATCAAGGACAGGATTGTACGGCAGTATGCCCAGAGACGAAGAATCCTGATACCAGAAAGATTGATAGCTGAAAAGGAAGTCATTGGCCAAGTTGGGGCCGATCACTTGTAATGCTTGACTGCCTTGAAAAACATTGGTGCTTTGAATAACTGCCGCGGGAGTGGAACCATTGTTCAAATCGGTTGTGATCCAACCTTGTTGTGGTGAACCACCCACCAATGGTCCTGCAGTATAAGAAGGAGACTCAAATCCGTTTGAATTAAAGATCGTAATTTGTGCGAAGGAAGGTAATGGGATGAGTGCGAACCACCCGGCCAGAAGAGCGAATAACAGTCGGTTATTTGATCTTAAGAAAGAGGGTCTAACAGCAATTGGCATGATCTGCTCCTTAGATTAATGCAGCAAAAACGAAGGTATCACATGCAAAAAACGCAACCTAAAATGCATAGGCTGCAGGCACATTGTGAAGCAACAGCTTCATTCCGTGAAAGACATTTTCCCCTTATGCGAGCTTAGTTCATGTTATCCTTGCGTGCAAATAATTTACATATTAACCAAGCCAGGCGCATTTCATTTATTTTTCATGCCAATGAACGGAGACTTGCCAGCCAGCCAGGTGGTAAAAGCTCTTGATCACTTGTTCGGCTTGTTTGCGAGCTTGATTCATGTGCTCTTCAGAACTAGCCACATGCTCCACCAATAGTTGAGCTTGTTCCATGGCACTATCGCGGATGATGCGAGGGTCTTCACGGAAAAATGATGGTTTCCATGTTAACGTTTGCACGTCCCAGGTTTTCGTTTTGCTATGGTCGACTCGTGCAATTAAAACACGCGGTTGTGGAAGTTGAATGCGTGCCATTCGCTGGGTTTCATCCTTTTCGTTTAACACTGCCTTGGAGAGATCGATGCCGATTAAAGCATCTCCTTTCACCAACCAACTGCCTTGATAGTCATTGGATTTCGATATTAACACATCTGCAATGTAAACTTTGAGCGTTACCAGATCACTCAGCATTTCTAAGTTGGTGACGGTTGGCCCCAAGGATGTCACATGAACGCGTCCTGATCCAAAATAATGTTGCATCAAAAAAAAGGAGCCTAAGAGCAGGACCCCTGCCAAAAATGCAATAATAACGCGGAGCAAATATGTCATGGCCTATCCTGCCCGTTTCCGAACACCATTATTGGTTAGGCTTAGAAGTCAACGGCTGTTGCTCCAGTTGACCTTTGGGTTTGCGGATTGTCGTGCCCTGATACTCGCTTTCTTGGCTATGCCAGTGGATCAATGTACCCGTTGGCAGGACAGTTGGTTGCCGGGGGGGCAGCTCGTAGAGCAAGTACCATATTCCAAATAAGACAACCATTGCGGCAAGGAATCTTGCGATCCATTTACGCATGTGAAGATCCCCGTTGTCACTGGAAGTGCTTCAATCAGTGGCGTATTTTACTCGGATTTAGAGATAAGTGAAAAAGAAAACGCAGAGGGATTTCCTCTGCGTTGATCGTAATCCAATCAGTCGCCCTTTATTTGTCGTCTTTTCGAACACGAATGGGATACGGTGGGCGTTTATCTTTTTTAGGTGGATTTTTCTTGAGCTCTTCCAAAGCGATCTCGATGGCTTTTTCCAATTGCGGATCACGTCCAGCAATCACATCGGCTGGGAATTGTTCAACTTCAACATCCGGAGGAACACCCACATTTTCGACGATAAAGCCATCTTCCGTCCATATGGCAATGTTGGGGGCAGTGACCATACCGCCGTCCATAAGGACAGGAAAGCCAAGGATGCCAACAAGCCCTCCCCAGGTGCGTTTCCCCACCAAGGTGCCAAGCTTATACTTGTGAAACATCCAAGGCAGCATATCGCCACCTGATCCTGCGGTTTCATCGATGATCATGACTTTTGGGCCAAAGATGGCTGCTCCAGGACTGACCTGGTCGTCACCGTAGCGTGTTGCCCAATGGCATGTGAACGGTCGGCGCAAATGGTCGATGTAATAATCAGCGATTTGACCTCCTCCGTTGAACCGTTCGTCAATAATGATGGCGTCTTTGCCAACTTGTGGATAAAAGTATCGTTTGAAATAAGCATGACCCGCACCGGCGGTATTGGGTACGTACACATAGGCGACCCGGCCGTTGGTGGCTTGATGCACTTTCTTAAGATTGCCTTCGATCCAATCGCGGTTGCGGAGATTGCTTTCATCGGCAATGGGTTCCACGGTAACGGTTCTTGAATTCTTGCCGTCGGGACTTGGTCCAACCGTTATCTCGATGGCTTTACCGGCCGTGTTTTCAAATAAGCTGTAGAGATTGGTTGGGACTTTAAGTTCTTTCCCTTGCACAGCGAGCAAGTACTCTCCCACCTTTACATTCACCCCAGGTGCCGTAAGCGGTGCTCTGAGTTCTGGGTTCCAATTCAATCCACCGAAGATTTTCTTGAAGCGGAAGCGGCCCTCATGAATTTCAAAATCGGCACCCAGGAGTCCGCCTGGAACGTTGGTTGGCTGTTGCAAGCGTGGGCCGGGCATGGTGTAGCTGTGACCGACGGCTAACTCGCTTAGCATCCATTGGAACAGCCGATCCAGATCGCCTCGTGTGGCTAAGTGTGGTAAGAAAGCAGCGTACTTTTTCCGAATGGCGTTCCAATCCGCTCCGTGCATGTTCGGAGCGTAAAAATAATCCCGGTTGATGCGCCAGGCTTCGTTGAACATCTGCTCCCACTCAGCACGTGGATCGCACAGGACTTCGATGGATTCCGTTCGCAGGCGGCCTTTGCCGCCAGCTGCAGCGGGAGGTAGCCCTGGTGGCAGGGCCAGGGTCGGCAAGATCAACCAGGAATCGCCTTGATGAACCAACATTTTGCGTCCATCTGGGGTCAGATCAAAAAAGCGGACGCCGCTCGACAAAGGTTCACTTTTGCGAGAGTTGAGTTCGAATTTCCATAAAGTCGCACCCATTCCCTGGGGACTGGATGCCGGATCATCGGGCATTTCTGCGTAATAGATTTGACCTGCGGAACCCGCTGTCAAAGCAAAATAGGAACCGGTGCGAATTGGCAGCGTTAAGATTCGCTGTTCCAACCCATCAAAGTCGATTTTGAGCGGTTCTTCTTTTTTGGGAGGTTTCCTATCCGAAGTGGTCGGTTCAGGTTTGGTGGTCTGAACGGTAGCGGGTTCGGATGGCTCATTTTTCTTTGGTTGAGTAGGGCTTGGCTGGGTGGCGGCCGGCTTGGTCGTGGAGGGTTTGGTTTTTTCATCCTTCGGACGCGTCGGCTGAGGGCGCGTCCCGCGTGTTGGGGGTTGATTCACTTTGCCCGATTCGGTTTTCACTTCTTCTGACTTGACTTTGGTATCGTCCTTCTGATTTTTAGGGTTACCTTTCGAATCCGAAGACTCGGTTTTCTTGGGTTCTTGTGTGTCAGTCGAACTTGGCTTCTTATCCTCCTTGTGTGTGTCTTCGTCTTTGGGTTCTTCCTTGGGCTTTTCTTCGTCGCTCTCCTTGGCCAACGGGGAAGGCAATTCCTTACGTAATACAGCAATGTAGATATTGGATTTTGATCGCATATCTGCATTGGATTGTGCAAACCATTGTTTGACCGGGCCAGCATCGACAGAACCAATCATGTACAGATATTTCCCGCTGGCATCAAACACTGGATGGCTCACTTCACTCATGCCATCGGTCACTCGATAGGACTTATCTTCAGGGATTGAATAAAGAAATACACTCTGAATCAAAGCCTGGGAATTAAGCGTGTAGGCAATCCAATTCGAATCCGGTGACCAAGCAGTGTGCATCGTGTTGAGCGCTGTTGGACCATACATCCGGTCGCTTGCAAATTTCTTCACTTTTCCGGTTGCCAAGTCGATCCAGAAGTATCCTAACGAGTTATCGCGAAAGGCAATGCGTTTGCTGTCCGGAGACCAAACCGGGTTTTCATAATAACCAGCACCGCCTTGTATGGGGTAAACCTTGGCAGGGGACTTACCATCTTGATTACGGATGTGCAGTGCATACTCACCCGTAGCATCTGAAAAATAAGCGATCGAATGCCCATTGGGCGACCATACTGGCGAACGTTCGTGCACGCCAGGTGTTTGGGTCAGATAGCGGACGTCGCCTTTTTCAACTGGAACGGTAACGATCTCTCCACGGAACTCAAAAACCGCCCTCGCACCAGATGGAGATATCGACGCATTTCGAATGTACTGAGGTCCCTTGATGTATCGTTGCCGCACTTCCAGCAGATCGGCAGCTACACCGATTTTGAGCTGCTTGGATTGGGACTTGTTCGTATCGTAAAGATGCAAATAGCCAGCCTGCTCAAAGGCAATTTTACCATCGCCATACCCGCAGGAAACAATGGGAAAGTCTTTAAACGTCGTGAGTTGCTTGATGCCTTTACTGTCAACGTCGTAAGCAAATAAGTTGAATTCGCCATTGCGATCCGAACGGAAATAGATGTTGTTGCCGATCCACATGGGGTCGGAATCATTGCACCCGCCCGTGGGTTGTGGAATTTGTTCCACAGCATGATTGTCAAAGCGATAGATCCAAATGCGGCTAAGCGTTCCGCCCCGATAGTTTTTCCACTGGTTGAAAGGTTCGTTCAGAGGGCAATAAGCCAAACGCTTGCCGTCGGGTGCATAGCTCGCTTTGAAAGCGTTGGGCATGGCTAACGCGGTTGGATACCCACCTTCAATGGGTACCGTGTACAGTTGCATGTAACGGTTATTAAAGCTGCTGCGGGGCGAGTTGAAGAGAACGGCTTTACCGTCAGCGGTGAACCCACGAACAATGTCAGGACCTGGATGATACGTTAAACGACGCGGCGTGCCGCCGATCGCGGGGATGATGTAAACATCCAAATTGCCATCGTAATTGGCAGTGAACGCAAGCCATTGACCATCGGGAGAGAACTTCGGGCTTGCCTTGGTGCCTAACCCTGCCGTCAGCCTTCGCGGATTAGCCCCACTTAAATCGCAAATCCATAAGTCGTCTGCATAAATAAAGGCGACATGATTCTGTGAAACGGTCGGCTGAGATAACATGCGTGTATTTTGGGTATCAACCTGTGCGGTTGAGGTAGCAGTGAACAAAGTCGCCCAAGACAGCAGAAGAAAGCAGATCAAGCTCGTTTGACGCATGTGATCCTCGTTCACGATACGGTGGGTTGAATGTGAAGTTAGCGAGTGGTTCTATTTTAGTGTCCTTGTGGAGCGATGCCAAACAAATTGACATGGGTATGGCAATGAATTGGTCCCACTAGCATCACTTTCAATAAGTCATTGTGAAAAAAAACGTCCCGTCGGACGATGGCCGAACAGGACGTTCAATTCAATTAGCAATATACAGGCTATTTCAGCATTTTCTTCAATTGTTCTTCCACTTGTCCAATTTCAATGGCTCGCGATGCAACTTTCCCTTCATGGTCAACCAAGAATAGGTTCGGAAAGACAACCAGCCCAAATTGTAAGACGGCAGGGCTTTCGCTGCCGCCAGCAGAATAGAGTTGAAAACCAGCCGGCTGGATTTTTTGCAGGATGCTTTCAGCAGCTTGTTTGTTCTCATCAACATTGATAGCAACGATGATCAGCCCTTTCGCATGAAAAGCATCATGAAGTTCTTTCAATTTAACTAAATCTGCAGGGCTTGAGTGTACCCATGAAGCCCAATAATAAACCAGCACAGTTTTACCTTGAAGTTGCGTGGGGTTAAAGCCAGCCCCGTACAACATGGCTACGTTCGGGGGCAATTCCCAATTCTTTCCTACCAGATTCAAACGGCGTAGGGCTCCTGTCGCTTTAATGCCTTGTTTGCTGGTCGGAGCTAATTGTGCCAGTTGGGCATACCACTTTTTCGCTTCTTCTTCTTTCATCTGAAATTCATTGATCATGCCCATTTGCCAGAGCGTTTCGCAGGTTTCTTCGGCCTTCGGATACGCTTCTGCAAAGGACTTGAGTTGTTCGAGGTATTTGTTCTGCAGTTCAAGCACCGTTTGGGCATTGGCAACGCCTGCCGATTGAATGGCGTATTGTACCGTCATGAAACGATAATTCGCATAGGCAGCAGCCTCGGAGCCTGGCTGCGTCTTGGCGACATATTCTGCAATCTGTTTCAAGGCATTCATTGCTTTGGCATCGGTGATGGGGCTTGCCTGAGCAGCGCTGGCGAGGCTGTCAACCATCTGCTTAAACCAACTCACACGCTCCGCATCAGGAGCTTTGCGGATAATGTCTTCGATGATCTTGGCCCTTTGCAATTGGTAGGCGACCAGATTGCTTGGGTTTTCACTCTGTTGCTTATCGAGACTAGCCAATTGTTCAAGTAATTTTTGCAATTCAGGATCACCCGCCTTGCTGGTTTGATCCTCGCCAAAGCCTGATTGTCCTGCAACGGCTTCTGGGTTGACCGGTGCATCCAGCAGCTTCCAAGCTTCACCGATTTGAACAATCTCACCTAATTGGATATAGTCGGTCTTTCCCGAAGTCTCACATAGAACCATGGCACGGTAATACATCAGCACATCTTGCTTCATGCCTGTGGACTCGGCCAGGAGTCGACTAGGGCTGCCCGCTTCAACGTGCAGCCAACGGGTGTGTGCATTTAAATTGTTCAGTCGGGTTAATGCTTGCTGAAATTTGGCTGGAGCCGATTTCTGTAAATCACGAATACGGGCTATTTCGCGATCAGGAGTGCCGATTCGTCGTAAGTCCTCTTCTGTAACCAATAAAGCTCGATATGTTTCCCAGCTCTTATTCGTGCATGCCCGAACAACTTCTTGGCTCAATTCTTCAATGGAGATGGCCTGCCACAGATCGATTTGGCTGTCGCCATTATGGTCCAAGCCGATTTTCATTCCGCCTGCATTTATCCACAAAAACCGATCGGCTCGTCCATTACGCTTGCTGCTGACTTCGCGATAGACTTCTTGTCCATCTTTGTAAAAGGAAGCCTGATCTGGAGTTTTGTCATTGGATCCAAATGTGAATTGACGCAACAATCGTCCTTGGCCATCTTTGACTTGCACAAGTTTGCTATTGGGTGAGCGGCCGGCAATCACTTCCGCTTTGCATTGAGCCATTTCATTTTCCGCAGGCGTGCTGTACATCACCCCTTGCTGCATGGGTTTAATACTCAGCCACTGTTGTGCATTAGGCGTAGGTGTTTGCGCACTAAGTTTGCTTGCTAAAGTGAGACATGCTCCCAAAGCGATCACCATGAATAGTGCGTGGTTGCGATTGAACATTGCAATCCCCTAGTCAGCCTGAATGGTTTGGCTGAACTCATAAATCAATCAATCTGTTAAAAGTATCGGCTATAAAGCCGTTCTCTGTTGATGGCTTCAATTGAATTCAGTTTGAGCATGAATCGAAACACAACTCAGTAATTAATGTTGTTGAAGGTATGCAGAATAGGTAAATTGGATCAATAGTCGGTCTTTCTATGCAAAAATGTGAATTTGTATTTTCCAAACTCTCTCGGTGTGGCATGGCTAGGCAAAGCGATAAAATCTTGTGCAGAACGCCCAGTAAGGGGAAAAAGGGTACAAATATCGATCGTCATAAATATAAGCTAATTCGTTCTGCCATTCTCAAAGTGGTGCCTCGCAACAAATCGGGCATAGCTTTCCGTGATCTGCCATCGATGATTGAGCAGGAACTTTCGCCACTCGAACAGAAGCGGATTGGATCCGTCATGTGGTACACCGTTACGGTCAAGTTGCACATGGAGGTGATCGGTGAATTGGAGAGGGTGGCAAATTGTAAGCCACAACGGATACGACGGGTTAGCTAATGCCTTGTCGCTCTCATCGTTATTGGTGATCCATTGACCAATAGCTACCAATTGATTTGGTCGAAGAAGGGGCATTTTATCTGGTAGCATACACTTAGCTTGACTGCTCTTTCATGCCTACATACAATTGAATAGTTGCAGAGATTCGTTTTCCTAAAGGGCAACGCTCTAATGGTTTGGGTGAATACCCACCTTTTTCCGAGCGGTATCACGAACCTGCAAACTTGGCCAATGGCCAAGCCAGTTGTAACCTGGGTGGGCAACTCACGTTCGACTGGCCATTCGTTCGCCCTGTTTCATTTGTTACACATGACAATCAGAACCAAGCTTCGCTTGGTTGTAATAGGTTTTGAAGTCAAGGGTGTCTTGTGGCTGATGATCTAGCCCAACGAGTGAAAGACGCCAGCGACATCGTCGAGGTCATCGGCGAATATCTGCCACTTCAACGTAAAGGCAGAACATTCAAAGCTTTGTGTCCATTTCATGACGACCACCATCCTTCATTTGATGTCGATCCTACGAGGCAGTCCTTTCGTTGCTGGGCTTGCGGTAAAGCAGGGGATGTCTTTACTTTTGTCATGGAACGTGAGCGGGTCACTTTCCCGGAAGCCTTGGAGTTGCTAGCCCATCGAGCCAACATCCCCTTGGAGCAAAATCGAAGACGGTCGAATGGCCAAAGTCGTGCCCAATTGTTGGATGTCATGAAATGGGCTGCGGAGCAATATCACCGTCTGTTGTTTGAGCCCCATCTCGAGCAAGCGCGACGATACTTGGAAGAGCGCAACCTGAATCCCGAAACATGGGAACAGTACCAAATTGGATATGCACCCAGCGAATGGGATTGGCTCGCTAACCAAGCCAAGGCAGCAAAGCAACCCAAAGAACTGCTGATTCAGGTTGGATTATCTGGCCAAAGAAACGATGGATCGCTTTATGACCGGTTTCGTGATCGCATCATCTTTCCCATTCGTGACGGTCAGGGAAGGGTCGTTGGTCTCGGAGGTCGAATTCTTCCAGGTGCAAATTCCGCCAATTCTGAAGCTAAGTATTATAATTCAGCAGACACACCACTATTTAAAAAGAGTCAGAACCTCTACGGCATTGATCGAGCCAAAGATGCAGCCGTTAAAGCCGGCTATTTGGCGGTCGTGGAAGGTTACACGGATGTGTTGATGGCTCATCAGATGGGGGTGTTGCCCGTAGTTGCCACATTGGGGACGGCGCTTAACGAGCAGCATATTAGCTTGCTCCGCAAGTACGTTCCACGGGTGATTCTGGTTTTTGACGCTGATGCAGGCGGTCGAGGGGGTGTCGATCGAGCTTTGCAATTGTTCCTACTTCATGAAATCGATCTATCGATCGCCTGGTTGCCTGAAGGCATGGACCCTTGCGATTTTCTTATCGCTCAAGGACCACAATCCTTCCAAACGCAACTGGAGCGGGCACGGGACGCTTTAGAATTTAAGATCGATTCAGCACTGACGCCAGAGCGCATGAGCAACGTGGATGGACGACGCCAGGCTCTGGAAGAGGTTTTGCAAGTCATTTCGATGATACCCGAAATGACGCGCAGTAGTTTGCAGATGAAGAAGGAACTGACGTTAAGCCGTCTGTCACAACGGTTCAATGTGCTTGAATCAACATTATGGCAGCGTATTAGCGAGCTGAAACGAAAACCGAATAGGGGGGCAGGTTCAAGGGATGTTGTCCACATCCAGTCGCAAGTGAAAACCAATAAGGGTAAACAAGGTCCACACAGTCAGGAAGCTGCGACCAAAGAGAAAAGGACAGCTCAAGAAGCCAAAACAGAGCCGCTTGAAAAGGAATTTGTGGCCGTTTTGTTGGGCGCTCCGCGATTGATCGTCAAGGCCAAGCAGAGTGTCCAGGTCGAAGAGATACGTCACTTGGGGGTGCGGCAGGTGGTGGAAATGCTCTATACTTTGTCAAGCACCACGGAGGAGGAAAATCAAATCCCCGTACTGGTTCGTGAACAATTGGCAGATCGTCCGCGGTTGGCGGAAGCTGCGGCGGCTGCACTGGCCGATGGGCAAGCCCATGGCCATCACGACCTTTGGCTCGAACAATTATTGGAAGGGTTTCAAGAACGGCGTGAAGAAGCGAAACGACACGCCATCCGCTTGCAATTAAAAAGCCTTCCGCCTGGGGAGCCTGTACCCAAGGAGTTATTGGCTCAATTGCAACCGAAAGGGAACTGAACGATCAATCTCGGCCAAAACCCCGGTCGGGCTGTACAATGGAAACAGCCTGTTCGGGCATCATCAATCGCCTTTCATGCGATCGATGCCGTTTGGCCTATACCCTGATCCTGGTGAGGAGGGTTTGGATGGAAAAGATGGACGAAGGGCTAAAAGCGCTGCTGGAAGCCGGTAAGCAAAAGGGCTATTTGACTTTCACACAGGTTAATGAACTTTTGCCCGACGATGCGCTCAATCCCGATAAGCTCGACAAATTAATTATGACCTTGGAAGAACAGGGCATCGAGCTGATCGATGAAAGCGAAGTCGAGGACCGAGAAGCCGGTGGTGATGCCGAGCTTGATCGCGAAACGGATGACGCGGTTGAGGAAATGGACCTCAGCTTTTTAGAGGAAGATGAGGTCAGCCGAAGGATTGACGATCCCGTTCGCATGTACCTGACTCAAATGGGTGAAATCCCTTTACTAACAAGGGATCAGGAAATTGCACTAGCCAAGCGCATCGAAATAACCAGGCGACGTTTCCGTCGTAAAGTGCTCGAATGCGATTACGCCTTGTCGCAAGTGGTTGAAACCTTGACTCGAGTCCATACGGGCGAGTTGCCGTTCGATCGAACCATCAAGGTATCTGTCACCGAAGACCTCGAAAAAGACCAAATTCTCCATCGCATGCCGCATAACCTCAAAACACTTGAGCGGCTCATGGAGCAAAATGTTCAGGACTTTGTTCGCATTATCGATTCCAAGATCCCTGCAAATGAAAGTCGACTTCACCTCCGTAATCTACGCAATCGTCGGCGCAAGTGTGTGTCGCTCGTAGAAGAACTTTCCATTCGTACGCAACGTTTACAACCGTTGATGAAAAAACTCATTCAAACAGCTGACCGCATGGAGGATTTGCAACGTCAACTTGAAACGGGGAACTTTAGCACCGGCCTTGATGCTCAAACAGCTGAATATGAACTTAAAGAATGGATGTTTCGCACACTTGAAACACCCGAGAGCTTGAAGCGTCGCTGCGAAGTGATGTATCGACGTTTTACCGAGTATGAGATCGCGAAACGGGAACTGTCAGGCGGCAATTTACGATTGGTTGTCTCCATAGCTAAGAAATATCGTAACCGAGGCTTGAGCTTCTTGGATCTGATTCAAGAAGGCAACACCGGTTTGATGCGAGCAGTGGACAAATACGAATATCGCCGAGGATACAAATTCAGTACTTATGCAACGTGGTGGATCCGTCAGGCGATTACCCGGGCCATTGCGGATCAGGCACGCACCATTCGTATTCCTGTCCACATGATCGAAACGATGTCGAAATTGCGCAATGTTTCGAAAAAGCTGCTGCAGGAAAAAGGCCGCGAACCAACTTACGAAGAAATGGCTGTGGCCGCTGGTATCACGGTTGAAGAAGCCCGCCGCGTGCTAAAGATCAGTCGTCATCCCATCAGCCTTGATCGGCCAGTGGGTGAAAGTGAAGATAGCTACTTCGGCGAGTTTATTGAGGATGATTCGGTTGAATCGCCTGTCCACGCTGCAACCCAAGAGATGCTGAAAGATAAAATCGATCAGGTGCTTAAGACACTCACCTACCGAGAACGAGAGATTATCAAGCTGCGGTACGGCTTGGGCGATGGCTATACTTACACGCTTGAAGAAGTGGGGCGCATCTTTAAGGTAACCCGTGAACGTGTGCGGCAAATCGAAGCCAAAGCCGTTAGGAAATTGCAGCACCCTGTCCGGAGTCGTAAATTAGAGGGCTTTTTGGACTCAGTTATGCGACAACATTCTTAGGTTTTGCAATCGCTGGTCTACGGGCCAGCGATTTTTTTTTGAACGTTGAGGAAGAATGGGTAACGACTTCCATGAGTGATTTGAAACAGCAGTTTCGGGATTGGCATGCATTAGTCTTGCGGGTTCAAGAGCTGAAAGAAGCCTTTGACGAAGGCAGCCGTAAACAGAGACGCGCGCAGGCAAAAGTTGAACAAGCAAAACAGCAAGTGCAAAAGCTTCAGAATGAACTCAAAGCTCTCAAGGTGGCCATTCATGAAAAAGAAGTCAGTCTGAAAGCCAACCTCGCCCAAATCGAAAAATACTCAAAACAACGCAACACAGCCAAAGAGCAAAAGGAATTTGATGCCCTGAATCATGAGATTCAAGACCTCAAACAGATTAACAATGTCATTGAAGAAGAAACGCTGAATGCCATGGCTGAATTGGAAGAAAAACAACCACAACTACAAGTATTAGAAGAGGCAGTCAAGCAAGCAGAACAAGCAAAAGCCAAGCAAATGCAAGATTGGCAAGTCGAACAACAATCCATTGAAAGCCGCTTAAAAGAGACAGAACAAGCCTTAAATGATTTGATCAACCAGCTTCCGGTCGAAGCTAAAAAGCACTATGATCGAATGCTGCCCAGCCTTGGCAGCAGTGTGCTTGCTTCCATTAATCGTCGCTCTTGCACAGGCTGCTACACCGAAGTCACAGGTCAACAATATAACGAGATCGCGATCGGAAAACTCGTTATTTGCAAGAGTTGCAACCGCATATTGTATGATGCAGACTCGCCGACTTAAGACCGACTTCGACACGTGATGTCAAATGAAGCATTGCTAGCGTCAAGAGTCCACCGTGATACAACGATATCGCGCATTTATCTATTTTGACTGTCCGGCTTGATTTCTCCAGTTTAGCAAATTAACATAACTCCGTTTACATGCGTTTGGGATACACGGAGGTTGCAATGGTCCAATCACGACACGGAAGCATGTTTGAGCGGAACCGCGTTGGTTACTCGTTCCTTTTACAGCTAGCTGAAAAGGTTGGGTGATCATGCGTGCCGAGAAAAGTGCGTCACATCGTGAGGCTGGCACCAAAAAACAGTCGGAAACAGTTCTCAATACCAAAACGGTAAGTTTGGAACGGGCAGCACGTCTGTTTCACTTGCTGCATTGGCTTGCTGATGAAACGCGAACACGCAAGTTTTTGTTGCAAAAGTTGAAAATAGACATTCGGACGTATTATCGAGATCTTGAGCTGTTGCGTGAATACGATATACAAATCGATTTGCAGCGAAGAAAATACGTCCTGCTAACCCCCATCAAGTTGGCCAAAGATCGGCTACCGTTCCCAGACCCCGGTTTAACACTCGGCGAAGCCGAAATCCTAGCCAAAGGCAAGAGCCGAGTACATAAAAACCTGCGCAACCTGCTATTGAGAATTACCAAACCCTAATTGATTGCCTTCACTTGAACCGGGCTGACAAATGAATCGACTTTTCGTTACAAGCAGCAGAAGATTTGGAGCTAAGTAAAGCCCAGTTGCGCCAAAACTAATTCAAAAAATCAAACGCCTCCAAATGACGTGAATACTCGCGTAATAACTGAATTATTACTGTTGGTTGAGGTTCTTCTTGGAGACTGATACACAACAACGTTTACTAAGACGCAGTCATTGCAATAGCACAGGGATGGAATTTGAAAATGTAAAACAATTTCAGATGGAATGGAAGCAAGCACCTCGATAGGCTGAGTGAAGCGTCAAATAAACACCCATTGATCAAAAATGGAATTTTAGTCATGTTACGCAATTGGTTGTCCATTCTTTTGTTCGTTTGCACTTCAATGGCTGCTCCAGCGTCGGTACAAACTAAAACCATCGAATACAAAGTTGGTGATATTACTTGCAAAGGTTATCTGGCTTATGACGATTCCCTCATGGGGAAGCGGCCTGGTGTTTTGGTCGTGCATGAGTGGTGGGGCTTGGACGCCTTTGCTAAACAGAAGGCTGAACAGTTGGCCAAATGTGGTTATGTTGCGTTTGCGGTGGACATGTATGGTGAAGGACAATTTACAGATAAGCCCCAACAGGCTGGCCAATGGGCGGGGGCTATCAAAAAAGACCGCAAGCTCATGGTTGAGCGGGCTAAAGCAGGATGGGAAATGCTATGTCGTCAATCGCAGGTTGATCCGGATCAAACAGCAGCGATTGGATTCTGCTTCGGTGGCACAACCGTTTTAGAGATGGCGCGTGCCGGTGTACCGCTAAAAGGAGTGGTGAGTTTCCATGGCGATTTGGTAACGCCTTCGCCCGCACGAGCCGGTTTCCTTAAAGCCAAAGTGTTAGTGTTGCATGGCGCTGAAGATCCGTTTGTGACGCCTGAACATGTGAAGCAATTTATTCAAGAAATGCGCGACGCTAATGCGGATTGGCAAGTTGTCCAATATGGAGGGGCCGTTCATAGCTTTACGAATCCACATGTCGACCGGCATAATATCGACGGAGCCAAGTACCATACCATCACTGACCAGCGATCATTCAAGGCCATGCAGCAGTTTTTTAATGAACTTTTCTCTCGATAACCTGTCATTGGGAGGTAGCACATTCTAGCGCGCCTGAGGACGGATTTGTTCGAGAACCCAAGCGAGAATTCCAAGATTACCAAAGCGGTCTGATGCAATAACTACCAGCAGAACCACAATCAATGTCACTAGACCGTATAAAACCCAAGTGGAACTCCAATCGCTTGCGCCTAATGAAGCATAGCAATATGGACAATGCGCTTGTTCAGCATCCACAGGGGAATGGCAATTAGGACACTTCAAAAGACTTACTCCTAGAATCCAAGATCTCGTTGCATCTTCAAGCGGTAGAGTAAATAGCTCACTCAATAATTCGTCGTTTGATAGATACGATTTTAATCTCGTTGAGCATAGTTTATGATATTGTCAGTGCCGTTTGGGTGATTGCATTAGTGGACGACGCATCTGTTTGTGGTTCAATCGTCGTGCAATGATGAGCTTTTGGTTTATTGAGATCCAATTTCATGCATTGGCGCGTACAGCTACGAACACGATCTACAAAAAAGCCATATTATCTATTCGCATGCTCTTGTGGCAAAGACTTGGCGGGAGAGCGGCATAGTCAAGGAATGTTTATTACCTGTCCCTTGTGCCAACAACGCCATTGGATTATGCCCTATGGCGCTTGGTATGAAGAACTAGTTGTCCAATCTGAAGAGAATCGCTATCGGGCCGTTGTCCAGCGTGAGTCAAGAAAATATGCCTTGCAGTGGCTATGCATGATCAGCGGTATGTTCATTTTGGTTGTGCTAGTGGCTGCAGTATTCATTGGACAACAAATATTACACATGAGCGAGGCCGAATGCTGGAATTTAAGTGAACAATACCAGAGGCGATTTTGGGCGGCTACACAAAAGGGGCAATGGGATCGAGCGAAACTTGCTTTGGCAGATTCGGTAAAGGCCATTCAAAACAGCTATGACAGTCGATCGGCTCAATACCGAAAGCTCGCCGTGGAATTGTCTCATCAATTGGAACTGATTGTTCGTCTAAGTGAAGCCCCATTAGAAACGTTATTGCAAGAAGCGCACGCCATACCAAGAAATGCTTGGAGCGAACACTGGAACACGAAAAGAAAAGGTTCCGTCATTCTGCTGGAACTTCCCATATTGGCAGACACTGAGACGAACGAAGAATATGTGCGCGTTTGGAAGTGGAGTGATGGCTTGAATTTGAAATGGCGCGTTGATTCAATCAAGCACCCTATGCCCGACCCAAAAAAACACGTCTCAAAGCAAATCCGATTTTGTGCAATTGATGGCATTACGCTCGAGCAAGTCGGCAATGAAAAGCCATATTGGCAGATATCCTTAAACGAAAATATGTCATTGTGGCTTATGGATGATCGGCTCTTGTCATGGTGGCAGTTTGCGCTGAAAAAAAATCAGGACAAAATGGCCGAACAAGTTACACACCTTCAAACAAGAGCGAGCCAAGTGTCCAGACAGTGGACGAAATCGTCGTATATTGAGTATTGGCAAGAAGATACAGGTGAATATGTAAACAATGCGATCATTTACACGATTGACAATCTAGCAAGAATTGAAACAGCCCATTTTCAGATTCTAAAGCTCAAACAATCAAAATGAAGTCGAACGAAACTAACGATTGTTGCTTTGAAATGAACTGGGCAAAGAGCAATTTCCAGTGTTTGCATAGAATTCACAGTCCCCGCTGAAAAGCCTGTACTATTTTTGAATTCGTCCAGAAGTGTCATGACAATTCTGAGAAAGATAAACTTTGCACTAAAATACCATTGGATGTTCTATAATTGAACAGTTATTTATGCTCTTCTAATTTAAGTGTTCAAAATAAGATCATAATTTGTATTCGTGAGCAATAAATTTCTGTATATGTTTAAAGTTGGGTGGTTTCTTTTTTTTGGCATACGAATTGCGAGTACTTATGAGCAGGTTCGATGATTCAAGAAGCAACAAGGGTTTAGCTGTTTTCGAGGAGGAATCCCATGGCGCGGCGTGATGCTCTGCTGAAATTGCACCAGCGCTTAATCGCTCGCCGCGATAGCCTAAGGCAAATGCTAGCGGGCGATTTATCCGCATTAAGAAGCGGTAAGCGTGAAACACAGGCCGGTGATGCGGCTGATGCAGCTTTCGGAACGGGTACGGATGAGATCCTGTCCAAATTAGCTGAAATGGAAGCTCGTGAACTTGCTCAGCTTGAGCGTGCAATCAAACGTTTAGAGCAAGGTACATATGGACGGTGCGAAGTTTGCGACAAGCGAATTCCGGTTGCAAGGCTTAATGCACTGCCATATTCGACAACCTGCATTCAGTGTCAACGTGTGATGGAACGTTCCCCATATGGCACTTCAGGTCATCGAGGTGGTTGGGATAAAGTCTTTGATGCAGAAAGCGCGATTACTGATCGCAATGTAAACCTCAACGATCTGGAACTAGATTTACCATCCAGTCGCTGATGGGTTGTCTAAAACGTGAGTTTTCAGTTCAAAGCGGATGCACAGTCAAAATCTGTGCATCCGTTTTGCATTTTTGCTTCAATTTGACCTGGTGGGCATCTATTCCAGGTAAAATAGATACGCCGGGATCAAACCTATCTATCTCCCTGCTTGGAACTTGACATGAAAGACAAATGCCTTTCCCTCAGCATTTTAGCGGTCAGCTCGTGTTTCGGTGGCTGGCTAGCCGTCAGTTGCAGTGATCGTTTTGTCACTCAGATTCAAGCTCAATCAAGTACAAATCTGAATGCCCCAGTGCAAATTGAAACGGAAATAGTCGGTGATCGATTCGAAAAAATTGCACGTCGAATCTTGCCAGCAGTTGTCTCCATTGAAGCTCGCAAGACGTCGCAAAAACCCGACGGCAGTAAACGCACTTTTCAGGAATCTGGGTCTGGAGTGATTGTCCAGTGGGAAGGTCGTCCTGGCTACTATGTTCTAACGAACAACCACGTCGTTGCAGGGGCAGAACCGCACAAAGTTGTCATTCAACTGGCGGATGGGCGCGTCTTCCAGCCCGAGAAAATACTGGGTGATTCGGCATCTGATGTCGCCATCATGCTGTTGGCCACGGAACAGCGTCTCCCGACCGCTCGATTGGGTGATAGTGACCGGATGCAAGTGGGGCAATGGGTGCTGGCGATGGGTAGCCCATTTGGGCTTAACCAAACAGTGACACACGGCATCATTAGTGCGAAAGATCGCGGCGAAGTCAGTTTGGGAAGTCGAATACGCATCAAAGAGTTCATTCAAACGGATGCAGCGATTAACCCAGGATCAAGCGGTGGCCCCTTAATCAATTTGAATGGTGAAGTGATTGGTATTAATACAGCCATTGCTTCCGATTCTGAACACAGCAGCGGCGTCGCCTTCAGTATTCCGAGTAATTTGTTTAAGCGCATGGTGGTTGAATTATTGGACAAAGGCTATGTCGCTCGTGGGTATTTGGGTATTCAGCTTGGTGGTTCAGTCGATGCAGTGGATGCAGTGAAACTTGGTTTGGAAAAAGGCTGGGGGGCCTTTGTCGAAATGGTGCATCCCCAATCGCCTGCGGCCGTGGCGGGCATTCGGCCAGGCGACGTCATTCTGGAAGTTGATAATATTCCGATTCGTAACGAAAATCAATTCATCAATATTGTGGCTGGCACACCACCGGGGAAATCCGTCGTTTTGGTCATTTGGCGGGAAAAGAAGCGATTGGCCATCACTTCGAAAATTGGTGATTGGCAACAATTCGAAACTCGCCAAAGCAATTCCAAAGATTGAGTAGCTTGGAGACAAGGACAAGAAAAGCCCCTCGTTTGAAAAAACAAGGGGCTTTGTTCGTATCGTGTCAAACTGGTCAGGCTTAGTCTTCCTGATTCTTGCGAATCATCAACAACACAAAGATCAGTCCAGCGAGCAGAACGACCATAATACCTGTCCAGAGCCAAAAATTCTCCTGAATCCAATCTAACATCGTGCCTTCTCCTTTTAGTTGGATGTGGTTCAACCAGAATGATTCGAGCCTTTAAGCAGCCGGAGACCATGACTCGCAGAGCAGGGCACCGCTGAAACTCGCTCATCTGCTTCTTTTGGGCAAAGTATGGGAAAAGGCGTAGAATTGCAAGACTTTTGTTGAAAAAATGAAGCAACTATTCTGCATCTAAACTTACGGCCAATTTCTTCTAAGTTCTTCAAAAACGATAATCATGCGCCTGCCTTTTCGATCCTGGCATTGTGTAATAATTACCCTTTTATTAAGCTAATCGCTCGATTCTTATTGGAGAGCCAAGGATGGTTCATTCTCAAGATTTGACTTCGATTCGATGGGAAAATGCTGGATGTCCGATATGTGGCCAAAGCCGTCCTGTGGTTTTGCTGGAATGCTACTCTCAGCCATTTGCTCGAACTTTTCAACTGGTTCGTTGTTATGATTGCGGCATGGGGTATACCAACCCTCGACCGCAAGTGACTGACCTGGCGCAACTCTACCCAGCCCATTATGCGGCATACCGTGGTTGTCCCTCGATGAAAATCGGCTGGTGCAAACGACAACGCATGCGTTTGGAAAAATGGAGTGCATACGTTTCTGTACATGGACGAAAAAAATGGTTGCGCCGGCTCGCTCAACTACTCTTTCATTCGATTGCTCCTCGGTCCGATACACTGTTATCCTTCGCGATGGAAGGCGAGGGGCGTTTGTTAGATTTTGGATGCGGTGTCGGCGAATATGCATCTAAAATGCAGCAGCGCGGCTGGCAAGTGGATGGGATCGATTTAAGTAACCATGCTGCGCAGAAGGCACAACAGCTTTATGGCTTCTCTGTTTGGGTCGGCAGTTTACCACATCCCAATGTCAAACCACAATCTTATGACATGATCACTATGGGGCAGGTGTTGGAGCATATTCCCAATCCCCACCAAATCATATCCTCTGCTTTGGAAGCATTGAAACCAAACGGCAGATTGGTGATCAGTGTTCCCAATCTCGAAAGCTGGGGGAGGCAAGCATTTGGAAAGTATTGGTGGCCATTGCAAATGCCCTGGCATGTCCTTCACTTTACGCCAAGTGCATTGACTGCTTTGATGCGAATGCATGGATTCGCCATTGAATCCATACAAATGATGAAGCCGACACATTGGTTTGGCCGATCATGGCAGGCAGGACAAGCCGATGGGTGGAAAAAACAAACTCCACCCATCATGCCTATTTTGGGGCGCTGGCGGTGGGTACAGAGTGTGTTCACCAGGTGGCTTGCCTGGACCAAGCAAGCCGATGGCATATTGCTTATCGCACGTCGACCTAAGTCCGTGCAGCCGAGTCTCAAGCACTGGCCTGTGCGGGAGAATTCACCGCAAATTTACCAAGCGAGCTCTCCAGTATCATTTCATTCAAAAGCGCGTGCACGACTTCCGGCCTTCTAGCGCATCAACCAATGGGAGTCAGGTCGATGGTTGATTTATCCATTTGCATCGTGAATTGGAATGTCCGCGATTTGCTACGTCAGTGCCTACTCTCCATTCAGAAGGAAGTTACCGGCTTAGCGGTGGAAGTCGTTGTCGTTGATAATGCTTCCACCGATGGCGCTCCCGACATGGTTGAGCAAGAGTTCCAATGGGTTAAGCTGATTCGCAATCGGAAGAACGAAAGTTTTTCACATGCAAATAATCAAGCTGCCCAAATCAGCCATGGGCGCCACTTATTATTCTTAAATAACGACACCATTGTTTTGCCTCAGAGTTTACATCGGTTGGTTCAGTTCCTTGATCGGCATCCTGAAGCAGGCTTGGTTGGCCCACGATTAATCGATCGCGACGGCCAAACGCAGCGATCTTATCGGCCTAAACCCACGATTGGCGCAGCACTGCATCGATTAGTCTGCTTGCGCTGGACCAGACTTTTTCGTCAAGCCTATCAACGTTATCGGCGGCAAAAGTTACAAACCGATTCGACCATTGCTGTGGAAGTTCTCCTTGGTGCTGCCGTGGCCATGCCACGACGCGTCTATGATTCCATCGGTGGTTGGGATGAGGGGTATCGATTCGGCCTTGAAGATTTTGATCTGAGCACCCGGGTGCGCCGAACGCATATGGTTTATTATTATCCGCAAGCCGAGATCATTCATTTGGGGCGGATGAGTTCACGCAGAAATTCTGGCCATGTTTATATTGGCGTCGAGTGCGGATATGCCCGGTATCTGCGTCGTCATGTCGTTGGCTTGGTTGGCGGTATCCTTTATAAAGCACTCGTCATGGTCAATCTGCCCTTTTCCCTTGTTGAAAACGCAGCTCGATCATTATGGAAACAATGCAGGCATGGTCCTGCCCCTGCAGGTTGGCCGCACAGTGAATTGCAAGGCGTCTGGTCGTTTTTGCTTTATGGATTGCCCTCCTTTTTGAAAGCTTAAGCATGCAAGTTCAAGAGAATCACAACGTGATCCAACGCATTCATTTGCGCTATCAAACGTCCAGTGCTCCGCGGTCAAGGTTGGATAATACTTATGCGGTGGTTGTCATGTTCGTGGGGGCGATATTCGTTTGGCTTGCGATTGAACAACTCCTGCGCAGTTACAAAGAATCATTTGAAATAGCATTTCGATGGATCGGTGCCGCCCTGATGTTCGGCGCTGGGATGATCCTCATTCTTATGGCCAAACGGTTAAGGCGGGGTTTGGGGCAGATGGATTTGTTTTGGCGTCGGATTTTCTTTTATCGCTGGCTCATGGCTGGATGGCTGGGTATATTTATCACTTTGGGTATGACCATTGGTAACCTGGATGAAGCCCGCTTTGTTTGCCGGGGTGCATGCGCTCTATGGCTGAGTCTATGCTTATGGCCAGTGACATGGCGTGGCGGTTGGACGAAACTACAGCAACAATGCCAAGGACATAAACTTCTACGATATGTCGACCTGGTTTTGGGAAACGTCATCCTCTGTTTGATACTAGGCGAATTAGGTTTACGAAGTCTGGCTGCATGGAAGGGTGAAGACAGCTTGCTGTTGTTTCGGTCGCAAGGTTGCCGTCTGCAACCAGGGCGGCAAGGGAATGGTCAATTAGGAAATTCGCTTGGTTTCCCAGGACCCGAATTCAATCAAGTTAAACCGAATGGTACATTTCGCATAGCTGCATTGGGTGATTCGTTTTCAGTTGCCACCGCAGTGAGCTATGAAGATGCCTATTTGACCTTGCTTGGTAGAACCTGGCCTGGTGTTGAGGTCTTGAATTTTGGTGTGGCTGGCACGGGTCCTAAAGAGTACCGGTTGTTGCTTAAGCGCGAAGTGTGGACATACCAACCTGACTTGGTGTTGTTACCGCTATTCTTGGGCAACGACCTTTTAGAGCCAGTTCAAGTACCTCAGTTGTCACGCTTCAACCCCAATGCACTTTACATCGAGTTGTTCATGCAGCGCACATACCGATTGCTCCGTGAACAATTTCGCCTTGTCGGCACCAGCAATAGCCAAGTTCAAGAGCAAACGACATCCAAAACCGTGTCTCCCATTTCGGAACGAACCTATCGAGAAATCTTGGCGCGACATGTTGCCATCTGCCGAACCAAACCCGATCGGATTGATGAGCAAAACTGGCAAGACAGCTTGAACCAAATAAAGGGCATCATCGACGATTGCAAGCAGAAGCAGATTCCTCTGGTCGTGGTCTTAATACCGGATGAGTTACAAGTCAACCATGAGTATTTCAGGCAAGCTTGGAAAGACCGGGGTTGGCCTGACCAAGAATACCAAGTGAACTACGCAAATGAGCGGTTGGCTGCATTTTTGAGTGCAAACCAAGTCCCCTTTTTGGATCTATTACCCGTTATTGCCCCTGTGGGCAGCAAGGCTTATGCGCCACGCGACACCCATTGGAATGCAATGGGAAACCGCATGGCGGCCGATGCCATCGCTCAGTGGCTGATCGACTTCCTGCCAGCTGACTTGATGTCTAGTAAACGACCTTGATCTGAATCCTCGGGAAATGATGTCAAGGCACTAATCCTACGCGAGCTAATGCTTGTGTAGCAAAGTCGAAGCTGATATCGTGTCCAAGCCGGTCGGTATCAGCGACAATCCTTGACCATTCTTGAGCTGCCAGCGTTGGCGGGCACGGGTCGGACCACGTTTCGACGTAGGCTTTGGCTTTTGGCTCCGTACCGCTTGGTCTTAACGCAACGCGGGCATGTGTTCCTAATTGAAACAAAAGAACATTGCGATTGGTTCGATCGGTTTCGCCTCGCAATGGACCGAAACGGCCATGTTCATCTTGCAGGTCGGTCATCAAGGTTACCGCAAGACCCGCGATAGTCGTTGGCGGCTGGTGTCGGAGTGAATCCAACATCTGGTTCATCTGCTGCTTGCCTAAAATACCCGTCATGACGACGTTACGCACTTGGTTGTGATGGTAGCCAAAACGACGGTAAATGTGATTTAAGTAATCAAGCACACTGAAACCTTGGCGTTTCTGATAAGCAGCTAGTTCAGCCAGCAACAGCGACGCTCCCGCGGCATCCTTGTCACGTAGCATCGGAGTAATCATGGCGCCGTGGCTTTCCTCCGTGGCGATGATCATGTCCTTTGGTTCCGCTTGAACGTCACCGAATCGGCCATTGGCTTCCAATTGGGCCAACACATCGGCCATGTATTTGAAGCCCACCAGCAGGTAATCCACAACTTGACAGCCAAAATGATGGGCTATCTTACTGACTAACCGCGTCGTTACCTCGGTCAGAATCACGACGGGAGTGTGAGGTAATTGACCGCGCTTGTGCAGTTGTTCAAGCTTGAATTGCGTCAACAAAGCGGAGATTTCATTGCCTGTGACAAACCGCCAATCGTCAGCCGTTGGAATCAATGCACCTAGTCGATCCGCATCTGGGTCCGTTGATAACACCAAATCAGCATGATGTTTTTTGGCCAGATCCTTGGCTCGTTCCATGGAAGCAGGTACTTCGGGATTAGGACTAACGACGTCTGGGAACAAGCCGTTTGGCTCCATTTGTTCGGCTACTGGGATAATCTCAAAGTGTTGCCGTTCGAGCAATTCCTTGACGGTGAATGCCCCCACCCCATGGAGAGGCGTGAAAACAACCCGGCATTCCTTTTGCCGAACTGGGCCAATCAAGCTTTGTCGTGCTAATAGAGCCAGATACGAGTGATGCAAGGTATCGTCCATGAACGTGATTGCGTTCGACCGAGCGATGTCTTGCCACGCAAGTTGATGAATTTGAGTAACCTGGTCAACAAGGTCGGCCATGATTTGGTCATCGGGCGGAACTGGCTGTGCACCTTGTTCGTTGTAGAATTTACCGCCATTGTCGTCAGGCGGATTGTGGGATGCCGATATATTCAATCCACCCTGAGCATTCAAACTACGAATGGCCCAGGAAAGCTCTGGCGTGGCCCAATAGCGCTGACTGTCCAATTGCGGGAGATAGCAGTGAATACCGTTGGCGACATAGACTTGTGCTGCCAATTGAGCTAGGTTTTTTGAGGTCAATCCCTTGAGCGGATGAGGGCGTTCTGCGGAATATTGCTTGCGTACATCTTCAAATCGGCGAACATCATAGGCCAATACGACACGGATCGGGTGCATCCCAGGAAAACGTTCTTTCAAGTACTGGCAATGTCCTTGCACGGATGCTTGCAGGGTCCAAGGGTTCATGCGATTGGGGCCGATACCAACTGCTCCCCTGCGCCCGCCAGTTCCAAATGGGAGAATCTGATAGAAACGGTCCAGTAAGCCAGCCCATTGCTTTTGCTCAATCAGCCATGCTATTTGTGGATGGTACGCGACCAATTCGTCATCCGACAGCCACTTTTCCAAATACTGCAGAGCTTTTTGTTTGGATGAGGCATCAACCTCAACTTGATCGAATCCTTGTTGAGCTTGCTTTAGCAGTGGCGATATGGATGACATGGTACAAACGATCCATGGATTGTGTGTCAATGTGAATTAGCAACGGGATGAAGCGATTCTCCATCCCGTTGTTAAGAATCGCGATTAAACCAATAACTTCCAACCCGAGCGTGGTTCACGAAATAGCTGGCTGTTGGCTTCGGCGTCTTCGTGGACAAACGCGTTTTTCTTGAGATCGAAGCCACGATAACAACGTTCTTGATTGGCATTCCAAAACAATTTGCGTCCTGTCTTATAACTGATGTTAGCCAGATGGCAGGTAACGGTAGCGAAATGCATATCCTCGATGGCCGAAGCTGGCTTTTCGTCTCGATTGCGGAGGCAATGCAAGAAGTTCTTTACATGGCTGAAATGTTGATCAGATCCGCCATGTTTGCTTGCTTCTAAATCGGAATCGGCAGAAGGTTTAACAACCCAGCCATCACGATCAAGTGTCAATGTGCCTTTAGTGCCGACAAATTCCATTCCATGGCCGCGACCGCCGAAACCACCGTGCATTCGACCTCTGCGGACGGTGTAAAGATGAATGAATCCTTCGTATTCATAAGTGACATCCAAGGTATCGGGTGTGTCGCTGTTATCTTGCATTTCAAATTTGCCGCCCGTGGCACTGACCGTTAGAGGAGCTTTGACATTCATTGCCCAAAGTACAATGTCGTTCAAGTGTACTCCCCAATCGTTGCACAGCCCGTTGCCATAATCCTGAAACCAGCGGAAATTGCCATGGAATCGAGCCTGATTAAAACGATGCAAAGGTGCTGGCCCTACCCAAAGATCATAGTTCACGCCAGAGGGAGGCGTGGCCAAATCGGGTGGGTTGCCACAACCTTCTTTGCCGGTCATATTGGTGATCCAAGTTCGGCACAAGTAAACGTGTCCAAGCTTGCCGGATTGAACAAATTGCACGGCATCTTTAAAATGCTGGCCGCTCCGCTGTTGCGTGCCGATCTGACACACGCGTTTTTGCGAATGGATCGCATTCACCATCGCTCTGCCTTCACGGATATTGTGAGACAACGGTTTCTCGCAATAGACATCCAGCCCTTGTCCGTTTTTGCCGGCATAGGCGGCTGCAATCAAAGCGTAGGCATGATGATGATCGGGGGTGCCAATGATGACGCAATCTAATTCCTTGTTCTGATCCAACATTTTGCGGTAATCCTCATACATTTTGACGCTCGAAGTCGGACGCTTGGCTTTCTCCAATATCTGCACAGAGTTGCCAAACTGGCGTTCATCGACATCACAGAGTGCGACCACGTCAAAATCGGGCAAGCGGACGAAATCTTGCAAATTGGCATTGCCCATGCCACCACAACCGATGAGAGCTACGCGAATTTTGTCATTAGCTGAGACTTGCTTAGTATTTTTCTCCTCTTGTGTTCGATCTTGTTTCTTGTCATCGTCTGCTCGCATTGAAGTCGTCGGAAGTGTTGCAGCAGTGAGGCCCGATGTGATGAGGAATGATCGACGATTCATAATGGTCCTTTCGATCCGGTGAGCTAAGAGGTAGGTACGATTCGTTCAACGTTCAATGGTTACTGCTTTTTGGGTAGTGACGTTATGCGAATGTTCTTGAAGCTTAAATCGGTGGTTGGGTCATGTCCTTGCAAACTGATCGGGCCGGCTTCAATCTTTGCACCTCGACGTGCATTATTACCCAACTTGGCTTTGTCTGTGAAATCGGTGACTTGGTAACCATTGACCCAAGTGGCCATATGGGTGCCATGAGCGATAATCGTCAGTTTGAAGTATTCATGGTCATTGCTGACGACGACCCGCGCGGGTTGACGATTGTAAATGCCACCGGTTCCGAAATCGACCGGCTTATGTCGATTCTCGCCTTCCCACTGATTGCGAATTTGGGCTTCGTAGCCACTCCAAAAACGGCCTGGCAAACAACGATAAAAAACGCCACTGTTCAAATGTTTGCCATTGGATTTGACGTCAAGTTGTAAAACAAAGTCATCCCAACTGTCTTCCGTTTGCAAATCCCCAGGACCATTTTGCAACCTTAACTCGCCTGCTTCGGTGATGCTGAATTGGGTTTTGGTCTGGTTGTTCTCAACTGCTTTCCAGCCACTGAGATTTTTGCCATTAAAAATGTCCTTTAATTCCAATGGCTTGAGTTTAATACTCTTAATGATCAGTGTCGTTCCAGGAAGCGTTCGAATCATAATCCGATCAGTTTTTTTCATGTTTGGGCAATGAAATTCGATTCGGTCGATGGTTTGGTCCTTCGGTTCGTGAGTGCGTGTGAGTTTCGATTGGCCATCGCCATACAAAAACTCAAACCCACCTTGCCCGCCTTCGAAGCGGTACTCCATGATTAAATCAAATGATCCGAAAGCCGATGTTGAAGCAATCGATGCGCTAGTCGCTCCACTGAGCTTGATGTGGCCCGTTGACCATTCAACTTCACCCTCTTTTAACCAACCAAAATCTGAGACCCCATCGTATAGTGCTAACCAGCCAGCTTTGATCTCGTCGGTGGTTAAGGGGATAGTGGGACCTTCCGTTGTTGGTCGAACCGGCAGATGAATCATAACACTGACGGCAATAAGGAAATAAACCATATTCACCTCGCCTATGCACCAACGCTTCTCACGATCTGAATTTACCCAGATTGATCGGGGCTGCCCAGAAAAAAGTCTTGCCCGATCGATCATTTTTCGCAAGCAACTATTGGAATTGGGGGTTGGCTATTGGCGAATGGGCTATTTGTGTTATAACCAGGGGCATGAACCCAACAAGCGATCAAATTTTGAATCTCGGTGTTTTAGGATTAGGGCAAAGCTGGCAACAACATTGGAAGCCTGTTTTGGAGAGTGCTGCGAACAGATACCGCATTTGTGCTGTCTACGACACGATTGATCGGGTGACTCAAGATGAAGCACAACTGCTACGCTGTCAGCCGTGTGAAAGTTTGCAACGGTTGCTTGATCACCCAGATTTAGATGTCCTTTTCTTTTGTGATCCTTTATGGATGCGCTTTTGGCCAATGGTGGAGGCATGTCGGGCGGGGCGTCCCGTGCTGTCTGCATTGCCATTATGTTGTGACTTCGAACATGGACAGGCGTTAATCGATGCTATGGATCAAGCTAGTCGTGTTGTACATTGGTTCCATCCCTTAGCTGATTGTAGCCCCTTGCTGGAGTTTCAAAACGAAATTCAACAACTGGGGCCTGTCCATTATTTTGCCGGCCAGGCACGTGTGCCGCCAACCGACGACCTCTTAGTGGCGATGAGCAAGTTAATTGAAGGGTGCTTACCGCTGTTCCCTAGTTGGCCAAGTCATGTCCAGGCCGTTGGACCACGATCCTATTCTTTGCCCATTGGTTCAGGGTTGGTCGCTTATGGTGAGGATTGGGAAGCTCATATTTCGGTCTTACAAGTAACGGAGCCATTGACCAATGCCAACTCCGTTCGATACTCTCTTGAAGTGCTGGCTGAACGCGGAGAAGGTCAATTGCATTGGCCCGATATTTATGAAATACAACGACCAGGGGAATCACGCAGACGTACGATGCAACCTGAGCCGATCATCTCTCAAGTGATTCACAAGTTCTATGACATGGTGTGGCAAGGCGAAGTTGATCAAGCAAATCAAAAGATCGCAGTCAATGCTTTTCGTTTGTTGCATGCTGCTTGGCAGAGCGCGGAAACATTCGGACGAATCGTGGAATTCACAAACTATCAATGACGATTCAGAGAGTGGATTTAATTGGTTGGCTTACGTGGCTGCGTCTTGGGAAGCGGTAAATGTTGCGCCGATCGCCAGGCTTCCACATTACCAATCGGATACCAAAATGCGGTCGGTATTAAATGCACAGTGTGTTCCTTGGCTAAATGACTGACATAGTCAGTGATTTCATATTCGCCGCGCGGTGAAAGTTGCAGCTCATATTGGAACACAGTACGAGGGAATAGATACGCTCCTATGTTTGCTAATTGCGGACCTTGCAAATCCTTGGGCTTTTCGATGAGGCTTTGCAGGGTTCCATCAGGCTTTGGGAATACAATGCCCCATTTGGCAGGGTCCATGACGGTTTTGACAAGCAATCCGGCATCGCATTGAGCTAGCTTTTCGAGATCTTCTCGCGAATACAAGTCATCACCATTGAGAACAAGAATACGATCACTTTGAACGAATTTTTGGCAGCAACGTAATGCATCGCCTGTGCCACGAGCCTCGTTTTGGTGGACAGCGTACCAATGCTTGTAATGCGTTTGATGTCTCAGATAGTTTTCAATTTGCTCCGCTAGGTAATGCACGACAACAATAAGCCGCTCAACGGATTGCGGCAAAGAAGTCAAGATATGGTCCAGAATAGGTCGGCCTTGAACCTCCAGTAGGGGTTTAGGGGTGTTCAACGTGTACGGTTGTAATCGAACTCCTTTGCCTGCAGCCAAGATGATGGCGTCCATGGTGTTATCAGTCCTTGTAATCGCTAAGTATTAGACAGCAACAACAAGCAAAGCCACTTGACTTATCTAATCTATGGGTTTTGGCTCAAGTTCGCAGCTTGCCAAGGTCGATAACCATATTGTCGACGCCCAGCGTCGTTGGATGCGCCTTGTCAAGGACGGATCAAGGTCATCTTCAACGCCGGGCAACTGGTTCAGGAAGAACCGGTCGAGCGGATCGCACGCACGAACGAGGACCCCAGGGATCCGACTCGTTTGGAACGAACCCTTGCTTGGACGAAGGATGACATCCATGCGTCGAATTGTTGGTTTTGTGACGTTGATCGGGCTACTGAGCGCGATAGGGTGTTGCCACGACACCTGCGATTGCTGTCGCTATGAACCTTGTGGCGCTTGTAACAAAGCTTATAGTGGGCATATGACACCAACTCCAGTAACGGAGATGAAGCCCATGCCTACGACGCCGGCCAAATAATCTCTGCAGGCCAAAAGCAAGAAACCCACGGTTGGATAGGCCGTGGGTTTATTTTTTAAATGTATGCGTCGATTACAAATCGCGACGTGAAAATCCCATAATGCCGATAAACGCCAGGCAAATAGAACCTAACACCAACCCACCCATCAATCGATAGAGCATGACCGAATCGTATTGTCCGCGTAATAATTCCGGAATGGAGCGCACTAGTCGAGGCAAGTCAAACGTGCCTATGGGTAAATAGTACAGCATGGCACCTAGTCCATAAATGACAATCCAAAGCAGGGCAATAACTAAAACATTACTATCAACCCAAGCGCTGACAACGATCCCAAAAGTGATCACGACGGATAGTAAACTTGCTACTAAACCAAAGGCAAAGAACAGTCCCGTGATGTGTAAATCGTTTTTGAGCAAGAGAAGACAAACAGCGACAACAACACTAAGCAAAAGCCCAAAACCGCCAAGGATCGCCAGCCAACGCGCATGCCATTTTCCGAGAAAATACTGCCACCTGCTTACGCCGCGGGAAAGAATGGTGTCTGCAAGTACGTCACGTTCGGAGGCAATGGTACCGGCGCACAAAATGATTACAAGTGTAGTGCCGACCCAAAGGCTCATCTGCATCAATTCGCTGATGAGTGTAGAAGTATTTTGAAGCAACTTGGCTTCATTGTGCATTGCTGATCGGTGCAATATCAACCCCATGCACAACATGAATGCGACGAAACCGCATGCTTGGTAAAGACCACTTTTGATGGTCTGGACCAAATCGGTCCGTAGCACAGCCAAATACGGCAGCACGCGATTAAGCGGCAGCGCGATCCGAATGGAGACGGACAAATCCACGTTTATCCTCGTGACCTACCAAGGTCAAAAAGGCAGTTTCGGTCGGTTCACTCAGACTATGTAAACCGGTAACTTCCACTTTGTTCGAAGCTAATTCCATAAACACATTAGCCAGAGCCGCACTGTTAGGTATGCCTTCCTTGACTAATATTTCGATACGTCGCTGTTGCCATAAACTAGCGGTGGCGACTTCTGACATTGTTTTGATGGTTTGCAAGCACTTATTGATGGTTTTGCTTTCACCGGACACTTCAATCTCAAACTGACGACAGCCAATATCCTCACGAAGCTCTTCTAGTGTTCCAAATGAAATCAAGTGACCTTGGCTCATAACAGCCACATGCGAGCATAATTCATCGATATCGCTAAGGTGGTGACTTGAGACGATAAGTGTGCGGTCATCGCCAAGATTTTTGATCAAATTAAACATGTTGCGGCGGGCCTCCGGGTCAAGGCCATGCATCGGTTCATCCCAGATTAAAAGTTCTGGATCGTTGATCAAACTGGCTGCCACGGCTAATCGCGCCAACATGCCGTGTGAAAAGCCATGCATGCGATCGCCTGCAAGGTCCAACATGCCCACGCTACGGAGTAAGGAAGCAATTTTTGGCCTGCGATACGATGCGGTCATGCCATGCAGTGATGCGACATAATCGAGATAAGCCATTGGCGTAAAACCGGCTGGCATGCGTGGATGCGTCGGTATGTAACCCATTCGCCGGCGCAACGAGGCTGCATTGGTATGCATCTTGTGACCAAACAGCTTGACCCAGCCCGCCGTTGGAATTTGCTGCCCCATCATCAAACGGAGCAAAGTAGATTTGCCGGCACCGTTAGGCCCAATCAAACCCATCACCCAACCGCGCTCAAGCTTAAACGAAACATCATTGAGCGCGACCTGGCGGCCGCGATACACTTTAGACAGCCGATTGGCTTCGACAATGGGCACGGCTGACGTATCCGCCATGACCCTTCCTCCCCCCACTAGCTTGCTCCCTTTGCGCAGCCTCGCGCAGCGAGCGTGAAGCTAGCTTGATGCGACCGGCCATAACGATGATGTAGGTTCGGGTCAAGACCAGTCTCTGAAAGCGAGGAGCAAAATAAAAAAACACCCCAATCAATCGATTGGGGTGTGAGCGCTCATTCAAGTAAGACGGAACAAGCTTATCCTTTTCCATTCTTTTTGGACATGGAACTGGACTCTTTCTTGGCCCATTCCAATGCTTTGTTTAGTTGTCGATCGACAAATGTTTTATCGACACGATCACTATGTTTGACAGCCACTCCGTCTTTGCGTGGCAGAATCTCAATACCCCGTAAGTAGTCGCGAAGATTATCGCGTTCCGTTGGATCTAATTTGACCAGATGTTCCGGCAAGGGTGAAACTCCCCAATCGTCGGTTTCCTTGGAGGTGGGGAAGCGATGCAGATTTTTTCCGCTTGGTCGCCAGAATGAAGCGGTAGTTAACTTGAGATCGGCTGGCCCATCACCGATGTCAATCTGACGAATGTGCTGCACGCTGCCTTTACCGAAAGAACGTTCGCCCATCACAATAGCCCGTTGTTGGTCTTGCAAACAACCTGACACAATTTCGCTTGCACTGGCTGAACCGCCGTTGACTAAGATCAACAAGGGAAAATTGGTCAGCGTGCCACGTCCCGTCGCCTTGAAAACGCGTTCGCGGGCTGTGTCGCGAGGGCGAATCGTCACAATGCTTCCATCTTCGATGAACATATCCGAAATCGTTACGGCAGCGTCTAGGTAACCACCTGGATTGAAACGAAGATCGAGAATCAACGCTTTCATGCCTTGTTCGGTTAATTCTCGCAGAGCACGCTTAAGGTCGCGCTCTGTGTTGAGGGCAAATTGGGATAAACGCACGTAGCCAATTTTGTTGTCCTTATCAAGCATGAAATCCCAACCGTCATCTTCCAATCGGCGCACACCGAAAACCGTCTCAGCACTTACCAAATTGCGGCGTAAATCAAAGGAAATCTCTTTCTTAGTTCCATCGGCCAGTTCTCGTTCGAAAGTCAATGTCACTTTGGTGTTGCGTTTGCCAAGGATCAGCTTGACAACATCGGTACTGGTCATTCCCTTGGTGGAGGTCGTCACTGGTTTTTCCAAGGGCTGACCTTCCTTGTCAGTGTAATTCGTCACGCTAATCAACAAATCATCCGTTTGAATTCCCGCTTTATAGGCAGGACTACCCCGCAACGGCGTGGTGACGCGAATGAAGTCCGTTTCGACATCTTTGACGATTTGTATACCCACACCGATGAATTGTTGTTGCGTGCTGATCTCAAATTGTCGCTTGGTTTCGGGATCGACGTAAGTGGAATGTGGATCCAAGGCGTGAAGCATGACGGCTAAGGCCGCATCAATATCCTTATTCTTATCGAGGCTATCCCGTTGCCCGAGATTCATACGCGCAGTAATCAGTAAGTCCCGTGCCTTGTCTTCATCATTGCCTTTGTATTCAGACAATTGATCCTGGAGTTCTTTCGGCAGTTTTTCATCGGCGACTCGGTATAAGCCCCGAATGGCATTCGCAACCATTTCCGAAAGGGTGACCTTTTTGACGTAATCATCCCGTGTGTAGCCCGCGACCTTCAAAATCTTTTCAGCAAATGCTTCAGCCTTTTCTTTGGTGAAGGCGGTGGAAGCCAGATTCTTTTCACGGAAGGCCAGAAAATCCTTAATGGACAATTTACCTTCGATCAGGTCTTCGTATTTTTGGCGCAGTTGCCTTTGGGCTTCCAGACGCGGCATGGGGCCTAGTAACTTAACACCCTCGTCGAGGATTTCTTTACTTAATTTGTCTTTCTCAGCGATCGCTTTAAAGGTTTGAATGCGTTTGGCAATGGCTTCCAAAGCAGTGCTGTTGAAAGCGACTGGAAAATGGGTTGAACGACCCCGGATTAATGGAAATTGAGATCGTTTATTAAGAACACTGGCTTTCTTAACCAGTTCCTCGCCAACGTATTCAACCATTTCATCGACACTGATAATACCATCGGCTGCTTTACCGAACCGGTCTGCTTTGCCGTTCATCGCTTCCAAAATAAGCTTCATGAACAAGCTATGGTTTTCTTCCTCGATGGATGGTTCGAGACCAGAATTAGCGGCCAGGAGCATGAATGGCTTGGGCAATTGGGAATCGTCCGAGTCTTCATCGATGTTGCTGTATTCGCGAAAGCGATTATCTAAACTCGTGGTGTCGATTTTGTCTTTGGTATCAAATCCCTTGAAGCAGACATCCAGCAACAAGAGAACGCGATTGCTTTTGATGGTCTTGAATTCTTGCTCAATCTCGGCACTGGTGAGTGCATCCTTTGTTCGATTTGCCAGTGTCGAGTCGACGCCAAAATAACAGGTGCCAGTGCCTGCTGGGCCGCCTTGCCCTAGCCAGCACAGAATGATCGTATCTTCTTCTTTAGCAGAACTAAAAGCCCATTTGATGGCCTTGAGGATGTTCGCTTTAGTGGCTTTTTCATAGGGGCGCTTCTCATCACTACCGCCGATGAGCAATTTGATGTGATCTGCTTTATACAGTTGCTTATTCGTTGGGTTGATCAGCAGGTCATAAAGGGCCTTGACATCGGTTTCGGCATGAGGCTTTTTAGATATTTGCTTGTCTTCATATTGATCGATACCAATCAGTACAACAAAGGAGTGTGCTTCATCGGCGTGTGCCCAGACTCTTGACATAAAAAGTTGCAGCAACGCAAACAATAGCACCAAGGACAACAAGCGGCGGTTACGCATTGCTAAACCTCTCGGTTCGTGGGAAAAGACCGAAAAAGGGCATGTAGTGACTTTCCATATCGGACATTAACAGACTCTTTCATCATTCTTGATTATTCGGCATTTTTCGTCAATCAAGAATTGCACTCCTTGGGACCGAATTGAAGCAATCCGTGACAAATACTCCTTTGTTCAGTCTGGTTGGGCTTGACCAATTCAAAAAAAGGTGGGAATTGAGGCGTTGCTATAGTACGCGTCAGACAATCCTCTTTAATCCACGCAATCAAACTCAAGTTCAGAGAACCTGTGTTGTTCATTCATTTACTACGAGCTTAGAGATCTCATTGTTTGGATAACGCTTGTCGATTAAACCACTGTTCTCTCGAGCGGGTCCGCAAGCTGGTTGATCTTGGTCATTAACTTGTCAAACTGATCTAAATTGATCGATTGTGCTCCATCAGATAAGGCGCGGTCTGGTTGCGAATGCACTTCGACCAACAAACCATCGGCACCGGCCGCCATGGCTGCCAAAGACATGGGTAGCACATAGTCGCGCTTGCCTGTGCCGTGACTAGGGTCGACGATGATGGGCAGGTGCGATATCTTTTTCACGGATGGAATAATGGACAAGTCGAGCGTGTTGCGCGTATGGTCAGCAAAAGTCCGTACACCACGTTCGCACAGAACAACTTGAAAGTTTCCGCCTGATAAGATGTACTCAGCTGCCATCAAGAGTTCTTCGAGAGTGGCTGACAGGCCGCGCTTCAGCATCACCGGCTTTCGCATCAGCCCGACGCGGCGCAACAAGCTGTAATTTTGCATGTTGCGCGCACCGATTTGAATGATATCGGCCACGTCTTCAAGGGCTGTAGCGTGTTCCAAATCCATCAATTCGGTTACAATTCCCATCCCAAAACGTTCGCGAACTTTTTTAAGATAACGAAGCCCTTCAAGCCCTAATCCTTGAAAACTATAAGGACTTGTGCGTGGTTTGAATGCGCCTGCTCGAAATAGTTTGACGCCTCGCTGTGCCAATGCTTCTGCGATCTGAAAAATCATTGCTTCGTTTTCAACGGAGCAAGGGCCCGCGATGATCGTGAACGTGCCTGGTCCAATCGTTGCTTGAGGCGTTTGCACCACGGTGTTGTCGGGGTGCATTTCTTTTGAAGTGAGTTTGTAGGATTTCGTGACCCGAATCAGTTCCATTACGCCTGGCAGGATGCTCAAGGGCTGAGCATCGATCGCTCCCGTATTGCCAGTGATGCCGATGGCTGTTCTGGTTGCACCAGGCAATGGGTGTGGCGTCAAACCCATAGAGCGAATGCTGTCTAGTACACGAGCTATTTGTTCTGGGGTAGCAGTATTTTGCATGACCACAAGCATCGAAATAAGCTCCCTAACCCATGACTTCCTGCATTCGCATTTTCATGTCAGCTTATTTTATCCTACGGACTTCAATGCCCTTGGCCGAGTGCTTGTTCAGCCAAATAACCGTAGCGGGATGAATTTAGCAACAAGAGTGCCAATCTTAATGACCTTGAATTACGATGAGCCGTAGTGGATAGTTAGCGGGTTATAGGTGGTCTCGTCGTAAATTGTCGAGCAACGAACTCCGCATTGCAAAGCGAATGGCAAGCCAGCTCGATAATAAGCCAATCACTATAATCCCAACGCATAACATCAAGACGGGCAACCATAAAGCGTGCAAGTCGCTTTGTTTTAATCTAGGTGCAATGGCGAGACAAGCTGCCAATACACCGATCAACAGACCCATGACGATCAGCCAACTGTTTTCTACGAGGGCAAGGTTGCGAAGGTTAACTTTTGAGAAACCCAATGCTTGCAATAATGCCCATTCGGCTCGACGTTCGTTAACATTTCTGAGCAAGATCACAGCCAGGCCAGCCGAACCTAATAATAATCCCATGCCGCCGAGAAGCTGAAACGTGGCAATGTAAGTGTTTTCGACGGTATGAAATGAGTTCAAACGATCACTCGTGCTTACCACATTCCAGCCAAAAGGCTCTCCGAGGTATTCATCAAAATAATTCCTTGCAGCCGTGGGCTGACCGGGCAATGATTCGATCAGGAAATATCGATAACCTGCTTGCTGAGGGAACAATTGAATGAAATGGGATTCCGAAATGAGCAACTCGCTTTGAAAGATGGATTCTTGAATCAAACCCACTAATTGCACTTTGATTGGCTGGTTTTTGTCATTTTCAATGAACCAACTGCTCCCTAGGCTTTTTTGCAAGATCCATTGAGCTGTATGGTTATCGGCCATGATCGGAATGACCATGGGCAAACCAGGCTCGCGATTGTGTATCGGCCGTTCCAATGCACGCCACGGCTCTGCTCGTTCTTCTGGAGTCGCTTGTTTGTCGAGCGTTATCGTGAATCGCTGCATAGCTGCGAAGTTGGCTGGCACTCCTAATATGCGCGGCTTGCGCGGTTGAAAAAGATTGTGACAGCTAACGTCATCTCCAGCACGCAAGCGAAAGCCGACGATACTCTTAACAGGCATTGATGTGGGTAAGGGATGATCCAGAATTGCATCTCCCAACATTTGCTTCATAATTGATTGATCAGTAGGAGCTGCAGGCAAAGCGACATCTGCTTCCGCTATCCATTGGAATCCACCGGTAGCACCCGCTGGTTCAAAGTCATTGACTTCTTCCTTTCTGAATGCTTGGACCGAAAACACCATGAAAACACCTGCGGAAAGCATGGCAACCGTCAGCAAACTTCGCGATGGTAAGCGGCCTAAATTTGATGCTGCCAATTGCCCGAGTGCCCAACGACTGTGTGGATTGAAAGACTGCTTGGAATAGCGCTTTAGCCACCATCGCCACATGCTTAGACTCGCCAAGAGCAACAGAAATCCTGAACCAAAAAACAGGCCCGACGCTGTTTGTGCATCACTCAATTGGCTTGAGAAGTAAGCCAATGCCATGGCTGAGATAAAGCAAAATAGAGCAAATCCAAGGGGAAGCCAACGAATGGGTTGCATTTCTTGAGCGACGTGAATGGAGCCTCCCAATAATTGTCTTGGCTCAATTTTCGTCATGCCTTTGAGTGCAATGATCAATGCCAGCAGAGCAAAGCCAATGCTCATCATCATACCAATGACCAAACTGGGGTATGGAATTGGTCCCATGAGTGGATCAGACCATGCAAGATGAAACTGCAAAAACGAGGACTCAAGCCATCCTTGCCATCCCCAACGCATGCCAACAATTAAAGCGTTGGCATACCCAATGGCGAGCACTAACCCAAGCAGCGACCCGATCAAACTAACGATGACGCCTTCGGTGAGCAGTAACCGTCGAACGTGCTTAAGTGCAAAACCCAAAGCCAGCAATAGGCCGATTTCTTCTGCTCGTTGTTCCACTCCAAACCGAAACAATAGGCCGATAAGGATTAAGGCCGCCATGATGAGAAAGAAGCTGAAACCAAGAAACAGCCAGCCAAAAATGGAAGAGGTTCCTTGGTTAGCCGCTTGCATGGCCATGCTTTTCATGGGCAGAAAAGTCATACCGATTTGTGACGGAGGAAGAGAAGCTTCCAATTTCGTTGTCAACAGGTTGATGAGATGATCGACATTTCCATCAGGAGGTGCCATGCGCACGGAGGTATACTCACCATAGCGGCTTCGCCACAGTTTTTGGGCTGTTTCTGGAGAAACGAATCCTTTGGGGGCTACTTTCCATTTTCGGTAGTATTGTTCGTCGTTCTCTCGTACCCACTCAGGATGCCATTGTGAATCAGGAAAGGGTGGTTTCCAGTCCTGGATGCGTTGGCCACGCATGCCGGGAAATTCAGGTGTCAGGACGGCATTGGCCATGGGACTGCCTGTCGGCACGATTCCGACAAAGTTGAATTGGTGTTTGGTTTCTCTAAGTTGATGTCCCTCACCTTCGATGAAATAGCTAATCGAGATAACAGGCTTCCCTAAATCCTTTTGCCAATCCCCCAAAGGCCAAAGATCGCGGACCACAAATTCTGTCAGCAGTATTTCATTCTCTTTGAGTGACGGAAGTGCTTTGCCGTTTAACCCGAGCAATGGTCCAAAAGGTGGCGGAGTATCAGGATCGAGCCCGGTCACTGCAGAATAAGGAGTATAACTCGTGGCAGCTCTGGCCATTCGCAGGAAAGTTGATGGCAACGGGTTGGCCATTTCGCACAAGGCCATGGTCAATTCCGCTTCAAAGTGGCCCGAACGCATCATGAGATTGGCAAGGTAGGTCATGGTTGGCAAAACTTGGCTGTTGTGGATCAACTTCAGATGATGCAGGGCATTGACAACCGCAGGATCCATAATCATGCGGCGCGATTCAATGGAGATGAAAGCGTTGTTCATCGGCTCCTTGACTATTTTTAGGCCGTAGTCTTCTGGTGTGACTGTATGTCGGAGATCGTTTTGTAATCGATTCTGAATCATACGCCCATGACATTGAACTAAAAGCACGTTGGCAGCGTTCGGTAGCTGATCACCATCACGAGCCAAACGATTCTGAAGTCGACGGAGTTGAACATAAACGTTGAGTGGTTGCCTCTGTTCGGTAGATAAACTAAACCGACCTGCATCTGTGTTGGGCAAAATGCCATTTACGGGACTGCTTTCGATAAGCAATCCTTCGGCGTCGCGTCTACGCCCTATGATGGAATCAGCAGGCACAACATGCGGTTTGTCGATGCGTATTTCGACTAACTCATCTGGTTGGTACACAAGTCGGTCAGCCAATGCCCTGTTCAGCAAAACGCCATTGCCCAAATCTTTCATGGAGCGATCAAACAGAGGCCAAAAGCGCTCATCGATCCCGATAACGTTCACACCGCTGGCACGCTTTTGGGTTTTCCCCAGAGCATTGCGAATGAGCACAGTGCCTGGCAGCAGGATAACAGGAGCGATTGATTGAACGTCACTGCGATTCTTGGCGTGTACGCGATCCGCTAGATCAGCTGGAAAAAACTGAGGCGGCGCCATTACAAAGTCGATTTTTCCTAAGCGATCAATGGCTAATGCCTGTAAGCTGCCACGCAAAGAATCGCCGATCAATAGTGCACCAGTGAGAACGGCGGTGCCAACCATGACTCCTAACAGCAAATAGAGATGGCTGCGGCGGTAATACCAAAGATTGCTCAAAATCAACGTCGTTTTACGCATGTTCTAAAAGCACACCGTCAACCATTTGCATGCGCCGGGGGAATTGCTCAGCAAAAGCAGCGCTATGAGTGACCGCTATTAAAATCGTGTTGTAGTGTGGGCATAGATTCAGCAACAATTGACCAACACTTTGAGCCGAGGATTGATCCAGATTTCCGGTTGGTTCGTCAGCAAGCACCAGCAAAGGTTGATTGATCAAAGCGCGCGCCACGGCAACCCTTTGACGCTCACCTCCGGACAATGCAGCAGGTCGGTGTTGCAGACGATGAGACAGACCGACTTGATCGAGCAGACGCCGAGCTTGATCCATAATGTCTGGCGGTTTGTGCTGAGCGACGATGGTCGGTAGGAGGACATTTTCGAGCACTGAACATTGAGGTAATAGGTGATGATCTTGAAAAATAAATCCAATGACACGATTGCGAAACGCAGCCAAATCTTGATCAGACAATTGCATGGGATCTCGACCATCCAGCAGTAAACGGCCTGAAGTGGGCCGATCCAATGTGCCTAAGAGATGCAACAACGTGCTTTTGCCTGATCCCGAAGGACCCATGATTGCGAGTGATTGACCCCGTTGCATCTTCAGACTGATGCCTTTAAGCACCACGAGCGAACCTGACAGGGTAGGGTATTCCTTCGTCATTTGCTCAGCGTACAAGGGGGGCAAATCTGAAGGCATACTCACGATGGTTCCTGTCCGTTAGCGCAATCAAGTTGCTGCGGTCGAAGCCAACAATGCTACTCTGATTTTATCTGGAATGGGGATCGATTGCAGAGCATCCTTGGTTTTTTCCGTGCAGCACGTCACAATGCTACCTTCGGCAATGCGCTGGTCATTGAAACTAAAAACATGATTATAGGTAATGGACTTGACACCCATCTTGGCAATGGTGATTGCACAATTCACAAGATTCTCAAAGCGTACGGGCTTTTTGTAAGTGCATTGAGCGGCAACACGAGGAAAGCCGATGGCCTGACCCTCTTGTTCCATAACCACGGACAAACCTAAAGATCGCATCAATTCGACTTCTACCGATTCCATCCAAATAAAAAAGCGCGAAAAATGCATGATACCCGCCATATCGGTATCGACGAATTCAACGCGTCGTTGTGTTACAAACGGCATCAGTCACCCTTGTGAGTTTAGGAAGGCTCTCCTAGTTGCCTATGCAAACTAATCGGTCACTCTGCCAATTCCATAATAGGTAAAGCCGAGGGCTTTCATGGCTTTAGGCTCATAGACGTTGCGGCCATCAAAGATGATGGGTTGTTTCATCAACCGGTGCATCACCACAAAATCAGGATTACGAAATTCCTGCCATTCGGTCACGATAGCCAACGCGTCAGCACCTTTTAATGCTTCGTATGGCCTGTCAAAATACTTGATCCGATCGCCAAAAACAGCTCTGACATTGGCCGTTGCTTCCGGATCGTGAACGTGAATGTTCATGCCATCGTGCAGCATTTCCTCGATTAAGACCAGTGAAGGAGCTTCGCGAATGTCGTCCGTACGCGGCTTGAAAGCCAATCCCCAAATGGCCAGGGTCTTGCCTGAGAGTGCAGAGGCATTGAAATGCTTGCGTATTTTGTTGACCAACACTCTTTTTTGCGCCTGGTTCACCTGATCCACGGCTTCAATCAAGCGAGCTGGCTGATGATGATTGCGTGCCAAGGCCATCAAAGCACTGACATCTTTTGGGAAACATGATCCCCCGTAGCCTGGACCTGGAAACAGGAACTGAAAACCGATACGGCTGTCATGGCCAATACCGCGACGCACATCGTTTATGTCGGCGTGTAGTACTTCGCAAAGATTGGCCATTTCATTAATAAAGCTTATCTTTGTGGCCAACATGGCATTGGCCACGTATTTGGTCATCTCTGCGCTTTCCGGTGTCATCACGAGGAGTGGATGATCCGTTCGTAGATAAGGAGAATAAAGATCACGAAGCATCTGCTCAGCCTTGCTTGAACGTACGCCGATCACCACGCGATCGGGCTTCATGAAGTCATCGACAGCAGCACCTTCCTTCAAGAATTCTGGATTACTGGCGATGTCAAAGGGTACCGTTGTCTTGGCTCGCATGCGCTTTTCCATTTCGCGGTTGGTTCCGACGGGCACGGTGCTTTTGACAACAATCAATTTATGTTGGACGAGCAAAGCAGCGATTTCCTCGCCAGCGGCCCAAACATACTTAAGATCTGCTTGACCATCAGCACTTTGGGGTGTGCCAACACAAATAAAAATGATTTGGGCTTCAGCAATACCCTCGGCTAATTTGGTCGTGAAGCGTAACCGCCCTTCACGACGGTTACGATGTACCAATTCGAGTAATCCTGGTTCATAAATCGGTAGCTTACCAGACAGCAGGATGTCAATTTTATTCTGATCTTTATCGATGCCATAGACTTCATTGCCACATTCGGCCAAGCAAGTTCCAGTGACCAGGCCGACATACCCAGTTCCAATGACGGCAATTTTCATAAGTCCTCTTTCTAAACAACCGCTTTGATTGGTTTCTAATATGGCTAGTCAGTTCATTGAACTGACGTTTAAGCTTCGATAGTAATTTAGGACATCCATCACAGTTTGGGCCAGTTGGTATTTTGGCTGCCAGCCAGTGGTTTGTCGAATGTTACTTAAATCGACTTGCACGGTTGCAGTATCTGCAGGTCGTAGCAACGTCGGATCGACCTGCACTTCGATTGGGATCGAACAATGAGCCAATAATTGGTCGAGAAACCAGCGCATGGGATAGGTTTGCCCATAGGCTAAATTGTAAACTTCTCCAGGTTTGCCCCGATCCATTAGCAATACATATGCTTCAACCAGGTCGCGAACGTCTAAGAGATCTCTTTCGGTGCTCAATTGGCCAACGCGTAGGACGGGCTTTTGGAGTCCTCGCTCTATGGCGGCAATCTGCTTGGCGAAATGTGCTAACGCAAAGCGTGCGGGCAAACCTGGGCCAATAAAGTTAAACGGTCTTACTCGTATTATGGGCAACCCGTGGCTACGATATATTTGGTAGCCCAGCAAATCAGCCGCGGCTTTGCTCGTTGCATAGGGTGTATTGGGGCGCAATTCTGTTTGTTCGTTGATCACTTGGCCTGTTTGCCTTACATCGCCATACACAGCGCCTGTACTGACATGAAGGATACGCGGCATGATTTGCAACTCAACCAGTGTCGAATAAAGAACTTGGGTCGATACTAGATTACCCTGCCAGGCAAGTGATGGGTCGCGATTGGATTGGGCAGGGTCCACGGAACCTGCTAGATGATAGATTTGCTTTGGTTTAGTTTGTGCGATGACATGGCGAACGTGTGAGGCATCAGTCAAATTGCATGTCCAGAGCCTAGCCAGCGACTTAACAGATTCAAATCCGACAGGCCAACGATCATGGCGGGCCAGGGCATGTAGTGACGGATATCCCTTTTTGTGTAAATGCTCAACTAAATGGCAGCCTGCAAATCCGGTTGCGCCTGTGATCAGAATAGACATTGACGTGCAACCATCATTTAGTGTTAGAAGATGTCAACGAACTGTATTGCTTCGCATAATACTGGCGATATTCACCACTTCTAATGTGATCGACCCAGTCCTGATGATCACGGTACCATTGAATGGTAAGTTTGAGCCCATTTTCTAACGATGTGCTGGGAGACCAACCCAATTCGCCTTTCATCTTGCTGCAGTCGATGGCATAGCGTCGATCATGGCCTGGTCGGTCAGGTACGTATCGGATGAGGCTTTTCGGTTTGCCTAAAGATTCAATCAGCAGTTCCGTCATGGCCAAGTTCGTGAGTTCGCATTCTCCACCAATGTTATAAACCTCACCAACTCGGCCTTTTTTCCAAACGGCATAAATAGCTGAGCAATGATCAGTGACAAAAATCCAGTCACGTACGTTCAACCCATCTCCGTAAACAGGCACTGATTGGTTAGCCATCAAATTAGCAATAAATAATGGAATCAGCTTTTCGGGAAACTGATAAGGGCCGTAGTTATTTGAACAGCGCGTGATCAAGCCTGGGAATTGAAAAGTGTGAACATAGCTTCGCACCAGTAAGTCTGCCGCGGCCTTGCTGGCCGAATAGGGACTGTTTGGGGCTAGGGGGGTTGATTCGGTAAAATACCCTTTATCTCCCAGTGAGCCGTACACTTCATCTGTCGAGATTTGAATATACTTCTCAACGCCAAATTCTTTGGCGGCATCGAGTAGCGTCTGTGTCCCAAGAACATTAGTTATGACAAAAGGGGTCGCATCATGAATGCTACGATCCACATGGCTTTCTGCCGCAAAATTGAATATCACCGAGGGTTTATATGTACGCATAGCATCCCGGACAGCATTGCGTTCAGCAATGTCGATTTGCTTAAACTCGTAACAGGGGTTATTCGCCAAATCGGTTAAGTTCGATGGGTTACCTGCGTAAGTTAACTTATCCCAATTACTGACATGGATTTGGGGCTCATGCTCAAATAAGTATCTAATAAAATTACTACCAATAAAACCACATCCACCAGTCACTACCACTCGAGTCATAAGGGGCTCCTTGCCGTGTAAACACAGGAAGCTTAGGCGAGACAGGGCAAGATTGCAAGCCGAGTTCAGGTTAGACGAATGAGAGTCGGGGTGGGAAGGGTAGTATGTTAACGCTTCACTATTGCAAAGTGTCAAGGATCAAGGGAATCGGGTATCGATTTCAGGCCGACATAAGAATCAGCAAATTACAGCGCAAAGATCTTATAAGTGCATAGGTCGAGCGTGAAGGAAATACTCTTTTCCCTTGACATTAGTCTTTAACCTACATACACTTCTAGCGACAAGCCCCATCGCATCTAATTGGGATTTGAAGACAAGTTGCCCTCTCCAGGAGAGTTCAACGTGACGAAAAAAGAAATCGTAAAAGAGATTGCAGACCGATTGGGGTTAACCCAATTACAGACCAAAGAGATCGTTCAATTGACGTTTGATGCGATTATCGACACGTTAATTCAGAGCGATGATCATCGCATCGAACTCCGTAATTTTGGTGTGTTTCAAGTCAAGCGTCGAGCAGCGCGGAATGCACGTAACCCTCGAACGAATGAAAAGGTCTCAGTTCCACCCAAAAATGTGGTGACGTTTAAGCCAGGAAAACGCATGGAAGAATTGGTAAAAGGCTTAGAGAATGTGCCCATGATGGGTACCACGGATGATTTTGAAACCGAAGAGGAACTCGCTGAATCCGCCTCTGCCTCAACAGATTCGATAGTTAATCCCGAGGGCACTCATTGATGTAAGTCTTTATTTTAAATGAAGTTATGGCATTTGTGTGTTTTCTTCTTACATGTTGAAAAGAGTAAGGGGTCAATTAAATGTCATGCTTAACTGATTATTCGTGTAATAGCTGGTGGATTCACTAAATTCATTCATATCCTAAGTCCAGTTAAAATCGTTCAAGTCCGACGTCCGTGGAAACCGATGATTGCCCTTAGACAGGGTGAGTTGTTTCGTTGGCCAGGTGGGTGCGCCTGGGCACACGGGAGGTGGGGCATGAGGCGGTTGGTTTTTGCAGTGCTGATGGGGTCCTTTGCACTTGGTAATACTGGTTGCTGGCTGAATATATGGTCAGCTGATCCAGTGCAACGCTCGCGGCAATTGCTCAATGTTTCTGAAGATTTGCGCAATGTTCGCCAGGAATGGGACCGAATTTGGTTTGTCGATCAACCATCCCATCTGACTCCATATCGTACACATGGCGGAATACTGTAATTGCAGATTTGAAAAGCAAGTATCCGAGAAGTCAGCCACAGCAAAAAGGCTGGCTTCTTGGATTTTTCAATTGATTCTCCATGGCTTTAGTTTTTTTGTGCCAGATAACTCAGCAAATCAAGCAACTCATTAAATGAAACATCGAGCAATCCTTCTGCGTTCATCAACGATTCTTCCATCGCCTTCATCGCTTTGATCTCATTTCGTTTCCACTCAAATACATCGTCATTGGCATCTCGGAATACGATTCGTTGATCATCTTGAAGTTTGATCACACCTGTGATCGTTAGACCGTTCGTATTTGTAATTCGATATGCTTTGTATTTGGGTGATATCAATCGATTGGGTTCAATCACGCAGAGCAGGATATCATCAAAACGACGTTGATTGGGAAGCGAGTCTAATTCCGGTCCCACTTCACCCCCTTTATTCTCTTTGCGGTGACATCGACAACACTGCAATGAGCCATGCTCAAAAAATAATGTTCTGCCACGACGTGATCGTTCTCGGTCTGAAATCCATTCTTGAAGCAGATTAGCTCGCTTTGGGTTGTCATGGCTTGACAACTCATCTTTGAGAAAAGCGAAATACAAATTTTTGAACGGTGGGTTGTTGAGCGTATGCTGCCTGATCCCATCTGCTACGAGCGCTCGATTGGATGAGTGTAACTGTCCCCGTTTATACATGCCTAAGATTGTTTTAGCACCTTCAGGATTGCTGCAATAGATTGAAATCAAGCGGCCCTGCTGGCTAGGGTCTAAGCGTGGCAACCAATCATTAGCCATTCGAAGGGCCGTCGTGGGTTGAATTTGCAATAGAGATCCCAACGCAGCCTCATGAAGCGGCTCAAGTTCTTCGTTTTTAAGCAAGGAAACACAAAGCAATTCGGCCTGTGGCTCTTTGGTTTGTCCTAGCAAACGGAGCATAGCTCGTTTCTCGTTCATTGGACGATGTTCTTGGGAAAAGCACTCCAGCAAAATCTTCCCAATCTTTATGTTCTGATAGCGACTCAATAATTGGATCGTTGTTATTCGTACTTGAGCATCGGCATCCGTTCGGAATAGTTGAAGCAGCCAGGTTTGCATTTGCGGCGTGTCGAAAACATCGGTTAAGGACAGGCTTTCCATGATTGCAGTTTTGCAAACCGCTGGGTTGGAGGGATGGTTGATCGACCAAGTGATCAATTTTTGCCAATAATGTTTCCGAACGCCCTGATAATACGGAACTGCGCGAATGAGTGTGAGTTGCTCCAACTCCGTTAAATGGGGATGGTCTAATAATTGCAACATCACGTCGGCTGCATGACTCGAACGACAAGTGGCAGTCGCATCAATAGCTTTACTCCGATCAAGGGCGACACCTGTACCTGCTAATTCGACTAAACGATCAACTCCCATGGGGTCAAGCCGTTCAATAGCCCGTATGAGTGTAAAAGTCAAAGATGGATCTTGTCCTAAATCGAATTTGTAGATGTTAACTAAACTATCAATCAAATCAGGATGCCCTACGCGACCAGAGGCTAAAAAAATGGCACGTTGAACTGCTGCATCAGCGTGCATCAGATGTTTGGCCAGCATTTGAACAACTTCGTTTTGGCGTGGATTGCATTTCCAAGCAAGAATATGTGCAGCCGTGCGAACGAGGGTGGGATTGTCATCGTCAAGAGTGGTCGCCAATACGTTAGTCAAGTCATCATGCCATTGCTGGGAAAAGGCAATCAGAATCGACAAACGCACTTGAGGATGAGTTTGCTTTTCCAATAAGATTCGCGTCAAGTATTGCTTGTTCGACTGCACATGTTGACTTAACTTGGTCGTGGCCCAAAGGCGGGCTAGTGGGTTGGGAGAAGCCAGCACCTCCAAGCACTGTTGTGTTGTCGCGTTATTGAGTTCGATAAAGCGATCGATTGCCCGTAACGGTAGGGGACCTTCTAAGGCTGTTCCTTTCCATTCTAAACGATAGAGTTTGATTGACGGGGATGCTTGTTCAGCGTTGTTGGAGTTTGTCGCCACCATACTTCTCAAGTCGCAAAAATAGATCGCACCGTCTGGCCCCAGGAGCAAGTTGGCTGGATGAAAATAAGAATCATTGGCCTGCAGTAGGTCGATCTCCCCATCTAACTTGTATTTGCATCCAGAGCGGTGCATGCGATAGGCACGTATACGGTGTTGCGTAGGATCTGCAATGATCCAAGTATCTCGAATGCGCTCACTCATGCGATCATCATCGTAATAAAGTAACTGTGGATCGATGTTGGATTTCCATTCATATGATGCTGGGAGAAAACCTGGTTGCACATCTTCATTGGTTGGTGCGTTGTCGGTCAATAAGTCATGTGAAGTTCGCTCTGCTGAATAATGACCATCTTCGATTAATGCGATTAATCGCGATTTCCTTAACTTGGAGCTTACAATCCAGTCTTGATCGATAACGAACGCTTGACCATCGGTTGCGAATGTTACTGGAGAGACAGAATCGCCCAATCCTTGACTGAATAGATGAAACTGCGAACCATCCAACCGGCAGCGAAATACTTGACCGTGCGAAAGTGGAACACTGCTTTGATTTTGCAGTTTTAATGCGGAATGGTCGAATCGTGGATAAGCCATGTAAAGCCAGCCATCTTGACCCCATGTCAAAGTTGGGTGTTGTGATTTGGACAGTTCAGGTAACTGTGAAGCTAAAGTTTCTACCTTTCCTTGTGGACCTTGATCAGGAACCCACGCCTGCCGCAAGAGCGTTTGATTCTCGATCCAATAAAACTGATCAGCTACGACAGTGAAGGCGATTGGGAAAGCATAACGCTTCCATTCACGACTTGTGTTTAGTTTGGTTTTTTGGGAATCCCATTTAATTGTCCGCAAGCTCCAACGATTGTTTTCGTTCGAGATTAACTGCGATCGGGAAGGCATTAGCTCGTCTAAATACAGTAGATTTCCATCGGGCAGAAACGTTAATTGCGTTGGATGGTTTGCCCAGTTGCCGTCGGCCACGACGCGCACCGACAGCCCATCCATACACTTGAATGTAGTTGTGGGTTTGCTAGGGGAATTGGGTGTGGGTTCTGTTGCCGATTGTGACCAAGCAAAACTGCAATAGAAGATGATGGAAAAGAGACATATTTTGAACACAAACGCATCTCCTGGTGTTTGTAGTGAGCATGGTACTTGCTCAAGCATAATAGTTGTTGCTGAGCCAATAAAGGAGAAAGCCGGGTGCTTTGCACCAGAAGGGATTAGCAGCGGTCGAAAATAATTAGCGTACATTGTGAAAGTAAGCACGTATAATCAAATCGCCTTACGCTACTACCAGATGCCGTCAGGGGTAAAGTTAATTGCTGCTTGTCCCTGAGCGAGAGTTAACTATCCTATTTCCAATTGCTTCGAAGGTTGCTTTCGGTCGCATGCACAGGATGGTTTGACATCAAGGACGAACGTGTACGGCAGGTCTACTTGCAAATGTTTTGGAGGAGACAACTCCATGTCTGTACTACTAAAGAAATCGGAATTGTTACAAAAGCCGATCAAGCATTTGGATTTTAAACAACACAATGTCGTAACCTTAGTGGAGTCCATGAAAGATATGGCCTTCACCGCACGTGATTTAGCACGGGCAGCTGAGATCTTTGAACGCATGTTGAGGGATCACGATTGCGGCGTTATTCTGTGCTTGGCTGGATCACTGATTAGCGCTGGATTAAAGAAGATTTTTGTCGATGCGATTCGGCTCAACATGGTTGACGCCATTGTGAGCACTGGGGCCAACATCGTTGATCAAGATTTCTTTGAAGCTTTAGGCTTTCAACATTATTTGGGCGAGGAACGCTTCCGATCTGGCATGTTTGATGCCGAATTACGCGAGCTGCACATTGATCGAATTTACGATACTTTGATCGATGAAGATGAGTTGCGGATTTGCGATGACACGATGAAACAGATCGTCGATGAGCTGGAACCAAGACCACATTCTTCTCGGGAAGTGATTCGCGAGATGGGGCGTTATTTGGAAAAGAACGGATGCAAAGCAAAGGACAGCATCGTTTTTGAGGCCTATCGGCATGAGGTTCCAATTTTTGTGCCGGCATTTAGCGATTGTTCAGCTGGATTTGGCCTGGTCGCCCACTTGCACGCCCGCGGGGATGGCCCCAAGGTGGCCATCGACAGCGGCAAGGATTTTTATGAACTGACACAGTTGAAAATGGCCAACCCAACCACGGGATTGTTCATGATCGGTGGAGGCGTTCCCAAAAATTTCGCTCAAGACGTCGTCGTGGCTGCGGACGTGTTGGGACAGGAAGTGCCCATGCATCAATATGCCATTCAGATTACCGTGGCTGATGTCCGTGATGGAGCATTGTCCGGTAGCACCTTGAAAGAAGCTTCCAGTTGGGGGAAAGTCGATCTGGCTTACGAACAAATGGTCTATTCCGAAGCCACCTTGGCAGTGCCCTTGTTGTTTGGGTATGCGTATCACAAAGGGCACCATCAAGGACGCAAAGCCAGACATTGGAATCGCATCCTCGAATCAATGCCAGTTGGCTAACGATCCAATAAGCCAGATCACTCTCAACTGAGTCAGCCGAATCTTGTATTGGGTTCAATATTGCTTTGGTTAGGCTTTGGGCGTACCCAGCAATTGCATGAACACTAAGTGGGTAAGCTTGATCGATGCGGTTTTTCTTGGTCGCTTTTTTTATTTTCCAAACGGCGATAATGCGATCGTAATGCTTGAGACAATGACCGCGTTAGGGTGCGCCCGTAGCGTTCTTCTTGATCGATCCATGCTTGTGCCAACCATAGTCGGATATTGCCTTGATGATACATGCGCCATGCCATCAGGCTAAAAATAACAAATAGTGCAACATTCCAATAATGATCGGAAAATAATGACATGCCTAACCAGCGCATGATAAACAAAAACGCTGGTATGAAAATGCACAGCATACCAATCAAGGCCAAAGAGACCAGAATTATGAAAATCCCCATGGAATAGCCAATTCCTAGACTCATCGATGAAAGCAAGCTTAGCCAAGACCCATTGACGACTGAGTTATAAATGCCGATCGACGCAAAAAAGTACATTATCCCCCAAATGAAAGCCAATAGGCTTAACGATATGACAAACGTTTCGATACTTAAACCATAGGCATAAAATAAGGTAGGAACTGACAGCGCGTAATAGGTAGGTGCAAATGCACGAATCACACCGCGGCGTTTATCGAACAAAATTTCCCAAGTATCCAAGGGTGTTAACAGGAGACTTTCCCACGTTTGGCGTAATCGCTCACCACTAATACAGCCCGAAGCTCGAATCACGACAAACAAACAAATCACAAATCCACCGGCAAGCCACCACATAAAGAAATACCAAGGATTTAGTAATTTCAAGAGCTGCTCAGATACAAGCCATGAGGCAATGAGCATGCTAGCCGTCATGAACCAACGTCCCCAACCAGATTGAAGGAAACGTTCGCGCCAAGCAATAGGGTCATCTTCATCAATGCTTGGTCGCAAAAATCGCAAACGTGGCAAGTTTTTTGATGATCGTTCACGATTCTCGAGCGCCGAAGCTGTCAAAGCGCGGAGGCTTACACTCGAACGGATGAGAAACCATATCCCTAAGCAAGTGCTACCCAAACAAAGCCAATAAGCATGCTGCATCATCAATTCAGTATTACCATTCAGGCTGGCTTGATATGAAGCAAACAAATTAAAAATAGGCAGTACCCACTCAAAGAATCCGGATATCCCATCGATTATGGCGGAACGAGAACGAATGGCACTCAGTTCGGGCAGCAACATGTATGACACGATGAACCATGATGAACCTAGCAGCAGCACGCGTATGATCATAGCCTGAATGGCTTGGCGTGGTTGCGTGTGTTGCAACGAAAGCCAAAGACTCCATGCCCCCAAACCAAAGACCAAACACAGACTAATGATAAGTAGTGCCAAAACCAGTTTGAAGGGTAGGGCATATCCATAGAATGCAGCCAAGAGCAGGAATGGAACGGCGATGATGAGTAAACTCAACAATTGAATGAAGCGCGAAGTGCATTTTCCATACAAGTATTCCCAAGGCTGCAAATCAGTTGTCATTAACAATGGCAATGTGCCATTGGCCAAATCTGCTGCTATCACACCGGAGAATAGCAGAGGTGTGCCTATCAGGATTATCAATAAATGCTGACTGATAACTAAATAAACGTATGCATCCAAAAACATCCCACGATGGCTGATGTTCGATGCCGTCGTATCCCAATGCAACAACCATGCAAGTAGAACAAATTCCAAAACCAATAAGGCAATATAAAGAGTCCGGCGGCCAAATAGCCGATGATTTCGACTGGACAAAATGAGATCATATCGACCAATGAAATGCAGCATATTTTGAAATTAGCAATCAGTTCGTAGTTAAGAAAGTCAAAAAAGCAGTTAGACGTTTAAAACTTGCTACGATTGCACACTACTCAGTTGCATATAGAGAGAATGGCTGTATAGTACGGCGTTGTCGTGATATGGGTCAAATAATCAATGCGCGAGGCGGGAGTTGAACCCGCACGGGTTGCCCCACTGGATCCTAAGTCCAGCGCGTCTGCCAGTTCCGCCACTCGCGCTACTGATGCTCGCCCGCAGCCATCACGCAATCAAAACACCACGGAAGATTGGAATGTTGTGAATGATGAATGGTTCAGGGGCGAAGCGCTATTTATCCTATCTATCTGCTGGCCATCCGTCAGCCAAGGCAAAAAAGTTGACGATATTGTTTCGAATATGACAGGCGAATGCATTGCATTATAGTAAGTAAGCATTGTGCATGAAGAGCTGGACCTTCATGTATTGGTAGTGAGAAAGAAGTGGGTGTTTCAAATGGCGACTATAACGTTAAACGATGATTTGGAATCGTCCAAACGCGAGTATGATCGGGCAGCCAAGGGCATGCGTCACCCACAAATCATCACTTTGCAAGCAGGTGATGAGATATTTCGCTTTGCCAGTACCAAAAATCCACAAACAGGTACTGACCTTTCTCCCGATCAGTGGATTCGTGGAGCTTGGTGGTTTGCCGAAGCGGATTATCGGTTGATCATTGAGCGTTACCTTCGAGGCAAAATGAGCTTGGGCACCGTTGCTCGATCGGCCGGTGCCATTCAACCATCTTGGAGCCTCATGAATGTCTCGATCAAAGCACGCGTGATTCAACCCATTAAAGTTTATCAAGGAAAAGGGTCAACCCAATACCGTGATGAATTGCCCAATGGCATGTATGTCACATTAACTGGTTGGCCTGATATTCAGCAACTCTACATACCTGACATGCGCGGCAATGCGCTAACAGCCCTGCAAATTGTACGCAAGAAAATCATCTCAACCGATTCATTCGGATTCTGACCTAAACCTGTGTTTGATTACTCTACGGTGACACTCTTGGCGAGATTGCGCGGCTTGTCGACATCGCAATTCCGCAATACGGCAATTTCGTAAGCAAGCAATTGCAAAGGTATGGCCACAATCAAGGGCTGCAAGTATTCGGGCACATGAGGCACATAGATGATATCGTCGGCTCGTTCTGCAACTTCGCGGTCGCCTTCGGCTGCGACGGCAATGATCGGGCCTCCCCGTGCTTTGATCTCCTGCAAATTGGTCATGACTTTGTCGTACACCGAACCATGCGGCATCAGGAAAACGGAAGGCGTATCCTCATCAACGAGTGCGATAGGCCCGTGTTTCATTTCCGCGGCGGGATAACCTTCTGCATGGATGTAACTGATTTCTTTAAGTTTCAAGGCACCTTCAAGGGCCACCGGGTAAAGGAATTGCCGTCCCAAATACAGCATGTTGCGAACATGAGCGTATTTATGGGCAATCGCTTTGACGGATTGGTGGCACTGCAAAGTTTGGCGGACGAGTTCCGGTATCGTGCGCAGCTCAGCCAAAATGCGTTCGCCTTGAATACTGGACAAGTGTCGCAGCCGTCCAAAATAAAGTGCGAGCATGGTCATAACGGCTACTTGTGACGTAAAAGCCTTGGTGCTGGCTACGCCGATTTCTGGTCCGGCATGCAAATAGATGCCGCCGGTCGCCTCGCGGGCGATGGTGCTACCGACGACATTACAGATAGCAAGTGTCGGATGACCTTTACGTTTGGCCTCGCGCAAAGCTGCCAAGGTATCTGCGGTTTCACCCGATTGTGTAATGGCCAGGATAATCGTATTGCGGTCCATGGGTGGGTTGCGATATCGAAATTCAGAAGCATATTCGACTTCGACGGGCATGCGTGCTAATTCTTCGAGTAGATATTCACCGACCAAGCCGGCATGATAGCTTGTGCCGCAAGCTGTGAGAATAATGCGATCGACTTGTTGCAAGCGTTCCGGGCTCAAATTGAGGCCGCCAAAGCGGGCACTGGCATCAGCATCATCCAAGCGACCACGCATGGCATTGGCAAGCGAATCAGGTTGCTCATAGATTTCTTTGAGCATGTGATGCGGAAATTCACCCTTATCGGCATCGCCCAAGTCCCAATCGATGAAATGGATGTTGGCCGTTACCGGGGAATCATCAGCATCGTAAATGCGATGCTCTTCGGGTGTGAGGACGCAAAGTTGATGGTCATTGAGATAAACTGCCTTGGCGGTGTAGCCCAAAAGTGCATTCGGGTCGCTGGCAATAAAGTTCTCGTTTTCCCCTAACCCCAACACCAGCGGGCTTCCCAAACGCGCGCCAACAATCACACCCGGTTCGCGTGAGGAAATCACAGCCATTCCGTAGGTGCCTTTGATCCGCGCTAGTGCTTTACGAACGGCTGAGGTGAGATCGCCCCCATTCATGCAGGCATGAATCAAATGAGCAATGACTTCCGTATCCGTTTCGCTCCTGAACTCGTAACCTTCGCTTTGCAATTGAGCCTTGAGCACTGCGTAGTTGTCAATCACGCCATTATGTATGACGGCAATCGTTCCATCGCCTCCTAAGTGGGGATGGGCATTGCGATCGGTTGCCCCGCCGTGGGTAGCCCAGCGTGTATGACTAATGCCGTGACAACCAGGCGTTGGAGAATCGGTTAGGACTTTCAACAATTCGCTCAGGCGTCCTGCTTTTTTGCGAATGTGAAAATGATTGCCGGTTAAAGTCACTAGACCTGCGCTGTCATAACCCCGATATTCCAGGCGCCTCAGTCCTTCAATGAGAATGGGTTCTGCTTCACGATATCCAGTATAACCAACGATTCCACACATATCAGGATTCCTTCAACGTTGATTTGGCTGTTCTTTAGGTCGTGGTTCAATATCGGCATGGAATTGTAGTCAACACCATTAGTCTTCAGCCAATGAACTTTCTATGGCTTACTGGCTACGACACGAAGTCCACATTCACTTTCATATAAAACCCTCAGACCTGCTCGACTCGTGAGCATGACGTAGGGCACACCAGCCTTGAGGGCTTCGTTCAAGGCGTGCTTCACGAGGGCAATCGCTATCCCTTGACCTCGTGCTTGTGGATGGACGACAACATAATCGATTTGCCAATTGATCGGCGAACTGATCAGAAGCAGCCCATCGACTTCGTTCGCAACATTGCGATGGACGCATACATGTCGGACATGTTGCCAGATCATTAGGAATTTGCTGCGCGTTCGAAATTGACTAGCAACCATTTCCCACAACATCCGACATGCGGGTTCATCGTTCAGAAAGCTCTGTACGGTTACAAATTCAATCGGCATTGAAACCGGCTGCATTTGCAGCGGTTGATACAGGTAATAAAGTGTTGCTTCCTCGCTCATGGAAGTCATCCGATTGGGTCCGATTGTTAGCCTGCTTCAAACATGCACTGATCTGATTTGTACGACATGACAAAACAAACAGTGCAAAATCTCATCGGACACAATTTAGCAAAGGTGTATCAATGGGGTCAACGGCACCCCATGAGGAATATGCGTATTGATGGCAGCGTTAACCAAGCTGCACTTGAAAAAAAATCAGATGCTGGTCGATCAAGGGCTTATGCCAGGACCAAGCCAGTGGGGTACATCTTGCCGGCAATGGGGCGTAAAATGCTCAATGCTCATGGCCGTGTCATAGGCCACTCGTGCTGCAGGTCCCATTATTTTCAGATCTTGAAGTGGAATGCCAACAATTTCACGATACATGACCAGTTCATCCGCTTGAGGGGAAAGAACAATTTTGGTCTCGGGCAGCGTCACTTCACAAGCACTTCGCATTAAATCACCCGATGGTGAATCAGGAATGATCAGTAAGCTGAATTCTTGGCTAAAATTGATCCGTTGATTCAGGATCAGTGGTAGTGTTTCATCGAACGTGGTTGTTAGTGCATCGGACAGCGATTGCTCATCTGGTTGGCGTTCTAAAAATAACCCAGCAGCATCCAGAATATCTATGCGTTGCTCAAGGAAACGCTCAGCTTCTTGATTCAAAATGGTTTGCACGGGCCGCATGGCATCGCCGGGTGAAAGACATAGCTTCCCCAAGCCAGGCAATGAGCTGTTCATCACTTTTTGCACTTGCAGGTCAAATTCACTGAGATCTTTGGGGCCGACCCCAGCCAAGAATTCAGTAACCGCTTGCACAAGACTGATGCAGCCACGGGGAAGCAAAATCGAGCTAGTTTGTCGGAACCCGGGTTTGATGGTGGCGAACAAATTGCCGTCTTCAACTTCACGAAGGCTTTTACTTAAATCATTCAAGCGGTTACGACAAAACCGCATTTCTTTTACTTGATCGGAACAATACCCGCGCAGACAAACCAGGATAGCGATGATTCTTTCGTAAACCAGTTGTTGGTAGCGTAGGGTGAAGCATTTTTGCATGCGAATGCCAGGCGGAGGCGGAAGCGGGCCTTTGCGTTTGCCTGTTTGGGCTCGGAGTCGGTCAAAGTCACCAAGTTCATTCTTTAGGTGAGTCAATAAATCGAGCATCGACGCGACGAGTTGTTTCGCTTGTTCTTCGTAAATGACAAGCCAGGCATCGAGGCAGCCAACGGCTTGTCGAATGGCCTCTTCTGAACCAGCCATGCGGAAATTAGGTCGATCCATAAAGCTAAACAGATATTGCACCAGTGGCGGACCTGCTTGACGGGCCAACACATCGGAAGCTTCCATGAGAATGCGTAATACGGTTGGCATAGTCAGTGTCGTTGAATTACTCTCACTTTGAACACCCAGCCATTCTTCCATCTTCTTGAAGACTTGTTTGATTTCGCGTTGGTCTGGAAATCCAGAAGCAGGCAGCTGCATGAAGGGTTCGGTCAATTGTTGTATAAGACTTGTAAATGATTGTCCTAACTCCGTTTTCACGGCTGCGTCTAACTGTTCGAAGAGATTTGTTGGGTCCAAATATTCCTGGACGAAAAAGGCTTGAATTTCCTGAGAGACACTGGCTTCGAGATGCAAATTGGAGGATTGCAGCCAATTATCCATCAACATGAGGCTAAGGCGCTTCGCCGCTCGTCGCAACAAAGGCCTCCGCGGGGAAGCAAGCACGCGTATACCCACACTATGAAATGGTGAAGCGGTTGCCGATTTTTGTGCCCGATATTGATCCGCGGTTTTACCAAGTGGTGTCAGCAGGCTGCGGTGGAGGAAACCACTGGATACGCGCAACGTCTCTTGCAGCAATGCCACATCCTTGGAGTCTGGCAGAGGTAAGAGAAAACACTGACTGAAGGGTGGTTCATTGTCGACCAGTGGATCGCAGCCCGTTTCGTATAAAGCACGAAATGGTTGACGTGCGACCATGTAATGATGCAACTCGCGAAGACTAGCAAAAGCGTTCGCTTGAGGAATATCGGCTTGGCCCTGGTCACCAACGGAAGGAATCAGAAACATGCCGATGATGTCTTGACGTGGGTATCCCATTTCACGCAATTGCTGCTTAACGACATAGGCCAGGTCGATGAACATACCGCTGCCTGTGCCGCCGCTTAGTGCGGAGATGATGTAAACCCGTGGAAAATCAGACCGGCGTGTTTGGCCCGTCTGTTCTTCAGCTCGTTGCATCACTTCGACGGAGGTAATTTGCTCTAAATCACGCCTAATCCGCGCTGCGATACCGCGAGAATATTCAATGAAGGCCAGACGGCCAAACGCACGAATACCATTCGTTTCAAATGTGCGAGGCATGCGATAAAGAATGTTGGTATCGAGCCACGTTTCCACAGGGGGGAGCGTGTCACGAGGACGGATATATCGGGTGGGGCGATTGAGTTTGGTGATAATGACTTCTTCGGAAGCCGCTGTTGGGGTGCCGACCATCAAAGCCGGTATTTGTTGATCGGTATCGATGCAATAGGTTTTGATATGGGGCAAACCCTCGGGCATTGGATAGCGGAGTTGCCATTCTTGACGCAGTTGATTGACAATCACTCGCCCCATTTGGCCTAGTCCGATGATCAATGCAGGCACTAGGACGCCTGAACCGACTTGCTCCGTTTTCGTTGCAGAGGGGCCGCGTAGTGCGGAACTTTTGGATGTGGGCGAGAACACAAATGATGATGAATCATGAGCCATCTGCGTGGAGTGGACTGAGGGCAAACCCTGTGCTGCTGGATTCGAAGGGGTGCTGGTCGGCCCCGATAGTGGAGCATGCGTGGTTTGATTACTTATCAACGGTTGCGATGGAATGGTTGATGACGTTTCATATTTGGTGTCGGTGGTCTGCTGGAGTGATGTATGCGTTGCACTTCCGGGCGATACTTGCTGAATGCGCTGAATGAACTCCATACACGTTGAAAATCGTTGATTGGGATCACGGCTTAATGCTTTGGCAACGATAGAACGAAGTTCTTCAGGCAATGGATCGAGTTTGGGTTTGCCTTCCAAGTGCTGCATGATCAATTGACGGGTATTCGTGCCCATGAAAGGCCTATATCCAGTCAGCAATTCTTGCAGAACAATAGCAAGGCTGTATTGATCGCTATATCGGCTGACGTAACCTTCAAAGGTCTCTGGGGAAGCATAAACCGGCGTGATGCCGCCCGTCACAGAAGCAACCAATCCCTCAAGGTCTTTAACCAATCCGAAATCGGCAACTTTTATGTGGTTGTGGATCAAGAACAGATTTTGCGGTTTGATGTCCAGGTGCATCAAATCGTATTGCAGGTTCATCAGGTCGAGGGCTTCTGCGGCTTCTTTGAGATAATTGATCAGTTCCTGGCGAGGGATTCCGGGCAAGCCCTGGTTGCGACATTCGCGAAAGCGGTCCCACAGATTTCGATCTGCTAATTCCGTTACAATAATTAACTGGCCATTGATTACTTCGTATCGTTCTAGTGAGAGTATAAAGGGATGCCGTACAGAACGTACGCGTTCCAGGGACCGAAGCTCTTGATTGGCGCGTATCGTTTCATCGTTGTCGACTGTTTCCAAGTCGCCATACACGAACTTAATGGCCTTTAACAGACCACCAGGAGCTTCCGCTTTCCAAACTTCTCCAAAGCCACCGCCACCTAAGCGCTCTATCAAACGGTAACCTGGAATGGGTTCAGCTTGCGGTTCAATACGGTTAGGCATCAAGCCATCCTACGTGCTTAGCCAGACTTCTGACCGAACAACGGATGAAGTTACATCGAACATCCAGCGCGCACAATAGCTTCGTTGCTCAATGAATGAATGAGTCTGCAGTTTTAATCGCACTGTATTTTTCAGATTAACTTCTATTATATCTTGCAGCAACCATTGATCCGCTTTTTTCTGAGGCAGAAGCGTAGCGTACATCATTACATAGCATTGGTCAGTCAGGCTATCATGCCCAGATATCAGCAAAACAAGGAATTACGACAATATGCTCTTTCGATCAGGCAGCCTTGGTGCAGTCTGATTCTACACGGCATTAAGACCATTGAGGTTCGAACCTGGAATACGAATTATCGAGGCTCTCTTTTTCTTCATTCATCCAGTATCCCCGATGAGCGGGAAGTGGGATGGTCGCTATTGAGCAGTTCAGCGCGAGCATCGACCTCTTTTCTAGGAGGCATTATTGCTGAGGCGCAGTTAGTTGATTGCGTCTATTATCAAACGTTGGAAGCGTTTCATCGCGATCAGAACAAACATCATAATTTACCCGGTTGGTTTCGTCCCGAAGGTCTATATGGTTTTGTTTTAGAGCGAGTCAGAGCAGTTCCGTTCTATCGTTACAAGGGCAACGCACGTTTATTTACTGTCCCGATCAAAGCAAGGGGCAATTATCCATGGCAATGCGTAGAATGAGTTGGTTCGCACGCATTAGCTCAACAAGATCGATTGGCCATCTTATGATGACACTCATAACCTGATAATTAGCACCATTTGAATTAGCGAACATAAGGAGCTGAACTGATGGACAAGCGAGCGAATGCTTTTGTTTTTGCTGGGAAGCCAGTTACCTTGGTTGGGAAGGCCCTTAAAGCTGGTGATCAGGCACCTGATTTCACTTGCTACAAATTTGTTCCCGGAACTGGCTTGGTGCCAGTCAAGCTGGGAGACGCGCTTGGCGGCAAAGCTGCTTTGTTCAGTGTGGTGCCATCTCTCGACACACCCGTTTGCAGCACCCAAACGCAGCGTTTCAACCAGGAACTTGCTGCTATGTCTGGGAAAGCACATTGTTACACCGTTAGCATGGATTTGCCATTTGCCCAAAATCGCTTTTGTGGAGATGCCACACACAAAATCGAAAATATCACAAGTCTTTCTGATTACATGGACCGATCTTTTGGTCAGGCCTTTGGTGTGCTCATAGATGAAGTTAAGATTTTGTCTCGAGCGGTGTTCGTGGTAGATAAAAACGGCAAGATCGTTTATGCCGAGTATGTCCCCGAAGCCAAGAGCGAGCCAGATTATGCCAAGGCATTAGCAGCTCTCAAAGCGGCGATCTAACCTGAATACAGAACAAGTGGGAACGGCACGCGATTACTTACAGTATTCGCGTGTTTTTTATGGCATGAGCCTTGTTCCAATAATGGGGATGCGAAAGTGTTTTAGATCACTATGGTCACTCGAACAAGTAATTTCGCCCATTTCAAAGCCATACTTTTGCCATTCTTCTAATTGTTCAGGCCGTATCTGCTGCCAGATCGGGTCGTCTTTGGTTGGCATGACCAAGACCACGTTCCATTCGTTTTCTTTCACCGGTATTAGGTTCACTTTTAAAAAGGCAGGCGAAACGGATTCTACCTTGACCATTCGGTTTGGTTCATATCGCAAATGCAGCTTTAGGGGTGCAGAGCGATAACCTCGGCTCAAACTGAGTTGGGTTGAAGCAAGATTGAAACCCTCTGAGCTTAGGCTCAATGCACCATGGCTGATCAAGCCGACGACCGTGAGTTCCAAAGGATGTTTGTACAACGAAGTCAGGATCGTCACTTTTTCCCGAAATGGACCGGCAGGCATGTTTCGATTGAGTTGAATACGAATTCGATAGCCGCTACTGGCCTGAAGAGCGGCCAAGCGTTCAGGGGTCAACGGTTCGGGTTCACTGATCACTATGCCTGCATGGCCTGATTGTAATTGTACGTGAAAGTGCTTTTTGGCCTCAGCTTGTGAATAGATCTCAAACACCAGTTGCTTCTGGCCTGTTATTATGTCGCGTGTGTTTATGATGCCAAAATCCAAACGTCCTTGCGGCAAAGCGACACGAATAGACGGTTTTAAATGAGCAATGGCTTCAAAGTGAAAGCTACGCAGGTCGTTTACTGCGACTTCGGCAGAAACGCGAACTTGCAATTGCTCAGCCAAAGCCAATTGATCCATGTCCGCAACCCAGGATAAAATCACCTTGCTGATTTGGCCTGGCTTGAGTTCAGACGGTTCTAACTGCACCCTGGCACACGAGCAGCTACGAGAAGCAACTCGCAAGGATACCGGTTTTGTTCCTTGATTCTTTAACAAGAAAGTGGCAGTTACCCATTGCCCAACATCGACCTCGTTGAGTTCAACAATACTTGGCGAGGCCGCAACAATCGCATCCTTGGTCGGTTTCAAGGTTAATGTTGGATCATCTACGACTTGAAGATTGGGTAACGGATTCGATTTTGTCTGGATCGGAGCATCACATCCACACAGCACTCCTAAACATATCATAAACACGACATTAACGATGCTATTCCAGGCAAAGTTCGATCTGTCCTCTCGTAAATGGCACCACGCTGGACCATTCGACTGCATGGTCGGACCTCCTGGCCATTCCTCTAACAATTGCTAGTTGGATTATCTTAACTTGCATAAGGCATGAGTCAACGCGAGGTGGGCCTGTTGACAAGTTGCCGCAATCTTAAGTACCGCAAAAATGACTCGAGGTGTACGCCACTGGTATCGAGCGAAACAATCTCCAATACTCCTTGATTACCTTGAGTAAGCCATTTTTTTTGCTTTTCTTGTGCACGTACACTTAGCTCACTTTGGGCACGGCGCCATGTCACAGGGCGACTAAGTCCCGATTCCATATCCTGGATCCAATAGACACCACGTTGTTGGGGCCATTCCCGCTCTCGCTGATCAGATATTTGTACGACAATACAATCTTGGCGCTGTGCCAACCCATGAAGCAAGGAAGCATTCGGCACGGCAATGAGATCGGTGATCAATATGATCAACCCGCGTTTGCGCCAAACGCGTTGGACAAAAGTGAGTGCATCATTCACGTTGGTGTGTGGTCCGTTTGATCGCTTGGCATTCAAATCCAGGAGAATTCGATGCGTATGTCGGATACCTTTCCGCGGTTGGACAACATGCTCAACGCGATCACCAAAAAGCAACAAGCCAAGCAGATCGTTTTGCTGCAAGGTGATGTATGCAATAACCGCGCCGATATCATTCGCGACCATGCGCTTTGTCCAGGCTGTCGTTCCGAATTGCATGCTCGGACTGATATCCACCAAGAGCAGCACTTGGAGTTCACGCTCTTCGACGTATCTTTTCAAAAATGGTTGTCCCATGCGGGCGGTAACGTTCCAATCGATCGATCGTATATCGTCACCGACCTGGTAGGGTCTTACTTCTTCAAAGGAAACCCCAGCTCCTTTGAAAACACTGTGATGTTTGCCGCCAAGCAAGGTTGCAACGGCGCGCTTGGCTCTTAGAAACAACAGGCGGCATTCTTTTCCAATAGCTGAAGGTATCAATGCATGGCCCATAACTTCACGTTTTCGATTAAATCTTTGAGAAGCTTGATTGCCTAGAGACCGGCTAAAACGTTATATTCTTGAATAGAGGACTTGCTCGAAGGTTAGTTGGACAAGAACGGGTTATACCGGCCAAACCATGTCGACCATGACAATCTGCCCAAAATGTAATCAATCCTACTTGGGAAAACAATGCCCGAATTGTCGGCCATTCATTCGATTGTCCAGTCAACGACCGCGTTCAGTCAAGACACCATGGGATAATCCACTAGCTCATGGCCATTGGTCGCAAGACCCTTGGTTGCGCTTGACGATCGGTTTGCTCGTTTCACAAGGATCATTTCTGGCCCTTCGCCGCTTGGTGGAAGCGGCCAGTCTCGGACTCGGCTTTTCCGAACAGACGATCACGTGGTCTGGCTATACCGGTTTCATCATTTGGGGCAGCATGCAAATTGTTTGCCTATTTATAGGTACGTTGCTGGCTGGATCAGGCCAGAAAGAATGGTTGTTTTACGGATTGAGTGTCGGTTTTATCAACACCGTCATTAGCTTGATGCAAGCCGGTACGCGGTATACGACCGACATTACACACTGGCTATTTATCTTTGCGATGTTTTTGTCGTTGGGTATGGGAGTTCTTGGCGCAAAACTAGGGTCCGTTTTCTGGAGACCTCTGCAACCCACCGTAACGGGTACCATGGGGGCAAAACCGAAAATTCGCCGATCCATCAGTTTGCGCGACATCATCACAGGCTTCAATATTCTCACTGTCAAAGTACAGTGGTTTAAAGTTTACATTGGCACCCTGATCGCCCTTTTAGGTTATTTCTTCGCCATGAAGATTTTTTATTGGGTCGTTAATACACTGCAGTTTCAGGATATGATTGAAAGTGGCAATGTCAAAACCCGTATTTTTCGCTTGCTCATTGGTGGAATAGCAATACTTGTCGGTGGCATTATCGCTGGTTCAGGCTCCAATTACGGTCCAGCTCAAGGTATTTGGGCAGGGTTGTTCACGTGCATTGGCTACACCGTTGGCATTTTCATGCAATATGAACAGTCACCTACGCTAGATGAACTTTCATCCGCATGGTTAATCATATTAATGATCATGATCGTAGGTGCCACCCTGGGAAGTCGCATGATGCCACCAATCGTTCGGGCACCTAAAAAGTCGGTTTCCAAGCCAGCCGAAATTTAACGAACACCTAGCCAGGGAAGGTATTTTCCGATGAGAGATGCATGCATCGAGAACTCACCTCGATTGAACGTCCCTTTCATAAAGAAAGCAACCTAGGACTTTACCTTTTTACTGGGTTGTTGCTCGTACTGCTTGGTTTGGATATTTGGCCCTACGTTACGGCTTGGTTGACTGGTGAGTCCTTTCCAGCAACGCCACCGCGCATTGCTTTGGGCGCATGGTCGGTTCGCTATGCCATTCTTGCAGGGCTTTTCGGCTTATTTCGCCTGACATATTCAACGCTAACCAACTTAATGGCTGGCCGGTTGGGTGCTGACTTAGCCATGTTGGTGGCCGTCATCGCTGCATTTGCCATTCAAGAGCCCTTGGTCGCCGCCGAAGTATTGTTGATCGGTCTCATCGGTGAAAGCCTTGAAGCCTATACTTTTGGGCGAACCCAAAAAGCACTACGCGGTTTGATTCAAACTTTTCCTCCCATGTGTCTGGTGCAACGCCAAGGCCAGACCGTCAAAATATCGATTGACGAAGTTCAGCCAGGAGAACGAGTGGTCATCTTGCCGGGCAAACGCTTGCCCGTGGATGGTGTCGTGGTTGAGGGTAGGTCAAGCATCGATCAAAGCCACTTAACAGGTGAAAGTGTCCCCGTCGATGTGGATGTAGGAAGTCATGTCTTTGCAGGCACCGTTAACCAATTCGGTTCACTCATCGTTGAAACTCGTCAAGTGTCCACCCAAACAGTGCTAGGTCGCATGATCGAGTTAACGACCAAAGCCTTACAGCAAAAAACCCATGTCGAGCGACTTGCTGATCGCATGGCCCGATATTTTCTTCCCGCCGTCTTGGGATTGGCTTTGCTCACCTTTTTAATGCATTGGATGCTGCAGCGAGGCAACCCAAACGCTATGCGGGCAGCGATCTACCCTGCATTGGCGGTATTGGTGGTGGCTTGCCCATGCGCCTTGATCTTGGCCACACCAGCCACACTCATGGCTGCAGTCGCCCGACTAGCGAAAACGGGAGTCTTGCTCAAGAGTACGGCTTCCCTGGAGCAATTGGCTCAGATCAATGCATGCATCTTCGACAAGACAGGAACTTTGACGGAAGGCAAACTTCAACTCGGTGATGTCCATCCCTTGGCTCCCGAGTGGAGTGTTGATTCCTTATTGCAGTGGACAGCGTCGCTGGAACAACGCAGTGAGCATCCCATTGCCCGGCTGCTGCAAAGTGTGGCCAAGGATAAAACACTAACGTTACATCCAACCGCAGACTTCCAAGCATTACCCGGAGCAGGAGTACGAGCACAAATCGATGGTCGTGAAACCGTCGCTGCAAGCATTACATATATGCAACAAATAGGTTTAGATTTGACGCCTCAACTGATTTCGCTTCTGCAAGAGTATGACCGAACAGGTCAAACCGTTCTTTTATTGGCCGTTGATGGGAAACTGGTCGGAACCATTGGTGTTTGGGATACCATTCGTCCGGAAGCTGCAGCAACGATTGAGTCATTGCGACAACTCGGCATTCATGATATGGCTCTGGTGACAGGTGATCGCCAAGCAGCGGCACAACGAGTTGCCGAAGCACTCAGCTTACCCCAAGTCATGGCTGAATGCCTGCCTGAAAAGAAAGCGGAATGGGTTGAGCGCTGGCAAAAAGAGAACAAGCGTGTTGCTGTGATCGGGGATGGCGTCAACGATACCTTAGCCTTGGCCAAAGCGGATGTCGGTTTCGCACTTTCAGGTGTGGGGTCGGATTTAACTGCCGAGGCAGGGGACATTATCCTCATGGGCGAGCCGCTTCAACCGCTGCCCTTGCTGTTTCGGTTGTCGCGGCAAGTGGTTGCCATCATTCGTCAGAACATCATTTATTTTGCGTTTGGGGTCAATGTGTTCGGCGTTCTCTTGACCGCTTGGGTCCTGCCCTTCTGGTCTGAGGCTAGACGCGAACAGTCACCCCTTTGGGCCGCGGTCTATCACCAACTTGGATCTTTGGCCGTTTTACTTAATGCCATGAGGCTGTTGTGGTTCGAACGTGAGGTTTCTTCTTCAAGTTGGTTAGGCCAAGTACGTCAACGGATAATGGCGTTGGATCAATGGCTCGAGCGGTTTCGCTGGCACGAATTAATACATCGCCTAGAAGAGCATTGGCGGTTTGTGCTCGCGTGCCTCGTCTTCGTAAGTGTTATGCTCTATTTGGCAAGTGGTATTTGGCTGATTGAAGCCGACCAAGTTGGGGTCGTCCAACGCTGCGGTAAAGTTCTCGATGAGCAACTCACCCCCGGCATCCATTGGCGATGGCCCTGGCCTTGGGAACAGGTCATTCGCATTGAACCTGGTCAATTGCGTAGCGTTGAAGTTGGCTTTCGAAGCCAACGAAAAGGGATGAACCTGCCTGTTACATTGACTTGGTCCAGCAGCCATGGAGGGCAGTTACTGAATGAGCGCGACGAATCATTGATGCTTACCGGCGACGGTAATCTCATCGAAATGCAATGGATCATTCATTACACGATCTTTGATCCGAAGCGCTATTTGTTTGCCGCAGTTGACCCCGACCTCATTCTGCGCAGCTTGGCCGAAAGTGTGCTCCGTGAATTGCTTGCCAAAGAACGCTTTCAAAACGTGCTTTCAGGTCAACGAGCGAGCTTTCAACAAACAGTGCTGCAAAATCTGCAGAGGAGGCTGACCGCAGAAGCTTATCAACGGCTTGGTGTGCAAATATATGACATTGCGTTTCAAGACGTTCATCCGCCTTTGGAAGTAGTGGATGCCTATTACAATGTCACTCGAGCCATGAGCGAACGAAGCCGAAGAGTGACCGAAGAGAAAGCACGTGTTGATGCGCTCATCGCTCAAGAAACGATTAACCGCATTCGCAACCTTGCTCATTGGCAAGCGAAAGCCGATGCCGTTCGAAAGTTGGCTGAAGCAGAGCGCGATGCCTTGATTGCTTTGCAGTTGGCGTTGCATTGGCCGGGCATGCTGTTACCCGTGCTGCCAACACAAAACTCTGGAGCAGGAATGCCATGGGCTTGGGCATTCTGGGTCGCGTGCAGCCAAACGACGAATGCTGCTGAAGCGACCTCCATGTGGGCATTTCGGCAATCCATTGAAGTGCTCGAGCAATATATGCCAGGGCGTTTCAAGATCATTCGCGATCCCAAAGTGAAAGGGCAGATCCAACTTTTGCCCGATGCTTTTCGGTGGCGACCAGCGCCATCTTCGTATCGTGAGCGTCCTGGTCCTGAAAGCGAACAACCCTGAGGTAAACCGTTGATGAAATGGCGAATGGGAGCGATGGTTTTTCTTGTGCTGCTGCTTGTTGCCGCACGTACGAGCATTGTGTTTGTCGATCAGGCAGAGTATGTTTATATAACCTGCTTTGGCCGCCCGATCGTAACCTGGGATGGCCAGCATGATGCAGGCATGCATTGGAAATGGCCATTCCCTGTGGAATCCGCTTTGCGTCTGGATCGACGGCTGGATCTGCTTGAAATCCCCACACAAGAATTGCTCATTCGCGACCGGGATGAAAACGGATCGGACAAACCATTGCCGATCACGTTCGATCTGTTTGTTTGCTGGCGTATTGGATCGATCGACTCTGGTCAGGATGCCCAAGCCGTTGATCGGTTTGTTCGGAGCTTTGGTAGCACGGAAAGGGCGCGAACCTTTTTGCGCAGCCAAATCATCAGTCGGCTCAAGGTGGAATTGAGTCAAGTTGCCCTGAGTGAACTGCTGAATACCGATCCTAGACAAATTCGTTTACGAGAGCTCTTGTTGAAGATTCGCAACGAACCTTATGCGTCAGGGGAAAACGACCCTTCAAGTGCCAGGCTGTCACTACAGCAACGTGCCGACCGCTTGGGCATCGCCATCATGGATGTAGGCATGAAAAGGTTCAATCACCCCGTGCAAGTTCGTTCGGAGTTTTTTGCCAAGATACGGGAAGAGCGCAAGCGCGAAGCCAATCTCTATCGGCTGCAGGGTGAAGAAATAGCATCCAAGATACGGGCCGATGGTGATAAGGAGGCCAAACGCATTCGTGCAGAAGCGGAAGCCGATCGCATTCGCATGGAAGGCCAGGCAGAGGCTGATGCCACGCGCATTCTCAACGATGCAGCCCGACATGCACCTGAACTATACAAACTTGTGCGGCTGCTGCGCGGCTACCAAAAGATGTTCGGCGATGATCGCACCCAATTAATCCTATCTCTGGATCATCCACTGTTAAAGTGGTTTAAAGAAGTTCCAGGATTGAATCCAAGTCAAAAAGAACCGATAGCTCCGCTTAGCAATCCCGGATTGATGTTTCCAAGTGGACCCTCAACAAATGTAGAACCGACAAATAAGCCACCTGCAAGAAATCCCAAGCAATGATGATGCTGCGCTCCATAACACAAGTCTGGTTTTGGTTGTTGCTACTGCTATTGGGGTATGTAGCCACGGGCTTTTACCAAGTTCGTCCTGGCGAAGTTGGCATCGTCAGACGCTTTGGTCGTGTGCAGCCGGAACTGGCTGGCCCCGGCTTGCATTGGGGATGGCCCTGGGGCTTGGATCGGATTGATCGCATCGCTATTGACGAACGTCGGCAATTAGTGGTGGGTTATGTGGAAACCGATGACCCCAATAAAGAATACCTGCCTGTGGGCCAGGTGTTAACGGGGGATAATCACTTATTGAATGTTCTGATTACCGTTTACTACACCGTTGACCCGAAGTCAGCCGTGTCATTCATGCTCAATCAGGACAAGGTGGACATGGTGATCGCCCGTTGGGCTGAAGAAGGTTTTGTGCTGGCGCTCGCTGGAGAAAAAATTGATGCCGTGCTGCTTGGCGACGCTCATCATTTGGAAGCGCGAATGCAAGCTCATCTGAGCCAAGCCATGCAGCGATTAGGCATAGGCGTTCGGATTGAACAGATCAACATTCATAAAGTACAACCGCCAACCGAATTGGTTGAGGTTTATTTGGAAGTCAATCGTGCCAGAACGCAACGGGACATCGTCGAACGTGAAGCAATCGGCATGAAGAACACGGAAATATCAATGGCTCAACAAGATGCATTGCGTTCAAAGAGTGAAACCAGAAGCCGCGTGCACGAACTCTTGACGCAAGCACGCGCGGAAGCAGATCGATTTGCCTATTGGCTCAGCCAATTGCCTAAAGATGCATCGCAACGACAGGCGGCCTTGCTTCGCTATTATCTCGACGAAATGCAGCAAGTGTTCAGCCGCATGCAAGTTCGTACCGCTTCGGATTTGCCCTTGGATCAAACCGTCATCCAACCGGGAAAATAAAGAACCGGCCTTGATGGCCAAGGCCGGCTCATTGGACTGCTATTCGCTGCAAATTAATAACGCAAGATCAAATCGAAATTGAGCCGCCAACGCATCAGGTCATTGTCACGGACGACCGGGAATTCGTAAGCAGCACCAATTTGGAATGTTTCCGAGAATTTGTACCGGGCACCTACCGCGACAGTGACAAGATTTGTCCCTTTGACGTTATCGCTGCCGACAGTGTACAAGTCTGCCCCTTCGGTATCTCCAGCGACGCGATTACCATTTTTCACGTAACGATACCAGTTGATTTCCGCCAGGGGGAAGAATTTGTTGGCAAAATTATAGTCCACATGGCCGCTGACAAAGAACATATCAGCCCGCTGGCTTGAGAAGCCGAAGCGATAACCGGCCGCTCCCATCAAATTAAAGTCCCACAATTTTTGGGCTGCTGTGATGTATGGGGTTACCGCACCGCCGTGGCCTTGGAACACTTTATTGGAACCGGTTGGTATTTCAAAATTAGCACCTAGGGCGGCGATCGTGCCCGTATCGCGATTACGCCAAAAAGTGAACTTGGGACCGATCTGCAAATCCGTTAACCCCGAACCCCCTGGTACCAGCGCGGGGTTTGTCGGGTCATTGCCGACGTCGATGGTTGTGAAACCAAATTTATGAATAACCAACGACCAGTATTCGTTAAATGCCAAGCGGCCCTGAAACGTGTAAACCATGGCATTGCCGCCTCGGGTGAGGGCATTGTTCTTGGACAGGGGCTGCCAGATGATCACGGGGCGAAATTCTGTCAATGAACGTGGGTCTTCGAAGAAGTAAGGATTGCTCATGGGCGAGATCATATGGTCAAAATCGTGATCGCTTTTGAAGGACAGAGAACTGAGGCCTGGAATCCAAGGAAAACCACCCAGGAAACCCTTATCATTGTCGGCGCAAGGCATCCCCGTTGGCGGAGGGCCATCAATGATCACGCCGCAATTGTACTGTTCTTCACCACCCGGAATGGGCGGATTGAAGCCGCTGACCGGTTGTATGGGCTGATTCGGCTGAAACGGGTCCGCGTATAGTGTCGAATGGCGATAACTCTCTGACTTTTGAAATGATGCTTGGCCTTGATAGTAAACAGTTTCTGGTAAGGATGACGTCTGCCTGATCGTTGAACTTCCATCTGGAGCAAGCACCGTGTTAATGGGTGTAGGCGTCGTCGGGTGCGGTTTACCCAACTGCACTTTCTTTGGACCTGCCGAAGCTATGGTTTCAGGCGGCGAATTCGAGGATTGAACTGGCCGCCAGTCCGACGCCCTTAACGAACTGTCGAGCCACATGAAAGCTACAAGGCAAATCCAAATCCGGTCATTGCGACACATGTTCAGTTACCCCCAAAAGAATGGATTCGGGGCGAAACCCGATTCTCCATGTGTCTATTATTCGAGCGCTATTGCAATGAGGGCGGAGAACATGAGTCAATCCGGGAAAATCCATGCTGATGGAGTCGCTGTAAATTGCGATCTATGCAATTTCTCTGTAACAGGAGGGATTTGCCTGCGCAGCATATCGGGCAGAACCGGCATATTTTCAAGCAGACTCGCAGCAGCTTACGACAACCCTTCAAGCAAACCGGTGCTGTCGCCGAATCGGTCAATTCGAACTCCCAAACGATGCAACAAGCTGAGATGAAGATTAGCCAAAGGGGTTTCGCGTTTGAAGCGCAAATGCTTGCCCGATTGCAGTGAGCCGCCACCTTTGCCGACAAGCAGGATGGGTAATTCGTCATGATTATGCCGATTACCATCACCGATGCATCCGCCATAAAGCAACATGCTATGGTCGAGCAAAGTTCCTTCCCCTTCTCGTATCGCTTGCAGGCGTTCGACCAGGTAGCGGAACTGTTCCATATGAAATTGATTGATTTTGGCGATTTTTTCCTGTTTTTCCTTATTGAAGCCATGATGCGAAATCTCATGGTGACCTTCATTCACACCAAGAAAGCGGTAGCTCCGGTTACTGCCTTCGTTGGCCAAGGCGAAGGTTGTAATACGGGTACTGTCGGATTGCCAGGCTAAGACAAATAAATCACACATCAACCGAATGTGTTCTGGCAAAGCTTGTGGTGGCTTGTCGGGAATCTTCAAATCACCGATGGAGGGCGCGACCGTGTCTGAACCAATTCGCTTTTCGACGTCGCGAATGGCTGTCAAATATTCATCCAGTTTTCGTTGATCATTCGCGCCAAGTCGGTTCTTGAGTTGTCTGGCATCATCTTTGGCTAAATCCAGAATGCTTTTGCGTTGTCGTAGTCGTACTGCGAGAGACGCAGCCGATTCGTGGGGGTCTCCTGAACCAAAGAGACGCTCAAAGACACTGCGCGGGTGGACTTCTTTGGGCATGGGAGAAGTAGGCGAACGCCAGGCTAAATTGGATGAATACACACAGCTGTAGCCCGAATCACAATCTCCTGCGAATTGCCCCCGCTCAATGCCTAATTCCAAAGAGGCAAAACGTGTTTCATTACCCACTTTTTGTGCAGCCACTTGGTCCATGGAGATGCCGACACGAAAATCAGCCCCGTTCGTTTTTCGAGGCTGCGTACATGTCAAAAATGCAGCCATTGCTCGAGCATGATCGCCGGGACCATCGCCATTGGCGCGAGCTTTATCACAGGTGAGTCCTGAAAGGACTGATAAATAGGGTCGAAAAGATTCCATTGGCTTGAGCAAATCGGGTAGATCAAATGATGATCCCGTTTGTTGGGGCGTCCAAGCAGGCATATGGATGCCATTGGGAACGTAGACCACCCCTAATCGACGCGGCGCAACTTGAATGCGCTGGGTGGATGAAAGACCGAGAACAGACGTTGGCCACATCGCCTCTAGCCAAGGCAACGCAATGACGGTGCCCAGTCCGCGCAGCCAAGCACGGCGATCGAGACGGACAGATCGACCCATCATTCACCTCGCGTTTTTCGGAATACATCACTCATAATCAGAACTTCGATGGCATCCATCAACCGGTCTTCCTTGGCTTTCACCAGCATGGCCAAGGCAAGCAGCAACGGCCTGTCCTGGGCTTCAAAGCCTTGCCCCAAAGCAAACGTAAGTAACTTTTCCACCAACGTAACACGCAGTGCATCTTGTTTGGACAGCAATACCTCGCGAAAGTCCGCCAAGTTTCGGAAGGACTGACCATTCGGGAGCTTACCGGTGGCGTCAATGGGGTGCAACCCATCCTTATCCCGCCAGCGGCCTATGGGGTCAAAATTCTCAAGCGCAAACCCATAGGTGTCCATTTGCACGTGGCATGAAGCACAGGCTGGATTCGATCGATGCATTTCCAGTCTCTGTCGAACTGTTCCCAAGGCCTCGGCCTGTTCGCCTTCAGGCAAATCGCCAGCACCGGGTGGAGGCGGGGCAGGAGGGGCCGACAATAGGTTTTCCATGATCCATTTACCGCGTTTGACTGGTGAAGTGCGGGTGGGATTGGAAGTGACGGTGAGAATGCTGGCATGAGTCAACAATCCACAACGCTGGCTGCCTTTCAAAGACACGCGACGCATGTCAGGTCCTTTAATCCCACTCAACCCATAGTGCGCTGCCAAACGCTCATTGACATAGGTAAAATCGGCGATGACCAGCTCTCGAATGGGGCGATTCTCACGAAGCAGTTCGCCAAATACAAGTTCTGTTTCAAGTTGCATGGCTTGGCGCAGTTCTTCTGTGAAATTTGGAAAACGCTTAGGGTCGGGCGAAACAGCTTGGAGTTTGCGCAATTGCAACCACTGACCTGTGAATGCTTCGATAAAAGACTGTGACTTGGGGTCTTTAAGCATCCGCTTGAATTGTTGAGCCAAAATGGAGGGATCGCGTAGGCGGTCCTGATCGGCCAGACTGAATAACTCTTCATCAGGCATGGAATTCCACAAAAAGTAGGACAGACGCGAGGCCATAGTATAGGAGTCAAGCTCAGACATGCCTCGGTTATTTCGGGTATCAGGCTTTGCCCTTTCAACGTGGAAAAGAAAATGGGGTGAAACCAGCAGCCTTTGCACCATGAACCGCACGCCTGCCTCAAAGCTTTCACCTTCTTTTTGACTGGCTTCAAACAAATCAAGCAACTGGTCTAATTCTGCTTGAGTGACCGGCCGGCGAAACGCTTGCTTGGCCAGCGGCTTGATGATGGCCAAGGCAGCTTGGCGAGGGGTTCTTTGGTTGTCTGGCGTGACATGAAAAACGCGACGATAACTCTCAGGTGGGTGTGGTGCGGCAGCATTTACAGGGCCTTCAATCTCTATCCATTCACATACCAATTTACGTACTTGACTACTCTTTACTTTGCTATTGGCTTCATCGTTGTTCTTATTTTCTTCAGGAATACGCTTTGTTGGTTCTTGATAGGGATTCATAAACTCAAGCGTCAGGCGATGATCACCAGCTTTGACGGGATACTTCATTTCAAATCGTTGTGTTTTGGGATCCTCTGCCGTAATTTCATATTCCTTGAGAGTATGTCCATCCAGTTGCAAGCGCATTCTTGGTAACTCATCACCCGCCCTGTGGGCGCCAACGTTGAATCGAAAAAAGTATTCACCATCAATGGGGAAAGTGTATTTCACAATAATGCTACCCTGCTCAATCAGCCGAAACCTGTCCCGGTTTGCTAGTTGCCGACTACGTGGTTCGGTTTGCATGTCGCGAGCGATGACGCGTTTTTTCGTTGATGGCGGCGGTTTGGGGGCAGTCAGGGCAATGGTTGTGATCGTCTCCGCTGCCCGCAAGTACTTTTCCAGTAATAAAGGCGATGTTGAGAGCACATCGCCGATGTTGTCAAACCCGTAACCGATATCATCGTTTGGGAAATCATCGGCAGGTTGAAAGCGAATGCCCAACAAATCACGAATGGTATTGTTGTACTCTAGTCGATTGAGCCGCCTCAACGTCGCACGCTTTGGTTCAATCGCGACAGTGCGCAACTGTCGATCGCGTTGTTCTTTCAGCCAGATCAGGATATCTTTGCGTTCTTGCAAGGTTGGTTGATCAGCCTCAGAGGGGGGCATCGTTCCTTGTTCGATCTGATGCCAAATCTGATCTAGCAACAGAACGTTTTCGGCCAAAGCGTTCTCATTGATAAATCGATCAAGCACGCGCTTGCCGGCTGGCTTGGAGCCGCCATGACAACTGCCACAGTATTGCCCAAGCCAGGCAATGACTTGCTGTGGTTTGATATCGGAATCATGTATCAACGCATGGTTGTGGGGCGTGAGACTGGAAAGCGCATCAGCCACGCACCAGACCAAGACGGAAGCCATAAATAGGAACAGCAAAAAGCAACGAGGCATGACACTTTCGCAAGTTGATAACAACAGATTTTCGTGTCGATACACGAGGCTATGTTTGGTGGGACAACTTTGACTATCATAAATGAATCCGCGAGTGATGTCGAGGCTTTCTCGGTGCATGAAAGTGATTAACACACGCATAAACAAACGGGCCTGAAAAGGAATTCGCAATGTTTGTCCCAAAGCTCGTCTCGTGTTTGCAGCAAGGATATACATGGAAGCAATTCGTATCGGATGCCACTTCAGGAGTTATCGTAGGCGTCGTTGCTTTGCCTCTAGCCATGGCCTTTGCCATCGGCTCAGGTGTTAAGCCTGAACAAGGGCTTTACACAGCGATCGTTGCCGGCTTCATTATCTCCGCATTGGGTGGAAGTCGCGTCCAGATTGGAGGCCCAACGGGAGCGTTTGTTCCAATCATTTATGCCATTGTCATCAGCCCACAATTTGGTATCGATGGTTTGCTGATGGCCACCTTGATGGCTGGCATTATGCTCATCGTCATGGGCGCATCACAACTAGGAGCAGCCATCAAGTTTATTCCTTACCCCGTTACGACTGGCTTCACCAGTGGCATTGCCGTCATCATTTTTTCGGCGCAAATCAAAGATTTATTCGGGTTATCGATGCATGGCTTACCGCCCGAGTTCATCGAAAAATGCAAACAATACGTCGAGACGATCGGCACTTTGCAACCGGCCACTTGCGCGATCAGCCTGTTCTGCCTGGCGATCCTGATATTCTGGCCCAAGCTTAAAACAAAAATCCCTGCCCCCTTGGTGGTGTTAGTGATGGCGACGGTCGTCGTGATGTTGCTGAAAAAAATCTTTCCCGGTCTGAGCATTGAAACCATTAGCGACCGTTTCGGCTCAATCCCCAGTTCGCTGCCGACGCCGCGTTGGCCGTCCATTAGTTGGGAGAAAATCAACGCCTTGTGGCAGCCGGCATTGACAATCGCCCTGCTGGGCGGAATCGAATCGCTGTTGTCCGCGGTGGTGGCGGATGGGATGATTGGTGGCAAGCATCGACCCAACATGGAATTGATCGCTCAAGGGGTTGCGAACATAGCCTCGCCCCTCTTTGGCGGTATCCCAGCAACCGGTGCGATTGCCCGTACGGTGACCAATGTCAAAGCCGGCGGCCGATCGCCTGTGGCAGGCATGATCCATGCCATCACCTTACTAGTAATCATGCTGTTTCTGGCTCCCTTGGCAGGAAATATCCCCTTATGTAGTCTTGCCGCTATCCTGGTGATTGTTGCTTACAACATGGCCGAGATTCATGCATTCAAATCATTATTGAAAGCACCAGCCTCTGATGCGTGTGTCTTGTTGGTGACATTTCTTTTGACCGTGTTTGTTGATCTGACTGTTGCGGTTCCGGTTGGCTTGGTGCTAGCCTGTCTGTTGTTCATAAAACGAATGGCCGACGTGACCAATATATCCGTTGTTACACGTGAATTAAGTGATTTCGCAAACAATGACCCTGACGATCCCAACGCCATAGCAGAAAGAAACATTCCCAAAGGCGTGGAAGTTTATGAAGTCAACGGCCCATTCTTTTTTGGTGTAGCAGACAAAGTGAAAGATGTGCTTACGACAGTCGCCAGAGGTACCAAAGTATTTATTCTGCGGATGCGTTATGTGCCTGCAATGGACGCGACCGCTATGCATGCGCTCTTGGAGTTAAAATACAAATGCGAGCGCGAAGGCATTGCGTTGATCTTGTCGGAAATACATGCACAACCATTGATAGCTCTGAATCGTTCAGGCAATTATGAGAGATTTGGCTCGATCAATGTCACCGGTCACATCGATGATGCGTTAAATCGAGCCAGGGAAATTCTGGGCTTACCGCCGCAAGCTGTATCGTATGAAAAGCGGGTGCCGGAAGTGGCGCGTGAACGCGAACCCAACCAGCCGTCGTAGCGGTTACAAATTGACTACTTTGATTTCGCCCACGACTTCATCGCGCGTGTTGAGAATGGGTTTGATGACCAACTTGGTCACTTCAGCAACACTGACTTCATGCAGGAATTGTTCAAGCAGTTTGACGACGATTGGCCCAACGGCACGTTGGCCGCCATCAGTGACCTTGATGGCCAGACCCAACCCTTTATCGCTGAGGCCCACGCAGAACATTCCCTCTGCTCCGCTCTTAGCCACGATGTGTTGGCCTAGTTTCTCAAGGAGAATCGTGCCAAATTGTCCTTCGTGACCAATAAGCACAGGGTTGGTCCGCACCGCTTTGGCAACGCGCAAACCGGCTGCTTCATAATCAGTTGGGTGAGCTTTGGTACTTGCCAAACGGGCATAAGCTAGTGCTGCTTCGGCTAATGACAAATAAAAAGTAGGTACACCGCACCCATCGACGGCTACAGGAATTTCACCTGCATGGTCCGCGTAAGCAGCCATGGTGGCACTAATTGCTTTTTGCAGAGGGTGATTGGGATCGCGATAATTCTCTATTGGCCAATGTTGCTTCAAGCAACTGGCGATCATCCCCATATGTTTGCCTGAACAATTGTTATGAATCCGAGCGGGCTTTTCACCGCGTCGAACCAACTCCTCTGCCGTGGCTTCGTGATAGGGGACATGCGGGCCACATTGCAACAGATCGAGGCTGGCCTTGCACTTTTGCGCCATGCCTTGGATGGCTTGTGTGTGAATGGCTTGGCCACCATGCGACGCGCACATCATGGCCACTTCGGCATCCGTAAATTGGAAATGATCTGCTGTGCCAAGCTTGACGGAAGCGATGGTTTGAAACGGCTTCGCACTCGAACGGAGATAGGTTGGCGTTTGCGGGTTCCCGCGGGCATAAATAAGTTTGCCCTTCAAATCGCAGACGGCAATGCTTCCGTAATGGACCGACTCCAAACGTCCTCCGCGCCACACTTCCAGAAGCGGAACCGGAGTCGTCGTCACGGATTGCATAGGACACTCGGGCTTAACGCCGAAAAGTGAAGAGTGACTTATTCACCAACGTAGGGCAATAATGCCATGAAACGAGCTCGCTTAACAGCAGTGGCCACTGCTCGCTGAAATGCGGCACAAAGACCTGTCCGTTTGCGGTTGAGCAAGCGCCCTTGGGCGGTGCACAGTTTTTTCAAACCTGCGATGTCTTTGTAGTCCACGAAGGCAGGTCGAGGGCATCCCTGCGGGGTGCAAAAACGACATCGATTTTTCCTTCCCGGACCGAGTTTCTTGCGGACCATTCGTACAAACTCCACACAAAAAGGCATTGATTCGGTGAACAGATAATTTAAGGGACAATCACGTAAAGGTCAACGGTTGCTCCAAAATCGTAGCCATTCTTCCCAGGTGAGTTCAAAACGTTGATAGGAAAGGTCCCTATTTTGCCGTTTCAGTTGAACATGTTTGCATTCGGGCCATGGCATTGACTTGAGCAAGGTCCAGTGGTCAGTTGCTATGAGAGTTGGCCCTTCAGATCGAAACATTAGTTCGACGGGTTGTTCTTGCCATTCTGGTCGGCTATCCCTTTGCTGCAATTCATCCAGCAACAATACATTCACGCCTGCCTGAGCCATCAAACCCAGGCAGACCATACGCACATGCTCTTGGTCGTGTTCAGCGAGAGAAGATTGCCATCCTAGGTCTACAACCTGTCCTATCAATCGGCGATGCTGCTCCCATAGGGCAAGATGCAGTGGGCGGGCATCCTCATGGCCTTCGCAAATGAAATAGACATCGCACCGATTGGTGGCTACAAGAAGCTGCTGCAAACGCACAGGGCCAATCGACCAACCAAAATCAGGCTGAAAGTAAGCCAAGCCTTCGCGGTAAAAAAAATGGTCCAAGTCATGTTGGACATGTTCCAAAGACAAGCGATGCCTGGCTGCGAGGGCTTTTGTGCCTGTGCGCATGGCATATCGTCGGGTGGCGTGCCGCCATTTTGCAAAAATCTTGGGGATGGTACCGGAGTGAAATCCAGGACGGAATAAGCGTGACATCGTTTCACCATGGTGACCAATGATCATGGGGCGAATAGTATCAGCTCGATTGGCAGCATAGAGCTTCCAGTTTTCTTTCAACTCCCAGACCAGGAAGCCGAAAATGCCCGGAATGCCAGAGACCAAGGAAGTGGCATAGGCTTGATACTCAACCACAGAATAGCCGGGACTTACTTTTTCGAGCAGTTGGGCGACGTGAGGAATCGTGGGCAATAGCAACTTGTGCGATACCGTCACCACGGGAAAATGTTTCAAAGGGTTGATCTGTGGCTCAATCAATAAATTGATGGCGAAACGAAGCACATACGTAATGCAAAACCAAATCACGCCGATCAGAGTTTTACAGACAATACTGACCGAGTTCTCGCCACCACGGAAACGTAACCATTCATCCACGCTGTAAAGCAACCGTTCAATGGAATGAACCAGGGTCTGGAAGAAGTCCATGATCCAACGAAAAAGGCCGGGGATAAAATCGAAGCGAATACGTTCCCATACGAGCAACAAAGCATCCGTTCCGGAATCCAGCCACTCACGACCCGGTTTGGTTAGTTTCAATCCCAGATGCAAACCAAAGATGGCCAGACTGTAGCTCCATGTGGTCCATTCGGAAAACCCCCATAAATACAGCAACAGCGCGGTCAACATCATTACGAGCAGCGGGCTGACCAGATGCCTTGTGCACCATTGCACTGAACGCAGGTTCAAGAACCGCTTGATCGGAGGCAGATCGACCATCCAGCGGGGTAAACGAATGAATACCAGCTGCAAAAGCTGCCCAAGCTTATGTACGACACGCAGACTTACCTGTTGAACCAAGGGTACATAGATGAGACCCATGAGATACAAGCCCAGACCCAATACGCTCCACCAAAAGGCAAACTTCAATGCATCTGGAGGGAGATGCTTTAATAGGGGATTCAGGAAATGAAGAGCAAACTCCAAGATGCAAAACGCACTACCAAAGGGAATGGCCAAATAGCGCGTTAGAAAGCGTCCTGACTTTGTGCCAAAAGCTAATGAACTAAGACTTTGAAACCAGCGTAAATAGAATTCGCCGGGACGATATAACCCATCGACGGCAAACGCCAATTGGCGGTCTGTTTTCAGCAGTGCATCGCCTTTGATAAACTCCATTGGGCTGATCAAGTCATTCAACTTTAATTGATTGCCCGAAAGGGTGTCGCGCAACTGACTAAACGTGCACCGGCCTCGATCGACAATATGGTCGCTTAGCCCTGCCACGATTTTCGCTAAACCGATCTGTTCGGGCCGATTCTGGGGAACCAGTCCCCCTCCTTGTAGGGCCTCGGTCAAAACGGGTTTGAGTTGCTGACGTAGTTTGCTTTCCTGATCTTCTATGCAACTTTCAACAACTTTCTTGAGTTCGTTGTGAATGGGTAATGCTAATGATAAACTTGGCAAACGTTTTAAAACGCGGCGCAGATGACGTAATGCCAAGGCACGCGGGACATGTGGCAAAGGCCTGCGGATGGGTTGTTGACCCAACGTTCTGATCCAAACAATCAAGTCCGTCGTGAAGAGCGGCTTGCTTAAGTCCAAATAGACTTTTTGCAGATCGTAAAGAAAGCGCGCAGCCACTGGCCATAGGCCATGGCTTGCAGGTGCGAGCAATTGATGCAATACCAATCGCCATAATGCAAGCGTCGATGCTGGGCTTTCGAGACATTGCTGTAACTGGCTCAACATCTGATCCAAATCGTCGTGAGCTTGAGCTTGTAGGACTTCAGCTGCTTCAGGTACGTTCCGGGCTAGACGAACCCGCAAAATAGCGGAACGTACATAATTGCCTTTGCTTCGTGCATAATCCGCTAGACGTAAAAGCCATTGGCGATCCCATCGAATCGTTAGCTTGATGGACTCTGATGCTGGAGGTCGTGTTGCCGCTTTTCGGGTATCGTCGATGTCATGGGCTTCAGCTTCCACGGACGCAGTCGGAAGTTGTAATTCATGAAGTTCGCCTAAACGGCTCGCTTGCCAAACAGATTCGACGTCTATATCCTGTCGCATCCAATCGATCAATGTTTGATCGATTGTGAATGAGGGAAACCAAACAGGCAACGCGTCGGGTTGAAAAAAATGGAGTTCCCAAAACAACGACACAAACGTAATCCAAAGTTCTGTTTCATTCCACGGCGGCAAGACATAACGATCGCGTATCAAGACTTGTCGAATCTCATCGTAAGCCACCCAGCCAATCCGATGTTGGCGTTCGCACAAAGCCTGCTCGGTCAATTGGCCTTGCTGAAGGCTGAGCAAGAGTTGCCGCTGGAGTCGTAAAAAAAACAATTGCCTCCAAACCAATCGTTGCAGTTCGCGAAGCGGCCAATTGGTGCGTTGGCGGTAGGTCGGCTCGGGCAGGAGCAGTTTCCATTCGGGTGACAAAGAATCTCGATGCTTAACCGGCTCATCTTCAATGGCACAATAATCTTCTAAAGGCAATAGATAACCGCTTCGCAAGGGCAGGCCTAGGGAAAAACCATTCATATGGCGATGCTCTTTGACGATCCGCCGCAATGTTGCATGGCTGACCATTTGAGCCGACGGTTCAATCTGAGCTAACTGATCTTTCAAAACATGCAGAGCTGCCGTGGCCGATTGCACCAAATTCATCATCGAACCGTCTCTCGGAAGTTGGGCTGAAAGCAGAATGGGTCACCCGCCTATGCTGCTTCATACTATGCCGAGCAAAGGGATGAACTTCAACCTATCCCATAATGTTGTCGATCACTTTTTTGGCTCATATTTAACTTAAACAGTAAGGCTACCGTAGAATAGAAGGATGGGCAAATAAACAGAAAAAGGCAATGGCCATCCGAATGGGTTGGTTATTGATGAAGCATTAGAGGGGCATTCATGCGTTGGTCCTGGCGAATCGGTAAAGTGGCAGGCATCGATGTTTATATCCACACCACTTTTTTGCTGTTGCTTGCATACGTCGGATTTGTCTGGTATCAAAACACCCATCGATGGATAGACGCCTTGATGGCGATGGGCTTTATCATTGTCGTCTTCTTTATCATCGTCTTGCATGAATTAGGTCATGCTTTGGCGGCACGCCGCTATGGCATTGCCACCAGGGATATAACGCTCCTGCCCATCGGCGGTGTCGCCCGACTCGAACGCATGCCCGACGACCCCAAGCAAGAGTTAATCGTGGCGTTGGCAGGCCCCTTGGTGAATGTTGTCATTGCGGCGGCGTTGTTTATTGGTCTCAACATCGCTGGGGAGCTATTTTCCTGGGATTCCTTGATGAATCGAACCGGCGGCTTCCTGAGCAAATTGATGCTGCTGAACATCGCACTGGCCGTGTTCAATATGATACCCGCCTTCCCCATGGATGGAGGTCGGGTGCTGCGAGCGCTATTGGCCATCCGCATGGATTACGTGGTGGCGACGAACATCGCTGCCAGCATCGGGCAAGGGTTAGCCCTGGCCATGGGGGCAGCCGGCTTGCTCATCTTCAGCAACCCGCTCATGCTTTTCGTTGCTTTATTTGTTTGGGTGGGAGCCGAAAATGAAGCCAACATGGTCCGCATGAATGCCCTGCTATCCGGTATTCCCATTCAAAAAGTCATGCTCACCCAATTTAAAACCTTAGCTCCTGAGGATTCATTGGCCTCGGTCGTCGAACTGATCTTGAATGGGTTTCAACAAGATTTCCCAGTGCTGGATGCGTCAGGACGGTTGGTCGGCATGGTCACACGCAGCGATCTCTTGCAAACATTCGCTCGTCCGCGCCAGGCGACAACCGTGGGCGAGATTATGCAAACCCATTTCAAAACGCTTGATCCGCATCTGATGCTCGACCGTATGGCTGATGCGTTTGATCATGGTGATTTTCAGGCTCTTCCCGTCGTCAAAAATGGTCAACTCGTGGGGATGGTCACGCTCGATCATTTGAGCGAAATCCTGTCCTTGCGCAAAGCGATGCGGGTGCGACCAGAAGGACAAAACGTCGTTTGAGGTGAGCATGCGCTGCTTGGTGACAGGAGGGGCCGGCTTCATCGGGTCCCATTTGGTCGAACATCTCTTAAAGAACCAGCATGAGGTGGTTGTGCTGGATGATTTTTCGTCTGGCAAGCTTGAACATTTGCCAGCAGCTTCAGGTCATCTGCAGATCGTTCGTGGCTCGATTCTCGATCAGCCATTGACCGAAAAAGTGATGCAAAACAAGGATTGGGTATTTCACCTTGCGGGGCTAGCTTCAGTGCAAGCCAGCATGGAAGACCCAATGACCAGCCATGCCGTCAACGCCACAGGCACCCTGCAAATTCTTTGGGCAGCCAAGCGTGCAGGGGTCCTGCGCGTCGTTTATGCAGCCAGCAGCAGTGCCTATGGGAATGTTGATCGACCCATGCAATCGGAAACCGACCCTTTAAGGCCCTGTTCACCCTATGCAGCTGCGAAACTCGCGGGTGAACTCTATAGCCAGGCTTTTACCGCCGGCTTGCAATTGCCTTGCGTGAGGCTAAGGTTCTTCAATGTTTATGGTCCCAGGCAAGACATGAAAAGCCCTTACTCGGGTGTTATTGCCCGGTTTGCAAATCTCATGAGCCGTGGTGAGAGACCCACCATATTTGGTGATGGCTTGCAAAGCAGAGACTTTGTTTATGTGGCTGATGTCTGTGCAGCGTTAGTAGCGGCTGCCCAAAAGCCCTGGTCCGCAGATCAATCAAATGGCGAATTGGTCTATAACATTGGTACAGGTCATGGCACAAACTTGCTGGAATTGGTGCATCATCTAAATACTCTGCTTAGCAGGCAACTGCAGCCCATCTTTGCACCTGCGCGTGAAGGTGACATCCGCCGTTCTTGTGCGAACATCCATAAAGCACAAACGGAACTCGGATATCAGCCCCGTGTGGATTTGCGTTCGGGTTTGCAGAAGACCTTGGGCTTGTAAACGAATGCCGCTCGTAACGTTAGACGCGCGCCGGCATCATTTTCCCTTTGGCTCGGCTTGCACAGCTCGGACAAAATCTGCCAAATCTTTGCTCAATTTCTTTAATGATTCCGTTTGAATGTACATCATGTGACCGGCAGGGTAGTAAGCCTTGGTCACACGTTCGTGCAGATTCGATCGATAACTGAGATGATTGATCGTGTAATCCATGGCGTAGTACGGTGTTGCTAAATCGTAATAGCCGCTGGCCACGAACAGTTGCAGGTGCGGGTTTTTGGTCATCGCTTGCCGCAAATCAACAGCCACATTCAAATAGCGGTTTTGTGCCGAACTGAAATCCCAGGGTTGAACTTTGTTGGTCAAGATTTCATAGGGTAGGTCGTTGTTGTAATGGAGTTCAGTACGCAAGTAATGGTTAATCGTTTGAGCGTATGGTCCGAGCACCGTTGAATAGCTTGGATCGTAATCAAATGCTTGTCCCACGCCGGATGCGTCGATGCCAGTTATTCGGCTATCGAATCGGCCAACAGTTTTCCCTTCGCTGCGCATAAGTTCTTTCATAAAGAACATGCTGTTAATGCGCAAATTGGTTTGCAGGACATATTCTTCACTCAGACCCGTGAGCCTTGCCACTTGTTGCGCGATCTGCCGCTTTTCATCGCGACTCAATTTGTTGCCTTTGAGCAACGCCGTGGCATAAGGCCCTTCCGCGAAGGCTTCGGCTTCGGCAAGGGTTTTTTTAAAGTCTGACTGCAAATCAGCAGGCAACTTTTTGTGATACCATGCCGTGGCGGTGTAACTGGGCAAGTACAAAATGTAGGGCATGTCATTGCCCTCTTCGAAGCGTGCTGTTTGAAAATTCAAAATTGCCGAAACCAGCATGATGCCGTTGAGATAAATACCATGCTGGTCTGCCAAGTGTAGAGCCAATGCGGCCGCCCGTGTCGTGCCATAGCTTTCACCTATGACAAACTTCGGGCTGGCCCAGCGGTTGTTGTGCACTAAATAGAGTCGTATGAACTCTGCCACGGACTGAACGTCTTGTTTGACGCCGTGGAAGTCAGTCGGTTTGCCTGCTTCGGTCGTTCGACTATAACCAGTGCTAACCGGATCAATGAAGACTAAATCGCTGTGCTGAAGCAGCGAATATTCGTTTGGAACTAGCTTAAACGGCGGCTTAAGCAGTTCGCCTTGTTCACCCATGACGACGCGTTTAGGCCCGAGCACACCTAGATGCAGCCACACTGACGAAGAGCCAGGCCCCCCATTAAAAGAAAAGGTAATGGGCCGTGTGTTGTTATTACTCGCAGGACCATGTGTGTACGCAATATAAAAAATCTGTGCTGTTGTTTTGCCGTCTTCGGATTTAATTGGCATATAGCCAGCTGAGGATTGATAAGTGAAGGGCTGACCCGTTAATTGTATGGTATGTTCGGTAAGGATAGGCTTTTCTAAAGGCACCTTCTCTTTAAGTCCAGATTTTGATTCTGAGGAAGTTGCAACCGGCGGACTTCCTTGCGGGTTAATCGATTGACCCTGCAACCATGAATTGCCAATGAACACTCCAATCAACATCACCCATATAAATCTGTGGTTACGCATCAACGAGACATTCCTCTTTTAGAAGGTGTTCATTAAGTTTAGGATATGCACAAGGTACACGAGTTGATGTCGACCCGCAAGTTGGTCATAAGCGATTCAATCGCATTCTTGTAATAGGTTGGAAGCGATCATGAAGCTAAGGCACGCATTGATCATGGGCTTATTACTTCAACTGTTTGGTGGATTGCTGAGCATTGAGCTATTTGCTCAAGATCGGATCAAACAAAGGCTTGCCGCTAAAGATGACGTTTGCAATATCGATGGCATAAAAATCCACTATTCCTGTGAGGGTAATGGAGAACCCGTTATCCTCATCCATGGTTTTTGTGCCAATCGTCATGTGCAATGGGGGCTCCCTGGCATAACGAAGATGCTGGCCAAAGATCATTATGTCGTCAGTTACGATAATCGCGGACATGGCCGAAGCGATAAACCACATGACGTCGAACAGTATGGAGTGACCATGGTCAAAGATGTGATCCACTTGATGGATCATCTCAAAATCCCCAAGGCCCATGTTGTTGGTTATTCCATGGGCGGCTTCATTACGATGAAAATGATGGCAGAATATCCCGACCGCTTATTGTCGGCCACGGCAGGCGGGGTGGGTTGGTACCAAAAGGAATTTCCCGGCAACATCGATGTATTGGCAGAGTCATTAGAAAAGGGAGAAGGCCTAACGCCATTAATCAACTTTTTGACCCCTCCCGGTCAACCAAAACCCGACGCAGAACGTCTAAAGGCTGTGAATAAGATCTTGATGGCGACCAACGATCCCAAAGCCTTGGCGGCCTGTGCTCGGGGCATCCGAAAACTGGCCGTATCGGAAGACAAGGTTAAAGGCAACCAAGTACCGTTGCTGGTAATGATTGGTGATCAAGATCCGCTGAACGCTGGATTGGATGAACTGAAGAAAGTCAAACCGCATTGCCATGTCGTTGTTCTGGACCAAGCTAGTCACATGAACACGTTTTCTAAACCCGAGTTTATGGAAAACCTGATCAAGTTTTTGTCGAATCCTGGACAGTTCTCACCTGTCAAGGGCAAGAAGTAAAACAAGCGTCTTATGCATCATTACTTATGACCATTCGATTTCGCCTGATCGTGTTTGCAGCGTTGCAAAGTCATCAGCGCAAAGGAGGTTCCATAGCAAAAGTGGTAATTATACAGTGGGTAATCCCACCAGCAGCCATTTTGCTCTTGTTTGCTGATGATGATGCTGGCTAGGTGGTCCTGGTAAAAGGGACGCTCCGCTGCAGGCAATGCTTCAATGCACAACGCGGCGTAATAGTGGCCGAAATAGTAGAAATACCCTGCCACCTGGTAATATGATTCATGCGGTACAGGCCGTTTGCGGCCAATGTCCAGCCAGATGTTGTTGGTAATGAGCCGGTTGAGCCAATTGCAGATGATGTCGTTCGTAACTTTTTCATCGCCCCAATAACGCAAGGCGATGTTGCACGCTTGCGAACGGCCCAAGCTACCGCCCGGTTTGTTGATGCCCATTTGCGGCACCCATTTCAGGTATTCGCCGTACAGATAACTGAAATCGGGCAAGCGTTGCCGAACGAGCGAATCGACACCCCGCTTGACGAGCTTGGCAGGCGGCTCAATGCCGATGTCTTTTGCATCCTTGAATGCAACGAGCACTGCTGCCGTCGTGAATGGAGTTGAATCCACGGCTGGCTTTTTAGAACCAATTTTAAAGTCGTAATAACCCCAACCGCCATCGACCGATTCGAACCGGTCCAGATAGTCGAATTGCAGCCGAATCAAGTCAGCGATTTTTTTCTGCCGTTCTTGATCGCCTGGGATGCGCTTGTACATTTTGGCCAATGCTTGAATGGAATAGGCGTGCGCCCAAACGTTGTAGATGGCATCGGGCGTGGCCCGTTTGACCTTGGGCAGATTTTCCATGAGCCATTTTTCGGCACGCTCGATGGCTTCCCTGACTTCCGATCGGGGATCGCCTGTTTCGATCAGTGCCGTGATGCACATTGAGGTAACCGCGCCGCGAAATGCATCATGGGCGCCAGGCACCGGGGCATAAATATTCAAAGCCTTGGTCAATTCGGCTGTTCCGAACGATCCATCTTGATTTTGATTCAGCAAGAGGTAATTAATGCCTTTTTGAATGGCATCATCCACCGCCTTAGGAGAAAGTGGTTTAGCTGGCTGAGGCTTGGGAATCGGACGGATAATTTTCGGATCCGTAGGTTTGTGTTCTCCCGAAGCATTGGGTTTCGTTTGATCTTGGTAAGGGTAGCACAAAGACCAACACATCAGCATCCACAATGCGCCCATTATGAACTCTCGCAATAATTAGGATAGAAAGCAAAAAGGACCACGAGCCGCATGGTTCGTGGTCGTGCAAGAACTATTTGGAATCACTTTCTGGTTTGGTTTGCAGGACCAGGTCGCCTTCGCTCAATCCAGAGAGTATTTCGGTTTTGTTGCCTGATTTATCGCCGACTTTCACTGTGCGTTTCGTTGGTTTGCTGCCTTCTTGATAAAACCAAACATAGGCATGATCTTCGTCATCTTCTTCCGTAAAGATGGCAGAACTGGGTAGCGTTAAGGCATTTTCCTTGCGATACACATTTAATTTCACGGAAACCGACATCGTTGGCATCAAGGCGTTGTTCGTCAATGCCTCATCAAAGGTCAAGTCAGCTTCATAACCTCCGCCGATCGATGGCACTGGATCGATTTTTTGCATCGTTGCTGCAAGCTTTTCGTTCGGAAAAGCGGTCACGGTGACTTTACCCTTTTGACCTACTTTTACTCGACCGCGATCCTTTTCCTCGATGGTTGCGCGGATATTCAATGGCTTGGGTTGAACAATCGTCATGATCACCTGGTTAAGCGGCAAGGAGCCATTGGCCATTATTTGCTCTATGCTGGCGGCATTGCTCCATTGGCCACGGGTAAACTTGCCATAATAAAGAATGCCATCGGCCGGAGCGGCCATCGCCATCATCGCTCGATCTTTCTTCAGATTGGCCAAGCGCTCATCGCTTTTCTTACGTTCTCGCTTCATGCGCTCGAATTCCAGTCGTTTTTGCTGTAGCTGCATGGGTAGGGTTGTTTTAGCCTTATGCAATGCTATGGCTTGACGCTTATTCCCCTCTAATAGGCTTCGTTCTTGTCGCGGAATGTCAAATTTGATCGTTTGCTGATGGCGAAGTTCTGAACCCTTCAGCCAAAACTGAGCACTTTCAACAGCACGGCGTTGCCGCTTCAATATCAATTCTTCCGTTTCTTCCGTCAGATCCTTGGAGCGATACATTTTTTCAAGCTGCTTCAACTCTTCCATGGTGTATTCCAAATTATGCCGTGAAGATTTCAGATTCTGTTCAGCTTGCTCCAACGCCAAGGCTTTACCGAAATCCAGAAACATTTGCTTGTCTTCATCGGATTGCCTCATGGAGACTTCTGCTTGTTCTAGGTCCATCGGCATGGTTTGTTCGAATGTGCGCAAATCTTCCTCGGCCAAGCGCAGTGCCAATTCGCCGATGATGCGGGCATTTTCCAAGTCCTGGATGGCGTCGTCGATCTTTTCCATATCGAGCGTTACCAGTGTGTCACCTTTCTTAACTAAACTGCCATGGGGTAAAGCCTTCAAGACTTGAAAAGAACTCCACTGGTCGGGACGTACCAGCACTTCGATCATAGCGCTCGTTTCCAACGAACCTTTCAGGCTGATATCCAGTTGGAATAGTTCTTTCGCCACTTTAAACGTCTTCGGAGCAGGGGGTTTGGCCTCTGGCTTGCTTGGTTGTTGGGCTGCTAAATGGGTCGGGGTTACAGAATTCAAGATTTGGGCAACTAAAAGAACTCCAACGGTCAGCCCAATAAAGGCGATTCGGCGTTGCATAGCGGGTCCTTTCTGTTCGGCTGTCAAAACTCTGCAAGGCAATTGGGTGGGATGACAAAGCATCATCGAGCCCGTTCGTGGTTGATCGCTTATCCGATCGTGCATTTTGGAAATGTAACGGAAATGTGTCTCAACTGCAACTGGGAGGGATCTAATATTAGTTGCAACCGATCTTACTCGTTTTGGCAGAAAACATTAAAATATCGTTATTGAACAGTGAGCATGAACCATTCGGATATACCAATCTGGATTAGAAATCATGAACGTTACCCGCCGGGATTTGCTATTTGCAGCTTTAGGTTTGGCTGGAGGAGCATCTCTGACTAGCCTAGTTCAAATGGTCAAGAACCAACCGGATCAATTGCATCAAATTGATCCGGCGCACGCTTTGCAATCGCTGGCCGATGTGCCCTCCGCTCAAGAAGCTTTGCAGCGACTCATCGATGGGAACAAACGCTTTGTTGAACAACATTCAAAGCATCCCCATAGCGAGATCCTCTGGCGCCAGTCGTTGGCAAGTGCACAGCATCCCTTTGCCGTTGTTTTGGGCTGTTCAGACTCGCGCGTGGCGCCGGAAATCATCTTCGATGAAGGGCTGGGTGATTTGTTCGTTATCCGACAGGTTGGCCATGTAGCAGACGATGACACGCTCGCCAGCATTGAATATGCAACGGAGCATTTACACGTTCCCTTGGTGGTCGTTCTTGGACACGAAGGGTGTGGTGCGGTCACTGCAGCTAGGGACGCCGTGCTTAGTGATCAACCAATAGAAGGTCATTTATGCCGGATTGTGGATGATATTGCCCCGGCCATTCATGAAGTGAAGGATGTACGACTCAATCAACTCGATGCTGCCATCAGAGCCAATGTCCGGTGTGTCGTCCACAAGCTTCGTGATAACGGTCCGGTATTGCGATCACTGGTTCGTAAAGACCACTTAAGGGTCGTTGGTGCATTTTACAATTTACGTACGTGTTCGGTGGAATGGTTGACTTGAACTCCTTAAAGGCTCCGCTTTGACGTAAAGCTGCTGTGGAACCTCAGCAAAATAACGATACAGGGCTGGGCAAAGCCAACCTTTCATGCCTGTGTCTGCTTCGATATACCAATGACCTCCCATTTCTTCTTCACACCATTGCAGTTTTTTTTGAAAACCCGGAAACGGACTTTGGGAAAACAATAAACGAAAACCACGGCGAGCATCGGGGATTTCGGCAACCAGACTATCAATCATATCAGGAATGCCACTCACAAACGGTTCCTGCACGAGCCCGGTGTTCGGATCATCAAACACCCAAGTTTGCGCTGTATCCAACCAGTAGGGTGCGATCACCATGATTTGATTTCGCATGTTTACAATCCCTGCAGGCTGATGTAGATATTGGGCGATCGGTTAGTTCAAGCGCACGAGACGCGCCGTCGATTCAAGGAGCAATGTTCCCTTGGTTGCCCGTAATTCAGCCACGAAAACGATTTCGCGTAACTCATCGAGCACTTCAAAGTCGTATGTCACCGTTTGCCAATCCTGGTTGCCGATGAGTTTGTTCTGTCGTTGGCTTCCTGAAATCCGCAAGCCTGCGCCTTCGCCCTGCGCATCTTTGCGTGGCTCAACGCCTTCAGCTTTCATTTTCAATTCAACTCGGTATTTACCTTTGGCGAGCATCACGCGTTGTCGCCAAGAGGACACACAATCTCCCGAAGGTCCAACGCGGATCAGGCAGAGTGTTTTGCCTTCTTGCGTCACTTCTTCCAACGTTGTATCTGAAGTCTGCTCCGCGAACCATTCGTTGAGTGTAGCTTCGCCTTTCGTGTCAAATTCCAATGGCGATGGGTCGGGTTGTTTCATTTGGGCAATGACATGGGCATAGCGTGCCGTGAGCCGCTCTCTCAACTCTCGAACGCGGAGAGCATGAGCATCAGCAAAACTTTTGCCCAAGGAATCGACAACGGGTTGCATGCGACTGAGGCTGGCATCCACCATGCGATTCAAAGACTCTGGCTTAAATAGCGGCAGCAGTTTTTTGATACGATCGCGATACTGCTTTCGCCAAGCTGTATTTTGCAGCACCGCGCTGCCAACAATGGTCGGCGGCAATGAGAGCAGGGGAAAGTTGACATCCTGGAACATTTGATCCATCCCATGTGCGAAAAAATGGGCTTTTTTCGTTTTGGGGTCGAAGTAGATACGATAGTTGTTTTTGTTCATCGTGTATCCATCCCAATGGCACAACAAACGTTCCATGGCCATGAAGCTAATAAATGCGTCCACGTCTAGCCGAGTTTGAATGGCTTGCCATCGCTTGACAGGATCAGCTTCACGACAGGCGGCAAGTAATTCTTGCAGATCGCGATGCTCACTTGGACCATTGCCTGATTCTTTGTTCAATGGTGCATCGATGTCCTGCAGGAAGCCGCCATCATAGAGGTTCCCATCGACCTGGGTAAAAAACTGACTCAGGAATGGTTTGTCAAAACCTTCTTTAAGGACGTACAACCCCAAATCTCGACCATTGAGCCAAACCCTTGCATGTGTTGAGCGCGGTGTAGGCACCTTGGCAGCCAAACACATTCGCGCGCAGATCCACTCACACAAATAGGATTCGTCTTGCACGGAGTTGTTGAGATGAAACTTGGTCAAACCGTGATAGCGGGCTTTGCCGCCGTATCGGGTCATGTGCAGCGTGATGGCGGGTCGATCATCCAGCCCACGAAAACTGCCGGCCTGGCCCTTCAGCTTAATGCCAACATTGGCGAATGTGGCTTTCCCGTTTTCAGTGAATTGTGCTTTGACATATTGACGCGGTTCGGCTCGCAGTTTGGCAGCGGCCTCTTCACTAAGCAAAATGCGGATCGTGGGTATGGGTTCTTTGTCGAAAAAGGCCGTTTGGGCGTCGTTGGTCTCATCACGTATAACTGCTGAGGCACCTGATGGGTGCCATTGACAGATAATAAAGAGCGCGCCAAGGATGATAGTCCAGCGATGCATATGGCCTCGTAATAGTTGGTTTCAAAAATGAATCGCATCGGATTAGAATCCAGCGAACAGCCCACATTGTGTGTTTGCCGGAGCATAATAACAAGCCCCGTTGCAGCGAATACAATCACCTTGCCATCATTGATCTGTAATCCCTGAAATCACACGACCTTAGGTCAGTTGTCTTACACTGAGTTCACGCAATGTAAAACGTTGACAGTTTCGTTGTTGACGTGAACGGGAAGAAACAGCTCGCTTGGTGTCCAAGAAAAGATAATTGAAAAAACGAAGGAAGGATTTACCCCGCCTGGATTCGAACCAGGAATGAGGGAACCAAAATCCCTAGTGTTACCAGTTACACCACGGGGTAATGGCTCAAGCGTTTGAAGTCTTGTGCCGTTAGCGGTAAATCCTTTGAGATGATATAGAGCCAAGGTTGAAGGTCAAGACAGCCCAGATGCAGGTTCAGACCAGTCCATCAGACGCAACAGAGATTATGGTAGGACCCTTGCAGCCGTGCCTTGGTTCGCAACCGTTGCTGCTTCCTTCGAACGAGTTTGTTTAACGGCCTGGATGATATAAGGTGTCAAAGCCCGGCTGAATTTCTCTGCTCCTTTGACGTTAAGGTGGTATGGATCAACAAAATCATCTCGATCATAAGCATCTTCGTCATTGAGATTGAAATAAGCGATTCCCTCTTGTTGGCAGAAGTTGGTCATCCATGTGTCATAACGGTTGTAGAACTGGGTGGCCTTTAAGCGTTGGGGGGGCAGGATGACAAGCAACACCATACCGCGTTCTTTGGCCAGGTCGCGGAATTTATTGAGGATCCGCGCGGGCCGGGTGTCATTGCTGAACGTCATTTGATTGACATCGCCTCGATTGATGTTCAGCAAGACCTGTTGCCATTCTTGATCCGTTCGTGACGCGGGCTGGTCAGCCATACGCGGCACCCACGAACCCCCTTGGCTTTCTTCGAGAAAATCCCAGCGATAGCCCGGCAATACTTTGCGGAAGCGATAAAAGGGCAACTGGAGCAGATTTTCCAGTCCACGACGACTCACCATGCCTAAATCACTGAGCGCACCTTCACCATGCCAAACACGGTCCGCTACATCAGAAAGGTTGCCATAGCGTGGGAAAAACTCCGAGCCTTTATGCTCTTTTGAAAGAATGAGCGGGAAAACGCCGACGACTAAAACCTTAGGCAAACGGTCGCCTTTAAGCAGATCGCGCGCCAAGACCCAACTGATTTCGATATCCGCACCCGGCACGGCTAGGTTGTGCTGCGTGGCGATTTGGAAACCCAACTTCTTGGCTTCGGCGTCAATCACCATTGGCATTACGCTGTTGTGCACTTGAGAAGTACCGAGGTAAACCACTTCTGGATGAATAACATTCGATTGAAAATAGGTCACTTTATGCATCATCTGCATGGTCCAAGGCTGATAAAATCGCAGACCCGCCCATTCAACAAACAAGTAACTGCCAACGAGCAAAAAAGTGAAAGTCGCTGCCAGCCGGACGAGATAGCGGATGGCTTTGCTTTTCGCGGTCGGCTCAACAGGTTTCTTTACCCACCGGCCGGATGGCAGAAAGCGGAAACGTACGGGCTGCTGCAACTGCGTCATGTTGTGATTCCGATTAAAACTGGAAATAAATAAACGGATGGTTGGCTGTCGCAAAAATGCCCATGACACCAATTAATGCAGCTGCCATGGTGCCCTGGAATTCCGGCGAGCGACTGACGAACCAATTGATCGCTTGGCGTACCCACTGTCGCGGTGCCAGGTGCATCAGCACAGCAAGCAAAATGAACCAGAGGCCGCGTTCGCGTATGAAGATATCCGAGGTTCCCTGCGCCCAGGAAAAGATGCGGGTTAGAATGATGCCGATATCGCTGAAGGACTGAGCGCGGAAAAAGAGCCAACCCAGACAAACAAGATGAAACGTTACGAAAACGCGCAATAGTGAAGCCCAAGATGAACACCAGGCGTTGTCATTTTCGTCTTCATCCACCCGAGCAGGTTGTTTCCCACGATAGAGATCCCAGAGATGTTGGATCACCAACAGCAGGCCGTGATAAAAGCCCCATAAGACAAACGTCCAGGCGGCCCCATGCCATAACCCACCTAAAAGCATAGTGATCATTAGATTGCGGCAAGTTGCCCATATGCTCCCGCGGTTGCCGCCGAGCGGGATGTACAGATAATCGCGCAGGAAGGTGGACAACGAAATGTGCCAGCGTCGCCAAAACTCACGCAGGTCTTGAGCACGGTAAGGCAAGTTGAAATTAATGGGCAGTTCATACCCAAGCATTCGAGCCGTGCCCATGGCCATGTCGGAGTAACCTGCGAAATCACCGTAGATCTGAAATGCGTACGCATAAATCGCCAGCAGCAGATGTGGCCCGCTTGCCATACCGGGAGATTTGAAAGCAGGATCGACAATCATCTCGGCTAAGGTATCGGCGATGAGAGACTTCTTGATGAGACCGATAAAAAAGAGCAGCAATCCCGAACGAAATTGTTCGAGATTGAACTTGGGAGTTGCTTCCAATTGCGGCAGAAACTGCGAAGCACGTACGATAGGACCTGCGACTAATTGCGGAAAGAACACGACAGCCAAGGCAAACTCGAATAGATTGCGTGCAGGTTCGATTTTCCGGTAATACACATCAAGCGTGTAACTCAAACAGTGAAACGTGTAAAACGAAATCCCAACAGGCAACAACACGTTAAGTTTTGGTATCAGGACAGACCAGCCGAACCACTCGCAAGCGGCCTGGAAGGATTCTGTAAAGAAACCATAGTATTTGAACAGTGCCAAAATGGACAAATTGACAATAGCACTGCCAACGACCAGACCGGTGCGGATGCGTTCGTTTTTTAACTTCACTAGCCACAAAGCAATGTAGTAATCGCTGACCGTTTGAAAGACGATCAGCAGCGCATACTTGGCACTCCAGCCCATGTAGAAAAAATAACTCGAGGCAAGCAGAAACAACACCCGCGGCATGCGCAGATGATGGATCGCCCAGAAGACGACAAAGACAACAAGGAAAAAGAGAATAAACTGCGTGTCATGAAACAGCATACGAGCAACCTTGCTCCCTAAATCATCCATGAATGAGCAGCCGAACTGACATGTCAAGGCAGTTGGTGCTGTCCAATCGGGATTATGCCTTGAAATGAGTATTTTGGGCAAGGTCAATTAGTGTGGATCGACGGTTTGAGCAAACCGATTTCATGAGCGCGAACAGCGCTAGTCAGTTAGCCCTTCGACTTTTCAGGCGGGAGATGGCATTGCGAGCATCAGCCGCTAGGGGGTTGTCGTAAATGCCCACGTGTTCGTAACATGCGATAGCTTTTTTGACATCGTCCAGTTGTTCGTAAGCTTGCCCCATTTTATACACGGTTGCGGCACCGCTTTGGGTCGCTCTTCGATAAACAGCAAAGCAAGCAACAGCCTGCGCGGGCATGCCTTGTTCCAGGTATAAATCGCCGAGCAAACGGTGGGCCAGAAACCAATCATCTTCATGATCATACTTGGTCCATTGGCCTTCAACGGTTTGCCGTGCAAATTCGAGCAATGCTTTCGCTTGATCCGTTTCACCGCGGCGCAACCGCGCCCTGCCTGCCAAAACATGGGCGGATACGGATGTGGGCACAACTGCCCCTGCGAGCTCCGCCAGATGCAATGCCCAATCAACCTGTTCAGGTCCACATTGACGATGATCGAGTAATTCTCGGGCTTTGTTGATGCAATAGGCGACATCAAAGGCGGCTTTGAGCAAGGATTCATTTTGGTGGTAAAGAGCAGGCGACAGCGAATAGTAGTATTTATCTTGCCGTTCTCGGTGCAGCGGGTGCTGGGCGTCGTAAATCATGCACTGTGCGTTGCTCACCAGGGCATGAGGCACATCACCCTGTTTTTCATACAGCTCTGTGATAAGCCGCATGGTTTCTGCACCGCTTGCTGCATGTGCTGCGTATAGTTGGTAGTAGCGCAATGCATCGTCCCATCGGCCTTGTTGATACGCTTGATCAGCCTCTTGCTTGACCGTTTGGAAATAGGCATCTCGTGCGGTTTCAGTAAGTTGATCTGGTCCAATCCGTCTACCCCAGTCGATAACGGCATCTCTCGCTTTCGCTGCCAGCTCGTGATCACTATTCGCTGCGGCAGCTTGGGCGATCTGACGATAGATGGCAGGAGCAGACTTCGGTTGACCCTGGGCGGCAATTTTCAGCCACCGCACGCCATCACGCCAACGCAAAGGGTCCTGCAAGGCTTCTTTGCCAAGTGCAAAACAGTAAACATGATCGAAATGCTGCACTTGACCAAGTTCGGATGCATTCAATGATTGGAGATATTCCGATTCCGTTAAGTCGGCATAAAGACATTGTTTCAAGTCGAGAGCGATGGGATCATCCACCTGCTTGGCCAGTGCTTGTTCGACCACCGCAATGGCTGCCATGCGTAAACCTTGCTGCAGCAACGGTTCGCCAACTCGTTGGCGCAGTTGGGGATGCAGCCTGAGAGCCAACTGCCAAGCCAGCAAGTGAATCTGGTCACGGGCTTGTAATTGTTCTTGACTGTAATTGGTTTCTGCCAAAAGGGATTGCAATTCATCGCCGGCTTTCGCCAATTCACCCGCATGCGTATGAGCAACGGCTCGCCAATAATAGACGATGGGCTGCCAATGTGGCCTTTGGTCCAGAATTAAAGTCAGCAATTGGAGTGCTTCTTGCAGTTGATCGGCGGATGGTGCATTGGATTGCAAGAGCAATGAGCGAACGCGCTGCAAGCAAAGTTCAAAATCCAGCAGCGCTAGCAATTGTGGCTGCTGCTGCAATTCCTTTGGTTGGATTTGGCGATGCACTTGCCAAAGCACCGACTGGGCTTCGCGGTAATTCGGAGCATGTCTCATCGCTGTCCGCAATTGCAAAATTGCTTCTCGCGGGTTGCCATCGTTAAGCGAGCTTAATCCACAAAGCGTGTGCTTAAAGGCTAACCAGGTTGGTAAATATTGCTTGATGTAGAGTACAAGCAATAGGATCGGCAATACCACAGCCAGGATGCGAACGGTTTCCGGTAATGCCAGCCATAGGGCCAACCCGAAGACCAAACCGACCAGACTCAACTCCCATTCGGTTTCATCCGAATGGCCAATCGAAACCATCACGAAGAGAGCGGGCGTGCAGAGCAACATGGCCAATCCACTCCAGAGCGATGGTTCAGGTTGACCCGTGAGTTTGCCTGTCCAGTGTAAGCATAAGCCAATGCTCGCAGCTACGATGATCACCGCTGTCAGCTTGCTCCAGGCCGGCAAACGAATATGCTGCAAAAAAGCGAATTGGGTCCAGCCGATCAGGCCACCTATGGCTATGACAATCAGCACGTGCCAAAACCGGATAGATTGCAACCATAATGACAAACAACCACTGACGATTGTGAACCCCATTAAGAAGCAGAAGATGTTGGGAAATGGCCTCTCCAATGTTGAACAGACGATTCGGACGAGGAGGTTTGGCTTTGATGGGTTTTGAGAGCTGACACGGCGTTTGTTACGAGCGCCGAGCATGATGCTTGTCAATAAGCCTGCCAGCGGGAGCATGAGATAAAGCATGAACCCTGACAAGTTGTTAACATGCAATCCAAGCCAAAGGGCCAAGGCCAAGGTAACCGCTTTAAGTACATATTCATAGATAATGAGCTGATTCATTGAGCAGGAATCTCAATCGTTGTGGACATTCATGGTTCATGCATCTGCTTGGAAATGTTCATTATAAGGAGTTGGCTGCCTGCCTAAGCATCTGTTTCCATAGGAATGAACCGTCAATCAGATAATCTGGGCAGCTCGCCTTGACGAAAGTCAGCCATCCATGCTTAATAAGCGTGGGGGATTAGCCTTTCAAAGCCTTTGCAGGGAAGCAAAGCATGCTCATCAAACCGAGTCGGCAGCTGTTGGTTCTTTGGTTTGTTTTTTGGGACGTGTTATTGACCGGAATAGCATGGACCGGTGCCTATTGGGTTCGGTTTCTATCCGGTTGGGTTAATGTCGCCAAGGAAGCACCAAGTTTTACTCAGTGCCTGGAGCATCTCCCACTGCTCAGCTTGCTCGCGCTCATGGCCTATCGATTAGCGGGCATGTACGACGTCAATCGCCTCCGCCGCTATCGTGAAGAATTGGCCAGTGTGTTCAAAGGTGTTTCGCTGCTCTTGCTTTTCGTCCTGGCCACGGTTTTCTATCGCCAGGATCCTTACGAGTCGCGCTTGACCATGGTGCTGTTCTATGGGCTAACCATGGCCTTGGTGTTGATGGCTCGGCGAACATCCTGGCAGTTGATTCGGCATTATCGAAGGAAAGGATATAACGCTCAGCCTGCTTTGATAGTTGGAACCGGCCGCGAGGCTCGCCGCATGGCCAGGGCTTTACGGCATGCCAGTTGGACTGGCATGTTTGCCGTCGGATTCATCGAAGATCAGCCAACCCCATGGGCGAGCGATTTGAACATCCTGGGCGGCATCGATGAACTGCCCAAACTAGTTGAACAACATTATGTCGGACATGTGTTCATTGCGTTGCCATTTCATCGTTATCATGAAGCAAGGAGAGTTTTTGATGTCTTGAGCGCCAGTTATGTCGATGTGCGCTTGGTGCTCGATGTCCCTTCCATGGCTGCCATCTCCCTGAAAACGACAACGTTGGATGGATTATCAATTGTTGGTCTGCGTGAGAATCCCCATCATGGACTGAATGTTATCGTGAAACGCTCTATGGACGTGGTCCTTTCATTAGTAGCCTTGGTCATGCTGGCTCCGCTGATGGCATTCATTGCAGTGATGGTCAAACTGACAAGTAAAGGTCCAGTGCTCTATCGGCAAGAACGGTGTGGTTTGAACGGCGTCAGCTTTCAAATGTTAAAGTTTCGCACGATGCGTGTGGATGCGGAAGCACAATCGGGTGCTGTCTGGGCGCGAGCCAACGACCCGCGGCGAACGGTCATGGGCTCATTTTTGAGGAAAACCAGCTTGGATGAATTGCCTCAGTTATTCAATGTTTTGAAAGGCGAAATGAGCCTGGTCGGACCGCGACCAGAAAGGCCCGTTTTCATCGAGAAGTTTCGGAAAACCGTCCCTAACTATATGGTTCGGCATGCGATGAAGGCAGGCATTACAGGGTGGGCGCAGGTTAACGGCTGGCGTGGCAATACATCGTTACGCAAACGCCTGCAACATGATCTGTATTACATTCACCATTGGAATCCTTGGTTCGATCTACGCATCATGTGGTTGACCGTCTTCAAGGGCATCATCAACAAGAATGCCTATTGATGCAACCTCATGGTTTACGCAACAACTAAATCGAATAAAGATCTTCGTAGGTAACTTCGTTGGTAACCGGATTCACTTTCTTTCGAAAGCGTTTTGAGCCATCTTCTGGTTGTTCATCAAAAGCCGGCGGCTGGAAGCAGATTTCTTCGCGTCGAATAGGAAGATCATTGGGGGCTTTAAAACCCAAGCGGACATGGTTGCCGCTAATGGCCACGACAGTTACGCTGATGTCATTGCCGATGAATATGCGTTGACCTGGTTTACGACTAAGAACGAGCATGTCTATCCTCCTTGATATGAGTTTGCCTTTCTTTTTATTCTCTTCAGCGAATACTATGCCAACAGGTAGCTGCAGCTTGTACATTTTCAAAATGACACGATGAAGGGGTTCGTCCCTCATAACTATAATGCTAGTTGCAAAGAGTTTCGAAACAGGGACGAACTAATTTCATCGATTCATCATTGTTTCTCATTCATTTGGCTTCGTGTAGCTCGGGGTTAATAAAGGGTGTTATACCATAAGCTCAAAAACATGATCTCATGAAGGCGTATCTATTTTACGCACACAAGGCAAAAAGGTTTTGTTTTCGTACAGGTGTTCTATTATTAAGCACATTTATTGATTTCACTTGTAGCTTCAAAATTGATATCCCAGCAAATGACACGGGATTCTGCCATTAAATAAGGGGATTCTGGAAAATGGGGCAATATGAAAATAGCGTTCAAGCTCAATGTTCCCTGAGAATAGAAATATTTTCCATCCTTGTGCGTGTTTTTGAAAGACTTCGACCATATCGCTATAAAGTTGTCCCACTTGGTTTCCTGCATGGTGTCGTTGACTTGTGATCCGTTCACCATAAGGTGGATTGACGATGATGAATCCAGGTTGCGAAGTAGGGGCAATCCATTCCTGAATAGGAGTTCGCTTGAACTCGATCAAATGGCCGACACTTGCTGCACGTGCGTTTCTATGAGCGAGCATAATCGCATCACGTCTGCGGTCTGACCCAAACAATGGTGCAGGTAATTCTTTGCGGATATGTGCGCGTGCCGTGTCTCGAATATCGGTCCAAAGCCGCACGTCATAATCTAACCAGCCTTGAAAACCAAAGTGTTTTCGCGTGAGACGAGGCGGAATGTTGAGGGCCAAGAGAGCCGCCTCGATAACAAGCGTCCCTGAACCACACATGGGATCCGCCAATGGTTGCTGAACGTCCCATTCACTGAGAAACAGAATGCCTGCGGCCAATGCCTCATTCAACGGGGCCTTGGTTTGAATTGGGCGATAACCACGCTTGTGCAACGAATCGCCAGAGCTGTCTAAGCTAAGTGTTAATTCGTTGCGGAACAAATGCAAATTCAACCCAACCATTGGGCGCTCAACATCCACGTTGGGCCGCCGGCCGACTTTGTCGATGAACCAATCGCAAATGGCATCTTTCGTTTTGAGTGCGGCATAGTGTGAATGGGTGATATGGGAGTCACGCACGTTCGCGTCCACGGCCAAGGTATGCTCGGGGGTCAAATACTGCGACCAATCCAACGCGCGAACGCAGTCATAGAGTTGTTCTGGCGATTCGACTCGTGCATGCAGAATCGGCTTTAGGATGCGAATAGCTGTACGCAATTGCAAATTCGCTCTATAAAGCAATTCTTGATCGCCAGAAAAATGAACGCCTCCTCGACCGATGTTGATATCAGAGGCAAGCAATGGCGTCAGTTCGCGGGCGAGCACAGGCTCCAGCCCTTTGGCACAGGTTGCAAAAAATGGCACCATAACTTCGTGATTCTAAAATGCATGAAAAAAACAAAAAGCCAGCAACTAATTAGCTGGCTTCTACCGCATCATCATTAACTCGACCACTACCCCCAAGGGGACTCGAACCCCTGTCCTCTGGCTGAGAACCAGATATCCTAGGCCACTAGACGATGGGGGCCTTGCAACTTCTTATCTAGGTGACAAGAGTTAAGACGTCAAGGTTCAAGGCACTAAATGTTCATCTCGTTGCGCTCAAGTTTATTTCGCTTGCTGCATGAACGACGAGTGTTTGATGAAAGCTAATTTTTCACTTCTGGCCTGAGTCTTCATGGCGTATGATGAATAGACCGTTTCGTCAAAGGTTTTGCCGATTGGGTAAACCTTCGCCGACAGTGAGTTTACTGAGCAAAACGACGATGGCTTCATTTGACTCGTAATAGCCAAAAAACTGCATGATCCATGGACCAGACTCGGTGCCGTTGGTAAAAGAACCAAACGTCGAACCTATTCCCGGGTATCGGTTGATCGAACCATTGGGTAATGGCGGGTTCGGTGAGGTTTGGAAATGTGAAGCGCCTGGCGGCATTTACAAAGCTATTAAATTTGTCTATGGCAATTTGCATGCCTTGGACGTTGAGGGTGTGCGTGCTGAGCAAGAATTATCGGCTTTGGAACGTGTCAAGAATATTCGGCATCCCTTCCTGCTTTCCATTGAACGTGTCGAAGACATCAAGGGCGAACTCGTCATCGTGATGGAATTGGCGGACAAAGACTTGCATGATGTTTTTGTCGAAAACCGCCAAAAAGGACTCGTAGGCATCGAACGCAACGAGTTATTAGGCTACTTGCGCGATGCAGCCGAAGCGTTGGACTTGATGAACAAGCAACACAATTTGCAGCATTTAGACATCAAGCCCAGCAATTTATTTCTCGTGAGCAACCGAGTCAAAGTTGCTGATTTCGGCCTGGTTAAAGCGCTTGAGGGCCGCACGGTCATTAGCCCAACTTCAGGGTTAATGGGCGGTGTAACCCCGGTCTACGCAGCGCCGGAAACGTTTGCAGGTGGGCTTAGTCAACATAGTGACCAATATAGTCTCGCGATCGTCTATCAGGAGCTGTTAACGGGCGGTTTGCCTTTTAAGGGTAAGAACGCTCGCCAACTCATGATGCAGCACACGCAGATGGAACCTGAGCTAGAACCATTACCTGCTACCGATCGCAGCATCGTTGCCAAGGCCCTTGCGAAAAAGCCTGAAGATCGATGGCCATCGTGCAAAGATTTTATTCGTGCACTGATTCAGGCAACCCCTGGGGCTCGCAAGTGGGAGACCATGGAGGATATTTTCCTCGATCCCCAAGCACAGCCGGTTTTCTCAGACGCTCAACCCAAAGCTGGCATGGGAAGTTATCCCCCCACGCAATTCATTTTAGGTGGAGCACTTCGGCCTACTTTTTTGATCGGGCTAGGGCGATTTGGTCGCGAGGCCTTGCAGGCATTGAAATGTCGTGCCGTCGATCGTTTTGGCAGCATGGAAAACTTGCCTCATTGGCGCATGTTATACATTGACTCCGACCCAAAGGACATCACCAATGCAACCTTGGGAACTCCCGAGCAAGCCCTATCACCAACGGAGGTATTGCATACGCCGATCAAGGCTGTAGGACATTATCGGCGATCGCGACAATCGTTCGAGCAATTGCTGAGTTGGTTGCCGATGGAAAAGTTCTATGAAATGCCGCGTTCGCTAGATGTTAGTGGTTCACGCATGCTCGGACGGTTGGCTTTTGTGGATGGATATTTGCGCATTGTCGGCAGACTCAAACGCGAGCTGCAATCGCTGCTGGAGCCAGGGTTGTTGGAGAAGGCGGAACAACTTACAGGCATCCGTCGACGTTCCGACTCGCCCCAGATTTATGTGTTTGCGGCAGCAGGCGGGGGCACCGGTAGCGGCATGCTGATCGACCTGTGCTATACGATGAAGCGACTGATGCAGGAATCGGGTTTATCGCAACAGGAAATTATTACATATCTTTATCTTGGTGCACCCAGCGACAACGCAACCCCATTAGAAGAAAAAGCCAATGTCTATGCGACATTGACAGAACTGCACCATTTTGGATCAAACCAGGCAGAATTTGTCGCTGAATATGGGCAGGGCATTCAGTTGAAAGATTTGGCCCCGCCCGCGCAAGCGACTTACATGGCGCGTGTCAGTCATCGTACACCCGACTCCCCGCGGGAAGTGGCATCACGCCTGGCCAGTTATATTTTCCATGATTTAAGCACGCCGATGGGCGGCTATCTTGACTATTCCCGCCAAAAGCAACCATTGAGTGAAGCACCCTTTCGCAGCTTTGGTAGTTACGCCATTTGGTTCCCGCGCGGGTTGATGTTGCGTGTGGCAGCGCGGTTGGCATCGCAGCGATTGATTCATCGTTGGCTGCAGCAAGAAGAAACCGGGGACTGGTGGCCGACGGCGCAGACTTATTGCGAACAGTTGCTCAGCGACCCGTCGATGCAGCCTGATTTGATATCTCGCCGCATCGAGCAGGCCGCCACCACGCCTAAGGATGGCACGCCTGATGAAGCATTGATGGCCATCCTAACCCAAATCGAAAATCAATTGGAGTTGGCAGTCGCTCGGGAAGACCCCATCAACTGGTGTCATGACGTGCTCAAACGCATCAAGGAATATGTTGGCGGCAGTTCGTCGCCGCGGGAAGATAGCAGCGACTGGCAAAAGAGCCGCATGAATCGGATTTACTCCACAGCCACGCAAAAAATTGCTGATGAGTATACCGAGTTCATGAGCATGCCTTCGCGCTCCTTGTTCGAGATGCCTGGCACACGTCTGGCAGCCGCGGATGCCTGTTATCGCTATTTGCACCAGCGCTTGAATGAACTGATCGAGCAGCAGCATGCCAAGGTGCGCGATTTCCGGAGTGAAACTGAAAAATACTGGATTCAAGTCAACACCGCTTTCGAAGCATGCATGAAACCCGGCTCCTTTTTCCTGTTCGCCAACATGCGCACGCAAAAACTGTTGCGTAGCTTTGTGGAGAAAATCGCCGTCTTCACACGCCAGCGTTTGCGTGAGCAAAATGTACGAGCGGTGGAAGAAGTATATCGAGCCTTGCAAAACCGCCTGCTGGATCTGCGGCGTGATTTGGGCTTTTGTGTGCAGCGGCTCCAGCATGTCGAACACAATTTGATTGCTGCCCCTCCGGAAGCGGAAGCAGCGCGGGCATTGCTGCAAAACGAAGTTGTTGATCAGGAACAATCGGCATTCACAAGCAGCAAGATGTTGCAGGATGCCGCCCTGGTTCTGGCATCGCGCGTGGTCTTACCCGAAGGGCAAACCGATTTGGAAAAAGCTGCTGTGCGGTTCTTGAATCAAGTTCACATCGAAGATTGGTTAGAGCTGGATCAGTACTTACAGGAAACGGTACTTACGCCCCATGGTGGACTTTATTCCCTGTGCATGACCAACGCCGATTTACCCCGAACGCTCATCCCGCCCTTGCTCGAAAAAGCAACGGAGTACTTAGACCGGCATTTGGAAGTAACGGATGTATGCCAGGCAGAGCTATCCTCAGCCGAAGCGTTAGGCGTCGATGTGGTCGCCCAGACCAAAGCGCTGCATCGCCTGGCACAACCCTCGATTCCCTCGAAAAGAGGCGGCGAGAAGGACTTTTTGCTCGTTCCGGACAGCACCGCTGGTAAGACATTCATCGAAATGGCCAAACAAGCAGTGCCTGATATGACGATCCTCACCATCCAAAGTCCAACCGATCTGCTCATTTGTCGTGAACAGCCCGCTATCACACCCCAAGACATGCGGGAAATCCTGCAAAATTGTAAATCGGCCTATCAAGAACTTTTCGTCTCCAACTTAACCAACCCGCATGCCCGCTGCGACTTGATGGAATGGATGCCTCTCGATCCGTAAGTCCGGTTATGCGAAGAAACCGGCTCATGCATGGTGCATTGACGAGAGCGATTCTATACTAATGGCATGAGTACTGAATCCGCAACGTACGAACCCAAATACCTGGCTGGCATCTTGTTGTTCAATGCTGGGGATTATTTCGAAGCTCATGAAGTTTGGGAAGACTTGTGGCATGAGACCGTTGGACCTGAACGCAGCTTTTACCAAGGGTTGATTCAAGTGGCGGTTGGTTTGTGCCACTTCGGCAATGGCAATCATCGAGGAGCTTTGAAGCTGCATCAATCCAGCCTCGATTATCTCAAGCGATTTCATCCGGAATGCCAAGGCTTGAATCTCGAGCAATTCACGGAAGCATTGGATCGTTGCTATGCTCCGTTGCTTAATCATCCTTCGTTGCAAGCATCGAACCTCAATGTTGAGCTGGTGCCCCAAATCGTCTTGAACCCACAACCGGCACAATGGCCCAATGTGGCCGATTTCTTGCCCGACGAAGCCTTGGAGTAGTCAGTGGAATCAATCGATCAAGATTTGCTTGATTTCAGTGGAATCACTCGGCTGTTTCCATTACCTCATTTTGTGATGTTTCCGCACATCAAGAAAGTCTTTCACATTTTCGAACCTCGGTATATCCGAATGGTGTTAGATGCCTTGGTGAGCGATCGTTACATCACCATGGCTACCTTACAGCCAGATGCTGCCATCGATGCTGCCAAGCCCATGTTATTTCCCACGGGTTGTTTAACACTCATCGAGCAGCATCAAGCGTTGGCCGATGGTAAATTCAATATCCTGCTGCGTGGGATTTGCCGGGTGCATATCACACAAGAAATGTTAACCTCTACACCCTATCGTGTCGCACAAGTGGAACCCATGCTTGACGTGAGCACAAGCCCTTCGGCTGCTTTGCGGCAAGAATTGATTCAATCGATAGCAACATGCGTGACAGGGGCAGGTGCCTTTGCGCAAGAAATCCAACATTTACTAAAAGGGGACATGCCATTGGCCTCATTGACCGATTATGTCGCGTTTTTTTTGCCATTGTCCATAACGCAAAAGCAACAATTGTTACTCAACCAAGACGTGGCGCAAAGGGTTCGTCTCTTGATCGAGCTAATGCAGCAATTGGATTTTGGTGTAGACCAACCAGAACTCATGCCGCCCCCACGCGCACGACGATTTCCGCCCGACTTTAGCGTGAATTGAAGTCCATTTTCGTCCAGAAAGAGGCTGTCGATGACTCAGCCAAACCCGCCTGCCTATGTACAAATCTTAAAGCGAGAACGAAAGCGCGCCCTGATCAATTCCATGTCGGGCTTGCTTGGCTGGGATGAGCGCACTTACTTGCCTGGAAAAGGTATTCCGCTGCGAAGCGATCAGCTTGCCCTTCTGGCCTGCATGAGCCACGATCTGTTATGCGATCCCAAACTGCTGGAATTGCTTGCTCAAGCGGAGATCGAATTAAAGCTGGCGGATGCGGATGACCCACGCCGAGCCAACTTGAAGGGTATTCGGCGACAAGTTCAACGTGCCCAGAAACTGCCAGCCGAGTTGGTGGAAGCCATGGCACGAGCAACGACGGTTGGTCAACAAGCCTGGGAAGCGGCCAAAAAAGCGAATTGTTACGCGGACTTTGCACCTGCACTGCAAAAGATTCTGCAACTAAAACGCGAAGAAGCCCAAGCGGTTGGGATAGGTCAACATCCCTACGATTCGCTCTTGGATGAATATGAGCCTGGCATGACGGTTCAAGAATTAGAAGTCATATTCAAATCTTTGAAGACCGAACTGGTTGCTTTTATAGGCAACGTGGTAGCGGCAAAGAAGAAACACAAACCAAGCGCCTCAGCATCGCGCATCTTAGAGAGAGCCTTTCCAGTTGATCGGCAAAAGATTCTCTGCCAAACCGTGGCTGCCAGCATCGGTTTCGATTTTAATGCGGGGCGTTTGGACGAAACCGCCCACCCGTTTTGCAGTGGACAGGGCCCAGGCGACGTCCGCTTGACCACGCGCTACAACGAACGTTATTTCAACGAAGCATTCTTTGGCACGCTGCATGAAGCAGGTCATGGACTGTATGAACAGAATTTGCCAAGCGAACATTATGGAACCCCCTTGGGGCAAGCTTGCTCATTAGGCATGCATGAATCGCAGTCGCGACTATGGGAGAATCAGGTTGGCCGGTCCATGCCGTTTTGGGATTATTATTACCCCATCGTGCAAGCCATATTTCCCGAAAGTCTTGGTGATGTCGCGAAGCCAACATTTTTCGCTGCCATCAATGACGTGCAGCCTTCTTTGATTCGCATCGAAGCGGATGAAGTAACTTACAATTTGCACATCCTGCTGCGATTCGAATTGGAATTAGCATTGATCACCGGAGAATTGTCCGTTCAAGATTTGCCGGCTGCGTGGAACGAAAAGTTCAAAGCGTATTTCCAAATCACACCTGAAAATGATGCTCTAGGCTGTTTGCAAGATATCCATTGGAGCGCTGGGTTATTTGGTTACTTCCCAACATATACTTTAGGCAATCTGTACGCGGCCCAATTTATGGTCAAAGCGAAAGGGGACTTGGCGGATTTGAACCAAAGGCTCAGTCAGGGCCATTTTCGGCTATTGACCGATTGGTTACAGCATAACATTCATGCTCATGGACAGCGTTACTCGGCCAAAGAGCTAGGCTTGAAAGTAACTGGTTCACCCTTATCCCAGCACGCGTTCATGCACTATTTGCGAGAAAAATATGAGACACTCTATGCTTGAGCATCAAAGCAGCAGCCTTAAGCCGAGTGTTCTGAAGTGCAATTCTGATGGGCCACCGCCACGGCTGCAGCGAGTTGAGCATTGGCGACGGCCAAAGCCTGGTTCACTTTTAGGGTCAAGCCGCCGCTCAGATCGTGCAACTGCTGCAACAAGAATGGGGTAACTGCTTTCCCCGTAATGTTCTGTTGTCGTGCAGTGGCCTCTGCACTATGAAGCCATCGCGAAAATTGTTCGGATGAAAAGGTGCTGAAGGGAGGAGGCTGTACGACCAGCATGCCGTGCCCGTGCAATTGCTGATGCAGGCGATAGAAAGCCGCGATGTCTTCAATGTGGCTATAGAAATGACTGAGTTCGATTCCACTATCAGCCAGGTAGAAGGCGGGCCACTGCTGCGTCTGAAAACCAACCACTGGTATGGCCAGCGTTTCGAGCAGTTCAAACGTTCGCGGCAAATCCAGAATATTCTTACAGCCCGAACAAACGACCAACATCGGCGTTGTTGCCAAGGCCGTCAGATCCGCGGAGATATCCCAAGACTCGCCTCGATGCACGCCGCCTATTCCTCCGGTTGCAAAGAAAGCAATCCCTGCCAGGTGTGCAAGCCAGATGGTGGCACTGACGGTTGTTGCGGCTGACCGCTTGGTGGACAGGTAAGCAGGCAATTCAGCTCGATTGGTTTTTTCGAAGGCGGACGAACTCCCCAATTGTTCTAACTGAGCATCGGATAGGCCGATGCAAATTCGACCCGACAAAATGGCAATCGTGGCTGGAACAGCCTTAGCAGCACGAACCGCAGCCTCGATCGCGAGAGCAGTGGCAACGTTGTCAGGATAAGGCAACCCATGGGCAATCAATGTGGATTCTAGCGCGACCACCGGTCGATCTTGCTGCAGTGCGTCGCGTACCTCATCCTTGATAACATGGGGTAGATCGTGTGCAAATGGTTGCTTGTCCATAGGTGCTGGATCATTCGCAGAATTGATCAAGTATGAATCTCAATGATATCACCATCGTGCAGAACGTGATCACGCTTAACCGTTTGCCCATCGAAAACACCGATGCCCCAAATGCGAGCTGACTTGAATTGGGCTTGTAAATCGCGGTGGATAACACCAGCCAAATCAAACACCGTGCCCCCGGTGGGTATGGTGAAGGGGCGTTGCTTGTCGACTGGTTTGCCGGGTTGCTTGGTATAGACCCTGATCACGTTGAGACTGCGATAGATTTCATTGCGCAGATGCTCGATATCTGCTTCACGATTCAGTGATACCGGGATAATGGGATACGCATTTCCCCAAAAATCTCTCAGCATGGACAGACGTAGCTCGGCATCCGGTGCATCCATTTTATTGGCGATGATCAATGTTTTGATGGATTGAATGCGCGGATCATCATTGTTGGTTGGAAGGTGCTGTACCAGCATCGTTTTTTGTTGGGCCAGTTTAGAGCGAACGTCATCAGCCGCACTGATACCGTCATCGTCGCCGCAGTCAACAACCAAAAGAGCAAGATCGGCCACACGCACCATGTTGCCAAGCCAACTTTCCAAGTAATCGCTGGTGATCGGCGGTGTGTCGATGAGTTGGACGAATACGTCCTGCCAAGCCATCATGCCCGGCTGAGGTTCACGCGTCGTGAAGGGATAGGGCGCAATTTCGGGAGTGGCGTGGGTTAGCTTAGCAAGAATGGTGCTTTTCCCGACATTTGGTCCGCCTAGGATGATTACTTGTCCGGCCCCCTGCTTGGGTATTTTGTAACTTGTTCCTGCTTTCGGAGCTTTCTTTTCTTTTTCGACTTCATCCTTCATATCAGAGATTTTGGTTTTCAATTCTGCTTGGATTTTCTCGGTGCCTTTATGTTTCGGCAGTAACTGCAGCATTTTTTTCAAACAAGACAGCTTTTCATCAGCAGTGCGTGCTTGTTTATATTCCTCTTCGGCTTTGTTGTATTGTGGTGTTAAATTGGCTGGCATAACCCAGTAACCCATCCGTTTGAAAGCGTGACATCTGATTAAACCTTCGGTAGGATGTCTATCCTAGCAAACCTGGAATGGCTTCTAAAGAGACATTCAATTTCTAAGTAAGGGATCGTTCATGAACGGACTTTTTGAACAAATCAAAGAAGCTAGCCATGCGATTCGTCAAAAGTGGCCAGGCGCTCCACGTGTCGGCATCATCCTTGGAACAGGACTAGGCGGCCTGGAAGCGGACATTCAAAAAGAAGTTGTGTTTCCCTACAAGGAATTACCGCATTTTCTGGAATCCACCGTGCCAACCCACGCGGGCCAATTGCTTTGCGGACAACTCAATGGTGTGCCAGTCGTGGCTATGGAAGGACGCTTCCATGCTTATGAAGGTTACCCCTTGCAACGGATTACGTTTCCAGTACGAGTTATGAAAGAGCTGGGATGCACCTATTTGATCGCTAGCAATGCCTGTGGTGGCTTGAATCCACAATACGACAAAGGCGATTTGATGTTGATCGAAGATCACATCAATTTGTTGGGAGATAACCCGCTCATTGGCAAAAACGATGATCGGCTGGGAGTCCGTTTCCCAGATATGTGCAATGCCTATGATCGCGAATTGCTGCAAATCGCACAGCGTCTGGCGTTGGAAGAGCAAATCCGCTGCCATAAAGGAGTTTATGTGGCCGTGACTGGGCCCAATCTGGAAACACGGGCCGAATATCGCTTTTTGCGCATGATCGGGGCGGACGTGGTCGGCATGTCCACTGTCCCGGAAGTCATCGTCGCGGTGCATGCTGGGATGAGAGCTTTTGGCGTGTCCGTCATTACCGACATGTGCCTTCCCGATGCACTACATCCGGTGTCGTTGCCCGAAATCGTCGCCGTGGCCAAACAGGCGGAAGGTCCTTTGCGCAAACTGATTCGCCGACTAGTGGTCGCCTTACCAGCATGAGTCGATTCAACTTGCCAAGTCTAGCACCAAAGCTGTCCAACCCTCTGAAAACGAACACAGGAGTTCGCGCAGTCACTGTGTGGGTTGTCGTGCTCTTGCTCACACTGCCAACCATTTCGACATGGGTTTATTTCGATTTGTTTGAAGGCCGAGGCTGGGTCACACAAGCGCTCTATTTTGGCAGCAAACTGTTACAAGCAACCATTCCGATTTTGTGGGTGGCTTTTGTCCTGCGGGAAGATTGGGGAAGGCCTCGCTGGAGCAAGGCCAGCGCTTGCTATGGCTTGCTAGTTGGGCTGGTCACCATGGTTGGGATGATCTGGACTTATCAAGCGTTACTGCAGGGCACGCCCATCCTTGCCCAAACGCCGGCGTCCATCATGAAAAAACTGAGAGATTTTCAGATCGATACACCCCTACGCTACGGTGTGATGGCGGTTTTCTTGAGCATCTTGCATGCGGCATTTGAAGAGTATTATTGGCGGTGGTTCGTGTTTGGCCAACTACAGCAACGCTGTCACTTATTCTGGGCGGTGTTCATTTCTTCGATGGGCTTTGCTGCGCACCATGTCATCGTCATCGCCAAATACATTCCAGATGAATACTTTTTCTCGGTCACGATCCCTGGTGCATTGGTGATTGCATCAGGGGGGGCGATTTGGGCCTGGATATACCATCGCACCAGATCGTTGGTGGGTGCATGGATCGCTCATATGTTTGCGGATATAGGGTTGATGTGGGTTGGCTTTGATTTATGTCAAAGCATGCTGAGGTGAGATGTCGCTTAAGGACGAACGGGAGAAGGAAAACAAACGATGAAGTTACCGAATTCAATGCAGCCGACTATCATTGATTGGCGTCAACGTCTTTTGCGTTTGGTCAATCAGCGGGCCATCGTACGCAAAAAGGTGACGCTTGCATCAGGACAGGTGAGCGACTATTACATCGATGGCCGATCCTTGTTTTTGCATGGCGAATCAGCAGTGCTGATCGGTGAAGCACTTTTTCAGCAAACACACGATTTAAAACCGCAAACCATTGGCGGCCCCGAAGTCGGTGCCTTGCCGCTGACGGTAGCTGCCACGATGCGTTATTACCAAGCAGGTATAGAGATGGAAGGATTCTTCGTTCGCAAAGAGGCGAAGACCCATGGACTGCAAAAGCGCATTGAAGGCCGTTTGGAACCGGGTTGGCGCGTTGTGGTGGTAGAAGATGTGATGACCACCGGCGGGTCTGCCACGTCCGCCATCGAAGCCGTCCAAGAGGCAGGTGGAAACATTGTTGCAGTGGTCTGCCTGGTTGATCGTTTACAAGGTGCTGCCGAGCGGTTCAAAAAAATGAGCTTGGAGTTTCGGTCGGTGTTCACCTTGAATGATTTGACCATTTAATGCAAGTCAACTCAAGGGTTTGACCGCATCTTGCTGTAATAGGGAGGCGGAGGCATTGCCAGCGGGTTGCACAGCGGTGGTTCTAGAGCTTGCACGACGGCGTCTAGCCAGATAAAGCTCAAAGACGATCGGCAAGAGGGATACGAAAATGATGCCCAGGATGACCAATGAAAAGTTGTTCTTTACCCAAGGAAGTTCGCCAAACCAATAGCCTGCACTAAGGCAAAGCAAGACCCAGAGAACGGCACCTATGACATTGAAGCAGGCAAACTGCAAGTAACGCATGTTGCCGATGCCAGCAACAAAAGGAGCAAATGTCCGGACGATGGGTACGAAGCGAGCCAGGATAATGGTTTTACCGCCATACTTCTCGTAAAAGCTTTGTGTGCGTAGCAGATGGCTTTTGTTGAAAAAGCGCGAATCCTCGCGCGAAAAGACTTTGGGCCCCACATAATATCCAAATGCATAATTAACCGCATCCCCCAAAACACCTGCCACAACGAGAAGGATGCACAAACTCCAAAAGTCTAAAGGAGAGCGAACGTCAGCCGCGCGGGTTCCCAAGGCAAAGAGTAGAGAATCACCGGGCAGAAATGGCGTGACGACCAGACCTGTTTCGCAAAAAATAATGACAAACAACACGACCAACAACCATGTACCCAGTTGCGTTTCCCAACGAGGCAGATGGTGCTGTAGATTTAAAAATAAATCCATGGCCTGTTGAAGCAAATCCATAAGGTTATCCTATCAAGAATCACAGAATTCTGAGCGATTGGCATGAAGCCTACACAGTTTTTTAGCATGGAACAAGTTCAAGTTAGTGCGTTAAAGCGTCTGCTCAAAGCAAATGAAGGCCGATCCAAAATGGATCGGCCTTTGCGATTATTGCACAACAAACTGAATTAGGATTTGGTGGACGTGCTCGTTGGGGTAGTCGCTTTGGTTCCAGCACCGCCACCAGTCGGATTTGCTTTGGTTTCTTTCTTTTCACAACCCATGGAGCCAACAATCAGAACGAGGGCGACAACAGTCAAGGCAAACAAGTTCTTCACAGCGTAACTTCCTTTCTGGAAGAAGAAAACTTCAACGTGACCACCACGTTGAATGAATCAAGTCCGAGGTTAATTAAGGTTTGGTAGCAGCAGCATTTGTAGCAGCAGGCTTCGTGTCAGCTGGTTTTGAAGCCGCTTTCGTATCGGAACCACTGCCCGGCGCAACCGACTTGGTGGCTGTGGTAGGTGGGTTCGTGGTTCCCGTTGGGGTTGTCTTTTTCTCACAACCTACGAACAACAGGCCAGAACTGAGCATCAAGATGCAAGCCAATCGCCTCATTGGTGCCATACCTCCATTGAATTAGCTTTCAGCTCTCTTTTCTTCAAAGATGAACGAATTGAAATTTTATTCCCTCGGACTGCAATTTCCAGGGCATAAATGGGCCAAGCCGGTATTTGCTACTTCTGACGATTTCCATAGCCAACCGCTGGAGACGCAACTTCAGGCATCCTGCTCATCTCTATTCGCTTGAGTGGTATGAACTTTTAGGGAATAATGAAAGTGTGCGAGCATCATGGAAGTTGAAGGGAGTTTTGGGACGTGCCTGACTTAATTGCAGAATGGGTGCGCTTGCATTATGAAGATTTATATCGCTATGCCTATCGCTTATCAGGCTCGAGCAGTGTGGCCGAGGATCTGACCCAAGAGACGTTTTGCAAAGCTCAAGAGAAGCAAGGCCAATTGCTCAATCCAAATAAGGCGAAAGCATGGTTGTATTGCATCCTGCGCCATTTGTATTTGCAGCGGTTGCGTCGGCAGCGGATTGTCTATGAAGTACCCTTAGAACAAGAACTGAGCAGCCTGATCGTTGACCATAAGGATGTACTCGATGTTGACGAGGAAGCATTGCAGAAAGCGCTGGGTGAATTACCCGAAGAGTTCCGAACGACCTTGATACTTTATTATTTCAACGATATGGATTATCGCGGTATTGCAGCGGCCATGCGCGTACCCATTGGGACCGTTATGTCGCGGTTGGCACGGGCCAAGGCCTTTTTGCGCCGGCGGCTGCAATCAACTTCGGCACCTGTTTGAGGTGGATGCATGGATTGTCAATCATTGCGGATTCGCTGGTGGATTCAACAAATTCAGTCCCCCAAAACCAATGGGGACCTGGATTGGCAGAAACATATTCAAAACTGTGATGATTGTGCCCAATGGGAAAAGCAAGAACAACAGTTTGATGATGACGTGCACGCCTTGATGAAAGCTGTCCCCATTCCTGCTGGTTTGCAAGAGCGCATTATCAGTCAACTGCACCAGTCATCCAAAATGAAAAGAAAGCGGTTTAACGGACTGCACCGAACTTTGGCGGCTGCTGCGTTGTTCGTATTTGTGATCTGGTTGGCTTTTTATCTGGATATGTTTTGGGGAGATCACGCTTCGTTGGATTTAAACGGCATCGATCGATGGGCACGCGATCGCTGGGTCAATCCGCTTTCTCTTTCGCAAACCGATGTCATTCGTGAAGTCGAAAATTACTTTAAACTGCAGCATCGATTGACGGTCAAACTACCGCCAGAACTCACACGTTACTGGGATTTTCGCAACTTAACGGAGTGCTTCGTGCAATCTTTCAAAGGCCGTAATGTAGCTGTATTGGAATTTCGGGCAGGCTCTTCTCATGCGTTGGTGATGCTGCTGCACCATGAGCTGGTGGATGGTCACGAAGGCATCCATTATTATCAAGGTGAAGTCAAGGGAACCTATTTGCTCGTTCCCAGCCCCAACGAAGGCAATATGGTATTTATTGTCTTGAAGTCAGGTACCCCGGATGATTTTCGGTTACGCGAGTCTGCTTCATAGGAATCACAGCGAATTGACGGGAAGAGGAATAGTAATCATGCAGCGGCGTGATTGGCTTCGGGCCGGCGCTCTGAGTGCCGTGGCCGCGGTTGGTGGTAAAGTCACTAACCCGGTCTTAGCCGCCAGCCCGATTCAACCTACTTACAACAATCCCAGGGCCAATCGCATCGGCGTGTCCACCTATTCGTTTTGGCAGTTCAAAAATGAAGCCTGGCGGTCGATTGAGAAATGCATTGAACAAGCCGCCGCGATGGGTTTTGACGCTGTCGAAATATTGCATCGGCAAATGACGGATGAAAAACCAGCAACATTGAATCGCATCAAGCAAACCGCTTTTCGGCTAGGCCTTTCGCTATGCGGCTTTTCTACGCACCAAGGGTTTCTCAGTCCCGATTCAGCAGAACGAAAAAAAAATGTGGAGCTGACACGCCATCAAATCGAATTAGCTTATGCCCTGGGCATTCCAACCATTCGCGTCAATACAGGCCGATGGAACACCAGCAAGAACTTCGACGAGTTAATGAAGAATCGCGGCATCGAACCACCCCTTCCGGGCTATACCGAGGCAGATGGGTTCCCTTGGGTTATTGATTGTTTGACCGCATGTTTGCCGATAGCGGAGCGTTGCGGTGTTGTCCTGGGCCTTGAAAATCACTGGGGGCTTGCACGCACGCCTGAGGGTCTGCTTCGCATTGTCCGGGAAGTAAACTCCCCTTGGTTGCAGATCACGGTCGATACGGGCAATTTTCTCGAAGAGCCTTACGAAAAGCTTGATCAAATCATGGAGAAAGCATGTCTCATCCAAGCCAAAACCTATTTCGGTGGAGGACTTTGGTATTCGCTTGATCTGGATTATGTTCGCATCGCACAACTTGCTCGTAAACATCATTATCGAGGATTTATTTCCTTAGAATTTGAAGGAAAGGAAGACCCCTTAACGGGCATCGCCAAAAGTTTAGACCTGCTACGCAAGGCATTTGCTGGTTAGGTTACAGGTAACTCAGCCAAGAAATGCGGTATGTTTGCTTGATACGGCCATACCAGCTGCACATTGGGTACATTAGCAACAAAACGCCTACCCAGGCGCCGTAAACACCAATCAGATCGACACCATAGCCGTTACGCTCGAAAAAGCCGGGCGGATTCTGGAACAGCCAGGTTTGAAAGGTTCCTGTTTGCCACCGTGAAAGCACCAACGCTAGGCCGTGTATCAATGGCAAGTGCAGCAAATAATAAAACAACGGCACTCGCCCGTAAGTGCATAACACACGGCACCAAGGGTAAGCAGGCTCACGATCCCATAACCCCAACAGCAAGCACGCGGGACCGAGCGTCATCAATAAAAATGCCAGCGATGGTGGTTGTTTGGTGCAGTTTAAGAATGACATCATCGTCCATCGAAGATCGTCAAACTTCACCCAGGGCTGCGGTTCGCCATACCGTTGACTCCACCTGATGCCAACAAATAAGACCATGGCCAAAAGACCAACGACGATCAAAGTTCGTCGTCGTTTGCTGCGCTCATACATAAAAATGGGGCCAGCGACATAACCTAAAGCCATGACGGCGACCCAAGGAATCAAAGGATAGCCTGCGTTCCACTCGATGGGTTCATTCCAAAAGGGACGGAATGCTGGAATGATCAATGCTTCGCTTTCATGCAAAGTTACCCCCAGCCAGGTCCAGGCACTGCGTTGCGGTGTCACCCACGTGTCAAAAAGGTTGTGACCAAAGATGCATATGAGGCTGACGCACGCAATCCATTTTCTGGGCCAATGGATGAGAGCCGCCAATAAGAGCATGGACCAACCCAGCACCCATATCACCCATGCAGGCAGGTAATGGTAGTCAAAATTGAAAAACCAACCGATGCTTCGAATGACCAGCAATTCCAAAAAAATCATCCATAAGCCGCGTTTGATCAGAAAGATGGACATGGAAGCCCGACTCTTTCCTTTGGCCATGGACAAATAAATGCTGGTTCCTGCCAGGAAGATAAAAGTAGGTGCACACAGATGGCTGATCCAGCGCGTCATAAAGAGTAATGGATAGGTTTGATTCAGATCGGTCGGGTCAATGTCAATCGCGTGAAATAAGAAATCACGAAGGTGGTCCAATGCCATCAAGACCATAGCCAAACCACGTACGGCATCAATGGCCTCGATTCTTGGAGGTTGATGTCTACAAGCTTGAGTCGAGCTTGAGGAAGCAATCATGCCACAAATTCAATTACAGCTGGTTTGGGAATGACTTGGTTCACATAGGCTTCGTCCAGCAGTTTTCGCACGGCTGCCCGGCCACGCTCGCCGTAATCCAGCGTCCAGTCATTCACGTACATGCCAACAAAGCGATCAGCCAGGGCGGTATCCATGTCACGAGCATATTGCAAAGCATACCGCAGGGCTTCTTGTCGATGGTTCAGTGAATATCGGATACTATCCTTGAGCAACTGGCTGATCCTAGCCATCGTTGGCGGACCCAGGTCCTTACGGACAACATTGCCGCCTAAAGGCAAAGGTAAGCCGGTTTTTTCATACCACCATGCTCCTAAATCGACAATTAGACTCAATCCTTGATTGGCATAGGTCAATTGGCCTTCATGAATGATCAAGCCAGCATCAAACTGACCTTGTGCTACGGCCTCAATGATTTGATCAAAAGGCACGACTTCATAGCGAAAGTCACCGGGGAGAAGTAAGCGAAGGGCTAAAAAGGCGGTTGTCATGGTACCTGGAACAGCAATGCTCATTTGACGAAGTGCATCAATCGGCATCGATTGCTTGGCGACGATCATGGGGCCATAACGGTCGCCCATGCTGCAACCACTGGGGAGCAAAGCATAGCGTTCGGAAAGATAGGCATAGGCATGCAGGCTGACCGCGCTGACTTCCAATTCACCGCGCAAGGCCCGCCGATTCAGTGTTTCGATGTCCTGCAGCTCATGGCGAAACGCCAAATCACCGGTGTCGATTTTATCATGGGCCAAGGCGTAGAACATAAAGGCATCATCGGGGTCAGGACTATGCCCAACGTTGATTATCCGCTTATTCATGCAACTCTCCAAGAGACTGCTTGCTCGTTGACTGACTAACCGTATTTATACAAGATCATCCAACAGTTAGAGAGATTCATCGAGGTTCTTTATGGCGCATGCAAAAGTACGCAAGCCAGGGCCAGAAATTCCGCTGATAGGCGATGTCGATGATTGGGAAGCTGAGACGATCAAAAGCTTGCTGGAAATTCGTTCAGGCGGTGAATGCGTCTTTTATCTCGATTCGTCAGGCGGATCGGTCTACGGAGCTTTAGCCGTCGTTAATTTGTTGCAATTAAAACGCATTCAATCCACCGTGGTGGTTTTAGGCGAATGCTCTTCCGCCGCGATGCTGATTTTTGGTGTCGCCAAGCGGCGGCTCGTTACCCCCATGAGCACGCTGCTGTTCCACCCGATGCGTTGGCAAAGCGAGAAACGGATCAGCTCGGCCGAGGCCAAACAGTGGTCTGCGCACTTCGACCGCATGGAGAAGGACATGGCAGCATTTCTGGCCAAACTGTTTGGGCCCTTTGCTGATCACGTTTTTCACTGGACGCAAAACTCACAATATTTGACTGGAATTGAAATCGCAGCCATCGGCTTGGCAGAGCTGATCAACGGGTGATCAATCGGTCAGCTTGGACTAAGAAGCACGGAGCTGATCATTATCTTCCGGCATTGTTCGCCTATTCGTCTGCAGCTCTTGCAATCAATAGCGCCATACCGACGTCAGTGTGATGCGTGCTTTGGCAGCCGTCATGCTATTGGCTTTCTAGTGCAAAGCTGATAACGATGATTACAATCGAAACTCGGGATGCGATTCGAGATACTTGCCCACGCGCTCTTCTCGCTTGATGGCGTCGGCAAAAAAGCGAATGGCATCCACGAGTCGATCATCAGGCTCTGCACAACTAAAGCGGAGGAAGCCCTGGCCTGCTTCACCAAAGCATTCCCCCCCCAAGCAGGCCACGCCTTTCAGGTCATCGGCGGCTTCCAGCAAGTAAAGGGCTAAGCCATGTGATTGGATCTTGAGACGCTTGCAAATGGCAGAGACGTCGGGGAAAACATAAAAAGTACCCGCAGGCATGGCTACGTGTACCTCAGGCACTTTCTGCAGCGCCTGCACCAGCAACTCGACTTTTCGCTTAAACTTAAGCATCACTTCGTCGCGCTCCGCAGCATCCTTTTCCAGAGCAGCCTGGCCTGCAAGCTGGATGATCGGCGGCACGCAGGATAAAGAAGTGTTGATCAATTTGCTGATAATTTCCGCCAGTTCGGGGTTGGTGACGCCAAAGCCTAAACGGTAACCGCTCATGCTGTAGGACTTGCTGAAAGTGTAAACAGCCAGGCACTGTTCCATCATGCCAGGGCAGGCTAGGGGTGAATAGTGTTTATCCTTCCAAACCATATGACAATAGGGTTCGTCGCTGCAAAGGAAAACATCTTTGCCTCGGATCAAATCAGCAATGCCATGCAAGTCCGCCAACGTGGCCACGCCGCCCGTCGGGTTGTGGGGGGAATTAAGAATAATGGCCCTTGGCCTGGGAGCTTCCTTGAGAAACCGCTCGACTTCGCGCAGGTCAGGCCGAAAGGCATGTTCCTGTTTTAACGGAACATACCAGGCTTTGGCTGCCCTGCGTTCGATGTTGGGCGGATAAGTAGGGAAGTATGGGCTGAAGACCAAAACGTTATCACCCGCGTTTAAAACGGCTTCGCAGAAAAACTGCTCAAGCACTTTCGCGCCGGGGGTAACCACCACATGTTCTGGTGTGATCTTCACGCCGAACTCTGCCTGGTAAAACCGAGCCACAGTTTCACGAAAACTAAGCAATCCCTTGGAAGGGCAGTAATGGCTCTGATTATCCATCACAGCCTGAGTGGCTGCTTGCTTGGCATGCTGCGTGGCAGGGAAGGGGCTGTCGCCGATCTGCAACTCGATGACGTCCTTGCCTTGTGCCTTTAGTCGCCGAGCCCTAGCAAGAACATCAAACGCGGTTTCCACCGTCAAGGTCGTGGAAAACTGACTCAATCGGGCACTCACGCGATATCTCCTGAAAGGGCTGGTTGAATCCGGTAGGTTAATGCAAGTGTACGAAAAAAAAGAGCCAAGGGCATCTTCGATTTGACCGCCCCTGGCTGAATTGGACCAACGGATTCACTTATTTGTCAGCAATGGCCTGAGCCAAGGGCTGAATGACGGCAGGAATCAATTGCTGATCAACCATTTCCTGAGCTTGCGATCGTTGACGTTTGTAAGAATCCTCGAGTGATTCTAAAGGTTGGCCGTTCCAGTATTGCCTTACAGTGAAATAGATACTGATAGGCTCTTCCGTAAATTGACCGGTTCGGACTTGGAACGGGGTAGATCGTGTTTCGATGCTCAAACGGCATTGCATGCCCATTTCCTGATCGAGTGATAGAAGCAATAACGGCTCAAATTTGAGCATCTTTGCGCCAGACCAATTGATCAGTCCATCGAGGGGGCTGTTGGAGCCGAGAATCTCAGCGACCACTTCGTCGTGATTGCCTTTGTAAACAAGGTCGAAGGCAAACACCACATCCAAAGCTTCGCAATCGAGGGAAGTCACATCGAAGTGATAGGGAGCAAGTTGCAGTACATTGAGATGCTGGGTATCGGCTTCTTCGAATGAGGCTGGGTTGACGTATCCAGAGCAGATGCGCTTGGCTTCCAGTGCTGCCCAACGGTAACTCCCCGACTCTTTGTCTTCCTCTAAAACAAATTCATTGTTTTCCCGGCAATGAAAGTGAGTCATGCTCGGGTAATGGCGTTTAACAGTTTCGAAGTAATGCAGGACCGTTTCGCGTTGACTGGAAAGAGGTATCTCGGTGTTGAGGTATAAGTATAGCCCAAAATCATCGCATATGGATGCATATGGTGTCACGGTTTTTTACTCCCAATTTCGCGGAGTATTCAGAACAATGAAAAGACGGGTTGTATGCAGTTCAGGTTCACAAGAGCCAAGGCCAGACCCTTGTGAATAGCTTATTATTGCCGTCTTCGATCAACTTCTTTATTGTTCGAAATGAAGCTCGGAATTGCAAGCCAACGTTTTGGAAAAGCAGAAACTGTCGTTGCCCTGTGCATAAAATCGTGGGCTGTCCTTGATTACAGACAAGGCAACGACCTTTCGGTTTTTTTGCATGAACAATCAGCCTGGCGACCGCCAGGATCGGTGTTTACCGTCAGCAACTGCCAGAAAGGGTTGTTCTTGTTGACCAGTTGCCGACTTGCTGTACTACCTTTTCATTGGAGTCGATGACGCAATCAGGCGTTGCTTTGAAGTCAATGCGTTTGCGTGACTCTTGGCCTTCATTAACCACGGCGAGATAGGTCCAATAGTTCTTATCGGGTGTGAGGTGGTTCAATTCCGCAACCCAGGTTTTGTCTTCCATTTTCTTGAGCTGAATCCAACCGCCATCATCGCTGCCGATGCGGACGGCTGTGGCATTGGGGGCAATCACACGCATTTTTGGCAAGAGTTTTTTAGTGGCGCCATCATTTTGAGTCGGTTTTCCGGATTTGCTCGTTGCTTTCAGGTCGTTTGATTGGTCATTGTTAGTGATCAAGCCCATTGAGGAAGCGGTCAAAACAGCAGTCAGATACAACCAGGTGCAGTACATGTAGCGACTCCGTTGCTAGGCCAAAAAGGCGATACATTCGTTAGTATCGTCCTGATTTATCTAATTTGACAGTGAGGGTAAAGTAAGAAGTGAAAAGAAAGGCATACTATTTCTTAAGCGTATACTTGATATGGAGTTAAGCAGATAAAAACTTTGACAATAAGGCGGCACAAAAGCCCAAAGGAGTGCCCTCGAGAACGTACCCAAATTAAACACGTCCCGACTTTCTATCCATAGATCATCGGGACGAAATAAAGGCGTGGGGCAACGATGATTTCCATATCACATGACCCCATCCTTGGGATCATGTCAATGCATCATGCACATTAAGCGGACTTGGCCAGCCGCTTCCGGCCTGGCACTACCAATTCACACTGTTCATGCCAACGGCCGGCATCCGGCGCTCCATGCCAGCGTTGCAGTTGGATGCTAACGACCTGTTCACGCTCATCTTCATCGAGCACATCATTAAAAGCGCGAACATAGCCGCTACGAATTTGCGGCGATGATGAGCCTAAATAGAGCAACGCTTCGCGTTCATCCGCGAAAATAGCAACTGCCCGCCAACATTGAGGTTTCGCTTCGGTGAGAAAAGTCTTCACGGCTGAATCCCCTCCATGGTATCAGAACGAGTCTAGGGATGCGAATTCCTGTTATGAGGCGATAGTATGATCAGGTCGTAATGAAAAGTCAAAGCGAAAATTTAAGAAAATAGAAAGATTTTCTATATATAAACAATTGTACACTTAATCAGGCTTGGTCTAACTTTTAACTACTTGTAGTTAATTGAACGGCGATCTTGTCAATGAACGCACCATTGTTGAAACAGTGGAGCCATCATGTTAGCCATCTGACTGCGCGGTAAAACCGGATCGCACCCGGCCTGGCGAGCGGATTCCAATACTGCGCTTGCGACATGGGAGCCAAAGGCGACAAAGCGCGTGGGGGTATCTTGGTTTGATCGGTACAGGGGAATTAATGTGCCAGGGTCGGCAGTATCCAAGTCAAAGAGGACGACTTGCGGTTTCATTTCGTTGCCCAGCTGCAACAGCAATTCAGCGTTGCGAACGCAATGGAACCGAATTCCCAACGCCTGCGCTGTCGCAGAGCAACGGCTAATCCACATCAAGTCGTGCGAGTACAGCAAAATCGCAGGGTGCGTTTCCGACATGCATCGTTCCTTAAATCGCTTCCGGGCCGCGTTCGCCTGTGCGAATACGAATGCAATCATCTAAGGGCAGGATCAAAATCTTACCGTCGCCTATGCGGCCTTCTGGTGGTGTTCGGCCAGCTTCCATGATGGCTTTGACCGTGGGTTCGACGAAATCCTCATTCACTGCGATTTGTAATTGCACTTTACGTAAAAGTTGCGTCGTGAGTTCGTGCGATCGGTAGACTTCAGAATGGCCTTTTTGGCGGCCAAAACCATAGACATCGACGATCGTTAAGCGAAAGACTTCGACGTCGGCAAGGGCTTGTTTGACGGCCTCGACTTTCGCAGGCTGAATGATGGCGAGAATCAGCTTCATGAAGCTAGCATAAAAACGAAACGCGGTTCATACAACTGATTTTTATTTGCTGTCAAATGCCATGAAAAAACCCGTGGCCAAATCCGCCACGGGTTGTCATTGAGGATGATGATTTTATTCATCATCAACGATCGTAATACGCCTTGCCAATTCAGCTTTGGCACTCTGGGCAGGCTGCCAATTGAAATCTGCTGCAATTTTGTCCAAGCGTGGACTGTTGATGGATCGATTCGGATTCACCGGCGCTTTGATCGGAGGCAACGACGGACGGTAACCGGTGGCGTTGTTGCCGCCTGTTGGCGCCTGCGGCATTTGCTGTGAGTTGGGTTTGTTTGAATTGTACAGAGGACTATTCGTATCCGCTGGCTGACGCTGTTCTTGAACACTTGGCGGATTGGTGTTGGTACCTTCCGTTACGGTTGGAGCAGGGGCAGCAACTGACGGTCCCGGGGTGCTGCCACAGCAAGGCGGAGGAGCAGCCGCTACTTGAGTGCAGCAGGTTTGTGGTTCGTAATACGTGGCAATACGATAGGTGGTCACAGGGACCATCATGGTGCGTTGCACGAAGCTTTGCACAGGGCAAACTTGCTGTTTCAGGTGATACGTTGTCACGGGCGAGCCAACCATTTTGTAGCTGCATGAACAAGGGTCATAGTAGCTGCTATAACGATAGCTGGTTGTCGGTTCGTAATAGTAACTCGTTTGGTAGGTAGTGACTGGCTCATAATACGAACGTGATTGATACGTCGTAACGGGTTGGTAGTAGGAGCGTTGAACATAACGCGTGGTGCATACTTGCTGTGGTGGCGGGGGGGCACAGCAATTGGCCTCAACAACAGGTGCATAGTAGGCAATACTCGGCGTGTATTGCACAACCGTAGGCTTCCTGCGAAAACAGGTTACTTGAAAGGTGTTTTGCCAACCTGCACTGGCTGGGGTTGCCGTGATCGCAACTGTGGCTGCCGTTAGCAATGCTGACATCCAATACTTCCAGGGCATCATCTTTAAGCCCTCCTCTTCCTCTCTGACGTAAATCCGCTTGGTGATATTTGATGTAGTCTTCTAACCAGTGTCTATTGTTGTGTTCTAAGCTGTGCTCATTCAATAGAGAAATGATACGAATACTAGAACTTTATATCATTTACGTGTAAAAGTTGTCTCAAGACGTAAGCTTGGTAAGTCTGACATCTTAGCGAAATTAGTTCAGTTGTGGGGCTGAATCTAGTTGTGCGACGGCAGGATATGAGGTGTATAACGATTAATTCAATGCGGAATGTTGAGATAGATAAAATGTACGGATTATTTCGAATGTATAGCTTAAGTGTCGTGCAGTTGAATTGGCGAAGCGAGTATGCGTTGTTGGCATGCGTTTACTTTCCACCGGACAGTTCCAACGGGCTTTTTACGGTCAAAACCGCACAATGAGCTTCGCGAACGACGTGTTCTGCTACTGAACCAAGCAAAAAACGTCGTAGCCCTGTTCGGCCGTGCGTTCCCATCACAATCAAACTTACATGGTGATCTTTGGCAAGTTTGACCACTTCGTGAGTCGGGTCGCCCATCGTTAACAAGCGCTCGGCATGCAGGTCGGGGCTGGGCAAGGAAAGGTTGTCTAGTTGTTCACGCAACAATTGGAGATGTTCTGTATTGTTTTGTTCGGTGAAGATTTCTCCATGAACGACGACGGGTGGTGGGGCGATATGTACGATGAGAAGTGGAGCTTTCCAGAGTTGGGCTAAGTGACAAGCCCATTGCATTGCCCAGTGTGAGCTCTCAGAGAAATCAGTCGGATGCAGGATCTTATGAATCATGGCTGGCTCCTTCTCACGGTAGTCACTGCAAGATCAAGCATATAATGTGCCAAGATCATGGGTTGAAAACAAGACATGAATAAGTTGCACGCGTCGTCATTTCGGAAGATTGTGCTTAGATTGCAACATTGAATGGGATTAGTGCAATTGTCAATTTTTTGATCATTCCAAACAGGCAAATGCGATATACTGTCGTCATTCACTGGGTAGTTTGCGTTTTACCCTTACTTGGCATAATATCTGCTCAACTTGGACGTGAGGTCTGGTTGACGAAACAGGAGTGATTTGATGGCAAAGGCAGCTTCCAACAAAGCCGATGTATCGACGACAGAACCACGAATCATACTCGACGCAAAAATTGCGTTAGATTTGATGACGACAAACCCCGTTTCGATCAGCGAAAAAATGACCGTCAAGGAAGCGGCTGCCTTTTTCACGGACACTGAGTTCAGTGCAGCGCCGGTAATCAATGATGCCGGTCGGCCCATAGGCGTGCTGAGCCGGGCAGACATCGTTCGCTACGAAAGAGAAAGGCTTGAGCATTTGCCGATGACCAGTCTGTATTGGGAAAGCGACCAGAAAGAGAAAAAGGATGATGAGATTGACAAAGAAGGATTTCAGATTGAAGTTACTGACTCAACACTTGTCAAGGAAATCATGACCCCAACCGTCATTGCTGTGGGGCCAACAACGCCCGTGATTCAAGTGGTATCGCAGCTGTTGGCTTTCAAAATCCACCGATTATTTGTTATTGATGATCGTGGAGTTTTAACGGGCGTTATTAGTGCCTTGGATATTTTGCGCAACCTGAAACTCAAATGAAACGGTTGCTTATATTAGGGTTCTGAAGCGCGTCCATGAATTGGAATTTCAAGGGATTGGTGATTGAGGTTGGCAATGAATCGGGAAGTCCTCGTCCAAGAACTCGCAACGTTGCGTCAGCGCATTGATGAGATCGAAAGCCAACTCTCGCAACAAGCGGCGATCACCAAATTGCGTCCGCAGGGAGTTTATCCAGCCTATGACGTGACGGCTGGGTGCATCTTGGGCATGTTTGGGGCAGCAACGAGCTTGTTGCTGAACATTGTCGGTTCGCTGTTAGTCCGTCAACATCCTTTGCACCTGATTCGCGTCTATCTGACCTTTCCCATGGGCGATCAGGCATTCGATCCCCGTGTCAGCAATGATCTGTTATTGGCAGTCGGTTGCTGCCTCTATTTAGCCACGGGCATGTTGCTGGGAATACCCTTCTATTTGATTTTCAAAAAGCTAGGTCAGGGCCAAAAGAGAGTGAAGCAATTCCTGTTGGCCACAGTGTTATCATTGGCGATCTGGGTAATCAATTTTTACGGGATCTTGTCTTGGCTACAGCCATTGTTGTTTGGCAAGAATTGGATTGTCCGAGACATTCCTGAGTGGGTGGGTGCAGGCACGCATGTGGTTTTTGGTTGGACGATTTGGCTTGCATCACCATTTGTTCGCGTTGCTCCATCCGTTTCGCGTAAGGAGGCCTTATGACGGACACTCCGCGTCCCCCCGACGCTCAGCCGGGGACGAGGCTGGTCATTCATCGTTTGGTGGGTTTATATTTTGTTGCAGCCCTCGTTTATATGTTCGTCTCGTTGACAGGGGGGCTGATCATGGCTCTCCAACTGACGAACTTGAATCCCTTTTCTGGAATAGAATTTTTCTCACCTGGGCGTTGGCGCATGATCCACACCAATGCCATTGCCTATGGCTTTATCGCCAACGCATTTCTTGGCGCATTGCATTGGGCTGTGCCTCGGCTGACCTTAAAACCCGTTTTGAGTGTCAAGTTAAGCTGGTTCATTTTTATGGCCTGGCAGGTGGTGGTGCTGAGTACGGCAGGTGGCATCCTTGCTAAGGAGGCCCAAGGTCTGGAATGGGGTGAAACGCCCGTCTGGATCGACCCGCTTGCTCAGGCCGGTTTGGTCCTGGTGGCCATCAATTTCATGGCTCCCATCATGAAGATGAAAGGACCCATGTATGTTTCGCTGTGGTATTTCATCGCGGCTTTCGTGTGGACCAATCTAACGTACGCCATGGGTAATTTCCTTCCCGAATACCTGATATGCGGCGTCGGTGCCGGTGCCATTGGTGGTATGTTCATCCACGATCTGGTTGGTTTGTTCGTGACGCCGCTGGGTTGGGGCCTGATGTACTTTTTTGTTCCAATCATCCTCAAAAAGCCGATGTGGAGTCACGCACTTTCGCTCGTCGGCTTCTGGGGGTTGGCGTTCTTTTATCCCCTGACGGGAATTCATCACTTTTTGTATACCCCGATCCCAATGTTTTTGCAGTATGGCGCGGTTATTTCCACGATTGCTGTTGAGTTCGTCGTGACCACTGTCATCATCAACTTCTTTGGCACCATTTGGGGAAGCAGTTGGTCCGCCTTTAGAAACTTGCCCATTCGTTGGTTCTATACGGGAATGGTATTTTACTTCTTGACTTGTTTGCAATGTGCCTTTCAAACCACTTTGACCTTCCAAGCCGTGATCCACTTTACCGATTGGGTTGTGGGGCATGCGCACATGGTCATGTTTGGTGTTTTTGTGTTCTGGCAATTTGGCATGATGGTCTATTTATTCCCCCGAATACTGAAAACGGAATGGTATAGCACGCGATTGCTTGAATGGCATTATTGGCTCTCAACGATTGGTCTGACGCTGATGATCTCAGCTTTGATTCTGGTCGGCGTTTTTCAAGGGTTTTCCTGGGCGACACTCGATTTGTGGGAGGAGTCCATTCGCATATCGATGCCGTTTTGGGTTGTGCGTATCGTGGCTGGATTGATCATCATCGCTGGCCAGATTTGTTTCGCATACAACCTGTATCGAACCTACATGCTTTCCAGAAGGGTGATCAAGGCTTGAGCATAGGGTCATGCCAGAAGCCCCAGTGAATCTCGTTGCAAGGAGCAGGCATGTTCGAAAGTCGAAGCGGAGTTTTCTTTATTGCGGGGGTCGGCTTTTTTGCCTTGGCCTTTTTGGCCTCCGGGTTGGTTCCCATTCTCATGTACGTCGACAAATACCCCGAAAAGAAAGCCATCGAGATGGTGAATCGGAACGTTCTGATTCAATTTCGCGATTTGCAGAAGCATTACCCGGCACAGTTCAAAAAGTACGTGGGTGAACTCACCCCCGAGAATGAAGCCGAAAAATGTGCCGACACCATTCGCTACGGCTTGAAAATCTACAAAGGTGAAGGTTGTTGGCATTGTCATAGTCAATTCGTTCGGCCTGTATCCAGAGAGATGGAGCGCTGGGGGCCTGTATCGAAAAGTTGGGAGTATCAAAATGAACTGCAACGGCCAGTGATGTTCGGTACGAGGCGAGTAGGCCCAGACCTGATTCGCGAAGGCGGGCGTCGTTCGAACGATTGGCATGCCGCTCATTTCTTTAAACCGAAATCGCTGTCCCCCGAATCGGTGATGCCCGAATATCCCTGGTTTTTTGATGGAAGTCCATTGCAGCCCAATGATCGCGGTTTGGCGTTAATCACTTACATGCAATGGTTGGGTTCATGGATGCCCAACTATTTCACACTCTACAAGTCGCAAGGGGATGCAACTTCGGAGGGGGATCAATGAGTACACCTGCACCTTCGAGGACGTCGCGTTCGTGGATCGTACTCCATGTGATCTTGGCTTTGGTGATTCTCATTCCTGCGGGATATGGTTTTGGTTCTAAGTTTCGCGAGCTCGTATTGTTATGGAACCAATACAACGATAAACCAGCATCAACACTGCAAACCAATTCGAGTCCACCCATGGTTGGGACCGTCGATCAAGCAGAGCCAACACTTGCGCGGGCACCTGCAGGACAGCAAAAGCCGCAAGTAATTGCGGATGAATCGACCGATGGCGGATTCGCGATGGTGCCGGTCATGAACTATTTGCTTGTCAGCATTGGCTTTTTTCTGCTCTTTTGTGCCGCGATCTTGCATGGCATGTTTCGTGATATCGAAAAGCCAAAAAGAGACATGCTCGAAAAAGAATGGGTATTGGATGACATGGAACGATCAGCATACGCTGAAACGACAATGGCAACGGCAAGCCAATGATGGGCGGTTGTTTTGGCAACCAGCCGATTGGATGTAGATCGCTTCCTTTGACATAATGGAGTCTATTGGACATGGCTGATCAAGAACAAGAACTGCAAAACGCAGAGCAGGAATATCAACAGTTGGATTACTCTGGCTATGAGATTCCATGGTATGTGCATCTCATATGGATCAGTTTTTGGTTATTGACCGCTTATTACACCATCAAATATATATTCCCCACGATGCAACAAGAATTGGTTTCACCTCCATGAGGCATTGTGTGTGAAGGAAGATAGCCGATCGACCTGTGCTTATTGTGGCTTGCCACTTCCAGGCTCGCTGACTAATCCACCTGCATCGCAGCCGCGTTTTTGTTGTTTCGGGTGTCGATTTGCGGCAACGGTTACCAAAAGCACCGGTGAGGAGGGGCAGCAAACCTACGCACTCACCAAACTGGGCTTGGCGATATTTTTCACTCTAAACGTCATTATGCTAACCATGGTGTTATGGTCGCCCGACATTTATGGTGGCGATCCTCATGACCCCTGGTCGCGTTCGTTTGAAGACATCCTTCGCTATGTGGTTGCTTTTTTAGCAGTGCCAGTGCTTTGGCTATTGGGACAACCGCTTTGGCTCAATTCCTGGGAAGCCCTCTTGCATCGGCGCATGCCGATGGACCTGCTGTTGTTGTTGGGGGTAATCGCAGCTTATATCTATTCGTTCATTTCCACTTTCAGTCATGCCGGTGCCGTCTATTTCGAGGTCGGTTGTGTTGTGCTTGTTCTTGTCACATTGGGTCGGTGGCTCGAAGCAACCGGCAAACAAAAAACAACCGCTGCCCTGGCATCCCTGGATCGGGTGATTCCTGCAACAGCAATAAAAATCGATGCCAACCAGGAATCCTCCGTCTCTGTCGAGGACATTCAAACGGGAGATCGATTGCGTATCCTATCTGGCGACAGGGTTCCATGTGATGGCCTGTTGCTGAGCGATCATGCTCAGCTGAATCAACAGTTAATAACAGGAGAATCCCAGCCGCGAGAAGTTGAAAAAGGCGGTTTCATTCCCGCCGGAGCATTGAACGTGAATGCCGCGTTTAATTATCAAGTACAAGCTCCCGTGCAAGAAGGGACATTAGCACGATTTGCGCAGCTTGTTCGGAATGCTCTCATGCAGAAAAGTCGCTACGAACGCTTGGCCGATCGCGTTTCACAGGTTTTTTTACCTGGGGTCATAGTGCTTGCTTTGATCACAGCTTGTGGTCATGGTTTTTTGCGTGGGTTGGAACATGGCATTATGTCGGGCTTGGCTGTCATTTTGATCGCTTGTCCATGTGCGTTGGGCATAGCCACGCCATTGGCTCTCTGGACAGCCATGGGGCAAGCGGCACAGAAGAACATTTTGATCCGATCCATCGACGCGCTCGAGCGGCTGCCAAAAATACGCCTCATGGCGTTTGACAAAACGGGTACCATCACGACTGGACAGCCAGAGATCACCAAGCTGGTACTCAACAACTCTGCGTTGCAAAACCAAGTGTTAAGCTGGACGGTAAGGTTAACCCGTCGTTCAAATCATCCCTTGGCTAAAGCCCTTCACCAATATGCCAAATCTAAAACCGATACAAGTGAACATGCCGCCGATGGGGATGAAGCAATTCGGTTCATTGAACATAAAGGACTGGGCCTCATGGCCGTTTGTCGTGGTGCAGAACAAGAGGTGCGTTTGGGGAGCCACCGACTGATGCAACAAGGCCAATGGCATTGGCCGCCAGTCATCAAGCAAGCATGGCATGAGGCTGAACAACAAGGTTTGTCGGTCGTGTTCCTAGGTTGGAACAGACAAGTGCAGGCGCTGTATATCGTCCATGAAGAAATACGCGTGGGTGCCGCTGAAGCGTTACGCCAGTTACGTCTGATGGGCTTGGAGGTGATCATTTTGACGGGCGATCATCAGGCCCGGGCAAGAAACATGAGTTCGAAACTCGAGGTTGAAGTTCGCGGAGAGCTATTACCTGAAGATAAAGTGCAGGTCCTGAAAGATGAGCGTCAATCCAAGGGCATGGTGGCCATGATCGGTGATGGATTGAATGATGCACCAGCATTGGCTGAAAGCGATCTTGGTCTGGCTATGGCTTGCGGAACGGATTTGACGCGTGAGACCGCTGACATTTGCCTACTAAGCAATCAATTGGAGCGTATACCCTGGTTAGTAGAACTGGGCCGACGGACGGAGTTGACCATCCGTTTAAATCTATTCTGGGCTTTGATTTACAATGTCGCCGGTCTGGGGTTGGCTTGCATGGGTTGGCTAAACCCCATCTGGGCTTCGCTAGCCATGGTGCTCAGCAGCAGCTTTGTCGTTGTCAATTCTTTGAAGCTGCGCAACCATTCTGAGCCGTTGGCTGCAGTTACTACAAAACCGTCCTCCTTGGCGAATGACCACTCGGTGATTGAAGCGCTCAACCAAGAAAAACGTGCTCAATGGCTACAGGAAATCCAAACAGAACTTGCTGAAAACCGAACCTGATGGAATCGATCATTGAGTATGCTTTGATTGTGGTGGGTGGGTTGCTGGGTTCAGCCCACTGTGTGGGGATGTGCGGCGGGTTCGTGTTGGCCCTAGGAACGACGCGACAGCGCTGGCCCATTCAATTGGTGCGACAGACCATCTACGGTTGTGGCCGGGTGTTTACATACACCGTTGGCGGTGCGCTGGTGGGTTTGCTTGGAGCCAAACTATCAAGTTTTTCCGCCACGGTCGTGCCTTTGCAGGCCATTTTTTGCCTAATCGCAGGGATGCTGCTGGTCGTTGAAGGTTGTTGGTATGCAGGATGGCTGCCTTTGCGAAATAAGGCTGGTAATTCGAGTGCTTGTCCTATCCCGGGAATGTATGGGGCGCTGCTGCAATCCACAAGGAAAAGCAGCCTATTCCTAGGTGGCATGATTAATGGTTTTTTGCCGTGTGGTTTGGTGTATGCGTTCTTGGCCCTGGCTGGCAGCCGTGGCAACCCGTGGCAAGGAGCGCTCACCATGCTGGCATTCGGTGTTGGCACGATGCCCCTCCTGACGCTGCTGGGTATGGGAGCAGGGATCATAGGTCCGCTTTGGCAAAAACAAATTCTTCGCGTCGCTGCTTTATGCATGATTGTGACGGGATGTTGGACTTTATTTCGTGGATGGAGCTATGTTCGTGACTCGCAAGAATGCACAGAATTGCATCGAATGTGCCCGACAACCCATTCATTACAATCGCAATCAATACACCCTTAGCCCCAAACGGGCAGTCGGTTCAGTTTTTGCAATGACTAATCGCGTGATACATGGAATACACAGCCTGATAGAGCGGCAACCATATTCTGGATGGTCGATATTTTTGCTCCAATAGATAAGCTCTTTGCAAATGCTCAAACGCGGGCTGCCATTGAGAGCTATGAATCAAATGCATTGCCTGGTTGGCTTCACGTTCCGCTAAGATGGCATCCGTTTCCAAGTCTTGCAGCCATTGGGATGCCAACAGCCATTGAGTTGACTCGATACCTGAAGTGGCCATGGCCATGATGCGCGCCTGTGAAGCTTTGAGACCTTCCAGATTTAACCCCATGGGGCCAAAATGAGTTACCCAATCACAGCCGCGCCAACGCCCTTTAGACTGTTGAAATAACTGTTCAATGGAATCTTGATGACCCACCATAAGTTCATACTACCCGATTAACGTGAACCTGCATCAACAACGATGTTGTTCGAAATTATGGCAACGTTTCCCATGGTCTTAATGATTTCCTGCACTCTTTGCTTGTCGTAATAGCTAGGTACGCAACCCGAAATCACAACGCCCAGGCGATGCCAGCGTACTTCAATCCGCTGGCTTAAGCCGTACAAACTTTTTTGCAACAAAAGCTTGATTTCGCGGACCAGGCGGTCTCGTTCAACTTGGTTGGACCCAACCACAGGAAGTTGTGTCGATTGATTCATTCTTGCACGTAAATAAACATGAATAAAAGCTGCGTAATGTCAATCACTCCGCGAACTTGGCGAGATATTAATCGCATATCATGTGCCAAATATCGAAATTATGTGAGCCAATTGTCGGGCCGATTTAAGCAATAAAATGACAGGAACGACATGCAATCGAAAAGCAAATATGGCCGATTTGGCTTATAATTATGCAGATTGAACACTTATTTGCCACCTTCGACTTTATCAGGGTACGCAGAGGTTTTTCCTTTGTTGCAAGACCGTAGAAATGTGTTTATCGCTGTTGTCTCGTTGACAGCGTTAAGTTCTTGGAGCCTATTCATCGCCTTTAATTGGTGGACATCCAATACCAGCACGACGGTTGTTGACGCCAGCCCATTCACTTCCTTAATCGTAGCGCATACGGTCGTTTTTTTACTGCTCATGCTTGTGTCTGCACGCTGGTATACGGAACGCATGCAAAGGCGTTACGCGGAGTTGAATGTACGTTTTTCTCAGGAACGTTTGGATAACATTCTCGCATCAGCCATGGATGCCATCATCTCGATTGACGAGAAGCAAAACATAATCCTGTTTAACCAAGCCGCTGAAAAACTGTTTGGCTATGCAGCGGCCGAGATGATCGGTCAGCCGCTGGAGCTGTTGATCCCGCCTGCTTTTCGGAGCGATCACCGCGAACATGTTCGCAAGTTTGGCCATTCGATGACGAGCCGGCGTACGATGGGGCAGCTAGGAACAGTGAAAGGGCTACGCAGCAATGGGGAAGAGTTTCCTGTTGAGGTATCCATTTCGCAGACGGTGATCGACGGCAAAATCGTTTATTCGGCCATTGTTCGAGACATTTCCGCACGACAAAAAGTTGAAGATGCCTTGCGCCGCAGTGAGGCATTGCTCGCCAAGGCACAAGCATTGGCTCATATTGGCAGCTTTGAGATGAATATCCAAACAGGTGCCGATCATTGGTCCCGTGAACTCTATCACATCTTAGGGCGTGAGCCATCTGATGGGCCAATGGCTCCTGAAGCCATGGTACAACAGTATGTTCATCCAGAAGACCGTGTTCGAGTCAGGCAAGTGATCGAACAGAGCTTGAAAACCGGTGAACCATGGGAATTGACCTTTCGCATTAAGCGAGTCGATGGCTCTATCCGGCACATACTCAGTCGAGGACAACCCCTCCCAGAACCTTCTGGACAATATCATCGCCTGATCGGATTTTTGATGGATGAAACGGAAAAAAACAAGTTGGAAGCTCAACTCTTGCGGGCGCAGCGGCTTGAGAGCATCGGCATCCTGTCAGGGGGCATCGCCCATGATCTCAATAATATGCTGACCCCGATCATGATGTCCGTGAATTTGTTGCGTCAACCCCGAACGGATGCCGACCGGCAATCCATCTTAAACACGCTGCAGTTGAGTGCGGAACGCGGTGCCGCCATGGTGAAGAAACTTCTGACCTTTACCGGTGGTATCGATCGGCAAAATGAAACGATCAATGTTCAGGAAATTGTGCTCGAAATTGAAAGCATCTTGCAGCATACGCTACCGAAGAACATCACACTTGAAGTGCATTACGATCAAGACCTTTGGCAAGTGCAAGGTGACTGCACACAGTTATCACAAGTATTGATGAATTTGGCTATCAATGCCCGCGATGCCATGCCTCTAGGGGGGAAGTTAACCATACAGGCCCGCAATCAGGTCGTTGACAAACTATTGCTCAGCAGTTTACAGGAAGGCAAACCAGGCACGTTTGTTGCCGTTACCGTCTCAGACAATGGAACAGGCATGTGCTCTGAAACCATGGAGAAAATATTCGATCCATTCTTTACAACCAAAGAAACCGGCAAAGGGACTGGTTTAGGTTTGTCCACCGTGCGCGGCATCGTTCATTCCCATGGAGGATTCATTCATGTGCAAAGCGAAATAGGGTATGGGACGCAATTTGTCGTTTATCTCCCCTCAGCCCAAAATGCTTCTGCATCGATAGCCATTCCAAGTGAGCAACCCTTTGCAGCGCATCCACAGGGTCTTTGCTGCCTGATCGTGGATGATGAAGCGCACATCGTTGAAGCGGCACGGATGACTTTGGAATCTCAAGGGTACCAAGTTTTGACAGCCGCCAATGGTCAAGAAGCACTGTCGCAGTGGCAGCAGCATCAAGGCCAGATTGGTGCCGTGCTATTGGATATGATGATGCCCGTGATGGATGGGCCAGCAACCATCGCGGAACTGCACGCGCGCGACCCACATTTGATCATCATTGCTATGAGTGGCTTGAAAACGCCAAATCGCCAAGCCGATCAGGAATTGGCACATATCAATGGTTTTCTGCAAAAACCATTTTCAGGGGAACAGTTGATCCAAACGCTAGAATCCGTATGGCAATCGAAGTCATCACGAAGCGAACGTGAAAAAATAAACGCACCGGCCGAAGGCGACGTCAAAGCACCTAAAGTTGTTTTAGGAGCAAATGAAATTCCGTGAAATAGGCATTGAGTTGAAAGCACAATCGATGGCAAACATTCTTGTTATTGACGATGATCCGCTGATCTTGGAGTGTTTTCGCTTCTTAGATATCGCTCCCGACGTAAAAATACTGACCGCAGCAACCGCAGAGCAAGGCATTAAAATGTTCGCCAAGCATCTGCCTGAAGTCGTCTTGATCGATGTGCACTTACCCGATGATTCGGGGTTGGAATGTTTCCGTCGATTGCACCGAATTCAGCCGAAAACACCGGTAATCCTGATGACAGGGCAAGGGACGGCTGAGTCGGCCATCGAATCCATGCGTCTCGGCGCCTTTGAGTATCTGCTGAAACCTTTCAATCTCGATCAAATTCAAGAATTGCTCATCCGTGCGTTGTCCATCAGCCGGCTCATGCGCGTTCCTGCCAAAGTAGCCGACTTGCAATCATCGGTTGTGGATGATCACGCTGACATTCTAGTTGGGCAATGCCCTGCCATGCAGGAGGTTTATAAATCGATTGGGCGGGTTGCGCCACAGGATGTCACCGTTCTCATACTCGGCGAGAGCGGGACTGGGAAGGAGCTGGTAGCCCGCGCGATCTATCATTACAGCAAGCGCTCGGAAGGGCCTTTTATGGCCATCAACTGTGCCGCGATACCGGATACCTTGCTGGAAAGTGAGCTTTTCGGACACGAAAAAGGTGCTTTCACGGGGGCCGAACGTCGCCGCATTGGCAAATTTGAACAATGCGACGGGGGCACTCTATTTCTCGATGAAGTCGGCGACATGGCGCCATTGACGCAGGCTAAGATTTTACGGGTTTTGCAGGATCAAACCTTTGAACGAGTGGGTGGCAATGTCGCGATCAAAACAAATGTGAGACTCATTGCGGCTACCAATCGGCCTCTCGAACCACTGATCACCTCCGGCCAATTTAGAAGTGATTTGTATTACCGGCTCAACGTCTACACCATTCGCTTGCCACAGTTGAGTGAACGGACTTCTGACATTCCTTCATTGGCTCGCCATTTTTTACAGCGTTACAATCGTGAGCTGAACAAGCAAGTGATGGAGTTTACCCCCGAAGCCATGCAATGCTTGCAGGATTATGCCTGGCCGGGCAATGTCCGTGAATTGCAAAGCGTCATTAAGCAAGCCCTATTGCAATCCACAGGCCCAGCCATTCTGCCTGAGTTTTTACCCATTTATGGTCAAAAGGTTGCGGTAGCGCACAGCCAGGCGAGTAGCGGCACCACGGCACTCAAGGACTTCATTCAGAAACTCTTAGACAGTGGCACACACCAACTTTACGATCAGGTTTTGCATTTTGTTGAGAAGCAACTTTTGGAAATGGTTTTACATTCCACTCAACATAACCAATCAGAAGCTGCACGGATCCTGGGGATCAGCCGATCTACGTTAAGAACCAAAATGCTTACCCTGGGATTTGTCGATGAGCTTGATAAAAAGGAATCGAATTCTGGCTGAATTGTGTTACGATGCGACAAGCAGATTGACAATTGTAATCAAGCCAGCCACGTTTGGGGCTGCTGTTCAGTTCGGCCGCTAGACAAGTTCGGCAACGATCGGCTCGATGAATTTAAATGAAGGTGAATCAAAGGTGAATCACATGAGCCAAACTCTCATCCTCCAAGCGTTTGAAGGCCATGATTTTGTCAAGCAATTATCTGAACCGCTTCGCATGCTCCTGGCATCAGGGTTGCAACCATTTGAAGCCAAGCCTGGTCAAGTGTTAGGGAAAGAGGGACATCCAGCAGACAAGTTTTATTTGATTCAATCCGGCCACGTCTCCATTGGCACACACACGGCGGCAAAAGGTTGGATCGAAATTCAAAGAGTTGGACCGGGCGAGTCGGTGGGTTGGTCCTGGCTGATTCCGCCACATCAGTGGCAATTCGATTGTATCGCATATGATGAAGTCAAGGGAATCATGATAGACGGTGATTGGCTCCGCAAACAATGCGAGAGCAATCATGAACTGGGCAACCAATTTCTAAGACAGTTGCTGCGTGTGCTTACGGGCAGGCTTGTGGCAACCCGAAAAAAACTACTGAATCTCTTGAGTTAAGCTGCAAGTTAACTCGTTTTTGACTCATTTGGTTGAACGCTCCTGCAACAGGGTGGCTTGTCGAAAAGCCTCCAAGGCAGCCTGTGTCTGGCCCTTGCGGACCAAATATGTTCCTGACATGGATAGCGCCTTGGACAACGAAAGCTGATCTTGAATGGAGTTGGTCTTACCCCAAATGACGCGGCAGAGTTCGATCGCTTCTTTGTGGATTGCCAGGCACTCTTGATCTCTGTTCAACTTCTCCAAGATAGTGCAATATTGATGTAGAAGGTCAACGTACTCACGCAGCAGATTAACATCGGGTGGTTGTTGTTTTAATAATGGTGCAACCCATTTGCGTCCCTCTTGACAGATTTTGTTGGCTTCATCTACGGAGCTGTGTGCTGCGAGGAACCGAGCAAGATTCTTGTATTGCTTCATAAAATCCTGATGCAAATAGTCTGTCTTTGGAAAACGCCGAACGTTTTCCAGACCTTTGGCAAAAGCCTTTCGGTACCAAACTTCAGACGCGTTAAATTGCTGTTGGCGCTCGGCTAGAAAACCTAAACGGAAATAGACTTCCCCCAGATCACCATGCAAATCTGGCGTCGAAGGCATTTTGGGGCATAAGTTTTCTAAATGATGTGCTGTTTGGAGATAATATTTAAATGATTCCGCTTCGAGCTTCATGACTTGATAGAGCCGACCCAAACTAAATAGACTCCTGCCAAAATCGATCGAAGCTCGATTGTAACCGGCAGCGTTAGGCCGAGTGTTTTTCAATAGCTCGCTGCGAATCGAGTAGCTTTCCATGTGGAAAGGCAGCCCTTTTTCAGGTTGATTCATTTCAACGTAAATCGTGCCTAAATAATCCAAACAGAGAGCCTTTTCCAAGCGATGGTTTACATTGCGAGGATCAACTTTTATAGCTTCATCTTGCAAGGTCAAAGCCGTTTGACATTGCTCGACAGCGTCATTCATCAGCCATTGGCCGCGCATCACCGTTGCCAGATTAAGATGCGAATTGGCTTGGAGAATCACAAGCAACGTTGAACTCGGTTTTTCATCGCGTAGTTTCGCAAAACTATCAATAGCACTACGGTAGTGAGTTTGTGCTTTGGGCCATGCTTGCAAATCGCGATAAAAATGTGCCAGATTCAGCTGCAATTGACCAAACAAAAAGCGATCCGCAAAAGTCGGCGAAGTCGAATTGGCAATTTGCTCTTCAATAATGGATAGACTGGATAAGAACATCTCTTCGGCATCTTTGCGCTGGCCCAAAACATGGTAAATGCGTCCGACTTCAAGTGAAGTTCTTGCCGTTTCCGTTCGAATATCCGGGTTTGCTGTATTTTCTTTCAATAGCTCGCGATAGTACTTTAGAGCTTCGTTGAGAATGTCGCGACCGCGTTGCTCCGTTGCGGGATTACGCAACAACTCTTCACCCAAGCCGGTCAAGCGTTTGATTGCTCCATGGGCTTGGAGCAATAACTGCTGTGCTTTTTGCTTGTCGATCATGGCCAGGTTGCGCTCGGTGATGGTCTGATCGGCAAACTCTTCAGCCCGGTACCATTGCCATAGGATGCCTGATAACCCCAACAACAGTGAAACAATGAGCGCAAATGTTAATCCGGTTGCGGTTGGGTGTCGACGCGCCCAATAACCCCATTTTTTGAGTCGGCTGACAGGGCGTGCTAGGATCGGCTCGTGCCGCAAATAGCGGCGGATGTCCTCCGCTAATTCATGGGCGGTTCGATAACGATGCTGCGGTTCCTTGCGTAAGCATTTCAGGCAAATGGTTTCTAGATCTTTTGGTGTTCGCGGGCGTAACTGACGAGGTGGAATAGGATCCTCTGCACGGACTTTTTGTAATGTCTCCAGTTCCGATTCACCTCGAAAGGGCGGCAAACCTGTGAGCAATTCGTAAAAAATGGCTCCCAGCGCGTAAATGTCCACAGCTGGTTCTGAGGTTTGTCCTTTGCCTAAGGCTTGTTCAGGAGCCATATAGCTGGGTGTGCCCAAAATGGTTCCCGTGCGGGTACAGTCAGGAGCGCCGGGTGATTTCGCCAGGCCAAAATCAGTAATCTTCGGCACAAAGGGTAATGGGGAAACTTCCCCCTGATCAGCATCGGTAGTTGTTGCGGATCTTGGTTCCAAGAGGATGTTGGCCGGTTTTAAGTCGCGGTGAATCACCTTTTGATCGTGAGCATAAGCCATGGCTGAAGCCAACGTCAGCAGCAAGTGTGAGGCTTGATGGAAGGATACTGATTGTTGTCGGTCTTTTAGCCATTGGGAGAGTGTTTGCCCGGGGCTGTAGGCATAGGCAATAAAGTGAATTGGTCCCGATTGACCTGCTTCGTGAATCGTGATGATGTTTGGATGGTTTAAACGGGCTGCGGCTCGAGCTTCTTGCGTGAAGCGCTCCTGTAGGATGGGGGTCAACAAGGACGGTGCATGTGGTATTTTGAGCGCAACTTCACGATGCAGCGTCGGATCGAAAGCCAAATAGACCATACCAAAGCCGCCTCGGCCCAATTCACGGCGGACTTGAAAACGCCCCATTCGGCCAAGAATGGGAATAGGGTCGTTAATGGATGCCCGCTCGCCCTCAATGGCCGCTTTGATCCAGGTGGATTCTTGGTCGAGCAAGAAATGTGAGTGCGTATGGGTTGGTGGTTTGGAGCGTAATTTTTGCAGGGACTGTAAAGCCAACAAGCCTTTGTTCAAACGCCGCTTTAATTCTGGATTTTCAATGGATGAAATATCGATCGTGGAGGAATCGCCTTTGGCCAATGCTTCATCCCATTCCGCGAGCTTGTCCACTAATGAATCTTCTAACGGATGATCCTGGCTGGGATTCATGGTTCTTGTTCCATGAGTTCTTGTAATCGTTCAATGGCACGGGACCAAAGTTTGCGAACAGCATTGGAAGTGCGTTGCATACGCTGACCGATATCCTCAAAAGGTAATTCTTCCTGATAACGCAACAATAAAACGGTTCGATAATCTTCTGGCAGCAAAGCCATGGCTCGATGCAACGCGGTTTCGTGTTCACGCTGAATCAACTCGCGACTGGGCGTTGGGTTATCGCCAGCTAGCCAATCGGATTCCGGCGTTTTCGAATCGTCTGCATGAATCGGAATTTCATGTTGAACCTGACGTTTGGCCGTTTGCTGATAGTGGCGATGAAAGTTCGCGATGTTATTCAATAACAAGCGGCGCAACCAGGCACGCCATTCTTTTAACGATTCCCCACCGAATTGATGGAAATCACGTTGGGCCTCCAAAAAAGTCTGTTGCACCAAGTCGGATGCACCGCCTTTGGCCCGGATACCTGTAGATATTTCATTTTCAGCGATCATCAATAGATACAATCGACAACTTTCCAACGCTTGGCCAAGGGCATCGTGGGAACCTTGTCGGGCAGCGATGATACGCGACAAGGGTTCGTTTTCGTCTGCCATACACCAAGCCCCGCTATGCAAGAAATGTGACACGTCAAAATGATGTCTTCACTGTAAATATTGGCGGAAAGAGAGTCAATGAAGCAATTCTATTTGGAATTCAATAAATGTTGGGACTCCACTTGGGGCAACGTATTCGGGCATGATCAGTTTGATGGGTTGGCCAGATAAGCTTCTGCGTGCACCAAATCGGCGGGTGTATTCACCTCGATGTCCGGCTTTTGCGCAATGTTCACGCGAATGGTATAGCCGTTTTCCAATACCCGAAGTTGCTCCAATTGTTCGCATTCTTCTAGCGGTGTGGGGGTCAGAGTCGTGTAAACATCCAGAAAGTCTCGCCTAAAAGCATACAGTCCCAGATGATGATAGACGGGGGCTGGTCGCTGTTGGCGAAAGTAGGGGATGCTGGCTCGAGAGAAATAAATGGCTTGCAGCTTTTGATTCAATATGACCTTAACTGTATTGGGGTCCTTAAGCGCATCTGGGGTGGCCAAAAGACAGGCCAAGGTCGTCATTTCAGGGCTCTCACCCGCCAAATAAGGCGCCACCAACAGACTCAAATTTTCTGAGCGAACAAAGGGTTGATCGCCCTGTACATTAACGACGACCTCGGCTTGGGGGAAATCCTTGGCAACTTCAGCGACTCGGTCTGAACCAGACGGATGATCAGCTCTTGTCATGCGAACTTGGCCACCGAAACGCTTGACGCAGTCGTAGATGCGTTGATCGTCCGTCGCAACGATCACTTCACTAAATACGGGGCTTCGCGATGCAGCTTCATAAACCCATTGAATCATGGGGCGCCCACCCAGGTTATGGAGTGGTTTACCTGGGAAACGCTGCGAACCATAACGGGCGGGAATGACGGCCAGGATGTTCATGACAATCCACTCCGCAGTATGTCGTGCAGCCGCAGCAAGCCAAGGCATTGATGGGTTTGTGAATCGACAACGGGCAGCACCGAAATTTGCGAAGGACGTTTTTCCATGATTTGTAGAGCATCGTAAGCCAGCAATTCAGGATCTACCGTCGTGGGTGTGCGGGTCATCATGGTTTCTGCTGTCAGATTGGATAAAGATGCTAAAGAGTCCTTGGCAGCATGGACTGCCCGGCGAACATCACCATCGGTGACTAACCCCAACAAGATCCCTTGTTCATTGACGATGTTCACGGCTCCTAAACTGAACTGGCTCAGGACCGATAAAACCGCATCCCAACTCGCTTGGGGGGCAGCTGTGGGGTTGTTGACGCCGCTGTGCATCAAGTCGCCAACACGCAACGTTAAGCGTTTGCCAAGTCGGCCTCCTGGGTGATTGCGGGCAAAATGCTCCGCTGTGAACCCGTGTATTTGCATGACGGTGATGGCGATGGCATCTCCCAGCGCCAAGGCGACGGCGGTGCTGGCCGTGGGTGCCAGGTTTAACGGACAAGCTTCACGTTCAACACCTGTGTCCAGGATTAAGTCAGCCGAGCGCGCCAGCGTCGAACGGGCATTGCCGACCAATGCAATGATTTTGATTTGACGCTTTTTGATGTGGGGGAGCAAGCTGATGATCTCATCGCTTTCACCGCTATGGCTCAACAATAGGGTGACGTCTTGAGAGCTTACAATGCCTAAGTCGCCATGCAGTGCCTCCACCGGGTGCAGGAAGGTGGCAGGGGTGCCAGTGCTATTGAAAGTGGCCACGATTTTTTGGGCAATGAGTCCTGATTTGCCTGTCCCAGAAACGATGACTTTGCCTTTGCATTCTGCGATCAGTTTGACAGCGCGAACGACTGAAACATGCCGACTGCGTTCAGCGACACGCTGAATGGCTTCTGCTTCCATATGCAGCACCGACTGAAATTGATCCAGCCAATCGGCTTCCTGACCAATCGGCAATGGCATCCCATGCGAATGTTGGTGAAAAGCGCGTGCTTCCATGTCGGCTACTCCTTCCTTGGCCGAAAACCAAAAGCAAGATAACGCAAACCGTCAAAATTCGAAAGGTCAGATTATTAGCGGAAAACGGGTGCAGGACATTGGTTACGACGATCATAAAATGGAGTAGCAAGAGGGGTTTGTTCAATTTGACTTTCGACCCTGGAATAAAGTAGATTGAATAGTCGTTAAGGATGGATCATTTAGCCAAATCATTCATCCAAATGCAGGGAAGGATGATAATTGGACAACCATTCTCGGATGAATCGTTTACAATTATTCTCAGTTTGCAGACAGTAGTTTTAAGGTAGGCTGGTCAGGTCATCATCCTAGTTGCAATGAAAACAGCCATTTTCAACGGTTTTCTGATTAAAAGCGGCATCATGACGGAGCCGCAGGTACGTGAAGTGATTCGGTCACTCTCGAGCCTTGTCCCCATGCCGGCGGATGCCGAGACTTGGTCTTCTTTATTGGTTCAACATGGATATTTGACTGCGTATCAAGCCGAAAAACTATTAGAAGGTAAGCCCATCAGCCTGGTGATAAAAGGGAAATATCTCATCCTAGATAAAATTGGCGTTGGCGGGATGGGCGTTGTTTACCTTGCTAAGCACCTGATGATGAATGTCCTTGTTGCGCTGAAAGTTCTAAAAGCACAAGCGACGCGCGACGAAGGCATGGTGCAACGATTCATTCGTGAAGCACAAGTTGGCTCTTCTTTGCGTCATCCTAACATTGTACAAACATTGGATTTTGATGAGATCAATCAACAATTTTACCTGGCAATGGAGTATGTCGAAGGTCGAACATTAAGCGAGATCGTCAAGGCCGATGGTCCGTTGCCGACGAAGCTGGCGGTACAGTACATTATCCAAGCTGCCGAAGGATTACAGGCCATACATGAAGCCAATTGGGTCCATCGTGATATCAAGCCCGGCAATTTGATTCTTGACCAAACGGGTACGATCAAGATTATGGACATGGGGCTAGCACGTGTTCAAGATCAGGGCGCTGATGACTTGACGCGTCGGGTTGATGGCGGAGCGGTACTAGGCAGTGCTGACTATATCGCCCCGGAACAAGCCATCGACAGTTCTTCCGTCGATATTCGTGCAGACATCTATAGCCTTGGAGCGACCTTATATTACCTGTTGGTGAGTGAGCCACCGTTTCGCGGTGCAACAGTTGCAGAAAAATTGCTAGCGCATCAAATCGCCCGGCCCACCTATGTCAATGACATTCGCCGCAGCCTTCCCGAAGGTTTAGGTGATGTGATTGATAAAATGTTGGCGAAAGCGCCTGAGGATCGATATCAAACACCACAAGAAGTTATCGATGCGCTAACCCCTTATGCTCTTGGGTCGTCGGACGTATTGCAGAGACGCAAACGCAAACCCATTGGCAATCAAAAGTTGATCATTGGCGCCACATTGGCCATCATTGTGACAACCATCACGATCGTTGCAGCCTTGTTGCTCAACGAAGGCAAGGGCAATTTTCAATCCTATTTCGAGACTGCCCAGCATTACATGGAAAACAATGCTTGGGAAAAAGCAGCCGATGCTTATGCCAAAGCCATGGATGCCGCGCAAAATGACATCAGTCAACTGGAACGGGTAGCTCACAATGTCGCGCGACATGAGCAGTTGGCTACGCGTTTAATGGAGTTACGCCCCAATCAACCCCAGGTGCTCATTGTTATTAGCGACCGTTGTGCCAAGCAATCGCGCTGGGAGCAAGCATATAAATTCCTTGAACGTGCTAGTTCGATTGACAGCAAAAACCCCAAGCTATGGGAAAAACAACTGGAATATGGCTTGCAGGCCGACAAGCGTGACTGGATTCATAACGCACTGAATCATTTACTTGAGCTTGAGCCGGGAAAATCGATACACTGGCTCAAAAAGGCAGCATTACTCGCCAATGAAAATAAGCAGCAAGATTATCGTGCCCTCATGTCCCGTATGACGCAACAGTTTCAGGAAAACATCAGCAAGAACAACTGGACAGGGACAGCGCGGGCCGATTTCATTCATGCCATCACGATGTTACCGAATGATGGCTTACCTTTAAACCAGCTAATCGATCAGCAAATAGAAGTCGTCGACCGTGATACTCGAAATGGGTTGCAGCAATGGTTGCTTGGCGTATTATACCTGCGCTCGGGGCAGGCTCCTTTTGCTCGTATCCACTTAGAGCGTTCCGTGCAAACCGGCTGGCATGATGGCATGTTTGGCGAAATTTGTTTAGCCTATGTGGATGAAAAAGACAATAAGCATGATCAAGCTCGACAACGGCTCAAGCTCGTCAGGAATTGGATCAGCAATCAAAAAAACACACCTGGACCAAACAAACTATCCTTTGGCAATCTGATGTGGTGGGATTGGCTCGATATGTTGAATTGGGAAAAGCAAGCAGCTAGGCAAGTCGAAGGCGAGTCGCCATGAAAACGACTTTTGTATGAGCGGTTTGGCTGGCGGGAATGAGCAAGGGTAAAGCTGAGGAAATAACTTTCGGGCTGTTGCTTAAAGTCGATGAAGATGATATCTTCTTAGGTAGTTGATGGTAAGTGATTAGCAGCATTAAGAAACCTCATTGAAACTTCAAACGAGTCCGCCAACCGCTTGAGGACGCGCTCAATGGCCACGATTACATTTCAAATCATTGATGGTGTCGATAAAGGTAGAGTATTTCACGATTTGACGACACCCGTGACCATCGGCCGTGAAGAAGGTAATACCATTCGCTTAAACGATGAACGGATTAGTCGCTTTCATGCCAAAGTTCAGCAAGACCAGGATGATCTGATACTAACGGATTTGGACAGCACGAACGGGACCCGCGTCAACGGGCAATTGATTCAAATTCATCGAATGCGTCATGGCGATTTCATCCAAATGGGACGAAGTGTTCTGCTCTTTGGGACGATGGAGGAGATTGCTGCCCGGCAAGCATTGTTGAATAAAGCCAAGGCTACTTCTCCTTCCAAAACCAAAGTTCCCAATTCCGAAGATCGGCCGACCATGATGGCCACGGCACGCGAAATGCCAGGCGAAGATTCAGATTTGAATTTTCAAATCAATGAATCGGATGAATACAAGCATACGGCAGAGATGCTGGTTGTAGGCGATCACGAATTTCCACCATTGCCAACCAAGTTGACGCCTTCACAGTCAGCTCGTCTGACCGAAGTACTCAATTATCTGCAAAGGTCGATGTCGCAAGCCACTCAGCATGTGCACTCAACTGAAGAGGGTACGCGCATTGTGCTTGACTATGCCGTATGGCAGCGAATCTTGCAGATACAAATGTTGCTTGCCCGATATCAGCGAGCGATCACGGACCCAGACGTTTGGCCTCAGGCTTGTCGAGAATAATTGCGAATCAATTCAAAGCAAAATGAATACCAAAAAGGAATGACCACAGGCGACCTGATACGCAGGAACCTGTGGTTTTTGGATTGATTTCGTTTGTGGTTATTATTGGTCTGGACGGGTTTCGGTGCGCTCTAAGTCATCGAGTAATTGCATCACAAGCGAGTATCCATCCCGGTCCGTGTCCAATTTCCGGGCTAAGGGTAAGAGTTTGGCAGCCAACTCGGGGTGACGCTGGGCCATGACGCGCAAGACAACTCGTTTGATACGACGCGCGAGCCACAGGTCCAATATCTCATTGGCTTTCATAGGCGTTTCATTCTCGATCAAATCAACGAGTGATTCACCTTCAATGGACTCCGACTTCAATGCATCTAAAAAAGCTTTGAATTGATGCGAAGCAAGCTCTACTTGATCTTTTCGATCAGCCATGATGTAGAGCAAGCCATGCTTTTGGATCAAATCACTGGCTGAATCGCCAACGTTGACGGCTTCTGCTTTCAGCAGGTCGCCTTTCAGCATGTAATAAATGAAAAAGCTGAAGTTGTCGACAGCTGGGTGCTTTGCGCAGTGTTCCAGGTAGGCCTTGCGATTTTGATCAGCCGAGATCAGTATGCCTTCCAAGACAAGCTTAACTTTATTGCTCAAGTCGGCATCTTCTTTCCTGATTTTTGCGACATAGTTTAATAGTAAGGTGCGTGCCAGCTCCCTTTGCTTGACGCAAACGAGTGCCCTGATGTATGCAATAAACTCTTCCGGATGCTTTTCGATTTCGCTCCTAGAAAACGTTCGTTGAAAGTAATCCACAAGCTCTTGATAGCGATTCAATGCCGCCAGGATCTCGTGTTTGGTTGAAAGGAAATGTGATTTATAGGGTTTGATGGTTAGTGCATTATTGATCAACTTCAGCGCCGCATCGAATTCGCCACGGGCAAGTAGAATTTTGGCCAGTTGGTACATAGCATGTGCAGACGGATTGGGCGCTTGGATCGCCTGCTCATACAACCGCATGGCTTGCTTATGATCTGTTGCAAGCTGTGCTTGCAGAAAAAGGGCTTCAGCCTGGTTTTGTTCATCCTTCAATAATTGGGCATAAAAAAGCGGCAGATTTTCTTTGGGGAAATGCTCGCGGGTTAGTTGTTGATAAAGCAAGTGTGCATCGACGTTGATCGGTTTCGTGCGAATGAGTTTATTCAGGATGGCCATGATTTCTTTGAGTTCCAACTCATTCGTAAGTGCATATAAATACTCACTTTCTTCCGGCATCCAATCAACGAGCTTTTTAAGATAGCGTATACGCTTATCAGGTGGTTCCAGCATCGCGATGCTATCCAAGCGTTGTCGGACGTTCTTTCCTGTGATCAGGTTGAGCTGGGTTTTTGTTATCGACTGATTCTTGCTAAGCTGAATGGTGTCAGGCAATGGCGAAAACAAGAAATCGATGGAATCAAAGTGGTAAAATATCTCGCCAAACAGATATTCAGGAGGTGGCAAGGGTGGTGGATTCACAGCATAAATGGCGGTTTGATGTTCCAGAACGGCCAATCCATCCAGGTTGACAATGAAAACGGGGTTGGAAAATGGTCGGGTGAAAAAGTTTGTTGCAATCGTGACTGGAAACGTTTCATTGGCCAGTTTGTGATGCGAGCTACTAAAGTCTATTTGCCCTTCAGCAGTTTCAATCGTTTGCACACTCAATGCAGGTATTTCAACCGATTGATTTTGGTAACTGATTTGATAAGCCTTATCGGTACCATTGATCAAAATCACGCTACGATGATAACCGCGATAGAAACAAATACCAAAGTAAGCGCAGATTGCAGCCAGGATGAGCAGGATAAGAAGGACTTTGCCGAGGGGCGAGTGCTTTCGTGCATCGTCCACGCCAGCGCCGTGGGTGAAAGCTGTTAAATCGGATCGGATGCGTTTTTCTGTTCCTTGGTATTTCAGAGAATGTTTTTTCAACTTTTGCCATTGCTTATGATCCGCCATCGCTGGCACGGTTGCTTCAACACGCTGAATGAGGTTCAAAGCGGCGTCATGCATGCCGCACTCTTGATAGCCGCTGACTAAGGCTAATGGAATCCAGCGTTGCTCATCGGAGAGTTGATCAAGCAAGGGTTGGGCTATGATTTCTGCTTCGGCAGGCATGTTCTGACTCAACATGCCAAGCATCAACCGCTCACGCGTTCGGGGCAGATCGTCTAACCGCAACGATTCTTGGTACGCTGCAATGGCTTGCTTGCGCCGCCCAAAATAGTCATAACCCATCCCTAAAGACAGGTGCAAATCGCCACGGGCGGGAGCGTCATGCATCAAGGTTTGGGCCAGTTTTTCAAACAGCTCTTGGTCTTGATAGAGCATGGCCAATTCCAAACCTGCAATCATGGCTTCCGGATCGTTGGGGTTGTTTTGCAGCTTGGCCAGCACTTCGTTCGAATCGGCAGCACGCTGTGCTTGCCATTTTTTAAGGGGTACTGAATAGTGGTAATCACAGGCACTGCAATGCTCCAGGATCCTCTTTTTCCCCAACGGTATAATGGGGATCATAAAGCAGACGAAATAATGGCCGACATCGTACGATTGCAAAGTCGCACTTTGATGACAAATGCTGCAATTGCCTTGGATGCGATGCTGGTTTTTCTTGCCGTAGTACCAGGTACCAATTCCATTAACGACATAAGGCATGGTGTAGTCTCGACAGTAGAGCAAGTCAGGAGTTGAAGCATCGAGTCGATTTCTCTTTTTATCCAAAATGAAAACGTTGGAGGCAAGCGAAAATGGGTCAAAGATCAGTAGCCCTCAGGAAAGCTCATGTCATGGGTAGTCCTCAGCCTGATGACCGATTAAACTACTTGCATGTAAACGTTAAGATTCACTTCCAATCGCTGACATCGCAACAACCGGATTAGGAAGTTGATGCGGAAAGTCATGATACATAGTCTGTTGGAATTCCCATGACCAAACAATCTTCATTTGTACATTTGCATTGTCATAGCCATTACAGTCTGCTTGATGGCGCGAATCGTATTCCCGAACTGGTCAACCATGTCAAGCATTTAGGCATGAATGCTGTTGCACTCACCGACCATGGCAACTTGTACGGTTCCATCGAGCTGTATCGCGAGGCCAAAGCTGCAGGCATTCGACCCATCATCGGCTATGAAGCTTATATTGCCCCAGGCAAACGCACGGACCGTGACGCCAAGGGCATGAGCGAAGCCAGCTACCATCTGACATTGCTGGCTTATAACAACACGGGATTCCGCAACCTCATTAAAATGTCGTCCGTCGCGTTCTTGGAAGGTTTTTACTATCGTCCACGCATTGATAAAACGCTGCTGACCGAACATCACGAAGGGTTGATATGCCTGAGTGGCTGCTTATCCAGCGAGTTCAGCCAATTCTTGATTAAAGAGCAAATGGCGGAAGCCGAAGCGCTGGCGGGCTGGTTCGCTCGATTGTTTGGTGACAACTTCTACATCGAATTGCAAAACAACGGATTAGAACTGCAAACGCAAACGAGTGCGAAAGCGGCCGACCTGGCGAAGAAAATGGGCTTGCCCACGGTGGCCACGTGCGATGCTCATTATCTTTGCCGCAAAGATGCGGAAGCCCACGACGTCTTGCTATGCATCAATACAGGCAAACAACGCAGTGACGTCAACCGAATGCGTTATGGCAGCGACCAGTTCTACGTACGCTCGCCCGAAGAAATGTATCAGTTATTTCCCAATCAATCTGACGCCGTGGAACGAAGTCAATGGATTGCTGATCGTTGCGATGTCACGATCGACTTCAAAAAACGCCATTTCCCGGTTTTTACGCCGCCTAAGAAAAAGAAACCCGAAACGTTTTTGCACGAACTTTGCCAACAAGGATTGCAGGAACGTTATGGCAAGAATCCACCCGCGGCTGCCAGGCAGCGTCTGGACCTTGAACTGGCGATTATTAATCGCTTGGGTTTCTCAAGCTATTTCCTCATTGTTTGGGACTTTTGCCGCTTTGCCCGCGAACAAGGCATTCCTTATGGTGCGCGCGGGTCGGCTTGCGGTTCGGTCGTCAGTTATGTTCTGCAACTCAGTCATGTTGATCCGCTTGAATATGACTTGTTGTTCGAGCGGTTCTTGGATCCCAACCGCGCGGAAGCGCCCGATATCGACATTGATTTTTGCCAGGAACGCCGGGATGAAGTCATCCGTTACGTCAAGCAACTCTATGGTGAGCAGAGTGTCGCCCAAATTGCTACCTTCGGCACCATGGCTGCGCGTGCTGCCATCAAAAATGTGGGACGAGCTTTGGGGTTTGATTTTGACCGAGTCAATCAAATTTCCAATCTTATCCCCAGGCAACCCCTTGGCATCACGTTGCAAGAAGCCATGGAAATGGTCAGTGATTTGCGGCAGCTTTATCAGCGTGATCCGCAAATCCGCGAACTATTGGACATGGCCATTAAATTGGAAGGCACCAATGCCAATGTCGGCAAGCATGCGGCGGGCGTGGTCATCGCCGATGGGCCAATCACTAACTTTGTTCCCGTCCAGCGCATTGCCGATAAAGCAGATCTGGTGCGCCAACGCGAGGAAGATTCAAGCAGCACGGATACGGGTATTACGACCCAATGGACCATGGAGGACCTTGAAAAAGTAGGCATGCTCAAGATGGACTTTCTTGGACTGCGTACCCTAACCTTGCTTGACAAAGCCATTCAATTGATCCGCCAGACGCGCAATGAGGAAGTGAATCTGCAGACCATTCCACTGAACGATGCCGCTACTTATGCCTTGTTGTCTTCGGGAAAAACGCAAGGCATCTTTCAGTTTGAATCGGAAGGTATCCGCAATCTGTTACGTTCACTCAAGCCAGACAACATTCGCGACATCATCGCGTGCACGGCTCTGTATCGACCTGGCCCCTTGCAAGGAGGCATGGTTGACTCCTACATCAACCGCAAGCATGGCCGTGAGCAACCAACTTACGAGCATGAATTGATGCAGCAAATTCTCAGCGAAACCTATGGTGTCATGGTGTATCAAGAGCAAGTCATGATGATCTTGAACACGTTGGGTGGCATCGAGTTGTCTAGTGCTTATGCGTGCATCAAGGCCATCAGCAAGAAAAAACATGAGATCATCAACCAACGCAAAGATGAATTCATTACCGGGGCGAAACAGCGTGGCGTGGCGGAGGAAGTGGCCCGACGCATCTTCGAATTGATTGAGTTCTTTGGCGGTTATGGCTTCAATAAATCCCACTCCACGGCTTATGCCTATGTGTCCTATCAAACGGCGTATCTAAAGGCACATTATCCTGCTGAGTTCATGGCTGCGGTGCTGACCAGCGAACTAGGCGATCACGAAAAAATTGCCGAGCATATCCGCAATTCCAAAGAACTGAATATTACAATTCTCCCGCCCAGCATCAATGTAAGTGAAGCCGAATTCAGCGTCTTTGGGGAGAATTCCGTCCGATTTGGACTTGCTGCCATCCGTGGGTTCGGTCGTAAAGCTGCGGAAGCCATTGTGCAAGAACGCAAACAGAATGGGCGGTTTAAGGATTTGTTTGAATTTTGTGAACGGATTGATCAGCGCGTCGTTACGCGTGCAGCCATCGAAACATTGATCAAAGCCGGTGCGTTAGATGAACTGGCAGATGGCCACCGTTCGGCATTGATGTTGGCACTGCCAGGGGCGCTGCAAGCAGGTAGTTCAATTCAAGAAGATCGCCGCCGCGGCCAACGCCATATGTTTGATATGTTCGAAGCATCGGCTGACGAAGCTAATCCCAAGGACAACCATCGAACGCTGCCGTCAACCCTGCCATGGACGCGCATCGAGCTTTTGACTGCGGAAAAGGAGGCTTTGGGATTTTACCTTTCCAGCCATCCACTGGCCGATCATGAATCGACCATCCAAGCTTATTCTTCGCATGCCTTAAGCCAGTTATCGAATTTAGCCGCCAATCAGGAGGTCTTTATTGGCGGGATGATTGTCGGGTTGCGTTTCACAAATGCCAAGCGTAGTCGAAGCGGCGAAACACGCATGGCTCGCTTTAAGCTGGAAGACATGACGAATAGTGTGGAGTGCGTTATGTTTCCCGACGATTTTGTCCGCAACAAGGATATATTGAAGGATGACTTGATCTGTTTTGTTCGAGCCAACGTCGATCGATCCCGTGAACAACCCAGCCTCATAGTCTCGCGATTGGTTTCCTTGCTGGAAGCCCAAAATGAACAGACGCGCGGATTGATTTTGCGGCTGTCGATGCGTGAACACGATGATCGCATCATGGGGCAGATTGCTCATTTGTTACGCAACGCCCCCGGCCGTTGCCCAGTCTTTCTGGACGTAGCCGATGACAATGGCCGACACGCGCACTTGCGGGTTGGGGATCGATATCATATCGATCCAGCTCGAGTGGATCGCAATCGCTTGGAATTGCTGCTGGGTGAGGGGACCGTTGAATTTTTAGGGCCTAACGGTCGCCTCGAAAGTCAAAGCCAATCCGCGAACTCCAGTTCGCTTTAGCCAATCCGTGATGAATAACATCTCAAAGGCGGAATGATCTGATCGATGGAAAGAGGCACCCATGAAGTTAGCGACGATTGCCACAGTTCACGGTACTCGAGTTGTTGCCTTGAAGGACTTGGACTTTGTCGACTTGCATGCGAGCGATCATAGTCTGCCGCGTACGCTAAAAGGCTTGATCGAAGGTGGACCTGAGTGCTTTCGTCGGGCAGCCGTTGCCATGGAAAAACCACATGCGACGCGCATTCCTGCTAGGGGAGTGCAGTACCTGCCACCCATTCCCGATCCGAACAAGATCATTTGCATCGGCTTGAATTACCGCGATCATGCGCTGGAACAAGGGGCGAATGTACCTAAAGAGCCAGTGGTATTCAGCAAATTTGCGACAACGCTGATCGGCCATGAACACGCCATTGAGTTACCCACTGCCAGCGGCGAAGTTGATTTTGAAGCGGAGCTGGTTGTGGTGATCGGCAAGCGGGGCCGCCGGGTGAAGGAAGCAGATGCCATGGATTTCGTGGCTGGTTACATGGTTGGGCACGATGTTTCCGCTCGGGATTGGCAAAAGAAAAAAGAAGGCAAACAGTGGCTGCTCGGCAAGAGTTTCGATACGTTTGCTCCGACGGGACCATGCTTTGTGACCGCGGACGATATTAAAGATCCGCATCAGTTGGACATTACCTGCCGGGTCAACGATAAACTCATGCAATCGTCCAACACTTCGCAGCTTATTTTTTCAGTGCCTTTCATAATTGCTTACATCACGCAAGTCTTCACGATTGAGCCAGGCGATTTGCTCTTTACCGGCACTCCCGCAGGCGTTGGGTTTGCTCGTCAGCCCCCCGTTTTCTTAAAAGCGGGTGATGTCATTGAGATTGAGATCCAGGATATAGGTGTCTTGCGCAACCATGTGGTGCAAGGCATTTGAATCGCAGCTGAAAATGGCATGTTAATAATGCAGCCTTCCATCTATTTTTTTATCTGCCAAGAGGTGGATGCATCCTTGACTGACATGGGGGTGTCAAACGATAATGATCTATAAATCCACTTTGGATTGATCGAAGGCGGGACAACCTCCAAGAACACTCGCATAGGAGAACCAAAATAATGAAACGCTTCGTCTTTCTGTTAACGTTGATGACGGTGTTGGCCTGGATTCCTGGAGAATTAGTGGCGCAAACACCAACTAAGGGCAATCAATCGGAAATGGCGCCGCCGCCTGGTTCAGTGGTTGCAATACCCACTCATCGCCAATTTGCTGAATCGTTCAAGCCCGTTCCTGGTAAGCATCGGGTGACTCTGATTCACCCTTATACTTGCTGTCCTGTGGACGTTTGTTTCGATTTGCCCTGTGAATGCGTCAAATGTGTCAAAGCGGACTGCAACGAAATCACGATTCGTTACGGTCTCATCCGCAAGGTGGAAATTCGCTTTTACAAAGATGGCGGGGTTAAAGTGAAATACTGCTGCGTCTAGCGTTTAGTCAGTTAAGCAACGGCCAATCCAAGGCTCACCCGATTATCGGGTGAGTTTTTTATTACAATAGCTTGAATCATTGATCGTTGATAGGACCATCGGAGTTGTAGGCATCGTGACTGAACAGCAGCGACGAGCTTGGTTGCAATTAGCGAGCAACGCGGCACGCCAGGCTGGTCGCACTTTGTTGCATTATCGCAGGCGCTTTTCAGTCAACAGCAAGGGTCTCAATGATTTTGTGACGGATGCGGATTTGGCTGCTCAACAAGTGATTTATGAAATGATTACCTCGGCATGTCCTGACCACGGCTTCCTTGGGGAAGAATCTGCGGAGAGGCACCATCGCGCGGCAAGGTGCGCAGATGCACCAACCTGGATAGTTGATCCTTTAGATGGCACGACTAATTATATTCATGGCTTGCCATTTTTTGCCGTTTCGATCGGTTTGGAACTCCACGGTGAATTATTGATCGGCGTGGTTTATGATCCTGTGCGCGAAGAACTTTTTTATGCAAGCCGCGGAGCAGGGGCATGGCTAGCTGGTAAGCCGTTGAAGGTGTCAAGTTGCACCAACATGAGTGGAGCATTAATCGCCGCTTCTTTTCCCTCAGACATGCGAGGTAAGGAAGTGCAAGTGGATGTATGGAAGCATTTAGCTGTACAAACGGCTGGCTTGCGCAGAACGGGATCGTCAGCCTTGAACCTGGCCTATGTAGCCGCGGGACGTTTGGATGCATTCTATTCGTTTGAAATCTGTCCGTGGGATGTTGCGGGGGGATTGATGTTGCTCATGGAGGCGAAAGGCCAAAGCTCCACACTCCATGGCAAGCCATTTCAAATTCACAAAGATCAGCCGCTACTGGCGAGCAATGGTGCATTGCACAAGGCATTTGCAGAATCAATTCACATCGCATTACACAACGCACAAAAATAAACAAGTCAAGCATCATGGTGATGCCTGACTTGTGTGTCGGAGTAACTTGGAATTATTTATCTTCCACTTTCTTCTCCGGTTGCGTATCGGTTTTGGCCGGTGCGGCGTGCGGTGAGAAATCCAATAGACGTTGGCCATCATGCTGTGTGTTGGCCTGGGTTGTGGCTACCAATCGTTCAGCTTGTTCTTTTAATTGCGGATCAGTGGCGGTTCGTGCCAGTTGGGCAAACGCCTTTAGTTGATCTTCCGTCAAAAAGCAGCCGAAACGGGCCATGTGCATCCGCAAAGCAGCAAGAACGGCGGTTCGAACATTCGGTGGTCGAACCGCACGCAAAGCCGTATCCGCCAACGCCATTTGCACGACTTTGCCGTTGCGCATGGACAACACTTGTGCTGCTTTGATGGCCAAGTCATCACTATTGAGCGCCTTAATAATGGCGTTTTCGGCAGGCCGAGCATCGTAAGCGGAAGCTTCGCCGGCCACAATTTTCGCCAACATATCTAAGGCCAACGGGCCTGAAGCTTTGCGCTCGGCATCCGTGAGCGGCGGTCGGAAGGTGTCTTTTAGGATGGGATTCAATTCAGACTTCAATAACTCGGCGTTCATAGGGACCGGGGAAAGGACCAAAGTCAGTGCATATCGTTCCGACATCATACGGGCCGTTCGTGCTTGATGGTCGTTGGCCAAAACGACGATGGGCAGGCCGCTGGTGTTGGAATTATCGCGGAGTTGACTTAACGTATAGGCAATGCCTGGTTCAGGCAGTTCAGCATCCAACGCCACCAATGAGAAGTCTGCAGATTCGTTGGCTTTCTTGGCCAACTCGGCTCCAGTCGTTACGACTACTGGCTCAAAGCCAAGCTGCCGGAACAGGCCTGCAATACGCTGCCCTTCGGATGAGGTGCCGTGCCCAATGAGCACGCGTGGTTGGCCATCGCCGCCAATAGCCCGGCGTAAAACTTCGACCACTCGGCTACTACCAGCATAAGGTACCATGATTGGGATTTTTAGTGCAGCATCAGCCGCTGCTAATTGCACGCGAATATCACTGAAACGTAAAGCACGCGCAAGTGGGGTCAGCTGGTGCCCTGAACGCAAGAGGCGGGGATCGCCCGAATCACCCATGGCTTGAATCACACCTAAGGCAACTGCGGAGCGTCCTTCTTTTAATGCCCGGTCTAAAACCAAATCCAATAACGCTGTGCTTGTACCAGCTAACAATTGATAAACATCGGGGGCCGCCGTCTTTAATGGTTGACTGACACCGCCGCGTTCAAGTGCCTTTTCCACGGCCGTGCTGATCAAAAGGACTTGCGCTGGCAGGTATGTCGCATCCACTTCAAGAGTCTTTTTGGCCCAATAAATGCCGAAGTATTCTTCGATGCTTGTTTTGTTAGCGGGAGTTGCTACAACATTGCCCAATTCCTTGTCCCACTTCCAAATCATTTGCGTTTCGGTGCCAAGATCGACTTGGTGGGAATAATAGCGTTCGCCTTCTTCCACCAGCTTCAATCGTGCATCACCTAATTGGCTAACCGGAGTGCGGACGAACTGGCTTAAAGCATTGGTGGCCACGGTGCGTAAATCAGCCGGCGTTGACGACAGGCCATGCAAGTACCAAAGATAGGGTACGATACGGTCATCAGCACGTTGTTGGAAAATGGTGATAATGGTGGTTCGCAGATAATTGTCGGAAGCGTCCATGGCGGCAAGCAACGGCGGAGCGAAGTTGCGATCCATGCGCGTCAAAGCAGCGATGATGTAGGAATGCTCGTTCTGACGGCTTTGGTTGCGCAGCACTTGCACCATGGCGGGAACGGCCCGCGCGCCTGCAAGACGCAACTGACTAAAGGCATAAGCCCGTTCTTCTTTCGACTTGCTAAGGTTGTTTACGAAAAACTCAACGCGGCCAGGGTCGCCCAAGCGTCCTTCAATGGCCCTTGTCATTTTTTTGATCAACACATCCGTAAGGGGAATGTCCTTTCCAGTTGCAGTATCCTTGGCGACCACCTTGCGCACGGAAGCTTGATTGGACAAACGAAGCAGGGGAGAAAGGCCGTCGCGATCATAAACTGCCAGGAGCAGCTTGTTTTGTTCTTCCTCGCCTAAGTTGGAGAGGCGGTCATAAAACTTTTGCAGCATTTCTCCTGCACGACCATAGTTGCCAAGTCCCAATTCAAACTTGGTGGCAGCCCAAAACTCCGGTGCAGTTTCCGGTGTTTTGTTGTAAGGAAGAATAAAATCATTCCCTTGTCCGTGGCAGACACTGACTCCTATGAAGAGCAGCGTGACAACCAAGGAACAACGTAAGTTGGCATACCACATGGAAATGAGCCTCCACCGGAAAGGCAAAGCCGCGCGCACGGCTGAATCTACAGGTTGCATTCAAGCCCTGTCATTAGTTGCCTAATTTGGCCATTCTGTCAACCCCACCCCTGGTAATCGAATGGAAAGTTCCTGCTAAGCCAGGAACGCAGGGCCCATATTAGCGGTTATACCGGATGTGATGGAAAAATGACGCGGTGGACTTTGCCTTTGACACGAATTGAAGCAGGATAAAATAACGCAACTCGTGTGTTTCTCCTTACAGATTTGAGATTGATGACGCCTTTTGATAGGGCAGGCGGTCTTTTCGGTAGCAGGTGATAGGAATGCTGCGAAAATAGAGAAAAGATTGAACCGTACAAAATAAGTTAGGCGAGGGGTGACGTTGGCTAGTGAAAAAGCGTCGGGCATTATTGTTCGCGGTACCGATTATAGCGAATCCAGCCGCATTGCAACTCTATGGACCAAGGAGATGGGCAAGGTTCAGGTTTTAGCGAAAGGGGCTAGGCGGCCGAAAAGCAACTTTGAATCTGCTCTTGACCTGCTAACACTTTGCAGTATCGTCCTCATCCGCAAAACTTCCGGTGGTCTGGACTTGTTAACTGAAGCACGTGTTTTACAGCGTTTTGCGGGATTGCGGCGTGATCTTTCAGCCCTGTACATGGGTTATTACATTGCTGAATTGCTAAGCGACTTAACTGAAGATCATGATCCACATCCCCTTTTGTTTGATGCGACCATCGAGACATTGAGCCAGTTGGGGTTACCGGGAGCAGTGAATGCTCAGCTATTGATGCAGTGGGAAAGTGCGTTGTTGCGTGAACTTGGTTACTCACCACAGTTGAAAACTTGTACGGGGTGTCGTCGAGAGTTACCCAAAGCGACGGTGATGACCTACAGTGCCGCCGCAGGCGGAATGACTTGTGGAACTTGCCGAGTCAGTCCGCGAGGGCTGGTTCGAATCAAACCTGCGACATGGCTGGCCTTGCAAGAATTGATGCAAGGGAAAGCACTTGAGCCAGCTAGTTTGACGAAGCCAATGCTCCAAGAAATGCGACAAGTGTTGAACGAAACCGTGACATACTTGCTGGGGCGACGGCCACGGTTGATGGCTTATCTGGGGAGTTAATAATGAGCAGGATGCCAAAAAGCACGACAGCATGGATGGCTAGTTTCGGTCGCAGCTTGCAAGCGTTTGCAGGCCATTTATTTTGGCGACGAACGTCTATCCTGCCTGCCTGCTTAATGGTGGTGGTTTTCACTGGATGTGAAAGTGTCCATGCTCCCGATTGGTTCTTCGATGTGACTAAGCCACGCGTGGCTTTGCCTCCGCCAACGGGGGATGTGGTCCTCCGCGCCGGCCATTGGAGTCAGGAAGAAGCACTACAGCCCGGCACTTTGGCAGGCGATTGCGCCTCAGCCAAGATACTGTTTCAACGCGGTGAATACGAAGATGCTGAGAAAGTTTTCCATTGGTTAGCCAAACGCGCGGAGAAAGAGAAGAACGTTGAAGTATTGGAAGACTGTTTGTATCACGAAGCGGAATGTCTTTATCAGCGCCGCAAATATCCCAAAGCACGCGATCTATTTGCCAAGTTGGTGAATACTTTCCCGACGACGCGCTATCGTGCCGAAGCCGTTCAACGCCAATTTGAAATTGCCAGCTACTGGCTTAAAGATACTGAGAAAAACATGCAAGAATGGCAAGACTACTCGGAAGGCAAACGTTGGTTTGTCATGCCTACCCTGATGCACTTTGAACAAGAAAAACCAACGTTCGATCAGGAAGGTCATGCGCTTAAATCATTCCAAGCAATTTACCTACAGGACCCCATGGGGACCAATGCTCCCCAGGCACTCTATCGAGCAGGTGGCATCAATTTCTTCCGGGAACGCTATGCGGATTCTGACACTTTTTACAGCTTACTCGTCGAAAATTATCCTAAGTCATCTCTGGCGCCAGCTGCGTTAGAATTGGCTATTCAATCGAAAATCAATCTTGTCGGCGGTTCCGATTATGATGCACGAAAACTGGTCGAAGCACGACAGATGGTGGATGCCGCCTTACGCAGTTATCCCGAATTGCGTGATAAACAGGATTTCTTGGATCGAACACTTTATTCGATCAATGAGCAACAAGCGTCCAAGGATTTCGGTATTGCCGAATTCTATAAGCGAACAGATCATCCGGGTGCAGCGTACTTCTATTACGAACTAGTTCGCAGACGCTATCCTGGAACGACATGGGCGGATAAGGCGATGCAACGCATCGAGGAGATTCGGGGCAAAATTGAAGTCGAAATGAAGGACAAAAAGGTCAGTGAATGACGTTCACTCGATCTTGATTCATCATAGTTGAAGGAAGCGATACATGCAATTTAGCCCCTCGACAATCCGATGGTTGGGGCTGGTGTTGGCCTTGAGCGGCTTGTGTGTCTCGGCCTGTAGCCAAAATGGTGTGATTACTGCTTTGGGTTACACTGTTGGCCAACGGCATTGTGAAGACATCAAGACCGTACGAGTTCCGATTTTTCGTAATCGTACGTTAGTTCGTGATATTGAATATGAAATCACACAAGCCGTGGTTCAACGTATTCATCAAGCAACACCCTGGCGTGTCGTTCAAAGTGGCAACGCAGACGCCGAGCTTGTGGGGACCGTTGTCCTGTTGGGTAAACGGCAGATTCTTCAAAACGAGCAAAATGAAGTCCGCGATGCTGAGCTTACCTTAGGCGTTGAAATCATCTTTCACGATTGTCGGACCGGTGCGAATTTGATGAAGCCTGGTCAAGACCTGCTGCCTGCTATTCCTCCAGTCGCCGATGCAACACAGCCTATGTCCGTGCCTTCAATTCAGCCTATCTTGTTGCAAAGAACAGCCGGATTTATCCCAGAAATTGGTGAGTCCTACGCAACGGCCAGGCAAAGAGTCATACAAGAAATCGCGGTGCAGATCGTGAACGTTTTAGAAAATCCATGGTAGCCGTTTTACAGGCGTTTCCTGATGCGCATCTGGAACCACTTCAGTGAATGAACCCAAAGGTATAACGTGGCTTGTTGGCGATCAACTCTATACGATTGGTCAACGCCCCTTGCTGATGGGCATCGTCAACGTTACTCCCGATAGTTTTTCAGATGGGGGGCATTTTTTTTCAGCGGCAAGCGCTATTGAACATGGGCTTAATTTGGTCGCTCAAGGGGCGGATTTGCTGGATATTGGTGGGGAATCCACTCGTCCCGGGGCTAATCCGGTTGCGGAAGCAGAGGAATTGCGTCGCGTATTGCCCGTGATTGAGGGCATACGGGCCAAGACCAACATTCCTGTTTCCATTGATACCTCCAAGGCCAAAGTGGCCCAAGAAGCCTGTGCTGCTGGAGCTAAGATCATCAACGACGTGACCGCGCTTACCGGCGATCCGGAAATGCTGAACGTGGCTTTATGGACTCAAGCAAGCTTAATCTTAATGCACATGCAGGGAAGTCCTGCTACGATGCAAGATAATCCACAATATGGCGATGTCGTCATCGAAGTCCGCGATTATCTACAAGAGAGGTTGGCAATTCTGGAAAAGGTTGGTATAGCCCGAGACCGAATGGCTATTGATCCGGGTATTGGCTTTGGTAAAAGACATCAACACAACCTTGAATTGCTCACGCGGTTGCATGAATGGCGCGGACTGGACAGGCCGATTTGCCTAGGTGTATCACGAAAGCGATTGATCAATCGTCTATTGGGATTGCCAGGAAAAGTCGAGCAAGGTGATCATGGAACGGTTGGTGTTTTGTTGCAAGCCATAGCCCATGGTAACGTTCATATAGCACGCGTGCATCAGGTTGAACCGCTGCGAGCAGCCATGCAAACGTTTTTGGCCTTGGAAGCCTGGCAAGGGGAAGCTTCGTCTGCAGTGTAAGATCATTGGCACCGACCGATAGCAATGCTAAGAGTCAGTCCATAAGCCAAGTTGAATCTGTGAATACAAACGAAGGGCATGTGCGCTTCGTGTCAAGGAGGGGGAACCTTGACAGAACGTCTGCTACACCTTTATGAATCCATAAGCACACGCGACCTTGTCGAAATCGGCATATTGTCGCTGGTGATCTATGGTGTATTGCGCTTCATTGGCAATACCCGAGGTGCAAGCATGGTCCGCGGCTTAGGTATTGTTGTTGCGGGCTTTATTCTGTTGTTGCAAGTCATCGTTGCCAGCTTCGATTTCACGGAACTGAGCAAAATCCTTGACTACTTGTTGACCGCTTCGCTTTTGAGTTTGATCGTTATTTTCCAGCCAGAAATTCGCCGCGGCCTGCTTATGCTTGGGCGTTATCGTATGTTTCGCATGTTTACCCAGGGGCAGGAACCCATCGTCGATCGGTTGGCCGATGCTGCTGAAGCTCTTTCCCGTGATTACACAGGCGCCCTCATTGTCATTCAGCGTAGTGTAAGCCTCTCTGCCTACATCAATAGTGGTGAAAAATTGGACAGCGAAGTGAGTGTCGGGCTGCTGCGAGCCATCTTCAACAAGCATAGCCCCTTGCATGATGGAGCCGTTATTATTGTTGAAAATCGCATCGCGTCGGCGGCTTCGCAATTGCCGTTAGCTGAAGCACCACTGGGAGCCAGTCAGCTTGGCATGCGTCATCGTGCCGCTTTGGGGATCAGTGAAGAAACGGATGCGCTGGTGGTCGTGGTGAGTGAGGAAACGGGCCGGATCTCGGTTGCCAGTGGTGGACGGTTGGATCCATTGCCACGCGATTTGCTCTCGCGCCGCCTGGCGGCAGAATTGCACGGCATCAACCCATCCGCCATGGCTGCGTGAACCTCTCCCTGAGTGAATACAGCATGAAGGAGTAAGGAGGCGTTTCATGTTTGACCGAATCATTACTCCCGTCATCGCGTTGGGTCTTGGCTTTCTGGTGTGGATTTACATCAGGAGTCGAGATCAAGAGCAATACGAGCACGACATACCGCTAACGGTTCAAATTGCCAATAATCAAGCAGATCAATTTGCGTTGGAGCGTGAGGAAACTTACAACGTACCGATTTCGTTTGCCGGGCCTCCTTCCCGTATTCGTGAAGTCCGCAACCTTGTCCGACAAGGCGTGCTCAAATTGCAGCAAATCATCACCATTCCAGATGAAAAGGCACAAGACAATCGCTTGGCGAATATGCAAATACCCTTGCGCGTCGACCTTGTGGGTCTTTCCTTACCCACGGGCGTGCAAGCAGTGATTCCGGAATTCAAAAGTCGTTTACAGGTGGGTATTCGCCGAATCATCCAAAAGCGGATGCCCGTTCGCCTGCAATTTTCGAGTGAACAAGCCCTGGATCGTATCATCATCGAACCCAATACCGTGCTGGTCCGCGGTCCAAAAGAAGTACTCGACCTGGAAAATTCGATTCAAACGCAGTTATACATTCCACGTAACGACTTGAAAAGCGACCAAGGGGATCAATTCGTGAATCCCTTTACCTTAGGTCTCGTGAATAAAATGGGTGGACTGCCCATTAAGACCGATCCGAGTACAGTTCGCGTCAGTCTCGTTATCAAGTCGCCACAGAAAGTCCATGAATTAAAGGATGTGCCTGTCAATTTTTTGTGCCCGCACAACTTTCCCTATCGGCCACGCTTTACGACGGAACAGTCAGGCACCATCACATTGCGTGTGCGTGGACCCAACACGGAAGTTAAACCGGTCGTTTTGGCATATGTCAATTTGACCACACGCAAGTTTCAGCCCGGCTTGCATGCCGAAGAACCCATTCATGTCGAACTGCCACCCGGGTTTGAACTGGCCCAAGACCCACCGCGCGTTTCATCATTTCAGTTGGATCCGATCGATTTACCAAACATCAAGTCAGATTAGTAATCAATCATGCATACAGTAATCTGGATGGTGTTTCAGAGATTTGAGCAGATTAGAGAAGCGAGTTAAGATAGTCCCATCAATATCTGGGTTTCACTAGCTTCGACAGTGTTTACTGCGCTTGTGTAAAAAAGAGCAACGCCTATAATGCTGGCCAGTCAGTTTGGCACCACGTCATGACATTGTCGTTTCAGTTCGAGCATCTTCTATTCCGAATGGCAACCCTATTGAGGCAGACATCGTATGCCAAGAGAAAAAGCAATCTCTATCGGCTGGTTTAGAGCATTCTTGACCGGTGCGTTATGCATGCTGTGTACCAGTCGGTCGCAATCGATCGAACCCTGCGTCTTGGATAATTCATTTCGAGCCTGTTGGAGCAAAGGGCAGGAATGGGTTTATCAAGGTTCCATCGACGAAGAAAGCATGGGGCGTGGTGTTCGGTTTCATAGACAATATCGGCTCGAAAATCATTTTCTGATCCTGAATACAGATGCACAAGGTGCCACCCGAGCTGTGATTCAAACCCGTTTACAGCAAATATCTGCGCAGGGCGGGACCGATGCTTCATCCACGCGCTTGGAAATCAGCCAAATCACTAACGAAGGATTTTTTGAAACGAAGCCATCTCCCACCTTTGATAGTGAGGTTGAAGGACCAGAAGCTTTGGAAACGGGCTTCTTGATCGGTTTACCTGCACAGCCTTGGCGAGAGGGACAAACGTGGTCTTGGACCCCAAACAGCGAGCCACGTTTGACGGCTACTATTGTTGGATTTGAATCCCTGCACGGTACTCAGTGCGTCAAAATTCAATTCAGCCAGCAGTCACCAGAATGGACCAAACCCAGGGGTGATCGCCACGGTTGGCAAACGACGACCAACTTGTGGGTGCATCAAACGAAAGGGTACACACAAAAAGTGGAACGGGTTCACGAGCGTCGTCACGCCGCTCACCGTGAAATAACGTACCGCATGATTACTCGATACGAATTAACTAGCGATTTGGTTTATGAAGGGTCGTTATTGAAAGATCGTGAACGGGAGATCGAACAGGCTATTTTTAGTAGCGAACAAATACGACTCGCGATGCAGCAACCCGATAAACGCAATTTAGCCCTGTTGGATGCTGTCATTAAACGAATCGATAGCTATATGAAAGAATTTCCAGCAACACCCTATCGCGAAGCACTAGTGAGTGTCAAACGACGTGCCTTGGCCTGCAGCAAACAACAATGGGTTCCTCCCGTGCAGATGCTCAATCAGGACAAAGCCAATCGTGTGGGATTGGCAATCAGTCAACCAGCACCTGAGTTCATCTGCCCGGATATAACTGAAAAGCGAACCATTTCATTGCATGCGTTTAAAGGCCAATTTGTGTTGATGGCATTCATGCAATCGCAATCGAGCACTCTGGGTGAAATACTGCCTTTTTTGGAGAAAATGCAACAATCGGGTAAACAGGACATAAGCAATGAACAGCATGCGGAAGCACCATCCAAGGGCTGCCAAATCATTGGCGTTGCTTTTAAATCAAACAAAGAAGACTGGGAATCATTGCAAGTGAAGCATAACTTGACATTCCCCATTTTGTTGAGTATGTCTCTGCCGGTTGCCTATCAGGTGTCATCAACACCTCATTGGGTATTGATCGATCCCGATGGACTGGTGATCAATGAATGGACTGGCTGGGGAACTGAAATTCCTCATGCCATCCAAAAGGCGCTTGCGAAATGAACAACGAGCAGAGATACGAGAAAACAATTGCTCGAATAACCGAATAGACCATGATTTACTCCCCTTAGAGGTTCATTCGAGAAATCCAGCAAAGTCGGAACAAATTACCGAGTTTATTGGATAGCAACAAACCGATAGCTTGGAAATGCTTGCCTTGGCTTTCGGATCGGTTGATACTTAGAGAAGAGAGTGTGTGGTGAGCTATCAATTTCAGGCCAGTTCCAGGCAATGTGCTAAAACGGGCCGCGAGTTGTTGCCAGGCGAAACGATCTACAGCGTCCTGTACGAACGCGATGGGCAATGGATTCGAGAAGATATTGCTGCCGATGCTTGGACCGGGCCATCAAACCAAGCCTTTAGCTTCTGGCAAACGCATGTTACAGATCAGTCTAAAACGGCGAAGCCGGCTTTGAACCTCGAACTAGTATGGGATTGTTTTGAACGGACGGAATCCAGCCAGGAAACCAAACAGTGTACATTTCGGTATGTGTTGGCCTTGTTGTTAATGCGGCGAAAACGCTTGCGTTTCGAAGCGATCGAAAATGAAACCAGCGGAGCTTGGCTGCTGTTGCGCGATACCAAAACCAAGAAAGTTCACAAGGTTTTCGATCCTCAATTGACCGAAGAGCAAATGGTCGATGCACAAATGGAAATAGAGACGCTTTTAGGAACCTCTATATGATCCAATCCCTTCGCAATCTCTGGACTTGGACTTGCATGGCGAGTTCGATGCTTGTCCTAGCTGGATGTTCGAACGGGCCTGGAGCACGCTTTTATCCTAAACCTGAACCAGTGGCTCCACGCGTGTCGAATACACCAACGTCGGTGGAGCTCGTTGCGCATCTCAATCAACAAGCACAAGACGTTAAAGCTCTGGAAGCGCAGGATTTAAGCATAAAAGCGAGTCAAGGTGGAATCAACGAATACTCGCTCAAAGGGATGCTCCTCTACCAAAAACCACGCAATTTCAGGTTGGTTGCCGAAGCTTTGCGTAAGACCGAGGCTGACTTTGGCTCCAATGATCGTGAGTTTTGGTTCTTTATCAATCGAAGTGACCCGCGCGCCCTGTATCACTGTGCCTATTCCGATTACCAGAAAGGTACCTCCGCTCCACTTAGCGTGCAGCCGGAATGGGTGGCTGATGCTCTGTGTGTGCAGGAGTTAAACCCCAACGAGCCTTATCAATTGCGCCCTATCAACAATCAAGCCGTCGAACTGATTACCCTGATGAATCCCGGGCAAACACAAAATCCAGTGTACAAGGTCATTGTGGTGGCTTTACGAGGCCCTAATGCTGGCCGCATTGTCTTGCAGAAACTGGTGCAGAAAGTGCCGCAGGGAAAAGGCAAAGATGACTGGCAGGATTTATGGGTGGCTGAGATCCACGAATATCAAAATGTACAAGGCTATGTTGTACCGCACCGAATGACGTTACGTAGTGGTATCGATAAAACCACATTGAAGTTGACTTTGGATGGTTGCCAGGTCAATCCGCCTGGGTTGATGACCTCGCAAACATTAAATTCATTTGTTCGTCCCACCGTTGGTGCCCCCGAAATCGACTTGGCTAAATACTCTGTGCCTAGTCAAACGGCTTCACATCCTCGCTCCAGGTAAGCTCATCAGCAATTTGAAATTGTTGCTTAAGCCCTTCTTTCATTCTGGTTAACGAATATTCAATTTGGTCGCCAAGTTTCTGGCACATGTTGAAAAGCAGGGGACGAGCGTAATGCGCGTATCAATCGACTATTGGCTTGCGCAGCAGTTTCCCCTTCCGGAAGTTCATGATAAACAGCCGATGGTCGGCAAATATAACGTGCATAACATTCGACAGCACGGCGAACGATCATATTGCCATCGCCGCAACGATTGGTATTCATCCCCGCAAAGGTAGCATCCGTTGCTCCGTGAGGCACTAAACCGAGTCGTAAGTTGATGACGTGAGCCACTTCATGCAGCAGACTGAATTCCAGATAACCCATGGGTCTTTCCCAGCGATCACGCGTTAAGCCGATGATACCTTGGGCTGGTGTCAGGACATAGGTTTGAATGTCAACCAAGGGAATGCCTGTATTGTTGATTTGATCCGTATGGGTAAAGCTGCTTGATACTTCAGCAAGAGGCCAGGTCCCGCCGCCATTGCCACCACGTGGTTTATGATTCATGACGAAAATGGGATACAGCAATGATAAATGTTCATCAGGCAAGCGTGCCAGAAAAGGTTGCAGTGCAGTCACTTTTGCTGCTGATTGTGGATGGGTGACATAAATATGAAATGCAATGGTGGTCCGTCGAATGGTGACTGAATGATGTTCCGCCATTTGAGGTATTCCTTTGCATGGATGCTCATTGAATGATACTACCCTCTGTTGTTGTGCAATTATTGTGCCGCCTATTCAATGCAACGATTGGAAATCTGCTATTCATAGTTAGTTATTTGTTGTAACCTGATTGCATCTGAATGGCATTGACCCAATTTGTTTGATCCCAGAAATAAAAACATGACAGATGTGTTGCGTAAAATGAACACGTCATTATTTCGGAGTTAGTGCTGTTGTAGTGCATTTCATATAGGAGAGCACTTCCGTGATATGGTCAACCATCAACAAGAATCATTCCTCGCACAAGGCGGTACTACGCACATTGGCGCTTGGGCTTGCTGTGTCGTTGTTGGTCATTGCTTATGGCCTGAGGAGCAATCAGGCCATGGAAGCGTTCAATGTTCAAGGCCGACGGGCATCACTTAATATGCCTGCGCCCGAATTTCCTCTTGGGCTTGAATGGATGAACACCAAAACCCCGCTTAAACTTCGCGAGTTGCGAGGCAAGATCATATTATTAGACTTTTGGACCTTTTGCTGCATCAACTGCATGCACATCCTGCCTGACTTGGAAAAGCTTGAAAAAAAGTACCCCAACCAACTGGTTGTGATTGGCGTCCATTCCGCAAAGTTCAATGCAGAAAAGGACAGTAAGAATATCCGCGAGGCCATGATGCGTTATCACATCAAGCATCCGGTCGTGAATGACAATCAACATAAGATATGGGACGCATACATGGTCAATGCCTGGCCCACATTTCGTTTGATCGACCCGGAAGGCAAATTGGTTCTGGGATTTAGCGGCGAAGGCAAACTGGAAATGCTCGAAGATTCCATTCGCTCGTTGATTGAACTGCATAGAAATAAAAAAACGCTAAACGAAACCCCGCTGGCGTTTGAGCTCGAAACGATCAAAACCAAACACGACGCACCTTTGTACTATCCTGGCAAGTTGCTAGTGGATAAAGCCAGTAATCGTTTATTCATCAGCGATAGTTCGAATAACCGCATCGTCATCACCGATTTGGACGGCAAAAAGATCGACATCATCGGTACCGGTGATGCGGGCAAAAAGGATGGCCCCTTTGCTAAGGCTACGTTTGATGATCCGCAAGGCCTAGCTCTCAAGGGAGACCGGCTCTTCGTCGCTGATCGGCGTAATTGTGTCATTCGCGAGGTTAACTTGAAAGACCGGGTCGTCTCCACTTTTGCCGGCAACGGTAAACAGATGTGGACCCCCAATGCCGGACCTGGCAATGTGCTACTTTCCGTGTTAAACAGCCCGTGGGATTTGCTGCTCAACGATGATCAATTGTATGTTGCCTTGGCTGGCAACCATCAAATATGGCGGATTGATCTAAGTACAAAGATTGCCTACCCTCATGCCGGCGATGGCCAGGAAAACATTAAAGATGGAGCTTTAAGTGATGCCATGTTTTCGCAGCCAAGCGGCTTGAGTACCGATGGAACCTGGCTGTATGTGGCTGATTCTGAAGTCAGTGCTATCCGAAAGGTCGCTCTGAACCCAAATGGTGTTGTGCATACCATCGTAGGGACTGGGTTATTCAACTTTGGCGATCGCGATGGCGTGGGCAAAAACGCTTTATTACAACACGCGCTTGCCGTGCAGTACTACAAAGGCAAACTCTATGTTGCGGATACTTACAACAACAAAATCAAAGTGATCGATCCTAAATCACGTGAAAGCAAGACTTATCTCGGAGATGGCAAGCCGGGCTTGGATGACAGCCCGCCCCGGTTCAACGAGCCGGCTGGGTTGAGTCTTGCAGGTGACGAGCTTTATGTGGCAGACACCAATAATCACGCGATTCGCGTGGTGGATCTGAAAACCAACAAAGTGCGTACATTGGTACTTAAGGATGTAAAACCGCCCGTGGCGCCCGAATCATCGAGACCCAGCTTTTTGAACGCCAGCAGCAAAACCGTGCAAGAAGTGACCTTAACGGGCAAAGGTGAGATCACGCTCAACCTTTCAATTCAATTGCACAAACAGGTCAAACTGAATCAAGCCACTCCGGTTGGCTATCTGATTGAAGCGGACCAAGCTTCTGAGCCATTCGAGCAATTTGGTAACCTGCCAACACAAGAAAAACTATCAATCCAAATCCCCGCAGAGAAGTTAATAGGTGCCAGACAGTTGAAAGTATCACTCGTTTTTTACCCTTGTTTGACCAACAACGAAGGTTTGTGCTTTGTGAAATCACAAATTTGGAAAGTGCCTGTCAACGTCAAAGCCGAAGCTACTGAACGAGTTATTAACCTTGAAACTGATCCCGTAGAGCCAAATTAATCTCTTGTTCGTGAACGCGTTGTATCGTTCAGCTCAACCCGATCGCTATAATGGGGCGTACTGCAAGAGTGACGTACGAAAAGGATTGCCAATATCATTAGGAAACAAGCATGAAGTCATTTGGGCTGTTACTAACGACTTGGTGTGTCGGTCTAATATTTCTGCAGAGTGCAGGCTCTTTGGTCGCCCAAGGATTTGATAACCCACTCAATCCAGGCGGATTAAAACCCCAAGGGCGGGATTTAACACCTGAGCAACAACTCAAAATAGAAGGGCAGTTGCATCCGCGCAAGGCCAAGCGTGGTGACATTGTTAAGTTCAAAACGATTCTGACTCCTGCAGAAGGCTACCATACTTACCCTTACAAACAAAGCGATCCCAATGCCGACAGTTTCGTGACATCCATCCGCATCACCTCGCAAGCTGTCATACCCACTGGCGCATACACGCAATCGCCAGCGGATCACGTGGCACCGGAACCGACCTTAAATATCCAGAACCTCGAAACCTACGAAAAGAAAGCAGAAATTGAGATTGAACTGCGTGTGAAGGCAGACATTGCTCCAGGCGAATACGAAGTTCAAGCCCGAGTAGACACGCAAGTTTGCACATCATCTTGTGTCCCGCGTACGGAAAAGTACACGTTTAAACTAACCGTGACGGATGAAGCTCCAGTTGCGAGTGCACCTGTTGTAACCAAGCCAGATGTGCCTGTCAGTTCTGCGCCGTCTGCTTCCACACCCATTCAACCGGTTACCACCAAGAACACGATCACAGATGAAGGGCCTGGCGCGGGCGTGCTGCGTTCAGGGCTCGATCCGAAACAACTCAAACTCGCTTATGATTCCATTCAAAAACGCATCTTCAAAAACAATGATGCCATCTCGAGTTCACAAAGCGACCTGGGGCAGTTCATCCTGGCAGGCATTTTTTGGGGATTCATCTCGCTGCTGACGCCGTGTGTCTTTCCGATGATTCCGATCACGGTTAGCTTTTTCCTAAAACAATCGGAAAGCCATCAACACCGTCCCCTTCTGCTGGCATCGGTCTACACGGGCACGATCGTTGGCATATTGACGCTTTCCGCCGTTTTTCTCCTGGCCACGATGCAGTGGCTAAGCCAGAACCCGTGGATGAATTTCTTCATTGGTGTATTGTTTGTTTATTTTGCATTGAGCCTCTTTGGGATGTATGAGATTGAATTGCCGTCGTTTCTTTCGCGGTTCACTTCGTCACGTGAAAGCAGGGGCGGCTTGGTAGGCACCGTCTTCATGGCCCTGACATTTACCATCATTAGTTTCGCTTGCGTAGCTCCGTTTCTTGGCAGTTTTGCCGGCACCAGCACGCAGGCCCGACCTTGGTACGAAACGTTGCTTGGCGGCTTTGCCTTTTCCATGACCTTTGCCGCACCCTTTTTCTTTCTGGCATTATTCCCGGGCATGCTGAAAAAGATGCCCAAGAGCGGCGCCTGGATGAACAGCGTCAAAGTGGTGATGGGATTCCTCGAGCTTGCTGCTGCTCTTAAGTTCCTTCGTGCGGGTGAGCTAAGCCTGATGCAAGGATTGCCGGCCGCATTTTTTACTTACGATTTGGTGCTTGGGTTGTGGGTGGCGATTTGCCTCTTGGCTGGCCTTTACTTGCTCAACGTTTTCCGCCTGCCCCATGATTCGCCCAGTGAACATCTTTCCGTGCCAAGGTTAATGTTGGCTATGTGCTTCTTATCATTGGCGTTTTACATCTCACCAGGGTTGTTCAAGCACGGACAGGAAGGCCAACGCCAAAGACCTGCGGGTGGCATTTTTGCTTGGATTGATGCGTTTCTGCTGGAAGAGCCCAACTCGGCACACAGCGAATTGCCCTGGTCGGGAAATCTCGATCAAGCTTTGAAAAATGCCACGCAACAGCACCGTCTCACAGGCAAACGCAAACTGGTGTTCATCGACTTTACTGGCATCGTTTGCACGAATTGCCGACTCAATGAACGCAATGTGTTTCCGATCCCGCGCGTCAAAGATTTAATGGCTCAATTTGAATTGGTTCAACTTACAACTGACAGTCGCGATGATGAAGGCGATCTCAACAAACAATTTGAGCAAGATGCCTTTGGTACATTGGAATTACCCCTTTATGTGATTCTGGAGCCCTTGCCCAATGGTAGGATTCTCTACTGGGGGAGCATGGGAGGCGCCATTAACAATGTCGATCATTTTGTGGCGTTCATGAAAAAGGCACTCAAAGATGGGGGCCGAAATTAGTTAATCCGTCGCCTCACGACAGAACGATATTGTTGCTGTTTTGTTAATAAAAAGTGGATCAGCCCTTTTACCAACCTGTTACATTAGATCTTTATTCCATTCGTTATACTAAACGCGTGGTTTTGATTCCTGCTCTCAGACAAGGAGCAACCCCATGACCAAGCGGATAGGATTATTTGGGCTGTGTGGTTTTATGGCCATGACGCTAACTGCGTCTGATCAAAAAAACATCAATACAAAACCTGCACGGCTTTGGGTTGAAACCAACAAAGCTTGTTATCAAGTGACACATGACGGGAAAATCGTTGCAACGGCAAAAGGCCAGAAGGAACACGTTTCCTGGTCGCCTGGTCGCAAATTCAAAGTAGTGGCGCAGCATGCTTATGGCACGGTATACCATCTCATCGTGACCGATGCACAAGAAACTCGGAAACTGGAACTCACCAAGAATCACACCCGCTGGCCCGCCCACGATTGGCCTCAATGGTCGCCCAGAGGGGACGAACTGGCCTTCGAAAGCAGCAAATCAGGGCCATACCAGATTTATGTCGTCAAACTGTCTGATTTCACTGTCGAACGTCGAACAGATCTTCCCCATGGCGCTCGCTCGCCTCATTATTTACCCGATGGTCGGATGCTCTACATTTCTGTTGGGCCCGATACGGGACAAAAAGTGCGCGTTTGCGATCTCATATTGCAGGATGGGGAGAAAAAAAACACGCTGATCCATCAACGGGTGATTTTTGAAGCGGTTCCTGCGCCCGATGGTAAAAAAGTCGCCATGAGCACGTTGGACCATTGCGGCCAAATTGAGCTTTTCGATTTAGAAACCCATACATCGACGTTATTGAAACCACCTGACAATTGGGCTGAAAAAGTCCTCAACCATGCTGCTCGGAAAATCGCTTGGAGCCCTGACGGCCAAACGATAGCCTGCCAGATGCATTTTTTAGGCGGGCGTAGTGTTGGTTTTGTGGGGAACAAAGAACAAACTCCCAAGGACTATTACGTCGACGGTGATTGGGAAATCTTCTTATTTAATCTGAAAGGACAAAACCATGTGGTCGAGTTCAAGGAAGAAACGCCGCTTTGGATCACTTGGGAGCACTAGTGATTCAATACTGAGCTGAGCCATGACACGTAAAAGACCTTAATAAGTCATAAGTTTTGAGAGCTTTTAGCCAGGGCGTTTGGTTAAATATGAACCAATCGCTCTGGTCTTTTATTATGAGGTGCCTCATGAACACAAGCCGTTGGTTTTTGGCCTCTCTTGGTTTAGCTAGCTTGGCTGCCTTGGCCATGGCAGGTGATTGGCCGCAATTCCGAGGGCCTGAATCAACAGGCAAACTCAAGGATGCATCGGCTCCTATCAAATGGTCTAGCGATCAGGGTATAACATGGAAAACCAAATTACCAGGACCTGGTTCCTCAAGTCCGATCATCATCGGCGATCGGATTTTCGTAACTTGCTACAACGGCTATGGCACGGATACCAAAAGTCCTGGGGAGCTGAAAAACCTGAAACGATGGTTGCTTTGTTTGAACAAAAAAGATGGACAAATGATCTGGTCGGTTGAGGTTGGCGCCGCTTTGCCAGAGGATCAATTTCAAGGCTTCATCACTGAGCATGGCTATGCCAGCAGTACTCCCGTTTCTGATGGTACGAACGTTTATGTGTTTTTTGGCAAAAGTGGTGTCCTCGCTTACGACTTGGATGGCAAGAAGCTTTGGCAAACCAATGTGGGCAAACAGTCAGATAAACGACGTTGGGGATCAGCCAGCAGTCCGATCTTGTATGAAAACATGGTCATCGTCAACGCTGCAAGTGAAAGCCGAACCATTTGGGCGCTAGACAAGAAAACGGGCAAATCTATTTGGAAGTTAGAAGTACCCAAACTCGATTCCAGCTACAGCACGCCCGTCTTAGTGAAAACACCTGAAGGGAAGATCGAGATAGCTGTTTCGATGCCAGACGAAGTCATCGGCATTGATCCGACCAATGGGAAAAAGTTATGGTATGTTGAAGCACCCATGAAGGGCAATGTTAGCCCTAGTTTGATCGCTCATGAAGGTGTTGTCTATGGCACGGGTGGCTTTCAAGGGAAAGGGATGATTGCCATCAAGGCTGGCGGCAGCGGGAATGTGACCTCGAGCCACGTGCTGTGGAATATCCGCGAAAGTTCTTATGTGCCAACGCCGGTCTTGGTGGATCAACATCTCTATTGGCTTAACGAATCGGGAGTTGCCTTTTGCGTTGAAGCGGCCACGGGCAAAGTCGTTTACAACCAGCGTGTCAACCTGCAAGCTCGTGGTGGTCGCACGGTATACGCTTCGCCCATTGTCGTTGATGGTCGCATCTATGCGCCAACACGGCGATCGGGCGTGGTGGTTTACCAGGCGGCTCCAAAGTTCGAGCAACTCGCCACCAATAAGTTGGACGACGACACCGACTTCAACGCCACGCCTGCTGTCAATGGCAAACAACTCTTCCTTCGGTCCAATCACTATCTCTATTGCTTGTCCACGGAATGACCATTTACCGAATGAGTGCCAAACCGTGCACCCATGGAGCTTGCTTCATGGGTGTTTTGCTTATGCCAATTGTCTTGATGAAGTATCAGACCAATACTCTAGCATCGTAGATCCAATTTCATCCTTGACCGCGGCTATCTGCTTCCGTAATCTCAAACAGCCGCGAACGAATCCCGCCTGCTCGAAAGGATAACCCATGCCCGGCTCAAGTTCTCGCCGTCAGTTTCTGCAAACCGCCAGTCTGGCCATGGCTAGCCCATTGATCCTGCCTGGTCGAGCGCGGGGCATGCTGGATGCGAACGATCGCATACAGCTTGGTTTCATTGGCGTCGGTACCATGGGCAGGGGGCACCTCAATCGATTTCTCGGACACAAGGACGTTCAAGTGGTAGCCGTGTGCGACGTTGTCAAGGAACGGCGTGAGGCTGCGCAGAAGACGGTTGACGACCGTTATGCAACAGATAAGGATAAACCGACCGCTAAAGTATGCCGCAGCTATGTTGATTTCCGTGAATTGCTGCAACAACCGGACGTGGATGCTGTCGTTATTTCCACGCCGGATCATTGGCATGCTGTGATGTGTGTGATGGCCGCCGATGCCAAGAAGGACATTTATTGCGAAAAGCCGCTGACGCATTCGATCGCTGAAGGACGCAAAATCGTCCAAGCTGTTGCCCGCAATCAACGCATCTTTCAAACCGGCAGCCAGCAGCGCAGCGAATACAGCAATCGCTTCCGTTTAGCAGTAGAGTTGGTTCGCAACCAACGCTTGGGGCCGGTGGATTCCATTCGCATTGGTGTCGGGGGGCCGCCCAAACCATGTGATCTGCCCGAACAGCCCATTCCTGATGGCACGGATTGGGACCTCTGGTTAGGCCCTGCCGCAAATCGACCATACAACGAAGTTCTTTGCCCCAAAGGCATCCACAAGCATTTCCCGGCTTGGCGGCTTTATCGTGAATTCGCCGGCGGCGGCTTGGCGGACATGGGTGCCCACCATTTTGACATCGCTCAGTGGGCTCTCAATATGGACACCAGCGGCCCGATCTGGGTTGAACCACCGAACGAGGGAGAAACGGGTCTCAAGTTCACTTATGCCAACGGTGTCGTGATGAGGCATGGTGGACCTGCGGATTGTGTCTTTGAAGGGCCCAAGGGGACCATTCATGCTTCCCGTGGCAGTCTGGACAGCTTGCCTGCAAACATCATCAAAAAGCCCATCGAAGAACACGACTTTCACGTTTATTCATCCAACGACCACATTCGTAATTGGCTTGACTGCATCATCACTCGGTCGACGCCCATCTGCCCTGCGGAGACCGGCCACCGCACAGCCACCGTCTGCCACCTGGCCAACATCGGTTATCAACTGCGGCGCAAGTTGCATTGGAATCCGGAAACGGAGCAGTTTGTCAATGATACCGAAGCCAATCGGCTGCTTGATCCACCGAAGCGAGCCCCCTGGGTGATTCGTTGATGTCCAATGGATTCAATGAATGAGTGCAGCCGTGAAACGCAAATTGAATGTGTAACGATTCTGTTTTGACCTAAACCCTCGGTTGTCGATATGATCCATCGCCAAAACGACTACTTTGGCGTTCATTTCACGACAAACTTACCATTTTGTGAAGTGAATACAGTTTTAGCCATACGCAGCAAGGACATAAAGACGATACACTGTGATTTCCGTAATTCACTCATTTTTCTATAAGCATTCACATGTTACATACGTTTAACTCTAGACTCTGATAAATGCGGATATGTTCATGATTGTATGCCAGTTTTCTTGGCCCAGGGCACATCTTCAACTTCACCATTCCAACGCGATAGCTTAAGATGATTTGCATATTGACCCTTATGACCACAAAGATGAAGAAGTACCAGTTCGATGTACCATAAAGCAAGATTCCACGCCTCAAAGAAAGGGACTTCTGAACTATTGCAGGAAGCAATTGGATGAACAAGTGAATTTCGAATACTCGTTATTGCATGTGGCCCATCAACCCATTGGTTCACTTGCTGATTTTTTAACGACTTGCAACTGTCTGGTATTTCACGAGGAATATTGAGTGCTGAAGTAAGTAAGCGAATTTTATCAGCAGCCGACAGTCCGCGTTGTTTAAATGCCTCGCTAGAGACCATTTTCCGGTCCTGAGTGCAATAAGTCCAAGCAAGCGTTTCTAGAGCACTTTGTGCTAATATCAAACCGTTATCTACACCCGCTCCCGCGCGTCTATCATTAGCATTAACATACCAATAGATTACATGCGACAATGGTTCATGCCATATTGGATTATTCCATAACTTGACGAAGCCTGGAAAAACTTGGCCCAGTAATCCTGCATGCATTGCATCGAACCATGTAATGCTCGGATTCCACACATTATTGGCTGCAAATGGAAGTCCTCAACGCTCGTATACATTAATTCCCTTGGCGTCGAAACCGCGTGTCAGACCAATTCCCATCCATCTTCCAAATGCGAATGAGAAGAATGAATGTAAGCAGATAAACAGTTTTTCAAGTGCATACGTGTCGAAAGTTGAACCATCTTCGCGAACAATTTGTCCTACTCCAGTTAATGCATACCCTCCGTTCTCTTTCAGGTTCCTTAGTAGATCCACGGAGCGTTCGACCTCGCAGATGGTAATGACCCAGTTATCTGCTTTTAGCTCAGTCCGACTACATATTCTAAAATCTGTCGATGTGTCCATCTGAGTCTCTAGGGAATAGCGATCGGGCCCGTATAATATTGGAAAATTAAAGAGATGAAACCGCGCACTTCTGATCTGATCGGATGTCTGCGAAATCCGAAACATGCCAAATCGAGGAAGAAACACGATTTCAGAACTGCGAGAAGATGTGAGTATTGCCTCGATATTTATACCATTAGTTAGAGTTAGATTTACGTAACCGTCTACGCCAAAATGATGAAAAGGGGCAGGTGATGGACTTATGGAAGAAATTGGTACTTTAAATACTAATCGAATGTCTGGTGAGAAACGAAGGTGCACAGCTGCTTTAGCCTTAAAAGTTGTACCCTTTATTTCATAAGAAATATCATGATTACCAAGATCAATTGGATCGTTTGGTTGTGATTGATCAAAAAATGGGTCAATGGGATGTTTAGTAAGTTGCTCGATCATAAGCACGTCAACTCCATTTTAAAGATTAATTAAGATATATTTATTCTACTATTAGTATATTAGTTTGTGTAAAAATCCAATACTGGCCCCGACCGTCTACGAAGCGAATACTGGCGCTTGCGCCTTATGCTTGTGATTACTGAAGCTCGGTGCTGGCTTTTTTTAATTGAACTCAATACTCTCCCGCTTCGGCGGCGGTCATGCCGGTGCGGAAGGGTTTAAGGGCGGCGACGGCCCCATCCAGCAGGAAGCGTAGATCGCTGTTGATGGCCAGGAATTGCCAGCCTTCCTGCGAACGGCGATAGGCTTCCTCGGCACTGAAGCAGTGTATGCCCGCTGGGATGCGGTGTTTCTGGCAGGCCGCAAGTATTTGCTTCTGTGCTTGCAAAATGGCCTCCGCCTTGGGGGCCATGCCGGGCACTTGCCGCATGCTCCAGGCCAGGTCGTTGGGGCCGCAGAATATCGCGTCGATGCCTGGCACGCTAAAGATGGCATCAGCATTCTGCACGGCTGTGATGTGTTCACATTGCAAGACGACGAGAATCTCTTCGTTGGCATGGTTTAAGTATTGGCTGGCATTCGTTCCAAAGTTGAGTGCATGCACATTGCCGCCCACGCTGCGGACACCTTGTGGTGGATATTTGGTCGCCGCCACAGCTGCTTGGGCTTCTTCGACGCTATTCACCATAGGCACGACGACGCCGTGGGCACCCAAATCCAAGGCTCGCTTGATGTACTCATGCCGATTGGCGGGCACACGGACAAGGGGTACGCAACCAGTATCGGCAATCGTGGCCATCGCATGGCAAGCTGATTCCCAATCCCAGGGTCCATGTTCCAAGTCCAGCGTCAGCCAGCGAAAGCCAACGCGAGCCATGTAACGTGCGGCCAGCAGATTGCCTAGTGACAGCCAAGTTCCCAGGCAGACTTGACCAGCTCGGAGGTCGCGTTTGACTTGATTGGGGCGCATGGAAGGGCCTTGCCGGTTAGCGGCGCAAGGGGTAAAGGTCATATCTAATCTTCAGGGGCAAAGCGTCGCCGGGTGGGCACGATTTTCGGTTTGGGTTTATGGGTTTTCGTGTGCGCAGGACGCGATGCTGCTTCATCGTCCGCCGTGATCGGCCCCAGCTCATCTTCATCGTGAAAATGGTGGTCTTCATACTCCTTAAACCGCTGTGGATGCGGTAGCGGAGTCGGTGGTTCGTTTGGTGTGGACATGGGTGATCTCCAAGCGGCGAAATATCTTGGCATCAGCCGCGTCGATGTCGAAACGCTTATTCCGGCATTGTGTGCAAAGGGGCAGTCACTGGCAAGGAATTTTTTGTTGCGCCTGCGCGGAGAACCACCAACCGATTCCGGTGCAGAGCACGGCGAACAAACCGCCTGCGGCATCGAGGACAACATCCTGCCAATGCCCTGTGCGGTGCTGGCTGACCAAGCCTTGCTGCAATTCATCCACGGCAGCCCAGGCTGCGGTTGCAGCCAGGGCCATCCAAGCGGCAGAGATAAAACGAATCGTTGGCCGAGAGCACCGCAATGCCCGCATCCATAAAAATGCGAGCAATCCATACTCGATGAAGTGGGCCGATTTGCGTAGCCAGCCTTCCTGGTCGCTGAAATGGGGCACTGTTCTTTCCCCCTCTCCCCCAAACCAACTGAGGATCCACCAGAGGATGGGCAGGGTGTTTTGCCGAGAGAACAGATCCGTGCCGAAGACAAACGTGATGATCATCATCAAGCCGACAGCTATCCAGGCCCAGCGCACTGTAGAGGCGTTTGTTCGCTGCAATAACAGGTCGCTCATGCTGGTTTCTTCGGCGCGAGTTGCTCGATGGTGGCCGACAGGGTAGCGATTTGCTGTTGCAAGTCACTTTCCTGGGTTCTCGTTTGTTCCACCACTTCTGCCGATGCCCGTTCCAAGAACTGAGCGTTGCCGAGCTTGGCTTGCACACCGGTCAGTTGCTTTTCCTTGTCTTGCTTTTGCTTGTGCAAGCGTTTCAACTCGGCGGCCACATCGATCAGCCCTTCCAGATGCACATACGCGGTGAAATCTGAATGCGTGATGGTGGCAGACGTGGGCGGTGGCGGCGGTTGCGGACCGATCCACGCACGGTCTACCTTGGCCAATGATTGAATGAACGGCACCAGCGGACTGAACTGCATGGTCTGTTGTTCCGAACACTTTACTGTCAGGTTGACGGCTGTACCTTCATTCACACGAAATTCGTTGCGAGCTTGCCGGACGGCGCGGATGAGTTCCTGTAAACGGCTAATGGCTTGTTCGGTATGCACTTCCCTGAGGCCAACGGGTAATTGCGGCCAGGGGGCGCGCATGATGCTACCTGCAATGGCCTCCGCTGGGGTGCTCCAGCGTCGGGGGGCAGCATCACCAAGTGCTTGCCAGATGGATTCCGTCACAAACGGCATCATCGGGTGCAAAAGCCGCAAGATCACGTCGAGGGCGCCCACGAGAATGCGCTGCACGGCGGGTTGGGCCTTCGGATCCTTGAGCCGGGGTTTGGACATTTCTAAATACCAATCGCAAAACTCCGACCACACAAACTCATAGAGCAGCCGGGCTGCTTCACTCATGCGATATTGTTCAAGGGCCTCGGTCACCTGGTCGGCTGTGTGCTTGAGTCGGCTCAGCAGCCAACGATCCTCGATGGGCAACTGGGTGTTATCCAGCACATCGGAAGCATAGCCGTCCAAATTCATGAGGATAAATCGAGCAGCGTTCCACAGCTTCGTGGCAAAGTTACGGCCCAGCTCAAAGCGCTCAGAGGATTGCTTTGCAGTGGGGAGTTCAGCATCCGTTTCGGGCCAGGGGCCACCGGGGCGGAATGGCTTCTTGCATGAAGGGCAGGTGACCTTGCGGGTGCGCATGTACATATGCTCGGATTTCACAGGCACCAATGTTTGGCAATGGGGGCACACATTGGCCACGGGCAAGCGGGCGTCTTGCGTTTCCGTGGCCATCTGGCACAGGCCAAAGCGGAGCGCATCCACGCCGTAATGATCCACGATGTCCAAGGGGTTCACGCCGTTGCCCTTGCTTTTGGACATGGTCTCGCCGAAACCGTCAAGGATTTTCGGGTGGATGTACACGTGCTTGAAGGGAATCTGGCCTAGATTGAACTGGCTGAAGATCACCATGCGGGCCACCCAAAGGGTGATGATGTCGCGACTGGTCACGAGCACATCGGTGGGGTAGTAGTATTTCAGGTCGGCAGTCGGTTCGGGCCAACCCAGCGTGGAATGCGGCCATAGAGCGGAAGAAAACCAGGTATCCAGCACGTCGTCGTCTTGCTTGAGCGAGTGCTCTTTACCCAACGTGTCCGTGGGTAAATCCTCCAGGCTGCAAATAAGCCAATGGCCCTTGTCTGCGTCCTGGCGGGCACATGCTTCGGGGTGCTGCTTTAGCCAGTTTTGCACAATGCCATCGGGAGCTTGCGTATACCATATGGGGATGCGATGACCCCACCAAAGTTGCCGACTGATGCACCAGTCACGCTTTTCACCCAACCAGTCCAGGTAGGTTTTGGCGTAACGATCTGGGTGAAACTGCACATGACCTGAACGCACGGCGTCCATGGCTTTTTGCGCAAGGCCAGGCGAGCCATCGTCCGCATCGCTCATTTTCACAAACCATTGATCCGAAAGGAGAGGTTCGATAGGGGACTTGCTGCGATCGCTGAACTTGAGGGGAATAGTGCGGTCTTCTCGGCCTTCAAACAGCCCCAAAGCTTCCATTGCTTGCACCACCTCTGCGCGGGCCTCGTAACGATCTTTCCCCGCAAAGGGGCCTGCGTTTTGATTCAGGGTACCGTTGGGATTGAGAATGTTGATCATGCCGATTTCTGGATGACGCTGCCAACAGGCGTAATCGTTGGCATCGTGGGCGGGTGTCACCTTCACGCAACCAGTGCCCAGTTCGGGGTCGGCTAGCAACCCATCGGCGATGATGGGAATCGTTCGTTTCAAAAGTGGCTGCGTAACGGTTTTGCCGATGAGATGCTGATAACGTGTGTCGTTCGGGTGCACGCACAAGGCCACATCACCCAGCATTGTTTCAGGCCGCGTTGTGGAGAACCGCAAGAATTCCCCCGGCCATTCGTTCACTGGGTATTTGAAGGTCCAAAATCCGCCTTTCACATCTTCCACATACGTTTCATCATCGGCTACGGAGGTGAGCAATTGGGTGTCCCAATTCACGAGCCGTTGGCCGCGATAGATGAGGCCGGCTTTGAACAGTTCAAAAAACGTTTTCCGCACAGCTTTGCTGCAGGTTTCATCCAAAGTGAAACGGGTACGACGCCAATCGCAGCTGAAGCCCATGAGGCGAAGCTGATCGAGAATGCGCTTTTCGTACTCCTCTTTCCACGCCCAGATGCGGCGCACCAGTTCCTCGCGGCCCAGGTCGTGGCGGGTTTTCTTTTCCGTTTCCCAGACCCGCTTTTCCACAACGGCCTGCGTGGCAATGCCGGCATGGTCGGTCCCGGGGATGTAGAGAGCGTTAAACCCTTGCATGCGCCGCCAACGTATCAGCACGTCCTGCATGGTGTCGTTCAACCCATGCCCTAGGTGCAAAGCGCCGGTCACATTGGGTGGGGGAATGACAATCGTGAAAGGTTTTTTTTGCGGATCGGGGTCGCTATGGTAGGTTCCCCAATCGGCCCACTGTTTGAGCAGGCGTTGTTGTGCTTCCTGCGGATCAAATTGTTTGGGGAGTTCCGTCTTCATGGCCAACCGGTACCTTTTGCGTCAAAGGGAATATGTCTTAAGCGAAATCGTTATTGTTGCAGTCTATGAGAATAAGCAAGGGCAGACATGGTGGATGTCTGCCCCCGCGATGATCTGTTGTGAAGAAGTCCTTTAGGACGTCACGACTTCGCGAGGTTGATCGCATAAATCGTAAGCGACGACCAAAGGCACTTCATGACGTTTCATGGATTCGGTCAACAATTCATCCATCCTTTGCCCGATGGCCATGGCTCGTTGCATGGCCCATTCACGGCTCTTTTTCATGTGTTCAGCGGCAACGGAAATAAGTCCGCCGCCGTTGACGGCCCAGTCCGGCAAATAAAGGATACCACGCTGGTGCAACAGGTTCGCAACCTCATCGGAAGTAAGCTGATTGTTGGCAGCGCCGACGATCGCTTTCACACCAGGCCAGTTGAAATTTTCGCCCACTTCGCCACCTTTGGCACAGGGGCAGAAAATATCCACTTCTGGCGTTTCCGTCGGCGCCACAACCTTGCAGCGTGGTTTGTCACGGAAGCGATCAAGTGCTTTTTCGTTAATATCAGCTACCATCAGGTTGGCTCCATCCTCCAGAACCAGGCGTGCCACTTCAGCACCAACGTGACCAACACCTTTGACCAGAATGCGCAATCCAGTCAGATCGCCGTCGGGCCGTTTGAACCAATGCCTGGCAGCTGCTTTGATGCTTTGCCAAACGCCACGAGCCGTGTAGGGGCTGGGGTCGCCGCTGCCCCCATCATCAATGGGCCGACCCAAAATCCGATCGGGGGCCACGCGATGCATAATGGCCATCAGGGAAGGGCTAGTGCCGATATCTTCCGTTGTAATCAGTTCATGCCAATCATGGGCAACAAATTCCCCCAAAGCGGTGTAGGCCTCTTTGGGGTCGGCATCGGGTGTCAGTTCGATGCAAACCTTCGCACCGGCATAGGGCAAGTGATGAAACAAGGATTTGTATTTCATGCCCTGAGCGAGGAGGATGCAATCTTCCAGCATGAGCGCGTCTGATGGCCATTTGGATGAGCGGGTGCCACCCAGGCCAAATTCGTGCTCGCTGCGCGTCACCACGGCAACACAGCGCTCGACGCCACGTTCGGGATTGCGGAAAAGTTGTACTCTGCAGTCGATGGGTTTCTTACTGTTGAAACATATTCGACGCATGTTGACGGCTCCTCGACGATGGGCTCAGGGCTTGGATCCTTGTCTATTATTGATCCTATTCAGTTTGGCTCGTGATGTCGATTTTCATTCCTGATTTCTCTGAAGCGTTCCAGTTGCGTCAGGCTCGTTTGCGACAGCTGCGCGGGTTAAGCGGTCGCGAATGGCCAACCATTCTTCCGATTTGGGCGGCACCAGCACAAACAACACATTCAGCCCATGGGCATCCATCGCATGCAGACGGTCATACATTACTTTGCCATATTCCTTGGCTGATGCTGGCATGCGGTCGATGATTAGATTGGGCTGTGATGGCAACGGTTCGTCCATACCCCAATAGAGCAGACCTACCCGCTGACCCGCTTCACATGCTTGATGGATGGTTTTCCAGAACGGCTGATCGGCAGGCAAAAGATGCAATTCAGTTTTGGGTGCGTAATGACGACTCAATTGGCCGGGTGACCGTATTGACGCGTCCTTCTCCGTGGCCGCGTGAGGCCTTATTTCCCAGCGAACATCGGTAATGACCCTCAGCAACTCCTCTGGGCCAATGGGGCCAGGACGCAAAATGCACGGGGGCTCTTTCGCTAAATCAACAACCGTGGATTCCAAGCCGTGAGCACATGGACCAGCGTCCAAGATCAATTCAACGAGGCCATTCAAGTCTTTGAGAACATGTTCTGCTTTGGTTGGCGATATGCTCGAGGAGCGATTGGCACTCGGGGCTGCCAATGGAAATGGGCAAGCCATTAGCAAGGCACGGGCGACCGGGTGGGCAGGGCTACGTAACGCCACCGTGGAGCCGCTTGCGGTGACGATATCGGGAATTAATTCCGAGCGGGGCAAAACGATGGTCAATGGACCAGGCCAAAATGCCTGGCACAAGCGAGTTGCTCGCTCTGGCCAGGCGCGTACCAAAGACTGCGCAGCCATTTCATCCACCACATGCACAATCACAGGATTTTGGCTGGGTCTGCCTTTCGCGGTAAATATTCGCTGCACTGCTTCTGCTTGCAGCGCATTGGCTGCCAACCCATAAACCGTTTCCGTCGGGATAACCACTAAACCTCCTCTCGAAAGCACCTCCGCGGCTTGCTCAATGACGAGGCGGTCAGGATGGTCGGGATCGATGGGAAGAACAACGGTTTGCATATTTCTATCATACCAGATTGTTTGTATTGCTTTGCAACCGCATTACGTGGCGGATTAGCTTGATCACGCATTGTGCTACAATGCATGAGCAAGGATTTGCGTCAGATTTGCATACAATGAACCGTGGAACGCTAAAGCTTGCACGTCTTTGAACAGAGAGTTTGACCTATGAATGTCATGCATTTACGCCGTGAATATGCTACAGGCCAATTGCTGGAGTCTATGGTTGAAACTGACCCCTACAAACAGTTTTGCAAATGGCTGCATGAAGCGTTGCTTGCTGAGATTATTGAACCATATGCCATGACCTTGGCAACAGCCACGCTACAAGGTCGTCCGTCATCAAGGATTGTACTGCTGCGTGGAATCGATCCGAGTGGTTTCTCTTTTTTCACCAACTACTTTAGTCGAAAAGGTCAGGAATTAACGGCCAACCCGCAGGCGGCAATATCCTTCTATTGGCCTGAAATAGAGCGGCAGATCCACATCGAAGGAGCAGTACACCCGACGATCGATGCGGAGTCAGATGAGTATTTCAAAAGCAGGCCTCGTGGCAGTCAGATCGCTGCCTGGGCTTCCGAGCAGAGTGAAGAACTGCCTTCGCGTGAGGTGCTCGATCAAAGAGTGGCCGAGCTAGAAAAACAATTCGAGGGCCAGGAAGTGCCACGTCCCGAACACTGGGGCGGTTTCAAGCTTATTCCTAAGCGGTACGAGTTTTGGCAGGGCAGACCCAGTCGACTTCATGATCGACTGCTATTTACTTGGGAAGCGGATCGCTGGCGATTAAGCCGATTATCCCCCTGATTTTGATGCAATCCTATGATCGGTTGGCTACACTAGGTTCGACACGGATGAGTCATGATGCACTTTAGTCCCACGGACCACAATCCCGTTGGTTGATCATGGGAAGCTTCGCAAGGGACGCATCATAAAAGGAAACTCATGCAAAGTGATTGGCCAAGTTGGTTCGATTTCATCCGTCTATTGGCTGTGCCAGCGCTGGTGCTCTTGAACGGCTTTTTTGTGGCAGCGGAGTTTGCGTTGGTAGCCGTTCGCAGGACTCGTGTCGAAACGTTTGTTCGCGAAAAACGCCGTGGCAGTAAACTGCTCCAAGAGCAAATCACTTCCTTAGATCGATCAATCGCTGCCACCCAGTTAGGCATTACTCTTGCCAGCCTGGCGTTAGGTTGGATAGGCGAGCCTGCCTTGGCTCGACTCATAACTCCCCTGTTTTATTGGCTTGGTGAAGGTTGGGCTTTGACCGCGTTTGTCCACACCATAGCCACCGTTGTCGCCTTTTTGCTGATCACCATCATGCATGTGGTATTGGGGGAATTGGCACCAAAAACCTTGGCTTTGCAACGGCCCGATCAGATTGCCTTGAGGGTGGCCTGGCCGTTGGAGGTGTTCATACGCTGCACTAGGCCTCTTGTGATATCGATGAATAACCTGGGCAATTGGGTCGTTAAACGCATGGGCATGGACCCCATCCATGGCAGCAACCTGGTGCATTCCGTTGATGAACTGGCCATGATTGTCGATGAAGTCGAAGAAGCAGGCTTATTAAGCGAAGATCAAGCCACGTATGTGGTCAATGTCTTTCGGTTGGCGTCCAAAAAAGTGGCAGATTGCATGGTGCCAGTGGAGAAAATGGCTGCCTTGGACCTGCACATGGAGCCGGAACAAATCCTGGAAAAGGTACGTGAAGGCGCCCACACGCGCATGCCGGTTTATGCGGGCCATATCGACAACATCGTGGGTGTGGTCAATACCAAAGACTTGTTCCATTTATTTAGCTTGCGTAATGTGGTTATTTTACAAGATGCCATTTATGCTCCCCAGTTTGTCAAGCCTGAGCAGCTTGTCGCCGATGCCCTGCGTTTGTTCAAACAAACCCACCGACCCATGGCGTTGGTTCGATCAGAAGAAGGTAAAGTGTTGGGGCTTATCACCTTGGAAGACATTTTGGAGGAAATTGTAGGCGACATTGAAGATGAGCATGATCGGCCCAGCCGCTCTGCGCAAATCCAACGTATCAACCTACATAAGCTCGCTCCACTCATTTTCAAATCAGGGGCTACGCTGAGCAGCAAATCTGAAGTGCAACCTGCTGTCGGTTCGAACCCGCAAAAACTTGAATAAAATTGGCCAGTTCCCCTTTTCAAAGTATGTGCGATGGGGTATCACACGCGCGATCAGCAGCAAGGATGCTGCTTGGCAAGACGTTGCAATTTCTCCAGCGCATGCTCCAGGTTCATGGAGGGACGCCGCATGTTGCAAAACAATTGGTTAGTAATCCTGCTGCTTCTTGGCATGTCGAGTCTGGGGGGAACCGCCCTCGTCTGGACCCGTCTGACCGAATGTCCTTTGAAAATGCAAAAAGGCCGCTGGTTGTTCATGATTTCGCTGATTACCTTCGGAGTTTTCGGCGCTGTTGCAGCTCTATACTTGCACCACAGTTTAATATCGATTGGCTTGCTCATGGCGTTTCTGTTTATCGCCATGCTCTGGGATGGGCCGACGCTCGTTGTCACGCCGGGGGAGTGAAATACATACTCGCGCTAAAGTGACCGAATTGAGTCGTGTTTAGACCAAATCCAACCGGCGCTGGGCAGTTCTTTTGCTGTTGCATTCGAAACACGTGCCATGGACGAGCAAATTGAAACTGCTCATGGCGAAGCGATTTTTTTGACATATCACTTGCACCAGATTTTCAAGCTCCTCACTTTGAAACTCAATCATCTTGCCGCATTGATTGCAATGCAAGTGAGCATGCTCCGGGTAGCCATATTCATGCTCGTAAACCACTCGATTGCCGAGATGAATCTGCCGCAACATGCCCGCATCCACCAGTTTGGCGAGTGTTCGGTACACCGTGGCCCGGCTGATTTGTATCCGGGCTTTATCGAGGTCGGAGCAAAGCTGATCGGCATCGAAGTGATCATGAGCAGAGAAAATAAACTCCACCATTTGCCGTTGGGCTTCGGTATATCGCTGGGGTTTAGCACGGCTGGCTAAGTATTCTCTAAACTTATTGGCAGGGCTTTGTGCGACCTTTAATGGTTTAAGCACGAGCAGGTCTCCCCCTGACCATATGAAATGCACATAACCTTATCTATTTTAGCGAAAAATGCGAATAGGTGCGAATGGATTCTATGCGCAGCGCTTCCATTCGTTTTGCCAGGGCAAAGCCATCGCGAAGTACTTACACTCCATCGTATATTGTCAAGCAGTTATCCAGTGATACAGAAAAGGGTGGCAGACCACTGTGATAAATGAGCTATGACGAAGAAGCTGTGGATGGGGGAAAAGGTGGGCCTTGATCAAGACTGAGCATGCCTAACATGCGCTCCAGGGCGATTTCTAATTTTTCAGGAGTTTCATAACACCCAGCCTGAATTTCCTGACGAATCCGCGCAATCAATTCGGTACGCATTCCCGCCGAATTGGCGGGTTGCCTTGCGTTTTTCGGTGAACGTGGTGGAATCATGTAACCCGCATCCCCCAAGTTAGGCCTACAACGGTTCCCTTCTAAATTATAGCAGGTGACTTCTTGCCAAGTCATCCGGGAAAACCAATGCCGAAGTCGATTCATGGTGCAGTCCTTCATTCTGTAACTACGTTTAGGACTTGAAGGGCCGTTTTCAGGTAGCTGCCTACCTCATATCGTCCAGAACATGCAAAACGCTGAGGAGTTAACGCACGACGACTTGATGAGTTTGAGGCAGGAGGTGTCCGTCGCACCATGCAGTCCTGTCTTGCTAGCCCTAGCGGCATCAGCGCCAAAGCGGATCGTAACGGCCAATCGGATCGCTCATGGTCTGCAACAATGTAGTTCATTCGTTTTTACCATTTTCCATTGGATTCTGCATCAAAGCAATCATGGTCAGCATGCCCCTTCGCCAATTGCTGCACAATCATTTGGACATAGGTATGTCACCAGATTTTCGCTTTTTTATTTAAGCTGCGGGACATTAGCATATTTGAATCATTTGAGGCTGGGAGTAAGCAGCAATGTCTATTCAAAACGAAACGGCATGGGTGCCCCTGCATCGCATGCCGATGGGTGAACGCAGCTTTGGCTTGGCCTGGTTAAGTGAACGGACCTCGAGCTCGACGCGCCATCGTAGGCCATTTTTTGTTTGTCGCTTCCGGGATGCATGTGCCGAAGCCACATGCATGATCTGGTCGGATTCGCCATGGTTTGTTGCCTGTTCCAACTGGAAAGTTGGCCAGGCTTTTGGGTTCGAAGCGGCGCTCGGGCAACATGAAAAGTACGGTTTGCAAATAGAATTATTCTCGATTGAACCGGTTCAGTTGGATGACAGTTACAAACAATTCATGCCTGCTCATCTTGAACTTGAGAGCCGCTTTTCGGTGCCGGCCATGTGGGATCAATTGCTGCACAGGGTACAGACGGAAATCGCCGATGTCGGATTAATAAGACTCGTTCTTACGTTGCTCAATCGCTACGAAGTGGCACTTAAATTACTGCCTGCTTCGGACGGCAAGTTTTATCCATTCCGAGGCGGTTGGTTGGAGCATGTTGTGCATTTATGGCAATCATGCCAATGGCTGGTGGATCACTACCGAACCCAATACGCAGCTCAGGAACCAGAATTGAACCGCGATTTGGTTTTGGCAGGTGTTGTTTTACACGACATAGGAAGGGTTTTGGAATGGAAAGTGGCTCCGGACGGTACGGAGTGGACGTCGACAGTACCAGGTAAATTGTTTGGGCATGTATTGCTTGGACGCGATCTGGTGCGCGCCACAGCCACGGAATTGCAGTGTGTGCAAGCCGATGTGCTGGAACGACTCGAGCATATCATTCTGAGTCATTTAGCTCTGCCAGAATGGGGATCACCCAGGCTGCCAATGATCCCTGAGGTGCTGATATTGCACCATGCCGATGATCTGGACGCCAAGCTAGAGATGTATATGCGTTGCTACCGCAAAGATCAGCAGCCAGGCCCTTTCACCGCCAGGGACCCCGTGTTGAATAAGCCGCTTCTTAAACAAGGGGCATGGCCTGATGCCAGGGTCGAAAGCCACCCTTTGGCCAATCCGAATAACGGTCAATAGGATGAACGCCAAGTGGTTTATAAGAATTGACATGAGGGAGTTCGTACCATGGTTCACTTGATGGGATTTTGCTGTGGCATGATGTTGCTTGTTCCCGCAGCTTATTTGGATGATGAGGACAAGCCAGCCGACATGAAGGCCATCGATGCGATCGTGTCTAAGGCTATGAAAGCCTACAACGAGGGCGATCATAAAAAGTTTTTCGCAGACTATGCCAAAGCCATGTCGGTCATTGCCAACGAACAAACATTCAACGCATTGTACAAGATGGGCGCCATGGCAACGTTTGGGAAATTCAAGTCCATGAAATTCATCGAAAAAGGTAGCGTGACCAAGGGCGATTTCCTGTTGATCAATTATGAAGGTACATTTGACAAGAAAAAAGGCCTGATTCAGGTCAACTTTATGAAGGAAGACGGTAAATACCGCATCCAACAATTGCAAATCAACGAATGGAAGGACGACTAGTCAAGCAAAAAAGCGAACGGATCTCCCAGTCCCTTGTCCTAACTTCAGGTATTGATTAGTCAGGCCTTCATGAATGTTGCCCGATCGATCTGGGGATGATTGTATGTAAGAGATTGAACTTATCAGTCGTGCTTAGGCTGGCAAGCAAACTCAAACTGAAAAATCTTGGAGACCACTTGCTGGCGTAAGCATTCAGTCTTATATAAATGAATGCTTCACTCTCTGGGGGCGTAGCTCAATTGGTTAGAGTACTGGACTGTCGATCCAGTGGTTGCGGGTTCGAGTCCCGTCGCCCTCGCTCAAGCGGTTATTCTAAAGAAGCTCATCGGCTTAGCCCGATGAGTTTTTTTGTTGCGATGGCTGAATCAACAGGCCAAACTATGGCATTAAACATCCAAAGCATGAGCTAACGAGAGCGTAAATCAACTGCCCATAAGCCATTTTTCAGTTTCTTGTATGGAATGAATGTGTTTGCTTGAGGGTTTCGAAAACGGTATATTCGGAACTAAAGGTCATTTGATTGTCAATCACCGGGTGTTAACGGGATGTGTTAATAAGAACGCACCGGTGCGCCATCAGACTTAATGGGTAATGATCCATGCCGGCCCCGACCACCAGCAATGATTTCATCGAGATAGTTCAAAAAAGCGGCCTGATTCATCAAGATCGCTTTAATGCCTTTTTCTCGAAATACCAGTTTACGACGGAAGACGCCTCCAAAGTCGCCATCGCCATGGTGCAAGATGGCTTGATTACCAATTTTCAAGCTCGTCAATTGCTCAAAGGCCGATATCGCGGGTTTGCCATAGGCAAGTACCTTGTCCTTGAACAGTTGGGCGAGGGTGGCATGGGCAAGGTGTTTCTGTGCGAACACATGTTGATGCGTCGGCGCGTCGCCATCAAAGTCTTGTCTCGTGAACTCGCCAGCGATCCAGGGACGGTTGAACGCTTTCAACGTGAGGGTAGGGCGGTAGCGTCGCTTGATCACCCCAACATCGTGCGTGCGCATGATGTGGATTCAGAAGGTGAAAACCACTTCATTGTCATGGAATACGTGGACGGCAGCAGCTTGCACGAAGTCGTGCGGCGCAAGGGGCCTTTGCCTGTGGCCCGTGCATGCCATTATATCAGCCAGGCTGCAGTGGGGTTGCAAGCGGTTTTTGAAGCGGGGATGATTCACCGCGATATCAAACCAGGCAATTTGCTTCTCGATCGCAAGGGAATGGTCAAAGTTTTGGATTTGGGGTTAGCTCGATTCGATCATGAAAAACGCGAATCGTTGACCCAAAAATTCGATGAAGGTAGCGTTTTAGGTACTGCGGATTATCTGTCCCCCGAGCAGGCTATGGATAGCCACGAAGTCGATATTCGTTGCGATATCTACAGCTTGGGGGCGACGATGTATTTCTTGCTGGTAGGTCGGCCCCCGTTTGAAGGAGGGTCAGTAACGCAGAAATTACTCTTCCATCAGCTACGCAACCCCGAACCACTAAAAACACTGCGGCCCGACCTGCCTGACCCGTTAGTGGCCATCGTTGAAAAAATGATGGCAAAAGATCCAAAAGACCGATACCAGACTCCCATCGAGGTCGCGGAAGCCCTGGAACCTTGGACGCGCATGCCGATTGCGCCTCCGAGCGATGATGAAATGCCTCGGTTATGCCTGGCAGCGCAGCGTGCAGGCACACCGGAAGCTGGTCCCTTGCCCAACTTGGCCAATGTCGCTCGCGAAGTGACCCCTTCACGCACCAACATGAATGCCCAGGCTCGCCCTCCTGTCGGCCCTGCGGGAGTTCGCGGCCCTATGCAAAACGGCCCTGTTGATCCAAGCTCCAGTAATGTTCTGCTGATGAGCGGTGTTCAACCAAGCTATCGGCAAACGGCATCGGGCCGCATGGTGCCAGCACGGGAGCATGATTCCAAGTCTGGACCCCCTAGTTCGCCTTCCTCCATGCGCAGGCGTGCCTCGGGGCGTAGCGACGTTCGGAAACGTCGCAAGCGAACACGCAATTGGATTATTGTTGCTTTAGTTGCCCTCATTTTTGGTGCGACCGCTTATTTCTTCTGGCCGAAAGGTAGCACCGTTTCTAAAGAGGAAATGGTTTTAATTGTCTCAAAGACCCGCAAAGGGCCTGGAATTTTCCGAACCCTTACACAAGCCTGGCAAAATCGCGACCCTGAACGCGTGGGCCGAATTCGAGTTGAAGAAAAAGAGATTAGCGAGGAGGTCCGTCTAGTCGGCCGAGCGGGTGATTTGGGCAAAAGCTGGATTATTGAAGGGGCTTCGAACTGGGATACAACCAGGCCACAAACTACTTCCACGGCGTCTTTAACCAGTGGAACCGTGAATTGGAAGCCCGTTGACCGAGGCAGTGGGCGTCCTTTGTTGTCCATTGAAAATGTTTCAAACGTTCAAGTCACTGGCTTTTCATTCGATGCCTCGGACAGTCAAGCTTCAGCGGTTGTCGTATTGTCTGGCCAATGTCCTGGCCTAATGTTTCGCAATTCCTCAATAAAAAATGTGAAAAAAGTGGGTTTGCTTTTAGAGAGTTTGAGCGGCTTGCCTCAACGAAACACGAATGTGCAGATACTCAACATCGACTTTAGTTCCGCGAACAATGATGCTATTGCAATGAGCATCGCAGGCAGCTCAAATGTCACAGCTCCGGTGCGCTACGTCACCCTTTTTGCATGCACGACAGCTACTGCCTCACAAGAAGCCAACAAAAAGTTTCTTTCAGCCTTGCAAGTGACGCAACCAACCGAAGGCGTAAGCCTTGACAAATGCTATTTCCGTAACAGCACCAATGGCATTTTCTTCCGCCGTGATACCGGTCCATTTCAACCCATAGGCATCAATATCATCAGGAATGAATTTCGTAATTTAGACCGTGCCATTCGATTCGAAACGCTAGAACGCAGCGATCGAACATTGATGTCGTTTGAGAATAATTTTTTTTACGACGTTAAACGGATCGCTGAGATCGACGATCTGCGTGCCGAACCACCCGTAGTTCAAGGACGATGGATATGGTATCCCGAAGAAGGATCACCACTGAATGCAGCACCTGCTGGCATACGGTTCTTTCGCAGAACATTTGACAAGTCTGCAACCGTGACACGTGCAACCTTGCAAGTGATTTGTGATGACCAATGCAAGGTGTGGGTCAACAACAAGTTAGTCGCCACCTTGGTTCCATCGCTGGTTTCCGGACAGGTAGCGGCTATCGAAGTTGCTGATAAACTGGTCGTCGGCAAAAATGTGATTTGCGTCGAAGCCCAAAATGTAACTGAAGGCTCCCCAGCAGGATTGCTATTACAATTGTTGGACGATTCGGGTGCAAACGCTTTTCAACCGGTCATCTCCGACAGTGAGTGGCTGACTTCGACCAAGGCCGATCCTAATTGGACGACCTTGGAATTCAACCCACAGGGCTGGGTGCCTGCTTTGGAATTGTCTGAATATGGCAATAGCCGATGCCCGGCTAGCTGGCGGAAGCTCACTTGGATCAGCGAAATTCGCAAGCGGTTTCAAGGGAAGGAATGGTCGCCTTTCCAGGTAAAAGAAAATCAACGCGACTCATTCACGGCTGAAGGGTACCCCAGTCTTGAAACAAAACTTTATGTCGCGCCGGAAGGCACCATTTTGACTGGGCAATTTGTTGAGTTTCAGATTGCTGGCCCATTTGGAGGTGATTTGGAGGCGGAGTATGGACCTGAACTGAAGGGGGAACTGAAGGATTCATACTTAGATAGCGACAATAAGAAGATCGTTTGGCAGCAAATCCGAACGCGCCCCAACGGCTACTTGGACCTAAAAACGCATTTTCGCATGCAAAGCAAAGCGTCAGCTTACGTCATGCTGTGGCTTAGCTCACCCACGGCTCAAAAAGCACGAATCATGTTTGGTGCGGATGATCGCGTGAAAGTTTGGCATGATGGCAAAGTGGTCTACCGCGCTAATGTGCATCAAGTTGCCAAGCAAGATCAATATCGTGTCGATTTGGATTTGCATCAAGGATACAACCAATTAATGTTCAAAGTTGTGAACGACGATGGCGAATGGGGCATGTATGCCCGCATACTGGATGCCAAAGACGTTCGCTATGCGCTACGCAAGCGTGAGTAGCACATCCAGACCCATCATGGATCCCCTATGGAAATCGGTGCTGGAAGGAAGCCAGCACTGATTTTTTGTTGCAATCCACTCGGGGTGGCTGTTCATCTGTACTATTTCCTACCTCCATGCGTATAATGCGAGTACAGGGCATAATAGATTAACCGCATTCATCAAAGCGATGATGAAGTAGGAGACGATAGACCATGTTCGAGCGCTTTACTGACCGTGCCCGGAAAGTGATGCAGCTGGCCAACCAGGAAGCTCAAAGATTCAATCACGAGTACATCGGCACGGAGCACATATTATTGGGCCTCGTCAAGGAAGGCTCCGGCGTGGCAGCCAATGTCCTGAAAAACCTGGATGTTGATTTACGCAAGATCCGCCTGGAAGTTGAAAAGCTTGTGCAAAGCGGCCCCGAAATGGTCACCATGGGTAAATTGCCGCACACGCCACGCGCCAAAAAGGTGATCGAATACGCCATCGAAGAAGCGCGTAATCTGAATCACAATTATGTGGGCACAGAGCATCTGCTGCTCGGCTTGCTGCGTGAAGAAGAAGGCGTGGCTGCCCAAGTGTTGCGTAACTTGGGGCTGAAACTTGAGGATGTTCGCGAAGAAGTGCTCAATCTCTTGGGCCACAACCTGGATTCCGGCAGTGAACCTGCCAGCACAGGCGGTGAACGCACCTCGGGCAAGCAGAGTAAATCCAAAACACCGGCACTGGACAGCTTTGGCCGCGACCTGACTGAACTGGCCAGACAAGGAAAACTGGATCCCGTCATTGGTAGACAAAACGAAATCGAACGCGTCATTCAAGTCTTGAGCCGGCGAACCAAGAACAACCCCGTTCTCTTAGGAGAAGCGGGTGTAGGCAAAACGGCCATCGTCGAAGGTTTAGCACAAATGATCGTAGAAGGCAATGTGCCGGATTTGCTGCGAGATCGTCGGATCGTGGTGCTTGATCTGGCCATGATGGTTGCAGGTACCAAGTACCGCGGCCAGTTCGAGGAACGCATCAAGGCGGTCATGAACGAAGTGCGTCGGGCCAAGAACACCATTTTGTTCATCGACGAACTGCACACTTTAGTGGGGGCAGGCGGAGCTGAAGGTGCCATTGACGCCAGTAACGTTCTGAAACCAGCTCTGGCTCGCGGCGAAATCCAATGCATCGGTGCGACAACGCTCGATGAATACCGCAAATACATTGAAAAGGATGGTGCATTGGAACGCCGTTTCCAGCAAATTATCGTCAATCCCCCCTCCAAGACGGAAACGATTGAGATTTTACGCGGTTTGCGCGATCGCTATGAAGCTCACCATCGTGTGCAAATCACGGACGGAGCACTCGAATCGGCAACAGAGTTGTCGGATCGATACATCACCAACCGGTGTCTTCCAGATAAAGCCATCGATGTAATCGATGAAGCCGGTGCGCGTGTGCGGTTGAAGGCCATGACCCGTCCGCCGGATTTGAAAGAGATCGATGAAGAAATTGAACAACTCAATCAGGAAAAAGAATCCGCTGTGGCCGAGCAAGATTTCGAAAAGGCGGCGCAGTTGAGAGATAAAGCTGAGAAGCTCAAGAAAAAGAAAGAACAAATCACCAAGGATTGGCGGGAAAAGTCGAAAGAAGTGGACGGCATTGTTGATGATGAAATCATCTCCGAAGTGGTCAGTAAAATGACCGGTGTGCCTCTGCAGCGATTAAGCACCGAAGAAACGGGCCGTTTGTTGCGTATGGAAGATGAACTGCATCGTCGCGTGGTCAGTCAACACGAGGCAATTGCTGCAATCGCACGTGCGGTGCGTCGAAGCCGCGCTGGCATCAAAGATCCCAAACGTCCGATTGGAACGTTTATCTTTGCTGGACCTACCGGCGTTGGTAAGACGTTGCTAGCCAAGAGTCTGGCCGAATTCATGTTCGGCGATGAAAACGCGTTGGTGCAGATTGATATGTCGGAGTACATGGAAAAGCACAACGTCAGCCGGCTCATTGGCGCCCCGCCAGGTTATGTGGGATACGAGGAAGGCGGCCAGCTCACCGAGAAGATTCGTCGTCGGCCTTACAGCGTTGTGCTGCTCGACGAAATTGAAAAAGCACACCCAGATGTCTGGAATATGTTGCTCCAGATTATGGAAGAAGGACGTTTGACCGACAGTTTCGGCCGAACCGTTGACTTCAAAAACACAATTGTGATCATGACCACCAATGCCGGTGCCGAACAGATCACCAATCGTGTCGCGCTCGGTTTTGCCAAGAAAGATGCCGACACCAGTTACGATAAGATGAAAGAAACCCTCAAGTCGGCTCTAGAGCAGCACTTCCGGCCTGAGTTCTTGAATCGCTTGGACGACATTATTGTCTTCCGCAGCCTAACGAGAGGAGATTTGCAGCACATCGTGGATATCGAACTAGCTAAAGTTTTCCGTCGATTAGACGAAAAGGGCTTCAAACTCAATCTATTGCCCGAAGCACGCGAATTTCTCATCGACAAGGGGACGAGTCTTGAGTTTGGTGCTCGACCTTTGCGTCGTGCGATTGAGCACCTGGTGGAAGACCCGTTGTCCGAAGAGATGCTACGGGGCAACTTCGAAGGCAAGGACACCATCACGGTACGCGTCGTTACAACTGAAAGTGGCGATAAACGCTTGGTCTTTGAAGCTACGAAATCCACGGACGAGCCAAAAGATAAAGGCGAACAAGAACAACTGGTAAGCGCTGAATCCAAATAGTCGGGCACTATTATCCAGAACTTGAACGATAAGAGCGAGGTTGGTTCCTCGCTCTTTTTCATTCACTCCAATGATTGGCGCCTGATCGGTTTAATCAGCGACTCCTGCTTGAGTCAGAATGATGGGATTCACGATGTCCCATAATCCTAAAATCTGAAGTTCGTCCTCAATGCGCTCCGGAGTGGCATCGCGAAGGGTTTTGATCACTTCCTCAACCAGCAGCTGAGCGAAAATTCTTCGGGCGCGACTAACCTGCTTGCGAAAAGTGTCTGCACGCACTCTTCGATGCAATTGTTCGGATAAACGATCTGCCAATTGGGTTGAGTTTTCTTCTGGATATTTCATGACCAAACGCAGCGCACGATAATAAAGAGCTTGCTCTTGATCCCGTTGTGAATGTTTGAGAGTCATCAAAGCACGATCGAGCAAGCAGCGCCTCCATTCAGCTAGCCAGGCAGCATCTGCCTCTTCTTCCACTTTACTAGGCACCGTTGGCTCAACCGAACACATCTCCATGGAGGCAAGCGTTCGCTTTTGCTTACGAAACTGAGAAAGGGCTGCATTGCGTACAGCTGCTTTCAGGTAATCGCGAAAGCGGCCGCTGGCGGGGTCCGCATGGTTCAGTCCCTTTTGCACAACCCGCAAAATAAAATCATGGCAAGCTTCGTCAACTTGGTCGATGTCTTTCAAAATTGCACCCATGTAACGTCTGACTGCAGATGCATATCGCAACACAAAATGGGCAGGATCATGAATGCGCGACCAATGCGTCGTTATGAGATCGAGACGATCGTGCATGGGATAAACAGAAGAATCGAGCCTTTGGTTCATTGCGGTTTCCAAACGTTATTCAAATGAAACACTCGGCAAATGCGGTTGCTACACAACGATTCACTCATGGGCCTATAAATTAGCATAAGGCCGAGCCAAATTCGTCTGAAACAATAATATTCAGGCCATAACATTGTCATCGATACCATCAGAAATTGCTAGCTCGAAATGTCTTTGGAAAGCTTAAAGGATGATCTTCACCATTTCTTCGTTTGTAAACTAATCCATAGACCAATTAAATAAGGATGTGCATTCAAACACCAATGATTAGGAGATTGCCAATGCTCATCTGGCGCTTAGGTTTCGTAGGGGCTGTATGTATGAGTCTAGGACTCTCAGCCATTGCAATGACAAAGCCAGCAGATGATCTCAATGGTGAAATCAAATGCGATGGGTCCAGCACGGTCTATCTCATTACCGAATCCATGGCTGTGAACTTTCGCAAAGAGCATCCAAAAGTGAACATTTCAGTTGGAATCTCCGGAACGGGTGGAGGTTTCAAAAAGTTTTCCGCAGGTGAAACAGACATCAGCAACGCCTCACGCGTAATTAAGCCTCCGGAAATTGAACAATGCAAAAAACATGGTATTGAATACCTTGAATTGCAAGTGGGTTGGGATGGTTTAACGGTAGTCATACACCCAGAAAATACTTGGGCGCTAACAATGACCGTTGACCAACTGAAAAAAATTTGGCATCCGGACTCCGCAGCCAAAAAGTGGAGCGACGTTGATCCCAGTTGGCCGAATCAGCCTATTGTGCTGTATGGGCCTGGTCCCGATTCGGGGACGTTCGATTTCTTCACGGAAGCCATCAACGGCAAAGAAAAAGTATGCCGAACCGATTACCAGGCAGCTGAGGACGACAATGTCATCGTGAAAGGTGTTGAAGGAAATAAATACGCGCTAGGTTATTTTGGGTTGGCATATTTTGAAGACAATAAAGACAAGTTACGTTCAGTGAAAATCATCAATAAACAAGGTGACGAAGCGGTTGCGCCTAGTGTAGATACCGTGATAAACAAAACGTATAAGCCATTATCCAGACCGTTGTTCATTTACGTCAAAAAAAGCTCGCTCAAGCGGCCCGAGATTCAGTCGTTTCTGCGTTTTTATTTAAAACGAAGCGATTTGGTGAAAAGCTCAAAGTACATTCCAACGAATGCTAGACTCCAAAACAAGGTACAAGAAACGCTCGAACAAGCCATCAAAGATGTGGCTCATTAAGCGTGAGAAGTGGTTCTTGATCATTCGTGTCTTTACTTGCTTTTTCGCCAGTTTTGGCCGATGATCAGGTACGCATACAGCACCATCCCAACCGATTCGATACTGATAACGCATGACGATCAATCCTGTCAGCAAAACCAAGAATAAACGATCATTGCTTCATTGGTGGAAGCGACTGGTTGAGCGTGTGATTGAATGGTATCTATTCGGTTGTGCCGGATTATCGGTTGGCATTACGATCTTAATCGTGGTGATCGTGGCCAACGGTACTCTGATCTTCTTCCGCGATCCAGAAGTCAGTTTGTTGTATTTCTTCACCGGTAACGAATGGAGCGCCGGTTTTGAAAACGCTAAGTACGGCATTCTACCCTTGCTAAGTGGTACGCTTATGGTAGCAGTGGTTGCAGGGGTGATTGCCATACCCATCGGCTTGATGACGGCAATCTACCTGAGCGAATATGCCACACCACGTACACGCAATATCATCAAACCCATACTCGAATTACTGGCTGGTATTCCAACAGTCGTGTATGGCTATTTTGCTTTAACCTTCATTACACCCCTACTGGCCGCCTTAGGGCCGGATAATTGGATCAGTCAGCCACAGAACCAATTAAGCGGGGGTATCGTTGTCGGCATCATGATTTTGCCGATCGTGGCTTCCTTAAGCGAAGATGCGCTACGAGCAGTTCCTCGAAGTTTGCGTGAAGGATCGATGGCACTTGGTGCTAACCATGCCGAAACAACTATCAAAGTGGTTGTACCGGCGGCATTGTCTGGCATTATTGCTTCCTTCATCTTGGCCATATCCAGAGCGATTGGCGAAACCATGGCCGTCAGTCTGGCCTGTGGCGACCGAGCCAAACTGAGCTTTGACCCGCGCGAGGGCGTGGCTACCATGACCAGCTTTATCGTTCGCGCAGCTCAAGGCGACGTGCAACACGGCTCCACCTACTTTAGTAGCTTATTTGCCGTAGCGGGAATGTTATTTGTGATCACGCTGATTATGAACGTGATCGCACAGTGGATTTTGCATCGTTTTCGACTTGTGTATCAATGAGCCAACCGGATTATTCACATTCTGATGCTTCTCAATCGCCAGCGTCATTGAGTGCTTCGCCACCAATGAGTTGGTCCAAATGGCTGCAGGCGGCGGGCAAACGCTGCCTACGCGGGTTCGCCTTGGGGTTTGCTGTGTTGGCGGGCATTTATGCCTTGACGCACGTCGGCAAAAACGCAACCTGGCAATGGCAGGGTATGCTTTGGCAAGGGTTTTTCGGTGGATGCTTGGTTGGTCTGATCGGACTGCTTCATTTCAGTCTGCGTAAGTCGCGTCAACAAATGGATCGCATGTTCCGCCACCTCGCGTTCAGTGCCACTGCTGTTAGTATGGTTTTTCTCGGTATTTTCTTTTTTGGTTTGTTTCGCGATGTTTACCAATGGTTTCAGCTGATTCCCAAAGCCGTTACCAAAGCTTCAAGTCAGGAAAAGCAGGACATCGAGAATTTCATCCTTGATCAAAAAAAGAGCCTTGAGCGCGAACGTGATTTAGAAGTGGCCTCCGCTTCTAGTGAAGAAGAGAAAAAAGAAATCCGCGACGATTACAATCTACGCCTGATCCCTAAACGGCTGGCAGAAGCCGAGAAAATAGTGGCCACACGAAGGCAACAGTTTGAACGAGATAATCGCGATGATGTCAGTACCTGGGGCTTGCTCAAGTATTTTGTCACGCATGGGCCAAGCGATAATAGCCGTCCTCAGGATGCAGGCATTCTTCCCGCATTATTAGGCAGCTTGCTGATTGGCATCATTACGGTCGTTGTTGCACTACCCTTGGGGGTTGGAGCAGCCATCTACCTTGAAGAATATCGCCATAAAGGATGGCTGAATCGAATCATCCAGGTCAACATCACCAATTTGGCGGCGGTGCCCTCGGTCTTTTATGGCATCTTAGGGGCGTATCTCTTTGTCGAATTGATTTTTAAGCAGTTGCAAGGGGAGATGTGGGTACCCGGCCCGCTGATTTGGCTGATTGGCAAAGACAGCGCCACCAGCTTTATGCATTTTGTGTTTGGTGAGCGGATTGCAGCGCGAAATCTCTTGGGTGGAGGCTTGTCGTTGGCGTTGCTGACGCTGCCGATGGTTATTGTATCTTCTCAAGAAGCCATTCGTGCTGTACCTGTCTCACTTCGTCATGGAGCCTTGGCTCTCGGGGCAACGAAATGGCAATCGATTTGGCATATTGTTCTTCCACAGGCACGTGGGGGCATCCTAACAGGCGTGATTCTCGCTTTATCGCGGGCTTTAGGTGAAGCGGCACCATTAGTGATGTTTGGTGCCTTGACACTGGTTACTTATAATCCAGGATTGTTGACACCTTTTACCGTCATGCCGCTGCAAATCTTTAATTGGGCGGACCGATCGGATCGGTTGTTTCTTTATAACGCGGGATTAGCGAGCGTGATTTTGATGGTCATGCTGCTTTCATTGAATGCCATAGCCATCTATTTACGTCAACGAGCACACAAAAACGTCGGTACCCATTAAGCAATAATGGCGCGCATCGATGTGTGATGCTTTTCAGACGGAACGTATGGTTGAAACAGAGTTCAGCTCTGGACCTTTCAAAGGGTCCTTGAATTTCAACCCTAAATAATAAGTTAGGCCGTCTTGTGCAGGGTCGCAGCGCACTACTTCCGCGGTTCGCACGACAGGCGTGCGATTTTCCGGGCCGAAGAGTTTTAGTTCTGTCGATCGTCCTGCTTGCAATGGGCTGGACGTTTTAACCAAAGCCCCGCGTTCCGAGACATTAATCAATTCCAGAGCAATGTTGGGATTGGTGCCCGAAAGTCCAGGCCTCAATTCAGCCTTGCCGCGTGCTTTGAGGCGGATGCTGCTGCGCAGTTTACGGCCATCGTCATCGATGAAGGTATTGTCGGTATCTACCATAAGATGCACCTATTTACAAATCGCGTTGCCTACTCGCGGCTGTTGCTGGTCACATCGACAATCATGTCGCTGCGTCAAATGACAGTCTCATAAACGACATTGTAAATCATCCCAGGGCTAGCTTTCCATAGTGAACAGCCTCAGCTCCGGTTGTCGGGATGCACGCAGCTCGGTAGAATACCTCATCCGCGTCCATTTCAATTTCATGAAGGATCCTTTTCATCCATGTGGCCAAAGTTAGAAGCATCCTTGAGTCGCTATCAAGAACTCGAACGTCAGATGATGGATGCGGCCGTTATTAGTGATGGCACGCAATACACGAAAGTCGTCAAGGAGCATGGTGCCTTGGCGAAAAGCATGAAACCTTACTTGGAATATAAGAATATCAGCGCTGAAGTTGACAGCATGCGAGCATCATTGGCCAAGGAAAGCGATGCCGAGATGCGGCAATATATGGAAGAAGAATTAAAAGCCCTCGAAGCCAGACAGCAAACGCTGAAAACGAAAATTGAAGACATGCTCCTGGTCGATCCATCAGAAGATTACGACAGCCTCATTATGGAAATCCGTGCAGGCACGGGAGGTGACGAAGCGGCCTTGTTTGCGGGCGATCTTTTTAACATGTACCGTAAATATGCGGAAGATCATGGCTGGAAAGTCGAAATCCTCGACTTCAGTGGAACTGATTTGGGTGGATTTAAGGAAATTAGTTTCAGTGTTTCTGGCGATGAAGTATTTCGTCATTTCCGCTATGAAAGTGGCGGCCATCGCGTGCAGCGTGTTCCGAAAACGGAAACACAAGGTCGCATCCATACCTCAGCAGCAACGGTAGCAGTGTTGCCGGAACCCTCCGAGATTCAAATTGAAATCAAACCTGAAGATGTACGCATCGATACGTTTTGCTCAGGTGGTCCTGGCGGTCAACATCAAAATAAAACCCAGTCTGGTGTCCGTTTAACCCACATCCCGACGGGAACAGTGGCCGAGAGTCGTTCCGAACGTAGTCAGCATAAAAACAAGGACATTTGCTGGCGTATGCTGCGAACGCGCATTTATGAGGCCATGGCCGAGAAAGAGCGTGCCAAGCGTGCTGCAGAACGCCGCAATCTGATTGGCTCGGGTGATCGGTCTGAGCGCATTCGCACCTACAATTTTCCGCAAAATCGGATAACGGACCATCGCATCAACCTGAATCTGTATCAGCTTGACAGCATCTTAGCGGGCAACATGGAAGAGTTGATCCGAGCTTTGATGGAATACGACAAGAAACAGCAGTTGGATCAGCTTTCCGGCGGTCAAGGCAAGGTAGCCTAAGCATGGCGGAGCAGCCTTGGACGATCGGGCGCCTTCTTGATTGGACGACACAATTTTTTGCCGCCAAGGGGGTGGAATTCCCACGCTTGGATGCAGAAGTCTTGCTCGCTCACGCCTTAGGCTCAAGTCGGATCAAACTTTATACCAGCTTTGATGAAGTGGCGAGCGAACAAGTTCGTCAGCAGTTTCGTTCCATGGTTCAGCAGCGCGTGGAAGGATGCCCGGTAGCTTACCTTGTGGGTTTCAAGGAGTTTTTTTCCATTCCTTTGCAAGTGAATCGATCCGTCCTCATCCCGCGTCCGGATACGGAAATCCTGGTCATGGAAGCACTACGGCTCCTGAAACCGATGCATCAAGCCACGCTGTTGGATGTGGGAACGGGTTCGGGGGCCATCGCCATTGCTTTGGCAAAAAACCATCCTACAGTCCAAATCACAGCCATTGATTGTAGTGCTGATGCACTGTCTGTTGCACGGCAAAATGCCAAGCAACATGGCGTGGAGCATAAGGTGACTTTTCATATCAGCCAATTGTTCAATCAATTGCCCAAGGACGTTGTCTATGACATCATAGTCAGTAATCCGCCTTATATTCCAACGGATGCCATCGCCCATTTGCCGGCCGGGGTGAGGGATTTTGAGCCACACATGGCATTGGATGGAGGCAAAGACGGTTTTCAAGTCATCACACAATTGATCAGTGATGCTCGTCCTTTTCTGAAGAAGGGTGGTTATCTGCTTATCGAAATCGGTGTAGCACAAGAGCAACGGGTCCGTGAAATCATGAGCCAATATTCGGAGCTATCGCCTCCATCAACGATTCAAGATTACTCTGGACATCCACGTGTGCTCAAAACCCAGAAAGTGATGTAAGTCTTGGTGGGTGCATAGACCAAAAGAGTCTTGCCAAGGAGTGAACCCGCAGATACTAATATAAGTCTAAGATTAGCGGGGATGTAGCTCAGCTGGGAGAGCGCTTGAATGGCATTCAAGAGGTCAGGGGTTCAAATCCCCTCATCTCCACTCGCAACCTGAAACGACCATTTTCAATTCTTGCATGCAGTTGCTTCAGATCTGATTTGTTCCCAATACTACCTCCAATACTCACAGGGCAATTGCGAGCACGATCATTTGATTTTTACTTGCTACGGCAACCATAAATGTTCAATATGGAGTGCAAGCAAGTGCTTCCATTTTTGCAGACCGCGTTCGATGGATTGCCGCACCATTTCATCCCTATTGTTTTGTTGATTATTCCAACCAAAAGCCTGACTTATTGTCCAGTCCTTTCTGGAAGGAAAGAACAAGCAATGAACAGTCACAATGCGTGATAACCCAAATGTTGCATCGATTTGTCGGGACCTTGTCTCCACGAAACACAAACACTTCGGATAGGAGCAAACCATGTGGACCAAGGATGCATTGCATCAAATGATCGATGAGCGATTACGTGATCATAAGTTAATCATCGTCGCGAATCGCGAACCGTACATTCATCGTTATCATGAAGATCAAATTGAATGCATAAAGCCAGCGAGCGGAATGGTCACGGCACTGGATCCAATCGTGAAAGCATGTGGCGGCATTTGGGTGGGGCACGGCAGCGGAAATGCGGATCGCGCGACTGTAGACGAAAAGGATCATGTGAGAGTCCCGCCGGATAATCCATCCTATACTTTGCGGCGCGTATGGCTGACCAAGGAACAAGAAGCGAGCTATTACTATGGCCTGTCCAATCAAGGATTATGGCCCTTGTGCCACTGTGTGTTTACCAGACCAGTTTTTAACCCACGACATTGGAACATCTACCGTGAAGTTAACCAGCTTTTCGCGGACGCTGTGCTTGAGGAAGCTGATAACAAGCCCGCTTTCGTTTTTATCCAGGACTATCACTTTGGCTTGTTGCCGCGAATGCTCAAGCAGGCTAATCAGAATTTGATTGTGGCTCACTTCTGGCATATTCCTTGGCCTAATCGGGAAATCTTCCGGGTATTCCCATGGAAAGAAGAATTACTGGACGGTTTATTAGGCAATGATTTGATCGGCTTTCACGTACGCTATCATTGCCAGAATTTTTTGGACACGATCGATCGCACCATCGAAGCCAAGGTGGACCAGGAACGATCAGAGATCATCCGTGAAGGCAAAACCACAGTCCTCAGACCCTTTCCCATCAGCATTGATTTTGCCACTCACCAACAAACGATCGACTCAGCCGAGGTGGCCAGTGAAATGAAGCGGCTGCAAAAAAAACTAGGACTGGGGAAGTTGAAGCTTGGCATCGGCATTGAACGACTCGACTACACAAAAGGCATACCAGAGCGGTTGCAAGCGATTGACCTATTTCTCGAACGCAATCCAGAATACGTGGATCAGTTTCTGTTCGTGCAGGTGGCCGTCCCAAGCCGTAGCCATATCCCAGAATATCAATCATTGGAGGAAGAGATTGACCGTCTGGTGGAGAACATCAATTGGAAATGGAGCACCAAATGGGGCTGGCGTCCCGTGGTGTTGTACAAAGAGCATTTTGAACCAGTGTCGATGATCGCTTTGCATCGTCTGGCTCATTTTTGCATCGTTAGTTCACTGCACGACGGCATGAATTTGGTGGCCAAGGAATTTGTCGCTAGCCGTTCAGATGAAGACGGCGTATTAATCCTCAGTCAATTCACTGGATCTGCCCTGGAATTGGATGATGCCCTGCTGGTGAATCCCTATTCGGTAGATGAAATGGCCGAGGGCATCAAAACCGCTTTGCAATGGCCCGAAGCCGAACGGCGAAAACGCATGCAACGATTGCGCAGCGCTGTTGAACACAACAACGTCTACCGCTGGGCGGGCAAAATCATTTCCGCTCTGCTCCGGTTTGATTTTCCTGATGGTATGTAGCTAAAAAGGAATATGGAGTGCCTCAAGACCTCAAACAACACTTGTCCGAGATTGAAGCCCGTTTGTGGTCTAAGGAGAAAGTGTTTTTGTGCCTGGATTACGACGGGACGATGACACCCATTGTTCAAAGACCCGAAGATGCTCAATTGCACCCGGACATGCGAATGTTGCTGCAAAATGCTGCCTGCTGCAAGCGGTTCCAAATCGCTATCGTTAGTGGCAGAGCCTTGTCAGATCTACAACATCGCGTTGGTATGGGGCAACTCGATTATGTTGGGAATCACGGGCTGGAAATTGCAGGGCCAGGGTTGCATTATTGTCCTCTCGTTATGGAAGACTTGCAAAAAGCCATCCAACGGTGCAAAGCACGATTAGAATCGACCTTTCTCTCGATCCCTGGTTGTCAAATCGAAGATAAAAAGCTAACGCTTAGCTTGCACTATAGGAGAGTGGCTCCTGAACATAAAAATGAGTTCCAAGCAAGATTAAAAATCTTCCTGAACGAAATACCTGATACCTTGCAGGTTATGGATGGGCATTGTGTTGTGGATATTCGACCCAATATTCACTGGCATAAAGGTAAAGCTTGCCTATGGCTTCGCGAAGCTAGAGGTTTGGATGATGCTCTGACCATTTACATCGGTGATGATCGGACTGATGAAGATGCGTTCCAAATGTTGCTAGATGGGATCACAGTGAAAGTAGGTGCAAGCGAAGTATCAGCCGCTCACTACTTCCTTGCGGATCCCAACGAGGTCAAATGGTTTTTGGATTGGCTCGTATTCCATACAGCAGTAAAGAACATGTAATGAAAGGGGCAAGCAGCCGTTTGCGGTTGGTTATATAATATGAAAGCTCTGGAATGAAATGCTAGGAACTGTTTCAATGAAGTAAGTGCAGAAACACAAAGTGTTGATGATCCGACACAGTTGATTGAAACCGTTTATCTCCTCATATGCTGAATCGCCCATGACTGATCAAGTAGCACAAAAACTGCAAACAATGATAGCGACCAATGGTCGGGACGTCATAAATTTGTCTGGAATGTGTGAAATATTACTGAAGCATCATTTGGGGAATGATGCCGTGTATGTGCCGCTATTGATGCTAGCGGTCAACAAAGGGGTAGCCAAACAAATACGTGATTTGTCGCGAGAAAAACTGGAAAAGCAGTACGAAAGCCTATTGCATCAACTGAGTTCTGGAACTGATCTAACAGCAGAGGAAGCAGCTTGGATTATCCAAACCTGGATCATTGGTTTTCAAGCCCAGCCCAAAACACCAGCCCAGCAGCCGGTAGAGAAACAAAAGGTCGAAAAATTACAACCAGTTTATGATCCAGGAGCTTGGACGGCCGACCCGCCTCCTTTACACGTTAAAGAAGAAAGTGATGACCTGCTGTTTTGGTTGCTGCTTGCTGGGTTAGCCATTCATTTGATTACTTCCATCCTTGTTGTTGCATTGGGTGAGTTCATGCTCCCCAAGAAAGCCAAGAAGGATGAAATTTTCATGGGGTTGTTGATTGCCTATGGCGTGACGATGATTTTTTCGATGTTTGTTTGTTTACTCGCTTTCATGCTTGTCAATTTGATGTACAAGAAGAATGAACATGTTTCAACCAACGTTACGCTTCGCTTTTTCGCCACTTGGATATATAGCTCCGGTGCAGTTTATGTGGCCTTTCTCTTAACGTTCTTCATGCCCATTTACGTGTCCATTTGGCTGACATTAGGCTTCATTGCCTGGACTATTCAATACTTTGGCTTCCGCATTTTTGTTACATGCTTTGTCTTGTTCTCCTCACAATGGTTGGTGATATTCCTATTACCACAAACGCTGGTCGGAGCACTGTTTCTGTTAGGCAACCCGCCAGCAAAGTGACCCGAAAGCCGATTCATCTTCGTGTTTGCCAGAATAACAAACCAAAGTTCACAGACCTTGCGTTGTGGCGATTAGCGTATTCTGTTTGTGACTTCATTGGGTGGGGCCATTGCCGATGTATTTATTCAGCCAGGCAAAAACCTCCTTATGCCAGAGCAGCGAATTCTGAGGCTTGAGGATCCAGTGATTTTCGTCAGGGAAATACACCAGTCGAGCAGGGACGCCCTTCATTTTTAATGTGTTGTAATACTCAAGCCCTTGCCCCACGGGCACGCGGTAATCTTTCTCACCATGTATGACAAGTGTGGGTGTTTTGAAGTTCTGTGCAAACCGATTGGATGATTGCTTGTCATTATGCTCAAAATTTTCCCATGGGAATCCACCTAAGGCACGTCGGCGGCTAATGACGATGTCTGATGCCATTTGGCTGGCATAACTGTAAACGCCGGCATGACAGACCATGGCTTTAAACAGATCGGTATGTCCGTTCAAATAGGACATCATGTATCCGCCATAGCTGGCACCGGCTGCGGCCATGCGGTCTTTGTCGATCCATGGCTGCGCTGCAATCCATTCAGTCGATTTCATAATATCCGTTAAAGGTTTAGAGCCATAATCGCCCGTAATGCTGTCGGCGAAAGTTTGCCCAAATCCGGAGGAGCCATGGAAATTGACAATCGCCACGACCCAACCCTGAGTCGCCCATAACTGTGGATTCCAGCGAAAACTCCAATCATTACACATGGCATTATGCGGTCCGCCATGCACCATCTGCACCAGAGGCCATTTCTTTTTGGGATCAAAATCGGGTGGATAGACAATGAACATTTGCACGTCTTGCTGGTCCGCGCCTTTAAACGTTCGGCTCTCCACTTTGCAAGGCACCCATTGATGAACTTTGTGATGATTAAAGGTTTCAATTGAGATGGGTTCTGTCTGGCCGGGCTTATGAGCCATCACACGCGGTGGATGGTTAAAAGAACTTTGCAGGTAAACACCCAGGCGAACGTCCTTGGCAAAATCGATGGAATGCTCCGACTCCGTGGCGCTAGGCATGATCACCTGCTTGCGATCGACAATGACAAAAGCCAGTTTGTATAAACCCGCATCTTCCACCTCGCATGCAATGCGTTGACTGTCGGGCAGCCAGCTGGGCTTGCTGCATGAACGATCCAGTGATTCGGTGAGATTGGTGATCTGGTTGGTTTGGCGATCGAGAACCATTAATTTGGTTTGGTCGGCATAAAAGAACTTGTTTTTCTGCCGCAAGAAGGCCAAATACTTTCCGTCGGGGCTGTAAGCAGGGCTGGTGTCATTGGCGGGATTGTCGATCGTGATGTTCTGGCAAACTTTCGTGGTCGCATCTTCAGTAAGACTAATCGTGAACAAGTCGTGATTCTGATCCAAACCGATGGCTTGAACATTTTCAGCGACAAAACAGAGCTCTTTGCCATCGGGGCTAATATCGAAATCGAATGCTGAAGGTTCATAAGGGGGCAAAACGGCGGGTTTGCCATTCGGCAAACGCACACCCGCGAGCAGATTGCGGTGCTTCCCGGAGCTGACATCCACGGCAAATATCATCGGCCGTCTACCGTCCGCCAACCAATGATCCCAATAGCGATAAACCGGTTCATCCGTGACCACGGCTTTGATTTTGGAATCGATATATTCCTTTTCACGCAATTGATGCGATTTATCTTCAGCGATATCAGGCCAACTCCAGGCAATGCAATAAACCTGACGGCTATCAGCGGACCATTTCAAGTGAGATGGCGGCATGGGCATGTTGGTGAGGCGATCCGCTTCGCCACCCTTCGGATTGATCAGGTAAATTTGCGGCGAATGGTCCCCTTGGCGTTTCGAAATGAAAGCTATCCATTGCCCATCCGGGGACCAAACTGGGTTGCTGTTTTTTCCTCCGCTTTTTGTGAGTTGCAGAGTTTCTTTGCCGTTGGTTCGTAGCAAATAAAGTTCTGATGTCGAATCATTGTTGGATATGTTGTATTGAATCACTTCGACGACACACCATTGGCCATCAGGCGATACGCGTGGAGCACCAAATCGTTTGATATTCCACAAGTCTTCCACCGACATGAACCGTCGTCCATTGTCTGGTTGGCACCATCCTATAGAACTCGTAAGGCAACAAGACCAAAGAGCCAAACAGATACTGTGCAGAAGACGAAGCATGTTTCCTCCTTAGTGGATAAGTTGCCCTTCGTCGTATCACATGAAACAAGCCAGTGCAACGATCTTTCTTAGATCTGGGTTCATCAGCATGGGGCTCGAAATCAATGAAGCGATTGGTTTGATGGATTGAAGGACTAAGCTGAATGCGTTATCCGAGAAGATTGTTGTGAATGCTAAATAGGATGTCAACGGATTGAATAATGTGCACAAATATGAGAAGGGAATAAAGTTGAAAGGTTCTTCCCCACCCAAAAATGGATGGGGAAGTTGGCCATGCCCGCAAGCCTATTATGTATGGACGGTGCTGGACTTCACAGGTTGACGATGGACGGCACGTGCGTTCTTGGAAGATCGCTTGCGACGGCGTCGGTGCCACACGAGCATCCCGGTCAGACCCATACCGATGGCAGCCAGGCTGGCGGGTTCTGGCACTGCGACGGGATTGCCATAGATAAAATCGTCCATGACGACCAGATCACGATCGAGGCCATTATCCAACACGCCTGCACCTAAAGCTGAATTGCCGAGAAATATGCGTGCACGGGTAATGAGATGACTACCGTCAGTGACAAAAGCTCCAAGGAATGAAAATCCTGTTGTTCCTGCGCCGCCAGGCTGTGGCGAAGTGGCAAAAGCGCCCAGCGATTCATCATTGAGTCCGAAAAACTGAATGGCTGTGGTGCCTGCTTGTTCGACGTCTGTGAAAATTACGCCAAACCCTCGCACAGCACCTGGGATGTTGGTACCAGGCACAAAAAAGCGGACATCCATTTGGTTGCCATTCAGCGGTGTAAACAGCTTTTGCGCGCTAAATTGCAAGAACGTCGTCGAATAGCTCACATCGATGTTGCCAAAATTAATCGGCCCATCAGCGGCGTTGGCACTCACTTGAAATGCTGTCGTGGTCCCTACCGGAACAAACACGGCTCCTCGGGGCGAGTTAACATTGAAGAAATCTGCAGGAAGATTGTTGGGGGCCGAGAAGCCCGCCCCTACTGCATCCCAATTAATTTCGCGTCTTTGGCGAATGCCATCGTCAAACAAACCATTTGGGCCTGCCGTGGTACCCCCACCCAGGTCGATTCTGAATTGATCGCGTATGCCTGTAATGCCGGCAACGTCACTGGCTGATCCGTTACGTACGGTTAATTGGGCACTCGTAGCGGAACTAGCACAGAGAAAAAGGAATGTGCCAATGAAGGCAACTCGACAATATCGATACAACTTGATGCTCCTTATTGTGAGGTAAAACCAATCAGTCCATAGCGCACAAACAATGACCTATGACATCTGGCTGCGGGCAAGCTGGCCTACGACATTTATAACCGTTAAAGAAACAAACTTTGGACTTGTGAAATTGAAAGTGATTACTGGATGACAGCGATGACAGCCGTGCAATTGCGAAAGACATATCGAAACATCACAAATGCATGAATAAGGATAGTTGTCCAAAAGTGCTGGGGTAAAACGGTTTGTATTTCAGCGATATGTGCAGATGCCAAACGGAATTTAACTTGACAAAATGATCGAATTTATAGGGCTAGCCTATGCCAGTCCTTGTTAAGATAGCTGCTGGTTGGTACCGTATTTGGCCTAGAGGCTGTCTGAACAGGTCTGCCTGTATGAGTCAGTGGCAGGACAATCCGAATTCCCATGAATTGTTGGAATTGTTGCGCCAGGCGGCAATGGGCAATCAGCAACAATGGGGTGAGCTGCTGGATGAGCACCGCGAGCGGTTGCGCAAGCTCGTGCATTTTCGAATGAACCCTGTGTTATCCAGTCGACTGGATGCATCGGATGTTATTCAAGACACTTTTGTAGAAGCTTCCTTACGCCTGAATGAATTTCTTGCCAACCCGCGGATGCCATTTTTTCTTTGGCTGCGTTTCTTGACTCAACAAAAAATTGCAACGTTACATCGCCATCATTTAGGGCGGGCGAAAAGGAATATCAACCGGGAAATATCCATCGAAGCCCATGTTGTCGATGAGGGAACATCGGGAGCCATCGCTCTTCAACTTGTAAGTCAATGGTCTGGTCCCAGCAAGGTGGCCATGCGCACAGAACGCCAGCTTGAACTCCAAAAAGCCCTGGAGCAAATGGACCCCATTGATCGAGAAATACTGGCTTTAAGGCATTTTGAAGGGCTATCGAACAATGAAGCGGCCATTTTACTCCAGATCAACGTTTCCGCGGCTAGTAAACGATACATTCGCGCTTTGGAGCGACTTCGAGTTATCATGAACGATTTTTCCGATATGCATTCAAAAGAATAAACCATGTCGTCAACGGCATCTGAGCGTGATCCCTTGGAAATACTGGCGGAAGAATTCATTTCCAGCCAGCGCCGGGGTGAAAATCCCCAATTAGAAGAATATGCCCAAAGATACCCTGATTGGGCAAATCGAATACGGCAACTGTTCCCGATGTTGTTGATGTTGGAAGACCATCGGACAGCCCCTTCGATCAAGTCTGCCAAAAAAATGGCCATTCCGGAAAAGCTTGGCGATTATCACATTATTCGCGAGATAGGCCGTGGCGGCATGGGCGTGGTGTATGAAGCGAATCAGCTTTCATTAAGCCGACAGGTAGCACTAAAAGTTTTGTTGCCTTATACACTCACGGATCCGTCGTATTTACCACGCTTTCAGCAAGAAGCCCGAACGGCAGCGCGATTGCACCACACCAACATCGTTCCTGTCTTTGGGGTTGGTGAGCAGCAGGGGTATCATTATTTTGCCATGCAATACATCGAAGGCAGACCATTAGACTCCATCTTAAAGGATGTGCATCACATATGCAGTACTCCCCATTCCCCTCAAAAATCGCCGGACTGTCAAGATGATCATCAGACAGACGAATTATCTTTAACCATTGCCAAGTGGTTGTTCCATGGCGTGCCGGCAGTAAGCCGTAACGACGAAACGTCGAAGATGGGAGTAAAAATCCAAACCCCTCTCAAGGCGGAAGGGGGAAGTGCTGCTCAGCTATCAATGCGTCAAAATAACGGGCATGCATCCACTCAGCAACAATCGTTCTCTTTGTCCAAGTCGTACCAACATCACGTTGCACACTTGGGTATGCAATTGGCAGACGCACTGGCACACGCTCATCAAGCCGGGGTCATTCACCGGGATATTAAACCCGCTAACATTCTTTTGGATCGCTCGGGCACAGCCTGGCTCACGGACTTTGGTTTGGCCAAAATCGCAACCGTGCCAGATATGACCCAAACTGGCTACATCGTTGGTACCATGCGGTACATGGCCCCTGAGCGATTCCACGGAGAATCGCATGCGTTGAGTGATGTGTATAGTTTAGGAGCCACTTTATACGAAATGCTGGCCCTGCAACCGGCGTTTACGGAGAACCGCCAGGATTTATTGATTCAGCAAATCCTTGCCGTTGAGCCTTCTTTCTTAAGGCAATTGAACCCTGCCATCGATCGCGATTTGGCCACGATTATCCACAAAGCCATGACGAAGGATTTGCAGTATCGATATGCAAGTGCCGCTCAGATGCGTGATGATTTGCATCGATACTTGGATGGGCAACCCATTCAAGCCCGCCCCATCAGTTGGGTGGAGCATTTATGGCTTTGGAGTCGCAGAAATCCTTTGCCCGCGGCTCTAGCCGCTTTACTTGTTTTTTCATTGACGATGGGATTGTTGGGCATGACTGCACTGTGGTGGGTTGCTTCCTCCCTGCGGGATGAAGCGACCCAGAATTTTGCCAAAGCCATGACAGAATACCAGCGGGCTGAGCGTAATCGTATCGAGATGGACCGTCAACGCATCGAGGCCAATTCACAGCGCGATTTCGCTGAGCAAAATCTGCAACTTGCTTTGTCAACGGTGCATGATTTTTACACGACCGTCAGTGAACAATGGCTCAAAGATGCATCGTCCATGCGTCCGTTTCGGAAGAAACTATTGAACAAAGCGCTTCAGTTTTATGCATCCTTCAGCCAACAAATCAGTCAGAACGATCGCTTACAAAAACTCAATGCTCTCGCCAAATTGCACATGGGAGAATTGCAAATAAACACAGGGCCTCATGAAGAGGCCATTAAGAATCTGCTCGAAGCTGTAACCATCTTAGAAAAGCTCGCCGGACAAGATCCCACTGTTGAACAAAGATTGGAATTGATCGATGCGATGATGATGTTGTGCCAGCTGCAGAACATGATGCCGAAGCAGGCGCAACAAGAGGTCTTGGAACACTGTCGTGCGCATTTGGAAGTCGTGTTGAAAAGACGGCCTGAAAATCCAACGATTCGCAACATGCTGGCTGATGTGTTGTTAATGCAGTACGCCCAGCTTTACAGCAAACAGATTATGGATTTTTCCTATCTGGAGTTTGCCAATGAACTTTTAGACCATTTGCATGGCGAAAGCACGACACGTCAGCGTTTTTATTTGGAATTGGCATTTAGCAATTTAACATTGGCTACTTATTGGATCGAGGTGAACCGTTTTAACGACGCAGAACGAGCACTTCAGCGAGCTACGGAGATAGCAAACAAGGAGACACGCAACGATCTGAACAGTTCGCTTTACGATCAGGCACAACTTCGCCTCCTGCGAACCAATGCGCATTTGGCCATGAAACGAAAGGAGTATGCGAACGCCATTGCAAAATATATTGAGGTCATTCGCTCTATCGAAAGCAAGATCCCCAAAGAACAGTTATTGGAAAATCTTGATTTGGCGACAGACTTGGCGGAGTCCTATTATCATCGGGGCATGTGTGAGAAAGCACTCAATCAAAAAGACGCTGCCCAAATTTCTTTCTTGGCAGCGCAAAGCCTATTTGAACAAATAAAATCTCATCCTCTCGTGCCTGTCGTGGTGCAGCAAAACTATGCATTTTTACTGAACAACATCGGGATGATGTATTTGGACAGCAAACAATATTCTCAAGCGATTGAAGCATTTCAAAATGCATGTAAAGTTCGTGAGATGTTACTGCAGGTGAATCCCGAGAATGCAATGCAGCATGTCTATCTGGCAGGCGAATGGAACAACATTGGCAATGCTTTACGGATCAGTGATCGACTTGCGGAAGCGGTACCTGCTTTCAAGAAGGCCATTGAGATACAAAAAAGTGCCCTGCGCCTGAAACTGCGTAATCCTCCCTTGGCCAAAGATTGGCTCACCAAACATTACACCAATCTTTCGCGCGTGTATCGGGACCTTGGTCAATTCGAAGAGGCCTTTGCCTTGATCGATGATATGCAAAAGACCTTTGCATCGGCTTCCTACGAGTTGGCAGTCGTTGCCCGCGAATTCATGTACATTGCCCAAAAAATGGAGTATATGGGGTTGGAAAACATGGAGGTAGAGAAGCAAATGGCTGCCGATTTAGCCGTCAAAGCACTGCAACAAGCGGTCGCAAATGGATTTCAACAACGAACGATACTGGAATCGCGTGTATTTAAGCCACTGGCCGCTCGCGCCGATTTTCAAGAGTTGCTGAACAAAGTGAAGGCAACTGAAAAACAACCGCCCAAATAAGCAATGGAAGTGTTTGGCATGAGCAAAGCGATTGGGAGCGAAGGGACTCGAACCCTTAACCTACGGATTAAAAGTCCGCTGCTCTAAATCTATAAGTCCTAAAAAGAAAAGAACTTGCGTCAATTCCTCAAATCGCTTGCCACAACCGGCCCCACAAAAGGACGGGGACCTGGATAAGCTGGTCAATGTTTGGCCTAGGCTCCCAGAGCATATCAAGCTGGCTGTTTTTGTACTAACAGGGCTTACGAAAAATACGAATTAAACGAAAAAAGCCCCAACGTGAGACAGGGGAAAGGTTGATACAAGCGACCAATAGTCCACCTAAGGGCGGCCATTCCCGCCGGGTTTTTATCCTGTCTACACCGTCAACGTCTAGACTCGCCCACGAAATACGGGAAAATCGACCGAGTGTAGACGTAGACAACGTAGACGCTGGCAAAAGCGAAGTCCAGTCTACTTGGCCGAAGCAGGAATGCAACTTTGAGGGCATGCCCCTTGTGCATCTTACGGGTCCTTCCTGGAGAAAAAACGAAATCGACAGCACGGGAACGTATCAGAAATTTTTAATCACTTTCTTTAGCGTTTTTTCTGCAAATTTACACAGCATTGACATACCAATGTCACTAATTCTAGTTTTCGTCTGTGATTCTGACATGCGAGTCGGAAATCCGCAAATTCTCAATGAAATCCCCAATTGCGCAGAACTGCGCAATTGGAAACAGTCGGAAGCGGCACAGCAGATAGAATATTTGGTTGGGTAGGCGGCTTGCAATCGCCGAACGGTGCCACGACCGGGCAAACGCTATCCCTTGCTCTGTCGTGGCATCGGCCCGACTTCAAATGGGAAGCATCATGTCTATAGCCTGGTTAAGTGAACTTACAAATCGATATAAGTCGCTCTTGCGGTGCATCGAGCAAATTGGCGTGATTGATGACGGGATGGCTGTCGAGATTGATCTATCGGATATGGTTTCTGTAATTGGCTCTCTTTTTGAGATTGAAAGAATCACGAACCCAGAAAGGCATCCTTTCGAGCACCCGGGCCGTTTTCGCTATGCTGGGGATATACCGGCACTTCCGGTTAGTGAGAACTTACTATTGTTATCAGCAATCAAAAATGTATTCAATTTCAGAGACCGACAAATTGAGCGCTGGGAACTTCACCCATTTTGCACTGCAAAAGCATTTGGAATCTTTGATCACGTACCAAGCCCAGAAACCAAGTTGAATCCAGACGTGGCCAGAATCGTGTTACCAGGATGGACTCCCAAAGACATTCCTGCGGCTGAGTGGAACCGCGCAGTGAAATCGCTTAGGACTCTTGAGTATTACTTGCGAGTGTTCGCACAGCCAGCACAACCACAGGGCACTGACACGAAGAAAGTCAAAAAGAAACCCGGACCAAAAGCAAAGCGATACAACCCCGAGCAGGATGCCAAACTGGTCAGCGACTGGGAAGTTTCTGGACTGACGCGCAAAGAGTTCGACCACATGCGCGGCCTCGAGCCCGGCGAAACCTTCGCGGCCTGCGAGCGACACCGGAAAAGAAAACGAATCAAGTAAAATAAATTTTTCCATGTCATCAGAAATCCCAGGAAATTATCTGCGTTAGTATGGTCCATCACACGGAATAATTTCCGCATCAATTTTTCCATCCATGTACCCATGCAAAATTAAGTAAATGGAGGCGCGGTTGCCTCTGACGTATTAGAGGGTGCGACGTGAACGAGAAGCTTCTAAGGGTAAAGGATGTAGCGGCGATGTTGGCCGTCAGCAAACCCACGGCTTACCGGATGTTATCGGCGGGCAAGTTGGGCCCGCGTCCGTTACGGCTAACGGGGAAAATAATACGCTGGCGCGAAAGTGAAATCGAAGCATGGATTGCCGCTGGGTGCCCCAATCGGGCGACATGGGACGCGATGCAAAAAGGGGAGGGCAAATAATGACTCCCATCGAAAACTTACTGGCCAAGCTGCCGGGCGCGAAGAAGGCCGGCAAGGGGTGGTTGGCCCGCTGTCCGGCCCACGACGACCGCAAGGCCAGCCTGAGCATCGCCCAGGGCAACGACGGCAAGGCACTGTTGAAGTGTCACGCCGGATGCGATACGTCGGCGATCCTGTCGGCCAGCGGCCTGAAGCTGTCGGACCTGTTCCTCCCGAAGGTCGGCCCAACGCCGAACCGTAACGGCAAGGCCACGGCCAACGGGCGAACCTTTACGACGGCCAAGGACGCCGTTGCCGAATTGGAACGCAAGCACGGCAAGCGGTCGGAACTGTGGACGTACTACAACGCCAACGGCGAACCCCTAGGCGTTGTCGTTCGCTGGGACAAGGCCGACGGCAAGGACATTCGTCCGGTATCTCGCCATGCCGACGGCTGGCGCATCGGCGCGATGCCTGAACCGCGACCGTTGTACGGCTTGCCCGACCTAACGAACGCCAAGTTGGTCATTGTCTGCGAAGGCGAGAAAGCGGCGGACGCGGCCCGTTCCCTGGGCTTCACGGCGACAACATCGGCTGGCGGTTCGCAAGCGGCCACGAAAACCGATTGGCGGCCAATGGCCGGCAAGGAAGTCTGGATTCTCCCGGACAACGACTCGCCCGGTCGCAAGTATGCCGACACCGTGGCGGGCATCTTGGCCAAGCTAACTCCGGCCCCGGTGGTTAGCATTATCGAATTACCCGGCCTACCCGACGCCGGCGACATCGTGGATTGGATCGACGGACATGGCGACGCGGCCGAACCGGATTCGATGCGCGCGGAAATCGAAGCGCTGGCGAAAGCGGCTCAAGCCTGGACGGCGAAAACGACGCCCGAACCTGGACCGGTGTTGACGTGCATGGCCGACGTGGACCCGCGCCCGGTGTCATGGCTATGGCCAAGTCGGATTCCGCTTGGCCGCATCACGTTGTTGGTCGGACGACCCGGCGAAGGCAAGTCGTTCCTGACCATCGACGCCGTATCGCGCGTCAGTACCGGGACGCCCTGGCCCGATGGAAGCGAATGCCCCAAGGGTTCGGTGATTTTGATTTCGGCCGAAGACGATCCGGCCGACACGATCCGCCCACGACTGGACGCGCATTATGCCGACGTTCGGCGCGTTCACTTGCTATCAGCCGTTCGACGCGCCGACGACAAGGGAACATACGAACGACTGATAACACTGGCCGACGTGGACGCAATCGAAACAGCGCTTGCGAGAATGCCGGACTGCAAGCTAATCATCGTCGATCCCATCGGTAGCTTTCTCGGCGGCCAAACCGACGCGCACCGGGACAACGAAGTACGCGGAGTTCTGGCACCCATTGCGGTATTGGCGGAAAAGTTTGGGCCGGCGGTGTTGGTTGTGGCGCACCGTCGCAAGAGCGCCGGCAGCATCGCGGACGACCTGGCACTTGGAAGCCGCGCCTTCACTGGCATTGCGCGGGCCGTATGGCATCTCACCCGCGACCCCGAAAACAAGTCGCGCCGTCTAATGCTTCCCGGCAAGAACAATCTGGCCCGCGAAGGCGACGGGTTGGCGTTTTCGATCATCGGCGACCCGCCCCATATCGCATGGGAGCGCGACCCCGTGACGATGACCGCCGACGATGCGTTGGCGGTGGAAAACCAATCGCGCGAACAAAAGCCCGGCCCCGAAGCCGACTCCCTGAATACGGCAACTAAATGGCTCCGGGCTACGCTCGCCAGCGGTCCACGGTTGACGAAAGAACTGTTTGACGAATGGAAAAACGGACAGGGCGGGAGCAAGCGGACTCTGGACCGCGCCAAGCAGTTATTACGAGCCGAAGCCTATCGTCCAGAGGTGCCCGGCCCGTGGTGGTGGCGACTGGCAACCAACATTGCCACGACGCCCGATAGCGGAGAACGTGGCGATCTTGGCAATCTTGGCAAACTTGCGGAAAACACGGGCGATTTAGCGATTCCAGACGCAAACGAAGCCAAGGATGCCAAGTTAAATTATCTTGGCAATCTTGGACCCGATGAAGACACGCCGGCGGACGCCGAGAGCTGGGCGGCGACCCTTGCCGAGAAGTACGCCCCGGCGAAGACTGCCACGAATGCCTCGGGAAGGTGCATGAATGCTGCCAAGCGGCTATCAAGCAGGGGAGCGAAGACTGGGAACAAGTGAACTGGATTATGCTATTGAGACGATTCGGCGGGAAGCAGTGACAACGATTGTCTATAAAGCTCAGCAACCATGAGGAGGATAGCACTATGGCATTCATGCGCAAACGTGGGAAGAAGTTTTATGGCATTTACCACGATTCGGAAGGCATTCGACGAGAAGTAAGCCTGAGTTCCGACAAAGAAGCGGCAAGGCAAATACTGGCGAACCTTGCCAGAAAAATTGCGCTTCAGAAGGCTGGAATCATTGATCCCTTCGAAGAGCATAAAAAGAGGCCACTAGGAAAACACGTCGAAGACTTTGCGGAATTCCTTCGCGCGAAGGGAAACACGGAAAAACACACGCGGTTAACGTTAGCTGACCTGCGAGAATGCGTTAAAGCTTGTAAGTTTACGTTCCTGAGCGACCTGTCGGCATCAAGGGTGCAAGCCCATTTGCAGAGACGAAAAGAACAGGGATTAAGCCTACGTACCCTAAACCGAAAGCTAGTAGCCATCAAAAGCTTTGCCCGTTGGCTGATGAAGGATCGGCGCTTGCAAGAAACGCCATTAGCTCACCTAAGCGGCTGGAACGTCAATCTGGACCGAAGGCTAGAACGTAGGGCATTGTCACTTGAGGAAGCTAAGGCCCTTATTGAGTTCACCAAGCAAAGCAAACGTTCCTTTCGTGGGCTGAAAGGCGAATCTAGGGCTATGCTATACTCGCTGGCTTTAGGGACAGGATTCAGAGTAAGTGAACTGGCTTCCCTCGTAAGGGAGTCGTTCTCTCTGGAAGACAACACGCCTACGGTTACGTGCGCGGCCAGCTACTCGAAGAATCGCAAGGAGGCGGTTCAGCCTTTGCCGTTAAGCCTGATCCCTTCCCTCAATGAATGGCTTGATCGTCAGCCAATGAGCAAAAAGCTATGGCCGGGCACTTGGACCGAGAAAGCGGCTGAGATGATTGCCCTGGATGCCAAAGCAACGCGAGAGGATTGCATTAGACGCCTTGGAAGCGTCAAAGATGACTTCTTGGCCATTGTAAACACTGACGGTCAGAAGTTAGATTTTCACGCTTTGCGACATAGCTATGTCACTTGGATCGTCAAAAGTGGATGCAACGTAAGGAATGCTCAAATGTTGGCCCGGCATTCAGACGTTAAGCTTACCTTGGGCGTGTACTCGCATGTAGGATTGCATGACCTTGCATCGGCGGTCGATCAATTGCCTAATTTTTCCATGGAGCACAAAATAGAGTACCAAAGAGCCACGGGAACGGACGTGAACACTTGTACAAAAACTTCCCACAATTTTGCCACAATTTTGCCACAAAAACCTGATACTGACTGTACGCAATTGCACCTATCTGATACACCAGTGACATACCTATGTCACAACGACGAAAGCCCGAAAAATACAGGGAATCGTGATGATCTACAGGCAATGGGAGCGAAGGGACTCGAACCCTTAACCTACGGATTAAAAGTCCGCTGCTCTGCCAGTTGAGCTACGCTCCCGGACTTGCTGCTTAGATTATTGATTATAGATGGACACCCCAAGCCAGCAAGGGTTCACTTGCAGATTGCAGCGATCAACGACCGCGATAAGCGTTGGCATGTTGCTGATGATGTGACCAGTTGGCCAAATAGCGTTGTGCCATTTCGGGGTCGCGAATGATGACCAGGTTTTCGGCATTGTTTTTTTCGGCAGCCGAGGAAAAATTAAAAGAACCGGTCAATACCGTAACGCCATCCACCACAATCACTTTATTGTGTTGAATGGCATGGCGGTCATCGATGAATGTCGGGATATTGGCATGGGCGAGAAAATCAGCTTCAGAGTAGTTTGCTGTTTGCTGGCTTTTGTCCAGGATAACCTGAACATTAACACCCCTGCGGGCAGAATTAACCAGTGCCACCGCAACAGGTTTAGAAGTAAAGGAATAAGCAAGAACCCTAATTTCTTTTTTGGCGGCATTCAGTTCTCGCACGATGGCATCGGTGCAACCGCCATTGGGTGAGAAATAAACCTGCCAACTGATGCTGCCTGCGGGGCGAACCACTTCCGACTTGATCGAGTCGGTTGAGAGATAATCCTTGGCAAAAAAGCCTAATCCGAAACCGACAACGAAAAGAATGGTCAGCGGGGTCCATTTGCGACTTCGGCCGCCTGTTAACCAGGAACGTGGTCGGGGACGTCTGGTTTTGGGGCCATTCATGTAGCGGAGAACATAGGGCAGGATTTTAAAAACGGTGCCCATACGAATCCTTTCGGCAGAGAATTAAGGTCAAGCGCTACAGATAATCCGTTTGTTGGATCAATGATCGCATTTCACCAGCAAGAAACACTGAGCCTGTAATCACCAGCAGATCGTTGGGATGCAAAGTTGTTATCAACTTTTCCCAGGCACATTGCGGACTATCTGCCCATACACCATGTTGACCACCATGTCGATGCCAGAGTGTCACCAAGTCTTTCGGATCTGCCCCCCTCAGGCTGCTTGAATAACGTGTCATCATGGCCTGGTCGAAGTTTTTCGTCAAGATGGGGAACATCCGATCAACATCCTTATCTTTTGAAATGGCCAACATCAGTTTGCGTTGACATATAGCTGATTTGGGAAATGCCGTATCGAGCCAATCGACCAGACATTGCATGGATGCCCCATTGTGGGCGCAATCTATGATGACCCAAGGAGATCGGCTTACGATTTCTAGCCTTGCAGGCCAATGAATCTGGCGAAAACCCTCGATCATGGCCGCTTCCGAGACTGGCCACTGATCCTGCACGGTTTGGATCGCAAGCCAGGCCAGGGCAGCATTCTCGGCTTGATGTTGGCCCCATAAACCCAGTTCAAAGACGGGACCTGCCTGTGTCTTCGTTCGGCATCGGAGTTGTGGGCGTTGCTGCGTCCAAACATTACCCGGGTGAAAGTCGAAAGCCATTGCGGTATCCAATTGCAGCAGCGGGGCACCTAACTCCGCAGCCACTTTGGTGATCACTGCCATGGCTTCCTTGGTTTGTCGGGCCGTGACCACAGGTCGGCCAGGCTTGATGATGCCGGCCTTTTCGAAAGCAATTTCTGCAAGTGTGTTTCCTAATTGGGCCATGTGATCGAAGCTGATACTGGTGATGACGCTGATTAAAGGGTCCACAATATTTGTCGCATCAAACCGGCCCCCTAAACCTACTTCCAAAATGGCCAGGTCTGCTTTCTGTTCAGCAAAATAGAGCAACCCTACTGCAGTCAAAATTTCAAAAAAAGTCGGAATGCCTTCGCCGCTGCGTTCAATCCATTCAACAGCCTTCTCCACCTTTGCCATCAGGTGCGTGAGGTCTTGCTGGGAGATCATTTGGCCTTGAATTTGGATTCTTTCTTCAACATGAACGAGATGCGGAGAGGTGAATAAGCCAGTGCGATAACCGGCCGCCTGAAAAATGGAAGCGAGATAAGCTGCAGTGGTGCCTTTGCCCTTAGTCCCGGCAACGTGAATACATGCATAGGCCGAGTGGGGTTGGCCCAGGGCAGCCAGCAGCGCACGCATACGATCCAGCTTTAGCGCTTGTCGATCACAGGGCATGGGCGTTTGTTCGTAATTAATACGACCATACCAATAAGCTAAAGCTTGTTCATACGTTTCAATGCCCATGATCGCAGTATAGACGCGAAAAGGCTATTATGCCAGCCACTGACCTTGGCTTAGAATCAGTTCGTGATTAAACTAGCGTGCGTATGGAAGCAAAAGCTCGTCTGGTCGTTCGGGCATGAGAACTCAACATGAAGTTTTTCCTTCATCATTACTTGTCGTGGCCATTCCTAGCTGCGAACTCGGCCGATGCAAAGGCCACTGAGGGCAACAGGCTATCCCACAAAGAGTATGATCCGCAAAAAGGCTCGCGTTTATTTTCGGAATACCTGAGCACGTTGACATTGGCGGAAGAATGGGGCTTTGACGGAGTAAGCTTGAGTGAACATCATCAAACACCCTATAGTCTTAGTCCTGCACCGCGCATGCTGGCGGCATGTTTGTCTCAGCGCACGAAGCGAATGCAAATCGCCATTCTGGGTATGCAAATTCACTTGAACCGATCACCTTTGCATTTGGCCGAAGAGCTTGCTTTGCTTGATCAACTATTGCAAGGTCGTTGGATGGTAGGTTACTCCTTGGGGCAAGCATCGGATTATTATACCATGCAAAGTAATCCTGCATTTGCATGGGAACAATTCAAAGAATGTTTTCAGTTGATCCGTTCACTTTGGAGCACGGAGGTAGTATCGCCATGGAACGGGAAGAACCAGTTTTATCGTCATCTGAATGTTTGGCCGTTGCCATCAAGGGATAATCAACCTGCTCGTTGGCTTGAAGCATTGCCCATTCAGCCTGTGTTGGATTTTATTGTGCAAGAGCAAGTGGGTTTGCATCTGCCACCCTATTGCAGCTTTGCCGCCTGTGAGCACTTAACACAACGATTTCGTGAAACCTGCGCCAAAGCGGGATTTCAACCCGACGCGAGCCAAATTGGCTGGACCATACCCATTTATGTCAGTAAAACCGATGAGCAAGCGCGAACGGAATTTGAACCCCATTTGCACTATTTTTTGAATCATTTGCTGCAACATGTCACAGCCATGCCTTGGCCGCCTGGGATGTTTGCTTCTCATACCCAGTTATCTTTCTTGCGACATCAGCGCCATGTGATGCACAATCAGCTCGGTTGGTCCGAACTTGTCAACGATGGCTACATTATCGCTGGTAGCCCTGGAACCGTAAGGAATCGGATTAACCATTATCGCAAAGAACTGGGGGCAGGAGTCCTTTTTGGCATTATGCAGCTAGGTTCGCTGCCGCATATGCTCACACGCAAGAGCATGGCGCTTATGGCTCGCGAAGTATTGCCCTTTATTCGCAACGACACCCTCCTGCAACCAGCAAGCATGGATACACCGTTTCCGGTGCAAAGTCACTTTGACACGGCTACGATCGAATCGTGATGGAGTAAGTTGACAAAACCTGGAGCGACCATTCGGCCATGATGGGTGCCATCCGCAAATTAAATTATGGCACGCGACTACTGCTCGGCCACAAAGGCGAAAAAGCGGTTGTGGATGTGGTCGGAACGCCGACACAAGTTCGCCGGGGCGGCGAGGGGCCGCCAATGGTCTATTTGCATTCAGCCATTGGCGAGACGGTTTGGCTGCCTTTTATGAAAGCCTGGTCGGGTTCGTTTACGGTTTATGCCCCAGCTCATCCTGGTTATGCAGAAAGCAAAGGTCTTGATCAGATCAGAGACATCGAAGACCTGGCGTTTCACTACATCAACTTGCTGGACACGCTTGGTTTGGATCAGCTTTTTTTAGGTGGAGTTAGTCTGGGTGGGTGGTTAGCGCTGGAAATCGCTTGCCGATGGCCTGAGCGAGTAAGTCGGTTATGGATAGCTGATGCACCCGGTTTGTGGCTGGATGAGCATCCGATCACTGACTTGTTCCTCTATCAATCCCAGCCAATACAGGCCCGAGAATTATTGTTTCATGATCCTGAAAGTACTCTGGCTAAATCCATCATCAAAGATCCGAACCAATTAAATGAAGAAACCAAATTAGCCATCCAGCAAAGTATGACTTTGCTTACGAAGCTCATGTGGGAAAGGCCCTACAATCCTCGCTTAGCTAAACGGCTGCACCGGGTTCGTTGCCCGGTGTTGATTTTGTGGGGGGAGCAGGATCGCTTGATTCCTGCCATCTATGCCCATGCGTTCCAAAAGCTATTGCCAAAAGCACAAATCCATATCATTCCCGAGTGTGGTCATTTGCCGATGTTTGAGCAAGAAGATCGATTCGAAGCGGCGATTCGCAGCTTTTGCCTCGACCGTATCCCTGAGTGAACACCAAATGTTTACGGGAAAAGTTATTCAGATCACCGGAGCCGCCCATGGGCTAGGCAGAGCGTTGGCACTTCAGTTTGCCAAGCTGGGTGCGCGGATTGCCGCTGTTGATTTCGATTCAACAGGGTTGAAAGCCATTAGCCAAACATTGGAAAGCCTCGGTACTGAACACCATGTGGAATCTGGGGATGTAACCATTATCTCTTCGATCCAAGAAGCGACCAATCGTTGCTTGCAACGGTTGGGATCCATCGATATTCACATTGCCAATGCAGGTATTGGACTGGAAACACCCTGTTCAGATTTTGACCCAGCAACCTTCCAAAAGTTGATCGATGTGAATTTAATCGGAGTGGCCAACAGCATCGCCAGTGTACTTCCAGTCATGATACAACGGCGAGCAGGCCATCTCGTGGCCATATCCAGCTTGGCATCGTATCGCGGGTTGCCAAACATGGCCGGTTACTGTGCAAGCAAAGCGGGGGTGAGCGTGTTGATGGATAGCATGCGCGTTGAATTAAAACCGCTTGGCATTGCTTGTACAACTGTTTGTCCAGGCTGGATCAATACGAGGCTGACGCATCATTTTGCGTTTCCCATGCCTGGGCTGCTGAGTATTGAGGATGCTGTTCGGCATATCATCAAGGCCGTCGAACGCAAGCAGGCTTATTTGGCATTCCCTCTTCGCAGCCATTGGCCCTTAGCGCTCAACCGCATCTTACCTACCAAGTGGGGCGATTATATCTTGCGCTGGGTGCTACGCAAACAAGGTCTGCAAAAAGGTCTATAAACCTTTGAGTATTGGCCATCAACATCAATCACTCGTTTCTCCATGAAGCAGAGCTGCCCGGACATTCAGTGCTTTTGATGGGTAGTTCCCTGAAAAAGGTTTCGCATTATGCTTACCATTCAGCGTAACATATGCATAGAGACAAAGCGTTGGAACCTACTAAAGGATTAAGGAACGGAAATGACTAAACCATTACAACTGCAACATCCTTGGCTCATTGCCGTTTGGCCTGGCATGGGGCAAGTTGCCATAGGAGCAGGTTATTACTTGCTGACCAAGTTGGATATGAATTTAATTGCCGAGTTTGAAGCGGGAGAGTTGTTTGATATTGATCATGTGGAAGTGAAAAATGGATTGATCCAAACAGGACGACGGCCACGGAATCGTTTTTTTTTGTGGAAAGACCCTAACGAAAAGCATGATCTGGTGCTGTTTGTGGGGGAAGCACAGCCGCCATTAGGCAAGTATATGTTCTGTCGTAAGCTGATCGACTATGCCAAGGAATTGCAAATCGAGCGCATTATCACTTTCGCAGCAATGGCCACGCAAATGCGTCCCGAACAGCGCTCCCGTGTATTTGCTGCCGCCACGCATGCGGACTACCTGGGGGAAGTAAGACAACTTGAATTGGAAATCATCGAAGACGGTCACATCGGCGGACTGAATGGCGTTCTGCTAGGCGTGGCTGAGGAACAAGGCTTGCATGGCTTGTGTTTACTCGGTGAATTGCCCCACATTTTTAGCCAATTGCCATATCCGAAAGCGTCATTCGGGATACTCGAAGTCTTTACCGCAATTGCTGGTATCGAGCTTGATTTTTCCGAATTAAAGGAACAAGCCAATCACATGGATCAGCAGCTGTCGGAACTCCTGGCCAAGATGGAAGAGTCCATGGGCCGACCCCCTGGTTTGGAAGAAGAATCGTATTTGCAAGAATCCGTAGCCGAAGAGGAAAAAATCCCCCCAGCTGCGAAACTCAAGATTGAGTCTTTATTTGAAGAAGCAGCCAAGGATCGAAAAAAAGCGTTTGAACTAAAGCGGGAACTAGACAAACTTGGTGTATTTAAGGAATATGAGGACCGCTTTCTTGATCTGTTCAAAAAGTCCGAAGGTTGAAGCCAAGTAATGCGGTGATGTCGGGCATGATCACTTCCATTTTCTCGAGGTGTCAAATGGCTCATGCGATGCTCAGTTCCATGGCAAATGCACACGCCCGATTGAATAAAGATTTAGAAGCCTTGCAACGTTGGATGAGTGAGTGTATGCAGCAAGATCCTGTTTCATGGCGCCTGAAAACCCAGCAACTCATAAGTGACTTGCAAACGCACTTTCGCCTGGAAGAGGAAGGTGGGTACATGGAAAGCGTACGCAGCATTGAGCCCAATCAGGAGCGGCATGTGCACGAATTAGCTGAGGAGCATAAATCATTATTGGCAGAACTGAAGCAGATCGATAAACAATTGTTGCAAGAAAAAGTTGACCTGGAATCGACACGTTTAGCGATGTTGCAATGGCTGAAAAAACTAGATCATCATCAGCATCGAGAAACGCGGATCATCCAAGAGGTGTTTCAACAAGATTGTCAGGCAGAAGATTGAAGTGATGGTCGCGTGGTTGCACGGCAATTTGTCATGTGCGACTATCCTTTGTCATCTGGATCGTCGTCAGCATGCACAACGGTGAATTCGTCTGGAAGCGTATTCACCTTAACGGCTGGTACCGCTTCCCCTGGTTGGTCGATGCTGTCGTGCGGCTTGGTTTTTCGAATCATCATATCGACTTCAGATGCGTCAATATGTTGCGTAACATCATTCATATGCACGGGGGCAGGGGCTGGCGTCTGACCAAACTTGACGCGAAACGTCATGGCAGCAATGCTGAATTGATCATTTTCCACCAAGGCGGCTCGTCGAATCCGCTTACCATTGACACGCGTACCATTCGTACTTCCCAAATCGCGGAGCATAAGCATGCCTTCGGCGTGCACCAAAATGCAATGCTGTTTGGAAACACTTTTGTGATTGAGCCGGACATCGCACCCTTCTTTGCGGCCCACCAAATTGATGGGTTTGGTGAGTTCTATGCTCTCACCGCCTCCCAAGGGTACCAATTGCACGATCATTCCAAGCTCCAGAACTGTTCGATCCGTCAAGCTGCAGTGCAGGGTAAAGGTTGCACATCAATCCTTCTTGTTTACATGGGCAGACTGATTTTACGATTCTCCATATTGGTACGTAATTGGGCAAAGTAGGCTTGCCAATTTTTCTCAAACTCCTCGGGGATAGTTGAGCCACAACCTGTGCTACAACCACCATGGTTACTACTTGCCTGGCAGCCGCACCCTGTACCGCACGAGCCACAACCATGATCGTCGTCATACGTATGCGGTTGAGTTAAATCATGTAATCGAATTTGTGTTGCAGTAGCCTTCGAAATCCGGCTGACAAACTCACGCGAATCTACCGGCCCGGTTTGTAATATGTGCAGAATCAACGTGAATGGGTCAAGTACAGGTTCTACGTCGATAACTTCTATCGGCAGGCGTAATTGCTTTGCTAGTTGTTGAGCATTACTGAGGGCTAGTTCCGCCTTCATGCTGGCTGCTGTCCAATCCTTGCGAAAAGCTTGAGTCATTGGTCCAATGATTGAACCGATGAAGATCTCGTTTTCATCGACGATTGTATCGCGTAGCCAAGTGCTACGTATCGTTCCTGGCTCCAACCCTCGCTCGCTGCGTAAAATCACTTCGTCATTACGATGCCAGCGAGTTGTGCTGGTGCAGGGCATCCAAAGACCAGAATTGCCATGGACCACAAGGTAATGTTGCAATGGAAGAGTCATGTAGTTCAGATTAAGTGGATCGAGTAGCTGCGTCAACAGGAGCAGGACTGTTTGGCCGATCGACAGCCACATTTTGGGTATTCATGTTCTGTTGGCTTCGCAGGATCGCTTTCATCTTGCGTTTATAGGATTCGACTCCAGGCTGACCATAGGGATTCAATCCCATGAGGCGACCTTCCACCACGGTTGCGAGCATTAACATTTGCATGATTTGCCCCATGGTGAACTCACTAATTTGTGGCAATAATATGTCGGAGGTTGGACGAACAACTTCGGTATAGGCTTCGATGGTTCCTCGATGGGCCGCCTCCATGATCACGGGTAGTGTTTTTCGGCTATATTCGTTTAAATTGTCTTCATTCCGATCCGACATGCCGACAGCCAAAGGGGCTGATTTAACGCTTTTAATCCCGACGTTGACGATGAACTTGTCGCGGCGACCTTCCTGAAATTGCTGGCCTCGTGAATGGAGATCGCGGGTCATGACGCAACTGATAGGCGTTGGACCTCGCCCTTGTTTGCCTAAGCTTTCAGCGAGCAATTGGTCATGCCATAACCCTAAAGTCTCTAGTTTTTTGGACCACAAAGCCAAAGTGCGGATGGGTTTATTCAATTCTTCAGACATGAGGTAGTTGACCGCAGCATATTGCAAAACCAAGTTGCGTTCAAAAGGTTCTTCCAGGAACTGCTTGGTCATGCTGACAGCGCCCAAGAGCAGAGCTTTGATATCCAATCCCATGATGGCGGCAGGTAGTAATCCGGCTGGGGTGAAGACGGAAAACCGCCCGCCTACGCGATCGGGTATGGAAAAGATATCCTCGTCCAAATAACCTGCTGCATGAAAGAGGTTGCGGATGGGGTTTTCACCTACACCAGTGACCGGGATGATCAGCTTTTTTAACAGATCCGATTTAGGCCCGTAAAGCTCCATGACTTCCTTGCGCATGATGCGAAAGGCAGCCCCTGTCTCCAGCGTGGAGCCTGATTTGCTGATAATAATGGTGGCCCAGCGCTCTTTGGGTTCATCGGGATTCACGCATGTGTTTTGTAATAATTCAAGCAAATCTTGGAGGCTGTCATTGTCGGCATTGTTGCCTTCAAAATAAATGCAGGGGATTCCTAAGCGATTTTCGTAAGGCAATTCATTATGGTAGGTGCTGCGCAAGGCTTCAAAAAGGGCTTTGGCACCTAAGAATGAGCCACCAATGCCTAGGAATACCACTTTATCAACCTGATCGCGTAAACGGGCAGCAGTGGTTTGTATTCGACCTAATTCGCTTTTCTCTTTGTTCCGTCGCAAATCGACCAACAACTTATCCGGGTGATCGATAAACCCAGCGTCCAAGGGGCGAAGATTCGGTGGCGGGTCGACCAAGTCACGCTCGGTTGCAACTTGAGTTTTGACCTGCATCAATTGAGGCATCAACGCTTTTAGTCGTTGTGGCGTAATTAGATGCTGCAATTGCATTTCCGTTTGCAGTCGCCATTCCTCATCGGCACGCATTTGCAGCATTGCATTTTGGTAATTGAAGCTGATGGTCTCGTCTTGAAGTTGCATGGAAGCCTCGTGGTCGTTGATGGCGACCCGAATCTATAAAATATTGTACAAACACCTTAGGCGCGACTTGACTTGGACCGCAAATCGCCCTCTACTCATAAGTTAACGTTTCTGAAACCTTGAAGCAATCACTCACTTGCAAAGTTCTTCACATGAATAGCCACGACCTCATACGACCGTTAATTGAGAAAAACAACACGAAAATAGTCTTATTGGTTGCAGACGGGCTGGGTGGTTTACCCCAATCACCAGGAGGGGCCACGGAGTTGGAGACGGCTCGCACGCCAAACTTGGATGCGGCTGCACGGGATGGTGTGTGTGGGCTGAGTATTCCGGTTCGGTTGGGAATAACGCCAGGGAGTGGACCTGGTCACTTGGGATTATTTGGATATGACCCATTAGAGTTTGACATTGGCAGGGGTATTCTCGAAGCCCTTGGCATTAATTTTCCTGTCGGTCCAAAAGACGTGGCAGCTCGTGGCAATTTCTGCACGGTCGATGAGGGGGGGCGAATCGTTGATCGCAGGGCAGGAAGGCCTAGCACCGAGCGTTGTGTGAAAATGTGCCAAAAACTACAGACCATTAAATTGCCAGATGTCGAAGTTTTCGTTGAGCCAGTTCGTGAACATCGTTTCGTAGTCGTCATTCGCGGTGAGAACCTAGCTGACTCGATCAATGATACAGATCCGCAAATTGTCGGACATGCTCCGTTGCAAGCAGAAGGTCGCGATGCCAACTCACAACGAGCTGCCCAATTGTTCAATCAATTTGTACATGAGGCTTCTCGTTTACTTAAAGATGATGCTCCAACCAATATGGTCACTCTGCGTGGTTTCGCCCGTTATCCACAGATCGCCACGATGGAAGAAGTGTACGGGTTAAAAGCCGTCGCCATTGCTGTCTATCCCATGTATAAGGGACTGGCCAGGCTTGTCGGTATGCACATTGCCGAGTCTGGAAACACCCTGACCGATCAGATCGAAACGATGCGCAACCTGTGGAGTCAATTCGACTTTTTCTTCATGCACTACAAGTACACGGACAGCACTGGCGAGGATGGCAATTTTGCCGCCAAGGTGCAAATGATCGAAGCTCTTGACCAAGTCATTCCCGCTATTCGCGAGCTGGGCCCTGATGTGTTTATTGTGACCGGCGATCATAGCACACCAAGCAAATTGAAATCACATAGTTGGCATCCGGTGCCTACTCTGTTGTTATCAGACACCTGTCGTACAGATAACGTGCAAGCGTTTGGTGAAGCATCCTGTCTTTTCGGAGGTTTGGGCCAATTTCTTGCCAAAGATCTCATGTTGCTGGCCATGGCTCATGCTCGCCGATTAGGGAAGTATGGCGCCTAATGAGCCAATCGGATCGGACTTGCACAATTCCCATCTAACAAATTGGATACGCTCGATCCGCAGATATCGCAAGTTGAGTTATCAATGACGCACAATCGATTGAGCTTTGACCAGTTGTTGGCACAAGCTCATCAGCATCGTCGAGTCATCTTGATGGATGGTGCTTTAGGAACGATGTTGCTTCAACTCGGCTTAAACATGCATTCCCAGGCGACATTCGAATGGAATCGCGACTATCCTGATCGCGTTCAGCAAGTTCATCGCCATTACTATCATGCTGGGGCAATTATCCACAGCGCCAATTCATTCGCTTGCCATTTGCCATTGGCAGCTACCCGTGCGTTAAACCTCCAGATTTTGCGCGAACGCTATAGTCAAGCTGCAGCCGTTGTAGGCCAGTGTCTTCCTGATAATGTGTATATTTTGGGATGTGTTGGCACTTTGCAAGCTCATTCAATTGCCTATGCCCGTATGATGGGCCAGGCATTATCGTCATGCCCAAGCTTCGACGCCGTGCTGCTCGAAACACAAACGAACTTGGCCACTGTTGAGAATTGGGCGGAAGGGTTCTTGAGCGAATGCCGTTTGCCATTATTGATTTCATTCATCCCAATGCTCTCTGATCGTTCAGAAGTGGCCCCCGATGTCATAGCACAATGGGCGGAGGCGAATGCCGATCGCATTTTAGCCTTAGGGGTCAATTGCGGGCCCAATCCCGCTCTATCGGTCTATACAGAAGTGCTGCAGCGGTATCGTCGCATGACTCAGCTTCCTTTGTTTGTACGGCCTAGCATTAGTGCGTCGCCAGGCTCCTTCGGGTGGGCGGCAGCGATCGAAGCATGGCATCAAGCGGGAGCATGCATGATCGGCGGCTGTTGCGGTACGGAACCAATGGATATTGCCAGGATGTACCAGTATTTGAGAGATCAAGACTTGCTCGTACAGGGATAAACATTTGCCTACGTTTGCAGTAAGATGCTAGCAGGCCAGCACTGCCACAGAATCCAATAAAGCAAAGGTGGACCATGCCAGATCCACTCTTCACTCCAGAAGTTCGTCTGTTGATGCATGAAAACGACACCGAAGGCATGAACGCCTTTTGCGAGACGTTGCATCCAGCACTCATCGCTGACACATTGGAAGAATTCTCAGACGAGGAAGTATGGAAGTTCCTGGAATCCACGAGCATTAGCAATCAAGCTGCGATTTTCGAGTATTTCCCACTCGAACGACAAGTGGAAATGGTCGAGGGGGCCACGCGGGAACGCGTTGCTAAGCTGATCGAGAAAATGTCACACGATGATCGTGTCAACCTGATGCGTCGGTTGATGCCTCGGGTTGCCGAATCATTATTACGCTTGGTTGACGAAGCCGACCGTCGCGATATTGCTACGCTGACGAAGTTTGAAATTAACTCAGCCGGCGCTATCATGACCACGGATTATGCGTGGACCCCCGGCAACATTTCCATCAACGATGCTATTGACCGGCTGCGGTTACAGGCACCAGAAAAAGAAACGATTTACTATGTTTATGTACTCAATGAACAGCGCAAACTGCAGGGCGTTGTTTCGCTTCGCGATCTGATTTTGTCGCCGCGTCACAAACTTGTTCGGGATGTCATGGAGACGGAAGTTATCCGCGTCAAAGTGACTGATGACAAAGAGGAAGTGGCCAAAGCGATGGCCCGGTATGATTTGTTGGCGATTCCAGTGGTGGATGATGAAGGTCGCCTGGTGGGTATCGTTACTCACGACGATGTCATCGACGTGGTGGTCGAGGAAGCTACCGAAGATGCCCAGAAAATGGGCGGCGTCCTCCCGATGGCGGAAAATTATCTCGAGGTTAGTTTCTTTACGTTGTGGCGCAAGCGTGCCGTTTGGCTTGCTTGTCTATTTGCGGCTGAATTATTCACGTTTACTGCTTTGGCCCATTATGAAGATGCCATCAAAGCGATTGTGGTGTTAAGTATGTTTATCCCGCTATGCATTTCAACAGGTGGCAATTCCGGGTCACAAGCGGCAACGCTGGTGACGCGGGCGCTGGCACTTGGTCATGTGGAGCACCGACAATGGTGGCGAGTGATGCGTCATGAATTAATCATGGGGATCATATTAGGCTTAACGTTGGGAACCATTGGTTTCTTCAGAGCAGCGATGACGCCGAACGATGTGCTGCAGGACGAGGAAGTGAGGCAACTTGGACTGCAAATCAGCGTACCAAAGAGCATACCCCTGCCGAACAATCAGCAAGGATCGATGGAATTTCCAGCAGGAGTGGTGCAGTATGCTGGTACGAAAACCCATCGATCCATGCGCGTTTATTTCGACTCTATGCAGTCACCAGAATTCAGTAAGCTAGGTGAAGAAACCGTCGTTACCTTCAAGCCTGGAGTCAAAGTGCAATTCCAGGCGATTAACCGTTGGGATTTAGCATCTGTATTAGGAATGTCCGTGGCGGCTATATGTTTGTGGGGTACGTTGGTTGGTTCAATGCTACCGCTGCTGTTTAAGTGGATACGTGTCGATCCGGCATTGGCATCCAGCCCCTTTGTGGCGACGTTTGTGGATGTGACTGGTATTATTATTTACTTTAATATCGCTAAATTCTGGCTGCCAGCTCTGCAAATCATATGAACCAGTCCCCTAAGCATTGGACTGGTTCATAAAGATTGTTGGTCTATGCATGCTAGTTGCAGAATTCGGGCTTCCGCGACGCCAACAATTGTTGCAGTCGGCTGATGATGCTCGAGTGCATTTGACTTACACGGCTTTCACTCAGGTCCAGAGTTGCCCCGATTTCTTTCATCGTCATTTCTTCATAATAATACAGGATGATGATCAGACGTTCGTTGCGATTCAGTCCGCGCGTTACAAGCCGCATCAAATCGCGATTTTGCAGTTTACGGGTAGGATCTTCGGCTCGTTTATCTTCCAAAATATCAATTTCACGCACGTCTTTGTAACTATCTGTTTCGTACCATTTCTTGTTCAAACTAACGAGACCGACGGCATTCGCTTCGCTTTCGTGTTTTTCAAATTCGTCCATCGTCAGGCCCATGCATTCAGCCAATTCTTCAGGGCGAGGCGGCCTTCCCAGTTTGGCTTCCAATGACTTGCGGGCTGCTTCTAGTTTGCTAGCTTTGCTGCGGACCAGGCGCGGAACCCAATCCATGGTGCGTAATTCGTCCAACATGGCCCCTCGGATACGCGGTACACAATAAGTTTCGAATTTCACGCCGCGTTCCAGATCGAATGCTTCGATGGCATCAAGCAGGCCAAAAACACCAGCACTGATGAGATCGTCTAATTCAACCCCTTCGGGCAACCGCGCCCAAATTCGTTCCGCATTGTATTTCACTAAAGGCAAGTACTGTTCAACCAATTGATTGCGGCGTTCCACCGTGGGTTCTGCCCGATAGTCTCGCCACAATTGCTGCACATCCGACTCAACAAGCATCGCCATGCATTCCTCCCCAGGCGTGGCGGCGAGGCAATCCCAATGAACGGCGACCATGCGAATGTGCTTTGGGCTGACGACGGCAGCGAAGAATTCAGTTTCCCTGATTGGTCATTCCCCAATGGCCAAACAGTTCACTTATCTTATGTGCGTGCATCCATGCACTCGATGGTTTGCTCCGTTCAATCGACGGAACCTCTTCCCCCAAACCTCGTGACCTTCCGTACCTACGGACGGTCCTCGTTTCCTTTATCGGCCGGTCAGCGCTTGAACAATGAGAAAAACTCTCTGCCTTGCACCGTTTCCCCGAAGTGCCAGACTGCGAGTTTTTTTCGGCACCAACTGGCTCCCCCCAACCCGCTTTTTTTCAATGATGGTGTCGCGTTCAAGAGGCGGGCCGAATAACCAACCGCCCTGATTTTGTCCAGAGCAAACTGGCTGAATTTCCGTGCCAAACTGGCGAAATTATGCGTGATACTGCATCTACACATGGCTTCCAGCGAAGGTCACGTTAAGTCCAAAGTTAATGAACCACAAACGGGAAGTGACTTGATCGCTTCATTCGCGATCTGGCAGCAGGATACGCGACTCAAGCAATAACATCGAATCACGACGTGAAGCGTGAATGGGCCCAGGAAAATCAGCCGATGGCTGTTTCCCATGAACAATATCGATTAGTTTTATCCAATGGGTTCGCGTCATCTCACCCATGGGCCAATGCTCTGCTTCCCATACCTGATGCAGCAGTTCACGTTGATGCAACTTGTTCATTTTCATGAGCGCAGCGGCATCGAGAACGATCGTTTTTCCAGCACGCGGCTTAACAACCTGAGGCAAATAGGATTGAACTTCTTGATGCAGCAGTGCTTGTACTTCATTTGCTAGTTCAGCCCACTGGCACAAGTGCTCGATGATGTCGCGGTTGAGCTGCTTTTGCAGATACGGCATGATCTCATGACGAATACGATTACGCGTCCAGCGCGCATCGAAATTTGTCCGATCGTCTCGAAAAGGTACGCCATGCGCCTTGATAAAAGCCATGACATCTTCACGCGATAACGACAACAATGGCCGAATCAAGTCAATGCCAGGTGTTATCGTTCGCCTGGCAGCAATACCCCGCAGGCCATGCAGACCGGTACCCCTTGCCAGGTGATGTAAAATGGTCTCGGCCTGATCACTTTGCTGGTGGGCTGTTGCAATCCAGCCAATTTGATTTGTTTGGGCCAAGTTTAATAAATACCCATATCGTTTTTGACGCGCTATTTCCTCTAAATTGGCTCGGCTTGATGCTGCTGCCAATGCAATGTTCTCCCGTTCGACAAAAATAGGCACTTGAAGCTCTTGGCAAGCCGATAGAACCAGAGCTTCATCGGCATCACTGTCAGCGCCGCGCAATAGATGATTGAAATGGGCAACACCGATTTCGAGCTGAAATTCAGCAGACCATTGGTGCAAGCCGAACAGCAAAGCCATGCTGTCAGCCCCACCGGATACAGCCACGAGCATTTTGCATTTATGAATGGACTGAGCCTGTAGAAATGATTGCAAGGTCGAGCTTAATTTCATTGGTTGTGGAGCATGTGATAAAGGCATGATGTTCCCAGTTTAACCGGGAATGCATGTCGTTCCTAGAGGCTAAGCTGCTCGTCAGTGTTTGCATGGAACAACAGCACGGCTTCGATTATGCAGCTAAACGGGCAAGAGGATACTCTTCTTCGCATTCATCTTCGATGACGTTTTCACACTCAAGCAGGGCTTCCAATAGCAGACAACTGTCCAGAAAGTCTGGCGGTGGCAAGGGCCAAAGAAATCCCTCTGCCGCAGCCAATTGGGCAGCTGGGCCGTATGAAAGCTCATAACACCAAAGAATGACAAATCGCTTGATGGCACGACACCTGCGCATGATTCGAGTCAGTTCCTTTTGAGCACGATCCACGGCGTAGTGCTTTGAAAGTAACTCAGCTGCGTCGACAAGCCATTCAATAAGGATACGTGCTTCGGGGTCCATCAAACCCCTAGTTGCATGTTCATCCTTTAAGATTGCGTGCACAAGATGATTGCGCATTTTGCCTCTATTCCACATGATAAAGCGTAGTTTGTTGGATACTGCCCACACGAACCAACTTATGGTGATCCAAACTTCAAACACGCTTTAACATGAAATCCCCCAAACGTGGCCGCGTATAGCGGCTTTCATGGGCATTTGCAACCTCAGTCGAAGCAGATACAAAAATACCTATTTTATAAAGGCTGCCTTGACGTTGGTTCTGATCAGAGTTAACACGAAGCTGTAAAGCAGGCATAGGCTTCGTTACCGGACTGAGGTTGGTTGGCATGCTTAACGCTTTTGTATCCGTCCTGAACCAGGCAAGCTTCCGTTTATGTTATGGCATCATTTGGTTGTTCATGAAACTGGTGTATCGGGTTCGGCTTGTGGGTCGAACTCATATCCCTTCCCATGGGCCAGCTCTGTTGGTCTGCAATCATGTCAGTTTCCTGGATGGTCTGTTCATTTACATGAATGTGAGTAGGAGAATTCATTTTCTGGTATGGGAGCCATACTTCAGGGTGCCGATTCTAGGCGCGTTTTTGCGAAATAGCGGAGCCATACCCATTGCTGGGGAAGGTTCGCCTCGGATATTAGTGCGAGCATTACGCGTTGCAAGTGAGCTTTTAAACAAAGGTGAGCTGGTGGGTATTTTCGCAGAAGGAGCCATAACGCGCACGGGAATGATGTTGCCCTTTCGCAGAGGGTTTGAAAAAATCCTCAAGCGAACATCGGCACCGATCATTCCAATGTGTCTGGATCGGCTGTGGGGCAGTGTGTTCAGTTATGAAAGTGGCAGGCTTATTTGGAAAAAGCCAAAGCAATGGCGTTACCCCGTCACTATGGTCTTTGGCGACCCCATGCCAACGGATAGCCCCGCATGGAAGGTTCGGCAAGCTGTGCAGAAGCTATTGGCTGATAGCTTTAATTTGCGCCGAAAAGAGCACAAACCAGCTCATCGCCAATTTGTCCGCATGGCTTGTCGAAGGCCATTTCTTTCATGTCACATCGACCCAACTCAACCAGGCCGCGAACTGAGTTACATCAAATCGTTGACTGGTGTTGTCTTGATCAAACGACGGCTGCAAAAACGATTCACAATCGAACCGATGGTAGGGTTGTTGCTACCAACAGTGTTAGGTGGAGCACTTACCAATATAGCTGTAGCCATGTGTCGAAAAACGGCCGTCAATTTGAATTACACAGCCTCAAAAGAGGCAATATTGTCTGCCATTCAGCAATGTAACATTAAGCAGATTATTTCCTCACGACAGTTTCGTCATCGCATAAACCTCGACCTTGGGCCTGATGTTGAATACATCGACTTGGAAGACATTCAAAAGGAAATTACAACCTATCATCGAATCTGGACGCTGTTTTGGTTGTTGATTCTTCCTGGATTCATTGTGGAATATCTCTGGTTGAAGTTAGGATCACATTCCTGCGATGATTTAGCCACAATCATTTTTTCTAGCGGTAGCACGGGTGATCCTAAAGGCGTCATGCTTAGTCATCATAACATCATGTCGAATCTTGAATCCGCTTCGCAAGCGCTCAATATCAAATCCTCCGATCGGCTTTTGGCGGTATTGCCGTTCTTTCACAGCTTTGGTTATACCGTCACTTTGTGGCTGCCATTAATGATGGGAGCGTCAACGGTATATTACCCCGACCCAAGGCAGGCAAAGGAAATCGGCGAAGCCGCGGGCAAATACAAATGCACTATCTTTGTGGCTACCCCCACGTTTTTACGGTTGTATTTACGAAGGTGCCAGAAAGAAGATTTTGCGTACATGCGCTTGCTGGTGACCGGCGCGGAAAAGCTGCCGCGCACGTTAGCAGACGAATTTGTCAAAAAATTTGGCGTTCAACCTTTGGAAGGCTATGGCTGTACCGAATTATCGCCGGTGGTTTCCGTTAATGTGCCCGATGTGGATCTGGATGGGATACGCCAGGTTGGCCATAAACCGGGCACCATTGGGCAACCAATCCCTGGAGTTGCTGTTGCCATAACCGATCCCGATACCGGTGACTTACTTCCGCCTGGCCAGTCTGGCATGTTGCTTGTCTATGGGCCAAATGTCATGGAGGGGTACCTACATCGACCAGAACAAACGCGTGAAGTCATCCGCAATGGATGGTATGTGACGGGTGACATTGCCCAATTGGATGAGGATGGATTCATCACGATTACGGATCGTTTATCCCGTTTCAGCAAAATCGGCGGTGAGATGGTGCCTCATCAACGGATCGAGGAGGAATTGCAGATCATTTCAGGTGCTCAGGATAGAATCTTTGCTGTCACTGGTGTGCCAGATGAAAAAAAAGGCGAAAAATTAGTCGTGCTCTACACTCCTATTGCAGACATAACGATCGCCGAGGTGATCGAGCGATTGAAACAAGCAGGGCTGCCTAATCTCTGGCTGCCTGATCCCAATTGCTTCTTTGAGGTCACTGAAATTCCAATTCTCGGCAGTGGAAAATTAGATTTGCGTGGCATCAAACAAATGGCGTTGGCACGTGCTCAAGGTTGAAAAAAATTTTCTGCAAAACAGTAACCTAACTGCGTTGCCATACTGTGGATGGGAAACTAAATAATGAACCGACCTTGGCAAGATCATTGTCGCATTGTCTTGGTTCGGCCCAGTCAACCCGGCAATATCGGTGCGGTAGCTCGCATCATGTACAATTTTGGTTTGAAGGAGTTGGTACTCATTCAATCGGAAGTGCCAACAGATGCTCCAGAAGCGATCGCCATGGCCACGCATGGGCTTCCCATTTTGCAGTCAGCTCGGTGCTGTCATCGGTGGGAGGAAGCAGTAGGCGCTTGTCATCTGGTATTCGGCACATCCGCTCGGTTGGGAGGTTTATTCCGAACTCAAAGTGTCGTAACTCCCCGCGCGTTTTTTCCCGCTTTTTGGCCTGACTGGACTACGGAAACAATCGCCTTGGTTTTTGGACCGGAACGTACAGGATTACTGACTGAAGAAATTTCACAATGCCATTATCTGCTGACGATTCCCGCTGCGGTTGAATACCCCGTCTTGAATCTTGCTCAAGCCGTTGCCTGCTGCTTGTACGAATTATTTCAGGTGGGATTGGAACAGCAGCTTGTTGAATCAACTACCCGATCCAAACTTAACCCAGTAAGAGCTTCGCATCATACTGCCGTGTTCGAGCAATCTGAAACCAAACATCAGTCAGCTCCGTTTGCAACGCAGGAGCGCATGTTTTTGCATCTCGAAGCGGGGTTGCGGGCCATTCACTTTTTATGGAATGAAAAAGCAGACGCACAAATGCACGCGTTAAGGCACCTGATCGGTCGAGCTCAGCCCAGTATGATGGAAGTGCAATTGTTGCATGGAATAGCTCGGCAACTGATTTGGTATGCCGAGCATGCAGGTAAAACTAAAGTGGAGGCAGAACCGCCGAAGGATGAAACATGAAGCGGGCGCCAATTTCAAACTGACTGTCCGGCAAAGGAACCGTTCGTAAGATCGCTGCTGGAACGACAACCGTCCCTAACTCCGGAGTAAGCACGTGCAACTGCACTTCCTTCGTGGGCAAACGATAAGGCGCCAGGAAGCCGATACCATGCGTGGAAATGTCTTTGCCGTGGCAACTCATGCCCTCGCCAAGGCTGCCCGCATACATTGGGTAAACCCATAAGGGGTAATCAAAGTGAAAGCGATCTTGCCCACGGTGTTCGGTGGTGGCCAATAGGTAAGTGCGGATACTATTGATGAGGACCGGGCCTAGTTGTGTAACGGCTTTGACGCCTTCGTCATTTTGCGGTCCTTTAAAACTGACTTCAACTTGCACTTCCGTCAGCTTCGAATCTTGAGAGCGTGGGCTGGAGAGCGAGACCTTGATTTCCAGTATGTCCCGTTCTGCCCGGACGAGCCTACGCCAAAAGTTTTGCGGCAGCTCCATTTCAAAGATCATTTTGTTTTCATCGTAAGTCGTCACCTGAGTTGCCTGCCATTGATGGGCAAAGCCCTCAAGTTTGTGTTGGGCCATGCCAGGAGGAAGCCAGGCCGCACAACGGTGCGTGAGAACGTTGTCTTCGCTGCATTGATAGCGCATGCCGCCTTGTTCACGCACCACGGTGTTGTAGGCGGCGAGCTGAACCAGGCGATTCACCGTACGCTCAATCTCTTGAGGCTCTGCCAGGTGCAACTGATTGGCGGAATCCGTTGGCTTGTATTTGGGAGGGCCGCTGATGGGCAATTGTTTATCATGGTTGTTGGCCGGTCGTGGAGTTACTGCTTCGAGGGCCGATACCAACTCACCTATGGAATGAAAGCGTTTCCCCGATTCTTTGGATAATGCTCGCAACAAGACCGGCACATCATGCTGGGGTACCAAGCTAAGGTCAGGTTGGCGATGCAAACGGGCTTCACGCCATTGATAGGACATATTGCCGTGATGCGGTAAACGGCCTGTTAGCATTTCACAATAAATCAATGCAAGGCTGTATTGATCGCTTGTTTTGGTGTAAGCGTTCTCAAACGCTTCCGGGGCTGCATATCGAAGACTTTGCTGATCGAGCGGTTGTCCAGCCGGCAGCCAGGCCAATTCAACCAAGCCGTAGTCCATCAATTTGGGTTCACCCGACGAGAGTACGAGCGAGTTGGGGCTCAGGCTCAGATGGTGCAGTGCTTCTTGGCGTTCCAAGTAATCCAGGGCTTCGGCTACCGCTCGCAGATAGATCAATAATTCTTCGCGTGGAACGCCGGGTTTGCCTTCGAGCAAACATTCCTGATAACGATCCTTTAACGAGTATTCAGTGAAAGGGTTAACGATAACCAAACGACCATTGTCGTGTTCGATCCAATCAACGGGCAATAATCGTGGATGCTTGATATAACGCAGGTGGGCTGCTTGTTTCAGATCAAATGTCGAAAGGATATTCCGCCGAGCCAATCCAGAAATTATCTTAACCCACTTCAACGCATGATTTTGGTCGTGGGCCTTCCACACTTCCAATAGGGGCGTTTGTAAGACGCAATCGAGAAACTGAAACTTTTGCAGCGGCTGGGAATAGCTCGTCGAATCTTCAGGGGCAGGGTTTGTTTCATGATGATTGGTCATGCTTTTCCTTGCCACGAAATGGTTTGATAGATCCAAACCGATCTAACTTGCATCACTGATCTTGAACTCGCTGGTCATGGATTTGAGCGTTCCTTTGCTCCACTTCATTATATTCATTGATTTCAAGAGTTCAGGTCAAGTTCAACTATTCAGCGATCGGGTAATAGATCGGTGGATCAGCCACGCAGGGCAAATCCTGGAGTTCGCGAACCGCCAGTCGAAAAGCACCCAGAATGGCATTGTGGGTCATGATGACCAACGGTACTCGGGCATGTTCTCGTTCTTCATGCTGGACGACGGATGCAATACCGATACCATGTTTGGCGAGAATGCCATCAACTTCAGCTAAAACGCCTGTTTTTTCCAGCACATTCAAGCGCAGATAAAACCGGCTTTGAATTTCATGGGGGGAACAACGTGGCAATCGTTCGGCCGGTCTGTTCCACTCGGCATGCAAGAAGTGCTGGGCAGCGCTGCCGTGCACTAGGTCGATCAGGTCGCTGAGCACGGCACTGGCTGTGGGCTGAGCTCCTGCACCAAGTCCGTAGAAAAATGTATGACCAACGATATCGCCGACAATCTCGGCCGCGTTGTAAGGACCGCGCACTTCTGCCAGTGGTTCATGCCGACGAATCAAAGTAGGTTCGACGTGTAAGGCGAGGCGGCCCTCGCTTAACCAGGCTTCTGCCAGCAATTTGATGACGCAGTCCATTTCACCAGCAAATTGCAAATCAGACTGATCAATGCCAGCAATCCCACGGCATTCGATGTCTTCATCATGGATCAGAGCATTAAATGCCAGTCGTGCCAGAATCGATAGTTTCTGTGCCGCATCGGTGCCGTTAACATCCAAAGCAGGATCAGCTTCAGCGAAACCATGAGCTTGCGCCGCCTGTAATGCTTGCGCATACGACCATTGATTTTCGGTCATTTCAGAGAGAATGAAATTACTGGTGCCGTTCAAAATGGCTTTGATGGATTGGATCCGATTGGCGGCAAGACCTTGAGTTAACGCACGGATCAATGGAATGCCACCTGCCACGGCTGCTTCAAAACAAATGACACGATGATGTTGCCTGGCCAATGAAAACAATGCTTCGCCATGGCGTGCCAGCAGGGCTTTGTTGGCAGTTATGACGTCCTTGCCAGCTTGCAAGCAAGACTGAATGTATGTGAAGGCAGGTTCCACGCCACCCATGAGTTCAATGATGACTTGAACTTGCGGATCTTCCCATAAGGGCTGAGGTGTGGTCGTAAAAAGATTTTTTGGAATTGCTCCAGCACGGGGTTTTTGAAGTTCGCGAATGAGCAGATGCCGTAATTCGATGGGGCGGCCGACGCGCTGGGCAATTGAATCCGCATGTTCAATCAAATGGTGTGCAACTGCACTACCAACGGTTCCGCATCCCATGAGTGCAATACCAACTTTTTGCACACAACATCCCTTGGAGCGTGCTACTGCCACGCGTGAATCCAGCAATGGCATATGCCGTTATGGTACTGAATCGAAGGGAAAAATGACCCCACGGGGATTCGAACCCCGGTTGCAGGATTGAAAGTCCTGTGTCCTAACCGCTAGACGATGGGGCCAAGTGAATATCATAGTATGACCCTTAGCGCTAACCGTCAACGTCGATTTACAAGGGGCAACCATGGCCAAGGATGCTATTTACGACATTCAAAAGTTGAGCAGGACTGAATCAGCGAGCGACGAACAAATCATACGCGTGCAACACAGGCCAACAGGAGCCTGTCTGGAATTACACCCCACCGTTGGGGCATTGTGCACACGTTGGCAAGTGCCAACACAACAAGGTCTTCAAGACCTTCTATGGTTTGACCCGAAATACCCCAAAAACGTTCACCCGACGAAACAAGGTATTCCGATCCTATTTCCTTTCCCAAACCGCATTGCCGAAGGACGATTCTATTGGCAGAGAAAGCAATACCAACTACCTTGCAACGATCCATCCGGTTGCCATGCCATACACGGATTCGTTGCGGATAAAAAATGGGAGTTGGTGGACATGAAAGCGAACGATGATCAAGCAGTCTTAAAGTTGAGTACAGTGGTGGACGAAGCAGCAGCTTGGCCCGCACAGGCCACACTGAAAACAACTTTCATTTGGAAGCTATTTTCCCTCACGATGTTGTTTGAAGTACAGGTCGATGCGTCTAAAGAGTTTCCGTTTGGGCTAGGGGTGCATCCTTATTGGGCTTGGCCAGCAGATCAAGTGACACTGCACTTGAGCGATCACAGTAAAATACCAGAACAATGGGAATTGATTGATTGTATACCCACGGGGAAACGATTGGCCCTGAATGAAAGTGTATTAGCACAAATGCAAGATGGTGAATGTACGATTGGAAAAGAGCATTGGGATCATGCATTTCGGTGCAATCACCCATCACTCGATTGGGGCCTGTCGGCACCAGGGTACGGGGTTTTATGCACTCATTGCAGCGCATCTTTCCAGGATTTCGTCGTGTTCACTCCAGTCCATCGCCAAGCTATATGCATCGAACCCTATACTTGCATGACGGATGCCATCAATCACTTGGAGCAAATGGATGACACAGGATGGATGGTGTTGGCTCCAGGTCAAACGTGGAGGGGAAAAATAACATGGACGTGGGCCGCTGGTCATGAGGACCATTTGGCATCAAGTCGGGTATAAAATTGATATGAACATGCAAACTCGTGCTAACGCATCCTCGGATTCTGTCATTTACTTGCCGCAAGCATTGCTCGTATGCTGGGCCGATGGCACTTTGAACTGGCGTGGTGTTTCCCCATCGTGGGTGACAGAATGGCAACCAGAATTGCAAGACATTGTTCAATCGTTTGGAACACGTCCAGCGGGAATTCGCTGCCCCAATGCGGTGTTCTCCTATCCGATTTCCAACCGCCGTGTGGTGTGTGTGCGCGTAGGTGATTTGGGAGATGATGAAAACCAACCCATAGGACTCGGTTTTCAATTGGTCGTCATGAAGCAAGCGGAATATGACGCCATAGGTGGTAATCCTTTTCGTATGTTTATGGATGCACCGATCATCTGGTTAGCCAATTCAGCATTGCCAGATTTCATAGCCGCAGTGTTGATGAACATGGACGATTTGCAGGTATTGGCGAAAGCTTATCAGCGTCCAGAATCGGCGTTTATTTTAGGAGGCTGCCAGGCCATTTTGGACGGAAATCGATTGGTCATTGAGAAACCTGAACCGGCCACAGACTTGCTCGCCGATTTATGGACGCTGCTGCCATTTTCCGAACGGAGTGATCATTGGCCAGCCAGTTTTGCCTTTAGCAATGTACTACGCTTTGATGTCGTCGTGCTCCCGAAGCTTACGCCAACCGAAAGCGATTCGGGGTATTTGACATTTGAGCAAACGGAACAATACCCAGAAGGTCGTTATGAATCGACTCTGCAATGGGCAATCGAATCAGGTGACCAATTGATTGCCCATCGGTTATTATTGCGTCGCAGTCGCCGACAAACATTCAAGCTGGGGTTGTATTTGTTATTGGGAATGATGCTGTTGAGCGCATTGCTTGGGGTTTTGTCTCAATTCCGGCCTTAGATGTGATGGTTTCGATTGAAGGAATTTGTTCAATAGAACATGCTCTGACCCGATGGATTCAGATGGAAAGGACTTGGTCGTGGCAGAACATCAAAACCGAGAAGCTTTCATTCCGCTACGCCGGACAGAACTGGTTGAATTGATGTTGCAGGATGAACGAGTCAGCCAGGCGGAGAAGATCGAACTGAAACAGATGGCAGACTTGCTGTCAGCTCAGTTTCATTATGAGCACCACCTGATCCTCGACAAACTCAAGGCTGCCTATGCTCCATTTGACCCGGATCAAGACACAGTTGACTTGAAGGCATTTAGCCAGGATGAAAAGCAAAAATGCTTGCAGGATCTGTTTGAAGAATTTGATCGCTTGCTCATGCGCGCCAATTTTCGAAAGTTGACCCAAAAGGAAATGATTGAAACGTTTAAAATTGTCAGTGCCTGGGGCATCAAAATGGACGTAGACCTTGATGCATTTGAGCGCTTGGAAGTGTATGTGCGCGGTGATCGGCAAACGCTCAGACCCATTCGGCTTTGGAAGAAGTTTTGGAAGACCATTGAATTATCCGTCGATGTCTATTCGCGGCTGGTCATCATTGTGAAATTCAAGACGATGCCTCCGGATGTAGAGAATATCAATGCCGACGATGTGTTTTTGAAGATATTCAAGGACATTCCGAAAGCGGACCTGGAAATGCTGCTGCCGGGAGCCAAAGTCAAGTTCAACACGTTTGACCGAGGCAAAATAGGTTTCCCTATTGTCACAGGATTGCTAATCACAGGTTGGAACATCATCAAAACATCAGTCTTGGGGCTAGTGACCGGTGGCGGTACCTTGATGCTTTGGGGAGTCGCTGCCGGGACCTTTGGATATGGTTACCGCACCTACTACAGTTACAACTGGACCAAAACCCGCTATTCACTGCGCTTGACACGCAACTTGTATTATCAAAACCTTGATAATAATGCAGGGGTTCTCTATCGCTTGATCGATGAAGCTGAAGAACAAGAATGCCGTGAAGCCATGCTTGCTTATTTTATGCTCTGGAAATATGCAGATACGCCAGGCTGGACGATTCCCGAGTTGGATGATCAAGTTGAAGCGTACCTCGAGAAGCATGCAGGTATTCAAGTCGATTTCGAGATTGACGATGCCATGATCAAGTTGGAAAGACTAAAACTTGTGGAGAAGCAAGCCGATAACCTTTACCGAGCCATTCCCGTGCAACAAGTCTTGAAAACGCTTGATGAGGCTTGGGATAATCACTTTCAATTCAATGTGCAGTCTGCCGTTGCTCAACAACCGTGAAACCCCTGACGACTTAGAGAGGCCAATGAATGTCACGACCGCGCGTTCTAATCACTGCTGCACTATTGAAAGATTTTCCAGGTTCTCACGAACGTCTTTTACAAGATGCAGGTTTTGAGCTTTGTTTTCCCAATCCTTGGCCTCATCAGATGACCGAACAGCAAATACAAAAGCTGTTGCCCGGGCATCAGGCGGTGTTGGCGGGTTCTGAGCCATATACCAACGCAGTTTTTGCCAAAGCGCCTGGCGTCAAGGTCATCGCACGCATTGGCGTCGGGCATGATGCCGTGGATAAAGCAGCAGCGACGGCACACAAAGTGGCAGTGACCATTGCTGTCGGCGGCAACCAAGAGTCCGTCGCCGAGCAAGCAATGGGCATGATGCTCGCTATGATGAAGCAGTTTCGGCAAACGCACAATGGGTTATTGCAGGGAGATTGGCTTCGCATCGTTACCCCAGCTGTTCGAGGCAAAACCCTTGGCATTGTTGGACTGGGACGCATTGGCCGAGCGATGGTTCCACGTGCCAAAGCATTCCGCATGAAGGTTATTGCTGCGGAAATACAACCGGACCACGCCTACATGAAAGAAGAAGGAATCGAGTTAGTTTCGTTTGAAACCTTGATGCGTCAAGCAGACGTAGTGTCCTTGCACGTTCCACTTACGCCATGCACGCATCACATGATACGAGCAGAAACATTGCAGTGGATGAAACCGACAGCCTATTTGATCAATACCGCACGTGGCAAAGTCGTGCATGAACCCGATTTATATCACGCCTTAAAACGTCAGCAAATCGCTGGTGCCGCGCTGGATGTTTTTGATCATGAGCCCATGGAAACGAAGGATCACCCATTATTTCATCTGAATAATGTATTGCTCACTCCTCACACGGCAGGCACGGACGATCAAGCTCGGCACGATCTCGCTTTGTTGGCAGCCAGGTCCATCATTGAGTTGTATCATGGGAGGTGGCCTGAAGAGCAAATCGTCAACCCGGACGTGCTACATAGCTTTCATTGGGCACATTAACTTTGCATTGTTATGCCTGAAAGCGTGAGCAACGCGGGCCGCAGGGGGGGCCTGACGTTTCGCATTGAGTATAGGTTGGAAGTGTATCCGTCTTCGAGGCAAGCATGCCAGGAACACTGATTTTGCGCATGATATGATCACTGTGGCATTTGGGGCAATGCACTATTTCATCGGATGTAAAAATGAGTTCTTCAAATTCTTGCTGACATTGCTGACATACATATTCATAGAGAGGCATATCGGTTTTCTCCATTCATAGTTACTTGCGTTTTTGGCGGTAACTCTGACTAGCCTTTTCAAGGATGTCATTTTCTTCTTGTGTCAGTTGGTCTCGGCCAACACGGGCAAGTTTGGCCAGTACCGCGTCTAGTTGTAATTCCAGGGAATTGGTCTTGGACTGTTTATCGGAATGAGTGGTTTCGTGATCGCATGTTCGGTGGCGTGTCATGGCAGATTTATTCACTTCGGTGGAATAAAATTGACGAACGCTTTTTAACCAACGATTGCCATCGGTCTGCGTGATTGACACGCCAACAAAGCTGATGATTGTGGCAGAACAATGTCCAACGATGGCCAAGGCAAAGCCCATGTGTGCCGGGTCAAGGTAGGTCATTAAATCCAGGACCAAGTAAACGGCCGCTTGAGCAGAAAGGGTTAGTTGAAAAACAAACGCAAATGCATGTAACCGATAGGGGTATTTTAGAGCAAGCCAAACAACCATTCCTGCCAGGCTTCCCGAAGCACCGTAGTAAAAATGATTCCAACCAAGTGGTGTTGATCTTAGCAAGAGTACCCTATCTAGATCTGGTTGTTGACCTGGGACAAAAAACGGAATCCCATAGGCACAAGCAGCAATGATGAGATTGACCATTCCACCGATGACAAAATAGACAGTGAACAGCCGCTTAGCTCCTTCGAGGTCTTCGATAATCTGTCCGAAAACCCAAAGGAAATAGAGGTTCAGAATGATTGACCAAGGCATGTTGGGGTCATGGATAAATAACGAAGTGACCAAACGCCAAACTTCAAGCTTCTCGAATACTCTCTGTGCATTCAGCTGGGCGAACGAAGTAAGCCGATCTGGACCATGGAAGGACGACCCGCTAATGAGCTGGGCTAAATAACAGCAAGCGATAAAGCAAAACAGGAACTTTGTCCAAGGACTCGCAGAGGGCATCCAGGGCAATCGCGTTTCAGAGCGAATGTAATCGCGATCCTGAATGCCCATAGTCATTTCCTTGCTATCACGAATTTACTTAGTGTCCGAAGTCAATTCGAAAAGGAAATCGCAATTGCCAACGCGGACCGTAGCACGCAGAGGCGACTTTTGGGGGGCCCTATATTGCGCTGCAACTTTGTTGACTCCCGTGGCTTTCTCGCTGGGGGTTGGCTGATCGAACCATTCGACAGTCACGACGTAATCGCCAGCCGGGGCTCCGTCGTTTGGGGTATAGGTTGACAGTAAGAATGAACCGTCCTTTTGTACACGAGCGTCAGCCACTTGGGTATATCGGTTGTTGCGTGGGTTGTGCGAATAAAAAGCAATCGCCGCGCCGCTGGCAGGGCGCCCATCGACATAAACACGTCCACGCACAGGAAGGCATTCGCGACGGCTGGCCGTTGACACACCCGTTTCGTGCGTTTTCGGCTGAACTAGGTTTTCACTGACAATCCCATCCAACATGATGTTGGCAAGTACTGGGCCGGTTTCTTTCATGGTTATCCAAACAATATGATCAAATTCGCCATATTCCTGTCCGCGTAGTTTGCTCCCGCCGCCAGTCGTGGCCAATTGATAGTAAGCCCGTCCTTGCCTGATCTCCTTTTCATAGCGATGCACGTGTCCGCAGAATACCGTGTAGGGCCGGTCAGCAATCAATGCTTCCACTTGAGGCCAGCCATTCGTATCGATGTTGGCATCGTTCCAAATGGGCTTATGCATCGCCAAGATCGTCCAGCGCACATTCGTATTTTCCGCAAGCGTTTTACGCACGAATTCGATTTGCTCGGGACTGATACGTGCCTGTCGGCGATCGCTGGTGCCATCCTCGGTATTCAGGCAAAGGAATAGCACATTTTTGTAGACGAAATGATAGTAATCGCGACCAAATTTATCTTTCCACAATTGTAATTGGGTCGCATTCGTGATGTCATGATTCCCAGGGACATAAAAGAAAGGCATCTGCAATCGAGCTATGAATTGGTCAAATTCTAACCATTCAGAATCCAGCTTCTCACGCTCTTCTTTGTAGCCTTCGATTAAATCACCGACCGACAGAACAAACTCTGGCTGCAGCAGATTGATTTGCTCGACCGCTTTCGAGAAAATATTGGCCCGGTGACCGCCGGTTCGATCAGACACGATGACAAATTGAAAGGCATCGCTATTATTGTTGAAATTCAGATGATTCCAGGGATTACGATTGCTGGTTGGAATGAAGGTATCACCACGTTCCCAGCGTGAGAATGCCAATGCAGATACAATTACCAGACAACACACCGCAAGGGTAAATAGCTTACGCAATGGAGTATCTCCAAGCATCGGAAAGCGGTTCGTAATCGTTCGTCAGTATAAAATCAAACAACCAAAAATTCCATGTTATGTTGGCATTGTTCGTAAAAAACAAGCACCCTTCATTGAAGAGTGCTTGCCTGGATGAACGTGACATTTGTGAAGGTATGTGCTAGGTCAATTCGCCAACTCGGAAGCGGATAAATGTCTTGGCAGTCAATTTCGCCGCTTTGAGCAATTGATCGATGGTTTTCGTATCGTCCTTCACAAACGGCTGCTCAATTAGAACGTTTTCTTGGAGCCAAGTTTTAATTTTGCCTTCCATGATCTTTTCGACGATGTTGGCTGGCTTGCCCTGATTCTTGGGGTCGGCTGCGATTTGTGCCCGAGCTATTTCCTTTTCGTTTTCGATCACTTTCGGGTCGATGGCTTCTCGATTAACTGCCAGCGGTTGTTTGGCTGTGATGTGCATGCAAATGTCCTTGAGCAACTCGTCGTCCGCGGTTTCACCTTCGACCTGCAAAAGCACGCCAACGGAGCCATCGAAATGGATGTACTTGCCAAAGGACCCTCCATGAAGGCATTTGAAGCGTGCCACTTTCATGTTCTCGCGAATGATGCCTACCACTTCGCCAACTCGCTCGCTAACCGTTAAGCTCGACTGTTGATGCATGGGTTGACTAAGAAGTTGCTCAACGCTGCCTGGGATTGTGGCCACTTGTGTCAAATGATCTGCCAAATCGTTAACCAGTTTGATGAAAGCATCCGCTTTGGCCACCGGGGCACTTTCGCAGCGCACTTCGATGATGGCTGCGGTTTGCTGCTTAGGATTGATGGAAATGCCGATGCGACCCTCGGCCGTTTCACGCTCCGCTTTGCCAGCCATGATTTTCGTGTTTTTTTCCCGCAAAATCTTAACAGCTTTTTGCATGTCGCCTTCAGCTTCCGTCAGGGCGGCTTTACATTCCATCATTGGGCGATCGGTCATGTCACGGAGTTTTTTGACGGCTTCCGCGGTGATCGTGGCCATGGTTTCGGATGCTCCTCTTGCACTCAGTGTGGTTGCCAAAAACAGGTATGACATTCAAAAGCAAAGCGAGTGGGTTTTTCGATCCACCCCCTCGCCTGCGTTCCGTTTACTTTGGACAGAGTTAAGACGTGGCTGGTTCGGCTCCCATCTCGGGCTTTTCTGCGGTTTCACGGTCTTTATCCCGACCTTGTGAACCACGCCGAGGTCGACGATCGACGCCAAGGGATGGCCCTTGTGGCACGGGGCGCAGTTCTTCTGCTTTGACGTTGGCTCTACCTTCCTGGATTGCCGCCGCCAGCTTGGACATCACCAATTCGATCGACCGAATGCTGTCATCGTTTCCGGGAATGGGCAGATCGACGGTATCGGGGTCGCTATCGGTGTCGATCAAGGCAATCGTCGTCACGCCCATCTTGCGGGCTTCCGCAACCGCGTTATGTTCACGGCGCGGATCGACGACGATCATCGCCTCGGGTATGCGGTTCATCTCGCGAATGCCTTGCAAATTACGGGCAATCTTCAATCGTTCACGCGTTAGCGAGGAGATCATCTTCTTGCTGAACGTGTGTATCTGGCCTGACGATTCCAAATCTTCCAGTTCCTGCAAACGTTGCAGGCGGCTGCGAATGGTTCGGAAATTCGTTAAGGTGCCACCGAGCCAGCGTTCACTGACCACTGGCATGCCAATTTTGCCCGATTCACGCACCACAATTTCTTTGGCTTGGCGTTTCGTGCCAACGAAGATCGTCAGCTTGCCCTGGCTGGAAATTTGAGTGAGATACTTACATGCACGAAGCATTCCACGCAACGTTTCACGCAAATCAATAATGTGAATTAAATTGCGTTTACCATAGATGTATGGCCGCATTTTGGGGTTCCACCGACTCGCGCGATGACCAAAATGCACTCCCGCTTCGATCAACTCTTTTACTTGAACAATCGCCACGTAATGCTCCCGATTGGTAACCTGGTGATGGTAAAAAAGGATACCATCTTTACCCACGGACGAACCATTCGTCCGCTCAGAAGAGGCTCATTATCTTAGAAACTGAGCTAGGAACGTCAATCGGCATTGGCTTTCGCAATAACGAAGATGGCACCATTCTCTCAAGAAGGTTCTGGAAGCATTGACATGCCCATGCAGTCCATACAGCAAGGCAGGGCGTAAATTTCAACGATTCAAACGATGCAGTTAGCTGGATGTAACGCCAATTAGAAATATGAAAACCATGATCTTTTTCCGTAAAGCATGGACATATATTGCATTACAGCATCACAACAGCCCTTGACAATCATTACACGCAAGGGTGGCCATTTATGATAATGAAGGCAGGTTTGGCCTTACGCTGCAAGAAGTTGATGTCGTTATTCCCCTAATGCACCATTATTCATTTTCATTTATGCAATCACACGATTTTCAAGTTTACTGTCCATGCAATCAAGAACCCAGCACTTTGTTCGTGAGATAAGTCGAGCTGTCGGACAAGCGAGCTGGTTTGACTAACGTTACTTAACCAAGAACGAGGGCTCAGTGCGTAATCCTATCCAGTTGGATACAAGCGCAGGAAGTCAGGACTGGCTGATCGTCTTGTTGGCTGAATCCTCTGTGGAAGAAGCTCCGTCCGTTGAAGGCTGATTTAGCTCGCTGGATTCTGTTTGCAACTGCTGCTTCAGCGAATGAACCAGCTCAGTGAGGTATTTACGAGTGGCTTGGTGGGTAGCCAATAACTCCGAATCAAGCACCAGGGGCGAATGAATCACCATGCGAATGGGTCTGAACCAATCAAGCGATTTGCCCTTCCCGGGTGGCCCATTTTTGTAGGAAAGGTATGAACCCCAGCCGCCGTCGATCCAGGTGGCGATGACGGGGGTTTCAGGACGTTCTTTGAGAATACGCCAGATGCCCTGAGAAAAGTATTGCAATTCAATGTCGTCTTCGCGGCGCAGTTTGCCCTCCGGAAACATGACCAGACATTCTCCCCGGTCCAAGCGCAGGATGGCTTCATCTAATTCCGGTGTTTCCGTTTTACGCGCAGAAATCGGAACCCGTATCGTTCCTACCATGTTCTGCATGAACCAGCGGATGATGGGTTTGTCATAATATTTGGCCGTCATGATCGGGGTAATTTTGCGGGGAATGATTTTGCCGAGAAAGAAGGGGTCGAGCATGCAAGTATGATTGGCAATGACGATCAATGGGCCATCAACGGGAATCTGGTGTACGCCAGGTCCATGAAAACTAAACCGATACATGGGCATGAAGATCAGTTCCAGCAATATCTCAAGGGCATGTTGCGGAAGAATGAACCAAGAACCGATCGTCAAAGCAGCTGTCACAGCGAGCATCATAAGAATCAGTTGCTGTAAAGGTAGTTTGGTCAAACCGATGCGTGCACCATAGGCCAAACCCAAACCGAACACGCTCAGAATGGAAATGAGAGTGATGTTTTGTGGGGGTAGGGGGCCGGTCAGGCCAATTTGCCGGAGCAAGGTAATCATCAAAGGCCATGCCATGAGACCAGCACTCAAGCCAGTGAAAAAGGCCGTGATGACCAGGCTGATCTGATAATAAAGCAGCAGATAACAACAACAAAACAATAAGCTGGCCCACGGGATTAACCCTAATACGCGGCGAGGATGCCAGACAAACAAAGCCAGCACCAATCCGAGCACAATGCCGTATCCACCCGATTGTTCAGCGGAACGATACAATTCCGACTTTTGCCCTTGCACAGAGTTGGGGTTATCGGTCGGCTTGGCTGTGCTGAGATTGGCCAAGTCGTACCATTCGGTCAAAAGCAATAAGACAAGAATCAGCGTCGACAGACTCGCCAGAGCATTCAAGCGATGCTGCTTGGAGATTGAAACTTGAAAGCTCAATCCGTTCATGCCTGCTCCGGCACAATCTTTACGTTGGATGGGCCAATAATCTACGAGTCGTAGGGAAAGATAACTGAAATCGGTTTGACTTGCAACGAACTAGCGAATTGTGAGCAAAAATTCATGAGGTATAAGTCGCGGAAGCGACTAGCCTTGTTCGCGTATGATAAAACGAATAGGCACCAGAATTTCGGAAGGAGTGGCAAAGCTGCCCCGTCGGGCAGGAGAATAATGCCATTGTTTAACCGCCGCCAATGCAGCCTCATCCAGACGTTTATAACCACAGGATTTATGCACTTTGACATCGATCACATCGCCAAAAGAATCCAGAAACACATGCAGGATGACGCGGCCTTGTTCATTGGCATCAATCGAAGCCTTCGGGTAAACAGGTTCAACTTGATTGGGCTTTTTTTGTGGCAAAACGTCGTAGTTGTAATCAGGCTTTTCCGGGTCAGGCAATGGCGGCAACTCATTGCCATCCTTCATGGAGGGAATAGGCCGACTGGCGACAGGGCGTTGCTTGGAATTGCCTTGCTGAACAGACATCCCCAATGCAGGATGCGTGAGCAAATCAACGCCGGATAGTGATTGAGTGATTGCGAGTACCATCAACAACAACCAACAACGATGCATGCTGATGCACTCCCTAAGAGATTGCAGACTTACTTTACTTTTTTCTCGCATACCAAACTGATAGTCAAGAGGCATACCAATCAATAGGGACGATTATTCGCACGCAGGGAGCATTACGTCGATGCAGATCAGAGTCTATGGCAAATCACAGGCATGCTTGGTCAGATGAAAGGACTTGGAATCAGTAGAAAAAATGGGAGGTCACCTTGACGAAAGTGGATTATGCGCTTAACCTGTAATCAAGCGAAGACCAGGAATGAGGGAGTGTTTGTACCTCTGGTGAGGGCCCTGGTCTTCAAAACCAGTGGGTGTATTGAAGAAATGCACCAGTGGGTTCGATTCCCATACACTCCCGCCAACGCTAGAGCGAAGTATTTCTTGATTGCTTTGGTGCATGAGGCCCAAAGGTTATTAGCCTTCGCATTATAAAGCAGTGCCAAAATTAGGCGTAGCCAAGAGATTGTCGCGACTCAGCGAATCTGTTGCCCGCTCATTTTGGTGTACATGCTCATAAATTTTAAATTAGGGTATAGCCTTTTCCGGTTGCCCATTCCTTCAGCATCGATTGGTTTTTCAAGGATGAAAACCATCTTGTTTCATTGCAGGGGTACTTGACCCTGAGCCAGGACATACGTATCTACGCTGATCCGAAGGTCTATTTGGTGGGAAAACCATCCTTTTCCTCTGCCGAATTGGATCAATTTCTCGCAGACCACGAAGTGAAACAATGGCAAAGCGACACAACTGTAGCTGGCGAGTATCTGGTTGAAACGGCCGGTCGCGTTTGTTACATGAGTTTTGCCAAGCCGCGGCCGGGTGGCAATTCAGCCTATATCAGCCATTTGCTGGAAGTAGGGCACGGATCGGTCCTGGAACATGCCAATTGGAACTTTCTCATCATCGGTGTAAGCCGCAGTTTGACGCATGAACTGGTCCGCCATCGAGCTGGATTCGCCTATTCGCAATTAAGTCAACGCTACGTGGATGAATCGCAAGCAGAATATGTCGAGCCTGATGTCATCGCCAACGATCCGGAATTACATGCCATATGGCTGGAAACGATTCGTCAAAGTCATGAAGCATACAAAAAACTGGCCGAAAAGCTGGCGGAGAAGTTAACCGACGAGCCAGACAAAACCGCCCGCCGAAAAATGGCCCGCCAAGCTGCCCGAAGTGTGTTACCGAATGCGACCGAAACCAAGATTTTTGTCACCGCCAACGCACGTGCTTTACGTCATTTCATTGAAATGCGTGGCTCACGCCATGCGGAAGTCGAAATTCGCAAACTTGCTATCCAAGTGCTTCAGATCATGCAAAAGGAAGCTCCCAATCTCTTCTCGGATTACCAATTAATCCCTTTACCGGATGGAACTCATGAGGCCGTCACGCCGCACCGAAAAGTCTAACGAATATCCCTCGCGTCGAAACCACCCGAAACGACACGGAAATGCCCCTGGTTCTCGTTATCCCCAAAAGCCGCGTGTTTACCCTGGGGGACGTGGTTCCGCCGTAGCCGTGCCGCATACCCGCGAACGCGCTGCACAACCGCAACAGCCACCGGTCGGCAACCTCGTGGAAGGAGTGCTGGATTTACACGACAAGGGCTACGGCTTTTTGCGCAATCCCGTCAAACATTTCTCTCCTCAGCCGGGAGATGCTTATGTATCCCAGCAGTGGGTGGATCGCTACCGCCTGCGCGCTGGGCTGCTCATCACGGGCAAAGTTGATCCCAACCCTAATCCCAACGGCGGTGGACCGCGTTTGCTGAGCATAGAAAAAATCGAAGGTGAAGACCCACAGCAATTCAAACACCGCGATTTCGACATTCTCACGCCCATAGACCCCCGGCAATGGTTGCGGCTTGAAACGGGAACTGAACCCCTCACCACACGCGTCATGGATTTGCTGACCCCGGTAGGCCGTGGTCAGCGTGGTCTGATTGTGGCACCGCCGCGTTCGGGTAAAACCATCTTGCTGCAACATGTGGCCCTGGCGGTCGCTCACAATTACCCGGAGATGGAAATCATCATGCTTCTGGTGGACGAACGTCCCGAAGAAGTCACTGAGATGAAACGCACCATCAAGGGCCAGGTTTTCGCAAGCAGTTCAGATCAAACCTCCGAAGTGCACGTGCGCCTGGCCGAATTGGTTTTCGAACGCTGCAAACGTTTGACCGAACAAGGCAAGGACGTGTTCCTCTTGCTGGATTCGTTGACCCGGCTCGCACGGGCCTACAACAAGGAAGTGGGCACCAGCGGCCGTACCATGACCGGCGGCATCGATGTGCATGCCCTTGAAATTCCGAAGCGGCTTTTCGGCGCTGCCCGTGCTTTCGAGGAAGGTGGCTCATTAACCGTCTTGGGAACGGCTCTGATTGAAACTGGCTCCAAAATGGACGACATTATTTTTCAGGAGTTCAAGGGCACTGGCAATATGGAACTGGTGCTTGAACGCAAGTTGGCTGAGCGCCGCATCTATCCCGCTATTGAGATATGCCAGTCCGGCACCCGTAAGGAAGAGCGACTTTTGCCCCCAGACATTTACAAGCATGTTTGCATGCTTAGGCGAACTTTGGCCCCGATGAACTCCATCGCAGCCATGACTTTGCTGGTTGAAAAACTATCGCAATATAAATCCAACGCCGATTTCTTTGATCATATCAAATCGGCTCTGCGATAGTTGATTCGTCAGCTACAGATCGGTCGATTAATGGTTGTGCGCCTTCGATTCTGAAGAAGCTTGCATTACACATGGAATGAAGTTGCAAGGCCGGTTATAATAGCCATCATCATTCGGTTTTCGTGTTTCGGATGGACCTTTCCAGACCTGGATTGCCATGGCCATTGAGTCGGTTGAGCAACTGATCGATATTCTCGTCAACAATGATCTCTTACCTGCAGATCAGCTCAAAGAGTTGAAGTTGACTATTGCTGGTCGGGTCGATGACCCCAAACGCCTTGGCAAATATTTAGTGCAACGCCAATGGCTGACGCTTTATCAACTACGGCAAATCTTTCAAGACAACGCCGCCGAACTCAACTTGGGGCCATACCGCATCTTGGATCATATTGGCAAAGGCGGGGTCAGCCACGTCTACAAAGCAATCGATAAAAGGCACCAGCGGGTGGTCGCGCTCAAAGTCATTCATCCGGATTTGCTGTCGAATGTGGAAGCTTATGGCCGGTTGCAGCGTGAGATGATGGCAGCTACCAGGCTTAACCACCCAAACATCGTCAAAGCTCTCGACGTTGATTTACGCAGCCGCAGCCACTACTACGCGATGGAATTGGTCGAAGGGACGGATCTGCAAAAAATGCTACAGCTTTCAGGAGCCTTGCCCCTGAGTGTGGCCTGCAACTTCATACGCCAGGCGGCCCTTGGGCTGCAACATGCGCATGAGCTGGGTCTGGTGCATCGCGACATCAAGCCTGCGAATTTAGTATTTATCGAGGAAGGTCATCTGATCAAGATTCTCGATTTTGGCCTGGCGCGGTTGCATCAATCCAAGCAAACCAAACAGCAGGATGTCAACCTCACCATGGAAGGCAGCTTGATCGGGACGGCCGATTATCTGGCTCCCGAACAATCCAAAAACCCCAGTGGTGTCGATATCCGGGCCGATATTTACAGCTTGGGGTGCACGTTGTTTCATATGCTGGCAGGGCAGCCCCCTTTTCCTGGCGGCACGGCCATCCACAAAATCTACATGCACCAATCACAGGAGCCAAGCCCGCCGCTCGAAGAACGCAGGCCTGAAGTGCCGACAGCGCTGGCCGCCGTCGTCCGCAAGATGATGGCCAAAAACCCCGAAGAACGCTACCGCACTCCTGCAGCCGTGGCAGCGGCCTTATCCGCATTTGCACGCGGTCACTCCGATCCTGCCCTGCATATCTTGCCCAAGGAAAATCCTGTTCACCCACCTTCCGATGCGTCATTTTAGTCCACATCGTATGTCCATCGAAAACCGGGATTTTCGGGTTTGATCGACCTGAAATAATTGGCATCATTCCTTAGAAATCCTAGGATTTCATTGAACTCCATCATTCAGAAAGGAAACCCATGCAACAGCGATCTTTGGTATTATTCAAACCCGACTGCGTTCAGAGGCATATGGTGGGCGAGTTGTTTCAACGCTTCGAACGAAAAGGTTTGAAACTGGTCGGCATGAAGTTCTTGCAAGCCAGCCGAACGTTGGCGGAGAAACATTATGCCGTACATCAAGGCAAAAAATTCTACGAATCATTGGTGCAATTCATCATCAGCGGCCCAACCGTGGCCATGGTTTGGGAAGCGCCAGGAGTCATTGACTTCATTCGCGCCATGATCGGGAAAACCAACGGTATGGAGTCGCCATTAGGCACCATTCGCGGCGATTTTGCTGCAAGCATTCAGAACAATCTGGTGCATGCCAGCGATAGCCCAGATTCTGCTGCAACAGAAATCGCACTTTGGTTCAAGGCTGATGAACTCGTGGAATGGCAACCTGTGGACCATGCTTGGATTCAAGGTTAACCAGCCCTGGCAGGACGAGGAACGATTTGTTCGGCAGCACAGTGTGCAGGAGGTCGAATGTTTCGCGTCAGCAATGCCTTTTACATTTTGCTGGTGATGGTCAGTCTAGCCTTCATCGTGACGTGCCTGGCTTACTGTCTGCCGCTGGAATATCAGCCGCCGTGGCTCATTGAACATGGCTGGAAACTGTTGTTGTTTGAAGTAGGCTGTGTACTCATTACCGGGCTGCTCAGCATGGGATTTGATCGTGTCAATCCCCCGAAAAGCGAGAGTCCACTATGAACGCTGATCAAAAGCGTATTCTGGCATTGCGCCGAGAGATCGAAAAGCATAATCGACTTTACTATGTCGAAGCCAAGCCTGAGATCTCCGACCTTGAGTTCGATCAGTTGATGCGGGAACTGATTGAGCTGGAAAAAAAACACCCCGAATGGGTCACCCCGGATAGTCCAACCCAACGGGTGGGTGGTGCACCACTGCCTGGATTTGTAACGATTCGTCATGCGCTGCCGATGTTATCCATCGATAACACCTACAACGAAGCGGACCTGCGGGAATTCGATACACGCATACACAAACTGCTGTCCCACGAGCCAGTCGAGTACATCGTGCAACATAAAGTCGATGGTGTTTCCGTCAGCCTACGCTATGAAGCTGGCCTGCTCAAACAAGCATTAACCCGTGGCGATGGCGAACAAGGGGACGACATCACACACAATGTTAAGACGATTCATGATGTGCCTTTAGGGATTGAAGCATTCAAGGGGGTGGCCGTCTTTGAGATGCGGGGCGAAATCTATATGAACAACAGCGAGCTATCCCGGCTGAATGACATTCAGACGCACAAGGGAGAAAGGTTGTTCGCCAACCCGCGTAATGCGACGGCTGGTAGTTTGAAGTTGCTCGACCCGAAATTGTGTGCGGAGCGTCGATTGCGGTTTTTTGCCCATAGCGAAGGGTTTATGCAGGGGTTTCAGCCCAAAAATCATTTCGATTTTTTGCATCAACTGCACGATAGCGGCGTGCCAGTAGTGCCCCACAGTCAACCCCTCCGCAGCATAGATGCTGTGCTCGATTATTGTGCCAAGCAGATGGAAGTTCGGCATGCGTTGGATTACGAAACCGATGGCATGGTTGTGAAAGTAAACGATTACGAACAACGTGAAACCTTGGGAACCACCAGTAAAGCGCCTCGCTGGGTTATCGCTTACAAAGTGGAGCTTTGGCAAGCCAGCACGAAGATCAAACAGATCGTCGTCCAGGTGGGCAAGACTGGTGTACTTACCCCCGTCGCCGAACTTGAACCGGTTCAGATCGCTGGCACCATGGTTTCCAGGGTCAGTTTGCATAACGCCGATGAAATCCACCGGAAAGATATCCGCATTGGTGACACCGTCGTGGTTGAGAAAGCGGGCAAGATCATTCCTCATGTGGTGCGGGTGGAGCTTGAAAAGCGCACCGGACAGGAACAGCCATATGTGTTCCCCACACAATGCCCCGAATGTGCCGCCTTGGTGGAAAAAGACGAGGGCGGCGTCTACCAGCGCTGCACCAATCCCGATTGTCCAGCTCAGCTCAAGGAAAGGATACGCTATTTTGCTCATCGCGGTGCCATGGATATCGAAGGATTGGGACCAGCCTTAATCGATCAACTGGTGGACCAGGGCTTGGTCAAAAGCATCGCCGATCTGTATCGATTGAACGTGGACCAATTGACCCAGTTAGAACGCATGGGCAAGAAATCGGCAGAAAACTTGATTCAAGCCATTGAAGCCAGCAAATCACGAAGCTTGGGTTACCTGTTGACTGGCTTGGGGATTCGGCATGTGGGAGAACGCAATGCCCATCTGCTGGCAGATGCGTTTGGCACCATGGATGCTCTGATGCATGCGAGCGCGGCGGACCTTGCTGGTTTGCCGGGCATCGGAGCTATCGTGGCTGAAGCAATCACTCACTTCTTTCAAAGTCCGCAAGGTCGGCATCTCATCCAAGCGTTACGCGAGCTTGGAGTTGGCATGGAAAACACCATGCAAGCTTCGAATAATAAACCGAGAGGAAATGCGTTCAAGGGCAAAACGGTGGTGGTCACCGGCACACTAGCCACTCTCAAACGTGAGGAAGCTGAAGATTTGATTCGCAGGCAAGGCGGCAAAGTCACATCCAGTGTCACGAAAAAAACCGATTTTGTCGTCGCGGGTGAAAAGGCCGGCAGCAAATTAAACAAAGCACAACAATTGAATATCCAGATATTGGATGAGCAAACCTTCCTGCGAATGGGGCAGTCTGATTCGACTTCATCGTAACTTAAGTAGCACATATCCTGATTGACAGTCAATTGCAACAAAGACAAGGAGGCAATCGCGTGGGCTAACAGTGCGAAGCATGCGTGTTGACGTGCTTAAGGGGTGGCTGGTCAGGAGGTAACGGAATGGCAATGGATATGAAGCAACAAGACTTGGATCCGAATGTGCTGCCAATCCGAGCAGTTCCTCCAGCGATTGAGTTGTGGGTTCGCCCCTTCGTTCGATTCATGCAAATCGAAGCCTCTGGCGGTTTGCTATTGCTCGCCTGCACGATAGCCGCATTAGTGATCTCCAATACCAATTGGGCCAATGCCTTTCAAGCGTTTTGGCTCACGCCCATTTCAATCACCATTGGCCATTTTGAACTGAAAGAAACCCTGGCCCACGTGGTCAATGATGGTTTGATGACGATCTTCTTTTTTGTCGTGGGCTTGGAAATCAAGCGTGAGTTGGTCATAGGTGAATTGCGCGACCTACGCAAAGCTGCGCTGCCGGCGATAGCGGCTCTCGGTGGCATGATTATCCCCGCGCTGCTTTATGGGGCATTGCAGTTCGGCCGACCGGGCCAGCATGGGTGGGGGATTCCCATGGCCACGGACATCGCGTTTGTGGTCGGCTTTTTGACGCTTCTCGGTAAGCGTGTTCCTCCCAGTTTAAAGATCATGCTGTTGTCGTTGGCCATTGTCGATGACATCGGGGCCATTATCGTCATTGCTTTGTTCTACTCATCGAAGCTTTCCTGGCTCGCCTTGGGCTTGGCTTGTTTGGGGTTGGCAGTCACTTACTTTTTCAACTGGATCGGCGTACGCCGCGTTCCCATTTATACCTTCATCGGAATTTTCATTTGGCTTGCGTTTCTGAAGTCTGGCATTCATCCCACCATTTGTGGAGTCATTTTGGGACTGATGACACCAGCGAGTGCCTGGTTTGGTGATAAAGGCTTGCTTGACGTAATGGAAACTATTTTTCATCGATCACGCGACCGTGACCTCGAAAACGAACACATCCTGCGCGATCACGAGGTTGGTCCTTTAAGTTTGCTTGTACGCGAAACCATCTCGCCGCTGGAACGCTTGGAGTATGCCTTGCATCCTTGGGTGGCTTTTATCATTATCCCACTCTTTGCCTTAGCGAATGCTGGTGTGGCGATGAAAATTGATTTGCTCCTCGACCCCATTTCATTATCAGTCGTTGTCGGGTTGGTCATGGGCAAACCGCTGGGCATTGTGTTGTTCAGTTGGTTAGGTGTCAAACTCAACTGGGCGCGTTTGCCGTCCTCGCTGAATTGGCCGATCATGATTGGTGCAGGGTGCATGGGCGGTATTGGCTTCACGATGTCTTTGTTCATCGCGATGCTTGCCTTGGATCAACCGCATCTCTCTGCTGCCAAAATCGGCACTTTGACGGGTTCAGTCATCAGCACGCTCTTGGGGCTGAGTATTTTGTGGTGGACGCTGCCCAGTCGCTCTAAAGCAATTCATTGAAGACAGAGACACGGACTTGGGATGTCCTGCATTTATTGATTGCATTCGGGAAACAGTCGAGTAGGCTCAAAGAAAAGCAACATAGCTGGTCCTCATCGAGAAAGGGTGGCATGAATGAGTGAAGCGGAACGACAACCATCAATGGACAAGCAACAAGCCCGTGCTCGTGAGTTCTTGCAGCTCATGCCCTTGATCATGGAATTGGCTGGCTTGCCCAAGTCCGAAACGGGTCATTATTACAATGAAGACCAAATTCAAGCGCGTGCCATCACGGTGAAGTATGCCTATCGTGTTGCCAGGCAACTGCTGGTCGAAATCGTCAATCAATAATACCGAACGGCAGAAGCGTGCTGCACAAACCTGTGACCACCTAGCTGGGCTCAAGAAGTGCTATCGCAAACGCGGTGGCAAAGCTGCGACAATGGGACAGGCTGATCTGAATATCCATTAACCGAATGGATTGCAGGTAATCCTTACTTTGGCCCCCGACATAAACTTTGGGCTTCCCTTTGGCGTCATGATTGATTTCAAAGTCAGTCCAATTGAGAGGACCCTGTAGTCCTAAGCCCAGACTCTTGAATATCGCTTCCTTGGCGGCCCAGCACGCGGCGAAGTGTTCGGTGCTGCGTTTATGAGAGTTGCAATAGAGGATCTCCTGTTCTGTAAATACACGGCGTAGAAATGCTTCACCGTGTTCGGTGATCATTTCGGCGATTCTGCAGCATTCCACAATGTCGGTACCGATCCCCAGAATGTTCATGCATACCTCAGGCAAGCTTAATCCATAACCGTAGACGATGTTAGAATCCACGCATCCTTTTGTGACTATAACGGTCTAAAGCCTGCTCAATAATGGGCAGTGCGGCCGCCGCGGATTGAAACTCATTCACCTCAACCAGTTTGCCTTCCAGTGTTTTGTAGTCCTGAAAGAAGCGTCTGAGCATGGTGAGTCGATGGGTAGGCAACTCGTCGGCTTCCGAAAAGCCATTGTATTCGGGGTCATCGATGGCCACGGCAAGAACTTTATGATCCTTCTTGCCTGTATCGAGCATGGTCATCAGACCAATGGCCCGGGACCGTACCAGTGTGAGTGGGGCGACCGACTCCTGACAAAGGACGAGCACGTCCAACGGGTCATCATCCTCGGCATACGTTTGCGGGATAAAACCATAATTGGCTGGATAATGCACAGCTGAATACAACACGCGATCCAGCTTCAATAGGCCCGTTTCTTTGTCGAGTTCATATTTCACCTTGGAACCTGCTGGTATTTCGATGATCGTCATGAACTCTAAAGGGACTTTTTTGCCAGGTGTGATATCGTGCCAAGGGTGCGACATAATGGGTACTCAATGGATTGATAAACGAAAAAATCGCCTTTCTACAGTATGGTCATAACCGACGCCTCATCACAATGGTGCCTTTGCGAATTTTGGGTAGTCGACTTCGCAGGAATAGCTACTGTCTTTCTCCCAAGGCGTTGTATATGCTTTAATAGGTCGGCCATGAAGGTTGACCACGACCATGGATTGGCCGCTTGCTAGCCACCGTTTTCATAGAACCTTTTCATGAAGAGAACAGAACAGCATGGACTTGCTTCATGATCTCACACCTGCCCAGCAGCAGGCTGTCACGCACATCGATGGCCCCTTATTGGTGATTGCAGGCCCTGGCAGCGGTAAGACGAGAGTAATCACCCGGCGTATCTTGCATCTGTTGCAATCGGGTATTAAACCCTGGAATATCTTGGCGATCACGTTCACCAATAAAGCAGCAGCGGAAATGCGTCGTCGCGTGCTCGACCTGGCTCCCCATAGCAAAGTGCTGATTTGCACGTTTCACAGCTTGGGGGCACGTCTATTGCGGCAATATGCCGATCAGCTAGGACTCGACCGCAATTTCACCATCTATGATCAGGACGACCGAGCCAACCTGGTCAAAACGTGCTTGGCCTTAGCCAATGTTGATGATGCTCGTTACACGCCCGAGAAAATTCAATCAGCTATCAGCCGGGCGAAAAATGAACTGAAAAGCCCGGATGAATTCGCTAACGAAGCCGACGACTTTTTCCGGCAAACCGTAGCACGCGTATACCCGATATATCAACGCCGCTTGCTTGAGTCCGCGGCGCTGGATTTCGATGATCTGCTTTATTGGGTAGCTCGCATGCTCCGCACGATGCCCGATATCCGTGCTGAGTTGGATGAACGGTTTCGCTATATCCTGGTCGACGAATATCAGGACACCAATTTCGCCCAATATGTGATTGTCCGACATCTCGCCAAAGATCATCCTCATTTGTGCGTGGTGGGTGATCCAGATCAGTCCATTTACCGCTGGCGGGGTTCCGACATTCGCAACATCCTGGATTTTGAACGAGACTTCCCCCAAGCCAAAGTCATCACGCTTGATCGAAATTACCGCTCGACGCAGATGATTTTGAAAGCAGCAGACCACCTCATCAGCCATAACCGCAAACGTAAGCCCCGCCATCTGGTGACCGACAACGCAGCGGGCGCCCCGGTGCGGTTAACCAGATACACTGCTGGACTGGATGAAGCGTTTGGAGTAGCCAGGCAAATCAAGCAACTTGTTGACCAGGGCCATTGTCATTTTCGTGATGTGGCTATCTTCCTGCGGATGAATGCTCTGAGTCGCGTGTTCGAAACAGCCATGATCAAGCATCGTGTGCCTTACCAGATTGTGCGCGGCTTGGCCTTTTTCGAACGCAAAGAGAACAAGGACATTGTGGCTTATTTGCGACTGATCCTGAATCCGAAGGACGATTTATCCTTTTTGCGTGTGGTCAACGCACCACCACGTGGCATTGGCAAAACGTCGATGGAATACCTCAAGGAATATGCAGCCCCGCGCGAGCTGACGCTGATGGAAGCGGCGTCGCAGGTGAGCAAGATACTGGAGATCAAGGGCAAAGCAGCCAAGGGATTGGCTGAATTCGCGAAGATGATGAACGATTTTCGCCAGTTCATCGATTCGCCCGCGGATGTCATTTTGCGTGAAGTATTGGACCGGACCGGCTACCGGGCCATGTTGCGTGATAGTCAAGATCAGGAAGATCAAGAACGGTTGGCGAACATCGAGGAATTGATCACGGCAGCCCATGAGTTTGCGGCGGAGGAGGGCACCAACTCATTGGCTGCTTTTTTGGAGCATGTCACCCTGGTCAGCGATGCCGATGGTTACGACGATCAGCAAAATCGAGTGTCCATCATGACCTTGCATGCGGCCAAGGGGTTGGAGTTCCCCGTGGTCTTTTTGCCAACGCTTGAGCAGGGGATATTGCCGCACGAACGCAGCCAGAAAGATCACGAAGAGTTGGAGGAAGAACGCCGACTCACCTTTGTCGGCATGACGCGTGCCAAGGAGCAGCTTTACCTTAGCCACGCTAGCATGCGGGAATTTCGCGGGACCACGCTGTACGCCATTCCCAGTCCGTTTTTGAATGAACTGCCCAAAGATTGTCTGGAGAAAGTTGAAGACAAATGCGCCGATTGGCCATCAGCTGATCCTGCTCGCGACGATGATGATTATTTTCACCACGAATCATTTGATGATGAAGTCGTCGTGACGCCCACCATGCCGATGCAAAAGCCCAATGCGTCACGGTCCATGGTGTCTGATGCCGTTCGGCAGGATGCCGATCGTTTTGTGGTCAACGCGTATGTCCGACACAAAGAATATGGGCAAGGGCAAATCAAAGAAGTCAACGGTTACGGTGCGGCCAAGAAGGTGAAAGTGCGTTTCAGCAGCGTAGGCGATAAAACCTTCATGCTGGCTAAAGCGCCACTTGAGTTGTTGCACCGCTAAAATACCAACCATGCAAACAGGATTGCCCGCCATGGCCCATAAGCATTTCATCGTTAGTGCCTTTGGCGATGAGATCAGCCCTGATCCCCGGGTGCAATTACAAGTGCTGGCCCAGTGTGGCATCAAACATTTGGAATTGCGTTCGATCCATGGCACCAATGTGTTGGACCTTTCAGAGGATCAACGCAGCGACCTCAAACGATTATTGCACGATCAAGGGTTTCAGCTCAGTGCCATTGGTTCGCCGATTGGCAAAGTCAACATTGACGATCCTTGGCCAGCGCATTGGCAGCGGTTTCAGCGTGCTTTGGACGTTGCCCGTTATTTCAGTACGCCACGCGTGCGCATTTTCAGCTTTTATCCACCGCAGGCTGGGACAAGCTGGACGTCCTACCGAACACAGATTATCGAAAGACTACAACAAATGACCGAGGCGGCTGCGCAGGCCAATGTGGTTCTCATGCATGAAAACGAGCATCGTATTTATGGCGAATCCCCTGCAAACGTCTTGGACTTGTTGCGAACCATCAATCATCCTCATTTTCGGGCCGTTTATGATGCTGCCAATTACGTTTTGGGTGGGTACGATCCTTGGGACGCTTGGTTGATGACGAAACCCTGGACGGTCCACTTTCACATCAAAGATTGGAATCGTGGCGAGCCGCACGGTGTGCCCGCGGGGCACGGGCAAGGCCGAATTCTCGAGGTTTTGCGGGATGCCGCCCAATCGGGTTATCAAGGCTACACAACTCTCGAACCGCATTTGCAGGGTGGCGGCCCCACAGGCGGATTTACCGGCATTGACTTATTCCCCTCAGCAGCACAAGCCCTCCGAGGAATATTGGCCCAGCTTTAGCAACGCCTCATAACGTCATCCGAACGACTTTGTGAACCGACTTTTGATGGTTGATCTGATCACGACGAATTCTACACGCTTTAAAAGTTGATTGTAGTATGCCCGCCATGCCCGCCATTGTGGCTGGCCATCATCATAGGCAGTATCTGGTCGATTTCAAAGAAACCCAAGGGGCCGAAACAAGATTACTATTTATCCAGCAAAGAAAATCGAGGTTCAGTCCGGACTTGCTGCCAGTTCATAAAATAGCTGCTATGAATCTACAAGTTGTTCATGTGCGTATCAATGATGGACACGGTCAACCCGTTCCCGCACGCGTTCGTATAACGGATGAACAGGGGCATTATTTCCCACCATTGGGCAGGCCGGCCCATCTGACCTCGCGGCACGGTCCAGCCAGTTGGGGCAACGTGTTGCTCGGTGACAAGCTTTATGCATACATTGACGGGCAAGCGGAATTTCAACTGCCGGCCGGCGAGCTACTCGTAGAACTTTCCAAAGGACCGAATTACACACCGATAAGCATGACCACACATCTGCGTGCAGGCCAGCTTTCGTTGCGCTTCAATATGGAGCCAATCGCACGCCCTGAAGATGAAGGTTGGTATGCAGGTGATACTTCCGTTTTCGATTGTTCGCCTCAGGTCGCAGCATTGGAAGGAGCAGCCGAAGGGTTGTCCCTTGTTCATGTCCAAGCTTATCAGGATATATATCACCAACCTTGGTATATAGATGACTTCAGTGCTCAAACCGCGGCAGCACAGCGGCAAGAGTGCCAAGTAAGCGTAGGAACACGTAATCAAGGAGGCGACCTTGGAGAACTTGCGCTGCTTTACACACACCGTGTGGTGTTCCCATTAAGACTCGATCACCCAGGATTCGAACATTACACCGTCTACGATTGGTGTCACCAAGCCCACCGTAAGCATGGCTTGGTGGTCTGGCCTGATTTTCAAGCGCAAATGAATGAAAATCTGGTCGCGTTGGTGCTTGGTGAAATCGACGCAGTGGAGTGGGCTGCCACACATCATTGGAATGAGACGCACATCAATTTCTGGTATCATTTGCTCAATGCAGGTTTGCATGTACCCGTCGTTGGCGGGTCGGGCAAACGCGATGTTTCCTTGCCCATAGGAGCGTTACGCACCTATGCTCATTTGGGTTGGGATCAACCCTTCTCCATAGCACAATGGGTCGCAGCGCTCCGAGCGGGTAAGACCGTTGTTAGCCGTGGGCCATTGCTTTATTGTGCTGTCGGCACTACACAGGTTGGGGAAACGCTCGAACAGCCAAGCGGGTTCAATCATGACCCCTGCAATATTCAAGCACGTATGCACACGACCAACTCCAAGTGCACTCTGGAAATTGTTGCGGATGGTGCAGTCATTGCGGCACGGGCAGACCATGCCAACAGCATTTGCCAAATTAACACGAAAGCAGATTTACAACAAACAGGTTGGTGGGCGGCTCGAGCATGGGATGAGCAAGGGCAATTGCTGGCCCACACATCGCCGATCTACAACCATCTCGCTCGGCCAGTGCAGCGAACCGTTGCCCTTGCTCATTTGCTCCAACAACTTGATGGATTACGCCCCATATTTGCACAAGCTCAGCGGGTGGAGACACAGCGGCAATCCTTACTGCACCACCTGGAGGAAGCCGAGAACAAACTGCAAAAAGCGTTGTGTGATTAGATACAAAACGGTTCATCCTAAAAGGAGTAAACAATGACTGAGCTAACCCATTTTGATGCTCAGGGAGCCAGTCGCATGGTGGATGTTACCGATAAGGAAGTTACATTCCGCATGGCTCGTGCGGTTGCGTTTGTTCGCATGCAGCCGGCTACGCTTGATTTGATTCAGAAACGGCAACTACACAAAGGAGATGTCTTGGACGTTGCCAGGCTAGCCGGTATCATGGGAGCCAAGCGCACTTCGGATCTCATTCCGCTATGCCATCCGTTGGCTATCACGGGAGCGAACCTAACGCTCGAGTGCATGCTGCCGGATCGTGTTCGGATCGAAGCAGAGGTGAGGGTGACAGGCCAAACGGGCGTGGAAATGGAGGCGTTGATGGCCGTGAGCATTGCCGCACTCACTCTTTACGATATGTGCAAAGCGGTGGATCGTGGCATGGTCATCGAAGCGATTCACTTACAGGAGAAAGCAGGCGGCCGCAGCGGCCATTTTGTGCGGAAAGATTGACGTTCCGGATGGCATTCACTAACTTTTCAAAAACTATATATACGCCAATCGCAATTGAGAGTTGGATTAAAGGACAATGAGCATGGGGCAAGGCAGACCCATAACCATGACGCCATCCCGTGGGGGCAACCCTTACGGTATGGATCATTTACAAGCTGCCATTGCTGCTGACCTTGCCGAAGCCGAGATCATCTTTCAACAAGAATTGCAAAGCACGGCTCCTCATGTACGTGAACTGGTAGCCCATCTGGCTCATTATCGGGGCAAGCGGCTACGGCCCATTTTATTGTTGCTGACAGCAAAAGCCTGCGGCAACGTTACGCGCGAGCATCATGTGCTTGCTGCCGTGGTGGAAATGATCCACACCGCTACTTTGGTGCACGACGATATACTCGACAACGCAGACTTGCGCCGTCACGTGCCGACCGTTAACAAGCAGTGGGGTGCTCAAAGCAGCGTCTTGCTCGGCGATTTGTTATTCACGCACGCCTTTTTCCTCGCCAGCACAACCGGCAGCACTTTGGCGTGTAAAATGATCGGTGAAACGACCAATCGCGTTTGTGAAGGCGAACTGCACCAAATTGGCGAGCAGGGCAATCTCAAACTGACCGAAGAGGAATACTTAGCCATCATTGGCGGCAAAACGGCGGCATTGACTGGATGCTGCTGTCAACTTGGCGCCATTTTTAGCGGAGCTGGTGAAGCGGTCGTTGAGCAACTTACCCGCTTCGGTAATGATTTGGGCCTGGCTTTTCAAATGATCGACGACATCCTTGATCTGACCGGCGAAGAAACCCAAACGGGCAAATCGCTCGGCACGGACCTGGCGCAAAAGAAATTAACCCTCCCCATCATCCATCTGCTCCGCTATGGCTCAGCCGAAGTGGTCCGATTGACTCGACAAATCATTGTGGAACCCTCACCCTCTTCCATCGGCATTCTCCGTAGTCTGTTGATGCAAGCGGGTTCCTTGGAATATACCCTGCAGCAAGCTGAGCGTTACGCTCGGAATGCCCGGCAAGCTTTACAAGTTTTACCTGAAACAGAATATCGGCAAATACTGGAAAATCTGACGGTGCATGTGGTGCACCGATCTCATTGATTATCAACGAAAGCCTACTTATTCGACTGGAATACTCTTCCGTTTCTACCGATGGCTCCGTCCCTGATGAATAAGCCGTGCTGCTTCTCGGAAAGCGGGGGCACTGGGGCAAATCACGCTCCATCCATCAGGTCCATATGACCGATGCTTTGCCATGAGAGCGAGCCGTGGATGGTTCACGGAAGCGTCTCTCGGAGAACCACGGCAACTTCTCGTTTTCCTCGATGCATCGGGAGGATGATATGCTGAATCGAATTCGCTTGATGGTGCCCGCGTTGGCGCTGTTGGCGTTGCCGGCCGCTTTAATGGCCGACCCACCGAAAATGATTCATAAGGACGCCAACGACCGACCCGTCGGTGTGATTCAAGCTCAAGGCGCGGAACCCATGGTGGCTCCACGCTCCAGCGCTCCGCAAAGCGTTCCCATGGATCCGGTACCACTTTATCGTGCTGACATGGGTGGCTTTGGCGGCCAAATGCAGCCTCCACCACTGCCGCCATACGCCTGGCCGACTTATGCTCCTTACAATAATTACTCACGCGTTGCCTACCCGAATCTTTATCCAGCTTGTGCCTTCCCGCACATTGGGCCATTCTATCCATTCCCCAAAGCTCCCTTGGGCTGGCGGAAAGTGATGCTGGAATTCGATGATGGACACTGGTACATCGGTTCCTATGCAGGCAACCGCGACTGGTGGAATGTTCGCTACTGGTAAACGAGGCAGGTTAGCCTAACCCAGAAAAGCCGCTTGATCCAAAGCGATCAGGCGGCTTTTTATTTTGTTGGTCCGTTGGCCAATCACTTTTGATTACCTACCCTAAAAAAACCGATCAATACTGCATAGCTTGCTTGCACAATCGGCCTGACCGAAAAAAACCTAAAGTTCGGTACCGTTTACGTCGATTTCGCTATTGATACTGCTGCAAAAGAAGCATCCTCCCAACCAACCAGGCCGAGCACGGACCAGGGGGTGGGGGTTTGGCGAGGGGGTGGGGAATGACCAAAATGCGTGCAATCGGTTTGTTCATGGGAATCAGTTTGATCGTAAGTTCGTTGGGCTGCCTGGGTGCAGCTCCATCGCTGCCATGGGTGATTTGTGCACCTCCATGGGTTTCGGAACGCATGGAAGACAAATATACCAAACGCTTCCGCACCGATCGTGCCGCGATCATGCCGCCGATTCTTCCGGGGCAGCCTCTGCCGACGTGTGAAGATCCCCCGACCGATGAAGAAGTCATTCGTGCCCTGCCAAAAGTTGCTCGCGGCGTTCCTTTTGTGTTTGAAGAAATGCGCGACAGTTATGAAGTGGTCGTTGAGAAACTTGTGGATAAGATTGATCCACCTGCCATCTTTCCGGTGGTTGGCCCAGCTCAACTCCACCATTGCCATTACAAATGCACCGTCTTCTGGCGTGAAAAGCTCTATTCCGATTGGCCTTTCGCCTATGGTGTGACCAATGATCGCGTCGAAGTGATCTACATCGACAAAGACCATCTCCACTTGGTGGTAGGCAACGATCCGTGCTACCAGAAGTCGATTTCTCGCGACCTCTTGGGGCCATAAACCAACATACCCGTTCGGTTATTCTCCGATTTAACAGGAATGGAGCCGATGCTGAAAGGCTGACCTAAATGGTTAGCGGCTAAACAGCATCGGCTCATACGTTTTAAGGTGATGACTATGCGTTGGCTTCGAGCAGCACTTTGCATTGGCTCCATGACTGGCTGCCTGAATGAAGTGACTTTGGGGACGCTCTGGGCTCAAGATCGTCCTGTGTCGACTTCCGAGCCGTCAACCCTTCTGACCACCGGTGAAACAGCGACGACCGCCATATCTCCTTTGGCTGTCGAAATGGCCTGGCTCGCGGATCCCATCACCTTCCCGTATCCTCTCAAAGCGACGGTGCAGGAAGGCAAATTCGTTGTGAAAGGACTGGTTCCGACGCGTGGTATCCAGATGCGTGCCCTTGCCTTGGCCATGCAATTGAGCCCGGTGGAAGTCGTTGATCAAATCCGTGTGCAGTCCACCATGCAACTTGTGGTCACTGAAGTACCGAACGAACAATTTGCACAAGAGGCCAGAGCCAGACTTGAGCAAGTTGGGATGCCAGTGCGCAAACACATCGAGTTGCGTTCGACCAAAGATGGTCGATTGATCATTACAGGTTATGCGGATTCAGAAGAGGATAAGTGGGCGTATAGTCGTTGTTTCGTCGGCTTAGCCGGTTGCCGGGCCATCCGTAACGATATGCTGATCGGTTTTGCACCAATGAACAAGGGTGGCAATGCAGAAAGTAATTCTTTGGAAACGCTGCCTGTACCTAAGCCAGTCCAGTTGCAGACGCCTGTAGCCCCTAATGCATTGCCGACGGCTGACATCAAACAAACCACACATCGTTCTGACGTGAACGAAACCAAACAGGAACAGCCCATGCCCGTGCCAAAACTATTACCGCCAATCCCGGCGGCTTACGCTAAGCCCGTATATGTGCCGACGCCAGCCATCGTAAAGTTTCAGTAACATGTATTGGCTCAGCGATCATTCGTGCGTTAGGTCAGAAAATGAAAAGCCAGGAGGTAATACTCCTGGCTTTCACATAGTTGGGTAAGAAACTTAATTCTGCTTCTTGCTGTGTTGCTTGTTGGCTTTTTTCTTGCGGTAACCGTATACACCACCAGCAACGGTCAAGCCGATGAAAGCAATCGTTGATGGTTCGGGCACGGGGGCAGTTGCGACATTAAAATTGGTTATGCCAAGGACTCCAGGATCGAAGGAGTTATCTTCCGTTCGAACCCGAAAACCGAAGACGTCGCCCACTTGAATGTTGAAACTGGTGAAACCATCGAAATTGGGTACTTGAGCAGCGTTGTTAGCGAGTTGTGTGTACACACCATTCAAGAGCCAGCCGCCACCATCCCAATCGCCACTATCAGTGGAGTTGTATCCCCAATTGAAACTGACGGTGCCCGATTCAAAAGCTGTAAAGGTGAAATTGGTGGTTCCGGGAAGGCCAGAACCATTATCGCCGCCCGTCAGGAATAATTCGACGGGTGGTCCGCTATTGAAACTCCATGACCCATCAGCATTCGTGTTCGAGAAAACCCAATTGCTGAGGTCATATGGACCTGAGAAATCGGCTTTTGCATGGCTTGTCAATAAGCAGAACATTGACAGTCCGAGAACATAAGCAAGCGATCGACTTCGAACCAAATAGACCATCAGTTAGACCTCGCTTTCGAAATGGGCACAGATGAATTCCAATACAACCGATTGGTCCCAAATTAAAATATGAAGAAGACATGTCAAATAGATTACCTGAGTATTAGTTATTTTTCATATGTAATTTTATTATGATACTAAATTCAATATGAGAAATAAACATGGTTGCGAACGGCTTTTGCTTGAATGAGTATGGCAAATTAGTGAGTAGGAGAGATTATACCTTCAGTTGGACTTGAGGCTGTGGCATAGAGTTTTTTAGGAATTCGTCCCGATAAATAGGCCAGTCGGCCAGCAATGCAGGCATGCTTCATGGCATGGGCCATAGTTAAGGGGTCTTGTGCTGATGCTATACCTGTGTTTAAGAGCACACCGTCGCAACCTAGTTCCATGGCAATCGCGACATCACTGGCTGTGCCCACGCCGGCATCGATGATGACGGGGAAATGAGGGTCATCTCCTTTTAAATACTCCAGAATAATGCGAATGTTATTAGGATTGAGCACACCTTGGCCGCTGCCGATGGGGCTGCCGGCTGGCATAACGCATGCAGCACCTGCTGCTTTCAAACGTTTTGCCATCACCGGATCGTCACTCGAATAGACCAATACTTCAAAACCCTCTTTGACCAGAACTTCGGTGGCTTCCAATGTCCCAATGGGATCAGGTAGCAAGGTCTTGGGGTCAGCCAGGCATTCCAATTTGACCCATCGGGCACCAGGGTTATTCAACCCGGAGAGGATTTCCCGCCCCAAGCGAGCATGACGTATGGCATCGGCCGCGGAGTAGCAACCGGCTGTGTTTGGCAGGATGATGTAACGTTTCGTGTCAATGAAATCGAGCAGGCTGCGTCCTTTTGCATCGAACAAACGTTCACGTCGAACCGCAACCGTCAACGCATTGCAACCGCTTGCCTCCAAGCACTGTTGCATGATCTCGTGGCTAGAGTATTTTCCTGAGCCTGTGATCAAGCGGCTCTGGAGCGTGAAGCTGCCGACACGTAGGGGTTCTGCTTCTTTCAGAGAGGTATCAGAGCCACCTCCCACCAAGGTGACAATTTCGACTTGGTCGCCTTCTCGCAAGCATTTGTTGTCATGATGATCCCGAGAAACTAATTCGTAATTGACCTCCACAGCGACGCGTTTGGGGTCGAGGGCCAGTTGTTGGAGTAGCTGGGAAACATTGCAGGCATCTGCAAGCGTTTTGGCTGCGCCGTTAAGTTGAATGGAAATAGGCATGGCCACTTACATTTGAGAGAAGAGGTTAATCTGCAATCACTGTAGAAATCGTTGACACGAGGTCAAGTCAACAAACGCTGCTCACGAGGTTTGAAGTTGTTTTAGATTGGCTTCCATCTGCTTGAAATACCATTCAGGGTCTATCTTGTGCGTTTGCCCTTCAAGCAATGGAGCTGTCTCGATGGGATCTAGTTCAATAATACGAACGTTTTGCTTGCCTATCATTTCCGCCAAGGATTCGGCGACGCTACGGGGGTATTGAGGTTCGACGCCGATCAGTTTGACGTTTTTTGCCTTGAATTCCTTGGCTTGCTCGAGGATGGCACTGGCGCTCGTCTCTTCGCCGCGTATACCACGGATGACGCCTACGATGGGAACATTGAAACTGCGGCCGAAATAGCGAAACGAGTCGTGAAATGTAACCAACCCACCCATTTGTTGAGGGGGGGCAGCATGCTTTTTCAGGGCCTCCAGCTTCTGCAAAACTGTTGCTGCTCGCAGTTTGTAACCGGCAGCATGCGTCGGATCAACCTCCACCAAGGCTTCCTGGATGGCTTTGACCATATGTTTGGCCTCCTCCAGACCTAACCAGACGTGCGGATCCGTCCCTTTGTGTGTCACCAATTGATTGCCATGGTAATGAGGAATGCCCTCGGCTTCCAAAAGCTGTGATTTCGGGATATGTTCACCTGCACGAACGACTTTCATTCGTCGATTGCCTGAACTGTGAATCATGCCTTCCAGGAATTCTTCGAGACCGAGCCCGTTGACGATAAAGATATCAGCACGGGCGATCAACTTCTGATCGAAAGTCGTTGGTGAATAGTCATGGGGCCCTTTGGTGCTGAGTAAACACAGAACTTCCGCATCTGGCCCTGCTATTTGAGCAGTAAAACAATAAAGCGGGGCAATGGATGTAACGATCTTTACTTTAGTGGTTTGTTTCCAGGGATCTTCTGTGGCCTTCGGGCAACCTGCACAGAAAAGTACAAGGCTGCATGTCACCCAAAATGTGGTGATCATACGGATTGATTGAAAGTTCATGGCAACCTCGATTTGAAATACTTCGTATTACCTATTCTAAGCGGCTTAGTCAGTCGTGGTAGTGGTCTGGTCCCATAAACGTGGCAGTTGTACATGTTATTGATGGCCGAACCTTGATGCTTCATGCATTAAACTACGAATTGGTCAAACATTCATGTTGGCAATTCACAACTTTTTCGTCTAGTATAGAGGGCGAGTTGGAACCTTCAGATGGGGGGAGTTTATTGCATGTCAACGCCAGCCAGTTCATCCAAAGGCGGAGTCATTCAGATTAAACGGCAAGGCGATCTGGCCATTATCATTCCTGCTTCTGAAGTCGAAACCATGGAGTGGGAACTGATTGAGCAAGCAGCAGAGATTGTGCTCATGCCGCTCAAGCGTGAGCCGCCTGCAGGTGTCATTGTCGATTTGAGCCAGGTATCCTTTTTCGGTTCAGTCTTTCTCTCGTTGCTGTTGCGCTGTCATAAACTTGTCAAGCAACAAGGTGGCGAAATGGTGCTGTGTGGAGTTTCACAACGGGCCAAGGAATTACTGGAAGTCACTGCACTAGACACTATTTGGGCCATCTACAACAGTCGCGATGAAGCCATTCAAGCACTGTCTTGATACAAAAAAAAGATGCTTCTATCCAACCGATACTCAATCAACCTTGGCCTTACGGTCAAGGTTGTTCGCATTTAAACGAGACTGAATGATGACCACACCAGACGCATTTTTACCTTCACCTGAAGATGCTGTTCCATTGCAAGACCAACAAAGTATCCCTGCGAACAGGCAGCGCAAAAGTTCGCGTCAATCGACCGTTGATGATTTCATTGCACAGATGAAAGAAACCGCCGATAAGTTCCTGCGCGATCATGCGAGTCGGGCTGACGTCAAAATGGTAGCCACGGCCATGCGCGAGCTACGTTACGCTTTGAATATTTTTGCACATTATCGTCATATCCCGAAGATTACGATTTTTGGATCGGCCCGGACGCCTGCCCATCACCCAAGCTACGATCAAGCGGTTGCTTTCAGCAAACGCATGGTCGACATTGGCTATATGGTCATCACCGGTGCAGCTGGTGGCATTATGGAAGCGGGCCATGTGGGGGCCGGCAAACAGCACAGCATTGGCGTCAACATTCTGTTGCCGTTTGAGCAAGCAGCCAATCATGTGATCGCTGGTGATTTCAAACTCGTACACCTCAAATATTTCTTCACGCGCAAACTCATGCTGCTCAAAGAAAGCCATGCCGTGGCTGTCTTTCCCGGCGGGTTTGGCACGCATGATGAAACCTTCGAAGTGCTCACGCTCATGCAAACGGGTAAGAATCCATTGCTGCCGCTGGTTTTAATCGAAGAGCCAGGAGGGGATTACTGGAAGCATTGGCTTGCCTTCGTCAAAGAAACCTTACTGAGTCGCGGCTACATTTGCCCTGCAGATTTATCCCTTTTTCGCATTACAGACTCCATTGATGAGGCAGTGCAGGAATTTCAACAGTTTTACCGCGTCTATCACAGCATGCGCTATGTGCACGATCAGTTGGTCATTCGCTTGAAGCAGCGAATCAGTGAAAAGACTCTGAGAGTTATGAACGACCAATTCAAGGACATTTTGGCGAGCGGCACGATCGAACAAACCCAAGCATTACCTGCCGAAGCTTCAGATGAACATATCGCTCATTTGCCTCGCCTGCGCTTTCACTTCAACAAAAAAGCAGTGGGGCGACTTCGACAAATGGTCGATTACCTGAATCAGCACGGCTAACTCTCGTTGCACGTAACTGCAAGCTAAAAATAGCATAACTGGCCCATTGAAAAAAACTTGGAATCACCTAATATTTAGATAGTTGTCAAATTATTTAATCATGTAGCGGGTTGACCGCAGATGCACATGAATGAGGTTTTTCGGGCGATGTCGGACCCGACTCGGCGTGAGATTCTTCGACTGTTGCGGCAACAGGGAGAGATGTCGGCTGGCGATTTGGCTGATCGTTTTGACATGACCAAGCCGTCCATGTCTCATCATTTTACCGTGCTGAAGCAAGCCGAGTTGGTCAATGCTCGACGAGAAGGGCAGCAGATCATTTATTCATTGAACACCACCGTGTTTGAAGACTTGGTCGGGTTGATGATGGACCTCTTTGGAACCAACCAAAGGCAAAAAGGAACGCAAACATGAATCGCTGGATCGCTGCAAGCTGGACCATCACGGTGTTGGCTTTTTTGGGTCAAGGTTATGTCTACCTATTTCGCCATGATTTAATCCCTGTTGACCCTGTTCCCATCCATTGGGATATTTATGGCAAGGCGGATGGATTTGTACCACGCGAGGATCTGTTTTGGTACTTGATGCTAACTCCCTTGGTCATGTTGGGATTTATTCTGTTAACGTATGTCTTGCCATGGTTGTCGCCTAAGCACTTTGAGGTGGATCTCAATCGTCGATTGTATTTCTATGTCATGTTTCTGGTCGTGCTCATGATGGGTGCGATGGGCGGAGTCATAACACTGATCTATTTGCGGCCAGAAACCAACTTCTTGCGTTGGTTCCTCGCGGTGTTCAGTGTCTTCTTCATTCTGCTGGGAAATGTGCTGGGTAAAATACCACGCAACTTCTGGATTGGCGTTCGAACGCCATGGACCTTGGCGAATCAAACGGTCTGGGTAAAAACCCATCGGTTGTCGGCATGGCTGTTTGTGACGCTAGGCATATTAGGTTTATTAGCGGCCTTTGCGGATCTACCCTTTTGGGTTTTTATCGTCTTGATTGCATCGTCTGCTTTGATCCCAGTGATTTATTCATTGGTGCTTTATAAACAGTTGCAGGCTTCCGGTCAGATATCATAGTAAAGAGTTCTAGCGACCTTTTGCGACAGGCTCAGTTCGCCTCTTCATTTTTTGGTGAATCGCATATAGTAACATCATGCGGATGAGAGATTCTGTTAGTAAAGAGTACCGAAGCGCATGATCCCAAGAGAGCGAATTCGCAATTTTTGCATTATCGCACACATCGATCACGGCAAAAGCACGTTGGCCGATCAATTCCTGCTGAAGTCGGGTGCGATCACCGAGCGAGAATTCCGGGCACAATTGCTAGATGGCATGGATTTGGAGCGTGAACGCGGTATCACGATACAAATGCATCCGGTGACTTTGCGTTATCAGCTGGACGGTCAAGAGTACGAGTTGAATCTGATCGATACCCCTGGCCACGTTGATTTCAATTACGAGGTTTCACGCAGTCTGGCGGCCTGCGAAGGGGCCATTCTGCTGGTTGATGCTTTTCAAGGTGTGCAGGCACAAACCGTTCACAATGCCTACCTGGCACTGGATGCAGACCTAACGATCGTGCCGGTGGTGAACAAGATCGACCTTCCCAATGCACGCATCGATGAAGTACTGATGGAGATGGAGCAATCGTTGGGACTCAAGCCCGAGGAAGCCATTCTGTGCAGTGCCAAGACAGGGCAGGGAGTCGATGAACTGATCCGCGCCATCATTGAACGCGTACCATCGCCACGGCCCGGCCCGGATGCCCAATCCGGTTTGGACGGACCGTTACGGGCACTGGTTTACAACAGTCATTTTGATTCCTACAAAGGCGTGGTCGTTTATGTCCGCGTGCGGGAAGGATGTATTCGCAAGGGCGAGAAAATCCGCATGATGCGCAGTGGTATGGTTTATGAAGTTATTGAAATCGGCCAATTCTGTCCGCAACCGCAACCATGTGATCAATTGCGGGCGGGGCAGGTTGGTTATTTCACAGCCAACATCAAAGATATTCACGATGTCCACATTGGCGATACCGTGACCGATGCTGACGAAGCTGCCCTGACGCCCATGCCCGGCTATGTTCAACCCAAGCCGATGGTATTTAGCGGATTGTACCCTGTCAATAACTCCGACTTTGAAGCCCTGCGTGAGGCATTGAATAAATTGAGCTTGAATGACTCCAGCTTCACTTTCCATCCCGAAACGAGCGAGGGATTGGGTTTTGGCTTCCGGTGTGGTTTTTTAGGGATGCTGCACCGTGAGATCATTCAGCAACGCATTGAACGTGAAAGCGGCTTAGAGCTGGTGCACACTGCTCCAAATGTCACTTACGAAATCAAGACCCGGCATGGTCAAACGATTAATGTTGAAACCCCAGAAGATGTTCCTGACGCGGGCCAGATCGAAGAATTTCGTGAGCCGGTGGTGAAGATCAGTTTTATCCTGCCATCCACGTGCATCGGCCAGATGATGCAACTGTGCACCGAACGCCGAGGCATGTATCTGCGTACCGAGTATTTGAGCCCACAACGGGCCATTTTGGATTTCGAAATGCCGTTAGCGGAAGTCATTTATGATTTGTACGACAAGCTGAAATCCATAACGCACGGCTACGGCACGATGGATTACGATTTGCTGGGCTTTCGGGCGGCTGATTTGGTGAAGCTGGATATCCTGGTCCACAACAAAAAAGTGGACGCACTGTCTACCATCTGTCATCGCAGTGTGGCGGAGCGGCGAGGCCGGGCCATGATCAATAAGTTGCGCAAGGAAATAGCCCGACATCAATTCCAAATTGCCTTGCAAGCGGCGATTGGAGCAAGGGTGATCGCGCGGGAAAATATTGCACCTTTGCGGAAAAATGTGACGGCCAAGTGTTATGGTGGCGACATTACTCGTAAACGCAAGCTGCTCGCTAAACAAGCTGAGGGCAAGAAGCGGATGAAACAAATTGGCCAGGTGGAGATTCCTCAGGAAGCTTTCCTGGCTGTTTTGGAATCCGAATAGAGCTTCTGACAGACTGATTTATACAGATAGGAGTTGGCATGGAATCCAGTGGTATTCAGCAAGCTCTTCCCGTATCAAAAAAGCCGGATCCTGCCAAAGCTCCCCAAGAAGTGCGTGATGGCGTCCGCGAAACCTTAGAAACCATCGCCTTTGTGGTGAGCTTGGTGCTGATGCTCAAAGCGTTTGTGGCTGAAGCCTTCGTCATTCCCACGGGTTCGATGGCGACGACGTTGCTGGGTGAGCATAACCATGTCACCTGTGATCGCTGCCGATATCCCTTTCTGGTTAACAATCAAATCAATACACAGCGTCGGGCGCCTGGCCTAGCGATTTGCCCCAATTGTCAGCAGCAAATTGCGATTGGTGCTCCCATGCCCGAGGGGGGCGACAAAGTCCTGGTCCTAAAACCGCAATACGACTTTTGGCAGCCAGAACGGCACGACACGATTGTGTTTAAGTATCCAGGCGATCCGCTGTATCTGACTCAAGCTGGCTTTATGCAACCAGAGAGCGGCAATAAACGAGTCGGTGGCCCGCAAGAAGATTTTGGCCCCAAGAATTTCATCAAGCGGTTGTGGGGGCTGCCCGGAGAAAAACTGGCCATTCATTATGGCGATATCTACTTGGTAGTGCCTGATGGCAAAGGCGGTGAACAACTTCAAGTGATTCCCCGCAAGCCTAATGTAATAATGGCCATGCGACGCATTGTCAACGACAACGACTTTCAAGCTCCCCAAGCCAAACCCCCCATCACAAGCCGATGGCATTCAGGTGTCTCATGCCTCGATGGGCCAACCCCAACCGCCTGGCAGGCGAATCAAGATCGCAAAGTTTTCACTTCCCAAGCCAAGCCGACCACGCAATGGCTGCGCTACCAACACGTGCTGCAATCGACAGGCAAATTTGCACGTGAACGTCATGATCCCCAAGGCCCCTTGCACGTCAACGTCAACCCGCAATTAATTACGGATTTCCTGGACTACAATGCAGGTGACCAGGCAGACCATTGGGTGGGCGATTTGATGCTGGATCTCTTTGTCAAGGCCCAAAAAAACGAGGGCGAACTTCTATTGGAGATCAGGTCGGGGGTGGATTGTTATCGTGCCTCGTTCCAACTTGCCCAAAAAGAATGTCAGTTGAGTCTGATCCGTAAAGGCCAGCTGATCACGCTTGCAAACGCCAAACAAAACGCCAACTTATCGCCGGGGAAGGAGCATCACATTCGATTTGCTGCTTTTGATCAGCGGCTGATCGTTTGGCTTGACGGCCAGCTTTTGTTTGGCGATGGTGTTTCGGTTCCACCCCAAATGGCGGAAGATCGAGGTCCCCGGTTGGCTGATCTGTTTCCTGTAGCCATCGGGGCGAAACAGGCCGAAGTAACAGTGAGCCGTTTGCAAATCTGGCGTGATGTTTACTATACGCGCACCTCCCATGCCGATGTGGATATTTCCGACGGGATATTGAACCTGTCTTATGACGAAATCAACAAACGCATACAAGTGCAGCTTGCATCAGCCCAGGCACCTGGTGCGGGGCCGCTCTCTGCACAGGAATGGGCGCTGCATCAATTGCGTGCGCCAGAATGGAACGCCTTTTACCCCAGTGGCGTGGTTGTGGCCGATAAAGTTGGCTACATGAAAGGTCCGGAGTATTACCCCAAGCAAGATCCGAAGTGGCATCCAAGCGACCGCTTCGAGGCCGATGAGTATTTCGCTCTGGGCGACAATAGCGTCGCTTCGAAGGACAGTCGTTATTGGGGGCAGGTTTATCACCGTTTGTTATTAGGCAAAGCGGTTTGTGTCTATTGGCCCTGGGAACGGTGGCTGCTTATTCGCTAACGGGTTGGTTAACACCATGCGAACGGACATTCGTGAACATGATTCGTATATCCGTGTTCGATATGCTGAAACGGACCGTATGGGCTTTCTACACCATTCGCAGTATTTTGTTTACTTTGAGCTTGGCCGAACAGAGATGTTGCGGGCGCAGGGTTTCGCCTACAAAGATATCGAGGATGCCGGGCATTACCTGGTGGTCGTCAAATTAGATTGCAAATTCAAACTGCCCGCACGCTATGATGATCTGTTAAAGCTACGAACCATTTTAGTCCGAACTACACCTGTCCGCATCGAACATCGTTATGAACTATGGCGTGATCATCAATTGCTTGCCGAGGGGCAATCCACCTTGGCCTGCGTGGACCGGGATGGGCGCTTGCAAGCCATTCCCGATATCCTGAACATGGACGATGATGTTCGTAGTCGATCATAGGCTAACGCTGCTATTACTCGGGTACAGGGGTCCTGACAATGCGAAACTCGAGTTTGCCAACCAATGAACTTTGAATGACCCCCATCCCTCCGCTGACAGCGGCTGAAAGATTGGCTTTTTCCACCTCCAGCTCCATTGTGCCGTAAAGATAGTTCAAATGGCCTGTGTCCAAATCAATATGCGCTAGGCCTATGAGCGAGCCAGTTGCGGGCATTGCCGACGTTGGTACAAAGTCGCTGTGCAGTCCTATGATCGCTACTTCAATGTCATTGATTTTGGTTTTCCCTAAATAACGACATTGCACTTCCAGATTTTGGATTTCAGCACGCCCTAGGGCAAAAAGCAGTGGCAATTTAATGGTTTTTTTCCAGCGCTGGTCGACTTCGATGGCACCGGTCGGCAATGAAAAATCCCATTCTTGCATGGAATTAGGCAAATGGCAGAGCGATCCGAATAAAAACTGCTCATGCTGTTTTAAGCTCGAAAAATCGCTACCGTTGGTCGAGCCGCCGCCTCCTGAATTCATTAATAGGGCAACCAGGGTTTGATAGTTGAGAGGTTCACCTTTTACTTGGGCGCCGACGTTGAAGGCTGTGATTTTGCGCACATGCCGAACGCCCGTTGGTGCAGGTTCAATGTCGCGCCATTTATCCTGAATCGAAATTTTGACCGGCGAAAAATTGTACTCCCCATGTTCAGAGCGAATGCGCGTCTGAAAATAGTGACTGAGTTCCCATACATCGAGAATGTCTTTCTTCGGTGGGGATTTGACGCTGCTTTTGCTGATAAACGGCGATGCAAACTGAATGGAGTGGGCGGAATACCATCGGTTGACCGGCCCCGTAGCACTCTGATATTCAATTTTCGGTTGTATCCAAAGTGCTTTTCCTTGTGCAAGGGTCGGGACATTTAACTCACCCTCGGCAATGCTCTTGCCCGTGCCGATACGTTGGGTGTTGAGCACGAGAGTTTGCACTTCAGGCCGTTGGCTTTGTTCGGATGGATTCTTCAGGCTGCCGGGAATAGAGTCGCCTGGATTACCGATCCACCATTCCAGGCTAACAGTTTTGATTCGGTTCAATGCGTCATTGAGTCGCACTTGGATCGGAATAGATAATCCTTTTTCACCTACCGAACAAGGAAGAATGATGAGCGATTGAACCGTACCATAGTACAGGTCATAGACATAATCCGTGGGCACCGCGAAGCAAAAGTCGGTATTTGAAGATTCAGTAAAATCGGGTCGATTGCCGAGAATGGAAACGGAAACACCGACCACGCGACCATCTTGATCGATGACAGGCCCGCCAGAATTGCCAGGATTCATGCCTCCTGAAACTTGCACGGTCGTCAAACGGCCATCTTCCTTTCGCAGGCTGGAAACCGTGGCCTGTCGCAAAGAGATGTTTTTGCCAATTTGCGTAGCTAAGGGGAATCCTGCCACGGTGACGGGTTGCGTTTCAACGAGTTGTGTTGAGGAAAGGATAGGCATCGGCGGGGGTAATGGATTACCCCGAACTTTCAGAATCGCCAGATCGTGAATGCGATCGACGGCAATGACATCTGCTTTCAGCCTTTTTTCGTTGGTTTCACCACTATTGATGACCACATCCACATTTTGCGGGGCTTTGTCCGAAGGCCGCATCATGCCGACGACGTGGGCATTGGTAACCACTAATCCAGGTTCAAATGCGAAAAATCCGCTTCCCGTACTTGCACCATTCTCGCGGTCCACGCGAATGAAGACCGTTGATTCCTTTATTTTAGCCGCGGGGAATTGAGCTTTGGTTGGTTCACGCACCGGCAAATCCGCAGCCGTGATGACCGGGCCATTCGGCTTGAGAATGAGGAATTGCGAATCAGAGGTGTTTAGGTCTTTCAGTTCGAAATTCGTAGGACGATTTCCCATATCTCCCAAATCGGGACCCTGCCGTTGCTGCGTGTTAGGATTATGGTTGTCTGGCATCGTGGCGAAACTGGCGAGTTTGTTTTTCCCTGGCTCTTTTTCATCGCTGAATCCGCGAATAATCATGTACACCGAAAGAATGACGACGCCCAACACCACAAACACCGTCAAGCTGATAACGATGACCGGCATGGCGATGGATTTTTGTGGACGCCGGGATGGGCGACGTCGCGGCATTGGCCTTTGCATGGCTTGTTCATCTGCAGCATCATTCATCGATTCTGAAGCAGCCGTTTCCCGATTGGCCGAATCATGAGTTAGTTCCATTTCTAAGCCCACTTCTTCGATCAGTGCACCGTCGCTGGTGATCAAGAAGCGCTGTTGGCATTGATGACACACGACTTTGCGATTCAAAAAACTGGCGTCCAATTCGTATTCCGTTTTGCATGCGGGGCATTGTATATCGAGCATGAGAATGCTTCCTAACAAAGGCAGCTCATTTGGGACTTGATCAAACATTCTGAAGGCAGCTTCATCATAGCGCAGTCAATATCGATTCGCAATTGGCTAAAACGCGAAAAAAAAGATTAACGACTCAACTCTAAAAAGGCCGAATTCGTGCTCATGGAAATAGTATTCAGATGTTCATTTAACATCGGTCCATCGCTTCCAACCTTCTGAATGCCACTCCGTAGGCACTTGATTTTGTTGACTAATATGCCGAACGTCCACTTGTGGCAAAACAGTTAGAAGTTGTTTGGTTTGGTCCAGCGACAAAAGGCTAAATGTCGTAGCCCAGGCGTCCGCTTCCATGCCGCTTTGGGCAACAACCGTCACAGTGGGCGATTCAATTCTGCCATAGCCGGTCCGTGGATCTATGATGTGCGAAAACCGCTTCCCCTGCCAGTCAAGGAACTGTTCCTGGTCGCCCGATGTCGAAACAGCGCGATTCGCGATAAGAATAGATGGCTGTTTGCGAGCCAATTGGTTTGGAACGGATGGAATTTGAATGACCCAGCCCGTTTGTCCAGGGGGCGGATCACCTGCCACAACTTCACCGCCTAAAACGACCAATGCGCGGGGTAGTTGTTGGTCCTTCAGGCATTTGAATGCCTGATCTGCCGCATACCCCTTAGCGATGCCGCCTAAATCGAGAAGCATGCCATCTTTCAATAAAGTAAGTTGTTGCTTGTCAGGATGAAGTTGAAGGGATCGAAAATCGACATGTTTTTGGGCAGTTTCGATTTCATGAGGAGAAGGAGGCTTATGCTGACGACGGGCACGCCGCCAGAGTTTGGTTAAAGGGCCAACCGTGATGTCAAAAACGCCGTTCGAGGCCTCGGCAACGGCTTGACTTTTTTCGATTACAAAAAACAGGTCATTGCTTATCGCATACGCTTTGCCAAACGGTTTATGGCAGAGTTGCATCAATTCACTGTCATCCTGGTAATCGCTCATGATGCGATTCAAAGTTTGCATGCGTTGAAAGGCAACGTCTGATGCTTGTTTCGCTTTAACTGAATCCGGAGCATAAACGACAATGCGAGCCAAGGTGCCCATGCAAGGCTGCTCAAATGCAAACCGTTGCAATGGCTGCGTTTGGGGGACTCCAAGCAATAGCCAAAAGCTAATTAAATGACTCATGATTTCCTCGCTCGAACAAGGTTTGTTCATTGCAATGCTTCAGATTTATCATTATTCTACGTAATATGCCTGACTGGTTGGGAAACCGTCAGCTTCCTACCTTGGATCAATCCACGCTGCACCAGCCTGACGAAGGAGAATAGCTTGTTGCGATTGTTGCTTATTCTTTTTCTTGGCCTAGCCATTGGCTTCTTGGGATTCAACCGTTCATCATGTGAATCAATTCCGTTGCAAAATCAACCCAAAGTAGAGTTCAAACCTTATACCGAAACCATTCCTGGCACTGGCGTTCAATTCGACATGGTGCCAATTCCAGGTGGCTCATTTTCAATGGGTAGCCCAGACGGCGAATCTAATCGGGAAGAAAATGAAGGTCCACAGCGAAAGATCACTCTCAAACCCTTTTGGATGGGCAAATGCGAGGTTACTTGGAATGAATATGATTTGTTCGCCTTCAGTTTGGACTTGAAGAAAGAACTGGAGGACACCAAACCCAAGGAACCGGTGTCAGGTGATGCTGTCACTCGTCCAACGCCTCCCTATACCGACATGACGTTTGGCTATGGACATGATGGCTATCCGGCCATTTGCATGACCCATCACGCGGCCATGGAGTACTGTTATTGGCTTTCCAAGAAGACAGGTAAAACCTATCGCCTGCCAACCGAAGCGGAATGGGAATATGCCTGCCGTGCTAACACGAAAAGCAGCTATTCGTACGGTGACGACCCGGAAATGTTGAAAGAGTATGCCTGGTACACGGATAATGCCGATGCTCAGCCGCATCCCGTGGGTAAAAAGAAACCCAATCCCTGGGGATTACACGACATGCACGGCAATGTGGCCGAGTGGTGCATCGATCATTTCGATCCACAGATGTATTCTAAGTGGCCGAGTGACAAAGCCTTGCTCAATCCGTTCAACAAACCGACCAACAAACGCTTTTCGCACATCGTTCGAGGTGGCTCATGGGATGATGAGGCTGGCAGGTTACGCTCTGCGGCGCGAAGAGGCTCGATCCGCGAATGGTTGCGGCAGGATCCCCAGCGACCCCAAAGTATCTGGTGGTTGACGGAAGCGTTATATGTTGGATTTCGCGTTGTTCGGCCAGTAGAAGAGTACGAAGAGTTGAAGAATCTGCGCTCGACCGTCACGAAAACCAGCCCTTATCAATAAACGGATTGACGTTCACATTTATCCCTTCCACGCATAGGAGCATTGTCATGGCCCGATCGAACAAACCGACCTCCCCGCAGCGCCGACGATTTCTTAAAACCACCGCAGCCGCATCGATGATGTCAACCTTGGTCGCAGCGCAGACCACGGCCATGGCGGGCTACTTCGTAGGGAATAACGACGAGATTCGTGTCGGAGTCATCGGTTGTGGCGGTCGGGGTACAGGAGCTGTTGAGCAAGCCTGCCATGCCGGGCCCAACATCAAACTGGTAGCCATTGGTGATATGTTCCCCGAACGCGTTGATGAGAAGTTCAATTACTTTCAAAAAAACCTGGGCGAGCGTTTTCAGGTCACCAAAGACCGCTGCTTTTCCGGTTTCGATGCCTATAAAGGCGTGTTAGCCACCGATGCCAATTACATCATCCTGGCGACGCCTCCTGGATTTCGCCCGATGCATATCAAAGCAACCGTGGCGGCGGGCAAACATATGTTCACGGAAAAACCCGTTGCAGTCGACGGTCCGGGCATCCGCGAGTGTTTACAAGCTTTTGAAGAAGCAAAAGCCAAGGGGTTAGGCATCGGTGCTGGGACTCAGCGTCGGCACCAAACAGGCTATTTGGAAGCCATGAAACGCGTGCACGATGGTCAGATCGGCCAAATCGTTGCAGCTCGTTGTTATTGGAATCAAGGCAGGCTTTGGCACGTCAACCGCACGCCGTCCATGTCGGATATGGAATGGCAGCTGCGCAATTGGTTATATTTTGCCTGGCTTTCGGGTGATCACATTGTCGAACAACACGTGCACAACCTCGATGTTGTCAATTGGGGCATGCAAAGCCATCCGAAGCGAGCAGTCGGCATGGGGGGCCGTCAGGTACGCATAGAGCCCCAATTCGGCCATATTTACGACCATTTTGCCGTCGATTATGAATTTGACCAAGGCATGCACTCGATGAGCATGTGCCGGCAAATCGACCAGTGTGAACAAAACGTCTCTGAATGCCTGGTCGGCACCAAGGGTATTCTCTACACTTCAGCAGGCCGACGACACTATGAAATTGTTGGTGAAAACAAATGGCGTCTGAACCCACGCCAGGACAACGAACCTTATCAGCAAGAACATGTCGATCTTGTCCAGAGCATACGGGCTGGCAAACCGATCAATGAACTGCAAAATGTCGCATTCAGCACATTGACCGCCATTATGGGCCGGTTGACTTGCTACACCGGCAAAGCAGTTACTTGGGAACAAGCATTGAATTCAAAAGAGAATCTGTTGCCCAAGACGTTGGCGATGGGTGATTTGCCCGTTCCCCCTGTTGCCATGCCAGGAAAGACTGAACTCATTTAATCTGTGAACACAACCACCCATCAAGGTCGTGGGCTGATCTTGATGGGTTATTTTATGTCTGCAACTGTCGAGCGTTTCCATAGTTCAAGGTTTTTATAAGCTATAGCTTAACAATGGCATTCCCAATCGGAATGGAAGTTGTATTTCTTTGTAATTACTGGTGCGTTTAACATTTTTTAAGGTATCACCATCATGATCAAAGCCATGATCTTCCTGGATGGCACCTGGATTTATGCCAACACCCCTCGATTAGCCGAGATTTACGGGAAAGTCGATTTCCATCTGGATTTTGGCAAATTACCCGAGGTCTTAGCGCAATCGGTATCACAGCAGATGCACGGTGTACCGGTTGATGTCGTGCGCACGCATTTGTTCGGCAGCTATGCATCGAATTACGATTTGCAGGATGAGGAAGCGGTTCAGCGTCGTTTGGATTTTTTTGATTTGCTGCGTGAAGAATATCACTACGATGTGCAGATTTTTCCGATTAATTTTCGAGGCAGGCGTCTGAGGCGTGCTGATCGCGATCCACGCGATAATTTTGAACCTCGAGAAAAGTGTGTGGATATTTCGTTGGCCACGAGCATGCTTTACTACGCAGCCATTCCACATGCATACGACATAGCCATTGCCGTTTTAGGCGATCTGGATTTCAAACCCATGCTGCAGGCCGTACGCCATTTAGGAAAAAGAGTCGTCGTCGCGTCCATCCGCGGCGCCTGTGCGCCTGAATTTGCCGAGACGACCGATGTTGCACGCGTGCGTGACTTTGACATTATTTGGCTCGATGATCTGCTGCAAGAGTTGGAGCTGAAATACGAATCGCACCAGCGCGAATGCGAGTCGCCCAATCATAAAGGTGAACGCTGGGTTTGGACGACTTTTCACCCGCGTAAGGGGCAGCGCTTTTATTGCGACGCTTGCCGATCAATGTTCGCACGCGAAAAACAAGAAGCACAGGAAGAATTCGTCAGTACGGAGTTGGACCAGGACTGGCATAGCGAAGTGGAGTCAGGCCCTAGTCTCCGAGGCGAGATCAAAAAGAAAGTGATCGATCGCGGGTTTGGCTTTATTGCTGGCGACGACGGCTATGATTATTTCTTTCATTTCACGGATTTAGAGCCTGGACTGGAGTTTATTGATGCTCGTGAGGGCGAAGAAGTCATCTTTGAAGTGAAGCGAAAACCCAGCTCTTTGAAAGCAGGTGCTGCTCAAAGAGTTCGGCGTCCGGACGATATTGGCAATCATTAGCAAACAACAACTACTTTTTCCTGCAAATGACGACTTGTAAAACGATGGGATATGCAGGAACTCGAAGTTAATGCTGGTTTTCATAGTTAATCTGGGTTATCTTGTAGGCTAATACAGACGAAACAACGATCACCTTAAAGCTAGGAAGGCCAACCAGGGTGGGGAGAGCTTGAACATGCCTTCGGATGTCCCGAAAGGCGCACCGACCATCAAAAGCATCGGCCGGTACGACATTATCCATAAGATCGCTGATGGCGGAATGGGATCAGTCTACAAAGCGCGTAGCCAGATCACTGGCGAGTTCGTTGCTATAAAAATCGTTCCCGCCAACATGGCCAACAACCAAGTGCTAGTCAAGCGGTTCGAACAAGAGTTCCGGGCCGCCAGCAGCTTGGACCATGAGAACATTGTCCGCGCCCTCGACTTCGGCTACGAGAATGCAACTCCCTATCTTGTAATGGAATATGTCGAGGGGGAAACGCTCGGTCAGCGCATCGACCGCCAGGGCCGCATCTCCGAAAAAGAAGCAATCAAGATCATCGCTCAAATCGCTCAAGGCTTGCATAAAGCTCACAGTCAAGGAATGATTCACCGCGATGTCAAACCGGACAACATTTTGATCACGCCTGAGGGTAAAGCCAAATTGGCCGACATGGGGTTGGTGAAAGAAACCGAAACGGAACTGAACCTCACACGTACTGGGCGTGGTTTAGGCACCCCGCAATTCATGGCACCTGAACAGTTTCGTAACGCCAAAAACGCTGATGCCCGCTGTGATATCTATTCTTTGGGTGCAACATTGTACATGGCTTTGTCTGGCGAGTTGCCATTCAAATCATGCAGTCCACTGGATGCTTGGATGAAGAAAGTCCAGAATGATTTTCCTCCGCCGCGGCAATTGGCCGCCCATCTAAGCGAGCGCGTTGATTGGGCCATCCGTCGGGCCATGAGTGCTGACCCTAAACAAAGGCCAAACACCTGCCGTGAGTTCGTGGAAGACTTGATGGGGCGAAGCACCAAAAAGCTGGCTTCTCCTGCCTTGGCGAATGCCCAACAGGATGTGTGGTTCATTGTTTATGAGGATGAATTCGGAACGACACACACGGTCAAAGGCAGTTTGCAAGCGATTCGTCGTTGTCTAAAGGAAGGACGCTTGGGCGATGCGGATAATGTGCGTATTAGCAAACAGCAAACAGGGCCTTTTGAGCCCTTGCGTTCACAGCCAGAGTTTCGAGATTTAGTTGTCGCACCTGCTGCGCTTGAAGTGAATCCAACGAAGGACTCCGTCAAAGTCCATCGCCCGGGATCCGCACCGAGTATGCGTCAGTCCGCATCTTCCATGAATCGCAGTAATCCACAAAATCCCCCTGAAGCTGGATCGAGTCAAATCAATAGCGGATTTCGCAGTTCCAGCATTGAAATCGCGACAGCGTACCCGCAGAAAAAACGCCAAGTCGACTGGGTCACGATTCTCTTGTTGACCCTGGTGCTTGCTTGTGGATTTATTGCAGGCTTGCTCTGGCTCTACTTGATGACTTAAACGATGACCACTTCATCTCACTTCACATTTATGGGCTAGCCCAAGGCACAGGTTTTTTCTCCAGGAAGGCGCGCAACCCCTCTTTGGCTTCGATATGCAGTCGTGCATCTGCACTAGCTGCCGCAGTGGTTTTTTTCATTGGGTCCGTTATCAAGTTCATTTGCTGCAATAGCTTTTTCGTGATCGTCAAGGCTTGTGGGCTGGCCTCGGCCAATTCCTTCACCCAGGACATGACCATGGTAAGCAACTGGCCCTCAGCAGCAATGTCGTTGATCAGGCCAATACGCTTGGCCTCCACGGCATCAATGAGATTGCCGCGCAGAAGCAACTCGCGGGCGGCCCGTTCGCCGACATGTCGCAACAAATGCGGCATGACCATCGCAGCCACCAACCCGCGTTTCACTTCAGGGTAACCAAACTTTGCGCCAGGGGTGGACAGGGCCAGGTCGCACACAGTCATCAGTCCCGCACCTCCAGCAACCGCAGGGCCATTGACGGCTGCCAAAGTCGGTTTGCTGGACGTGTATATTAAGTCGAACAATGCAGCGAGCTGTTTCGCATCATGATGAACCTGTTCCGCTTCACCTGGCTGGTCCAAGGTTTCAGCCACTTCGGCCAGGTCCATACCAGCACAGAATGCGGATCCAGTCCCTGTCAAGATGGTGCAGCGGCTATTCGATTCCTGCTCTGCCCGACGAAAAGCCTCGATCAATTGTTGAACCATCAATCGATTTAAAGCATTGCGTCGATCGGGCCGGTTTAATGAGATGATAACGGCATTTGGTTTGACTTCATATAAAACGACGGATTCACTCATCGTAAATTCCTTTGATGGGGGCGGCGCATCTCTTCGATATTCACGGGCATGGGGATGGGCAGATCCAAAAGCGCTTGTCCCAATGTTTTACCTTGGGTATCGATGCGCAAAGATCGACTTGCTCCACCAGCCAGGGCATCATAAAGGACAAAATTGAAAGCTCGTAAATTGGAAGCTTCAAACCGTTCGATGCGCGAGCAACCCAAACTGGCCAAGTACGATTGCACGCGTTCGATGGTGAGATGCTTCTTCAGCCAATCGAAACCAGGAGGGGTGTACGCCAAGACGGCAATGTTGGCATGATTGCCCTTGTCGCCGCTCCGGGTGTGAGCCATTTCACGCAAAGGTACCGTTTCGGAAAGGTTCATGCTGGACACTCCAACTGAACTTTGGCTTGAACGGCGGACTTGGCAATCAGTGAAGGCCAATAGGCAAACACTTGGCGGACTGCTGCCCGGCCTGTGGTGTAACCCGTCACCCCAGGAGGACCCGCCGTAACCAAAGGCGCGAATTCTTTCGTAAAGCGTTCAACGGCCGTTTGGTTTGCATCATGAACCGACACACGCAGCATTACTTCACGAGGTGAAGTTGGGATTGCAAGACCGGGCACGATATCTCCGGCACCAATCACTTCAATATTCTTGCGTTGGTAGGAAAAACCAGCTCGTTGCAAACGGTCGAAGATGATCTGACCCGCTAGCCTAGCCTTCTCGACAGCATTCTGACCATAGAGAGCAAGAGTGCCTGTAGCCGTATAACCATCGCGGTATGCAATCGACACTTTGTAAAAAGAGGTCGCTGGTTTACCGCGTGCATCGCTAACGGTGACAATATCTTGCCCTTGGTCGGTCAAACGCAGCGAAGTGAAATCAGCGGTGACATCCGGAGTCAAGTAAGCAGCTGGGTCGCCGACTTCATAGAGTAGTTGCTCGCCGACGGTTTCTTCGTTGACGATGCCGCCGCTTCCTTCTGGCTTGGTGATGCGAAATAAACCAGAGGCTTCAATTTCGGCGATGGGATATCCTTGCAATGCAAACTGAGGCACCGCTTCCCACTGACACCATAAGCCGCCGGTGACTTGTGCACCGCATTCAATTAAATGCCCTGCCGCAGTTCCTGCACATAATCGATCCCAATCGTCAGGCCGCCAAGCAAACTCATGCATGGCAGGGGCCAAGGTTAGCGATGCATCAGCAACGCGGCCTGTGATGACGATATCCGCCCCCAGGCGCAAAGCTTCCGCAATAGGCGCGGAACCCAAATACGCATTGGCGCTGACCACCCGGGAGTGGATGGTCTGTAACGGCTCTCCCGTGTCCAAGTGCTGTAGTGCATGGCCTGCGTTTAGTAATTCGTCCAGCCTTGGATACAGATCATCGCCGGTAACCAAAGCGATTTTTTTATGATGCAACCCTGCAGCGTTGAGAACCTCGCGAGCCTTGTTTGCGCATGCAAGTGGATTCATGCCTCCAGCATTGGTAATGATTTTGAGTTTTGGTTGCTCACTGAGAATTGGGGCCAGGCGCGTTAAAACATCGATAAAATCCGTGGCATAACCTGCATCGGGCTTACGCTGTTTTTGCAACGCCAAGATGGACATGGTCAATTCAGCGAGGTATTCGAGCGTCAAGTAATCCAGCCGGCCCTCTTGGGCCAACGCGATGGGAGCATCCAAATTGTCGCCCCAAAAACCACAGCCATTGCCAATGCGGATGGAAGGACGCATGTTTGATTACTCTTTTAGGCTTAGACCTGCAGGACACCTGTCTTAAAGGGACGCTGATCATCATATTGCGTGCAGATTTGTAGAAGTGCAATGAGCCATTTACGGGTTTGTGCTGGGTCGATGATTTTATCCACCCATAAACGCGCGGCGCCGTAACGGATATCCATCTTTTCTTCGTAGGACTTTTGCACTTTATGTCGTAACTCTGCCAACTCAGCACTATCGGGCTCGTGCCCTTGGCGTTTGAGGGCGGTAATGGTTACTTCGAGCAAAGTACTGGCGGCTTGCTGCCCTCCCATGACCGCATATTTGGCAGTGGGCCAAGCCAGCAAGAAACGAGGGTCAAACGCTTTACCACACAAAGCATAATTACCGGCGCCGAAAGAGCCGCCCATAATCACGGTGAGTTTCGGCACCACACTGTTGGAGATCGCATTCACCAGCTTGGCACCGGCTTTGATGATGCCGGCTTGTTCGGAATCGCGACCAACCATAAAGCCATTGACATCTTGCAGAAACAGTAAGGGTACGCGCGTCTGATTACAATCCATGATGAACCGAGCCGCTTTGTCGGCAGCATCGACATAAATGACGCCGCCGTATTCAAGTAATCCTTTGGAAGTTTTACTGCGTTGCTTTTGATTGGCGACAATGCCGACGGGTTGACTGCCGATGCGAGCATGGCCGCAGACCATGGATTGCCCAAATTCTGCCTTGTATTCGTCAAATTGGCCGCGGTCCACAAGCAATTGTCTGATGTAATCGCGAATGTCGTATTCTTTACGTGCATCCGGATTAAATGATTCGTAAACCGTTTCAGGAGTTTGTGTAGGTTCGAGGTCGTTTTCGATTGGTTTTACCGCATACTGTGCAGGCAACAGCCCAATCAGGCGGCGTAAACGATCCAAGCATGCTTGATCGTTGGGCTCGCGGTAATCGATGGTCCCACTGATGGAGGCGTGCATGGCCGCTCCGCCCAATTCCTCATGACTGACGGTTTGCCCAATAGCTGCTTTGACCAAGGCCGGCCCAGCCAAGTATAAGCCAGACCCCTCAGTCATCAATAGCTTGTCACACAGCACAGGAAGATAACCGCCGCCAGCCACGCAGTTGCCCATAATCGCTGCGAATTGAGGAATCCCCATGGCTGAGATCACGGCATTGTTGCGAAAGATACGACCAAAATCATCTTCATCGGGAAAGACTTCGTCCTGGAGCGGCAAAAATACACCGGCACTGTCCACCAAATAGACAAGCGGCAAATGATTGTCCATGGCTTGCCGCTGAGCGCGCAGCACTTTTTTGCAGGTCATAGGGAAAAAGGCACCCGCTTTCACGGTTGCATCGTTGGCGATGATCATACACCATCGGCCTGCGATTTGGCCGACACCAGTGATCACGCCTGCTGAGGGCGCACCGCCCCATTCGGTGTACATCTGCCAGGCGGCCCATAAGCCAAGTTCAATGAACGTCGGCAAGTCATTGCCATTGGCATCGCACAGCATAGCGATCCGCTCACGTGCGGTGAGTCGGCCCTTTTCATGCTGACGGTCAACCGCTTTAGCGCCACCGCCTTGCTGAATTTTGGCTTCTTCGGCCTGGAAACTCTCCAGAAGTTGACGCATGGGCGAGCTTTCTTGCGAATCAAGGATGTGATTGAATGCCATTAGTCCATTGTCGACGTTGCCTTGAAGATGGAATCTTCAATAATTTGCGGTATTTGGTAACCGTTCGGCGCGCGACAGGGTAGCCGGCTGCTTGCAATTGTTTGACTAAATCATCATCGCTGCACGGATTGGCTTTATCTTCTTTTTCAATAATCTCTAACAGTTTGCGTTTGATCTGTTCGTAGGCAATTTCTTCACCGCTGGAGGTGGTGGTGCCGCCACCAAAAAAGCGTTTCAGCGGAAAAACACCGCGTGGCGTTTGCACCCATTTGTCATCCACGGCTCGGCTGACGGTCGTGACGTGCACGCCGACATCGTCAGCTATTTGTTGCATCTTAAGGGGGGTGAAATGTTCGGGGCCATGATCGAGGAAAGCGCGTTGATGCTGAATGATCGCTCGTGTCACTTTTTCGAGCGTGGCCCGTCTTTGCTGAATAGCTTCAACCAACCACATGGCGGATTGGATTTTTTGTTTCAGAAACTCGCGCTCTTTCGCATCCCCTTCTTTATTTTTTAGCCTCTGAATGTACATTGGGTTGGTGTAAATATTCGGGATATAATCATCCACAAGCTTGATCACATATTCATCATGGTCATCTTTTTCAATAATGACGTCCGGAACGACGTAGTGAATTTGTTCGTCCTTAAAAGCAGCCGCTGGCCGAGTATTAAGATGCCGCAGTGTTTCCAAGGCTTCATGGATGGTGCTTAGTTCGAAGCCTGTTCGTCTTTGGATTGCCGGTATGCGATTGTGTTCTAGATCGTCCCAATGCTGCGCAATCAGCACCCGCAAAATATCCGCATGCGGTGTATCGGGCGTCAGTTGCAATAGCAGGCACTCGCGCAAATTCCTGGCGCCAATGCCCGCTGGTTCCATGCGTTGAATAATGGCGACAGCAGCGTCTAGTTCTTCATCGGGTATAGCCATACCCAAGGTGGACCGCAATTCATCATGGCTGGGCAAATAGCCGTTCTCTTTCAAGTTAGCGATGAGCTGAATTACCAAACCTTCCAGATGCTTAGGAATCTCCATGAGGTTGCATTGTTCAAGCAAATGTTCTTGCAAAGAGATGCTACGCGAAGGCATGTTTTGCATCGCGTTATGTTTACGATCATTCTCATCATCTAAACCATTTTGGGAACGGTTGGTTCGGTCGGAGTAGTTTTTTTCCCAATTGTCGTATTCGGCTTCGGTGTAATCGGATTCCGCTTCGGGTTTATCAGGGGAAGGAGTTGGTTCGGTCAGTGCCTGATCTTTCGCAGGTTTTTCTTTCAGCTCCAGGACGGGGTTTTCCTGGAGTTCTTGTTGTATGCGCTCCTGCAATTCCAGAATGGGAAGCTGTAAAATCTCCATGGACTGAATCATGCGTGGTGCAAGAATCAGCTTTTGTTGCATGCGCAGTTGTTGGGATGTATCCAATCGCATCCCGTTATTGTACTCCAAGACCAAGAATCAAAAACTGGATAACCAGACTTCACCGATAGTGCAAGAGTATTTTGATTGCAAGGACAAAATACCCCTTTCTAATCAATAATCACGCCGTCCGGTTAAGGCATCCGCCAAAGCGTCTTTGTTGGCGAATTCCAAATGGGAACCGGCGGCCAGACCCCGCGCTAACCGGGTTATTTTTACTCCTGAATCATTGAGGAGATTTGAGATGTACAGGGCGGTGCCATCTCCTTCCAGCGTTGGATTAGTTGCGAGGATTATTTCACGCACTTTTTGCTCATGCACTCGACGCAACAATGCATCAATGGTCAATTTTTCGGGACCAATGTTCTCTAACGGGGCTAATCGTCCTTGCAATACATGATAGAGTCCACGAAAGACTCCGGAACGCTCGATGGCCATCAAATCTTTGGGTTGTTCGACAATGCATAGGAGTTGAGCATCGCGGCTCGCATCCGTGCAGATGGAACAAAGATCGGTCTCGGTGGGTTGAAAGCATTGACGGCAAGGGTGTACGCTTTTCTTGATTTGCACGATGGCATCCGCCAAGGACATCACCTGCGCTTCTTCGGTGGTCAGCAAGTGATGCGTCAACCGCTCAGCCGTTTTGGGGCCGATGCCGGGCAAACGGCTAAACTCTTGAATCAGTCGTTCAACAGCGTTACGTGGCTGATCCCAGGCTTGTACCATAACTCAAGAACCTAAAAAACTTGAAATATCGGGCATGCCAGGAAAGCCTAAATGGCCAGCCATTTTGCTGGTTTCTTCACCGATTTGTGCACGTGCCTTATCCAAAGCCTGATTCACGGCGCCGCGAATCAGGTCCTCCAGAAATTCACGGTCTTGCGATGCATAGGCTTCGGCGCTGATTTCCAATCGCAAAAGTTCCAATCGGCCATTGACCGTGGCTTTGACCATGCCTGCACCAGCGTCGCCTTCAGCAACGATTTGCCCAAGACGCTGTTGCATTTTTTCCATTTCCTCTTTCATTTTCGGCAGGGCACCCAAGAGCTTGGTGAATTGGCCGATTTCTTTAAACATGATGATCCCTCGAGTGGGCAGAGTTGGCTGCGTTGGCTCCGTAGTCATCGTCGATGCGGACGATTTCAGCGCCTAATTGTTCCATGGCTTGCTTAATGATCGGTTGCTGCACCGCCCATTTGCGTGCAGCGGTTGCTTTGGGCACGACCGGTGCATGGTTCTCATGACCTGGTGTGGTTTCAAGCTCAAAGCGCATCGAGCAGGGTTGGCCTGCTAATTTGGATAACACTTCTTCGATGCGAGCCGTTCGTGCGGCATCCTGGCAATACTCGCGATTGCGCGCATTGGGTTGCGTAAACTTTGCGATCAAAGTGCTGGGCGGTAGGATATGAACGCTGACAGCACTGCCCAACATACGACCCAACATGGGAGGGAGGCTATCGAGCAGCTGCTGCCACATGGTTTTCAAATTCCCCTCCGTCAGTGGCAATTGCTGTGTCGAGGACGAAGGGGAACTAGGAGGGCGGGGGGGAGCCGTTCCCGAGCGTGGGCTCGGTGGCTGGGGTGGTGATGCTCCTGTCGTTGCCCGAGCACCCGATTCGATCCACTGCTGCAACTGCTGAACGACATTCGCCAAGGGCTGCATCTCGGACAATTGACACATGCGCAGAAAAGTCGCTTCAGCCAGAATGCTGCCGTGGCTGGTGGTACGCAAACGTCCCTTGGCTGCGACCAGTAAATCAATGGCAGCCAGGATATGCTCCAAAGAGAGGGACCTGATGGCCGACTGCCATTCCTTTTGTTGTAATAGGGATTGTTCCAACCAATCGGCTTCCGTACCCACAGCCTTGGCGAGCATGAGCTGACGCCAAAAGTCGATCATTTGATCCAAAAACTCGCCAATCTGCACACCCTCATGACATGCTGCATGAAACTGCTTGAGTGTCTGCACATGATCTTTGGCAAGAATGCACTTGGTGAGCTCAGCCACTTGCTCATCATTGGCGATCCCCAATAACGCTTGCACGTCAGCCAATGTCAATGGGCCTTCCACAAAGGCCAAGGCTTGATCGAGCAAGGATTGTGCATCCCGCATCGAACCGCCAGCCCGCTTGGCCAGCAACTGCAAAGCCTCGGGCTCCGCTTCGACGTTTTCTTTGGCAACGATTTCTTGCAAGCGGTTTTGTATCTGCTTGACACCGATGCCGCCAAATTCAAACCGCTGACAACGCGACAAAATGGTGATGGGCACCTTATTCATCTCAGTCGTTGCAAAGATGAATTTGACATGGGCAGGGGGCTCTTCCAACGTTTTCAGCAAAGCATTGAACGACTCTTTTGTCAGTGAGTGCACTTCGTCAATGATGTAGATTTTGAAGCGGCTGCGCTGCGGTCGATATTGGGCGTTGGCCCGCAACTCGCGAATGTCATCGATGTTGCGATTGCTGGCACCATCAATTTCGACCACGTCCACATCTTCACCCTGTGCTATGGCCAGGCAAGATTCACAGACATTGCAAGGGGTTGTGGTTGGGCCTTGCACGCAGTTCAGGCACTTGGCGAGAATGCGGGCTGTGGACGTTTTCCCTACTCCGCGGGCACCATTAAAGAGGTAAGCATGCGCGACCCGGCCTTGCTGAATGGCGTTCTGTAAAGCTCGTGAAATGGCTTCTTGTCCAATGAGGTCACTAAACAAGGCCGGGCGATAGCGACGCGCTAAGACGGTGTAGTCCGTACGTACAGTGGCCTCAGGTTTAGCCACAGAGGGAGTCGTCGCGGTTGTGGAGGCCGTTGCTTTCTTGGCCATGGCACTGAGTGAAGCCAATCTTTGATAAGAACTTCGCTGCGTTATGGCAACGCACGCCGGTTTGGATATCTGGATAACGAATCCGCCCGGCAAAGAGGCCGAGAGAGGCTGATCCACTGCACAAAGGGTAATTGTTTATGGCTGCTCCTTCCGGCCTGACCAGGTTCACAACACCCCATTGCGTGGGTCCCCTCCCGGCTTCTTTACCGGGCGGACAAAACCACATCACCCTCATTTTACGATAAGTCCGGGAGTGTGCACATGGGACGTTGCTATTTTTTCGATCTTGGACCAGCCGTTAATGGCATGCCTGATTGCAGCGCTTATGGTTTACCTTTAGGGACGCTGTTCCATTTGCACGCTCGCGTCCTCAATCAATAAAGGAGTTTGAAACAAGGGCGGTGGGTTGGTTGTTTCACGTACGGGAGATTTGAATAGTTTTTCCAGAATGGGTAGTCCCTGGGTCACCTTGGCGAACAGCGTGTATTGACCGTCTAATTGCGGTGCAGCCGTTAAACAAACATAAAAACGGCAACACGCACTATCAGGCATCTGCGGCAGGTGAATAGCGCCAACCATGCCGGGTTGATGCAGCAGGCCTTGTTTTTTGGCCACTTCGTCATTCAAAATCTCGGCCTTCAGCCAATAACCCAAATGTGCCAGATCATCACCATCACTTGCAATTGAACCTGCCGCCACCGCCTGGGGTAAAGCGCCTTCCTGGGGTTCACCAATACGCGTTTCAAATGCCAGACCTTTGTAGAACCCAGCCCGCACCAAAGCGATGAAATTGCGACAATGATTAGGCGCAATTTCCGTGAACAATACCATCTCGATGGGGCCTTCCGCTGTTTTAAAGCTTACGACATAGCGGATGGGTTTGTTCGCATCGTCTCGCAGTTTAATACTGTTCCATTGCGATTGAACCTCACTGTAGACCTTGCCAATCGATAGGCCAGCTCGGTTTTTGAGGGGCGGCAACTGGAGTGGTACTGTTTCTTGATTGATGGCGTCAGCAAAGGGCTGATGCAACCAATCCACGCGCGGAGCAGTACTAGATGGAGTGACGAGATGTTGAGCTTGTTGCACCGGGTTTGGTTCATTTAGGGCAGCTTGAGAGGCGGCCCGGGGGGCGGTTTTATTTCCCGTCGGAAATGCTTTCGTCTGCGTTTGCGTTAATGTGTCTTTCTTTTCACAACCATTGGTCAAAGCGAAGAACATCACCAGCAAACCAATCAGATTAGAGCGCATTTGTTTTGCATCCTTGCGTGGGCTGGTTAGTGTCATTTGTCCATAACTTCGAAGGACATCATAACGGATTCAAACAAATCAACAAGGTCGGCTCCGTATCACTTTGGTTGGTTGATGATTCACGTCAAGAAGCAACCAGGTAGCCGATGGACGCTAGTAAATCACGGCTTAGCACAAATGCAGCGCGAGGAATGGTTTTCAAGGCGAAGGCGTTTAGCAGTTCTATTGCCTGGACGGGCGTGCAATCCCGCTGCCAGCCGCAAGACCATGCGAGCATCCCGATCAGGCGCTCGGGAGGCACACCGGCTTGCCGTAAAGAAGCGATGCGGGTGTCGCCATGCCGTTTGGCGAGCCGCCTGCCATCAGGGCCAACGACCAATGGAATGTGAATGAATTTCGGAATCGCATAACCCAAAGCAGTGTAAAGTTGCATTTGTCGCGGTGTTGACGACACTAAATCATCGCCTCGAAGGACATGAGTAATCTTCATCAGTGCATCATCAACCACAACGGCCAATTGATATGCGGGTGTGTCGTCCGCTTTCCAAACGACGAAATCCCCCAACAACTCCTCGGGAACCGATGTGAACCCAAGGAATTCATCCTGAAAAGTGCGTATCGATGGTTGTGAACGAAAACGCCAAGCAAAGGAGCCACGGGCCAGTGCTTGAGCATCACGGACTTGTCGTTGAGCACAGGTGCCTGGATAGGTTGGGCCCTCATGTTCCGCATGCGGGGCGCTAGCAGCCAATTCGATATCGCGACGGGTGCACGTGCATGGATAGACCAACTCTTTCGCCTGGAGTTGTTGCAATGCTAGCCGATATTCAGCCAGCCGATGCGTTTGCTTCATGGGGCCGGCATCCCAATCCAGTCCCAGCCATTGTAAATCAATAATCAAACTGTTTTCGGCATCTGCCTTGACTCTCGGGGAGTCAATATCCTCGATCCGTAAGATGATTTGGCCTTGGTTGGCACGAGCGAACAACCAATTGACCAGATACGTTCGAGCATTGCCGATATGTTGTGAGCCCGTGGGGGATGGTGCCAGTCGCGTGGTAATTGGCACGGAATATCCTTTGAGTGAACCAAATCCTGTTTCCAACAAGCAAACAACGACAGATGCAGTGGAGCTGCAAGAGTTACTTCATTGGTTGTTAGATTTGCCCTCCATTGGCCGAAGCGACGACGCTGCATGCTTGGAGAGAAATTGCAACATGGCTTGCACGGCCTCATCCTCTTGAGACAACATACGTCCAATAATGGTGAAATGATCTCGATCCTTCAGTTCGATGAGTTGAGTGTCATTCTTATTCTTTTCAAGGGTCTGATGCAGGCTCTGTGCTTGCTCATCCAGCATGGGAAGGTCACGTTCACCATACAGGATCAAAAATGGAGGCAATTGGCTACGAACATGATGTACCGGAGAAGCTAATTTGCGGAGTTGGGCATCTTCGCCGAACACCTTCGGGAGGAAGCGTTTTTCGGGTGGGATAGCATAAACGCCGCTGATGGGAATGACGCCTTTGATCACATTCGATTTCAAACCCTGAGCTGACAAGTATTGTTCATCCGTGGCCAGCAAGGAAACTAAATGCCCACCTGCAGAATGGCCAGCGACAAACATCAGGTCTGGCCGACCACCGTATTGGGCAATGTGCTTATGAACCCAAGTGAAAGCCTTGGCAACGTCTTCAATGTGACCGGGATGCCTGACTTCAGGCGACAAACGATAATTGGCAACGACAAAGCCAACGCCATTGCGTGCAAACATGTGGGCGATTTTGCTGTAAAAACCGAACATGAAATTCTTGTCGCCATGCTGCCAAGCACCGCCATGAATGAACAAGACCACGGGAAAGGCATCTTTTATGGGCAAGAACAGATCCAGTTTATGTTTGGTGGCATGGGCCGTTGGGCCATCGAAGTAGGCCACATCCTTAATGGTCTTTACCTCATAAGGTCCGCCGAAGGCTGTCGTTGATCTCGAAGTTGCTGGGGCTTTGATTGGGTCGCCAGCCCAAATCAACACTGGAACCAAAAGGACACACGAACTGAAAAAACACCATTGAGTCAATCTCGTTTTGAGTTGGGAGCGAAGCATGTGCTCTATCTCCATGATCAGAATTTCAGTTACTTGAGTTTATCCAAAGGCAGGCTCTACCCCAAGCTACGTAAACTAGCGTGCTCATATTCTATTTGGAAAATCAAATGACATAAGCGCAAAAACTCAGAGCATACCTCATGCATTTTTCAATTTCGCAATAAAAATGCCGCAAATGCGGGATTTACTTGGGATAGAGCTTGTTCTAAACCGGAGCTTTGATTGAACTTAAGTCATCTAGGCCTATTTGGTAATTCACCTCAATGATGTCAGACACTGGCTCAAGTTCTCTTCCCTTGAATGCAAGAATTGCTATCTTCCAGCCGAACATACGCAGACCATTGACTCTTCAAAAAGTGAGTTGCCAGGGGATATGATGCGTTGGGGATCATTGATCATTGCAGGTTTGACCCTCCACACATGCGGATGCATTTCATCCGATGCTCGGCAGGCGCATCAACTCAACCAGCAAGGTGTGGCTTTGCTCATGCAGAAAGATTATCAGGGAGCAAAAACGCAGTTCGAGCAAGCATATCGCTTGACGCCACAAGATCCTGATACGCTGTATAATTTAGCATCTTCTGCTCAGCATCTTGGCCAAAATGCCGTCGCCGAGAATTATTACCGTCAATGTCTGGCCAAGAACCCCAAGCATGCCAGAGCGCAACACGGGTTATTGGTGCTGTATTGGTCTGAAGGCAAAACCAAAGAAGTTGAGCGCATGACCGCACAACGAATCCAAGAGCAAGCTCAAGATCCTGACGCCTTGACTGCTAGGGCTTGGTATTTGCGTGAAACAGGCGACTTGCCCGCTGCCCAGGCGATGCTGCATCGCGCTTTAGAAATACAGCCCGATCATTCACAGGCCATGATGGAGTTGGGCATTCTCTATGAAATCTACAATTATCCTGATCGCTCGCGAAGTTTATATCAACAGGTATTGCGTCAGGAACCTTATCATGCGGAAGCAAGAGAGCGATTGATGGTCTTACAAATGCGAGCGAAATAAGCAATTCAGTTCATGCATGAATTCAGGAGAAAAGATAAAATTACTCTGTGAACATGACTGGACCTCCCAAAACTATCATTTATAATCCGTACAAGAATGGGTTCTGAGTGTTTGGTCTCAAAAATGGATATTTTTTGTTGAGTTGCCACGAAAGCCATCGACGCGCGTATAGGGGGAAGTTGCTGGAGCAACATTCCGATGAGATGCGTGCTTGATCGGCGGCTCAATTCAAGCATGGAGGCCAGACCAATCTTTGTGTGATTGTCGGATTTCTCTCACCATACTCTCGGAACACATCGGATCAATCGAATGAGCAGAGCCAACTCATTCCTTTGATGGTGGATCGTAGTTGAAAGGGAGTTTCAACACAACGATCCGATCTAGATCGAGGCAAAGTGAGGTTTGTGGATCATGGCGAAGAACATTTTTGTGGGTAACCTGGCATGGGAAACGACAGCCGACGACCTGTTGGCACTGTTTCAGGAAAAAGGCAAGGTGACCCGAGCCCAAGTAATCATCGATCGAGAGACCGGGCGCTCCAAGGGGTTTGGTTTTGTTGAAATGGAAGATGACTCCGAAGCTCAACAAGCAATTGAGTCACTCAATGGTCAAGGTTTCAAGGGACGCAATCTGACCGTGAATGAAGCACGACCACGCGAAGAACGCGGGCCGCGTCGCCGAACGGGCAACGGAGAATAAAGAGACCATTGGGCCATATTGTTCAATTAATCCTTCAGGCCGAAACGCATCGTTGTGACAGTTGGGCCGTTTCGGGTGAAATAAAGGAAAAGCCACGTCGTCCCCACTGGTGAACGGCGTGGCTTTGCATATTCTAAATTGATAACCACCGTGTTACGATTCATTCCCTATGTTGTGAGGAGTTCTCGGTTTATGCCCAAGGAAGAAGCCATACAGGTTGAGGGACGTGTCAGGGAGGCGCTTGCCAACACGCAATTTCGTGTTGAACTGGACAACGGCCACCTCGTCACGGCTCATGTTTCAGGCCGCATGCGCAAGAATTTCATCCGCATCATCCCGGGTGACAAAGTGACTGTAGAACTGTCACCGTATGATCTCACCAAGGGGCGCATCGTCTATCGCGCTCGCTAATTCAAGCTAAAATAACTCTAAAATGGGTCCGTGCAGAATCTTGTCATCGGTTGGTACACCAACCAAGTGCATCCACGATTCGGGATTGATCCCCATGGCGTGCAGTTGGGTCGCAGCCAAGCGGCTAGCATGAATCGGCAGGTCTTTGGGTTCGCCTCCCCAACGATCACTCGCCCCAATCACCCGACCGCCTTGCACACCTCCGCCAGCGAATAGTGCTGACCAAACGCCAGTCCAATGATCGCGACCGCCTCGTCGGTTGATGACCGGAGTCCGCCCAAACTCACCCGTTGCGACCACAAGGGTTGATTCCAGCAATCCCCTTTCGTTCAAAGTATCGAGGAGTGCGGCAAAAGCTTGGTCGAACATCGGCGCCAGACAAGTGCCGCATTGTTCGATGGTCGTCGCTAACAAGGCGCCATCGGCATGACAGTCCCATGTCATCTGATCGAACACGGTGGTGAACATATTAATGGTCACCCAGGGAACACCGCTTTCAATCAGCTGACAGGCCTGCCAACAGGATTCACCAAAGGGATGCGCACCAAAGCGATCCCGTTGTATGGTCTGGTTTTGGCCTAATAACAATCGGTCTGGGAAGCCAAATTGTGGCTGCCAGGCATCGCCTAACGAACCACAGGATTGCCCATGGCCGATACGTACTCCTGTATTGTTCAGTGGTCCTGGCAAAATAACGTGGTGCAATCGTGATGGTGTTGCAGTGACACTTCGACCGGCAATAGCGGCCACGTGCGGGTATTCTGGCCCAGGCTCAGAGACTAAACCGGTTTGGATGAGTTGTTGTCCTGTTTCATGGATGGGGGCTTCGTCGTGATAAACGGACCTCACCCAAGCTACATGATGAGCTCGTTTAGCCAGATTCGGAAAACCCTCTGAGATGTACAAGCCAGGGAGGCTGGTTCGTATGGGCTGAAAGGGCCCTCGCATCGTGGATGGAGCATTGGGCTTGGGATCCCAAGTATCGATTTGACTAGGGCCGCCAGTTAAATGAATAAACAGACATTGACTGGCTGACGGTGTTTGTAGGTATTCAGCCCGGGCAGCAAAGGGTAAGGCCAAAGCAGCAGTCGTTGCTGCTGCTTGCTTCAGAAAATCGCGACGATGTGTTTGATGTGCGGTTTGGTTATTGAAAATGGACATTGCTTTCCTTCCATTGCTAGGAACAACTGCAAATAATCCGTTTGCTCGTGGTCTCTGAAAGCAAAAGCCTTGCACCACGGCGCAGCGCATCCTATCGCAAACTTGCTGCCACTGCCAAGAAAATTGTGCCCATAACCAAGGGTTCGTCATGGATTCAATGGCTGCTTCACTAGTGGGTTAGAGCAGGGAAGCCATTGGCCAATAAAAAGCGATAGGCATGCTGAGCTGTCCGAACGGCATCGTGGCTATGGCGGCTGAGTTCGACATAAACACCATGTTGGTATTGAATGGCTTGCAGTGCAGCGAAAATTGGTGGGAACTGCATTTCGCCATCACCGAACATCAAGTGATCATGCACGTCCCGTTTCATGTCTTCAAGGTGTACAACGAATAGTTGCCCAGACCATTGATGAATGTGAGCTTCCAAGGGTAACTCTTTTTGGCAGAAAAGATGCCCCATATCTAATGCCAAACCGAAGCGAGGATGATTCAGTGACTGATATAAGGTGCTGAAGCGGTCCATGCGATCGATAAACATACCCGGTTCAGGCTCAAAGGCTAACAGCAAATCACGACGCTCGGCTTCATCCAGTAACTGTTTACAGCCATCGACAAGTCTGTCCCATAAAACCGTTTCATCCTCGGCTGCATCAGGTGTTCCTGACCAGAAACTGATGGATTTGGACCCAAGTAGTACAGCAACATCCATGCACTGTGTTAGAAAACGCATTCGTTGCAGTCGATCCTCAGGATTACGACTCAAAAGCGTAGGCCAATGTTTTCGCTTGGCGTTGAGCAAAAAGCGACTTCCAGTTTCGATAACGCAGTGCATACGCGTTTGGTCCAGGAGCAGGCGAATCTGAGTGCATTTGTCGTAAATGTCTTCTTGTAATGGGTTTAGATGATGTACATCGGGGGTAATGGCGACGCTTGTGTAACCACATTCGCTTAAAATGTTGATAGCATCAGCTAATTGATGATGCGCAAAACCATTGGTGTTATATCCCAGCTGCATCACCACCTCAAATCAGTTGCAATTGACCAAAATGGCCTATCCTGTTAGGTATTTTGTAACCTGGGAAAGGGATTTCCGAACATTGAGATACCAGCAAGATGCTGTTTCATACTTTTAAATTCGTGCTGTTTTTTAGTCTCTTTTTTTCCGTCTATTGGAGCATTCGGCCGCATCGTTGGCGCATGCTCTGGTTGTTGGTGGGCAGCATCTATTTTTACATGAGCTGCGTCCCCTGGCAGATTATCTTAATTCTATTCACAGCCGGTATCGATTACCTTGTTGCCTTGCAAATGGAGAAATCCTGGCCTCAAGTATGGAAACGCAGGCTCGTCACGCTCAGCATTTGCATAAATCTCGGCTTATTAGCCTTCTTCAAGTATTCCAACTTCTTTTTAGACAATTTGGATACAGTGCTCCATGGAGTGGGGCTATCGGTCACCGGCTTAAGGTTGAATTTGATACTGCCCTTAGGTATTTCATTCTACACATTTGAGACCATCTGTTACATCGTGGATGTCTATCAAGGCAAAACCAAGGCCGTGAAGTCATGGCTGGATTACGCCTTATACATTATGTTTTTCCCACACCTGATCGCTGGACCAATTGTGCGGTCCCATGAATTTCTGCCACAATTACGCCGCACCAAGCGATTTAGCTGGGAACGTATGCTTGTGGGTACACAGCTATTCATCGTTGGCTTTTTCAAAAAGGCCATCCTGGCCGATCAATTAGGCATTTTGATCGTTGATCCCGTTTTTGCCCAACCCGATCAGTTTGCTTCGCATTCCATTTGGTTGGCAGTATTTGGCTATGCGATGCAGATTTATTGCGATTTCTCAGGATACACCGACATGGCTCGTGGCTTGGCCCAGATGCTAGGTTTTCATTTGCCGCTCAATTTCAATTTGCCTTATCTCGCGAAAAACGTGACTGAATTTTGGCAACGCTGGCATATCTCGTTGTCATCGTGGCTGCGCGACTACCTTTACATTCCTTTGGGCGGTAGCCGTGGTCCGAAATGGAAGACCTATCGCAACCTTTTGATCACCATGGTCTTGGGCGGGTTCTGGCATGGGGCACAATGGACCTTTGTCGTGTGGGGCATCTACCATGGCGCCTTGCTTGCCATCCACCGAATGGTGCGTTGGCCTGGTTGGTTGAGCACCCGCTTTGGCAAAGTTGTCAGCACAACGATCACATTTATCCTGATCTCCATTGGCTGGGTGTTCTTCCGCGCCGAAAGCCTTTCTGCAGCCATGCACATTTTGCAGCGCATGATGCTGCCAACGTCTGGTATTAATCTCATACCTCTAATGCAATTAATCGGCTGGGTCATCGTCGCGGGCTTGTTGGCGGGCCATGTGGTAGTGTCTTTAAGCGACCCGGCCCGCTGGCGATATCGATGGTCGCCCGCCCTGATGGGGGTTGGACTGGCATCGATTTTTCTGCTTGGGCTGCTCTTTTTCCCTGAAGGCGAAAGAGCATTCATTTATTTTCAATTTTAGGATGAACAGGTTCCTGAATCGATGAAGAAGCAGAATCTGCATGCTAAAGCCCGACAAACCGTGATCATCGTTGCGGTGACCATCGTGAGTGTGCAACTTTTGGTCGGCGGCATGCTCGATTACGTTTTTCCAGAATGGCGCTTTATTGGCTTGAAGCAAGGCTTGGCGAATTGTCAGCAGGCTGACAAAACCCAACCTTTGATCGTCGTTCTCGGCAGTTCCCGTTTTGGCGGTGGTGTGTTACCTAAAGATGTTGAAAAAGCACTGCATGCTAATGGCGTGTCAGCGCATGTGGTTAATCTTTGCGCTCCGGGGGGTGATTTTATCTCAGCGGAGTATATCATTCAGCTACTTTTGCAGCGTGAGATTGTGCCGGATTGTGTCCTGCTCGAAATCAGTCCTGAAACATTGGCAAAGCGCAACCTTTGGTTGAATCTGCATTGCTTACGGCAGTTGACCTGGTTTGATGGACCAAGGTATTCCGTTGATTTAATACGTTCAGGTCATTTTTTACGCTTTCTGGCAAGCCGGTTGAACCCGATCTATACGTTTCGTGAACAAATTCGGGTTCACTTGGAAGCGCATTTGCTGCCTGATTGGCGGCAGGAGATCGCCAGGCATTTACAAGGCAACGTGGGGCTGGCTTTTCAAAACGCCAGCGAAGCAGCCGAGCAACAATTCACCAAGGCAGAAATGCTCAGCAAAACCCAAAGTGGTACGGAATTCATCAACCGCTGGCTCAAGCATTATGAAATCGGCGGCACATCCAAAGCCGCATTCGATCGCGTGCTTCATGTATGCCATCAACGCGGCTGCAAAGTCATTTTAATGGGAGCGCCGGTAACCCAATCGCATCGGCAACTTTACAATGCGGATATCGAGCGTGCCTATCAAAAGCTTATTCATGCATCCTTGAGCCAATACCCTGATATGCAGTTTGTCGATGCGCGAGCGGTGATGGAAGAACAGGTTTTTTTTGATAATCATCATCTCACCCAACAAGGTGCGCGCTTGTTTAGCGATTACGTTGCCACAAAACTGCTGCCAAGCGTACAATCACTATCAAACAAAAGAGCCAAGCAATACACATCGTGCATCATGCCTAACCGATGAAGCGCCCGTTTTTTTCGGCCTTCGATCAAAAAACCAAATTTTCGATAAAGATGCAGGGCAGGGGCGTTTCGAACAGTCACTTGTAATTCAACCCGATTGATAAAGCCGGTTCCTTTCGCCCATTCGATCGCTGACTGCATGAGACGCCTGCCAATTCCCTGGTTTCGATAATTCTTGGCGACCGAAATGCCGAGACTGACGACATGACGAATACTGCGCAAACGGCCGCCGTCCATGTTGAGGGCGCCCACGATGGAACCGTCATCGAGATGAGCAACCAGAAAGAGCGAATTATCCGATTGCAGATACGAGGAGATAAATGACTGCTCTTCCTCCAGCGTTGCCTGGAATTCATTGGGTTCTAGTAGAATGTCACAATCGAGTTCGCGGGCGAGGCTTTGGACATAAACGATCAGGCTATCAGCATCGTCGAGTATAACCGGACGGATGTGAATTGTCATAACAGCTTGCCAAAGGACCCTGATTTGGTGTTTAATAAGAGGTAAGGTGACGGATAAGCAATCCTTGCTCAACAAATCATGTCTTTCAGGCAGCAAGTTCAGGTCGGCGTTGCGTTATCCTTCACATGGGTATTCTATCACCCCACAACTGAGGCGCTTCCATGTTCCGAATTATTGCTGTAACGGTCTGGGTCGGCCTTTGCTTCTCAATGCAGGATAGAACAATTCGAGCCGACGATCGCTTGGAAGAAGCCAGACGCCGAGAGGCTGTAGCCGCCCAGGCGCTTGAGCGTGAAATCCTGGACCAGATCGCCTTGGCTGGCCAACTGGAAAGCAAAAAAGGCATCGAATTACTGAACAAGCTCAAGGAAAAATTGGCCGCCGAAGGGGCCATCCTTGGCATCGTCAAGAAAATTGATCTGCAACAAAAAATAGAATCCAAAATAAAGGAAATCAACGAACCCAAAAAGCAGAGCATTGTCGGACAGCTTCCACCAAGCAAACGCGAACAAGATGAAGCTATCAAGGCCTTGTTTGATAAGATCATCGACCTGCAGAATAAAGGTCAATTGGCTGAAGCTCAACAACTGACCAACAAACTGATTTCTTCGCATCCCGAATTGGTGCAGCCTGAACTGAACCGCGTTTCAAGCGCAACCGCCCAGAGCGTAAAAGATTACGACCAGATCAAAAAAGATCAAGCCGCTGGCAGCCTCGGGGCACTCAACGAGATCGACAAGTCGGCAACGCCCATGAGCGGCAACATCAGCTATCCACCCGATTGGAAAAAACGCATGGATGAACGCACCAAGCGGTTGGCACAGAAGCTTAATCCCCTTACTGATACCGAACGCATGCTTTTGCGTTTATTGAATGACAAAACCAAAGAACCGATCTATTTGAAGGATGTGCCGTTTGAACAGGCGCTTAAGATCATCGAAAAAGAAATGGGTGTTGGTTTATTGCTGCGTAAGTCGACTTTGGACGAAATGCGAATCACTTACGATCAGTTGGTGACAGTCAATGTGTTTAAAGGAGCAACCAAACGAACATTATTGGCTGCTTTAACCGAGCAACTCGGCTTGACCTACATCGTAAAAAACCAACAAATTGAAATTGTGAGCAAGGAGCGGGCCTCGACGGAACTTGTGACCCGGGTATTCCCAGTCGATGGCATGTTTGGCAACACATCAACCAATACGCCGGATATGCTCATGAATTACATCATGGACAACGTCGAACCGCAAAGCTGGAAGAAGAACGGCGGCCAAGGCACGATCACGTATTACGCTCCTGCGAACTGCTTCATCATTCGCAATAGCTCGGAAGTGATCAACTCCTTGAGCAACTTCAAGTAATCTCAAACTGCCGCTAAGTCACTGATCCCGAAGGTCGAGAAAGCTGTTCTTTCTCGACCTTTTTTATTTCAACGCCCACTCAACTTGCTCTTCATAATTTCCAAAAACTTCCATGAAAAATCTTGACTCATGACGAATTCGTAAAGCTCTTTCTGTTTTAAAATGAGATAGGCAAAGTAGTAACTCATTTTTTTATGCTTGACATTTGTTTGTATCATATTACACTTCTGTTGTACTTATTATCAAGGTGAAGCATGAACCTCATTGCTACACACACACACACACACAGCAGATTTGGCAACGCCACAGCAGGGTGCATGGTTCTTAGTGGGGCATTGCTGGACGAGTAACACGGCTTTTCGGTTGATTGCCGTTCTCCTTGGAGTGGTTTTGCTGATCGCTGCTTCGCTCAAGGGGCATCAGTTGCTGACAGGGAACTCAACCCAGAATAGCTTTCTGAATTCCCGAACCGTTCAAATCCTGATCGTGGAATCTGAACTCATCTTTGGATTATGGCTTGTAACAGGCCTCTACCGTCGAGCATCTCGATGGGTAGGGTTGCTTTATTTCCCGATCTTGGCTGGGTTTTCTGGCTACATGGTCATAGTGGGGAGCGATTGTTGCAGCTGCTTCGGGCGTTATGCTGTTCATCCCTGGTTCTCGTTTAGTTTTAACTTGGTGGCCATTGTTTTGTTAGCATGCGTAGCTCCAAGCAGTACAGTTCTCGATGGCGCCACTTGGATGCCAGTTCGATCGTTGTTAGCGGTGGGAGTGTTGGTTTTTTTGAGTGTTTTCCTTTACGCTTCCCTGCCTGGATATCAGTTGGCTACCACTGCTCATGAAGATACCCAAGGAGATGGTTCCGTCATTGTGCTCGACCTTGAGTCGTGGACAGGTAAGACGCTGCCTGTACTGGAAAGTATCGACATCGGCGAGAAGCTAAAGCATGGCCAATGGGTAATCATGCTTTACCATGCGGATTGCCCGCAGTGCTATGATGTGATGAAGCAACTGGTTCAAGCGTATCCACCGACAGCTGTGAAGATGGCGTTAATTGAAGTGCCGATGCTGAGCGGTTTGCCCAATGGGCCACGGTGGGCTGTGAGCCAGCGTGTTGTCATCGGTCAGATGTCAATTGCAAAACGTTGGTCCGTCAAAACGCCGGCTGTGCTGAAACTCAAGGACGGTGTCGTCGTCAGTGTACAGACAAAGTTTTAGTCTTATGCCACTTTGATGCAGACCCTTTTGGAGGCTGAACCTATGCTTTACTTTGGGAAAAGAAGCTTCATGGCTGTGTGTGGATTGATCATGCTTGGCGGGTTGGGACTAGGCTCGTTCAAGGCGCTGTGTGCCGAAGACCGAGAGCTTACCGATGCCGAACTTGGAATGATTTTCGGAAAGCAACCTGTGCCAAATCCTAATCCGTTGTGCACAGGATGTATTTGGGATGGTTACATTCTTACGCCGGACTGCGTCGCTGATGATCTTTGTGCTAATTGCAGAATCAGCGAGCCTTGCCCAACTTGGTCATACGAAGCCGTAGGCACATTGCATGCAGACAAAGTTAGAACGCCACTTCCACCGGAAGAGACGAACGATGATATCAAAGTTAGGAAAAAAATTGATTGTCGAATTGTATATACCTGTGAAAGAATAACAGTACAACTCTCGCATTGCCCGGCAGAGGGAAGTCAGTGCCAGAGCGCACAAAGCGGTAGTTGTGATAAATGTCAAAGAGGCAGGTTGCTTGGACCTGATCCGACTGATACCGAATTCTGTAAACCTTGCAAGTAAGGTATCTATGAACTACATGGCATTCAGGAGTCGAACAGGAGTATGGTAATGGTAAGTATAATCTATTGTGGTATATTGTATTCGTTGGAAGTTGCATCCTTGGCATTATATGATGACATTGAATTGCTTAAGCAAGTCGCCATGTTAAATAAGGCAAATCAAGAAGCCATTATGACATGGAAAGGAAAGGTGTCATTTATTTCTACAACAATAAGGAAAAAAACAGCTATAATGGATATAGAGGATAATTACAATATCAACTATGCATATGATAAAAAATTAGACAAGACTATGTTTTTCTGTATGCGATTGTATAGTAAAGGAATCAGCAAAGGCGAAAATGTCGATGACAAGAAGCCATTATATTATGGAGGGATTAGATGTCCTGAAGGAATCTATACACGAGGCCCATGGCAAGAAGACGGTCAAAACACTGATTCTGTGCGACACAACACGGTTTTCAATAAGAGAGATGATTTCCAACATTCGGATTTTTCCATATCTTTTATGCCATTTCGCTATTTTAATTTACAACAAATGAATACTAACGACAGGTTGATGTTTTTCTATAATGGTATGAAGAATAACAGTATTAAGAGTTTAAAAGTTACAAGACAAAATGATATAGTTACTTTGCACGCGTTGGATTCTACAAAAAGTGGTTCTCGTTCAACTGTTGGAAAATATGTATTTGATCTTGCAAAGGGTGGCAACCCTATTCTGGTTGAAGTCACCGTACCTGGCGAATGGAAATATAAATCTGAAAACACTTTCGAGTTTATTAATAATGTCTGGGTACCAAGCGCGGTACAGGTAGAGAATATTTCTATTGAAAATGAATCAACGGTTAGCGAATCAAGGGTCAAGATTACATGGTTGGAACAACAAATCAACATGCCCGTTAATCCCCAGTTATTTGACATAGATCAAATCGGAACACAGAAGGGCGACAAAGTGATCGATCGCCGCACTCAGGTAGAATATCGTTATGATGAGAACCTTGAGTTGCCTAGCCTTCCAGCAAAAGGCCGTTTTTGGAGTTATTTCATGGTAGCAGGTCTCATCGTCACTGCTTTGTTGGTCATTCTTCTGGTGCGCGTACGCCTAAGCAAAAGGGCGCAGGAGACTAAGCCATGATGTGGCGAAAAACCGCGTATGTAGTCCTGATTTTTCTTTACCTTTCGGCAATGGTCATGCTTGCGATCTCCTTAGCGAAACGCTTCCAGTCAACAAGCAATCATGCTCATGCTGTAATCAAGAATGCCAATCAGATGGAATGTGGCCATTGGGCAGTCTTGCGCGCCTGTGAATTATTGGGTATTCCGGTAGATCAGCCAACGTTAATCAAAAGCATGCCTGTTGGTCCTCAAGGACATAGTCTTAAGCAAATCGCTGATGCCCTCAAGAATTATGGGTTGAATGTGATAGGTAAAGAGACAAGCATGGAGGCTTTTCTGGCAGGAACAGGGGTTCGCATTGTACACATGGCATCACCCAACCATTTCATTGTGGTGCTACGCTCTGATGCCAGGCAAGTGTCATTTTTTGACGATCAGGGGCGACATCGGTTGCTGTCCGCGTCAGCATTAAAAAGCCGTTGGACTGGGCATGTGCTTGAAGTCCTAAAGCCAACCAACATAGCCGACGATGCCAACATTACCCGCGACAAAAATCAACCAACTCCCCGAATTGTGTTTACGACATTATTCGTTGATCAGGGAGACATTCCTGTGGTCGGTCCAGCGCAAACGGTCACGTTTGTCTACCCATTCAGGAATGTGGGAAACAGCGATCTGCAGATCAAGAAAGTCCATACTTCATGCACATGCCTTTCTGCTCGTCAACCGGAGCAATCCATTCGTGCAGGCGCCACGGGTGAAATAGCCTTGGTCTATTCGGTAGATGGAAGACATCGAGCTTTCGTTCATGAGGCGCTCGTGGAGACCAATGATCCGGTTAATTCAAAAATCGTTTTACGTGCAGCGGGCAATGCCAACACACAGGTTCATGTGACACCCAACGTCTTGCAATTCGGTCAGGTGGCACATGGCCAGACCAAGAAGCTGTTTGTCATCGTTCGCTACGAAGGCGATCAGGATTTTCAAATTGAGGGCGTGCAATGTGACATGCCTATGGTTCATGCCGTCATAAAGCAAGCCAACGATCCTCGATTAATCGCACAAATCTGGCCCAACTCCCATGGCCAGGTGCGCATGCAAGGCTCCATGGGTTTGCTCGAGGTGGAGTGCCAAGTCGAATCAGTCTCGTCGGGGGATATATCGGGCACATTGGTCATTCAAACCAATATCGCGCACTTTCAAAAGATGTTCATCCCTGTCAAAATGACCATCGTTGCGCCTGTGGTTGCTTACCCCTCCCTGATCGCCATGTATGTAAAGTCGAATACGGATCAAGCTGAAGCGACCATCAACTTGGTTTCCACGTTGAACCAACCATTCTCGATCTTATCGGTATTGCCTAATGTTGCTGGATTGAACTGGAACAGGGAAAAAACCAATGGGCAGTGGTCGAGGCAAACAATCAACTTAAAAGGCCCGATCCGTGCGTTTCAAGAAGTGTCAGGGAAGGCAGTTATTGTTTCGATTGATGACAATGGGCATCAATTCGATGTAACGATACCTGTTTATGTTTGGATGAAACCTGACGGTTGAAACTTGGTGCAACATGCAACGCCAACAACGAGGTGGGTTCACCTTGCTCGAAATCCTGGTCGTCATCGGCATCATCACGTTGATTCTTGCATTGATCATGCCGACGATTCAGCGCATTCGCGCATCTGCGGACCAGTTGATCTGTGGTAATCATTTGCGACAATTAGGAACGGCTGCCCATCATTTTCATGGAGATTATGGTCGTTTACCCCCGGGATATCTCGGACCCAGTCTGGAGAAAAACGAGCAATTGCCCGACTTTTACTTTGAGGGGCAATGGATCGGCCACTTTCCCCTTCTGCTGCCCTATTTGGAAGAAAAAAAGGTATTCGAACAGCTTGATGTTTCATTCAACCCGTCAGAAGTTTCAGCCTGCAAATGGTTTTGGCGTGCGCCGACGACAGGTCCTGGCCTGCCGCATGTCGGAAACTATGCCGTTGCTATGAAGTCGATCAAGGTATTGCGGTGTCCATCCGCAGCCAATTATATCACACCCATTGGAAATACCGATCAGAAAGGAGGCGGGACGATTCTGGGCATGCATCTTTATCAGAGTCCTGCATTCGGTGTTAACACCGTTGGATGGAAGGATGAGTACGGACCTGCTTCGATATACCGACCTTTGGGTCGAACCAATTACGTAGGCGTCGCGGGGACCGGTTTGGGGTCGGATGCTCACTTGTCTCGGTATGAAGGCATCTACACTAACCGTTCGAAAATATCTCTTGGCCAATTGGCCGTTCAAGACGGTACAAGCAACACGCTTTTATATGGCGAAATCTGCGGATCGACGTGGTCTAGCTCAGTTGAGAGTTATGATCTGAGTTGGATGGGGGCGGGCAGCCTCAGCACATATGGCGGGTTACATCGGGGATTGAACGCGCCTTTTACTGCCTTCAGTAGTTATCACGTTCAAGGTGTCAATTTTTGTTTTGCCGACGGTTCGGTGCGATTGGTTCGCTATCGACAAACCTCTATCAAACAAAGTGAGGATTGGTATATTCTGCAGGAATTGGCTGGTAAGCACGACGGCGGTCTACGCGATGCCTCCATTCTCGTCGCCGATTGAGCTTACCCGTCATTGTCCCGATCGAATTAGAAAGGGACGACCGTGAAGGCCGTCCCATGGTTGAAACGATGAGTTGATCTCTATTTTCTAAACCAACCCTGGGATGGGCTGGCCATTTTCCACAAGATAGACGGGTCTGCCGCTAGGGTCGCGAACTTGCATGCGATGATCAATGCCCATGACATGCAGAATCGTTGCCATCAAATCTTGCGGTGTGATGGGGGTTGTCTTGGGAACTTCCAATTTAGCGGAAGATTCACCCAAAGCATGTCCCATCTTCAAGCCACCACCTGCTAATGCCAGGGGGCTGAGCGGTGCCCAATGGTCGCGGCCGGCTGAGCCGTTGATACGCGGAGTGCGTCCAAATTCGCCACTGATGACCAAGAGGACTTGATCCAACATGCCTCGCTGCGTCAAGTCTTCGATGAAGGCATGCACAGCCTGATCCATGGGCGGTGCAATGCCGCGCATGGCATTGCCAATGTCGCCATGCATGTCCCAACCGCCATAGTGCATCGTCACGAAGCCGCAACCAGCCTCGCACAAACGCCGAGCCAAGAGAAACCATTGGCCCAGTGTATGGCGGCCATACTGATCATGGGTTCTGGGATCTTCTTTGGAGAGATCAAAAACCTCACGGGCCTTGCTTTGAATCAATCCAAACGCTTGCGATTCAAAACTATCTAGGCCATCCATCAAACCAGTCTTGTCGATTTGACGATCCAACTTATCGAGTTCTCTGAGGAGCGAACGGCGGTCGTTGAGGTGATCATGGCTGACATGCATATTCATGTTGTTGCGGGCCTGACCGCCCACGTCGAATGGTGCATAGGCAGCGCCAAGCCAAGATGGACCATCAGCGTAAATACCACCTAGGCGAACATATGAAGGGATGCCTGATTGCTGATTGAAAGAACCTCGAAATCGGCTGATGATGGAACCCATGGAGGGTTTGATGGGTGCAGCCCCGTTATCCGCAGGTGGATGATCGTAACCGGTCATCATCCAATGCGTGCCGCCAGCATGCCCAGAATTCGTATGAGCAAAAGAACGAACAAAGCACATGCGGTCTGCGACGGTTGC
>JBDHUG010000001.1:0-463291 GCA_039809045.1 Gemmatales bacterium | reverse complement strand
GCAACTAAGAGCAAGGGTTTCGCTCGTTATGGGACTTAACCCGACATCTCACGACACGAGCTGACGACAGCCATGCAGCACCTGTATCAGGTTCCGGATTGGATACCGTTCGCCGGTTCATTAGGCCGACTACTTCCTGACGCTTTCGCACATGTCAAGTCCAGGATAAGGTTCTTCGCGTAGCCTCGAATTAAGCCACATACTCCACCGCTTGTGTGAGCCCCCGTCAATTCCTTTGAGTTTCAGCCTTGCGACCATACTCCCCAGGCGGAGGACTTAGCAATTTTTCTTCGACGGTGAGCCCGTGTCCGGTCCACCATCTAGTCCTCATCGTTTAGGGCTAGGACTACCGGGGTATCTAATCCCGTTCGCTCCCCTAGCTTTCGCGCATCAGCGTCAGAAGAGATCCAGCGGCTCGCCTTCGCCTCTGGCGTTCCTACCAATATCAACGCATTTCACCGCTCCACTGGTAGTTCCAGCCACCTCTATCTCCCTCTAGCCCATCAGTATCTAAGGCCATTTTCCGGTTAAGCCGAAAGATTTCACCCCAGACTTGACAGACCGCCTACGCGCCCTTTAAGCCCAGTGATTCCGAACAACGTTCGCACGGTTCGTCTTACCGCGGCTGCTGGCACGAACTTAGCCCGTGCTTGTTCTTGGGATAGGTCAGAAATTTCCTCCCCCACCAAAGCGGTTTACAACCCGAAGGCCTTCATCCCGCACGCGGCGTCGCTCGGTCAAGCTTGCGCTCATTGCCGAAGATCCTCGACTGCAGCCACCCGTAGGTGTCTGGCCAGTGTCTCAGTGCCAGTGGCGCGGGTCGTGCTCTCACACCCGCTAGCCATCTTTGCCTTGGTGGGCCATTACCCCACCAACTAGCTAATAGCATATAAGCCGCTCCCCAGGCGGAATCCATTTGATCTCTCGATGTTATCGGGTATTACCTACAGTTTCCCGTAGCTATCCCCGTCCCGGGGGTACGTACCTATACCTTACTGCCCCTTACGCCGCTCGGCTCGTCATATTGCTACAACGTCCTCGCTCGACTTGCATGCCTAATCCACGCCGCCAACGTTCGTTCTGAGCCAGGATCAAACCCTTCAAATGTATGATTGCTCCATCCGAGGACGAAGCCGCAAATCGCTACCTTCAAGTCTTGCCCAAAGGTGCGTCTGCAATTGAAAAGTTTGGGTCACAAGATTCACATGATTGGCTCGTTACAAGCGTACCTCATCGGTACTCTTGACAGGGCCGATCATCCGATCTTGCGGCTTGATTCAGCCCTGCTTGGCGTTCTTTACGCTACCTAATTGTCAAAGATCAACATAAGAAGCTCTGAGCAACTCAGAGCTGAAGGTAATTTGAATGATAGATGATGAACCTTTAAACGTCCACCGCTTCACTCAAATTTTTGGTATTTTTTTTGATGCGCTGCTGCACGAAAGGATTCAGACTTTCCCCAACCCTTTCGCAACCAATCCAATACTACCCTTAACTGCATGACTGGTCATAGCTTATACCTGCCTTTTCTTCGATTCATCCTTCCAATGCAATCAGGACTATGCTTCCAAATCGAATATCTTCCTACACACTCGTTCCCATTAGACTTGCATAGGGCACCTTTACTCAATGACTCGCTTTGACCACCACCTGTAGTTTTCCAGTTTACGCCCCCCCTGCCGCTCAAATCCCAATCATCACGAAGTTCCGTAAACGCCAAACTAACAATGCAAAGGCATGTACCCAAACTGCTGTGAATCAATATCTAAAGCGATTTGAGTTCAACCAGGCTCCTCTCGGCTTCCGCTAAATACATCACACTTTCTGCCTGATCGATCAGTCGCTGCAACTCTTCCTTATCTTGCATTGGGGTCAGTCCCATTTCTTCTATCATTGCCGTCGGGTAATTCGTCCAGAAAAACAGGTGTCCTTGCTCTGCGGCCGTGACCAATTGCCATAAGGGAATGATATCGTTGGCATGTTGCTGACGTGCTTGGGCCAAAGCTTGAACAGTGCTCTCACCTTTACTCAAACAATTGAACCCTGGCGAAATAGTCCCACCTGCTTGCGAAACAACCACCATTTTCCCTTGATGCTTCACAGCCCGGCTGGCATTGGCAAGAGCTGCCGAGATATCGTGAAACGACTGCTGTTTGGCTGGCTTACCAATGGCCGCGATCACCAAATCGGCTTGCCGGTGGATCGGCACCGTGGCCGCTCGCTGCCACTGTCGGCAGGATTCTTCATGGATATTGTCCCCCAAGCCGGCTCGAATCGCCCAAACCTGATCCCCTATGCCTTCAAACACTTGCACAAACAAAGGAAATCCCAACAACCTGCCCACCTCGTTGGCTTCCTGGGCAGCTTGACTGTGTTCACTGCCGATTTGCGTTGGAGAGAGCTTTTTCTGGTGATCCTGCCAGGCTTGTTCATGGCTGAACAATGGATAAAGCTGATCCAGACCTCCTTGGAAGCCAAACACCGGATCAAAGCCCATTTGGCCGATGACGAACACCTGTCCCGCGTCTAATAGCAACCGGTTCAAATAAATCCCTTTCCCTGCGGTGGTGCTCGTCAGAAACGCCAGCTCTGCACGCTCCTTGGGATTGTGCGTGCTGATCTGTATTCCCTGTAATGAAGAGGGGACCTTCTCCTCCCACAATCGCTGTGCAGCTTCATAAAGTGGCGGCTGCAGCAAAATGATTTGATCAAGGCCGATCTGTGCTGATTGAATATGCTCGATCAACGGCTGCAGCACAGACCACAATTGATTCAATCGAGGCGGCACGACAATCACGATCAAATCATCTGGCGTGAGTGCTTTGCGGAACGCAGGGAAATCAATCGGCTGTTCCAGTGCGTCGCCTACTGCTTTAGTCACATCGTCTAGGGGATTCTGCTGAGCGAAAGGCAACGGCACAGCCAGCCATTTTGCCATGGGGATGGTCACGGGTTCCGAAGCCATTGGAACCAGCACACTCATTGTTTGCATAACGAATCCTGATGCTTGTCATTCGATGCACGGAACACAATGCCTTATTGTACGACTGTCATTTCGTCCTCGATTCATTATCCATTTCGGCTCAATCAATGAATGATCCGTTTGTACGAATAAAGCATAATTGCGGTGCATAGGTTCGGACCGATATTGGATGGCGATGAAGTCTTGAACTGGTATACTTGACATGACGATCATCCCAAATCGATTCTGGTTGGGAGTATTGCCTCCTTTTCAGTGCTCATGCACGACACGGGAACGAGGCTTATCCATTGGAAGGCTGTTGCAACGTGCGAAAAGTAGCCATTTTGCCGACGCTTTGCACCTTAGGGAATGCTATATGTGGCATGTCGGCCCTGATTTTTGCAACGCACATCAGTGTGGCAGCCGCCTATTTTGAAGCCAAACAAGCCAGCTTCCTCGCAGGCTCGCTAGTTTTTTTGGCGATGATATTTGATGTGCTCGATGGCTACCTGGCTCGGCGAACCAAGGCTGCCAGCCAGTTTGGGGCAGAACTGGACAGTCTTTGCGATGCGATCAGCTTCGGCCTGGTTCCTGGGTTCTTGCTAATCAAGTTGGGCGGTCATATCGAACATCGCTTGATGCGGGACCTTTACCTCGTCGTGGCCATGCTCTACATGTGCTGTGCGGTGCTGCGTTTGGCACGCTTTAACATTCAAACCAACCTGGATGACAAATCCCACCGTGTGTTCAACGGTCTGCCCTCGCCCGCTGCTGCTGGGTGCATTGCCGCCATGGTCATGCTCTATTACAACTACACCGACATCCGCTGGGTGCCGGACACAATGATCGAAGTGGTCATTCCCACGATAGCTCCCTTAGCGGGCATGGTCGTGGCCTTGCTGATGGTATCGCGAGTGCCTTATCCTCACCTGGCCAATCGCGTGTTGCGGCGACGACAGCACTTTAACCGCGTGATTCAAGTCGTGCTGTTCCTCTTTGGCATTTATTTGTTCCATGTCTTGGTGCTGGTGCTCGTTTTTTGGGGTTATGCATTGGCGGGTCCTGTGCGTTTGGCCTATCGCCGTCTGACCCGCGGCATTTGGACTGCTCCCCCCGAACCTATAGAAAACCCAACGACTCCCGTAAAATAATGACATCCAGCGGCAACCGATAATGCCGCTCTGGGCATTACTGACTCTCGGGTCGTGCCATTGGTCACTCAGCCATTGGAGAAATAACCACAGCATGTTTACCGGATTAGTGGAAGGCATGGGCCAGGTTCAACGACTAGAAGCCGAAGGCGATGGCCGCAAACTATGGCTAACCGTGCCCTGGTCAGACCCAGTTGCGTTGGGCGAGAGCATCGCCGTCAACGGCGTCTGTTTAACCGTGGTGGCGATATCGTCGCCAGCCCTCGCTTTTCAGTTGGCCCCCGAAACGTTGCGACGCTCCAATCTGGGGAAACTCCAACCAGGTCATTCAGTAAACCTGGAACGGCCGCTGCGACTAGGCGATCGGCTCGGTGGGCATTGGGTGCAGGGCCACGTGGATGGCATGGGTCAATTCATCGAGAAAAAGGCCGACGGAGACTGGTGGCTGTTTCATTTCAAAGCTCCCACCGAATTGACACACTACATGATCCCGAAGGGTTCGATCGCTGTTGATGGTATTAGTCTGACCTTGGTCGATGTTGGATCGCAGCAATTCAGTATCGCCTTGATTCCACATACTTTGGCCGTGACCAATATGGGTCAAATGCTACCGGGTCAGCACGTCAACCTTGAAGTCGATTTGCTGGCGAAGTATGTTGAAAAACTGCTAGTAGGTGCCACCCACGGGAGGGTTTCTTCGTGACCACACCTGCCATCCCCATAGGCAAACCAGCCAAGTCACCACGTCAGACACTGAGCTATTTGCAAAGTCTGCTCGAAGCTCGTGGTTTAAGACCGAACAGCAAATTGGGCCAGTGTTTCCTGGTCGATCTCAATTTGATGGACTTGCTTGTCAAATCGGCTGAATTGACGTTGCAAGACCTGGTCCTGGAGGTTGGCTGCGGCACGGGTAGTTTGACCGCACGCTTGGGTGAACAAGCTGGAGCCGTTTTGGGCATTGAGATCGATCCGGGCATGGCCGCCTTGGCACGCGATTTCACCGCCCACCTTGCCAATGTGCGGTTGCTGCAAATCGATGCTTTGAAGAGGAAAAATCAACTGCACCCGGACTTGCTGCAAAATCTGGAAGAAGGCATGCATAAGGGCTCGTTTCGGCAGATCAAGCTGGTCGCCAATTTGCCTTATGTAATTGCCACGCCATTGATCGCGAACTTGCTGTTAACGGATTTGCCTATCGAGCGCATGGTGATCACCGTCCAGTGGGAATTGGCAGAACGGCTCGCAGCCAACCCTTCCACGCCAGACTACGGTTCTCTGGCCGTTTTTGTGCAGAGCCTGGCCGACGTCACCATCCTGCGTCAACTCGCCCCTTCGGTCTTTTGGCCACGTCCTAAAGTTTCATCGGGTATCGTACTGGTCAGGCCCAATGCTGAAAAGCGCAAGCAATTAGGCGACCGCTTTGCCTTCCATGAGTTTTTGCATCACCTCTATTTGCATCGCCGCAAAAACTTGCGGGGCGCGCTATTGCCACACCCTTGGGTGGCTGATCGCTGGAACAAACAAGAGTTGGATCAACGCTTACTCCAACATGACTTTAATCCACAAACCCGCGCCGAGGCCTTGACGGTTGAACAGCATCAAAAGCTATGTCGGGCACTGTTGCCTCCACAAGCTTAGCAACCGATCACATCGCAACTTGGGCAAAATGGGATGTCCAGGAAACGCGCCGCCGTGTCTGTGCTTGACAGGTTTTCGACTCTTCTCTAGCATTCGCACGTTCGATTGCCTTGAACACAGCAATCTCGTTTATTCAGCCCTTGACGTGTGAGGCTGCATGAATCGTTTTTTGCATGGCATGATGAGTGCAGTGGTCCAGTCATTTCGCTTGCCTGATCCGGTCGTTGAAATCGGGTCGTATCAAGTGGATCCTTTGGTCAACCTGCGTTCACTCTTTGCCACGCCGCATTATTTTGGCCTGGATATGCGGTCAGGGCCAGGGGTCGATTTCATGGCCGATGCTGAACAATTGCCCCTGGCAGATCACTCCGTGGGCACCCTGCTGTCGTTGAGCACGCTGGAGCACGTACCGCATTTTTGGAAAGCGGTGACACAATTTCGACGGGTACTAAGGCCCGATGGTGTGCTCGTGGTCTCATGCCCGTTTTATTTTCACATGCATCAACACCCGAACGATTATTGGCGCTTCACTCCAGATGCGCTTGACCTTTTGTTCAGCGACATGCCCCGCCGCGTGATCGGCTGGCATGGTGCGAAGAATAAACCTTCCAGCGTTTGGTGCGTCGCTTTTGGGCCCGAATACCCCTTGATAGATGAAACCCATTTGCAATGTTATCGCGAGCATATGCAACAGTTAGCCCACGAACCTATTTCCTGGAGAAGACGACTGACTTTTACTCTGGCTGGGTGCCTGATCGGGCGTGGCCCATTTGCACCCTATTTGGACCGCAATCGCTGGGATATGATCCATCCCGGCTTGCCACAACGCATGGCATCATAATGCAAGGATGACCACAAACTTACGTGGATGATGCCATTGGTGCGTTGAGCCAAACAGGAAAGGAATCCTCAGTTATGGCAGTGGCCAATTCGCATTCCCCGCTTTTTAGCCTGATCATGCCTGCTTATAACCCTGGTCGGCAGCTTGGCACAACTTTCGCCAAATTGCATGCCTTTCTGACAACCGCTGGCAGAGATTGGGAAGTTTTACTCGTCAACGACGGCAGCACCGACGGTTCCCCTGAGGACATGGACGATTTTGCCAACTCCCATCCACAGGTGCGGGCATTGCATTTGCCCTCGAATCAAGGCAAGGGAAAAGCCGTTCGGGTCGGCATGCTCGCTGCCACCAGCCATTTTCGTATTTTCACCGACATTGATATGGCCTATGACTGCGATCAGATCCTCAACGTTGCCAGGCAATTAGAATCTGGCAAGCCCATCGTCATTGCTTCGCGTACCCATCCACAAAGCGAGCTCCATGCCCCAGCACACTTGACAGCCTACATGCTGAAACGGCGTTGTCAAAGCTATGTGTTTTCACGATTGGTGCAATCGTTGTTAGACCTGCCGCAGCGGGACACGCAAGCAGGCCTCAAAGGCATGAGTGCTCAAGCCGCGTTGGATATTCTCCCGCGTTTGCACTGCAATGGTTTTGCCTTTGATTGTGAAATGCTGTTTGCTTGTCAGCAATTGGGTTGGCCTGTTCATGAAATTCCCGTCCGTGTCGCTTGGTCCAGTCGAGCCTCAACCATACATTGGCTTAGCAGCTTGCACATGCTGAAGGAGCTTTGGTCGATTCGCCGTCGCCGACACGAGTACCAGCGCATCCAGACCCAACAGCGTCAACCCTTGCAACTTCGGTTCGCACCGCCTAACCCGAGCCAAAAGACCGTCACGGCCGCCCTTGAACCTGACCGTGTGAGGTCTCGATGAGCAAGCGCACGCTCTTCATCGTGGCCGATGACTTTGGCATAGGGCCTGGCACATCGGCAGGAATTCTGGAATTAGCGCATAAGCGTCGCGTCAGTGCTGCCCTTTTGCTCGTCAACTCGCCATACGCTCCCGCTGCCGTGCAAGCCTGGCGACAAGCGGGTCGCCCGTTGCTTTTGGGTTGGCATCCATGTCTGACGTTGGATCGCCCTGTTCTGCCCGCTCAAGAAGTACCTAGTCTGGTCGATGCCAAGGGGCACTTCCTGACGCTCAGGCAACTGCTTTATCGATGGGCAACGGGGATGCTCAGCCCGTTTGAATTGCTCGCGGAACTGCGTAGCCAATACGCACGCTTTATCGAACTAACCGGTGAACCGCCGGCTTTCATGGCTGGCCATCATCACATTCAGGTGTTTCCACCGATCGGCGAAATGTTGCTCGATATCCTGCAAGCACAGGGTCCGCCTTTCCCTTATATCCGACGGATCAGTGAACCCTGGCAGCAATTACTTCGGGTTCAGGGTGTTCGGCTGAAACGGTGTGTGCTGCATTGGTTAGGCCAACGGTTGGCACGCCTTTGTTCTCAACGTGGCTTTCCTGGCAACGACAATTTCATCGGGCTGGCCAATCCGAACAAAAGCAACCATCCTTCGTATTTCACCAGATGGCTGCACCAATTGAATGGCCATTGCATCGAGCTGATGTGTCACCCCGGGCATCCGGACCCAACTCTCGCAGGTCGCGACATCCCGCGCCACAAAGCATTGGACATCAATCGCGTTCGCGAATGGCAATGGCTCCAACAGTCTGACATCAGCCAACGTTGTGAACAAGAAGGTATCCATTTCATCGCCCCTGAGCAATTGGGCAATCCATCTGATCGGAGTTGGCTCTATGCCGCATAATCCGCGTTGGCAACGATTCATCCAAGCCATCGATGGGCGGTTCGTGTTGACGATTTACCTTGTTGTGATGTTGGTGATCTCCGCCCGGGTTTGGTTCTCACCGATTCAAAAAGGCAACGTTTATCCGGTCTTTGCGTACAGCGGCCGATGCTGGCTTGAAGGTTTATCTCCCTATAACGATCCGCAGTATTTGTTTCGCTACACGCCGCTTTCCGCAGCGGTGATGACACCCCTGGCCTTGCTGCCTGACCATGTGGGCAGCCTGCTATGGCGTTGGTTAGCCTTTGCTGCCTTGCTTGGCTCAACGGTTTATTTTCACCGCCGTGTGATTGCCCCATGGTGTACGTTCATTCGGTTACCCTGGCTAGGTCTGGCCATGCTCCCCTTGGTGGTCAGCAATTTGAACAACGGTCAAAGCAACCCATTTCTATTGGCTTTGATCCTCACGGCTTTGGCGTCAGTGCTAGCCCAGCGCTGGAACCTGGCCGCGGCTTGTTTGGCTGGTGCCGTGTACCTAAAGCTGTATCCGATCGCGTTGGCCTTGCTCCTCATTCTGCTCTATCCCCGCGAACTGACGGTTCGTTTTTTGGTTTGCTTCATTCTAGGCGCTTTATTGCCCTACCTCATGCAGAACCCAAGCTATGTAACCGAGCAGTATCAAACCTTCTTTGCTTATAGCTTCAAGGACACACGCATGACGAACATCCTTGAGGAAGGCAACCGGGATATGTGGAACATTCTGCGACGGATGCATTTGCCAATCAGTCTGACGATGTATCGACTCATACAACTTGGTTCGGCGCTCCTGCTGGCTGGGCTGACGCTGTGGCTGCGTCCCTGGCGGCGCGAGCCCCGCACGATACTCCTCATTGGCAACCTCTGCCTTGCTTGGATGCTGTTGATGGGGCCAGCCACCGAGTCCGCCACATATCACCTGCTGGCTGCCACTCTCGCCGCTGATCTGCTCCTTGCCATTTCTGCCCCCAATTCGGGCTGGAGCATCCTGGTCATTTTGAGCTATGCGTTGCAATTACTGGCAGGGATCGCTGGTTGGTTTTCATTTGCTCATGGGATCCAAAGCTTGGGCGTGCAACCATTTGCAACCCTTATTTGGACTACTTGGCTTATTCATGCTGCATTCGATTTGGTGATGCGGCACCACCAAGTCCGCGCATGCCGACGCATCGCTTTGCCCATGGTCGCGCATTCCCTGCATCCATGATCCGTCAAGCAGAAGGATTGGTTCTTTGCCTACCGATGAACCGAGCGAGCAGCATACAGAACAATAACACGGCCAAACTCAACAGGGCCGGCACGCGTCTCTGGGTCTGCATGACTTGAGCCGCAATCGTCCACGCCACCAATGACAAATATAACAATGGCGGCCAAGGATAGAGCGGCATCAAGAATGTGGCTGGCAGGTCTGCCCGCCGCCTCAGTCGAAACACACTGGCGATTAACATTCCCGAAACAGCCGCTAAGCCCACCGATGTGAAATCCAGAAGTTGAATAAAAGAGCCAGACCAGATCATCACGATGGCTAGGACACCCTGTGCAATGATGGCTCGAACGGGCACGTGTGAACGTGAATGCAGCTGCCCCAGCCAGGACGGAAAAACCCGATCGCATCCCATGGCATAAGCCACGCGTGGACCGATCATCATGTACGCACTCACGGACGCAATCAAACTCATACCGAGCAAAACACTGACCAAATTGGCTGTCCCTTGGCCAAACAACAGCGCTGTTGCCAGCTCAGCCACTTTTTCCACCTGTTCGGGATGCATCTGCATCATGGCGTGTGGATTCAATGCATAGATGTAAGTAATGTTCAAAAGGACATAAAGCAACGTTACCAACAACGTCCCGCCAATGAGCGTTAGGGGTAGCAATCGGGCTGGGTTACGGATTTCGCCCGCCAAATACGCAGACCCGTTCCAGCCGGAGTAAGCATAACCCACATAGATCAATCCCGTCGCCAGCAGCGGCCATTCTTCTGCTCGTGGCCAATGGCCTGTCATATGTGACCAATGACCTTGTCCAAAGATAAGTCCTAATGCCGCTAGCACCAGCAGGACCAGCAGTTTAACGATGGTCACAATCACTTGAAAACGGCCGCTCACAACGTGCCCCAAACCATGCGCCCAAGTGATCAACAGCAACAGGAGTGAAGCAGCCATGGGAACCGACTGGTCAGCCCATGCAGTTGGCAGCCAGGTTCGAATGAATGGCTGAAGCGGACTGAGGAGATAGTTCAGGGCCAGCAAAGCAACCACTGCAGAGGGCCCCGCAAAGCCAACGATGAACGTTGCCAACCCCGCGGCAAAAGCCACCTGTTGGCCAAACGCCTCACGTATGAAGAGATAATCCCCACCCACGCGCGGCAAGCGCGTTGCCATTTCAGCAACGGTCAACGCCCCCGCCAACGCCATCAGGCCACCGATCAGCCACAAGGCCAGTAACGCAGACGGGTTGCCGGTGTCACGAAGCGTGAATCCGGATGTCGTCAGAATACCTGCTCCCACCATGCTCGAAACCACAACGAACAGTCCGACCCAAAAACCGAACTTCCGCGGTGGGGCAGTCTTAATAGCTCCGCTCGAGGCGCTTACAGAACTGATTGGTTCATTCAATGTGCAAATCCTATTCAAGCACAATAATCATGCCTATCTATGACGCTCTGCACTGAATAGAAGACTGAGTCATTGACTGACGAATACATCCTTAGGATCATTGCGCTTGCGTCGGCTTGGTAAAGACAACAATATAATTCTCCTCAAGAATATTCTTCATCTCTTCCTCTTTCTTGAAGCCAATCGAGGTGATTTCCTTTTCCACAACTTCTTGGCCTGCACGCACATGGCCTAAAATCCATTCACGGCTCTTACCCGGGATGCGGATAAAATCAACCACAATCAGCTTTCCACCCGGTTTGAGCGCACGATGAATGGTATCCAACGTGCGAAACGGAAACTCGAAATGGTGGTACGTATCACAAACGAAAGCGACGTCGATAGAGTTCGGCGGCAAATCGACGGAATCCATATTGCATAACACCGGACTGACGTTTTTCAGGCCAGCTTCACGGCTGGTTTTTTGAATGTGCTCCAGGAATTTGCTGCTGATATCCACTGCAAAGACCTGGCCTTGAGTGCCAACTTCTTTGGCCATCATGCGGGTAAACAGACCGGTCCCGGCTCCGATATCAGCGACCACCATGCCGGGCTTCAAGCGGCATGTCTCAAGTATTTTCTGGCGATGAACGAAGATTTCCCGACTTTCACCTTCAAAGGTTTTTTCAAAGCGATTCACGTCAGGATCACGAAAGGAATCATTGATCCCCGGTTTGACGCTTTTTTCTTGGGCAATCAAAGCACTGAACATCAATAAAGTTATGTAAACAACCCATTGTATTCGCTTCATGGTTCACCTCACGTTTGGCAGGATAGAGGATGACTTCGAGTCCATATGGCGCAAAAGGCAGGCTACTAAGAAAAGCTAAGCGATTAATGTCAAATGACAAGAGTTGTTCGACGAGCAGATCGATTACGACGAAAAAACGCCACCCCCGCAAGGATGGCGTTTCGGTTTGCTTGTTGATGCTAGCATGGCCGATTCTTAGTGCATCGGCTTCAATAAACACTTAAGGCGACCTCGGGCCGATGACGAACTCGGGCCAGGCGTGAATTACCTTCATCCTCCAAGGTTTCCTTAAGCCGACGCCGTGCCACGTGCAGACGCCGTTTGATGGTGCCCTCAGGTGTGGCAAATGCAACCGCCATTTCTCGGATGCTCTGCCCACGAACGTAGAACGCGACCAACGTCTCGCGGTCCATGCGATTGAGCCGTTCCAATCCTTCCTGAACGGTTGTACGCGCCTCATTCCGCAAAACTGCATCCAAAGGATTGACTGCCCTGGCTTCTGCCATCTCGATTGTTGCCTCTTCGGCCTGGTTCAACCGACGACGGGTCAAGCGATTGAGCGCCAACCGGACGGCAATCCGACGAACCCAGCCAACAAAAGCTGCGGGTTCACGCAACTGGTGCAGCTTCGTGTAGGCACGAACGAATGCTTCATGGGCCAACTCTTGAGCCTCACCGGCGTCTCGCATTTTCTCAAAGGCAACGGCGTAAACGGCCGTTTCATGCCGCTGCATCAACTCAGCATAAGCGGCATGATTCCCCGCCTGGGCCAATCGGACCAACTCTTCCGTGTTTCTTTGAATCATGATCAGCACCGCCTGTCGTTGACCGGCTGATCGGCGTGCCCGTCGGGTTGACATCGCATGACTGCTGCGAATGTTCACCACGAATCGCGGGTAAGCTCTTTTGCGTCAGTGACAATGGACTGACCTGAAGCTTGCACCGCAAACAGCGGACGTTTCGCCGTAATCGCCTGGTTTTGAATGAAATCGTTAAGCCACGTCGTTCGGCCGATGCTCAGCTATCCGCGTCGGATCGCTTGGCATCGGTCATGTTTGCGAATCGTCGTTCGTTCGAGCGATCGCACCAGACTTTGTTGGCAGCGCTGGCAACTTAACAGACTTTTATTCTGTGTTGCTTTGGCGCCTGCCCAGCGACGGAAACAGCGTTTTCCAGTACCGCAGGCCGACCGGCCTGTATGCGACTTGGTTCATTACCCCGTCGCATCGACGTATCCTGCTCCAGATCGAGCAGATCATACGCCCGTCCTTGGAAGTGTGACCGCACCTTGCGATCACGCTGTCCCGCCCACGTGGCGTCAGACAGGTGTGCCGTCGGTGTCTGGCATGCGCGTTGATCGACGGTTCGGGCCATACCCGAACGGCGACCCATTTTGGGGGAACGCACGACGAGCATCGAGCTTTGAACCGTAAACATGACAGACCTCCGACTTTGAGAAAGGGACTGACCTGTGATCAGTCAACAACGGATGAACGAATCTATTCAGCTCCTGTAACAGGGATTACGGGCATTCAACTCAACCATGCTGAGCTGAAAGCATCCCGTAATGCCAGTTTAACAAGTGCTCCCGCAGCGATCAAGCCGGGGGCAAATATGCCAATGAGACGCAACACTTAATCCTTAGGTTCGCAGAAAACAACCATTACGTTCATATTTTTCGGAATATAGACGCTGAATACGTTTTCAAAACAAAGCAAAAGCCCCTGGAATAACAATAAACATGGTAATGCAAAAGGTAGCATCATCGCTATAGCAATATCCATAACGATATGCCGCTACTAAACATACGTCATTTAGCTACTTGCTGCCGATGGTGAACATCGAAAAAACAAAAGCTGTGTTTCAAAATCTGATGCTCTCGAAAAGCAATGCGTAAAAATAATCCGGTTTTAGCGACCCTATCGCCCATTCCGTAGAGCGATCCCTGTTGTTTGCTGGCAAAGTCCACTCAACTCATGACAAACAGCGAGGCTTTAGGGAAAATAGGCAGAGTTTGACTCCCATGCCTTGCATAAGGTTGGTCATCATGAGAAAGCAATGGGTTTTATTTGCCATTGGCGGTTTGATTGTACTCAGTTCACTTTCTGTTTTGGCACTTCCGGCGCAAGATTGTCAAGGGCCTACTTGCCAAACGGGGCAACCGCTCCTGCCCCGTGAAGTCGAACCCCCCATGGTCTATGTGCACGTGCTGGCGCCTGCTCATGCGGATGCCGGCCAACCCGTGGTTTATCAAATCTGTGTGGAAAACCGTTCCGCATCAGACGCGCATTTCGTGGTGGTAAAAAACCCAATCCCTAAAAATGCACGTATGGAGAAAACCGTTCCCCCTGCCACCGTGGTAGGCAATGAAATTCAGTGGTCGCTAGGAACACTCACGGCTGGCAGTCGTCAATGTTTACAACTTGTGCTCCGCCCCACGAACGCGGAGCGGCTCGACAACTGCGTACGCGTCCAGTATGAACATGGGCTTTGCACCACCACGCAACTCTCTGGCAAAGCTGCTCCGGAAAGCAGTTCGGAAACACAAGTGAAACAGCCTCAGTTACAAATGACTTTGAACGGCCCAGCGAAGGTGTTTGTCCAATCGCAAATGCGTTACCAGATTCAATTAAGCAACTTGGGCGAAGGGGATGCTGCTCATACCCAAGTCGTGTTCACCGTGCCGTCCGAAGCGAGCTTCGAACAAGCCAGTGACGGCGGAATGTATATCGCTGAAAGTCGGCAGATTCGCTGGTCCTTGGGAGCATTGGCATCCCGGAAGAACCGCCCCTTGGAAGTAACGCTGAAGGCAGACAAGATTGGTCAGGTCCTCATCAAAACGGAAGCCCAAGCCACTGGCGCAAAGACGCAAGCCGAGTTTCGCACCGAGATCGTAGGTGGATCGGGATTACATCTCAACATCCACGAAGAGCGTGATCCGCTCTTCGTTGGTGAATCGACACAGTTTGTCATCACCGTCAGAAACACGGGGCTTGCACCGGTCACGCAGTTGCGGTTGGCTGCTTTGGTACCCGATGAGTTTAAGCCAACGCGTGCGCGCAGCGAATTGGGGGATGTACCCTTAAATCCAAGCAGTCCCAACCCACAGTTATTTGAGTTTCGTCCCTTTACCTTAGAACCTGGAACGGAGAAACGCTTGCTGATTCAAGTCGAAGCCGTCAAAGCGGGCTTGGCTCGGTTTCGTGTTGAAATGCAAGCCGATCAGCTGACTGCCGGTCGGGTTCTTTGGGAGCAGCCGACCAATGTTGTCATGGATTTGACGGACTAGCCCAGGCAGCCCATTCTTCCTTTTCTAAAGCATCATGGCGGTTAAGCCGCGCCATTAAAATGTTTCAAATGAGCATTCCGGTTTTCCCTCTTCATTTGAATTGGATGTTATAGAATAGGATTGGTGAGGCTGTAGGGTTGGCGGCGTAATTGGCAGATCGGTGACCATTTGCGTTAAAGGTTTGAGGTCGCTGCGAAACTGTCATGTGGTCCAATCGCTAGCAGCCATGAAATGACGTGACGCCAAGGCGGCTCTCATGGATTTGGCAAAGAATTTAAAGATTGAAAGTGTGGATCGGCTCACTCCTTCCAAGCCGGTTGTGCTTAAGCCACAAGACACCGTCGCGGATGCCGTACGACAAATGCAAGAGCGTCGAATTGGTTGCGTGGTGATTTGTCTGGATCGCCCCGTGCTTGGTATTTTCACCGAGCGTGATTTGATCAATCGCGTGCTCACGCCAGGGCGTTCTTTGGATTTGCCGTTGTCCTCGGTGATGACACCGGAACCCATGACAGTGCAACGCAAGGAACCCATCGCACAAGCGATGAAACGCATGCAAAAAGGCGGCTATCGCCATTTGCCGGTTGTCGATGAAAACGGCCGACCGGTGGGCATGCTTTCCATCAAACGCATTGTCCACTACATTGTCGAACACTACCCCTTTGTTGCTAATGTTCCTCCGACCCCGGATCCCTTTTTCCAAGTCCGCGAAGGGGCTTGAAGGGAAGCGCGTGGCGGAGCTTTCTATCGGAGTACGAATCGAAGATGAGTACGGCTGCCCAAGTTCCTCCCGGTAACGTGGCGTCTAATGGTCAAAACGGGCACTCTGTCCAAGAGCGCAACTCGGTAGTCATTCGCTTTGCAGGCGATTCCGGCGATGGCATGCAGCTTGCCGGCACCCAGTTCACCAATGCTTCAGCCATCTTTGGCAACGACATCAGCACGTTACCCGACTTTCCTGCTGAAATTCGCGCCCCCGCTGGCACGTTGGCCGGTGTCTCCGGGTATCAAATCAACTTCAGCAGTCAGGAAATCCACACCCCAGGCGATCAGGTCAACACCCTGGTTGTTATGAACCCAGCCGCTTTGAAGACTAATCTTAAAGACCTTGAATCCGGCGGCATTTTGATCGTCAACTCCGACTCCTTCGGCACCAGCGATTTGCACAAAGCCGGCTACGATAAAAGTCCGCTCGACGACGGCAGCCTCAAAGGCTACCGCATGATCAAGGTGCCCATTACTTCTCTCAATCGCAAAGCGGTGGCGGACCTGAAACTCAGCACCCGTGAAGCTGACCGTTGCAAAAACTTCTTTGCTCTGGGGTTGGTTTACTGGCTGTATGAACGTCCCACGGAACCCACACTCCGCTGGATCAAAGATAAATTTAAAAAGAACCCCGCCGTGCAAGAGGCCAACGTTCGCGCTTTGAAGGCAGGTTACAACTTCGGCGACACGATCGAGGCCCTGCCGGTCCAGTATCGTGTTCCCAAGGCGAAAATCAAACCCGGCAAATACCGTAAAGTAACGGGCAATGAAGCACTCGCACTGGGACTGGTTGCAGCCTCCATGCTGGCGAAAAAGCATCTGGTGTATTGCAGTTATCCCATCACGCCCGCCAGCGATATTTTGCATCAACTGGCCGACATGAAGCGCTTCGGCGTCCGCACCTTTCAGGCTGAAGATGAAATTGCTGCGATGGGTGCAGCTATCGGAGCGGCATTCGGCGGCGCCTTGGGGGTTACTGGTACGAGTGGTCCTGGCGTTTGCCTCAAATCCGAAGCCATCGGCCTGGCGGTCATGACGGAAATTCCCGTCGTCATCGTTGACGTGCAGCGTGGTGGTCCCAGCACCGGTTTGCCTACCAAGACGGAACAAGCAGATCTGCTGCAGGCCATGTATGGTCGCAATGGTGAATGCCCCGTCGCCATCATCGCCGCTTCCACACCGGCCGACTGTTACAACATGGCCATCGAAGCCTCCCGCTTGGCCATCCGATTCATGACACCCGTGTTCCTGCTAACGGATGGTTACCTGGCCAACGGCTCCGAACCATGGGACATTTCCGACCTGGATAAGATTCCACCCATACCCGTCACGCACCCAACCCAGCCCAATCAAAACGGCGAGTTCATGCCCTATTTGCGGGATGAACGTTTGGTTCGCCCCTGGGCGATCCCTGGAACGCCGGGTCTGGAGCACCGCGTCGGCGGCATCGAAAAGCAGGACGTAACCGGCAACGTGAATTATGAGCCGGAAAACCATCAGCACATGATTAATACTCGCGCTCAGAAGATCGCCAACATTGCCAACGAAATCCCCGAACTTGCCGTCGATGGCCCCAACGAAGGGGATGTGCTTGTTTGCGGATGGGGCGGCACTTATGGCAGCATCGCCACGGCCGTCGAACAGGTGCGCGGCCAAGGTTACAAAGTGGCCCATGCCCACTTCAAATATTTGAACCCATTCCCACGTAATACCGAAGCCGTGCTCAGACGTTTCAAACGTATTCTGGTGCCCGAACTCAACGGCGGCCAATTGTGCATGTTGTTGCGAGCGAAGTATTTGGTCAATGCCCATTCCTTGAGCAAGGTCCAGGGTAAACCTTTTCTCATCAGCGAAATCGTGAACGAAATCAATGAACTGCTGAGCAAGTAATCCGTTCAGCGTTGCGTACAACACAAACAGCCATTTTCAACATAAAGGTGTTTTTCATGTCAACGACGTCTTTACCGACTCTCACCGCCAAGGATCTGGCCAGCGATCAAGAAGTCCGCTGGTGCCCAGGTTGTGGCGATTACTCCATCCTTGCCCAAATGAAAAAAGCGCTGGCAGGATTAGGCATTCCTCGGGAACAGTTCGTGTTTGTCTCTGGCATTGGTTGTTCCAGCCGCTTTCCTTATTACATGAACACGTATGGCTTCCATAGTATTCATGGCCGGGCACCTACGTTGGCCACCGGCCTTAAAATTGCCCGTCCCGATTTGCATGTGTGGGTGATCACTGGCGATGGCGACGGCCTGTCCATCGGCGGCAATCATTTCATCCATGCCATTCGGCGCAACCTGGATATCAAGATCGTGTTGTTCAACAACGAAATCTATGGGTTAACGAAGGGACAATACTCACCGACGTCCCGGTTGGGTACGCGCACCAAGTCCAGTCCGATGGGCTCGATTGAACTGCCCCTGCGTCCGCTCTCCATCGCTATCGGTGCAGAAGCCACGTTCGTTGCTCGCACCGTGGACACCGACATAGCTCATCTCTGCGACACCCTGCAAAAGGCTGCTCGTCATAAGGGTGCTGCCGTGGTTGAAGTGTATCAGAACTGCAATATCTTCAATGACGGCGTTTGGGATTACATGAAGGACAAATCTGTCAAAGCAGACAACGTCCTTTATCTTGAACATGGCAAGCCGATGATTTTTGGCAAAGACAAGAACAAAGGCATTCGCATCAACGGCAAACTTGAACCGGAAGTCGTCACGCTGGGCAATGGCGTGGCCCAGGATGATCTGCTCACGCACGACGAAAAAGCCGAAGAGCCAACCTTGGCTTATTTGCTCAGTCGTTTTGTGCACGATCCGAGTGCAGACATGCCGTTCCCTGAACCAGTGGGCGTGTTCCGTTGCGTCGAACGTCCCACCTATGACCAGCAGGTCAACGAACAGGTGGAGCAAGTGATTAAGACCAAAGGGCCTGGCAAAATGGAAGAGTTGTTCCAGAGCGACGATATTTGGGAGGTCCACGAAACATCAGCTTAAGCGGCGCCTGGCCCGGCTTCGGCATGATCAACTCAACTATCGTTGTTCTATCTTTTTCGTTTCCGGACCCCTTGAAGTGACACAAGGGGTTCATTTTCAATGCCGGGGTCTGCACCATGATTTGCCCTAATTGTGGTTTCGATAATGTCCCAGGCGAAGAGTCGTGCAGCCAATGTCAGCAGGACCTGACGCATTTAGACCTGGCTGCCCCCATTGAGCCCATTGGTACCCGGTTGCTCAATGATAGCGTGCAAGACTTGCAACCCCCTAAGCCTATCCTCATGCCGAGTGATGCCAGCATTCAAGAAGCTTTGAATCAACTGTCCAAACACCGCATCGGTGCGGTGCTGATCGTGGACGAACAGCAAAAGCTCTTGGGCATCCTCTCCGAGCGTGACATCACCATGCGCGTGGCAGGTTTATATGTTCACATGGATCAGCTCAAAGTGGCCGACTTCATGACGCCTAACCCAGAAACGGTCAACCTGACCGATCCGCTTGTGTTTGCTCTGCACAAAATGGACGTGGGCGATTACCGACATTTACCCGTGGTGGATAAAGGCATCCCCGTGGGAATGATCTCCGTGCGTGGCTTATTAGCTTACATGACGCGACACCTTAACGGCCACGCCGCGCATTGACTGCCCTTCGTTCTGGATTGTTTTTATGGCAGATTCACTTCGATCTTGGCCGTTTTACGCTGCTGCATAATGATTTGCATACGCAGGTCATCACCATAGACGGCACGCACGCTGTCCTTGATGGATTCGTAATCGCTGGGCTGCCCTTCTTTACGGTCCGTGACCTTGAGCAAATGTAAGCCAAAGTCGCTGCGTACAATGTCACTGATTTGGCCAACCTTGAGATGAGAGGCTGTGCGAATGAAGGGATCTTGGTCGCTCCGCCTTGGCGGGAAATATCCCAAATCGCCACCGCGTATGGTCGAGCCTTCCTGCACATATTTTTTGACAGCAGCTGCGAAATCCAGACCCGCGCTCAACTCTTTGTGAATGGATTGCATTTGTGCCATCGCAGCGGCTTCATCCTTGGCACTGCACTTGGGTGGCAAAGGCAATGCAAGATGGCTCACCCGAATGACCACTCCATCAAACATCTCTTTGTTTTGCTCGTAATACTCCTTAAGGTCCACCTTTTCGAGACGCTGGGCCAAGTACCTTTGCCATTGCAATTCCTGAGCGATACCAGAGCGCAGCTGTTCCATCGTTTGTTTGCTGTCCGTTAGATATTCATTCAGCGTCATCTTGCGTGCCTTAAGGCTGTTTTCCAATTCCGTGATTCGTTGATCCACCTGGGCTTGTTCAGGTGGTTGAACGTTTTGATTGAGAAACTGGCGAAATAGCATTTCATCGACCATCAATCCCAAGAGTTCGTGGTGCAAGGCAAGACGCTGTTGTTCGGTGAAATGCGCAGGGACTGGCGGCAGCCGCAAAACGGCTTGGTCCCAAGCGGCACGCGTCAACTCCTGGCCATTGACCTTGGCCACGGGTTTTGCTTGCAGTACGGGGACCGATTGGGCATGGATGGAAACGAGAGACATCAAGCCGCCAAGCACAAGCCCTATGAATTTCTTCCAGCACAGCGTCATGACTACGCGCTCCTTTGGCAGGATAACCACCATGGTTACTCCTCAAGGCGGGGCACACCATAGCGAAGTGCACCAGACTTGCCAAGAGCATTTACGTCTCCGGGCCAATGAAGGGAACACTTCCTAACTTCTTTGGCTACAGGAGGTTATTGCTGAAGGGGTTTTGCGAATGCGATTACTCAAGCTCGAAGAGTTGACAGGCATTGGCGGTGGTTTGGTCAGCTACTTGATCGAGGGTGACTTGCCATACGTTTGCTAAACATGCCGCGGTATGAATCATATGAGCTGGTTCATTTCGCTTGACATGGCCGCGTTTGGGTACAGGTACCAGGTAGGGGCAATCCGTCTCCAGCAGAACACGCTCTCGAGGCAACTTGGAAGCTATCTCCCTGAGGTTCGCAGCATTTTTGTAGGTTAACATGCCAGCGAAAGAAATATAGAGCCCCATGGCCAAGGTCGCTTCCGCCAAGCGCCAATCACCGGTGAAGGAATGCATGACCCCCTTCACGCTTCCATAGGCTTGGTAGTCCGCTTCCAACATCCGCTGCACATCGGCATCCGCTTCCCGGCAATGAATGACCAAGGGCTTTTGCACTTTTCGAGCTAACTGCAGGTGTTTTTGAAAGTAGGTTTCTTGCAGTGGAAACGGTGTGTTATCCCAATGGCGATCGAGGCCCGTTTCACCGATGGCTTTGACGCGTTGTTGGCTCGCCAGGGTTTCAATTTGCGACCAATCGGTTGCTTGAGCCTCGGCCGCGTGATTGGGGTGAATGCCAACGCTCGCCCAAACGCTCGGATAGTGCTCCGCCAATTGCAAGGATGCCCTGCTGGAGGCCAGCGTGGTGCCAATGCACATCATGCGGGTCACGCCAGCCGATTGGGCGTGCTCGATGACCTGCTCCACATCGTTGGCAAAAGCCTCGTCAGCGAGGTGGCCATGCGTGTCGACCCAAGTTGGCATGCCCTGCCCCAGCAATATCGGGATTATTTAATTGTGGAAACGGCCTTGCTGCCCGAATGAGCGGCCGTCAAGTTCGTCAGTTGCTCGAGGTGTTGCTGTTTCATGGCCAAGAACGGCTCCAAAGCCTCTTTGCCTGCCTCGTCCAATTGCGTCTGGTCCTTTTCCAATTGAACGAGCAATGCTTGCTGTTCATTGAGCACTTTGGGAAGCAGATAATCCAAGGCCAGGAAATGCAGTGTGGTAAAGCTCATGGGGAATCGGGCTGACGGTGGAATCATGCGGTGCTTGCGGAGGGTTTCACCCAAGCGGCGCTGCGCTTGCATTTCATCATCGACCAAAGATTGTAATTGGCGGGCACTGTCGCGTTCCTTAGAGCTGGACCATGGCCAGGCGCCAGAAAGGTAGCTCAGCAAGGAAGACGCTTCGCGTGCCAGAATATCGTATATCAGATGTAGGCTTTTGGCTTGCATGGTGTCAGCTGCTTCAACTTCATTTCGTTGGGTTGGCTAATGGCACTGGATCACGAAACGGCATCACGCTGCGCTGTGTTCCAAATTGTGCGAGCGGATCCCAGATCAACACGCCCAGGATGACGATCATTGCCAAAAAGAGTGAATAAACATTTTGCAAGGGTGAAATCGCCAGCGGGCTAGTTGATTCACCCTCAGGGGCCGACTCGATGATCATGATCTTCAACACGCGAACATAGTAAAAGAGGCTGAACACGGTGTTAATCAAGGCGATCAACAATAAGACGATCAAACCCATGTTTTTCTGTTGGACAGCGGCATGATAAATCGACGCAAAGACCTCGAACTTGGCTACGTAGCCGACAAAGGGAGGCAGACCGACCAAGCTCAGGAAGAAAACGGCCAGGCAAATGGTTTGCAACGGCGACTTGCGTATCATCCCTTTATAGGCGGAGGCATCTTCCGAGCCGATTTGGTTACGCAGAAATGCGACCACACCAAACGCGCCAGCATTCATGAATAGATAAAACGTCATATACAGCAGGCCCGCTGCCACGCCCTCGGCCGTTAAAGTGGCCAGGGCAGCTAGTACGATGCCGGCATGGGCGATTGTTGAATAGGCTAGAAGGCGTTTGAGATTGGTTTGGGTGTAGGCAGCCAAGTTACCGAACGTGACGGTGATGGAGGCCAATAACACTAAAGCAGGCCCCAAATAGACCGAAGCCTGACGCCATTGCTCGGCCGTCCCCAAGGCATCCAGCGAGCTACCCGTCAGGTTGAGCAGCAACCGACCTGTAAGGGCTACCGCACCAGCCTTGGAGGAAATGGACAGAAACGCACCAACCTCGGCAGCAGCGCCTTCAAACACATCGGGGCACCAGAAATGGAAAGGCACGGCTGAGAGCTTGAAGGCAAGACCCACGAGAATGAGCAAAGTTCCTGCCATCAACAATGGATCGAACCCGCCTTTTTGCACCACCGCCAGGTAACTCGCAGCCACTTCCGGTAAGTATCCGGTTCCGAAACGACCGACCAGAAGGCTGATGCCGTACAGCATCACGCCTGCTGCAGCACCGCCATAAATGACGTATTTCAGGGCAGCTTCGCTGCTTTGGCGACGACCTTTAAGAAAACCCGCCAAGCCATAACTGGGCAAACTGGCCATTTCCACGGCCATGAACACCATGAGCAAGTGATTAGCAGCCCCCATGAGGATCATGCCCAAGGTGCCGCCCAACAGCAGCGTGTAAAAGTCGGCTGAATCGTCTCGATCTGGAATGCCCGTGAGCAACGTCAACCAAATGAGTAACGCCGCAGCAACGAGGAGCAACAAACGCAAGAAAGCGCTTAACCCATCAAAGACCAACATACCTGCAAACAGGCTGTGACGTTCGTTGACGGGAGTTGAAGTCAAAAAGGGTTGCCAAGCAGTCCATGCCAGCCAAAGGCTGACCAGAGTAATGCCAAGGGCCAAGTAGCCCATATTCAAACGGTTGAATGAGCTAAACAGACGCAGAACCAGCATGAGGATAATGCCGCAGCACAACACCAACTCAGGGCTGAACATGCCCAAGCTTTGGCTATAGCTCTGCGTGAGCTCGTGCACGGCATTAGGGCTGAGAAAATGTTGATTCATGATAAATTGTCGCCAATCTCCGCTATCAGTATCAACAACAAATGCCTTGGATTGCTGTGTTCCTGAACCTATTCATGGATTAAGGAAATATGCCCGCCAAGCCACGAACCAAGTTCGAAATCGTCGGCTCATACCAACCCAAAAGGAGCATCGGTGCCACACCAAAGAGGACCGTCAAAACAACCAACACACCAGCGATAAAGCCCTCCCGCATGGTCAAATCCGGGAAATCCTTGTATTTCTGACTGCTGCCAAAGTAAACCCGCTGTATGGTCCAGAGGATATATGCAGCGGTGATGACAACGGTTGCGGCCGCCAGGATAGCGTATACACGCCCCATGTAGGTATGCCCCGCCGGCCCGAAGTTCCAGGTTCCCAAAACGCACATGAACTCGCCAATGAAGCCGCACAGGCCCGGCAAGCCCATGCCGCCAAAGAAGATGATCGCACTCAGTCCGCTGTAAATCGGCATAGCGTTAGCGATGCCGCCAAAGTTGTTGAGGTCGCGGTGGTGAGCCCGGTCATAAATGACACCCACCATAAAGAACATGCCAGCCGAGGTGATGCCGTGGGCCAGCATCTGGAACACAGCACCATTCATACCCCAGGACCAGTACGAAGAGCGGTCCGCAGACGTCCAAACAGCCAAACCAACCAACACGTAACCCATGTGACTGACCGAGCTATAGGCCACCAGTTTCTTGAAGTCGGTTTGCGCCATCGCCGCGAAGGCACCGTAAACGATGCTGATCACCCCAAACAGACCGACGAGCCACGCCAAGTCGTAGGCACCCCAAGGACAGATGGGATAAGCAATGCGCAAGATGCCATAGCCACCCATTTTCAACAGCACGCCAGCCAGGATCATGGAAATCGGCGTTGGGGCTTCGACGTGTGCATCGGGTAACCAGGTGTGGAACGGGAACATGGGTAGTTTGATGGCAAAACCAATGAAAAGCAGCACGAAGCAGATGATCTGGAACCGGGGGCTGAAGAGCTGATACTTCTCTTTGTTCTGGGTTGCCGTTTCCAGTGTTTTCTTGGTCTCGTCCGTGGGCTTGCTGGCGTGGTCGGCCGCGGCCTGGCGATAGAGTGCTTCCAACCGGGCGGACTCATGACCTATTTTGGCAAGCATTAACAAGTCAAACGTGTTGATCGCTTCCTTCTTATTCAGCTTTGGACCCGCATAAGCTTTGAAATTTTCCAGTTCTTGGGCCTCAGCACTGTTGGGTGCCTTGCCAGTTGCTCGCATTTGCAAGTACCCATAATAGGGCGTTAGGTCGGTGAAGTAGAACGCGAGCAGAGCAATCAGAATCAATACCGACCCCAATAGGGTGTACAAGAAGAACTTGATGGCGGCATATTCCCTACGTGGTCCACCCCAGATGCCGATGAGGAAATACATCGGTAGCAGCATTAATTCCCAAAAGATATAGAACAGGAAGAAGTCCAGCGATAGGAACGTGCCCATCATGCCGGTTTCCAGCAGCAGGAAGAGGATGGTATAACCTCGGACGGATTTTTCAATTCCCCATCCAGTCAGGAAGGCAAGTGAACTGATGGCCGCCGTCAAGAGCACGAGGGCCATGCTCAAGCCATCGACGCCGAGGAAATACTCGATGCCAAATCGGCCGATCCATGGGACGCGGGAAACCAGGTCACCGCTGCGGTCTGGGCCATGAGTCGCTGTGGCTCTCGTCGCGGCGTCCGCCCTGGCCGTTAAGGTTCCGAGTTCGGAGTTGCCGCCAAGCTCGTACTTCTCATGCAGAGTCAGGAAATCGATAAATAAAAAGAGCGACAGCACCAGGGTCACGAGTGTGCCCAGGAAGCCGAGTCGGCGAACAACTTCATCTTTCCCCTTGGGAATGAAAAGCAGCAACAAGGAAAATAGAGCTGGCATGAAAATGATGCCGGACATGATCCAGCCATCTTTTTCAAACGTTTCCCAAGCCGTGGTAGCAATCAGGTGCGAACCGAGCATGATAGCTTATCCTGCCAGTGCAATGACGTAGGACAACAACGCAAACAAACCGACGGCAGCCACCGCCATGAACAACACATAGTTTCGAATGAATCCGGTTTGGAACCCTTTGAGCCAGGCTCCAATGCCAAAAATCACTTTGCCCGTCAGATTCACCATCCCGTCAACGATGCCAAGATCGAATTTGCCATTCAACTTGGTCCAGAGGACGGTCGATCGAGCAGACAAGTGAATCAGGCCATCAATCACCGTTGCATCGAAATAACGGCACCAATACCCGACGACCAATGCTGGCCGCACGAGCAAGGCACTGTAGAGGTGATCGAAATACCAAAGTTGCGTAAAGAGCTGATAAAGCCCTGCAAAACGCGACTTATTCTCGGCTGCATCCAGCAGCTTCCAGTAGTAAACGACAAATGCGAGTGCTACACCGAGAAACGCGGACAGCAAAGCCAGCATACCAGCCAAGTCGTGCGGTCCCATACCCAGGCGGCTGGTCAAGGAGTGCAGCCAACTATCTTTGGCAAACGAATTGGCCAAGTGATTATGGTCACGTGCAGCATTACCTTCTGCTTGCAAGCTGGCGATGTTGAGATTCAAACCCGTATCCAAGGTCACGCTGGCAGGTTGGCCATGGTGCAAGTAATGCTCCATCGCACTCCCTTGCACTTCCCAGGGTTTAGGCCCCCAAGCGACCACCACGCTGCAAATGGCTAGCAGGATAAGCGGGATCGTCATCGCCCAGGGCGATTCGTGCGCATGTTCGTAAACATGTTCGTCGCGAGGCTTGCCGGTAAAGGTCATGAACCACAAGCGGAACATGTAGAAGGCCGTGATACCGGCCGTGATCAGCGGCAGCAAGAACAACAAAAAATGTTTCGGGTTGAGTGAAACAAAACTAAGCGAGCTGACCAGGATGGCGTCTTTGGAATACCAGCCTGTGAACAACGGGGTACCGCAAATCGCGAGGACACCGACGAGCATGGTCAGCGAGGTGATCTTCATCTTCGCGTGCAGGCCGCCCATCTTCGTCATTTCCTGTTCGTGATGACAGCCATAGATAACTGAACCAGAACAGAGGAACAACAACGCTTTGAAGAACGCATGGGTGAGTAGATGGAACAAACCTGCCACCCAACCGCCCACGCCCAGGGCGAGCATCATGAAGCCAAGCTGACTGACGGTCGAATATGCCAGCACTTTCTTAATATCGGTTTGCACGATGGCAATGGTCGCTGCAACAAATAGCGTGATTCCTCCGCAGTAGGCAATCAGCAAAAGCACTTCAGGTACAAACAGCGGAAACACTCGGCCAACGAGATAGACGCCTGCCGCGACCATCGTCGCCGAGTGCACTAAGGCCGACACCGGCGTCGGGCCTTCCATCGCATCGGGCAACCACACCTGCAATGGAAATTGTGCTGACTTCCCCACACAACCAAGGAAAATGCCTGCACCAGCCAATACCAGCATCCAATAGGGCATGGTTTTCACGCCCGGGTCACCATGGCCATCGGCTTCGAGCGTGGGCGAATAGGGTTTGAGCTGATGGTTCGCGTTAGGTCCATGGAAATGACTGTTTTGCAGTTCCTTATCCCACAATACAACGTGAGAACCATCTTCCGCGACTTGCCACATAGGTCGTCCACGAGGCGATTTGGCTGGGTTGGCTCGTACCACTTGCCCCGCTTGAGGAAGTGCCTCGTGAGCATCGGCTTTCGGTGCGCGCAGCACGTCAAAGAAGCTGATTTGTTGATACTTTACTTGCGTGTCGCCATCGGCGTCCTTGACGATTTCCGAAGTGGTACCGAAGTTCAAGGTTCCGGTATAGGTCCAAATGATCAAGATGCCGATAATGAACCCCGCATCCCCCACGCGGTTGGTGATGAAGGCTTTATTGGCGGCGTTGCTGGCGGATTGTCGTTCGTAATAGAAGCCGATCAAACCAAAAGAGCAAACGCCTACCAATTCCCAACTAACGAATATCTGCAACAAATTGTCGGCTATGATCAGGTTCAGCATGGAGAAACTGAACAAAGAGAACCACATAAAGAACCGGGTGTAGCGCCCCTTGCGTTTGATGTGGGCTTGATGGTCTTCCACTTCGGCTTGGAGTTCATCGCCCATGTAACCAGTGGCAAAAATGTGAATCAATGAAGCGATAAAGGTAACCATCAAGAACATCAGGGCACCAAGTCGATCGATCATGTACCCCAAGCGCAGATCCCAGGCCCCTTTGTTTTCATTAAATCCCGTCAGATACAACCATGAGAAAGAACCTTTCCAAACGACCTGTTCATGATGACCATGATCGGCTTCGCCATGGGCTTTGTCATGATCATGGTCGGTGTGGCTGGTTTCTTTCTTAGCGCCCGACGGATGCTCGGCTTTGTGTTCTTTCTTGTCTGGTTTCGTTGTGGAGGCAACCGAAGGAGAAGTGGTTTTCGTGGAAGAATGATCATCGGCACGACTTACTGCGGCTGTATTTTGATCGTGTGCATTCCGATGGGCAGATTCCGTCAGATAGGTAATGAATCCAATCGCAGCACAGACAAATGCTCCGCCGATGGCTCCGATGGCGATGTATGCACCGGTCTTGCCAGGCCAGCGTTTGCCGCCCAGAAACAGCAAGACAAAGGACAGCAGCGGCAACAAGGTCGCTATGACATATAGCATCCCGGGCGACATGCTCATCCTTTCAGCTCCTCAGCCGCATCGACGTCCACGCTGACGTGGTTGTTGTAGAAATTCAACACGATCGCCAAGGCTATGGCTGCTTCGGCGGCCGCCAAGACGATCGTAAACAAGGCGAACACTTGTCCTTCGATGGCCAGGTTGCGATTGTATCGGGCGAAGGCCACAAAGTTCACATTGGCGCCATTGAGCACCAATTCCACACCCATCAGCACGCCAATGGCGTTGCGTTTGCTGGCCATGCAGACGATCCCGGCAATGAACAGGATCGCACCGACAATCAAATAATGTTCCAAACCAATCATCACGCGGCTCTCCGACGGCGTTTAGCTCGAGCCAGGTAAGCGGCTCCCACCAGCACCACGACGAGATGGACCGAAACAATTTCAAACGGAAACAGATACGCCACTGGCGTCTTTTTCTTTTGCGGCAACACATTCAACTTAGCCGTTTGGGAATCGGGCAACGTTTGCGGTTGCGCGACCCCTAGAAGGGCAAGCCCTAAATCATTGGCTGATCGCGAATTAGCAGCGTCATCCACCACCAATGTCTCATGCAAATCTGTCCAATTCGTGGCGAAAATGCAACCCAGCAGCAGCCCTAACAAGATCAGCCCAACGATGAGTGAAATCACCCACTCGCCAGCCGAGGTTTTCATGTTTACAAACGGCCCCTGATTAGTCAGCATCACGCCGAAAACCACCAGGATCAAGATGCCACCGACATAGACGATGAGCTGAACCGCGCCCACAAAATCAGCCCCAAGCAAAAGATAGAGACACGAGACGGCAGCCAAGGTGAAGAGGAGCCAAACGGCGGCGCGGACTATGTTTTGCGATACGGCCACCGCTATGGCGGACAGGCACGTCACCAGGGCCAGGCTCCAAAACATGCATTCTTCAAAAGTCATGGAGGCTATAACTCAATTAGGGTTTCGCGGCCAATACAGGAGCGGGTTCATTCGCTGGACCCGCAGCTTTCACAGGCGATGGCCCTGCCGGAATGGCGGGCGGATCGCGAAACTGCCAGGCTGAGGGCAAAAACGTATTCCACAACAGCGGGTATAAACTCGCTCCCAGCATCAATACCGCGCTGATGGGCAACAGATATTTCAGGCAGGTAGTCATCACCTGATCGATACGCAAGCGAGGCAGCGTCCAGCGGACCCACATCATGACAAACACCAAGAGCCAACTCTTGGTCAAGAAGACGATCATATTGATCACATTACCGAGCGGGCCAAGGTAATAGGTCATGTCTTTCGGCAACAGTCCGGTGTGCCATCCCCCCATAAACAGAATGATGGCCAAGGCACTGGTCGTGAACATCGACCCATATTCCGCCATGAAGAGCAACAGCCAGCGGAAGCCGCTGTATTCCGTGTGGAAGCCAGCCACCAGTTCCGATTCGGCTTCCGCTAAATCAAAGGGTGCTCGTTTGCAACTGGCAGTGACGGTCACGAAAAAGACCCAAAAGGCCAGAAATGTGAAAGGGTCGTGGAAGATATACCATTCCCAGAAGAAACCTTCCTGCTGGCGGGCGATCAGCATCAAGTTCAACGTTCCCGCAAGCATCACCGGGATAACGGCACACATGGCCCGCGGCACTTCGTAACTGACCATTTGCGCGGCTTCACGCATGCCGCCAAATAAAGCCCATTTGCTGCCGGATCCATAGCCCGCCATGATCACGCCGAAGACCTCGGTGGATAATACCGCCAGAAAGAAAAAGACGGCTATGTTGCTATCCAGCGCCACGATGCCCAACCCAAAGGGTATGAGCATAAACGTCAAAAAGGCGCCAACAACCGTTAGATACGGGGCTAATCGGAAGAGGAAATGGTCTGCCGCATCGGGAATAAAGTCTTCTTTGGTGAGCAGTTTAATGCCGTCAGCCAGTGTCTGCAGCCAGCCAAACTTGCCACCGACACGCGTAGGGCCAAGGCGATCCTGAATACGGCCTGCAACTTTGCGTTCCAGCCAGACAAATATGATCGCTTGCACCAGCATTAAGCCCATCAAAAGGGCGACCGCAATGATCGCGATGATAGGCGTCCAATAGGCGACAATCCATTCGTACATCTTGGGGGGTGCCTTTACGCAGCGGCAATGGATCGACCTTCCCAACAAGTCGAGTACGGGGCATACTCTACGATTGCCGGAAGGTATCGGCTAGGGGTTTCTTTCCTGGTTCCGCCACAACCGCCAGAGAGAAGACCAAGCAACCCGAGATTTCGGTTCGATTAAAGCCGCCAATAGACCATAGGTTCAAGGGTGTTTCAATGACCATGTATAAGTTTTTTTCTGCAAAGCTTCAGCCACATCCATTGAAAGCTGCGTTCAATGTTCCATGGAGATCAACCACATTGCCTATCAAGCAATTGCGTTTGGCCCAGCGTTTAGCCATGTTTTGGCAGAGTCAAGACGCATCACTTCCCGCCGAAGGCACCGGCCCATGGGCACGAGATCGATCCATGGCACTTGTGGAAGCTGCCCTGTTCGCCGCGGATGAGCCATTGCCGCTCAAACGACTGGCCACCGTCACCCGCATCGATCGCATGGATGAACTCCGCCGCATTATTAAACGACTTGCTGCTTGCTATGAACAAGAAGGCACGGCCTTTCGTTTAATGGAAATCGCCGGTGGGTATCAATTGTTGACCCAAATCGAATTTCACCCTTGGCTCATGCGGGCAGGCTTGGGACAACCTGAATCTCGATTATCCGGAGCAGCACGAGAGACTTTGGCCATCATCGCCTATCAGCAACCGATTACACGGGCCGATATTGAGGCTATTCGCGGTGTGCAGTGTGGCGACCTCTTGCGTCTGCTCATGGATCGCCAACTGATTCGTATTGCTGGCAGAGAAAACACATTGGGTCGCCCCGTGCTGTACGGTACGACCCGCAAGTTTTTGCAAATGCTGGGGCTGAAATCGATCAATGACCTGCCCCCGAAGCAGCCATAGTGTTTTGTTCCATCTTCATTCAGCCGATGCTTGGCCAAGCAGCCATATCATTTTGAATGAAACAAATCAATCACCGCCAAGGTCATGGCCGAGACGCCTGTTTCTATGGATGGCTGCGGCACAGGGGCATAGAAAGGTGAATGCAATGAAGGCAAGGGCCGACCCGACTGAGCTGACTCAGCCACTTTTTCTGGAGCAATGGTTCCCAGCCAAAAGATGAAGATAGGCACACCATCTTTTGCAAATCGGCTGAAGTCTTCCCCGCCCATCACCGGTTTCTTTTCTTTGAGCGTTTCTGGGCCAAGCTGCTTGCGAATCAATGCCACTACTTTGCGGGTGAGCTGAGGATCGTTGTACGTGGCTGGCGTAAATTCCGCTGTTTCCACTTTGACCAATGGTTCGGGTGCCCGCGCTGCCAACGCTGCGGCCTTGGCGATGCGTTCGATTCCCTCCAACAAATGCTTGCGCACCGAGTCCTTGAAACTACGCACCGTTATCTGCAGCTTCACTTCACCTGGGATTATGTTGTGCTTGCTGCCGCCATGAATCGAGCCGACAGTCACCACACCCGATTCCAAGGGGTCCAGTTCTCGGCTGACCAAGGTTTGTAAATCCAGCACAATCCTCGACGCGATCACGATGGGATCGATTGTTGTATGGGGAGCCGAGCCGTGGCCGCCCTTGCCATAAACGACAATATCCACGCTGTCCACATTGGCGAGGGCCAAGCCTTCCGTGAACCCAATCTGGCCATGAGCAATGGTGCCGTCACAATGCAAAGCCAAGGCATAATCGGGCTTGGGAAACTTTTCATACAAGCCATCCTCGAGCATCAACCGAGCACCTGCACCGCGCTCCTCGGCAGGCTGCCCGACCATGATCAACGTGCCTTTCCATTGGTCTTTTAATTTCACCAGCATGCGTGCCGTGCCGACCCAGCAGGTCATGTGCATATCATGGCCACAGGCATGCATCACTCCTACTTCTTTGCCATCGGCATCTCGAGTGCGCACTTTACTGGCATAGGGCAAGCCTGTCTCTTCGATAATCGGCAATGCATCCATGTCTGTGCGAACCAGAATGGTTGGCCCTGCACCATTTTTGAAAACCCCAACGATCCCATGGCCGCCGATTTTTTCTTTGACCTCGAACCCTAATTTGCGGAGCTCTTCCGCCAAGGTCGCTGCGGTTTTTTCTTCGCGGTATGAAAGCTCCGGATGGGTATGCAAATGCTTGTACAAGTTGATCAGACTGTCCATTTCCACGAGCAATGCATCCTTGACCATCCGAGCCGCAGCCGTGCTTTCTGCACCATCGTCACCGTGGCTCAAAGTCATTCCTGCAATCAGAGCCATGCACAAGACCACGATAGTCAACCCAAACTTTTTCATGTTGGTTATTCCTAATAATCGCTGTAACGTATGGGGAAATGAACGAACTCTCGCAGACCAAACCATCTCCTCTTTTGAAGGACATCTTACACCAAGCGCGGTCTTGAATCACGCGTCTATTTGCTTGGCGTTTGCTTGACGAGACAGGCCTGAAGCAAGCGCAGACCCATGGCTATGTCCTGCAATCGACTGGCTTGATCGCCCACTTCTCTTTCCACACACAATGGCCCACGATACCCTACCCGGTGGAGCGTTTGAATAAATGCCGGAATATTAACTTCGCCTTGGCCAAGCGGAACCTCCTCGCCCCATGTGCCTTTTACCTTGGTCCGTTTGGCGTCTTTCACGTGGACGCTGCGAATGTCCTTGCCCAGCAACTCGACTGCTTGGAGCGGTTCGTCCATGTCATAGAGGATCATGTTGGCAGGATCGAAATTGACTTTAACGTTGGCACAAGCCAAATCGTCTAGAAATTGCCGCAGCCGGGTGGATGTTTCCTGGCCGGTTTCCAAGGCCAGGGTGATGCCAAAAGGTTCGGCCAATTTGGAAGCCTTTCGCAATGTGGCTAAGAATGGACCATAATCCTTGGAACCAGGCTCCGGAATAAATCCACCATGAAACATCAAATCCTGCAAACCAAGAGCTTGTGTTCGTTCCAGGGCCCATTGCAGGCGTCGGAGACGCTCTTCACGAAGAGCTGGGTCGCCAAACCCACCGGTTCGAGCGATGGTTTGCGGTGTGGTATAGTCTTCTCCAGGGAAGCCCAGCATAGCTCCGGTCATGTCAAAGCCAGCCGCCCGCGCCGCCTCGGGCATGCGATCCCCTTCCACCCAATCCGCGTGATGAGGATCGCCACATGCAATCTGAACTCGATTTATCCCAAGCCTATCCAGGAATGTCTTCAATTCGGGAATCGAGCGGACCTGCAACGACCAACTGCAAACACCAAGGGCAAACGGTTCGCGGGGAAGCATCGGTCTTCCTTCTTTTCTCTACAGAATGGTGAATCAAACCCATGCGTTAGTTTAAGGCATCGTGTCGGCCATCGCCAACCATGCTCTGAGCAATTGCGTCGTGATGCGTTCACACCTTTTATCACAAGAACTCCATTTCTGTTGCAGGAGCTTCTTTTTGTCAGATAATAAGCGCTAATGGCTCGTCTCTAGGCGTGATTACCGTTGACATTGATTGAGGTGTAGCCGTGTTGAATATCGGTTGGTCCCTATTGACCCTGGTTGCAGTGAACATCAACCCATGCGTCGTTTCTATGCAAGGGCAAGCGCATGCCATCAAGTTCTTAGTTAGCGAAGATACCGTAACCGTAGAGCTGTTTTTTGCCAAAGAGCACGTCCCGTCCGATCTGAAATCGGGCAGCCACGTCCAATTGTTGGCTGTTAAAGGGAAATCGGTAACCTCTACGGGTAAGACCACCTACATGACTTCCGTCCTGGCAAGGAACTTGGAAGTCGAATCCGTGACGAACATTGAAAAACCCAAATCCGAGGAAGCAGCCGTAAAAGTGGTGTTCAATGTTTCAAAAGAAATAGCCATCAAGATCGTAAAAGCGAAAGAGCAGTTGGTTACCGTGTATGAGACCTCCTCCGATGGGCAAAAGAAAATGGAGAAGCGACACCTCACTTTTCGATTAGAACTCATGAAGAATAATAATTGACATCGTCAATCATGAAGTTGAAGCGGAACAATGTTTCAACGTTGTTCCGCTTTGCTGCTTCATCAGCCGATCTATTCAATTCAAACAACATCGCTTAGAATAAATCATCATGACCTTGCCTATTGTCGGAGCTCACCATGAATCCTGACCTTCGTCGCCGCGTTGAATCGGTTTCTTCTCGCTTAATGCAGCTGCGGGACAGTCTTTGACTTGTCGCGACTGGAGATAGAGCGCAGCCGACTCGAGGGGGAAATGGGTAATGCCGGGTTCTGGGATCATCCCGATAAAGCGCAACACATCATTAAGCAAGTAAAAGTTCTCAACGCAACGCTCAAACCATTCAGCGAATTAAAGAGCAAAGCGGAGGATTTGCACGCACTGGTCGAACTGTGCGAGGAAGACGCCAGTCTAGAAGCAGAGTTGGAAAGTGAACTTACCAAGGTCGAACCTGCGCTCCACGCTTTCGAATTGCAAGCCATCTTGAATGGCCCCCAGGACGATGCCAGTGCGTATTTGCGTATTCAAGCTGGCACGGGGGGCACCGACGCCTGCGACTGGGCTGAAATGCTCATGCGCATGTATTCCCGTTGGGCGGAACAGCATGGTTATCAGGTAGAAGTTGTCGATTTGTTGCCCAATGAATCCGCTGGTATTCGCAATGCCACTCTTAAAATCATCGGCGATTATGCCTTTGGCCGGCTTTCTGGCGAAACGGGTGTCCATCGCCTCGTACGCATCAGCCCCTTTGATGCCAACGCTAAACGGCAAACGTCCTTCGCCGCCGTGGATGTGATGCCTGAAATCGATGACACGATTCAAATCGATATCAAACGTGACGACATCGAGCGCCAAACGTTTCGCTCCGGCGGCCCTGGCGGCCAACATCAGAATAAAACCGAAAGCGGTGTCCGTCTGATTCACAAGCCCACGGGAGTCGTGGCCGAGTCCCGCAGCGAACGCAGCCAACACAAAAACGAAGACAACTGTTGGAAACTGCTACGAGCGAAACTATTTCGCCTGGAAGAGCAGAAACGCAGGGCTGAGGTCGAGAAAAAATACGACGAAAAAGGCGAAGTTTCTTGGGGCCACCAAATACGCAATTATGTCCTACAACCCTATACGCAGGCAAAAGATACACGAACGGGTGTGGAAACGCCACAAGTATATAAGGTACTGGACGGCGAGATCGATCCCTTTATAGAGGGCTTTTTGCAATTACGTGCCGAGCAGGCCGCCAAGCGCTAATCCCTCCCATAAAAGCACTTCCGTCGCTTCCTAAAAACTCCTCGATTGCATGCTTGTATCCGCGGATGTTCCGGTTACAATGTGCGGTCGTTTTGGCCACGTGACTTGCTTCAACAGGAGATGCAACATGAACAAGTACGTTCCACAACTGGAAGCTCTTGAAGATCGCCAACTGCTCGCTAGTTCGGTAACCGTCAATGGCTCCATTTTGACCATCACGGGCGACAATGGCAATAATTGGGCTCTTATCTACGACGATGGGACAGGCGGACCAGGCAATTTGACTGGCTATGTCGATGGCTGGAACCTGTCCAACTGGACAGGCAATGCCGCGATCACCCAAGTCTATCTAAACATGTTGGGGGGTAGTGATTACATCAACTACGTCCTGACCAACGATACGTTCAGTACAATGCAACTGCGAGGCGACTTAGGTTCAGGTGATGACTATTTTGCAGCCTATCTCGTTCGCGGCAGCCTGCTTGGGGGTGCGTTTTATGACTTCGCCGTTGATGGCAGCTACGGCAACGATCGCATGGGCATGTATGCCAATTCCGGCAGTTTAAATGTCGGGCTGGGAGCCACGCTCAATTTTATGCTGCTCGGCAGCAGCGGAAATGACCATCTCTTGATGAACTATTCCGGTATCCTCGATGGCACTGTGAATTATTACGCCAACGGCGGTTCGGGAAACGATGCCATCGGCGGCATCTTTGATGTTCAAGATGACCCGGTCAATCTTTTCCCCGGGCAAATCAATGCCCGCATGGTTGATTATTCGGGCAGCAATTTCTTCAACTTCCAAACGCGCAGGCGTGATCCCAATGATGGCGATCTGATTCAAGCACTTCTCGATTCGGGCAACCAACGCGCTACCATTTGGGCCACGGCCAATGTTACCCTTGCGAACCTCAATAACCGTTCCAGCGTTTATTGGTTCTGGACGTAGAACACATGAGCTAACTACTGCTTTTTGATCATGTTTGGTTTTGTACATCAATCCACGGCCAATCTTTGGTCGTGGATTTTCTGCTCCTATCCGGTTGTTTCCTTGTAGAGCTCATCGCAACAGCTAAAATAACTCCTGACTTGCTCGGGTTTGACCGTTCCCTTTCTTGGCGAGCTTCGATGAGCGAATTACACCACGAATGCGGAGTGGCGGCCGTTTATTATCTCGACGGCCAGGGCACTTCGAAGTTGTTCCCCGAAACAGACCGTTTTGCCATCACTCGCATCCTGCCGCGTATGCTGCTGGATTTGCAAAACCGCGGGCAACTCGCGGCCGGCATGACGACCTATCACCCCGACCGTGAAAAGCTGCTCGACACCCACAAAGAAATCGGTACGGTCATCGAAGCTTTTCGCATGAACCATCGAGGCAAATTCGAAAATATTCTCAAAGACTATCGCGGCCAGGCAGCCATAGGCCATGTGCGATACGCCACCTGTGGAGCCGATACGCGTAGCTATGCCCAACCCTTTAACCGTTACCATGGCAACCGCTGGAAATGGTTCAGCTTTGCCTTCAACGGCCAGCTCGCTAATTACCAAGAATTAAAGCAGGAACTGCTTTCGTCCCGCGATTATCATCTTACGCGCGACACCGACACTGAAGTAATCATGCATTACCTAAGTCACGAGCTGAGGGGTGATGGCAAACCAACGCTGACGGACGTTTTTCGCAATCTTTCGGAAAGCTTCGACGGTGCTTACAACATCGTCTACCTCAATGCCCGGGGCGACATGGTCATTAGCCGCGACCCCAACGGCATCCGCCCCCTTTGCTACGCACAGGATGGCCCCATCTTTGCAGCAGCCAGTGAAAGCGTTCCACTGCAGAACTTGGGATTCACAAACATCCGTGATTTAGCTCCTGGTGAAATGATCGTCATTGAGGATCAGCGTCTGCGGGTAGAACGCATTGCTTCGCCCCGAGCGCCGAAGCATTGCTTTTTCGAATGGATTTATTTTGCCAACGTAGCCAGCACCCTGGATGGCCGCAGCGTGTACATTTCGCGCAGCCGCCTCGGACAGGAGTTGGCCGAGCAGGAAAAGCAATTGGGGCAAACCATCATCGATGCCAACAGCATCGTCGTGCCGGTGCCTGATACTGCTAAAGCCGCTGCAGACGCCATGGCATTTGCACTGGGTCTGCCTTCGGTTGAAGGGTTAATGCGCAACCGTTACGTAGGGCGTACCTTTATCCAAGGGGAACAACGGCTCGACCGCGTCCGCATGAAATACACACCACTGCCCGAGGTGCTGGAAGGGAAAAAGGTCTATTTGGTCGAAGACACCATCGTCCGCAGCACGACCATGCAAACGCTGCTCCATCTCATTCGCTCCGTGGGCAAGGCCAAGGAGATTCATGTTCGGGTGGCCTGTCCGCCGATTATCGCCCCGTGCTTCTACGGCATTGATATGAGCACCGTCTCTGAACTTTTTGCGCCGAAATACATGGCAGGGCCTCGGATCACCTTGGAGGAGCAGCAACGCATGGCCAAGGATTTGGGAGCCGATAGCTTGCTCTATTTGCCCTTGGAAGCCGTGGCCAGGTGCATCGATCTGCCACGCAACCATTTATGCCAAGCCTGTATCACTGGCGACTATCCCACCACGCATGGCACACGGCTTTATGAATTGGCTCTCAAATCCAGAAATGGCAATGGCTCGTCCAAGCGTACCTATGAAGGTTGAACAAGGGAGGATCAAGTGCGTTATTTCACCATCGTTGCCCTCATGCTGTGGATGGCGGGCCTGATGTGCGCTGAAGCAAAGAAGCCAACTGCAGCGTCAGCTGACGAAGCCTTATTGCAATGCTTCAAGACATTCCTCGACGCCGACCACGAGCTCGCCCCATCCACAGCCAGCCGGTTGGGGGATCGACGCTTTGATGACCGCTTGGAAAATGTCTCTCCGGAATGGCAGACGCAAGTCAAAGCTCTATACGAGCAAACACGCACTCAATTACAAAAGCAAATTGCTTATGACCAGCTCAGCCGCAACGCTCAAATCGATTATGAAATCTTCAAGCATCATCTCGATCGTTCGTTGTGGTTAATGGAGAATACCAAACCATATGCGAACGACCCGCGCACGTATCTTGGCTACGTCACGGAAGGGACCTACGTTTTATTATCGCAGTCGAGTGCTCCCCGTGCGACCAACGTGCGCAATTGCGTCAGCCGCATGGTTTACATGCCACGCATCCTCGCCAATGGCAAGAAAGCCCTAGGCGTTTGCCCGAAAATTTATGTCGAAACCGCCATTCGGCAAACTCAAGGCGCCATCAACTACTATCAACACGACATCTACCAACTGGCAGGCGAAACCCCCGGCGTGAGCGAATTGACATCGGCAGCCACACCCGTCATTGCAGCTCTGAAGGATTACCTGGATTTTTTAAAGAAAGAACTGCTGCCCAAAGCCACTGAAGAGGGTTGGCGTCTGGGTAAAGACAAGTTCGCCCGAAAGCTCGAGCTGGAGTTGGAAGCTGGCGTGACGGCAGAGGAAGTTCTTAAGGACGCTGAAGCCGAAGCGGATCGCGTCGAGCATGAGATGTATGTCATCGCCCGTCAACTTTGGTATCAAATCGCTCCAGGCAAACCGTTGCCTCCCGATGACCAGCAGGGTCGGCGCATGACCATTCGGACGGTCATCAATCATTTAGCTCAGGATCATGGCAAGGCTGAAAACCTGGTTAACGATATCAAGCAGACCGTCGAAGAAATCAAGAAGTTCATCCAGGAAAAAGACATCCTGCGTCTTCCTGAGCCCGATCAATGCCAGATCATTGAGATGCCCGAATTTCAAAGGGGTTACTCAGTGGCTTATTTGAACAATGCTCCACCGCTCGATACCAAAGTGTCAAGTTACTATGCCATCAGCCCGCCGCCGCAAGATTGGGATGCTCAACGCAAGAAAAGCTATCTAGAGGAATACAACCGCTCCATGCTGAAAATCCTCAGCATTCATGAAGGATATCCAGGCCATTATGTGCAATTGGAATATTCCAACCGCTGTCCATCACTGATCAGGCGTGTGCTGTTTTCGGGGGTTTTCGCAGAGGGGTGGGCAGTCTATACGGAGCAAACCATGCTCGATCAAGGGTTCGGCCAGGGTGACCTTTCCCTTCGATTGCACCAGCTCAAATTCTACCTCCGGGCCGTGGTCAATGCCCTCATCGATTACAAAATGCATTGCGAAAACATGACCGACACACAGGTCATGGACGTGCTGGTCAATCGGGCTTTTCAATCGGAAGGCGAAGCCGCGGGTAAAGTGATTCGCGGCAAACTGCAATCTTGCCAATTATCGACCTATTTCGTCGGTCGCATGGCGTTCTATCGCTTGCGCCAGCAAGTGGAGCGGGAAATGGGCGATGCTTTTGACTTGGGTCGTTACCATGAGGCCGTGTTGGCGCATGGGACCTTGCCCGTCAAATATCTACCTGAATTGGTCCGGGAACGACTCAAGCAGCCTCGCTAGGGCAGTTGGTTGATGCGTTGCGTTGGTTATCGAAAGGTCGCTCGGTCATGGTATATCTTTCACGCATTTACACGAAAACGGGCGATGACGGCACGACCGCGCTCGGCGATCAGAGCCGCGTATCGAAGGATGCACAGCGGGTCGTTGCGTACGGCACCGTGGATGAACTCAATGCCGTGTTAGGGCTATTGGCCACACAGCCAATGGAACCCGACTTACTGAACCAGGTGCGACAAATTCAGAACGACCTCTTCGACGTCGGAGCCGATTTGTGCATGCCGCGAAAACTTGAAGAAAAGCCAGGGGAAAAGCTACGTGTCACTGATTCACAGATTCAAAAATTGGAACAACAGATCGATCGCATTAATGATGGCTTACAACCGCTCACAAGTTTTGTGTTGCCTGGAGGCACGCCAACGGCTGCCTGGTGCCACTTAGCTCGTACCGTTTGTCGTCGGGCAGAAAGAGAAGTGGTTGCCCTCTCACATCATGAAGCGGTTAACGCCAATACCGTCATCTATCTGAATCGTTTATCTGATTTATTGTTTGTGCTGGGTCGCTATTTGAACGGCAACGGCGTACAGGACATATTATGGCAGCCCGGTCACAATCAATAAGCTAAGGCTATATTGGTAGTGGTAAACTCATATGCTGTTGAACCTTAGTTAGCACGGTTGACTGAGGATCAAAACGAAGTTCATCTCATGAAAAGGTTGGCCCGATGAGTCGCCAGGGATTTATTTTGTTGATCGCCATTGCCATGGGATTGATGTCTGCCTTTGCCACACGTTCATTCATGACACGCGATTCGCAGGAGTTGTTGGTTCCCATCAATGACATTCCGCCCAATAGTGTTCTTAAAGATCCCAAATTGTTCGACAAAAAGTTTATCGCGAAAAGCCAGATCCTCAAAGCCAACCCGGTTACCGCCTTTGATCAGCTTCAGGGGCGGCAGTTGGGACAATTGGTTCTACGTGCAGGTGAACCGATTTATCTGGATGATTTAATTGCTTCTGGCGTCAAAAAGGATGCGGCCAAAAGTCCTCGTTCAGCCTACGTTCAGCTACCCCCCGGCAAAGTTGCTTTGTCGTTATCCTATCACGAATTGATGCCCAAAATGCTCTCCGGACAGATCGTCCAGATTCAAGAGCCACCAAGCGATGCAACGCCCCGCATCTTGGCCAATCGGGCTGAAGTATTGCAAATTTGGGCGCAAAAACCTGATGACTTGCCTGATGATTCTTTGCCTCAAGCTATTCTTTTTGCTGTTAAACCAACAGAAGCCAAGGCTATACTTGAATTATTGGAACAAGGGAAAAAACCGTTTGTCATCGTTCTGAAATAGCAGCGGATCACCGAGGATGTCGCATAAAAAGAAATTCATCCTCCAGATCAACCCCCATCAAGCCATCATCTTAGGTGGCAGCCTTGGCTTGATAATGGCTTTGGGTATGGGCACTTGGCTTTCGCTTGGTTGGATGCGTGAACTAAATAATCCCAAAGATCTAGCTAGTCGCTCCACTGTGGATACGTTGCCTTCATCTCCCACCACCCCAACGACAACGTCCACATCCCTTATTACGGTCTTGGTGCCGCGTTTTCACTTGCCTGCTGAGCTATTGATTGAGCGTGAGGATTGGTTTGAAGAGCAAACCGTCGGGTCAGCGACGGTTGCAAATGATGTGGTTACATCTTACAAGCAAATCAAAGCAAGGCGGATTACCAAACCGTTGATCGCCGGGCAGCCGTTTCGGTTGCAAGATACCGAACCGGCCACAGCTATCCCCAAGCTGAGTGCTGGAGACGTTCAACTCCGCTTACCCTTTGAAAAACCGGATACGACTGTGCAATGGCAGGTGGGTCAACGGGTCGATTTGATTTACCAATGGCAAAACAATCCTGCAACTCCTCCGGTACAAGGCCGCATCCCTAAATTGGCCATCATGGCGATTGAAACCGATTCGTCGCCGACGATTACTTTGCGCATTCGCCATCGCGATGCCGAATCTTTCCAGATGGTTCGCCAGAAACCTGGCTTTCGCTTTACTTTGTCCTTATCACCTCCTGAGGCCGTTGGACCATAACTCATGCGTTGGACATTGCGCACGCGTTTGCTGTTTATCCTGACCCTGGCGACGTTTGTACTCTGGGCTTGGGTATATTGGCATCGCAATCACGCACATTCCGCTGATGTCGTCAATGAAACGGAAGTGCCAAGTATGAATGCAAACTCTGCAGATGGTCCTGGGTCATCGACCATTCGCAGGCCCTTTCAAGAGATTGCACCTCATTAACGGACAGGAAAGAAGTCCATTACTCAGGCAAGGTGCCTTCATGGCGTGAGGGCGTCATGCCGATAAGTCCGATACCAAGCAAATAGACCATACTAACGACTGAACAAGCCAGCGGGTAATCTTGATCGAACAGAGTAAGCAAAGCCCCCGTTTGGAGTGTGGCCGCGGCTGCAATGATACGGCCAAAATTGTAGGCAAACCCCTGAGCCAATGCCCGCACAGGTGTCGGATAGAGTTCAGGCAAATAAAGAGCCAGCCAACCATAAAACCCACCGACAAAAAAGCCGGATATCGTATTCATGAACAAGAACCAACCGTCAAAAGACTGACAGGTGTTCAAGAAAAGCAAAAGCGAAGTCAATGCCCCAACACAAAGAAATGCATAGAGCAATCGACGACCCAGCCGATCTACCCATGGTGTGAGCAGCAGCGTGCTAAGCGTTGCACCAAGAGCAGACCAAAGCATGGTTAAGCTTCGCGCATCGGATACGCGCCCCGCCGTCAGTTCATCCGCCCACAAGGGTAGCCATTGGGTCACTGCCCAAGTGCCGATAAGCGGTATGCAACTCAGGCCACAGCCAATCGCCACGCGTTTGTATAGGGAAACAGTCGCTGGAAATGGGCCTGGTGAATAGTCAGGGACCTTGGCAGATCGGACAAATTGTTGCAATGGACCTAAAAAGCCCCAGGCGGCTGCGGATAAGCCAATAACGGTACCCACCCAACGCCAAGGCCAAGCGATTTCAATGGCCCATAGCAGGAGCACAAGTACCGCACAGGCGGCGCCGGTCATGATGGAGAATAAAGCTGCACGAGTATTGAGCATCAATCGCGATTGAGTGTACGGTGCCAGCCACCGTTCCGATTCTGGCACCCACTTCCGGATGAAAAAAACCAACCCTGCAGGGAAAATGCTCAGGATTAAAAAGAGCCGCCAGCCAGAATGTTGCGTCAGAAAAGTAATCGTTGCATCGGGTAAATGAATGATCTTAAAAACAGAGGTTAAGGTTGCAAGAAAGGGTTGATACAACAAACTTAAGCAAGCCACCAGGACGAATCCCAAGTTGACTGCAGAGCCAATCAGCCCAGCCAACCATGCACGTGACCGGTTGGGCCAAAGCTCCATAACCAAGGCGACGCCCAATGCCCATTCGCCACCCATACCCAGGGCCGCCAGGCTACGCAGCATCGCCAATTGCCAGGATGATTGTGCCAACCCGCACGCCCCGGTAATCAAGGCGTAAACGAGAATGCTCAGCATCAAAGCTCGGACTCTACCCAACCAATCGCCGAGCCAGCCGAACAAGACGCCTCCCGTCGCTGCTCCCACCAAAAACCCCGCCTGGGACAATGCATACCACCGCTCCACGTTGCCGATCTGAGTTGGGCCAAGCAATTCACGAAGGGCTGGACGGGCCACAAGCGCGAATATTCCCATTTCGTAGCCGTCAAACAGCCACCCCAAATAGGCCGCGATCAATGCCAGCCAGGCGCCACGGGTCACAGGTTGGGGAGTTGGCTGCTGCATGTCACCTTATCGCCTTAATGGACCTATTGTCTTACAACGGTCAACGTCGCTGCTGAGGGGGCTTGCTAGGCAATGCCTGCCGTTCTTGCTCGCATATTTGGTTGAAAAGTTGACGAATGCTGGAGGTATGCTGCTCCATGTCTTTCCAAAAGTGCTCGGCGGCAGACTGATCTACCGTCGCTTCGTAACCTAGCCTACGAGCCAGTTTCTCCATCTCGATTGGGTCCTTGGGCAAATCATCCTGCGCTGTCCAATTGACAATGCGTAACCGACTTTCCACACGCCGCAGGAATTCGTAATGATGGGCCAACGAGCGTGCCAGTTCCGCAGGCATCAAACCATGTTCCGTCAGCCGCAGCATTGCATCCCATAGATTGGGACGAACGACGTCGATGTGCCCGCGACTATACTTCAGCAAATGCATTTGCACGATGAACTCAATATCGACGATACCACCAAAACCGCGTTTAAAGTCACGGCCCCCACGGCTAGCTTCGAGCCGTTTACGCATGGCCATAATGCCATCGACATCGGATGGTTGCCAGGCTGGGGTTTGAACCGCCTGATAAATCGCTAGCATTACCGCTTTGGCGAATTCGGGTTCACCGTGAACCACACGGGCCCGGGTTAACGCGAGGCGCTCCCATAGCTGTCCGGCGCCGCTTTGGTAGTACCGCATGAATTCTGCCAAGGGAATCACCAGACTGCCCGATTTGCCCGTTGGGCGCAAACGCATATCGACGTTGTATAGTCGGCCGTGCGGCCCCATGTGGCTGAGTCGTTTGATGATTTGCCGAGCCAGTTCAGAAAAGAAATGGTAATTGTCGGTAATCTCTTGTCCACCCTGCGTTTTGCCATCTTCTTCATAGATCAGAATTAGGTCTAGGTCACTGCTATAGCTCATTTCTCGGCCACCGAGCTTGCCTAGTCCAAGCAATACGTAGCGGCATGGCCAAGTCAATGTCTCAAGCCCTTCCAACGGCGACAACAAATGGCTCGAGGGTTTTCCCCAACGAAATGCCAGGCGTTCAAATTCGAAATGAGCAACCCAATCCAACAGCGTTTCTGCCAGGTCGGTTAAAGCCTGCAAAGTGACCCGCAGCGGTTCCTTACCGAGCAAATCAAACGTGCCGATGCGTAGCAATTCCACATCATGAAAGCTATGCAAGATGCGTTCTGGGTCATCGGCATTGCGGCAAAGTTCTGTCAATTCCTGCGCCATGGCCTCTCGGGAGCGCGGCTGATTCAAGACCAGACTATCCAGCAGATCATCGATCATGCCAGGGTTGTTCATCATGATCTGCACTAGAAAGGGGCTACCGGAACAAAGATCAACGAACAACTTCAAGCTCGGTGGATTGAAGCTGAAAAGTTCCCACAACACTCCCTTGGCACCGAGGCAGGCTGTGACTTTTTCCAGCAAAGTCAAAGTCAGATCTGGATCGGGCGTTTCGGACAGCGCTCTGAGGAGTTGGGATGCGATATTCGCCAGGAATTGCCTGCAGCGGCGATTGTGCAGAAATCGCACGGACTCTTTCGCGAGTTGCATTAGATTCTGATAAGCCAAATCGATGTCCTTGAAACCATACGGCTGTAAGATCTTAGCGATGAAGTCCGGTTCCAGATCGGGAATGAGGATCAAATCAGCTTCCGGTTCGGACTGCCCCGTATCGGTGCTGAAAGTGTCGTGCAGAAGGTGATCGAGAATGCGGCGATTGAGCTTCGTCTTTTCCTTGTAATCCGCATTGAATTGGTTCAAGGCCAGCGTGGGGTCCATGCTATAACCCATGCGTAAAGCCAATTTGGCCCGTTCGCTGTCGTTGGTTGGCAATCGATGCGTTTGTAAGTCAAACAGCAATTGCAAACGATGCTCAACTTTGCGAAGGAATCGATAACCATCTTCCAAAAACCGACTCTCCTGATCCGTCAGGCAACCGACTTGCGTCAGCGTTTCGATGGCGGATAAGGTACTGCGTTGGTGAATGGTCTCCAGCCCACCGTTTAATAGCTGCAAAAACTGTAAAGTAAATTCAACGTCGCGGATTCCTCCCAATCCCTTTTTGACATCGATTTCCGAAACGCCTTCTCGGCTAGCTTGCTGCTCGATGCGACGTTTGAGCACTTTGATTTCGTTGATCTCGGCAAAACCCAAATATTTGCGGTAGACCCACGGTTTCATCTCTTCCAGAAACTGCAGCCCCAGGGCCATGTCACCTGCCAAGGGACGGAGTTTGATCATGGCCTGGCGTTCCCAGGTTCGGCCTACCGTTTCGTAATAGGATCGGGTGCTGTCTAAGGTTCGTGCCAGAGGACCTTGCTTGCCTTCGGGACGGAGGCGAAAGTCCACCCGGTAGGCAGGCGGATGCGTCATGAGCAGACGAATTAGTTCCGTTACCACTCGGCTATAAAACTCCGCCAGGCTAAGCGATGGTTTACCCGTGGTGCTGCCTTCATCGTCAAAGATAACCATCAGGTCGATATCACTGCTGTAGTTTAGTTCTTCACCTCCCAACTTGCCAAAGGCCAGGATCACGCAATGCGCCGGGCTGCCGTCGCTGTGCCTCGGCTCGCCAAAGCGGCGAGTGATCGTTTGCAGAGCCTGTTGCAAAGCTGCTTCCACGGCCACTTCCGCTAAAAGGGAAATGTCGTGGATCACTTCTTCAAGGGGTCGATTGCGAACGATGTCGTTGGTGCCGACGCGCAGCAGATGCCTGGCACGGAATTGCCTTATTGTTTTTAGGGTGGCTCCATCATCCTGGCATGCTCTCAATTGATCGGTTAGTTCTTTCAGCAATTCCGCTCGGGTCGGGCTTTGTCGTAAGGGAACGATGAGCATGGAAATCAGTTCGGCATCGGCGATGAGCAATTCGCTCAAATACTGACTCGTGCTGAAGATTTGGATGAGAACCTCCAGCAGACCGACATTCGGATCGAGCAGTTGCGCATGCCATTCCCGAGCCTTCAAAGCCGACAAGAATCGTTCGAGATTGTTGAGAGCCATGTCCGCATCGGCACATCCAGGTAAATATGCATTGAGCGCCTCGATGAAGGCAGGGAGTTCGTGCGGGCTAACGAGTTCGATTAAATGGCGCCAATTGCGCAGGCCTTTGGCATGATCCTGAACGCGCCAATGTTGGAGCAACGCGATTTGTGCAGGATCAGGCACGTACTCATGGATAAGAGTTGAACTGGCCATTCCCGGCAGCTTAGTGAGTTTTCAGCGGAAAGCCAATTGAGAATCAACCGCTGCCAATGCCTCATCCAATCAATGGTAGGCTGTGTCGATGAGCAGGAGGGAGCGGTTCCATTGACTCCGCCACGTCCAATTGCAAAAGCCGGTCGTATGCCGACTCGGTCAATTCGCCATAAAGTGTGAACGATGTTGCATCGTCGATCTCGATCTGAACGGTTTGTCCTGCGAGCCGGTTCGGACCTTCAAACACCACAATATGGTCGGTCATGGTGCGCCCCGTCATTTGCAACATGGGGCCAGTTTGTTCATGCTTCAAAGCCGTTTTGCTAGGACCTTCGACAAGCACGTCCACGGTTCGGCCAATCCAACGGCGATGATCAGCCAGGCTGACCTGGTTTTGGATGGCCAGCAGATCGTTGTTACGGCGCTTTTTGATTTCCTCGGGGACATCGTCGGCATACAGTTCATCCGCTTTCGTACCAGGCCGCGGGCTGTATTTGAAGATAAAGCTGTTTTTGAATGCGGCTTCACGAACAAGTTCGCATGTGCGTTGAAAGGCTGTTTCCGTTTCACCGCAGAAGCCAACGATGAAATCACTGCTGATGGCCACTCCCGGTATATACTCCCGACAATGGGCAAGCATGTCGCGATAAAATTCGATGGTGTATAATCGCTTCATGCGTTTAAGGACTTCATTATCTCCATGCTGGGCGGGGACATGCAGGTATTTGCATACCTTAGGCAGGTCGCGTACCGCTTGCAGCAAGTCATCGGTCATGTCTTTGGGAAAGTTCGTGACGAATTTGATGCGTTCGATCCCATGAACATCGTGCAACAAATACAACAGGTCAGCCAAACGTGATTGGCGACCATCGCCATGGTCGAATCGATAGCTGTTGACCGTTTGGCCGACGAGGGTGGCTTCTTTGCAACCCTGTTCCGCCAACTGGCGAACCTCGGTTAGAATTTCTTGCGGATGCCGCCCCTGCTCGGGTCCACGCACACTGGGAACGATGCAGTAGGTGCAAAACTTGTCGCAACCAAACTGCGTCCGCACAAAAGCCTGAAACGTGTTGGGACGCATGGTTGGTTCGCGAAGCGGGTCATAACTTTCGAAACTGCCTGTAACTTCGAGTCGGCTCGCTTCCGCACGCCCCAAGCTTACAGCCACTTGTGGTTGATGCGTCTGCCTGATCTCGGCAATTAATGCGGGTATTTGCGCCAATTGCCCTGGGCCACAAATCAAGTCCACATGCGGCGCCCGTTTGCGAATGAGTTCCTGATCTTTTTGGGCCATGCAGCCAAGGACGCCAATGAGCGTATCGGGCTGTTTCTTTTTATGGTGTCGCAGTTTGCCTAGCGCTGAATAGATCTTATCTTCCGCGTGTTGCCTGACGCTGCAGGTGTTGTAAAGAATGACGTCGGCCAGTTTCGGGTCGGTCGTCAGCTCGTACCCTTGGCGGCGCAGGCTGCCCACGACCAACTCACTATCGAGCACATTCATCTGACAGCCAACTGTATCGATAAATAGTTTTTGTGCCATTTGGATTCAATCGATGGATCTGAATTGTTCTGCCGACGCTAGGATGACTTATTTATGATTACATTTTATGGACAGTTTGTCGATGGGGAGCGTTCGGGTCCAAAGCGGTCGCCCGCTTGAATCCGATGACCACGAAGGAAATCCTCGGCCGACATGGCGCGTTTGCCTGCGGGTTGCAAGCGATGGATGGCCAGCAGCGTACCCGCTCCGCATGCAACGACGAGAGGCTTTCCAGGCCAATGAACCACCGTTCCTGGCGCTTGATCGGATATACCTTCCAAGGGTTCGCCTTCGAGCAAAATGATTCGCATTGGAGTTTGCTTTTCCGCGAGCCAATGGGTATAAGCCGTAGGCCAAGGCTGCAGGGCTCGGATGAGTCTTTCTATCGCTTCAGCCCTTTGGTTCCAGTCAATGCTGCCTTTCTCTTTTGTCAATTTGGGAGCCTTCGTCACCTGGCTACGATCTTGCTGAATAGCCTGTGTTGTTCCTTGGACGATTTGCTCCAGTACTTTGAGTGTTAAATCCGCACCCAATTCAGCCAGTCGAGCCTCTAATTGACCTTCGGTTTCTTTAGCTCCGATAGGCGTCCTTACTTGGGCTAGCATGTCTCCTGCATCCAGTCGGGGATTGAGTTTGATGATGGTTACGCCAGTTTCCGTTTCACCTTGCATGATCGCCCAGGCAATGGGAGCAGCCCCACGATATTTGGGTAACAAAGAGGCATGGACGTTGATCGCACCCCAGGTCGGAATGGCGAGCAGCTCCGAGGACAAAATCTGACCATACGCAGCCACCACGTACAGGTCGGGCTGCATAGCGCGCATCATCGTGAGACTCTCAGGTGCGTTCACGGATTCTGGCTGAAAGACTGGGCAACGAAATTGCTCGGCTAAACGTTTTATGGAACGATCGCTTTCAAATTTTTTGCCCTTGCCCGAAGGTCGATCCGGATTGGTTACTAGGCCAATGATGGGGTGCTGACCTTGTTGCAATAGCTTCAAAAAGGTTGGTTCAGCAAACGTGCCTGTGCCCATCATGACGATGCGCATAACGGCTGATACTCCATGACATTGGATTAAAGAATCGGCACGGCTGCGGACGAAGTTTGTTTGTTTGAAGCTACTTGGGATTGAGCGGTTCGCTGAGCCAATTGCTCTTCCAAAGCCCTCAGTTGTCTGAGTATTTCCTTGTTCGAGGGGATAATTTTCTTTTCCTGATCCCTGCGAAAATCGCGTTCAAAAGCTGACAGTTCATTTTTGCTAGCGATGCGGGCCACTGGGCTAAAATAGTCGATGAAGAGCCGACCATGTAGATGGTCCGTTTCATGCTGTACGATGCGTGCCAAAAGATCGCTTAGATCTCGCTCGAATACTTTGCCATGCTGATCGAACCCTTGCACTTTGATTTTTTGTGCTCGGCGTACTTTCTGATAGAGCCCAGGGAAACTCAAACACCCTTCTTCACTTTCGATCGAACCAGACTTTTCGCTGATGACTGGGTTAATCATGACCCATTCCTGATCTTTGTGTTCAGAATCGGACTCCGGATTCATGACGAAAATCTGATAGGGTACACCGATTTGTGGCGCTGCCAGCCCAACGCCTCGATGCGTGTACATCAGGTCGGTCAAGGTACCAATGACGTGTTGGATTTCTTTATCTAACAATGTCACTGGCTTGGCCGGGTGACGCAAAGATGGGTGCGGGTAATGCACTAACTTCATGCGAACTTCCTCATTGATGTTGATTATTTCATTATACCTGATGTCATGCTTTTGGCTGAGTGGAACTTTTTACAAATGGTTCATTCGTTTGGCGCTGAGAGAACCCTTGCGATTGTTCCTCATTGCAGCTAATCTGAGTACTGGATAACCTGCATCGGCCAACTATGGCAAGGGACGATCCATGCGACTGCTGACGTCTTGCAAGGATTCCGCTCAGCAACAACGATTGGCGGATTACTTGCTTGCCAAAGGCATCCCAAACAAAATCCTGGATGATGAATTGTGGGTCGTTGAAGAAGATCAATTACCTCAAGCCAAGGACATTTTGGTTTCATTTCAAAACGCTCCCAACGATCCGAAGTTTTCATCAGCAACCCAAACGGCCCGGCAAATCCGGCAGCAGGAAGCCGAGGCCGAGGCGCGATTTCGGCAGAATTATTTTCGTTCGGGCGACCTTTGGGGCCAACACTCGCTCAGGCAGGTTCCCGTTACCGTTGGCATCATCATCATCAGTGTTGTGACGAGCGTGCTGGCCGGATTCGGAAGCAATAAGCAAATCGCTCGTTATCTCTACTTCGCTGAACAATTGGTCGTCGAGACCGCTCCTAACAAACACCCCACAGCTGAATCGGGTGATCCCGAACTCGATTACCCCGAACCGATCGTGCGTTTTGATGCCAAGGGGTTAAAGCAGGGAGAAATTTGGCGGCTATTGACACCGATTTTCCTGCACTTTAATTTTATGCATCTGCTGTTTAACATGATGTGTTTCTACAGCCTAGCCGGAATGCTGGAATATCGACGAGGTGCAGGGTGGTTGATTGGTTTTGTCCTCGTCACTGGCATCGTCAGTAACCTGGCCCAATATTTGTTCCCGAGTTTATTCGATTTACATTTTTGGCGTGGTCAGTCGTTGCCGGGGGTCTTTGCTGGCATGTCTGGCGTTTGCTATGCCTTGTTTGGTTATCTTGCTTTAAAGATGTGGATTGCTCCTGAAGCCAGCCTCGCCATTCCGTCCTCGATGGTTTACCTAATGTTGATTTGGTTGATCGCATGCATGACCGGCTGGCTGGGTTCGATCGCCAACACAGCCCATGTGGCAGGCCTGATGGCTGGAATGATCTTGGCCACAGCAGGCTGGAGCATGAAAAAATGGAACCAACGACGACGATAGCATAGCCCTACCCTCACGACCAGCGCCTAATGTCTTGGATTCCGTGACCCCTTCATGGTTCACGCAGTTGACACACATTCCATAGAATGCCTTAGAACCAACTTATTCTATCTTCAATCATCGAACGGAACTGAGTTTGATATGCGCTTTACGAAAATGCATGGCATTGGCAACGATTACATTTACGTGGATTGTTTTGTTGACCCCACGCCCAAAGACCCAGGTAGAGTTAGTCAAATCCTTAGTGACCGACACAAGGGGATTGGCTCAGATGGATTGATATTGATCATGCCATCGCAAGTCGCCGATGCACGGATGCGGATGTTCAATGCCGATGGTTCTGAAGCGCAGATGTGTGGTAACGGGATTCGCTGCGTGGCCAAATTCGTCTATGAGCATGGCATAGCCGTCAAACAACAACTCGCCATTGAAACGGGCCGCGGTATTCTCAAGCTGAACCTGCAAACCCAAAACGGAAAAGTAACGAGTGTGACGGTGGATATGGGGGAACCCATTTTGGAAGCAGAACGCATCCCCACCAAATTGCCAGGCCCCAAAGTGATCGATTTTCCACTAGGCACCGATCCAAACCATAGAGCGCATGCTTGGTACAAAACTTGCGGTTTGAAACCCCGCGTCACGTGCGTATCGATGGGTAATCCGCATGCCATATTGTATTGCAAGGACGTAGCCAAAGTGCCGCTCGAGAAAGTCGGACCAGCTTTTGAAAACTGGCATTGTTTCCCCGAACGAACCAATGTGCATTTTGTCCAGGTGGTTTCGCCCAAGGAAGTGATCATGCGTACGTGGGAGCGAGGTAGTGGGGTAACCCAAGCATGTGGTACAGGTGCATGTGCGGTATGTGTAGCAGGTGTATTGACTGGACGGTCCGAGCGCAACCTGCTGGCTCATCTTCCGGGAGGAGATCTAAACTTGGAATGGCGGGCAGACGATAACCATGTTTATATGACTGGCCCCGCTACAGAAGTGTTCAGTGGCGTCTGGACTGGCGAAGTGTGATGACTTTGCCTCACCATGCCCCATGCCCAGTAAGCCATGCTTTTCTCAGTCATTATCGATTACCAACTATTTGTGCATGAACTTCACGGCATCCGTTTGGACTGCTGCTATTCATCCTCACTCCCTACTGTGTCGACCGATGGGTTGGCCAACGCAGGTTGGTGTCTATCCCCGAAAGGGGCAATGTCGGACTAAGCGTCATTGACGGTTGCGTCTACGGCCTGCTTGACTCTCGTTTGCGTTTACCTGTCAGGTGCTGGCGGCATTTCGATGCACGCAGACTCTATGTCATTGAAGTAATCAATGGCATCGACAACAGTTATATGCGACTGAATTTACTGACTGCAGCTGACCAGATGGAACTGCGCAACTTGTTCCGCTTCCACGTTGGACTACGTATCGATACAAATAAGCACATAATCAATAAGGAACTCGTACGTGAAAGCGTGGCCAAGCCCGAACGGGTACAAGCACGGTCTGGAATCTGGTAACACGATCCGCAACCAAACCCCAAACATCTCCGGCAACAACTTCATTACTCATTAGCACTCTTAATGAAATGTTTGACATGCTCAGCTAGCGCACCTTAGTTGCGCAAATACATCCACACATCATTATTTTCATCATGCTGATCGTGTTGCTTTATGCACTTGCCTCTCAGCAGGTTATAACAATAACCCATGAAGCAGAAGCGATCCAATCGATGGCTGATTTTCCGTATTCTGTTTCAAGTTTTATGCAACTTAACAGCAGTCGAATGGCTCTGACGAGTTAACTTGACCGAATTCAGTAAACTCGTTAAGGTGCGAATCGGATTTACAAATGGCTTACGATACGAGATGACGGTCGATGTCGCGTAAATCGCTGTGGATCAGTATCTTCATCCTGCTCGTCTTACTGACCGCTTTAGGCACAAGCGGTTGGTATTCGCTCAAGCACGAACCCGCTTTTTACTTGCAAGCAGATACCCATCGATTGCCTGATCGTCGCAAAGAATCACGACAATTTGAACAAACCTTCAATCGCTTTATCGCCGACGTTCGCTTCGAACGCCAGTGGCAAGCTCAATGGACCGATCAGCAGATCAACTGTTGGCTGGTCGAAGATTTCATCAACTCCAATATGCATCAATGGTTACCCGAAGGAATACGCGACCCCAGAGTTCAACTTCGTGGCAACGAAATATGCTTGGGCTTGCGTTACGGTTCAGGCGAGTGGAGTGCGGTAGTCAGCCTGACGCTCAAAGTTTGGCTGGCCCCTAGAGAGCCGAATGTGATCATGGTGGAAGTGCAGCAATTCCGCATCGGCTCCATCCCCTTAACCATCAAGCTACTACAGGATGAAGTGTCGCAACGAGTAAAGGACCAAAGCATCAAAGTCCATTGGTACCGCCATGAAGGTAACCCTGTGGCTGTAGTACGACTGCAAGCGGACAAGCGCGAGCCTACATATTTGTTGCAAACCCTGCAAATAACCCAAGGGATGATTCATATCCAAGGCAAATCGTTGGACCCTGAATTGCGCGGCCCCCCCAAGGTCCCAAACCCAACATCATCAAGCACAACCACCGCTAGTTCGAAATAGCCAGGTCCTTGCCTGTCGTTACCCCAAAATCCTGCGCCAGCGATCCAAGTTGTATTGCACCTTTTCCGCTTGCGACATTTTGCTGAAATCAGGTTCAATCATAGGAACAGAATGATGCGCACCCGTTGCTTTGGCATAGTTGCACGCACATGACGATGCAGCCGATTCTGCACATCCGCACTGCTTGATGGCTCGCTTCGGTTTGGTAGGAGGCAAACTGATTACTGTGTTCGAGCCACCATAGGACATGACATTCGAATGCAATTGCATATCCTCTCGCAAGGAGCGCCACGGCTTGATGCCGAGCCGCTCTAATACTCCATGATAAGCTCGCACAGCCTCCTCGGGCGAGATCACCCCATCCGCCACGTAACGCAGAAACTGAATGAAGGCGAGCTGATTTTCAGCTTGATTGATTTTGCGGCCAAACAATGCCGCACGTGCGCCATATTTCTTAGCTTCTGCCAGCAACTTGAATGCATCGTAAGTTGTGCCGGCCGATCCACCCAAGACACCCACGACTAAATGAGGATCGTAATGCACCAGTTCCTCAAGCGCTTCTGGACCATGGTAAACGATCTTCAGAAAAATCGGCCTACCAACCTGTGTCACTCCAGCTAACGTTCGCACAATGGCATCATTGATATATCCAGGAATCTGCTCATCAGGAACTGCGCCTGCCACGTTAGGGTCGAACACTTCCAAAAAATGGCGAAAGCCTTTTGCTTCTGCCTCCAATCGAAATGTTTTGTAGCCCTCCAGCGCTTCTCGATCCAAACGTGCATCGTTGTTGAATGTCAGGCTGTATAGTCCCAGGTTCACTCCCTTGCTAACTTCTGTACCATGGTCCACACGTTTGCCGTGCATGAGGTGATCGAGCGTGGCCGTGCGAAAGGGTAATGAAGCTTGCTGCGCTGACGTTCCGCCACGATAAATGTGAATGTCGGTCGTATCGTTGCAGCGCCCTGCAGGTGTGATGGATGAACGATCAAACAACCGTTCACGGATGACTAATTGTTCGAGAGTACTGGCGGACATGAGCATAATATCCACCAAGCCTTGTTCAATGATAAGCCGCATCTGCTCGCGATACTCAGCCAGGCTACGATGGGGATGTTGCTTGGCAGCCTGTCCCATGGTTGGCCCGGGTGCAGCGATGCCCAGGGCCATGTCAGCATCCTTGGCGTCGGCCAGTATGAAATCCTTCGCCCCAGTCGGATCGGTATGAATGCGAGCCAGTTTTTGGTCTAATGATTTGACCGTTTTCACTTACTCTTACCTACTCGTTGATGTACATGGTCCAATGTTTGCTGAAGCACACGGGCCGATTGTTGGAGCGCCAGCTTCTCCTTGGGTGTGAGCGGAATCTCCCATTGTTGCACAACTCCCTGACAGCCAAGGATGGTCGGCACGGACAAACATAAATCACGAATGCCATAGCAACCGGTTTGCATAGTGGAAACGGGAAGAAGCCGCCTTTGATTGAGCAGGATCGTTTCCACCACTTCGCGTATCGACAACCCAACCGCAAAGCCTGACCCGCCTTTGAGTTTGATCAGGGTTGCCCCAGCGGTTTTCGTGGACTCAAAAACAGATCGCTGCAGCGCCATCGTCCAACCAGGCCAATGCTCCAACGGCAACCCTTGCACCGTGGCACTGGACCAAATCGGAACCATGCTGTCGCCATGTTCGCCCAAAATGATGGCTTGCACCTGGCTGGCAGGAACTTTTATGGCCGAGGAGATGTATCCACGCAACCGAGCGGTATCAAGCTGCGTTCCCAAGCCAAGAACGCGCTGAGGCTCCAAGCCTGATCGCTGCACGGCCAAATGCGTTAGGATATCGACCGGGTTACTGACCACCAGCAAGGTCGTATTCTTTTTCCATCCCGCCGTCCGGCATTGACCCAACAATTGCAAAAACAGGTCCACATTGCGGTCGATCAGGTCCAAGCGACTCTCATCGGGCTTGCGACGTAATCCTGCGGTGATCACCACCAGATCGCTGTTGGGAATTTCGGATAAATCCGATGCCGTGACGCGCAGATCACCCGTTAGGGCTGCTCCATGCAGTAAGTCGGTCGCTTGACCTTGGGCCAAATCATGATGGGCATCCACGAGACATAGTCGGCTGATCACATTACTGCACTGCATGGCAAAGGCAGCCATGCTGCCAACCAAGCCACCACCGCCGATGATGCACACTTGCATGGTTGCTACTCTTGTTCAAAAACCATAAATCTTAGCTGGCATTGCGTGAAGCTTTCGCAGGTGTCTTGAGGACCGCCATCACTTGATCAGTAATGGTTTGCACCAACTGCTCAATATTCAGACCAGCTGTTGTTGTGCAGGCCATAGGCACGGTGTTGGCCTCAGCATCCTCAACAGGAAAAGCGTTTGGCTCAGGGATAAAATCCGAATAGCCTTCGCGAAAAGCGCTGTTGCCGCATAAGTCGCAATTTTGATTTCGGAACCGTACGTCGTCATAACCCAATCGCTTCTTCAGTTCGAGCAGTTCGCTGGTTTGCTGATCCGTGAAGTAATTGACACGTCCGAGCTGCTTGGCCAGGATCAACATGCGGCAATAAGCATCGATGATTTCGGTGTTGAAGTAGGCCGTTTCCAAATCCTTGGCGAAGGTGACTGTTCCATGATTGGCAAGCAGGATCGTATTGCAATCCTTGACAAACGGCAGCACTGTTTCGGCAAATTTATTCGTGCCTGGTGTTTCGTACGGCGAAATCGGCACTTCGCCCAAAAACACTTCCACCTCCGGTAAGATGCATTTTGGAATCGGCTCGTGTGCTATGGCGAAAGCGGTCGCATGCGGTGGATGACAATGCACCACGCCATGCACGTCCGGACGGGCTTTGTAAATGGCCAGGTGAATCAGGATTTCGCTTGTACGTTTTTTCTTGCCCCGCAATTGCTTGCCATCGTAATCGACCACGCACATATCATCCGGCTTCATGTATCCCTTGGATACCATGGTCGGTGTGCACAACACTTCGCGATCGTTCAGACGGATGCTGATGTTACCATCGTTGGCGGCAGCAAAGCCTTTGTTGTATACCCTTCGGCCAATTTCACAAATCAACTCGCGCAGTTTCCATTCGTTAATCATTTGCGTGTCTTCTCCGCTATGGAATGAGCCAAATGCTATTTGAAGCTCTTTTGATTACCTGGTTCATCGTTGATAATGGCCAATTGGTCGATCAAACAACTGCAATAAGCGTCAAGCGGTTTCTTTGCTGGCAAGAAGGGTGCGCTCGCTTCAGGCCCTTCACAAAATCCTATCAGAGCACCAACATTGGCACCCAATTCATCGAACACGACCACTTCCTCAGCATCCTTTCGCAGCGTTCCGTTGTTGCCTAACTGACACGGCACCGTCAGCAACCAGCGGCTGCCAATGAGGCTTGGATGACATTTGGACAATGTCGCATGTCCGATCACTTGACCAATTCGCATGCTGCATCCTCACTTGCAAGTTGATCCAGAATGCCAATGGTGCAGCAGCGTACCGGTGCATGCTCATCGCCCAACATCATGCGTGTCGCCCGTCCCTCGAGGCATACAAGCACGATTTGCGCTGGTGCCGCGCCAAGTTGATCCACTGCCAACAACGGTTCACCCTCGGCCTGCATAGTCGAACTTAATGGCTGCACCACCAACAAACGCGAGCCGATTAAGCTTGGATGCTTGGCAGTGGCAATCGCATGGCCGATAACTTTGGCGATCTGCATAGCATGAACTCTCCTGTACCCACGCGATCAACGCTCACAGCATCTGGTAGCCACCTACAAAGTTGATCCGTCTTTGCCTCATAAAGGTCAGAGGATTGGTCACACCTTCACCCGTTGGCGTAGCGATGCTGTAGCTCAGATAGCCTTCGCCGCCGACGCCCAAGGAAGCCGTGCATGGACCATTGACCACGAATAACGTCGTTTGCATGGCTTGACTCATGGCACTCATGCGGTCCAGTCTTTGCGAGTGCAAAATGGCAGTGTGACGAAACCCATGCTCATATTTCACGGCTAACTCCACTGCCTGTTCGAAATCTTTCACGCGCACAATGGGGACAAACGGCATCATTTGTTCATGATCGACAAACGGATGCTCCGCTTCCGTCTCGCCAAAAAGCAGTTCGGTCGTGGCTGGGACTTTGACACCAGCGTGTTGGCCTAGAACCGTGGCATCCTTGCCAATGCAATCTTTATTCACAACCAGCTTGCCTGGTTTGCCTTCGTAGGGGGCAAAGGCAATATGGGTGAGCTTGTCGATCATACGTTGATCGAGTGCCACGGCCCCTGCTTTTTGCATGGCCGCCATAAATGCACTGAACACACTTTCGACAATAAACACTTCTTTTTCGGCAATGCAGAGTAGATTGTTGTCATACGCCCCGCCCTTAATGATCGACCGCGCCGCCAGGTCCAAGTCAGCTGTTTCATCAACGACCACGGGTGGATTGCCCGGACCAGCCACGATGGCTTTTTTCGAACTGCGTAACGCTGCTCGGGCCACTGCAGGGCCGCCGGTCACACATAAGAGATCAACATCGCGATGATCAAAGATGGCTTGTGCTGTAGCCAAGGTTGGCTCCGCCATAACCCCGATGAGCGGACCAATGCCCAGGGTAGCCTCGATTTGGCGATTAAATCGAGCAACGCCTTCACACGCAATGTGAGCGGCACCTGGGTGCGGGTTGCACAGGACGACATTGCCCCCTGCGAGCATGTTGATGGCATTGCCCGCTAAAGTCGGCAACGAATGAGTGATCGGCGTGATGCAGCCAATGATTCCAAATGGTGCATATTCAGTGAGTGTCAAGCCTTCGCCACCCGACCGGGCATGGGTTTGAAGGAATTCCACACCGGGCACGTGATCGGCTGCAACCTTCAGCTTTTCGATCTTGTGTTCGAGCCGGCCAATGCGCGTTTCAGCAAATTCGAGCCGCCCTAGTTCTTCAGCTTGGTCTCGGCAAATCTGGCGAACAACCGCAACAGCCCTGGCTCGATCTTGCATAGGCCGACGTGCAAATTCTCTTTGATTTTGTTTCAACGTCGCCACGGCCTCTGCTACATCGTGAAAGACCCCCGGCCCCGCTAAGGGTTGGTTTCGGACATTCGGAGCCTTGGCTCCGCCCAGAGTGAATTCCTTCACAACGTCGCGAACGATTCGTTCTATCAAGGCAGCATCAACCATGGTTAGTTCCGTTCGGTTGAAAGTTGATCTGATCGACTTGCAAGCGATCGACAATGCCCACAATGGCGGCATCCACGGGCAACGATTCTGTTTCTTTCGTGTAGCGTGCACTCGATCCCTGCACGATGAGCACCCATTGGCCTTGCCCTGCGCCGACGGTGTCCACGGCAACAACGGTCCGCTGAGTGGAAACGAGGGAAGCCCGTTCCTTGGGTTCGACACGATGCGGTTCGACGAGCAAGAGTTTTTGGCCGACCAAGGATTTATTTTTTTCCGTGGCGACCAGATGCCCTACTACCTTGCCCAGAAGCATAATTGAACTCCTCACTTCAATAGGCTGTCTTATGCTTAGGCTGCAGCCTGCAAGCATTCCCACGTTTGCCGGGCGACAATCCACTCTTCATTGGTGGGAACCGTCCAGCATTGCACCCGGCCCCCTTCTTGGTGGATGGCCATTTCACCCTTGGCCAGTTGATTCTTATTGGCATCCAAACGTAAACCGCACCACGCTGCCCCTTCACACACGGCTTGACGAATCCAGGGTGCGTTTTCACCTATGCCACCCGTGAAGACGACCACGTCCGCACCTTCGAGCAAAAACAGATACGCTCCCAAATAATGGCGTATGGCTTCGACATAGACGGCTCGTGCATGTGTGCATTGGGGATCGCCGTCCTCTGCTCGCTGCAGAATCACCTCTAAATCGTTGCTCCCGGACAAGGCCTGCAAGCCACTGTGATTGGCTAAATCGGCAAGCAGTTCCGTCAGTGTCTTTCCGCTCTTGCGCAGGACCACAGGCAAAGCAAACGTATCAAAATCACCAACCCGGTTGTTCTGTGGCAGACCCGATTGTGGACTCATTCCCATGCTGGTCGCTCGTGATTGGCCATGCTCGATTGCACAAAGAGAACTGCTGCCTCCCAGGTGACAAGAAATCACTTTGAGGTCCGCCCTTCCCAAAAGTGTTGCCGTTCGCTCAGCGATGTAGCGATGGCTGGCTCCGTGAAAACCCCAGCGCTGAATGCCCCACTGCGCCCATTGCTCCGGAATGGCGTATGCTCTGCGTGAAGGTGGAATCGTGGCATGGAACCCCGTTTCAAATGCTGCCACAAGAGGCAGATGGGGCCATTGCTCCATCATCTGACGCATGGCTTTAACGTAAGGCGGATTGTGTGCAGGGCAGACATCGGCATACGCTTCCATCGCCTGCAGCAATGGTTCATCTATTCTTCGAACACCGCTATAACCTTCCGCATGAACCGCTTTGAAACCTACTCCTGCTAGTTCAAATTCATCCTTTAACACAGCCAAAGCGGCATCCGCTAATTGCCGTAGACACACCGACAAGGCCTGGCCATGATCCGCTACGACAGCCATGGTTTCAGACCGCTTGCCCGACGCTTCGACCGTGATCCGTGAAGCAGCTGAGCCGATACGATCCACGCCCCCGCGTGCCAACTGCCGTTGTTGTGGTTGCATGGCAAACAGACGGTATTTGAAACTCGTGCTGCCGAGATTGGCGACCAGGATTTTCATGTCCCGTTGCCCCGTTAGATTATTTGCCCAGAAAAATGCTGATAACCGCTTCTTCGGGCCTGGGTATGACATGGGCGCTGACAAGCTCACCCACTTGGGCAATGGCCTGGGCAGCCGCATCCACCGCCGCGCGCACCGAACCCACATCACCGCGAACCAATGTGGTCACATAAGCACCACCGATTTGCACCTGCCCCGCTAGCGACACGTTGGCTGCCTTCAGCATGGCATCGGTGCCCGCAATCGTGGCAATAAGTCCTTTGGTTTCAATTAGACCCAACGCTTGATAAGCGTTCGTTCCACTTGCAGACATGCTTGATTCCTCTTAGATGGTTTGGATCGTAACTAAAACTGACATAATTCAGATTAACCCACCGAAGCCGCTTTCTGCGGTCCCCGCGGCAATACTTGTCCAAGCTCTTCATGGGGCCGAGGGATCACTTGCGTGCTGACGACCTCGCCCACGCGCTGCGCTGCCGATGCCCCTGCATCCACAGCCGCCTTCACCGCTGCCACATCACCCACGACCATGGCCGTCACCAGGCCGCTGCCGATTTTTTGCCAGCCCACCAATTTGACGTTGGCCGCCTTCAGCATGGCATCGCAACCTTCCACCAATGCCACTAACCCCTTGGTTTCGATCATGCCAAGGGCTTCTAGTTTTTCACCAGCCATTCACAAGCCTCCTCTTAGACATTGACCATTTACAAACTGCCATCACGTCCGCTTACACAGCCGACGTCTTTCAAAACTCATTTGAACAATTCCACCTTCGTCGCACTCGGCAGATCACAAGCATTGCCCTCATCGGTGTCGATGTGGACTTCCAGTTTGAATTTCTCATCGACGCGACACAAAAGGTTCTCCATCACCGTGGAACAAGAGCCGTTATGCACACGCAAGTTCATTCGATCGCCTGGTTTAACACCGTAATGGTCTGCATCTCTCGGATGCATGTGCACATGCCGCTCCGCCCGGATCACTCCCTGGCGCAACTCAATCAGCCCGGCAGGCCCCATGAGCCAGCAGCCGGGGGTATCGTGATGATCACCGCTTCTCCGCACGGGCAGATCGATGCCCAACGAGATGCCATCCGTAAAGGCCAGCTCAACTTGGGTTCGGTCGCGACATGGCCCCAAAATGCGAACGCCATGGATCATCCGTTGTCGTGGTCCGATGACGGTTAAGACTTCCTCAGCCGCGAATTCGCCGTTCTGATAAAGCGGCTTCAAGGGATGCAACGGATGCCCCGCACCAAACAACTTCTCTAGATCCGACTCGGTCACATGAATATGCCGGGCAGAGATATTGACGACCAGACGCGGCCGATAAGCCTGCGAAGGCGTCACTAATTCTGACGCGACTCCATGTGCTTTTAGAGCCTGGCGAACCATTGATTCAATTTGCGCACGTGTCAATTGTGCCTGGCCAACGGCTGCACTCATGCTGTACCACCTTCCGTACCCGTTTGCCATGGGGCCTGAATCAAACGAACACCTGCATCGCTAATCCATTTTTGTTGCTCGCTGGTGATCTTTGCATCGACGATCAAGGTGTGCACTTCATTCAGCTTGCAAAGTTGAGCCAAGGCAGTGTGGTCGATCTTGCTGTGATCAGCAACCACGATCACTTCCGTCGCGGAACGCATCATGGCCCGCTCAGTCTCCACCAAGAGTAGGTTGCTGTTAAACAATCCCTTCGGCGTGATGCCACTGACGCCAATGAACGCTTTCTGGATATGCATGCGTTCGAGTTGAGCGATGGTCAATGGCCCAAGAGCCACGCCCGTCTTGGGATAGATGTACCCACCTAATAGAATCAGGTCAATTTCTCGGCGAGCGGATAGCAAGCTGGCAATGGGTAAACTATTGGTCACGACTTGCAGCGACCGGCCAACGAGCAGTCTTGCAATTTCGTACGTCGTTGTGCCACCATCGAGGAGAATGACCGATCCGTCCGGAATGTGGTGCAAAGCTGTGCGGGCGATGAGGCGTTTGGCTTCAAGGTTCGTTGTGACCCGATCATCAAAAGCGGGCATGGTAAGTTGTTCACCCGTAAACATCGCACCACCGTGGGTGCGTTTGATGATGCCCTGCTGATCCCAATACTCCAAGTCACGACGAAGGGTTGACTCAGAACTGTCAAGGGTTTGGCACAGTTCACTCAAGGAGACAAATCCCTTCTCCTTGATTAATTCCAGCACTTTATGTCTGCGAGCTTCGGTGAGCACGATAGACTCAAAGGTAAGTTTGATTGATCCTTACTTAATTATTGATCATTTATGACTGATTTCAATCAAAATCTTCCTAAAAATGAAGTTTGTCTGACAACAATATACCATTAAGAATCATAAAATGAGCGGTTCTTGATAGTCAAAGTTGGTGAGCACGAATGCAAAACCACAAAATATCGATTTAAGCGCATCATATACAATGACTTACAGAAAATAATGCTTACTATACCTGGTAGCTGAAATTCACTCATATTGATTTTGTAAGTACCATGCCATTTCATCCAATAAATCTCATCAAGAACGCTCAAGCTGTGCTTTGCATTCATCAAGAATCGATTTGCTTACCGTTGCCCCGATTCGGGTGACTCCGATTGCACGAAATTCGAGTAACCGAGCAAAATTACGAACCCCTCCCGCCGCTTTCACTTGCACGTGGGCTGGGCTGCAGCGACGCATCAAGCGCAAATCTTCCGGTACCGCACCGCTGTCGCCGTAACCCGTTGACGTTTTCACAAAGTCAGCACCTACTTCCCCACAAATGTGACACAGCATTTCCTTATGCTCGTTTTGCAGAAAGCAGTTTTCAAATATCACCTTTACCAGTGCTTTTCGGGCATGAGCAGCAGTAACAACCTCAGCAATATCTTTCTTTACATAGGCCCAATCTTTGCTGAGCACTTTGCCTATGTTTACCACCATATCCAGTTCCACAGCCCCATCGTTCATGGCCTGCTCGGATTCGTATACTTTCACTGAAGTCAAATGACTGCCATGCGGAAACCCGATGACCGTGCCGACGGCCACGCCCGTGCCTTGCAAGTAACTAGCCGCTGCCTTGACGGCATACGGCTTGATGCAGACCGAGGCAACCTGGTAAGTCTTGGCAACTTCACATCCCGCCTCCATTTCCGCATCCGTAAGCGTGGGCTGCAGCATGGAATGGTCGATCATCTTGGCGATTTGCAGATAGGTAAAATCGGGCATTGGTTACATCCTTTAAAGTCCGCTTGCAATGTCAGGCAACACTGTTATAAACGGCCCTCCCCCGAATGGCGAAAGCTTTTCTGGGGAAACAGGGGAATGAACTATGTATCTCTTGTACGGCATTTTATGGTTCTGGCTGGGGCTATTGCCAGCGACGGGGGCTCCTCCTCGGCGAGAAGCCTTTATACGCTCACCCAGGGTGGAAGTGCGAGCTGGTCCCAGCACCACTTATTATGCAACCTCTACCTTGCAGCAGGGTGAACGCATCGAGATTTTGGACCAGCGCTATGACTATTACGAAATCACGCCACCGCCAGGCTCGTTTAGTCTTGTGCCTGTGAAGAGCGTCACGCAAACCTCGCACACGGCTGGCATGGTGCAATACGACGTCGAGACGGTCGTTGGTAGTACCGATTACAAGACCATTCTCATTTGTCGCGGTGTCAAATTGCCTCGCGGCTACATCGTGCAAATTCTTGACCGCACCTACTTGCACGATCATGGCCGCTCGGAAGAAATGTATAAGATTATTCCTCCTCAAGGCGAGCGACGTTATGTTCCCATGGGTGCCGTAGAAGCAACTGGCATCGAGCCAGTGACAACAGCCAGTTATACCATTCCTCAAGAAGTCATGCACGACTTGCCGCCCGATCTGGCGCAAGCCTTACAACAAGCAGATGAAGCTTACAAGCATGGCCAACGGACAGGTCAATGGAACGATGCAGAACAGCAATATCAACTTCTCGCTCGCTCCCTGCATCACTCCGTCAAAATGCTTGCACTCAATCGCTTGGAATTCATCAAAAAGCAACATGGTCAACCTTTACAACCGATCAACAACATGAATGCTGGCAACATGCCCCGGCGTGATTATTCGGTTTCGATGGCAGACCTACCACCGGGAAGTTGGCAACCGCAAGGCACGATGCCGCGCAACACATTGCCACCCGTCGCAACAGCCTCCACCACTGGCCGATCCGGCACCACGAGTTCGCTTACATCATTGCCGCCAAATGCTGGAACTTCAACAACACCAACCATGCCAACCAATCGTGGCACCACTGCTACGTCCACACCGACGCAGCCCAATCGCGCAAACCCAAATACGACGACTAACCCACGTGCCATTGTCGGATATTTGCGTCCAGGCTATCGCAGTGACGCTGGCCAGCCGCTGTATTATCTAACCAACAGTGCTGGCTTGCTGATTTCCTATGTGACGCCACAAAATGGCATGGATTTGCATAGCTATTTAGGTCGCACCGTTGAAGTGGAAGGCACGCCCCTGATCCATCGTGCAGACCTCAACGGCAAACATATGACCGTACGCAGCATCAGGCCATTAGCACAATAAGGACGTGAATCTAAGCATTTGTCAACAAGCGAATCTGCTCAACCCATTCCGGATATTGTTCAATCAATCGTTCCCGTGAGCCATGCTCGTAATCTGCATAGTCAAACCCAGGGGCCACCGTGCAGCCCAACAGCGCCCACTTGCCGCTAGCCATCAAGCGTGATCCTTGCCAGACACCTCGAGGCACTAACTGCTGAACTCGTTGTCCGGCCAGAATATTGTGCCCCAACACAATTCGTTCACCTCGGCCATCCGGATACAATTGCAGCATTTCCACGGCATCACCGAGATAGAAATGAAAGATCTCATCGCTTTGCAAACGATGCAGAGCAGAAATGGTTTCAGATGTGAGCAAGTAAAAAATGCACGTGCTCATGTAGCGGTCCGCACCATACCAGGGCGGCAACGCCAAAGCAGCGATCTGCTCGGCTGCTCGGTAAGTTTCGACGAAGAAACCGCCCTCCGCCGGGTGAGGCTGCAACCCCAACCGGCGGATTAACTCTTGCGGCTCGATGTTTGGCAACGGTGCTCTACCCTTCTATTTACTGTTCAACTCACGAATGCGAATCGATCGATAATAGACCGGATCGCCATGATCCTGCAAGCAGATGTGCCCTTTGAGTGGCTTACCGAACTCTGGCATTGAGGCGAATTTGCTGGCTTTAACTTTCGCTTTCCATTCATCGCTGTTGCGATCATATTCAGCCACTTTTTCGCCATTCAGCCAATGTTCGACCTTGCCGTTCAAGCTGATGATTTTCGTATCGTTCCACTCGCCCACCGGGCGCGTCACATCTTTGCTGGGTGGATAGAGGGCATAGACGGAAGCCGCGCTGGTGATTTTCTTGCGGCCATCGGGATGCTTGGCATTATCCAGTATCTGATATTCGGGACCGGTGTAGTATGGTTTGTCTTGGTCTTCGGAGACAAAATACATGATGCCACTGTTGCTGCCAGGAGCGACTTTCCATTGCAATCGCAATTCAAAGTTGTCAAACTGATCCTCAGTAATGATGTCACCCGCATTGCTTACCCTGGCGATAGCCCCATCAACCACTTGCCAACCTTCCGGAAAACCTTTCTGCCGAAACCCACGCCACCCATTGGTGCTTTTGCCATCAAAAAGCAGGCGAAATCCCTGACCCTTTTCTTCTGCACTCAATTGGTTGGGTGTCGGATCGTCGGCCGCGATCACCAACCCTGTCAGAAACAACAAACCCAATACCGAACTCGTCCCATAGCATTTCATCGTTGCATCTCCAAGCTGCATGCGTCTTGTTTGGCTTGGCGATGAGTAAATCACCAAGCATTATCGCTATCATCCTGGTCGCCATTGTAACAGCCCGTAACCAGCATGCAACGGTCTGCCAAGCATGAGGGCCAGCGGATTGCCAGTCAATAGTTGCTTCACAACTGTTGCACCTATATTTGACGGAACTGACAGTAACCAATGGCTTTTCAAGTGATTAAGACATCGATGCGGTGGCCTGCCCTTGATGTATCCTTAAACACTGAAGGCTGCTTTGCAGCCACCCAGGGTGTTGCTTGCACCGTTACACCGTGTCTTGCTCCAAGGAGTTTTGTAGTATCCTTGACTCGCCGATGTAAACGAGCATGGCTCACGCTGATACGTTGTTGGCCCTGGTCATCGTATAATCGGTGAATTCAAGCGAAACCTTCAAACCATAGGCCACCATGCATATGCCTTCAGCGCTGTAAATTGGCGGCACCCGATCGCCCTGACCAGCCTACTTTTCAAGTGTCGCATCCATGTCCATGGCCGAGTGTCTTTGAAACGTCGCATGAAATGTGGCTAAATCCTGCAAATCCACTAATGAACAACAGCCCTAAAGAACGGGCTTTAAATTGTGGTTGAGAATGTCCACTCTATTGAAGTTGGGCTGGCATCGCAATTATCGATGACCAGTTGAAGCACATCGGCCGCTTGCCATTGACCTATTGGCCCAAATGTGCGAAATCTGCTGGCAGTCAACTTGGAACCAACACGTTTGAGCTGCCGACCTATATCATTCCCAACAACGGAGTTGAGCCTCATGACGCAGGTGTCAGCTTGCAAGCAATCCCTTTCAAAGGCAGGAACATCGTTTATCCAATCCGACCGCATGTTGACAGTTTGGGGTGGCGCATGTTGTTTACTCCTGGCTGGAGTGATCCTGTTTACCCATTTGAATTACACGCTGCTGGAACCAGATGAAGGCAGGTACGCGGAAATCCCGCGTTTAATGGTCATCCATCGTGATTACATCACGCCTAAATTGGATGGAAAGCCTTACAACGACAAGCCTCCCTTGGTCTATTGGTTGGTGGCTCTGGGTTACCAACTCTTCGGCATCGAAGCTTGGGTGGGCCGGGCAGTCTGTGCTTTGGCGGGATGGCTGAGCATGGTGGCCCTGTATCTCTGGAGTTGCCGTTATCTCGGCGTGCGGGCAGCCCTCTTAACCGTCTTGATCATGTGTTCCATGCTTGGGTTCATAGTCTTCAGCCGCATGCTGTTGCTTGATAGTGTATTGTCATTTCTAGTGTTGGTTGCCTGGCTCACTGGGCACCATGCCATTGCCGGTGAGCAATTACGCTGGCGCTGGTGGATGGTTTCAGCCATTGCCTGCGGCTTGGGTATCTTGGCGAAAGGTCCCGTGGCAGCGGTACTCGTGCTACCGATGTTGATTGCCTATCGTTGGCTTGCATCCGACTCCGTTCGATGGGGATGGCAGGCGGGTGTAGCTTATGTGGCAGTGTTTAGTTTGATAGGTCTGCCATGGTATCTTGTGATGATCTTCACCAACGAAGGGTTCGCTGCCGAGCATTTTTGGCGGCACCACATTCGCCGTTTTTTAGACCCTTATCACCACAAAAAACCCTTCTGGTACTATGGCCCTGCCTGGTTGGTCGAGACCATGCCCTGGACTGGCGTGGCGTTGCTTGCATGCCGATATTGGCGTGAGTGGTCAGGGCCTTTGCGCTTTTGTGCCGCGTCTGCGGTTTGGGTGTTTGCCTTTTTCTCAATGTCTTCGGGCAAGTTACCGACCTATCTTCTTCCCATGCTCGCGCTGAATGGCTTGCTCATTGCCGCCTTTTTAGATCGCTGCCTCAAGCAAGCATCGACCACCGCATTCCCCCGTTGGTTGATGTTGGGCGGCCTTGGCAGTTTGATCGTCGTCATTGCACTGCGCGGCCAGGTCGCCAAGCATTTCCTCCTTCACGACGAACACATGTATGATTATTTGGTGCTGTGTGTATTGCCGATTTGTTTGCTGCTCCCCTGGCGCACCATGCCCATACGTTGGACCCTGAGTCTGGCCACGGTAACGGCCCTCTTTTTGGTGACGCTAACGGTGTGGCACGTTTTGCCAGATCATGCGGACCAGGCATCCAAGGGCGAGCCATCCGCTGCGCTGGCCGAGTGGGGTTTGCAGCATGGCATGCCCGTGGTGGCGTATCGAGGCTCGTGGCAAGCGACCAGCTTTTATCTCCAACGAGCAGAGTTGAAAGTTTACCACAAGGAAGACACCCAGCAGTTGGTGCAATTTATTCGGTCTCAAAACAAGGTGCTCGTCCTGGTGCGACCCGAAGGTGACCGCGTGAGTGAATTTGTGAAAAGTTTGCCGCCCGATTTGCAGGTTGAGCGTTTGTTTAATCCCTCGTTCATGTCGTATGGATTGGTGATCAGCAAAGCATCGACGACTGCGAATAAAGAAAGCGATCGGCCCTTGCCTGAGCCGATCGCTTCCCGGCGTTGAACCATTGTATGTTTAGCGTTTCGTCTCGAACTTTGGTCCTTGCATTTCTTTCCACTTTTCGATCTGCTCGGGTGTGAGCACCAGTTCGACGCCTTTGTCGGTTTTTTCTTTCAATTCCTTCATGGCAGCGCTATCGAGTTTCATGGCTAGGCCGCCGCCTTCGGTCTTGGATCGCATTTCCTCAAGCAGCTTCATCATGCTATCCTGATGTATCTGGAAAATGTCATCCAGCAGCGCCTTTTGTTCCTTGGTTATTTTTAGTTCCCGTATGTACTTTTCCTGTTGTAATGCTAAGTAACCTTGTCGCTGGAGATGGATTTGATCGAGGCGTTTGACCTGCTTTTCATCCAGGATCTTGTTGATGTCCTTGTCGATTTGATTGATGTCGGGCATGCCGCTGATGCTGCCGCCACCGCCGTCATTATCATCATTGCTTCGGGTGATGCGAATGGTGATGGCTTTACCACCCCCACCAGCCCCAACTTCCACGGGCATCTCCTGAAACATGCTGCCCAACAGATCCTTGATTTTCTGTTCCTGTTCCGGTGTCACTTTCAGTTCTTTGAGCACTGCCCGGTCCATCAATAATGGAAACCGCGGCATTGCCATTTTCACGAATTCCTGGGCCGACGTTGCCGACGTCGCTAGCCAAAAACTGCTCAACAGGACCAAACTAAATTTCAACCAAGATTTGCAAATGCTCATCATGACTCTCCCAAGATACCAACCAATACCTTCAAGAATGCTCGTCACGCCCGCGCTTCTCCTAAAGGTTTAGGTATTGTATCAGACTACTCGTCTGAGTCAAGCCGAAGATTGGACTACCAACCTGCGATTGATCCCTACTCTCCTGTAATCCTTGACTGCCTTCCCAAATGCTCGCTGTGCAACTTCATCCAGGCTTTCCCTTCATGGCCGTAGTGCAACTGGGGGTGCATGATCTCCGCCAAGATTTCGAGCGTCTCCACCAGCCGCGGACCGGGGCGGTTGAAAAAGGCACTACCATCGGCCAGGTAAACGCAGCCCTGCCGCACTGCCCGTAATGTTGACCACGCTGACTGTTGTTCGAGCAAAGGAAGCTCTTGCCGGGTGCGATGCAGATCGAACCCGCATGGCATGACTATAATGAGATCCGGATCAGCCTCCTGCAGCCGTTCCCACGAACACAAGGGCGAATGTCGTCCGGGCTGGCCCAACGGATCGCGACCGTTGGCCATTTGCACCAATTCGGGCACCCAATTGCCCGCCACCATCAATGGTTCGACCCATTCGATGCACGCGACTCTGGGCGTTGAGCTTAAACCATGACAACGCTTGCGAATCTGCTCCATACGCTGCTGCAGTTGCTGCACAAGCATCTGACCGCGTTCAGGGACGCCACATGCCTCAGCAACATCGAGTATGCTTTGCCAGACACGAGACAGATCGTCGGGCTGAGTGGATACCAGGCGTGGCGGCTGCCCCAACCATTGCCCTAAAGCGCGCAGCACGTCCTTGTCACTGACCGCACAGACCTCACAATGGGTTTGTGTAACGATCACCGTCGGCTGCAAATGATGAAGCAACTCCGGGTCGATTTCATAGATGGACAATCCGTCCTTGAGCAAAGAACGAATCTGCTGGTCGATGCGATAACTGGAAGAATGATAGTCCAATTTGGGTCGGCTACAGACGGGTAACTTCTGCACCCTGGGCGGGAAATCACATTCGTGCGAACGGCCCACCAGATAATCGAGCAATCCCAATGCTGCCACGATTTCCGTACCGCTGGCGAGCAGGGAGACGATGCGGACTTCGCTCATGCATGCACTCGATGACTGCAAAATAGCCGATCTCGGCGTTAATGAGCAAGCAGTTCGCCCAACGGGTCTTCGTTGCGGCGACCGGTTTTGATCCACTCTTCAAATTCGGGACGGAATTTTTGCATAGCGTTTTTGACGGGCCAGGCCGCCCCATCGGCCAGGCCGCAGATGGTGGTCCCCGGCGTCAGGCCGATGCCATTGCCAATTTCAGCCAATTGATCGAGATCGCTCAACTCCCCCTGGCCGCGGCGTATGCGGTGCAATATCTTTGTCATCCACGCGGTGCCTTCCCTGCAAGGTGTACACTGACCGCAGGATTCATGGCCAAAGAACCGGCACGAATTATACAACACATCAATCATGCTCGTTTGGTCATCAATCACAATCACGGCGGCTGTCCCTAAGCCCAGACAGCCTTTCTTTTGCAACTCATTGAAGTCAAGACGCGTGTCGAATTCCGCTTCCGTCAGAAAGCCCATCGACAAACCTCCGGGAATGCATGCCTTGGCTTTGCGGCCCTTCCAGACACCTCCCGCCAAATCATCAATCAGCTCACGAACGGTAATTCCCAGCGGTGCTTCATAGCAACCGGGTTTATTGACGTGGCCGGAAACACAGTAGAGCTTGGGGCCCAAGCTGCCGACGTCGCGAGGGTTTTTCGGGTCGGGCTGCACGCCAATGGAGCGGAACCAAGCCACTCCTCGGTCAAGGATATGCGTGACACAAGCCATGGTTTCGATGTTGTTTACGATGGTTGGCTTGCGGAACGCTCCTTCAATGGCAGGGAAAGGCGGCTTGATCCGCGGCCAGGCCCGTTTCCCTTCCAAACTTTCGATGAGGCCCGTTTCTTCACCACAGATGTAGGCCCCGGCCCCACGGTGCAGGTAGATGTCCAGATTGAATCCTTGCTTGCCCTGGATATTTTTGCCCAACAGGCCAGCAGCGTAACACTCATCGATGGCCGCCTGCAAGCGCCTATAACTCAAGCCGTATTCGACACGAATGTACAAATAAGCAGTGGTGGCCTTGGTGGCGTAGCTGCTGATGATGATGCCTTCGATGACTTGATGCGGATCATCTTCCATCAAAATGCGGTTGTTGAATGTGCCCGGTTCCGATTCGTCTGCATTGATGCACATGTAAATGGGGCCAGGGTGCTCCTTCGGGAGAAAAGTCCATTTGACGCCCGTGGGAAACCCCGCACCGCCGCGACCTCGCAAGCCCGAATCCTTCACTCGGTTGACAACCTCACCCGGCGCCAGGGCCAGGGCTTTTTTTAGTCCTTCGTAACCGCCGCGATCTTTGTACACTTTGAGCGTATAGGAATCCTTGATGCCGACATTACGCAGCAACACGGGTTCAAAAGTAGTGGCCTTGCCCATGGATCCTGCACCTGTTCCTGAGGATTTATTCCAATTCGGCCAGCTTCAGCATCGCCTGGGCTGGGGTGACATTCATATGACACGCTTCATCAATCAACATGCACGGAGCGCCCTCGCAGGCGCCCAGACACTCGGCAAACTCTAAAGTCACACGGCCATCCTTGCTGGTTTCGCCAGGTTTTAAACCCGTTTTGTGACTTAAAGAGACCAACAGCTCTTCCCCGCCACGGAGCATGCACGACAGACTACGGCACACCCAAACGCGGTGTTTACCCAGCGGATGATCTTTATCGCGAAAATAACCATAGAAGCTCATGGTGTCGTGCACTTGTGCAGGGTGCAAATCAAGCAGCTCCGCGATTTCTCGCATAGCCTCCAGAGGCACGCAGCGCAGCTCCTCCTGAACCAAATGCAGTGCAGGTAGCGTAACCGCTTGCTTGCTCGGATAGCGTTCGATGTAGCTTTTGATTTTCGTGCGAATAGCTTCAGACAAAACAGGCATCGACGTCAGCCTTTCTTAACCATGAAACGGCATGCAGCATTACGCTGGCATGCCTCGGTCTGTCCGTTAGCGATCTAGCTCAGCCGCGATAATGTTCAAGCTTCCTAAAATCGCCACCACATCGCTGAGTTGATGCCCGACGATCAGGTGGGGAAACACGGCAAAGTGGATGATCGAAGGCGGCCGCGTACGGCAACGATAAGAGCGTTCGGAACCGTCAGAGACAATGTAAAATCCCAATTCACCATTGGCCGTTTCCGTGGCTCCGTAAACCTCATCAACCGGTGCCTTGAATCCGCGGTTGGTCATCACTAACTCAAAATGTTGGATCAGCCCCTCAATACTCCTCCAGGTGGCTTCCTTGTTGGGCATCACCACCTTGCCTTCCACGTCCACATTGATGGGACCCGAGGGCAGTTTTTCGATAGCCTGGTTGATGAGTTTCAAACTCTCTAGCATTTCTTCCATACGCACCAGATAGCGTGCATAGCAATCACCACCCGTGGCGCAAATGACCTTAAAATCCAATTCCGGATAGGCCAAATAGGGTTCATCCTTGCGTAAATCCCGCTGCACGCCGCTGGCCCGGGCAATCGGCCCGGTGCAACTGAAGTTGATGGCGTCTTCCTTGGTTAATACTCCCACTCCCTTCATGCGCTCGACAAAGATGCGATTGCGATTGAGGAGGCGGGCCACGTCACCATGAGCTTTCATAAAACCACGGCAGAAGCAGCGCACTTTCTCCACCCAAGCTTCAGTCACATCGTAGAATAGTCCACCAACCCGCGTATAGCTCGGATGGAACCGCTGACCAGAGGCTTCCTCGCAAATATCGTAAATCAATTCCCTTTGGTTGAACGCATACAGAAAGGCCGTGAATGCACCCAAATCCAAGGCCGCCGTGCCAACGTTCAGCAAATGATCCTGAATACGCATCAACTCGGCAAAAATGGTGCGGATATATTTCGCTCGGGGGGTAAGTTCGATGCCAAGCAGCTTTTCAACGACGTGGTGCCAGGCGATTTCATTGGCCATCGGCGAAATGTAATTCATGCGATCGACGATGGTCACATATTGATTGTAGTTGAGGTCCTCGCCCAGCTTTTCGAAGCCTGAATGAAGATAGCCGATGTCGGGAACCGCTTTAACCACCGTCTCGCCATCCAAGGTCAGGATGAGCCGCAAGGTCGTATGGGTGGCAGGGTGTTGAGGCCCAAAGTTTAAAGTCCAAAGGAACTCCTTCTCCGTTCCTTCTGACGTATAGGCATCCACAAGTTCAAGCGGCATGGACGATCCTCTGAGCAATGGTTGACCAACTCATCCCGGCCATCGGCTACACGCTATGGTCTGTTCTCTGGCAATGTCGGTGCGGTTCCACTTGGTTTTGGGGCGGAGGGCGTCGTTTCCTGTAATGCTAACCCGCTGGGAAGCTTGCCTTGAATGCGGGCCAATTCATACAGCAGTGTTTTACTCCCCATGAACGGCTCATCACCATAATCCGCCCAGACCATCTTGCCTTCGCGGTCCAAGATGAAAGTGCCATGCAAGAGAAACTGAGCCAGGTTTTGCTTTGGCGCAATGTAGGTCCCATATTTCTCCGCTACCTGATTATTCGGATCACTGAGCACGGGGAAGGCAAACGGGCCATATTTCGCATATTTGCTTTGTGTTTCTTCTGGCGGATCGGCACTGATAGCGAGAATCTCGGCTCCTAGCTGATGAAAGTAGTCGATGTCCTCGGTGAGGTCAAAAAGCTGGGCCACGCAGTGATCGCAGTAATACCCGTAGTAAAAGACTAAAACGACTGGCCCTTTGTGCAAATAATCGTCCAGCTTTTGCAACCGGCCCAAATGATCGCGTAGCTCAAACTGTGGCACCGGCTTGCCAATAAAAAGGTGCGGTTTGGATTTGACCAAGTACTCACGGGGATTGGCGAGGATGACCTCCAACGGCCCCTTGAGGGGATCTTTCTTCCGTTCACGTACATATTTCTTGGCCTGGGTCGCCAGATCAGGTTGCGTGGGCTGCAATACCGTTGGCAAAGTATGGTTGGCGGAATGCACAGTACGCCAGGCCATCCACCCCGCCAGGCCAAAGACAACGATGGCCAGAAAGGATAGAAAGACCTTTTGTCCCGTCCCCAAGGCAGGTTCCGTCGCCGCGACCTTTTCGGTGATCATGGAAGTTGGTTGACTCATCTTTTTCAGCTTTCTGCCCGTGTGATGACTGGGAAGTTGTGGCGCTCGCCCCGACCACGCAAGGGATAGTCTTTTCGCAGCGGGTATTCGGTGAAAGCTTCGGGCATCAACAATCGACGCAAGTCGGGGTGCCCTTCAAACTCGATCCCAAACATGTCAAACATTTCCCGTTCCATCCAGTCGGCCCCGCGCCATAATGAATAAACCGACTTAAGCGTCACTACAGGCTCGTTCAAGTAAACTTTGACGTACAGCCGTTCACCTGATTTTGTGTTCAATAGACAATAGACTACGCCAAAGCGATCCTTGGCGTTGGGGTAATGCAAGTAATCCACGGCCGTGATGTCGATAAGCATGTCATACTGGCCGACTTCTTTTAGCCAGGCCAGAATGGGATAACTGTCCACCGCCGGCACTACGAGCCTTCGGTTATCGCGGAAGGTGCTCGTTTGAAATACATCCGCACCGAAACGCTCTTTGAGTAACAGCAAAAGAGTCTCAGAATTCATAGCCAGGGTTGCCTCGCGCAAATGGCAATGCATGAACGTGAAATCACTTTCTTTTTTATTCCAGACTGCATCAAAGGGCGAGCAGGAACGGATAACAATCTAACTGAGAGCATCGCTCCGTCTGGCTCGGCCGATGCGGCATTTGGTCAAGCTGGCTTGCATGAGTGGAAACGGTTCTCTACCATGAAAAAAACGGCACCGAGCCACGCCACCATGGCTAGCGAAGGGTTGCTCCGACATGCTCAAGCGCAAATACTTGTTCCCCGAAGAGGGGGTCATTGAGTTGAATTACCAGGCTGGTCATCGTTTGGGGGTCAATGTGTACCTCATCGATGGCGGCGACGAGTACGTTTTGATCGACATTGGTTATCTGGATGCCGTGGATGAGATCATCGACCTGATCCGCCGCATGGATTTCAGCTTATCCAAATGCAAAATGCTCATCGCCACCCATGCGGATGCCGACCACGTTCAGGGTCTGGCCCGTGCTCAGGAATTATTGAAAACCAAAGTCGCGGCACATCCCCATTCGCGAAAACCCATCGAAACCGGCGATGAAATCCTCACTTTCGCACGCATTGATGCACAGGACATTCATTTGCCGATGCCACCTTGTAAAGTGGATGTTTTGCTCAACGAAGGCGACATCATCCAAGTCGGCTCTCGTCAGCTGCAGGTCTGGTATACCCCAGGCCACACCAAAGGGCAGCTCTCCTTTAAAATGGGAAGGCTGCTTTTCTGTGGTGACAACATTTTCAAAGACGGTTGTGTCGGCGTGATCGATGCTCATCACGGTTCGAGCATTCCCGACTACATTCGCTCGCTGGAACGCATTAGAGCTGACGATTCCGAATTCCTTTTACCCAGCCATGGCCCTGCCTTTCGCAGGGACAATGTCTTCCTGCAAAAAACCATCGACCGCTTGAAGCAGTATCAAACCATGGCCGATTTCGGCACGTGTGCAACCCATTGGCCCATGTTGGACGCTTGGGAGCAAGACGTCATCTCTGGCCGCATGCCTGATTTCAGTTAATGGTGAAAAAGCAAAAAACCCATGAGCTGCATAGCCCATGGGTTAGATGTTGTTTGATCGACAATGATTAATCGAAATCTTCCACGCTGATGCGTTCGCCACCGTTGCGGGTCGCCATCGCACAGACAACGTACAGGCTGGCCCGGGTGGTGATCAAACGAACGGAGCCATCCGCGAAGAGTACATTGGCACCAGGAGCATGGAAGGCGTAGATTTCGCCTACATTAGTGATATTGATCGGTCGCCCCGTATTGTTGTTGGGGAAGACGACTCCCCCTGGGAACGCCCAGGGCGTCGCCGTTGGTAACGTACCGTCGATATTCATGACGTTCGAGTAATCGGCCCAGCCGGCGCCACCGACGCTCGTCACGCCGCTGCCTTTCAGGAATTCGTAGCGCATCTGGTAACGATTGGGACGACCAGAACTTTCCGCGATCACCATCGTGTTCGAAGCACCGTCTTCTATTTCGGAAGCTTTTACAAGCCGATTGAACCGAGTAAACAAATTCGTTGTTTGGGTTGGATTTCCGAAACCCACCTGCAACATCACGCCAGGAGCTGGCATAGTACTGGATTGATTAGGGAGGATTGCTGGCACTGGAATGCCCAAGGAAATCGCAACAGCGCGATTCACACCCTGAATGACAGAGTAATCCGAAGCTGAAGTCTCATGGTTGGTAAAGCCGCCACTTGTGAAAACATCAATTCTCTGGGCGGGTTCTACCGTGGGACAAGTAAAAGTCTGTATATGCGTGGTCACAACAGGACGGTTAACGGGATCGCGGAAATCAGCATCGCGTCGATATTGACCATAAAGTGGTTGTTGATCAATGTAGGGTAAGATGAAAGTTCCCCAGCCGTGCCTCACCGTGGGGTTGGTGTTTGGGATGTTGAGTTGCGGGAAATATCCGTCGACGCCCCCTGGAGGCAAAGCACCCTTGTCATTCTGGAAGCCATTAAGGCCAATGCCGATTTGCCGCATGCGATGCGCACAGCTGGCAATGTTCATGGCTTCACGGACTTTTTGCACGGCTGGCAAAAGCAATGCAATCAACAACACAATAATGGCAATCACGACGAGCAGTTCAATGATCGTAAATGCCGACCGACGGGGTTTTCGTTGCATAAACCACCTCAATACAACAGAAAATGAACGTCGAGAGTCTGCCTCTCGATAAATAAGGGAGAGTGATTTCTCTCCGTAGAATAACTCATCTAATAATTTAGCGTAATCTGGGACGAGATTCTACCGGTTCTTGTGAAGTTTCCAATAATCTTGGCGAACCTTCGATCGACATGTTGAATGTCTGTGTATTTTGGCCCGTATGCCTTATTCCCCAATCACTTTCACTAGAACGCGTTTGGGCCGATGGCCGTCAAATTCACCATAGAAAATCTGCTCCCATGGCCCAAAATCCAGCTTGCCCTTGGTAATGGCCACCACTACCTCACGGCCCATGATCTGTCGTTTGAGGTGTGCATCGGCGTTGTCCTCACCAGTGCGGTTGTGGTGATAGACGTTGGGGTCCGGATTGAACGGAGCCAGCTTTTCTAGCCAAACACCAAAATCGTGGTGCAGACCGCGTTCATCGTCGTTGATAAACACGCTAGCTGTGATGTGCATCGTATTGACCAGCACCAACCCTTCCTTGACACCGCTTTCGGTGATGGCTTGCTGTACCTCGGACGTGATGTTTACAAACGCCATCTTGGAGGGAATGTTGAAAGTCAAATACTTTGTGATTGATTTCATGTTCGATCTTTTCTTCTCCCCGCCGTACGTGGCCAGAATCAATTGCCCAGGGTGGATTCGCAAGTATGATATCAGAGGTTCACTTAGGTTGCATTCTTCCGTTGAATGGATCATTTCATGGACGCAGAAATTCAGTCTTTTTTGCCCATCTTGATTTATTTTATGGTTGTTGTTGGTTTCGCTGCAGCCAGTTTGATCATTTCCCACTGGATCGCACCAAAGAAACCGACTCAAGTAAAAGACATGCCCTACGAATCGGGTATGGACCCGATCGGTGATGCCCGTCAACATTTTGACGTCAAATTCTACCTCATTGCGATATTGTTCCTGATTTTTGAAATCGAATTGTTGTTTCTCTACCCCTGGGCGGTGGCTGCCTATCAGGATGGCGGCTTGCCCGAAGTGCTACGTGGCCCCGCGTTCTGGGGGGTTCTGCTGTTTTTGGCCTTATTGACGATTGGCTACGTTTATGAATGGCGTAAGGGTGGGTTCAAGTGGCGGTAGCACGCCCCATGGCCAGGTCCATCCCATCGTCGAAGGGAGTTGCTATGTCGGTTGGTTTACCTGAAAATGTGTTCGTCGCCAATCTGGACAAGTTGGCCAATTGGGTTCGTTCGAACAGCTTGTGGCCCATGCCCTTTGCCACGGCCTGCTGCGGCATCGAACTGATGGCCACTGGTGCATCCCGTTTCGACATCGCCCGTTTTGGCTCGGAAGTCATGCGGTTTTCGCCGCGGCAATGCGACCTCATGATCGTTGCTGGGCGGGTGGTCATGAAGATGCTGCCCGTGCTGCAACGTATATGGCTGCAAATGCCAGAACCAAAGTGGTGCATCTCCATGGGTGCTTGTGCATCGAGCGGTGGGGTGTTTGATACCTATGCCGTGGTGCAAGGAGTAGACCGCTTCATCCCTGTAGATGTTTATGTTCCCGGTTGCCCGCCCCGCCCCGAGCAGTTGATTCAAGCTGTGATCGACATTCAAAACTTGATCCGCAAGACCGGCACGCTCAAGAGCAGCGAATTTGCCCAGCGCACGCAACTCAATGGGCCGGAAAACCTTGTCCAAGCAGCCAAGGATGCTATCGTCGCCCCCGGGGATTACACGACCGCCTTACGTGAATGGGAAGGCAAAGTAGGCCCTGCCTTTGGCGAAAAAGGCGTCCGTACGCAGTTGACCATCGTTGACCCACATCAACAAAGCAAGCCCCGTACCGCACCCCATTAAAAGGACTTTGTTATGATCCGTTCTGTTTTGCATTTGTGGTTGCTGTCACTGCTCAGTATCGTTGGTGGCCTGCTGGCTCAACCAGCACTGAGGGCAGAGGAGAATCCATTCAAGTCGGCCCAAGTAGGCGATTGGGTTAGTTACAAAACCGAAGTCAACCTGCCCAACGGCCAAAAAACCTCCACAACGATCAAACAATCGGTTAAAGCCAAAGACGACAAGGAAGTTACTCTTTCTCTCGAAACCCAAGCAGGTACCATGAAGTTGCCTCCCCGCGACATCAAGGTCCGGTTGGATGTGCCTTACGATCCAATTAATTCTTTGACCCAAGCCAGCAAGAACGCCAAGGCCGAAAAGCTTGAGGATGGCGATGAAACGTTGGAAGTCGATAACAAGTCGCTGAAGTGCCAATGGGTTAAAATGAAGATAACCGTGGATGTTTCAGGACAGAAATTCGAGTCCATCAGCAAGATCTGGACATCGAAAGACATACCGGTGGGCGGGCTTGTGAAAATGGAAACGGAAGTGGCGGGTCAAAAAGTGGTGATGATCCTCACTGGCTTTGGCAAGAAGAAGTAAGATGACGCTTACTGTTCCTTGACTTGTTAAGGAGGGAGTTTCATCCCTCCTTTTTTGTTCACGCGGCATCACGCTGGCTAATGATCGGAGCAGTCGCTGCCAGGCTTTCGAACGGCACGCCCAAGGGTGAGTGCTTTTGATTTGGGAAAAAGCCACCCTGTTGCCTGCGGACGTCTTCAATGGTGTAAAATGACTTATCATCAAACTGATGGATCATGTTGAGCACGATATCTAGCTTCTTGCGTGGCACGATGGTGAAGATGACATGCACCATGCCAGATGCTCCCTTTGCTTCGACGCTGGTCACGCCAAACTTCGCCTGTCGCATTTGTTGAATCAGCTTGGTGGCATCTTGTTTGGCAAAGATACGTACGAGTTGGCAGCCCAAGGCCAACCGCTCTTCGATGCTCATGCCCAAAAAGATGCCGGTTGTGTAACCAACGGCATAAGCAATGAAGCAATAAGGACTTTGCAAATTTTGCATGATTTGCGAAATGGCAAACAGCCAGATGGAAACGACGACCATTCCTAACAAGGCGGACAGAACACGGTAGCCCCGCCCGATAAAAATCACGCGGACCGTATCCAGCGTCACCACGCTCGTCTCCGCCAGGAAGATGAGCAGTGCGAGCCAGAACATGGTTTTTCCCCTTCGTCTCTAGACAAATTCGGGTAAACTGACGAATAAGGGGGAGGTTCATACCGCATTCCGAAAGGGAAATCAAGTGCATTTGGTCGTTCCAACTTATTCCCGCTTGACTGCAAGTTGGTACCATCCATTGTGGTTTTCGTTGCTGGGTTTAGGCTTCTTCATGCTGTCGGCCCTGCCCGCCCGAGCCCAGGATGAACCACCTCCGGAAAACCCCGTGGAAACGGCTCGTAAGGATTTGCAAAGCGATGATGTCTCGGCACGCCGACGGGCTGCCATAGTCTTAGGCAATCTGGCAGCCACTGAAGCCGCCAACGACCTCATCAAGGTGCTCAAAGACAAAGACACGCTCGTTCGTATCAACGCCACGCTCGCCCTGGCTAAACTGGGCAAACCCCATGCTCGTGGGGCTGTCCCTGCGCTCATCGAAAACCTCCAACAGGATGCGGACAATTTGCGGTTGGCCAGCATGGTCGGTCTGGCCGCCCTGGCGGAGCCAAACCCTGAAATCGTTGCATTGGTGAAGAAGGAACTCAAAAGCGGGAACCCGTTGGTGCGACAATCGGCCCTGGTTACCTTGGCTGCGTTTGGCACTGAAGCAGCCGAGGCACTTCCCGCTATTCGCTATTGCCTCAAAGATAAAAATCAGGATGTAAGACTCGCCGCGCTTTTCACCATCGGTCAACTGGGGCAGGCACAAGAAGCCGTTATTGCAGAGTTGCGTTCGTGCCTGAAAGACAAACAGCCGCTTGTTCAATTGGAGGCAGCTGCCTCCTTGTGGCAGCTCACGAAGCAAGAGGAGTATTTCCAGGCAGTGTTGCAGCATGCCAAAAGCAAAGATGCTGTCATCAAGGCCCATGTATCCTACATACTCTCGCGTCTGAGCCGCACCATGACGGACACGCAGCTGCCCATGCTGCAAAAAATCATCAAAGATGAGGACACTTACGATTACAGTACCCGGAGCCAGGTTGTTTATATGCTGGCTGAGTTCCACCCTCGGTATTCTGAGCCTGTGGTTCGCTATTTGATCAGCCTGCTGGCCGAATCGGGCATTCGCGAAAGTGCCAAGAAAACGTTGTCGCGCATCGGCGAACGCAGTGTGCCCTTGCTCGTGGTTGCGTTAAAAGATAAAAATGAAACCCTCCGCCGTGAGGCGGCCTATGCATTGGGGGAATGTGGTGCCAACGCTCATAGCGCTATCACTCCCCTCATCGAAGGCTTGAAGGACAAGGAATCCACCGTTCGCCAAGCTTGTGCCCGGGCCTTGGGCATGATGGGCAGCACTGCCCGCGAAGCCATCACCGCCCTGCGCGATGCCGAGAAGGACGAAAACTCCCTCGTGCGTCAACGAGCACGCAATGCCATTCAGCAAATCGAACGCTCATTAAACAACGACGGAGATTAGCCTCACCCCTCACTCGACCGGTACCACCGTGCCTTTGACAAAGGCAAAGCGATCCGCCAATTTTTGGCACCGTGACTTGAATAGCTCAACAAAAGGTTGAGTAACGTCCGGCTTCGGCAATGGAAAGCCTTTCGGATGCAATAACTCCACGCGGTCGCGTGTGAGCAAAGTCAGCAGATAGCCCGATGGCGGTGTGATCGGGATATGGATCCAAAGCTTGCGCACTTCGGCTTCCATCGGAAGATGGTTGGGGTCCGCCAGCAGCAAAAACGTATGCAAACCTGGCTCCGTTGGCCCAGAGAAGCTCTCCATGGGGGGATAGTCCACTTGTACGACCGACCCCGCTACTTGCTTTTCTGCCAAAGGTGTTAATGCATGGCATTGACCATGGGGATCGATCCAAAAGGCCGCCAGCTTGACACCCACAGGAGCGTACCCAACCAACCGCAGTTGATCCCCTTTTTGCAGGGGCAGCATGACTTGTAAATCACGGGGCACCCCATCGCGAAAGAGTTGCAGCAAATTCTGTGGGTCCGTTGCATTCGGTGGCGCTGGCTGTCGATTGGCGAAAAACCCCAAAGTAATCATCCCAAGGAACAACACCACAAAAAGCACTTGTTTCCACCGATGCCCCAAAGTCATGGGTTGCCTTTCTTGCCTGCGGCTTGTTCTGTCCATAATTGCTGGGCTTGATGCCGTAGTCCATGATCGACCAGCACCAGCGCCATCATGGCCTCCCCCATGGGGACAAAGCGCGGCACCAGGCATGGGTCATGGCGACCGCGGGTCGCGATCGTGGTGGCTTCCCCTGAACGAGTAACGGTTGGCTGCGGCTGGGGTAAACTGCTGGTCGGCTTGAGGGCCACCCGGCAAACAATCGGCATGCCCGTGCTAATACCCCCTAGCATGCCACCATGGCGGTTGCTCGTCGTGATGATCTCACCGGCCTCCGAACAGATAAAGGGATCGTTGTGCTGGCTGCCGTACATTTGCGCCGCTGCAAAACCAGTCCCATATTCAAAACCCATCACCGCAGGCAATGACATCATGGCTTTGGCCAGATCCGCTTTGAGCTTGTCAAAAACGGGTTCACCCCAGCCCGCAGGCACTCCCGTGGCCACCATGGTACAGCAACCGCCAATGGAATCTTGGGCTTTGCGGCTCGCTTCGATGCGTTCCATCATGGCCCTGGCCGTGGCCTCATCGGGACAGCGTACGGGATTGGCTTCCACTTGCTCCAAAGTGATGGCTGCGGGATCAGGAATGTTGGCCACCAAGTCACCCACTTGAGACGTGTAGCCAATGATACGAATGCCCAACCGCGCCAGCAATTTCTTAGCAATGGCCCCCGCTGCCACCCGGCATAACGTTTCCCTTGCTGAAGAGCGCCCACCGCCGCGGTAATCGCGAACCCCAAATTTGGCATCAAAACTGAAGTCAGCATGGCCGGGGCGGTATTTGTCCTTAATCTCCGCGTAATCCTGGCTGCGTGCATCCTGATTGTGAAAAACAAGGCCAATCGGCGTGCCGTCAGTCTGCCCTTCAAATACACCCGACCAAATTTCCGGAACATCTTCCTCAGCACGCTGGGAAACAAGTTGGGATTGGCCAGGTCTTCGCCGTCGCAAATCCGGCAGCATATCCTCCACGCTCAACGGCAAACCCGCGGGACAGCCATCAATGATGCATAAATACCCTGGCCCATGGCTGACGCCAGCCGTGGTTATCCGAAAACATTGACCGAAGGTGTTTCCCGCCATGTTGTGTATTATAAGAAAGCATTTTAAGATGATGAATCCACTGTCTACCTCTTTATTCGTGAAGGATTTCATGGCAGTCATACCAACGGACAATGCCCTTAAACTACAACGCATGGCTTGCTTGACGCTCATATGCCTGGCCCTGGGTTCCCAAGGCTGGTTATCGCAAGGCAACCCCGCCAAGCCGCCATCACCTACCCATGCCGAGATTTTTCCTTTTGGTCCACCAAGTTACAGCAACGATCCCGAGGAACTGCAACGTTTGTTCAAAGACTTGCTTAACCTAGCCGACAAAAATGAAGTCCTTCCCTTACGTCAACAAATCGCCCTTCTGCCACTGCCACAAGCGGAAGCATGGACACGCCGATTCATCAAGGAATCGAAGCGAACCGCCTTTTGGCAGGAATATGCACAGGTAACAGCGACGTTGCCAACCGATTTGCCGATCTTGCTGCGCGGACGGCTCGATAATCAACAAACCCAAATCTCCATCACTGCTTTTGAAGCAGCCCAAGACCACCCAGTGCTCGAAGCATTCACCGAACGCCGCGTATTATACTCCGTGCGTTTTACGGTACCCGGCCAGCAGGATGGGTATCATCTTGCTTTTTTTGTTTATGCCGATGGAGGTTTCCGATATTTAGGACCCTTGAAATCCCTTTGGCCACGTGCCCCAAAGCAAACGGTTCATGATTGAATAGGACATAGTTATGCATTCAAAGGTACAGGGAAGCTCGCTTTCGCAACTTGGCCGAATGCTCGGCGCTTTGCTTTTGGTTACTGCCCTAACACAGCAAGCGTGGGCGTCACGCATTGTTTCGATCATCATCACCAAAGACGGCAAAACTTGGTTTTCAGGTAAGCAAGTCGATAATGGAAATGTGCCTCCGGCTTATGTTTGGCAATACTTGTCAACCTGTGAACTGAAGCCAGCCAATGGGGTCACCCTCGAGGTGGATTCGAAAGACCCCATGCAATTAACCCTTAAAGGCAACATCGTCATCGACGTTCGCTACGGTGGCAAAGCCGAGGTCAAAGAACTGCAATTGGTGCGCAGATCCGATACATCAGGTTGGACCATGCGTAGCATAGATGTTAACCGAATCGCTAAAGAGATTGGACTGGATAAGCTGCCTGCTGATTTTCCACGCACCAATCAATCGGATAATTCCAAAACCACCTCCGAGGACGCAAATGGGCCGCCTTACTTCTATTGGGCCATCGCCAGTGGCTTAGCTGTGTCGGTTGCTGTCCTTGGCATATTCATCCGGTTAAAGCAAAAGAGGTCGTGAACCATGCATTCACCCTTGTGCTTAAGACATGACGCAACGTGCTAGCTACACTATTGAGCGTCTTCTAGTCCCAGTGGACGCAACTGACTTGCAGGACTTGTCCCAGCTGTTGGTAGGCGCCATTGAAGCTGGTACCGCCATAAGCTTTCTTAGCTCCCTTTCGGTTGAAGCATCGCTAATCTGGTGGTAGAAAAACCACGCCTCGGCTGATGCTCAATCCATCTAGTTTGTAGCTCGCCATCAAGGCGGGATCCTCGGCACCGTGCAATGCACCCCGCCTGGGCACCCAATCAGCCTCATCGGGGCGAATTCGTCAAACTGCTCGTGCATCCTGCTTGGCAAAAACAAGGCATGGGAACCAAGCTCATGCAAGCAGTGGAACGGACGGCCAAGGAAGCCTGTTTTCGATTATTAACCCTCGATGCCAAACGTGGCTCCAATGCCGACCGCCTATACCACAAACTGGGCTGGACCTCGGTCGGTACCATCCCTGCTTTTGCATTTGATACTGATGGACTCACGCCCAACGATGCCGTCATTTACTACAAAAACCTTGCCGATGAATAGCAACCCGGACCTGTTTGCTGTAACGTACTTACAGGCTAAAACTTCATTCACCGTATTGACAAACCAACTACATGAAACAAGTCATCGTCATTGTGAAACCCTTTGTGGCTGAAGCTGTATTACAAATCGTGCAAGAGCACGATGTTGCTGCTTGCATAGTGGACGAAGTGAAAGGTTACAGTCGCCAAAAAGGCTACCTCGACCGATACCAAGGCAGCGAATACAGCATGGCCTTTCTGCCCAAAGTGGAAATCAATTTATGGGTGCGCGATGATGTGGCCGAAATCTTGATTCCAAAAATCATCGCTAAGGCCCGGACCGGACGCATAGGCGACGGCAAGATCTTTGTACAAAATGCCGCCTGGCATGAGGCCTTGGAGTTTTGATGCTGTTGGTCCCAACAGACTGCTGCCAACGGCGCTGGTGCTCGTTTCTTCTATAATCACGTCATGATCTGCCCTTCGATTTGGCCAACTCCTCCAGCGTATTTAGGTGAAACGGCCGCGCTCACTGCCGCGTTCATTTGGTCGTTCACCATGTGCATCTACCGTTTTCACGGTCAGGATTTGTCCGCCAATGCCATTAACCTTTTCAAAAATGTTGTCGCTTTTGCGTGCTTGATCATCACGATTACAATCATTTCACGTCCTTGGCCATCGGAACCGCACCTGGTCAGCTTGCTCATGCTGTCGGGAGTCATTGGCTTAGTTATCAGCGATTCTTGCATGTTTGCAGCGCTCAAGCGGTTGGGCGCGCAAACCACGGCAGCCATTTTGTGTTTAGCACCGCCACTGGCAGCCGTGTTGGCTTGGTTTGTGCACGACGAAGTTCTCTCCCGCTCCACGATCATTGGCATGACCATCACTGTTCTCTCAGTGGCCGGTGTCATCCTGATGTCGCACTCCTCTCATCTTGAGGATGGTGCTCACCGCAAAAGGGGCATTATGCTGGCTTTGCTCGCAGCGCTGGCCCAAGCGGTCGGCATGGTGCTGGCCAAAGGTCCCTTCAAGGAACTCGATCCAATGACGGGTGAACATAAAATTGACGTATTCATGGGGACTCTCATACGGATCACACCAGCCGTCGCTGTGCTGCTCCTCATTAACTGGCATCAGCGAGCCAGGGCCAACTGGAGCATCCTGCTCAAGCCCAAAAAGCGGTTGGCATATCTGTTGCTCGCCTCTCTATTTGGCAGTTACATCGGCCTGTTACTGCTAACGACCGGCATCACGTTTACCTCAGTTGGTGTCGCCACGACGCTAAGTGCCACGTTTCCGATATGGATTATTCCGATCTCCTACTTTTTCTTGAGCGAACAACCCCGCCTCGGCCAGGTGATTTGCACCCTCACCGCTGTAGCCGGTGTGGCCTTGCTGATGACCTGAGTTTCGTGATGTGGGCAACATTGAACGGAACCAGGCCCCCTGCATCGTCAGAGAACCACGCATCCCTTGGCTAGAGCCTTCTATTAAAAGTCTCAGTTTCCTGTCCGTCTAGCAATTGCTCCTCAGCGCTGTTCCTGTATCATCTTCTCCAGACAGCCTTGCAGTACCAAGGCACAGGTTTCGCGAAGAAATGACCCGTTTCTCCGCGCCCAGCGCGGCCTGGCAATGAGAGTGTAAGCGTGGGATCGTTATTCACATGGGTTTGGCACCATTGGCTGTTTCTGCTGCCCTTACTATTGGGTTTCTTGGCCATTTGGAAGCTGTTGCCACATGCCCGACAACCTCAGAGCGTAGCCATGATGGTTATTGGCTTTACGGCTTTGCTTTTGGGCGGCATCCTGCTTCCGCACTACACCGGCGCCCAGGTTTCCTGGATGTTTGATTTGTTCTTTTATCTCTTCGCCGGTGGAGCAATCGCTGCCGCAGGAGCCATGATTACCCAGCGGAATCCCGTTTACGCTGCTCTCTATTTTGCACTGGTGATCCTGCAGGTTTGTGGACTATTTTTACTGCTATCCGGCCCCTTCCTCGCAGCAGCAACTGTTATCGTTTATGCCGGCGCCATCATCGTCACCTTTCTGTTCGTCATCATGTTTGCCCAGCAAAGCGGACTGGCCCAATACGACCGACGTTCCCGTGAACCGTTCCTGGCGAGCCTGGGCGGGTTTCTGTTGATGGGAGCTTTGCTCTACGCCATTCAGGTCAGTTACGTCATACCGACGAAACTAACCTCGCTGGTCAAGGGATTGCAAGAAACGTTGAACAGTGCCGCAAACTCCACGACCTTGCAGGCCAAGGATTTGATAGGCATCCTCAAAGTCAATGACTCGTCGATTGATCTGATTTTGAATGATGAACTGCGTCGCATGCCCGGTTGGCCTGAGCAAATACGCACGAAAGCCCAATTGACCCAACTGGAGCCCAAAGCCGCCGCTGCCTTGGCTCAGAACGATACCAAAGCGCTGCTGGCTGTCTTGCGGGAATATTACAGCATTGCCGCAGCAATTGAGCATGCCCAGAAAAAATACATCGGCACCCTCGGCATGGCAGTGAACCAGAAACGCCAAGTGTCGCCGTTGAGTATGCACACCAACGAACCAGGCCATGTTGCTCAGCTAGGACGCACGTTGTTTGGTGATTACTTGCTGGCGGTTGAGTTGGCGGCGGTACTCCTGCTCGTCGCAACCATTGGCGCTATCGTGATTGTGCAACGACCGAAGGAGACGGCCACGTGAGTGAAGCGATCCTTCCCAATTACCTGATTGTTGGTGCGATCTTGTTCAGTCTGGGAGCCATCGGCTTTCTGACTCGTCGGAATATGATTCTGATGTTTCTCTCTGCCGAATTGATGCTGCAAGGGGTTGCCTTGAACATGGTTGGCTTTGGTGCTCACCACAAGAATTATCAGGGCCAATCGTTTGTGATCTTCATGCTAACCGTGGCCGCTTGCGAGGCTGCCTTGGCGTTGGCTTTGATCCTGGTTCTGTTTCGCAAGCGCAAGTCGTTGGATGTCAGCGTCTGGCAGGATTTGCGTGAAGCCAACCAGGACCCCGTAGTCGATGAATCGCCACTGCTTTTGGACACCGACATGACCTTGATGCATTTTCCACGCTTGACGACTGCTGGTCTGCGGCCCGAGCAAAATGCTCCTTCCGAGGAGGTCGCCGCGCGTGGGTAAACAGGCTGAAATCCTAGTGATGATCGGGTTCGTACCCTTATTGTCAGCCGTGGTCACGGCGGCCTTGGGGCAGCGAATTCTCAAGCAGCGCAGCCATTGGCCGACCTTGCTGGCCTTGGGTTATGCCTGGGTGATGTCCATCGCCCTGCTCTTTTCCATGTCCGGCAGTAGCTCGACGGACGGCACCCCTTGGTTAAGCATTGGTCGGATGCAGATTCCCCTGCAACTCGTGGCGGACCCTTTGACCGCCATTATGCTCGTAACGGTGCACACCGTGGCCCTGCTTGTGGCCATCTTTTCCGTCAGCTACATGCACGACGACCCCGGTTATGCCCGCTACTTCAGTGTCTTTAGCTTGTTCGTCTTTTGCATGGTCATGCTGGTGATGGCCAATAATTTCCTCATGCTCTTCATCTTTTGGGAAGGCGTGGGGCTATGCAGTTATCTGCTGATAGGGTTTTGGTATCAAAAGCCTGCCGCCGCCGCTGCCGCGCGCAAAGCCTTCCTGGTCAATCGGGTGGGCGATTTCGGATTGTTAATTGCCGTGTTCCTGATCTGGACGCATTTCGGCACCCTCAACTTCACTGACGTTTTCCAGCAACTGAATTATCACTACCTTGGCCAAGGCAAACCGTTCGCAGGCACCATCGAAGTTGGTCAGCATTCACTGACCCATGCTCAGATCGCAGGCTGGCCAATCTTTACCATTTGCTTATGCCTGATGCTCGGAGCCATGGGCAAGTCCGCCCAATTTCCACTCCATGTATGGTTGCCGGACGCCATGGAAGGTCCGACGCCGGCCTCGGCATTGATCCATGCTGCCACGATGGTGACGGCAGGAGTCTACCTCGTCGCGCGTAGCACCCCTTTCTTTGTTCTGGCTCCGCAAGCGCAAGCCCTGCTCGCCGTCGTGGGGGCCGTCACGGCTCTGATTGCCGCGTTGATCGCTTTGACTCAAAACGATCTCAAACGCATCATGGCATACTCCACTGTCAGCCAACTGGGTTACATGTTCATGGCCTTGGGTTCCGCCGCTGGCAATCCAAACCTGGCCACTTTCGCCGTGGTCGCAGCCATCTTTCACCTTTTCACCCATGCGTTTTTCAAAGCACTGTTGTTCCTTGATTGCGGCAGCGTCATGCATGCGATGGGAGGCGTCATCGACCTGCGCCGCATCGGCGGATTACGCAAACTGATGCCTTGGACGCATCTGACCTTCGCCATTGGTGCCGCTGGCTTGGCAGGCATACCCCCGTTGGCAGGCTTCTGGAGCAAAGACGAAATTCTGGTCAGCCTCAATGCGGCCAGCCATGAAAGTCCGTTTGGCCTGCTCTTTGTCATCATCTATGTCATGGCCGTCGTAACAGCTTTTCTCACCGCATTTTACACTGGTCGGGCCTATTTCCTGACGTTTTGGGGACCTGAACGCATCCCTGATGAAGCGGGCCACCATGCTCACGAAAGCGGCAGCTGGATGCTCGTACCCCTGTTTGGTCTGGCCGCTGGCACCTTGTTGGTGGGATTGGTCTTTGGCCTGCCGACGCACTGGTTCGAGCATTTCTTGATTCAATCGGCCAGCTTACCAAAGTTTGAACCAGTACATGGTTCTGGCTTCATCGTGCTGACCAGCATCTTGGCTGCAATGGGTGGATTTGGACTTGCTGCCGTGTTCTACCAACTGCGACCCGAATGGCCGTCGCTGTTGGCACGAACCGCCTGGCGGTTTTACGATTATTCCTGTCACCGCTTCTACATCGATGAGATTCTTGGCCTCTTGGTTGTTCGGCCGCTGCAGGGACTGAGTTCGTTGATTCAACTGATCGACCTGCATGTTGTGGATGGTCTGGTGGATTGGTTTGGCCAAATCCCCGGCTACTTTGGGCAATGGTTCAGACCGGTGCAAAACGGCCTGGTACAGTTTTATGCGCTGGCCTCCTTGCTGGGTTTGGTTGTCTTTATCCTAGCGCTGTTGGCCAAGATTTGATGACGTTGATCGTCAGTGCTCGGTTTGTTGGGAAAAGTCGGTATGGATAAATTTCTGCTCTTGCTGATGATCTTCGCCCCGCTCGTAGCAGCGGGGGTTGTGCTGATTTTGGGCTCGAATCAGTTGCGACTCGTCCGGCAAGTTAGCTTGGGGACAACCCTTCTCTCACTGCTGTGTGCGCTGCACGTGGTGTACCATTACCATCCGAGCACCGGACGAACAGCTGAGCAGCCCTTCGCCTCTGACCCTGCTTTCGAAATACGCATCCCTTGGATGAGTTATTTGCCAACGTCTGGCTCTTTGACACAGCCTGGCATCGAATTTCATCTCGGAGTGGATGGCATTAGCATTTGGCTGATTGCCCTCACTGCACTGCTTATGGTGTCAGCGGTTTTGATATCCTGGAACAGCATCCAGACCAATCCAGCTGGTTATTATTCTTTGCTGATGCTGTTGTCAACGGGGATGATCGGCGTCTTTTGCGCGCTCGACATCATTCTGTTTTACATCTTCTTTGAATTCACACTGCTCCCACTGTTTTTCCTCATTGGCATTTGGGGTGGGCCACAAAAACGCTACGCCGCACGAAAGTTCTTCCTCTACACCTTGGCTGGCAGTCTGGTTACTCTCGTCGGGTTGGTAGCCATTGTGCTTTCGCTGGTCAACCAAGGGCAGCCAATGACGTTTTCCCTGCCCGAACTAGCCAGACAAGTAGCCATTCAACCGTTGCCCATTGATATGCAAAAACTGATCTTCCTGGCCTTGTTCTGCGGCCTGGCCATTAAAGTACCGCTCTTCCCGTTTCATACATGGCTACCCCTGGCCCACGTCGAAGCACCAACCGCTGGGAGCGTATTACTGGCGGGCGTGCTGCTCAAACTGGGAACCTATGGCTTCCTGCGACTGTGCATACCGATGGTTCCAGCGGCGAGCTTGCAAATCGGCGTTCCCTTGATTGGCGTCCTGGCTACGATCGGCATCCTTTATGGTTCCTTTTGTGCACTAGCCCAGAAGGATATCAAGAAAATGGTGGCCTACAGCAGTGTTGCCCACTTGGGCTTCTGCATGCTTGGCCTCTTCGCTCTGAACGCTGAAGGCATGACCGGATCGCTGCTGCAAATGGTCAACCATGGCTTATCGACGGGGCTGTTGTTCTTGCTCGTCGGCATGATCTACGAACGTTACCACACTCGGCAAATGAATGAACTTGGCGGCCTGACCCAGCGCATGCCGATCATGGGTCTCGTGATGATGTTCACCTGTCTTTCCAGCATCGGCCTGCCTGGTCTGAACGGTTTTGTTGGTGAATTTCTTTGCTTGAGCGGCATGTTCGCTAGAAACCCCGTTTACACCGTTTGGGGGACGATCGGCATCGTGCTCGGGGCGTGGTATTTGCTCTCTTTCGTCATGAAATGTTTCCACGGCCCGTTGAAGGAACCGCCTAGCGCTGCTGGGCATACCATGCACGACATGGACCGCAGGGAACTAGCGGCCACACTACCGTTAGTGGCGCTTTGCTTGTGGATCGGTTTATATCCCAAGCCTTTTATCGAACGCATGCAACCGGAAATCGAAGCCTTGAGCCAACGGATCAAGCAACAAACCCCTTTGATCCAGAGACCACGCTAGGCAGCAGGGAGAAGCAACCGTGCAGGGTGTGTATGAATTGATGGCCCAAGCTGCTGCTTGGGTTCGCCCCGAAATGATGCTCTTGCTGCTTGGGAGCGTTTATTTCCTGGCAGCGGTGTTTGTGACGGCACGCTCGCGAACCTGGGCCATCGTCAGCTTGTTGATCGTTATGCTGGCGGCAGCCATGCTTCCCGGAGGCGATCAGACATTTGCGACGCCAGCCAGTTTTTTCCGCAACGACAGCTTTAGCCATTTCTTTCGCGGACTGAGCCTGGCGGTGGGTGCGCTGATCATGCTGCTGAGTTGGGATCGCATTCCCGACCGTTATGCCGCTGAATATTTTGGTTGCCTATTGCTCATCCTGGCGGGAGTAAACCTCGTTGCAGCAGCCAATGATTTGGTGGCTCTGTTTCTCGCGTTAGAATTGGTCAGCATACCAACTTACGTGTTGCTTTATCTCCTCCGCAGCGACGATGCCGCTCAGGAGGCTATCCTGAAATATTTCTTCCTCAGTTTATTTTCCTCCGCCTTGTTGCTTTATGGTCTGAGTTTCCTCTACGGCGCAACGGGATCAACGAACCTGGAAGTTCTGCGCGGAGCTGTACGCAACTGGTCAACACAGCATCATGGAATGACTCCGTTGCCGATGCCGACGACCATGCTTATCGCTTTGATCATGATCGTGGCAGCACTAGGTTTCCGTATCACGGCAGCTCCGTTTCATTTCTATGCACCCGATGTGTATCAAGGTGCCCCCCTGCTTCCCGTGACGTTGCTGAGCGTCGTGCCGAAGTTGGCTGGCTTTGCAGCTATGTACCAGATCGTATCCGCCAGTCTGCTCATTCCTGGAGCAGATCAGCTTGCCGCTCCATTAGCTCATTCCGCGTCAGGGTTGTTTTGGATCATGGCACTGGTTTCCATGTTCATCGGCAACCTCATGGGACTCTGGCAGAATAATCTGAAACGCCTGCTCGCCTACTCTGGCATTGCCCATGCAGGTTACATGCTGGTCGGCTTGGGCACAAGCTGTATGACAGGCATGACCGTTGCTGGCTTGGCGGGCTTGTTCTTTTACCTCATCATCTACTCAGTGATGACGTTGGGCGTATTTGCCGTCTTGATCGGTTTACAAGGACGTGGCCAACCTGTTCAAGACGTTGACGACCTGGCCGGTCTTGGGAAAAGTCATCCCCTTCTAGCCTTAGCCATGGCTGGATTTTTGTTCTGTTTGATGGGTTTGCCACCCACTGCGGGATTCCTGGCCAAGCTGAACCTCTTCCTGGCGGCCTGGAACACTGAGCAGCGTCTTTATCGGATTTTGGCCTTGGTCATGGCTGTGAATGCTGCCATTGGCGCATGGTATTATTTGCGCATCATCAGCGTGATGTTTCTGCGTGATGCCGTCAAACCTCTCACCGCGCGGCTGAACTGGCCTACTGGGATTGTGGTGCTGCTCTGCCTCTTGACGATCTTTTGGCTCTTCTTCCAGCCCAACGGCACCTGGACGTGGATGGAAACCATAACCCAACATCGCTAAAAAACACTTCAAACGTATTATCGGCCTTTGCTCATGAGGGACCTAGGCTATGTCCCGCCTCGATGATTGTTTTCAAAAACTGAAGAGTCAAGGTCGGCCTGCCTTGATTCCGTTTCTCCCCGCTGGCGATCCCCATCTGGCGTTTACGGGACAGTTGATCGACACGGCCATCGCTCACGGTGCGGACATATTGGAGATCGGCTTTCCATTCAGCGATCCGTTGGCTGACGGAGCAGTCATTCAGGCCAGCTATGCCCGCGCCCTGCAAAATGGCCTGCATTTGGATGCGATTTTCACAGCCATTGCGGATTGGGTCCACAAGCATCCTACGATCCCCATGGTGGGGATGGTCTCTTACAGCTTGGTCTTTCGTCAGGGTCCCGACAAATTTTTTGAGCGTTCCAAAAAAGCGGGACTGTCTGGTCTGGTCATCCCGGATTTGCCCCTTGAAGAAGCCGCTAACGTTGTTGGGAGTGTTCGATCAGCATCCTTGGATTTGATCCAACTGGTGACGCCCATGACACCCATCGGCCGGGCCACGCACATCGCCCAACTTGGCAGCGGTTTTCTGTATGTAGTCAGTGTCACGGGCATTACTGGAGCCCGTGTCTCACTTTCCGAACAATTGATCGAACGCTTGCAAGCATTGCGGCCATGCACTGCGCTGCCCTTATGTGTCGGTTTTGGCATTAGCCGACCGGAGCAAATACAAACACTCAGACCTTTTGTGGATGGAGTTATTGTCGGCAGTGCCTTGGTCAAATACCTTGAGCAGATTCCCGCGATTGGTGAAGCCCAGGTTTTGCAGCAGGTTGGGCAAAAAGTCAGCGAATTAGCCCGAGCACTGGCCTGCCCATAATGCAATGACGCCCCACTTTTGGCATCATGGCCAGTTTGCTGCAAATGGATGGACTTGTTCTTTCATTAGAAGTGAGTATAAAAAAGAGTTCCGAAATCAAACTTCTGCTTCGGGCATTCGCTTGACCGCGGGCCCGTCGTTTTTGGAGATGCAAGCAATGAAAGATGGAATTCACCCCGAATATCGTGAAGTCGTGTTTCAGGATGCCTCAGCCGGGTTTGCTTTCAAAACCCGCTCCACCATCCGCACCAAGGACACGATTGTGTTCGAAGATGGCAAGACCTACCCGCTGGTCAAGCTTGACATCAGCAGCGCCTCCCATCCGTTTTTCACCGGCAAGATGAAATACGTGGACTCCACGGGCCAGATCGAACGTTTTCGCAAGAAGTTCGGCAGCGGTTATGGCAAGGGCAAAGCCGCCGAAAATAAAGAAGCCAACCCATAACACCGTTGCTGCATTCTATTGCTCAAACCCATGGATAGCCTGGCTTTCCATGGGTTTTTCTTGCGACAGCCGCTATTAGTCATCATCCGCCATGATGCGGATGGTGGTCGTGACCATGTAATGATCCGACATTTTGGACCGAAAGGCCGCTTCGCTGCCCAGGTGGTTCTCGCGCATGACGCGCAGTTGTGAATCAGCAAATTCGGGTTGATCGTCCGGCACAAAGATCCGATCGAATGGCGCAGCCGGGTAGCGATCCGATTTGATCCAGGTCATATGTTGCCCAGCATTGAGGTCGCGAAAGCCGTTGAACGTGATGCGTGGAAGGGTGAGTTCACTTTGTTTCATGACGTTGGTGTCACCAAGCAGGACCAAGTCATCATCATCAAAATGTCTTTGCATTTCGCCCAAGCAGCGTAATAGGGTTTGGGCTTCCAAGGCGCGTTGCTTGCTGGTGACGTCTTCGCCTCCGCGGTTTGACTTCATGTGTAACGGAACTACCACAATATCCGTCTTACCCTGGCCAAAGGACAACTTAAACCCGTAAGGATGTCGTTGCCAGATGTCGCGTTCCTTACCACGGCGAATCGGCACACGCCAAGGATCTCCTTGTCGCGTGACCCGACTGGAGTTCCAGGCCACGCCTACGTGCTGATCGGGATCACCCTCTTTCAACTTTGGGAAAAGCACGTGTTTCCACTGCATTTGGGTGCGTTCGCTGACCAACTGCAGGGTTTCCACCAGAGTTCGATTGCCGTGCCCCTCACTCGTTTCGGTGTTGTAGGTAATCTCATTCAAGCAGAGCACATCCACACCGCTTTGGATAATGTACTTGGCTAAATCGTCGGGATCAGGCTGATCGGCACGGCGTTCCGTATTGCCTAACCATTCGATGTTCCACGTGCCAATGATGGCTGTCTCTTCATTGGTTTTAGAAGGGATGTGCGTCTCATGGGAAGAGCACCAGCCCATGCCAAACCAGATGCACATCCCGACGAACAGGCCACTCGACCAACGTGCCCGATGCATGATTCTGCTACCTTATTACCAAATACTGATTGAATACCGATCATTAAAGGGTATGGTCAAAGGGTCACTCATGCAACTGGGAACTGAAATCAACTGAATGTACTCATGAAGAATGCGCCGCAACCGATTCCGCCAGGACCTGGTCAAGAGACCGTTTGGCACTATCCCCGCACTCCCAGGGTAGAGCCAACGACCAAACGGATCCAAGTTATTCATGCTGACCGAATCATCGTGGATACGCGCGACGCCTATCGGGTTATCGAGAGGGGGCATCCACCCGCTTATTATGTACCACCCGAGGCTATCTTGTTCCCGTGTTTGCAGCAGACTTTGCAAGAGTTTAGCTGCCCCTTTAAGGGTCGAGCATGGTTGTGCAATCTCGAAGGACCATCCTTTATGGTGCGACACGCGGCTTGGTCTTTTATCGAAGTGCTGCCCGCATACCAAGCCATTCAATTCTACGTTGCCTTTCACGCACATTTGCTGGATCAATGTTTGGTGGAAGGAGAACGAGTCACGCCACAGCCCGGCGGTTACTATGGCGGATGGATCACAGCGGACATCGTTGGACCATTTAAAGGCGGCGTCGGCACCTTGGACTGGTGATCATGCACGACCTTCTGTTTGCATCCTTTGCACCAAGCATGCAAGCGCTTCGCGATGCCGTGCTCCGTTCGCCTGGAACTGCCATTGCCTGGCATCGGGCGTAAGGGTGCGGATGTGAACCGCCATGTGCTCGGTGGGCAATTCATCCAGAACACGATCTGCCCATTCGATCAAACAGACCCCCGGCCCTCCAAGCCATTCTTCAGGGCCTAAGTCTAAAAACTCGGCTGCAGAACGCAAACGATAAACGTCCACATGCGTGATAGGCAGGCGGGCGGCATATTCCTGCATCAATACGAAAGTGGGGCTGGTTACTTGTCTGGAGTCTTCAATATCCAAGCCCTCAGCGATTGCTCGCACCAGCGCTGTTTTTCCCGCTCCCAAAGGACCAATGAGGGCGATGACGGAACCAGGAAATAAACAAACCCCCAACTGCCGCCCCAAATGCTGGGTGCTGGGCAAATCGGGGGTGTTGAACTGCCAGTTCATGATCATGCTGATCCTGAAGAGAACGATCCCATCAAGATAGCATACGAAGCCTTAATCGATGAATGAAAACTCCTTGGTATTGATCATGGCCCAAAGCAGATTTTCAAAGGCTTTTTTGCGCTGATTGGGGCCTAACTTGGTGATGTGATCCAAGGCCACTTTGAGTTCCACATCCGTCGGTCTGCGGGCCAGGCAGGAGAGGAATAATTCCTCGACAAGCTGGGGGTCTTTTTTCTGTTTGTCCTGGGCCAGCAAGTCAGCCCGGCCTCCACCGCGTGCGATTTTGTTCAAGATCTCATCACTGTTGAGCAGATGCAGGGCCTGGGCCAAGTTGGCATCGCTGACCCGTTCGCATTCACAGGCACTGGTCCGCATCGGTTTGCCAAAGACTTCGAGGAAGTAATTGGTGAAAGCTTCATCGGGCAGCATGATAGCACGCTTGGGGGCGTGCTGATCGTTCGGCAAGCCGCCGAAGCCATCGGGGAAATTCGTCGCCCGATTGACCGCGTCCAACAGCACTTCGGCCGACATCCGCCTGGGATAAAACCGGGCAAAGTTCTGCTTGTCCTGCTGGTTCAGCTCGTTGGGCATGGCACTGAGCTGATACGTGCGGCTTTTGGCAATCAACCGAACCAAATGCTTCAAGCTGAACTTATTGGCAATGAAATCCTGAGCGAGTGCGTTCAGCAGTTCTTCATTGCTCGCCGGATTGGTGATCCGCATGTCATCAGGTGGATCGACGATGCCCCGACCAAAAAAGTGGGCCCAGTACCGATTAACCACGGCCTTGGCCACGAAGGGATTATTGGGGGCCACCATCCAATCCACGAGCTTTTCACGGGGATCTTCGCCAGGTGGAACATTGAGCACAGGTGCATCTAGCGCTTTGATCGCTGCTGCCTGGCCCGTGCGTTTGTTGGCGACGCTGCCACCCTTGCTCACAAACAGGCTGAGTTTCGGGTTGGGCAACGAGCCGACGTCGCCTTGCTGGGGAATTTGCTTCTTACCCACGCGGCCAAAAAAGGCAGCCAGACCCCAGTAATCGTCCTGGCTCCACTTCTCAAACGGATGATGATGACAATTGGCGCAAGCCAGGCGTTGGCCTAAAAACACTTGCCCCAGGTCATCGACATAGTTGGAGAATTCATTCATCTCCTTGTACCAAACGACACTGGGCTGCGCTTTCTCATCACCCACAGCCGTCAGGATTTCGCGAATGAACTGGTCATAGGGCATGTCCTTCGCCAGAGCCTGCCGAATCCATTCATGAAAAGCAAACGTTCCTTGAATCCGCCGGGCATCGCCATGACGCTTGACCCGAAGGATATCTGCCCATTTGTTGGCAAAGAAATAAGCATATTCGGGACGTTCCAGCAATTGATCGATCCAGCGATTACGTTTGTTGGGATCGGAGTCCGCAACAAAGGCTCGCACCTCGTCAGGCGTCGGCAAGGTGCCAGTGATGTCGAGTGTCACGCGGCGCAAAAACTGCTCGTCGCTGCTCAAAGCAGAAGGCATCAGATTAAGCCGCTGAAACTGCTTGAGCACTGGGCCATCCACCAAGGTCTGTTGCGGGTATTCATAGGATGGAACCGGTTTTTCCAATGGCACCAAGGCACGAAACACTGTCACCTGACCTTGGTAGCGTACCATAATGGCTGCCTGTCCTTTGCCAAGGCCTATCTGCACGATCCCTTCTGGTGTGACCGTGGCGATTTCGGTTTCATTGCTCTCATACTGGGCTCGCCGGGTCACATCTTCCACATGCCCATCGGTGTATTCAGCCAGCACAACAAGTTGTTGATTTTCCTCGGCCGCTAAAACCCGTTGATTGGGTGTGACGAAAATCTGCTTCACCACGGGGTCCTTGGCATCCCCCCAGGGCATACCTGCGGAAATCCACTGGCGCAAAACGCGGTATTCATCGGAATCCGCATCGAGTTTCTTGCCGCCCCCGTGAGGCATTTGGCCCGTGCCCTTGCGAAGCAGCAAGCTATGTTCAGGAGCGGCTGGGAAAAGTCGTCGGCCACGGGTTTCTTTGACCAGGGCCATGTAATCCACTGGTGGCTCAAAGCCAAGCAAGGAAAGGTGAAAACCGTTTTGCCCGCCCGACTTACCATGGCAACCACCCGAATTGCACCCAAGCTTGGTGAAAATGGGGGTGATTTGATTGGCGAAGTTGATGGGTAACTCTTCCGTCATGTGACTGATTTGACATTCCACATGGGCTTTGTGTGTGCCAAATTCCATCTGGATCGTCAGCTTGCCATTGGCCAGTGGAATGACTCTGCCGGAAGCCGTCACTTGAGCTAATTTTGGATCGCTAACGCTGTATTTGGCCTTGAGCGTCAAATCCACGGGCCTGCCTGCAGCTTGCAACCCTGTTAGCAAGATTTGTGCCCGATCTTCTGGGCCACGCAACGCGAGTTGCTTGGGGAAAACATCTAATCCTTGCAATGTGGGCATCGGTGCTTTGCTGGCATCAGGCCTGGGTGAGTCAGCGGCAGAAAGCCAACCCATCCAGGTCAATGACAGACACAAAGCGAACCAAAGCCAACGATTCTGTACTTTCATCATCAGGAAGCCTCCTGAAGCAGGCTGGCGAATGACGATTGTCATCCGGAATTTGGTGGGCCCCTAACTGCGGGGTTGTCGGGTAGGTTATGAAAAAACCACCTTCGGGGGAAACCACCTAAAAGGTAGGATGTCACTCAATCAACAGGATACTCACTGAACCTTCATTTTGCAAGTCGATTTGGTCGCTACACTAACAGTGAAATGTGTGGAGTCCCTTGCGCTCATGGTTTACACTTAGCTGAAAACCCATTGACCATTGAGGAGATCGACCATGGTACCGTTGCGGAGATATCTTTGGCATGTCCTATTTCTGTTCGTTCTGCTCGGGTCCTGTGGCAATGCCTACGGGCAACACGCCAACACTAAGGTTCTCGATCGCATTGCCTTTGGGTCGTGTGCCAAAGAAACCAAGCCGCAACCCATCTGGCAGTCCGTGGTAGGACTAAGGCCCGATCTGTTCATTTTTTTAGGTGATAACATTTATGGTGATACCACCAGCGCTTCCCTATTAAAGCAAAAATATAGTAAGTTGGCGGCCCAACCAGGTTATCAACTCCTCAAGTCCACATGCCCGATCCTGGCCACCTGGGACGATCACGATTATGGTGCGAACGATGCGGGCGCAGACTACCCCATGAAGAAGGAATCGCAGCAGATTTTTCTCGACTTTTTTGGGGTTCCACCCGATTCGCCCCGGCGTCGTCAAGAAGGTATTTATCAAGCGGAAATCTTCGGTCCACCAGAGAAGCGGGTGCAGATCATTTTGCTCGATACCCGCTACTTTCGCAGCGCGTTGAAAAAGCGACCCGATGCGAAATCCAATGAAGGACCATACCTCGCCAACGACAATCCCGAAGCCACGTTACTCGGGGCAGCTCAATGGAAGTGGCTGGAAGAGCAGTTGCATCAGCCCGCTAGGCTCCGCATTATTGTCTCGTCTATCCAACTCGTTGCCGAGGATCACGGTTGGGAGAAATGGATGAACTTTCCCCATGAACGGGAGCGCTTCATCAACTTGCTCAAACAAACCAAAGCCGGTGGCGTTATCATTCTCAGCGGCGACCGCCATCTCGCAGAAATCTCCATGATGGATGCAGGTTTGGGATATCCCCTGTTTGACGTTACATCCAGCGGGTTGACAGAGGCGGACACTGCACCACGACCCTTTGAGGTGAACCGTCATCGCGTGGCCACCATGAATTGGGGCAACCACTTCGGCTTGATCACCATCGATTGGCACAAAGCCGATCCCGTCGTGGGCTTGCAAATTCGCGATGAAGATGGCGATATCCGCATCCAGCAGAAATTGCTCCTTAGCCAATTGCATTCGGAAAAGTTCATCGCCAAGGCCAGCGATCCTTCCCCGGAAATGAAATCCGAGCCCACTCAGGACAAAAATCGCTCTTCAAACAAAAACTCCAGCAGCAGTAACAAGAGCAGTTCGAGCAGCGACAACGACAACAAAGAAAAAAAAATCATTCCTGCCGAGGATGCAGGCAAATATGTCGGCAAGGAAATGACGGTAGAGTTCGAAGTCAAAGCCACCGGGGCCGCGACTAATCTGGTGTTCCTTAATTCCAAACGCAGCCGCAACGATGACGATAACTTCACCGTGGTGATCCAAGCCTCAGGAGTCGACGATCTGAAGGAAAAAAAGAAGATTGACAATCCGCGCGAATATTTTCGCAACAAGAAAGTGCGGGTCACGGGCAAAATCGAAACGTTCCGCGACAAGCCGCAAATCAAAGTCACCAAAGCCAATCAGATTGTCGTGGTCGAATAGGACCTATGACTGGTTTTTCGCAGGTTGTTGGAACTGACACCCCTTTTCGAAACGAAGAGGGGTGTTTATTTTGCCAAGATGCCCGATGATGCTACACCCTCTTTCATGGCACATTTGGTTGACGACCCGACGCCGCTTTGCGAAACTGACAAGAATCCGCAGTCTGATCTCCCACCGTTTGGAGTTGATCATGCCACAACTGTCACGAATTACTTTGGGTTGGCGTTGGGTTAGCACGGGCCTGTTACAAGGGTTCGTTCTCATTTTGGGTTGGACCAGTCTGGCAGCTCAGACCCCGCCAGCAACAAAACCCACCACCCCAGCGCCAACAGCACCCAAGCCCACACCCCCCAACTCCACGGCTCAGACGAAGCCAGCCCCCACACAAGCCACCAAGCCCTCACCCTCTGCGCCGACGGCCCCCGCCGCTACGCAACCCGCCCCACCGCCTAAACCTTTTGAGGTTATCCATCAACTGAAAGGACATGGTGAATTGGTTTATTCCGTGGCCATCAGTCCGGATGGGAAGTGGCTAGCCAGCGGCTCGTTCGACAAAACCGTCCGACTATGGGACCTGGCTTCTGGTAAACTTATCAAAACGTTTGGCGGCGCAGCCGGCCATCAAAACCAAGTGCTCAGCGTTCAGTTTAGCCCTGATCAGCGTGTGCTGGCATCCAGTGGTTCGGACAATGTTATCAAATTCTGGGACATTCCCGTCCAAGGTGCCTTGCGTTCGTTCGTCGGCCATGGGGCGGAAATCAATGCTGTCGCCGTGTCGCCTGACGGAACTAAACTGGCCACGGCTTCCAATGATCAATCCCTTCGTCTGTGGAGTATTGCGGACGGCAAAGCTTTGCCCGTTTGCAACGGCCACGTCGGACCGGTGCTTGCGATTGCCTTCAGTCCGAACAGCCAGCAATTGGTCAGTGTGGGGCAAGACCTAACGTTGCGTTTGTGGAACGTGGCTGATGGTCAACCCCTAGCGGTGGCAGGTGCCCATGCAGCTCCCATCAACAGCGTGGCCATCACCCCCAACGGCCAGCAAGCCGTCACGGCCAGCCAAGATGGATGGCTGAAGGTTTGGCAGCTACCCTTGCAACCTAGTCGGTTGCTCCATCCACCACATCAAGGCCCCGTTCAGAGCCTGGCCCTTTCAGCCGATGGCAAATACCTCGCTAGCGGAAGCACCGACAAAACCGTGCGTATCATCAACCTGGCCAACGGCAACACCGAACGCGTGATCACTGCACCCAGTGAAATCAGCTGGGTTGGCTGGAGCCAGTCATCTCCCTTGTTAATCACCGGCCATGCTGGACAGCGATTCCACTTCTGGAACCCGGCCGATGGGGCTTCCTGGGGCAGTCTTGTGTCAAATGGCGATCCGATTACTGCTCAGACCATGGACGCCAAAGGCACCTTTCTTCTCACGGGCAACAATAGCGGACAGTTGAAAATCTGGCAGTGGGATTTGCCGCGTATCCAAGCACCTCTGCCGGTTGTACAGCAAGCGGACGGCATTGCTGCCAGTGTGCTCGCGTTGGATGGCAAAGTGATCCTGACCGGTGGAGCGGACAAGATCATTCGTCGCTGGAATCCTCTGGCGAATAAATCTCAACCCGAAGCACAATACAATGGCATGGAAGCGGCCATCACGGCCTTAGCCATACGCCCTGATTCACAGCGCCTCGTTTCAGGTGGAGCTGATGGTTTCTTGTCTGTTTGGGATGATAAGCAACCGGTCATCATGGCACGATTGGGCATGCACCTCCAAGCCATCTCAAGTATAACGTTGGTTCCCAATCTCGACGAACTCATCACGGCCAGTCTCGATGGCACCGTGAAGCGTTGGCGTTTGCCCACTGTGGCCCAGCAATTAACGCATCCACAGCTCGTGCAACAAATGTGGCTGAACGCGGATGGCAGCGCCGCCCTTACCCTTGCAGCCGATCAACACATTCGTCTATGGAATTTAGCCAACGGACAGATCGAAAAAGGTTATCCCCTGGCCGCACCAAACGCCAAAGGTCTGAGCTTGCATGCTGCCAGTGGCTTGTTCGCCTGGTTTGCCGCCGATAAGACCCTGCACCTGCATTCGCTGGTGGATGGCAAGGAGCAGAAGAACCTCGGCCCATTGGCCTTTGATCCCGTGGCGTTGGCATTCAGCCCGGACGGGAAAACGCTGGCTGTGGCAGGAGCGGATCACATCATTCGGCTCATCACCTGGAATGACGGCAAAGAAATTCGTGCCCTTTCCGGACACACGGGCCTCGTGCAAAAAATCGTTTTTCATCCTTCGCAACCACGTTTGGTCAGTCAAAGCGTGGATCAACAACTCATCGTCTGGAATCTGACTGACGGCCAGGTGATCGGCAAAATCGCACACCCCGCCACCGTCCTGGATTCATGCTTGTCCACTGATGGCGGGACGCTCGCCTCTCTGGCCCAAGATAAGATCATTCGCTTATGGAATCCCATCGATGCCAAGCCGGCCGGTCAATTCAACAGTCCAGGTGATGCACGCAGCCTGGTCAGCACAGCCAATGGCCAGCGTTTCTTGCTGAGTGGTGATGGGCGCAGTTGGATTATTGAGCGCAATGGCCAGGTTGTGGAAGTGCTGCGACATCAAGGGCCGGCCCTTCATCCGAGCTTTCATCCGGATGGCTTGCGGCTCTTATGGTGCCAACAGCAATCAGTGGCCATCGATCGCCAGCATCTGCTTTGGTCCGAGAATTTTGGCAAACCCATTCGCGCTTTGTATTGGTTGCCTAAAACCGATTATGTTGTGGCCGTGGGCGATGATCAGCAAGTGCGTCTGATCCAAGCCAAAGACGGCAAGACCCACAAAGTACTCTTAGGACATGCAGGTCCCATCGCTGCGGTTGCGAGTGATGCCACAGGCCAGTTCCTGGTCACCGCAGGAGCCGACAAAAAAGCCATCCTATGGAACCTCGCTGACAGCAAACCAAAGCGTGCCTGGACGCTGCCTCAGCCCATTGTTCAATTAGCCATGGCGCCCAATGGCCAGCGCATCGCCATGGGTTTAGCCAACCATGTTGTGCAGGTTGCCGATGTGGCATCGGGCGAAATGCTCCAACAGTGGAGCGACCACACCGGTCCAATCACCTCCCTCTATTTGTTGGCCGATCAACGAACCATCCTCTCAACCAGCATGGATAAGACGCTGCGCTACCATGATGTTGCTGTAAGCAAAGTCATCAGCAATGCTCATAAGGGAGCGGTCACAGCCCTGATGATTCACCCTAACGGGACTCAGGCGTTTAGTGCTGGGGCGGACAAGCTGGTGAAATGGTGGGATTTGAACACAGGCAAAATAATTCGGGAATGGCCCGCCTTGCCCGAAGCGATCACAGCCATGGCCCTTTCCCGAGAAGCAAACCCCACGCGTCTGGCGGTGGCCAGCGGTGATAAAGTGGTACGTTTGTTGAACCTCGCTGATGGAAAAGAACTGCTCAAGCTCACTCTCCCTGGACCAGCTCTTACTTTAGATTTCAGCCCGGACAGCACTCGGCTATTGACCGCCGGCAACTATCCCAAGGCACAAGTGTGGGATGCATCTTCAGGGCATGAACTGCAATTCTTCCCCGTTTCCGGCGCGATCACGGCTGCTCGATTTCACCCTGATGGCAAGCAACTGATCTGGGGAGGTACTGAAAAAGTTATTTCCATCAGCCCAGTGGCACTGGTTAAAGCCATGCAACCCCATGGTGCGGCATTGCGTGACCTAGTCATCTTACCCAACGGCACCCACGTGATCACGGCGGGCGAAGATGGCACGGCTCGCCTGGTCAACCTGGCTTCCGGACAAGTTGAGAAGACCATGGGTGGTCACAAGGGGCCGATCGTCTCACTGGATATCAGCCGTGCTGCCATCTCAGTCGTCACGGCCGGCGCGGATCAAACGATTCGCTTCTTCAATCTGGCCGATGGCAAGGAGATCAAATCATTTCAGCACTCGGCTCCCATAACGCGTTTGGCGCTTAGCCCAAATCACGCCACCTTGGCGGTTACCGGGGCCGACCAACAAGTTGTTGTTTACCATGTGCCCTTTGTCCCTGGCCAACCGTTGGCTAGTGACTTCGGCAAAGTTTTGTCCACATTTAAGCATGATGGCCCCACGAGGGCAGTGGCATTTATGGCCGACAGCACCTCCTTATTCTCAGGCAGTGCCGACAAAACTGTCCGACTATGGAAGTTCAGCCAGGAAACACCCACGCGCAACCTCGCTGGCCATGCAAATCTTGTCGATGGTTTGGCCTTCAGTCCGGATAGCACGACCCTAGCATCGTGCAGCCACGACGGCACGGTGCGACTTTGGAAAGTGGCCGATGGGTCCGCTATCGCATCGATACCGGCCTTCACGGCTCCCGTTTACTGCGTGAGCTTTTCTGCTGATGGGAAATACCTCCTGGCGGGCAGCTTTGCTCGCAGCATGAAATGGATTGACGTGGCCAGCAAGTCAGCGGTACTTGAATTGAACGATTTGTATGATCGGGCTTTCCCCACCGGACCATATGACGGGCCCTTTGCTCATGTTTTCGCCAAGGCCTTTACCCAGGGGCATCGCGATGGCATCTTTTCCGCGCAGATCTTTCCTGACGGCAAGACGGTCGTCTCTGCGGGCAGTGACGGGCAAATCAAAATCTGGAATCTGTCTGACAGCAGCGTCCAGCGTCATTTGGTGGACCCGCAAATCCACAAAGATAACAACCCAATTCAGCGGGCCCATCAAGATTGGATTAATCAAATCCGTTTCACACCCGATCACACCCGGCTCGTCAGCGTGGGGCACGCTGGCTGGCTGAAGCTATGGCATTGGGCTGATGGCAAACTGCTCTTCGCGGAGAAATTCCCCAGCGGCATTTACGCGGTAGCATTCACTCCCGATGGCAAACTAGCCGCCTTGGCCCATCAGGATGGGTCGATCAGCATTTGCCGCATGCCCTGATGGCGGCCTGCACAGCCTATGGAAAAATAGAAAGACATCCAACAATAGGATGTCTTTTTTTTCCGGTCGCCTATGTATGACTTATTGTCACTGCAACAACAGATCAGCTTCCCAGCCAACGCGTTCAGCTGAGGCCCGCAACTTTTCCAAGGCCCGGTTTTGGATCTGACGCACGCGTTCTTTGCTGATGCGAAGCATGTGGCCAATTTGCCGTAAGCTATGTGCACCGGTACCCGTGAGGCCAAACCGCAGGTCGAGCACCCGGCGCTCACGCGGACGCAGGCTTTCCATGAGAAACATCAGCGCTTCTTGACGCTCAGCATTGTCGCGGAGGATGCTGCTGCCGTTGTCGGGCATGGCTTCCGTAAGTTTGAAATCACTGTCGTCATCCAGTACCGCATTTAGCGAAACAGGTGTGCGAGTAGCCGTTTGCAGGTGGGTTAAATGCTCGAGGCTGCTGCCCGTGCGTTTGGCCAGTTCTTGAGCGGTGGGCAGGTGCTTGCCGCCATGGGCCAAGGCTTCCGATTCCTGCTGCAGCAATCCCAACTCTTGTAAGTGGTGTGGCGACAAACTGACCAGATGGCTTTGGCGGGCAACCGCGATTTGCAACGTTTGGCGAATCCACCAAGTAGCATACGTTGCTAAACGCGTGCCGTGGCTGACGTCGAACCGGTCGATGGCCTGCATCAAACCACAGACGGCTTCTTGAAGCAGATCGGAATAGCTTAGGGAGTGATGCCGAAAGCGCTTGGCCACGTGAGCAGCTAGACGAATGTTGGCTGATGCCAAACGGTGCTTGTAAGCGACATAGCGTTCGTGGAGAATGCGGATGTCCTTACCTTTGGTGGCTTCCACTTCGGCATGGTCGCGAATGAATTGGGCCATGGGCCAAGGTTCAAACGGCGGGCGGTGAGAGCGAATGCGGGGAACCTTGATGAGCTTGCGGACCAGTTCTTGTTTACATTCCCAGAAACCGGCAAGCAGATCACGCTCCTCTTCGGGGGTGAGTAAATCCGAAGAGAATACCATTCCAGGGGTCGGTTCCGCCGTTTTACGGACGACTCGCTTGGCTACGGGTTTGGCTTTCTTTTTGGCTTTTTTTGGTTTGGTTTTACCAGCCTTGGCTTTGCTGCTCATGCTCTCCCCCTTGAGCGTTTACGACACGCCATGAAATTCAGTTGATCTTTGGGCCGACCCTCTTTTTTTTCCGCTGGCCGTGATCTACGGTGATCTGTCCGGCCTCCCGACTTGGCTGTCGATCGTTAAACATCAAAAAACGCGACAAGCTACCACACACCAGAGAATGCTATGATTCCCCGATGTTTTGGTCACTTGATGGCTGACGAAAAATAGTCCGTGCTTTGTAGAACCCTAACAGCTAGTGGATTCTAAGCTCCCAGCAAGACATAATCAAGAGTTATTATTGAAAACTTTATGATTCACTGGGACTAATGACATCGACTCTCATTGCCCCGTAAACCCCTCATTCCGTACCGAGTGTGGCAGCCTTTCGGTTTGCAACGAGGGCAGCGAATTTGAGAGCACGTTCCAGTTGCTGGTGAAGCGTTCTAGCATTTGCAAAGACAACAGACGCTTTCCAGATCATACCAGAAAGCGTCTGTGTTAGACATTGTCACAATAAATAAGGCAACCGTTTAGAGCAACCCTTCAATCGGCGTACCTCCCTTGCTGCCGGTGATCTTACGTGGGCGACCCAAGGGATCGCGGATTTCCATATCGGGCGAAACACCAATGGCCTGGTAGAGGGTGGCAAACAAATCGCCCACAGAGACCGGGTTGTCCTTAACGCTCGTGCCATCTTTATCCGTGGAGCCATAAACCTGTCCGCCTTTGATGCCGCCGCCGCCAACCACCACGGACCAGCACCGGCCCCAGTGATCGCGTCCGCCATTTTGATTGATGCGCGGTGTACGTCCGAATTCGCCCATCCACACGATGACGGTATTTTTCCAAAGTCCGCGGTCAACGAGGTCGCGAACGAGCGTGCCCATGCCTTTGTCCAAACGGTCGAGCAGGCCCCCGCCTTGGCGCGTGTTGTGCAGAGCATCGAAAATCCGATTGTGGTTATCCCAGCCACCTAAGTCCACTTCGATGCATGGAACGTTGGCTTCCACGAGTTTGCGTGCCAGCAAGCAACCGTTACCAAAGCCGCTACGTCCATATTCATCCCGCAATTTGGGGTTCATCGGTTTGCCGTCGTTTTCACGTTCAAGATCAAAGACCACTTTCAGCTTCGAATAAGTCAAATCGAATGCTTTTTGGTAAATCTCTTGATGGGACTTGGCAGCCACGCCGCGTTTATCGGCAACAAAGTTGGATTCCACCATGTTGAGCATGTCAGCCCGATTCTTCATCCGTGCAGCTTGCTTCATGTCGCCCATGTTGAGGGGCGGATTAACGTTTTGAGGAGGTGAACCGGGATTCTGCACCGTGAACGGCGCATATGACATCCCCAAGAAGCCTGGGCCTTCGGATGGCCCGCTCACGCTGATGAACCCAGGGATGGCTAATTCCTTCGGAGTCAATTGCTGTGATAGAATCGCACCGATCGATGGGAACGTCACTGCCGGGTCCACTGGATAAGCCGTATGCATCAACACGCGCCCACGTTCGTGGCTACCTTCATTAGAAACCAACGAACGCACAATGGAGAGATTTTTCATTTGAGCAGCAACGGTGGGCAAGTGTTCACAAATATCAACACCATTCGCTGCTGTTTTCATGGGCTTGAATTCACCACCCGTCGATTCACCTGGTTTCATGTCCCAGGAATCCATGTGGGAGGGGCCGCCACCCATCCAGAGAATAATCAGGCTCTTATGATCTTTTTTCATCTGCGGAGCGGCCTGAGCCAATTGACTCAGGAAGTGCATGCTGGGGGCCGCCATCAAAGAAAAGCCAGCCATGTGCTTCAGAAAATGGCGACGATCGGTGGAATGACTGTTAGGCCACATGTCTTACGCCCTTTGGATGATGAGAACGTTGTAAGGAATGGTCTGTTTAACCCCACGCAACAATAATAGTTTCCTAGTTTCATATCCTACCTTAAAAAAAACTTTACTGCCAAGGGTATTTTACATTTGTTATGTGTTTGTTTGATTGCCGAACAATTCGTGGTCTATTGTTCCATTCGGAGAATGATGGACGCTTCAGTTCCTTGATGATGGATGGAAAAAGTTGTTATCATCCTGCTTTTCTAGCTTCCGAACCCTAGGACCATTGGCATAATAGGAGCATCTACAACCAGGTTCCGCATTCCTGGTGTTGCACACACGATCAATGATTCGGCAACGGGAGGAGCCAGTGCCCATCGATCTGATTCATCAATACCACGACCTGTTAGGTCAATCGGGAATCGCAGCCGCATCGCAAGAATTTTTAGAAAACTATCAACGCCAACATGGGCTTTATTTTGGTGAACGGCCCTTATGCAGCGTATTACGGCCACGTTTTCTAAGCCATTTGCAATATCAATTTCTACGCCACCGTGTTCGGCTGCTGTGCATGGCGTTTGCCAAGGCACAGCAGGCCGCTTTGGCTGATGATGCGTTTCGAGCTCAGTTTGGTCTTACGCCACAAGAAGACGAACTGGTCCGGCTCGACCCGGGCTTTGCTTGTGCGTATCCGACCTCGCGGTTGGACGCGTTTTATGTCTCGGAAGATGAGCTTTATTTCACTGAATTTAATTCCGAGACCCCTGCCGGTCCAGGCTACAACCACGCACTCACCGAATTGTTTTTCATGCTGCCGGCCATGCGGGAGTTTCAGAAGCAATTTCAACTTTATGGTTTGGCCACGCACGTCGGTGTCATTCATGCTCTGCTGGCGGCATATGAGCAATGGTCAGGCTCGCGCAACAAACCCACCATATGCATTCTTGATTGGGCCGAAGTACCCACTTATAGCGAATTTCGCTTATTCGAAAAGCATTTTCATTATTACGGCCTCGACGCGGTGATTGCTGATCCTCGTGAAGTGGAGTATACCCAGCATCGCCTTTACGCCAAAGGCAGGGCCATCGATTTGATTTATAAACGCGTGCTGATCAGCGAATTACTCGACCGCGGCGGGATGGAGCATCCTGTCATTCGGGCAGTGCGGGCTGGTGATGTTTGCATGATCAACCCTTTACGCTGTAAAATCCTGTTCAAGAAAGCTAGCTTTGCCGTACTGACTGATGAGCAGAACAGCCATTTGTTTACTTCCGAAGAGCGTGCTGTGATCCTCGCTCACATTCCCTGGACGCGCGTGGTTGAGGAACGGCAAACGCTCGCCCCTGGGGCAAGCAAATCAACTCGGGAAAACAGTCCCAAAAGCCCACAAGTGGAGACAGGCTCCAAAGTGGACCTTGTTCCTTACATCCTGGCCAATAAGGATCAGTTGGTACTCAAGCCCAATGACGACTATGGCGGCAAGGGCATTGTGCTTGGCTGGACGGTGGATTCATCGGCCTGGGAAGCGGCGGTCCAAACCGCGTTGCAATCGCCATACATTGTGCAGGAACGTGTGAACCTCCCCAAAGAACCTTTCCCGAACTGGATCGACGACAAACTCGTCGTCGTGGATCGCATGGTCGATACCGACCCGTATATTCTGCATGGGCAATACATGGATGGCAGCCTGTGCCGCATCTCCACGGCCGACCTACTCAACGTCACCGCTGGCGGCGGATCCACGGTTCCGACTTTTGTTGTTGAAAAGCGGTAAAATGCTCGACCAAGTCAGCCTACGCCACTGTTCGGACGCTCCTGGGTCGATACATTTTTCCGAATGAATACTGCACCTACCACAAAACCGGAACGATTGAATGCGGTCGACGCCCTGCGTGGGCTGGTGATCGTCATCATGGCGCTCGACCACACTCGCGACTTCTTCGGCAACTTCGCTTGGGGAGGAGCTGAAAATCCGGCCACGTCATCTCCGGCGCTGTTCTTTACAAGGTGGATCACTCATTTTTGTGCACCTACATTTGTGCTCTTAGCGGGCTTGGGGGCCTATTTGAGTTTGTCGCGAGGCATGAGCAAAAAGCAACTTGCAGCCTTCCTCTTAACCCGCGGACTATGGCTCGTCTTTCTTGAGCTAACTGTCGTCCACTTTGGCTGGTCTTGGAATTGGGAACTCCACCGTGGCATGTGGCAAGTCATCTGGGCCATTGGCTGGTCCATGGTCGGGTTATCCCTACTGGTCTGGTTGCCAGCTTGGGTGATCGGTGTACTTGGTTGCCTGATCATCGGCGGTCACAATTATTTCGATGGGCTAACTGGCGTGAAACTCGTTGAACAAACGCCTTGGCTTTCTTACGTTTTCGGCGAACGCGGTTGGTTTTGGGATCTCTTGCACTCGGCCTATCGCGTATTCACCCCTGCTAAGGGATATCAGTATTTCAACCTCTATCCGCTGTTGCCATGGTTCGGCGTGCTCTGTGCCGGTTACGGTTTGGGCACCATCGTAATTATGCCCGCAAAGCAACGGCGTTGGGCTTTGGTCGTGCTGGGCTTGTCGGTGATCGTAGGGTTTATGGCTTTACGTTATGTGAATGGATACGGCGAGCCAAAACCATGGCGCGAGGTTCCAGGGGGGGAACAGCCCACGGATCTGCTGCGAACCACCATGTCGTTTCTAGCTTGCACGAAATATCCGCCTTCCCTGTTGTTCCTCTTAATGACGCTTGGGCCCGCTTTGATCATGCTCGTGCTGATGGAATGGCGTGCGCCGTTCTTGCATCGCTTTTTTACGGTGTATGGCAGGGTGCCATTATTCTTTTACATTCTCCATCTGCCCGTGATCCATGGGTTGGCTAAGTATGTTGCCTGGCTACAAGGAGCAAAACCCAACGCAATGGGTTTAAGCCCATTGAAGAAAGGCTACGACCTGCCTGAAGTGTACCTTGTTTGGGCACTGGTCGTGTTGGGACTTTACTTCCCATGTTTGGGTTATGGTTGGTTGAAAAATCGCTATGGCGGCGTGCTCAAATATCTGTAAGCAACGTAAAGCTATAGCCCCTGTTACACCTCGCGCAACAAGGGAACTTTAGCCTATTTGGCGTCTCATCAATCGGCGTACACGGCCCGCACCTCGGGATGGCTCAAGTCCAAACGATACAACATTTGATTGTAATTGTAACGCGGCGTCCGCTCCTGATTGCCTGAGAAATCGCTGGTGTAGGTGCCTTCGAAATGAATCACCCTGCCACCATCCCGATCCAAAAATGCATGATGGCAGACGTTATAAAACGAATAGCGGTTGTGGGTCACCACTTTCACGGCCTTGACGAATGGTCCCAACGGACTTTTAGCTTCGGCGTACCAAACTTCACCGATGAAAGACGTTTTCCCACCAAACTGCTCGAGAATCATTACATAACGATGCCGATAGGGGTTCCATCGCACCGAACAGCTATGGATGAGCATGCGTTCGCTTTGGACATGCACATCGGCTGGGCAAAAGCGTGCATGCTCAGGCTTGATTTTTTTGCGTTTCATGAGTTGGTATTCGGTTTTGGAATCGATGGGCGGTAATGACTTTTGCCAGCGCCAAATGGGTTGTCCAGAGGCGTCCAATTCCGGATCGCCTGCTTTTCCGGGGGCGATTTCCTTCAGGCAAGTGAACGCTTCATACTTTTCGGCATCCAGAAGATCTTTCAGCGTGGCAGGCACGCGGACGTTAGGATTCGGGCTCCCGAACAGCAGCCACTTCTTGCCATCTTCTTCGATACTGATCGGATGGCCGTTGGGATGCCGCCAGGTTTCGCCTGGGGGCAGAATCTTGATGGACTCAAAGATCTGTTTTTCATCGTTGTACACGCACAAGCCCTGGTCCAATTCGGTTTCCAGGCTTTTGCGTCGTGAATACCAGGCAGCCATTTTCTCGACGCCCTTATCATCGGGAACGACCACAAAGCCAGTGACCCAGACCACGCCTTCGGGCCGATCAGGAATCGGAATCATGTTTCTGGCAAAGCCAGTTTGATCGACAAAATACTGGTATGGCAATCCATGAGCGGGGTCATTCTGAGGATCATCGGGATCGTTCATGGGGAGTGTCGCCCCTGCCATGCGGAACAAGCCAAGCGGATATTCCATGCGCAGTGTGTCGCCCCAAAAGCAAAAGATTTTCTTTTGATAGATCGCTGTCTGTATGGAATCCTGTCCAGCCACATGTCCCAATTGACGATGGCCGTGGGGGGGCACCGGATGACCAAGCAGGATGCTATCCCGATAACGCCCTTCGCCTGTCAAGCGGACCAACCGCTCAGCCAAATTGATCCGTTTCAGTTTGATCGTCGATACCTTCCCTGGCTGTGTTTTAACCTTGATGCCCGCGATGCCCAGGCCATCTTTGGGAATGTCGTAGCCATGGCAATGTACGTTAAAGAAAATTTCACGTTCCATCAGGCCCGGTTCATAAAAGGCAACTCTGCCCTCGTTGTCGGAAACGTATTTGATGAAGTTCATCGTCTCCAATTCAACCAAGGGAATTCCCCTGCCCGTGTCGGCATCGGTGAACCGGATTTCGGTAAAGATTTTGGGCGAAGGTGCTGGTGCAGCGGGTGCTTGAGCGACCGACGCCCATGGGCAAAGAACGGCTAAAGCCATAAGCCCCACGACAGCCATGGTACATTGTTGCTTGCTCATGTTTCGTTTGCTCTTGTTGGTGGATGTCAACGCCTCCAAGCTGCTGCCAGGATAATGAATAAAGCGGATTCTGGCGAGGGCAAAGTGTGACAGCCCAGTTCATATAATGACTGAACAGAATAGACCTTAAATATGACATCAACCTGAAAGTAATGGTTGATGAATAGTCATTCATTAGCACTAATAGAAACGACACGATCCATGAAAACCGTGGAATATCCTACATGGGATATAGCATGATCAAACTGTCTTTCGGACGACCAGAAAACTACGACGTGTTGCTGAACCAACTCTTTATCGCAGCGCTCCTGTTCGCCGTACTTGTCTGTTACTGGTTGCGGACAGACGCCCCACACGTCGATACATTCCAATCAAAGTTTGACTTCAACTCGAACTTCGAGGCAGTAAAGGACTTCAAGGGCATTCAAGGCGGCGGCCTATTGTCTGGCATTATCGTTGCAGTTTTTTTTGAATCGTGACGATGTGCGACCGAACATCAGATCTGTTTGCCATTCGCCGGTCATGAGACTAGCTGCATCTTGGCACCGATGTTTGGAGAACTAGATCGCAAGACAGGTCTCAATTGTTGGGACTACCTTAAGCGCCACAGACAAGCGCTCATATCGTTGAAACTCCGACAGTTTTTATGGCATTCTGAAGAAGGACTACCAACTGAAACTAATAGACAAATGCAGACATAAGCCAATTGCGGCATACTTGGTCAACCCGACTATTTGCATTGTGGCGCAGAGAAAATTGTTGCCCGAATGTTTGCATAAACCCAACGACAAACCTGAATTGGCTCGCCACCAAAAAAAACCCAGCCTTCCGGGGGAAGGCTGGGGTCGGCTTGGCCGGGTTGATCGGGGGAAGCGGGAAAGGTGCTTATTCGCTCTTGGGAGCGGGCATCTTTTCCGTCTTCACAGGTTCGGTCACCGTCGTGCTGCTGCCACAACCGCAGGGGCTGGAGCCACAGGTGCTGCAACCGCAGTCACGATGGAACAGACCACTCAGCTTGCCGCGGAGGTTATCCAGGAGGCTGGGCCGGCAGCATTCGCACACCGGGACGCACACCTTGACCTTGCGGCAGACATTCACAGTCACTTCGTACGGAACTTTTTCGCACACAGTGACGGGCACCTGCTTGACCACTTCCTGCTTCTCCCAGCGGCAGGTTTGGACGTTGACTTTCTCAACGACCTCTTCCTGAACCATCTTGCAAACCTTCACGGTTCGCACTTCTTCCTTGGGAACCCACACTTTCTTGCACACCGTCTTGCCAGGCAGCTGCTCTTGATAGCAGACCGTCTCGCCTTTGATGCGCTTGGAGGTGCAGGTGCAAGGATCGAAGCAGCAGGTGTCAGGCAGACGGCACTTGCGGGTCACGACCGGACCTGGGCAAACGTGCTGTTCGACTTTCCATTCGCCTGTGCACACTTTGACTTGCTTTTCTTCCCACACCGGTTTGCAAACGATCTTCTTGCAGTCGACCGTTTTGTTTTCATAAACCGGTTTGCAAACGATTTCCTTGCATTCTTTCATGACCGTCTTGTGTTCAATCCGGTAGCATGTTTTCTTGCAGGGTTCCATCACCGTTTGCCATTCGGTGCGATACCGCACCTTGGGGAAACAGCAGGCGTCCGCACAGGGGGCGGCACACGCGGGGGTTGTGGTACAGCCACAGCCACCGGCCATCGCGGCGCTTTCCGCAGCGACGATGGCAACGATTGCGGCAAGAGCCGTTGCGATGAACTTGCGATGCATTCCCATTTCTCCTGACAAAGTTCCTGGTGCCTTGTCCACTCGGCTCCCCACAATGCAACCGCGCATTGGGAGGCCCACGCCGGGTGAACAATCGAATTATGCGCCTCGTCAAGCGACTGGCAAATTTTCCAGCCAGTGAAACTAGGTACTTGGCTGGCCCCTTGCTCGTTCGACGGGATTTTTTGGTAGAACGCTTCCGCATCGTGAAGCCCGTACAAATTATCAGCTTTTTTCGACCGATTCGCCGTTTTCGCTCAAGTCATTCAGATGCCTGTCCAGGGCAACAAAAAAAAGCCAAGTCCGTTGGGATCTTGGCTTCAGAGTGTTGTTGGATACCGTCCGTCGCAAGCTTACATGCAGCCGCAACTGCTCGTGAAGCGGGCCTTCAGACTCTCCCACATGCAGGGCTGCTCGCAGACCGGCACGCATACGGGCACTTTCCGGCAGCGGGTTTCCATCACTGTCGTCGGCACCATTTCGCACACCGTCACGGGCACCTGGCGGACAACCACTTCGCTCTCCATGCGGCACACCGTGTAAGGCACGCGTTGCACGCGTTCTTCCGCCACCATGCGGCAACGGGTTTGCTTGACCGTGCGGCAATGTTCCTCAGCCACCATGCGGCAGGTGGTCACTGGCACTTTGCGGCAGATCGTTTCCTGCACCATCTTGCAGCGGCGCTGCGTCACCATACGGCAATGTTCTTCCGTTACAAGGCGGCAAGTCGTATAGGGCACCTTGCGGGAAACCGTATAAGGAACCATGCGGCATACCGTGTAAGGAACCTTTTCCGTATGGCATTGCTGCACCATGCGTGTGCAAGGAACCTGCTCCTGTACCACTTTGGGCACGCACACGTCGCGATAGCACGTTCGCGGCGGCATCTGGCAGGTGACCATCCGCGTGGTCGGGTGCTTTTTGCACACGGCCCCGGTTTGGGGATCGGTGAAGCATTCACCTGGAATCGTTTCGCAACGGGTGAAGCATTCGCCGGGCACCGTGTAGGGCACTTTTTGCGTCACATAAATCGTTTTGCAAACGGTGCGCATTTCCGTCACCGGTTTGCAGGTGACACGCACCACATCGCGATAATGCGTTTCATAAACAGGTTTGCACCGCGTTTCGCACACATCGCGATAATGCGTTTCGTACACCGGTTTGCAGGTGTAGTATTTCACTGGCACCTGGAATTCTTCCCAAACGGGTTTGCAAACGACGTAGCTTTGATCGACGTGGTGGGTTTCATACACGGGCTTGCAGACCGTATATTTCTGCACCACATCAAAGGTTTCGTACACGGGTTTGCAGACGGTGTAACGGCATTCTTTGACATGCGTTTCGTAAACCGGCTTGCAAACGGTTTCCCGGCATTCCTGCATGACCGTTTTGTAGCACGGCCGATATACAGTCTTCGGGCATTGCTCCACCACGGTTTGATAACAGGTCTTGTAACGAATCTTCGGATAACAAACCACTTCCGGCGTACACACCGCCGGGCACCCACGGGCTCCAAAACCCGAGGCATGAACCGAGGTTGGTAGTAGCACCGCGGCTATCACCAACGCCCCTACCCCAAATCGTTTCACCTTAACCTCCTGTCCACGATGTGACAACCGGTTGCTGAAGGATGACGAGTCAACTCCGCGATGACTCCATTGTTTAAAACATGACCGATTACGTTGACTTGGCAAAAGAATCTGAACAGGAAAGCAGCGGGATTCGGGAGTTTTGTCTGGTTTATTGCTCATGGTTGCTATACTCCACAGACCAGCCATGAACGGAATAAATGGCACAGGCTCCGCAGTTTGAAGACGGGTTGAGTAAGTTTTATTTGCTTCCTGCCGTTAATTGGATTTGCTTATCTAAAGTTGCATTTCCCCTTGACGAACGGAATTGGCTCAGAGTATACGCCCACGAAGCTTGCGGTTGTTGGTACCTTTGCTTTGAGGCATGCCACATGCGTGGTACAAACGCTTGTTTGGGTTGGTTCTTATTGCTAGGCACACTTGGGTTAACCGGGTGTGTGGAGCGGCGGTTTAACATTGTGACCGAACCACCCGGAGCCATGGTGTTAGTCAATCGTCAGGAAATTGGCGCCAGCCCCATCACCATGCCCAGTATCTTGAGTGAGTATTATGGAGCACGAGAGTTCTATATATTGAAAGACGGGTACGAACCACTGCTCGTGCGGCAGCCGATCCCGACACCCTGGTATGGCTACCCTGGCCTGGATTTCATCGCCGAGCATCTTATTCCCTGGACTATTGTCGATGAAAGAACCTTCAGTTACGCATTGCAACCATCCCGCATCGTAACGACCGATGAGTTATTGCAGAATGGCACTGCCGCTCGCAGCCGAGCCGTAGGCTTAGGGATTGCTCGACCTGCTCCTGGCCCCGTTCCAGCGCCGACGACTCCGCCACCTGCGGTTGGAGCCGACCCCAACCTACCGCCGCCACCCCGCAACCCGAACGACTTGCCACCCCCCTCGCAGCTACCTAACTTCAGCGGGATACGGTAAAGCACCGTGACATTCAAATAGCATGGGTTAGAAAGTGGAATGGAAATGACATCGTTCACTTCCACAAGCAATCTCGTATGTCATTACAAAATGATTGTTGGTGATCCATCATTATCAGCTTTACTAGATAAAAACCCAGCGATAAGCTGATGATTTATGGAACCCGACAAGATCATAAGCATCGACATTGCCAATGCACAAACGGTCCCGCCCTTTGACAATGTCACACCGAGCTTGAAGCCCAACGCGAACAGAGCGGCATCATGGCCCCAAATCTCCGGGTATGTCATCCAAGCTGAACTCGGCCGGGGTGGGATGGGTGTCGTTTTCGAGGCGTTGCAAGAAAGCGTTCGGCGACGCGTTGCTCTCAAGCTCGTTCTCCACGGCTGCCTGTCCACTGCCGAAGCACGAGCACGTTTCCACTTTGAAGGCGAAGTACTCGGCCGTTTGCAACATCCGAATATCGTCCAAATTTACGAAGTGGGGACTCATGATGAGCAGCCTTTCTTCGTGCTCGAGTACGTGGCCGGCGGCAGCTTAGGCGCGCTGCTCAGGAGTGGATACACGTTTAAACCCACCCATGCGGCTCGGTTCGTGGAGAAGCTCGCACGGGCCGTCCACTATGCCCATTGCAACGGCGTGATCCACCGCGACCTCAAGCCCGACAATGTGCTGCTGGTGCAGAACGATGATGGCGAGGCGGCGGAGCTGACACCCAAAATCACCGATTTTGGACTGGCAAAGCAAACCGATGCTACAAGAATGACGGCCAGTGGGGCGGCACTCGGCACACCGGCTTACATGGCCCCTGAACAGGCTGAGGGAAAGATCAAAAACATCACCGCGACATCAGATGTTTACGCTCTGGGCGTCATTCTCTTTGAACTGCTCGCCGGGCGAACACCGTTTGTTGGCGGCACGCCACTAGATTTGATGTTACGCGTGGTGACAGAGGAACCGCCAGCCCTCAGCTCGCTCTTGCCCAGGTTGCCACGCGACCTGGCCACTATTTGCCATCATTGTTTGCAAAAAGACCCAACCAAGCGCTACACGACCGCGGAGGCGCTGGCGGCGGATCTGCGTAACTTCCTGGACGACAAACCCATCACCGCCCGGCCCGTTGGCCGATGGGAAAGGGCATGGCTGTGGTGCCGGCGCTACCCGGCCGTGGCGGCATTGATCGCCGTCTCTTCCCTCGCGGCCATCATGGCGAGCGGCCTGGCTTGGTGGGCGGTGGCAGCGGAACGGGCGGCCTTGACCGAGCGAGATGAAAAGGACCAGGCCCTGAAAGCAGTGGCGCGGGCAAGGGATAAAGCCGAAGCCAAGCAAGCTGAAGCAGAGCGGGCATGGCAAGTAGAGGAACGCGAACGCAAGTTTGCTCAGGCCATTACGGATTTTGTGAAGTTTGATTTCCTGGCCTTAACTAGCGTGGAAGGGCAAGATCGGTTCGGCGGTGTTGGCCTGAATCGGAATTCGACGCTGCGGGATCTTCTCGACCGAGGCGCGGAGAAATTGAGGCAGCGGAAGGACTTGGATCCACGGATCGAAGCAGAGTTGTGCTGGATGATCGGAGTGAACTATCGTGGAGCGGGGGAAGCAGCCAAGGGGGTGCCGTTTCTGGAGCAGACGGTGTCAATTCGCCGTAAGACCTTAGGCACCGACCATCTCGACACCTTGCACGGCATGAACGAACTTGGGCTAGCCTATCTGGATGCGGGGCTCACGCATAAGGCCTTGCCCATTCTGGAGGAAACCCTGCAGAGAAGGCGCAGGCAACTGTTAGCCGATCACCCCGACACCCTGGCCAGTGTGAACAATCTGGCGATTGGTTACCGAAACACTTATCAGTTAGATCGGGCGCTGCCGCTTTGGGAGGAAACCCTGAAGCTGACGCGAACCAAGTTCGGATCGGACCATATCTATACACTGACCACCCTTAGCAACTTGGCAACGGGCTATCTCGATGCCGGCCAGTGGGACAAAGCACTTCCGCTGTTAGAAGAAACCATGAAACTATCTCAAGCCAAGTTGGGCATGGACCACGCCCACACGCTGCGTACCATGAACAAGCTGGCGGGTGCATTCAAGCAAGCGGGGCATTTGGACCGCGCGATCTCGTTGTGGGAAGAAACGCTGAAACGGCAGCGAAAGCACCTAGAGTCTGACCACCCCGATACACTTCAAACGATGGACCGATTAGCACTAGGCTACCATGACGCCGGACAAAGGGATCGGGCCTTGCCCTTATTTGAAGAAACTCTTAAACGAATGAAAGCCAAGCACGGGGAAGACCATCCGGACACGCTGACCAGCATGAATAACCTGGCGTTGGGCTACAGTGCCGCTGGGCAGTTGGAACGGGCCTTGCAACTGTGGGAGGAATCGCTCAAGCGGCGACAAGCCAAACTAGGTGCCGATCATCCCGACACCTTAAACAGCCTGTGCAACCTCGCTGCGGGTTATTGGTTAGCGAGGCAATTTGACAAGTCTGTTCCGCTCTTTGAAAATGCACTGCAACTCCAGGAGCACCGGCTTGGTCGAAACCATCCACATACGCAAGCGACCGTTGCCAACCTTGGCGCGAACTACATGGACTGTAACCGCCTGAGCGAGGCGATGCCGTTGCTCGAAGAGGCCTTTCGTACCGCACGGAAACAGCCAACGCTGCTCTGGGTCGGCGACCCGCTGCTGGAAGCTTACGTTAAAGCCGGCAAGGGCGAAGCGGCCGCATCGTTGATCGATGAGCTAATCGCGTCGGCCCGGAAATATTCGTCCGCGCCCAGCCCCAAGCTGGCCAATACCTTGGCGCAATGCGGCCTGGCCTGTTTGCACTTTAGGCAATTCACCACCGCTGAGGAGTTGCTTCGCGAGTGCCTGGCAATCCGGGAGAAAACCGAACCCCAAGCTTGGACCACGTACAACACGATGGCTGCGCTGGGTGTGGCACTCATGGAAAGAGCCATGAGCGAAAGCCCCGACAAAGCCAACCGGCGTGCCGAAGCGGAGTCACTACTTCTCAAAGGGTACGAAGGTATTAAAGCCAGACTGGTTGCGGAAAACCAAAACGCCTCCTTGTTGAAGACTCAGCGTCAGTGGCTCAGCAACATTTGCGACCGCTTGATCGACCTCTACACATCAATGGACAAGCCAGACAAAGCGAAGAAATGGCAGGCGAATCGGGAACAGTGGCGATAATCGCCTCAAAGGACTGATTTGCTTAACAAACAACATCAGCTCGCCGCCTTCCCAACATGTGCGGGATGCGCTAAGTGTTCAATGCCTGCTGCATGCGCGTTTTGTTGCAAAGTGCTGCTAACTGATCAATGCGTCCGCTTAATGATGTCTCTTCAAATACCCCGTCAACCCGGCAATAAGCAGAGGAATAAGCACAAAGTTGACTGCGATCATTAAATTGGCCCATTCCTCATAGCTCAAATCGCCGATCATGGGCCGACTGGCTGGCTCCCAATCGTTCTCTGCTACCAGACCGATGACTGGCACCTGTATCCTCATCGCCATAAAAAAGCCGTTGACGGATCCCCATTCGCCTCGGTTCGGTACGCCGCCGTCGTCTGGCCAGGGATTCGCGTCCATCTTTTCGGCTTTCAACAACGATGGCTGACCACGTTGCAGGTCGATGCGTTGCTGAGTGAAACTGAGAGGCCGTTCCACTGATCGCGGGTTCGAGAAGACACCCCAGTTAAGAAACCACAACAGCAAGAACAGGTGAGCCAAGCGTCCCATGCGTGCGCCATAGCCCATCGAGAAATCGGCAAAGTGATGCCATAGCTCCATCCCTTTCCTTAATGGTGGCCAGTCCTCTTGCAAAGGTCTGCCTTTCGTTTGCATATCCACTGGTAAAGGACGGGGCGGGGCTCCTTCGCGACGCCGACGCATGTGAAACACTTCATCGGCAGTACGTTCTTTCCCGCTTTCACGCAACCATTGCTCAACGCGAATGTAGAAGCCTGTGCTGAATGGATACGTTTTCTCCAAGAAACTGAGCACGCCTTGATTACGAGCTGGTGCGGACTTCTGATCCTTCCATTGAGCGTATATGGCCGCTGTAACATATACTGCGAGCAGTAACATCAGCAGGACATTGCCCACAAACAGACTCAGAATCAAGGACGCGAGCACAAGCGTGATCCAAATCAACCAACGGGCCAGGTCACGGCCAGTGTAGAGACCATTGCCATCGTCTTTGGTTATAGTCATATTGCGGGCTTCGATGTCTTTAAATGAAAGCCCTTCGGCGAGAAAGTGTGGCCGATCGGCATTCCGAACCTGCCCGTGAAACGTCAGCGTGTCGACATCAGCACCGCGCAGATCGATAAATGCCGGTGTCACCTCGCGCTGGTTTTGTTCAAACCGAACTTCCACCTGTTGCAGCCGTGCGTAGGCCAGATCAAGATGTCCAGTGACCTGAGGGTAAGGGCCGACAATCGCTTCGTCGGCGAAAACACGCCCCAGCACCGTTGCCGAGCGCAAAACTAAGTTGCCATCAACCGTTCCACCTTCAAAATTGACTTCCCCCTCGATGCGAGCATCTTCCAATGTCGCATGCCCTTTGAAGATGGAGTTCTTCGCCCAGAATTGGCCTTGAACCTTGGCTAACCCTAAATCGATGGCGTTTGCAGGTAAGGGCTGGCGGTTCAATTCCTCATTTGTCCATAGCTTAGACGACTCGTCGGCCAACGTAATTCGATCAGCAATCGCCCGACGTTGGTCATCCTGACTTGGTCCAATCACACACCCTCTGAGTTCGAGGTCGCCGACTACATCGAGATGTCGTGCGTCGATCTTACCGACCACACTCATGCCAACAAGCCAAACCGGCCCTTCGATTTGTGCAAAACTCAGGTCCAAATCGCCAAGGATAATCGAATGCCGTGGCTTGCTCGCACAGGGTTGAGGAATGATTGGAGGAACAGGAACAAGACGTACAGACAATCCGGTCCCGATCCGTGCTCCGTTCATGTCCCAATGGCCAATGATCCGTGTGTGCCTCACGATGATCGTGCCAACCACGACAGCGGTCTCCATCAGCACCGCTTTGCTGTCGCTTCCACTATCGATAAGAACGTTTTCGAATACAAGTTCTCTGCCAATCTTGCCTCGCAGATCAACTTGTCCTATGAGGTTAGTTCCCTCGTCGATGTATAATGAACCACGTATGTCAGCTGATAAAAGGTTCAATGCTTTATTCCCCGCGCCGGCCACGACTCTCACACCTGTAAACTCAACTTGTCCTCCCACTTTGGCTCGCAAATCCACCTGGCCAGTTATGCTCGTTTCATCTCGAAAAAATACAGAGTCATTTATCTCGGCAGACCCCATATCCACAGCGATATTTTCCCGACCAGCGTTAATGGTGACGTTGCAAAAATCAATTTGCCCCCCTACTTTCGCCCGCAAGTCCACCTTGCCGATGATCGCGGTTTTGTCACGAAAAAAGATCGAGTTCTCCACGGCAGCCCCACTCATATTGACGGCCGTGAAGCTTGATCCAGCATCAATATTGACGCCGGAGAAATCAACTTGCCCTCTCACTTTGGCCCGCAGATCCATGAGGCCGTTGACCGTCGTGCCATCGCGAATAAAAATCGACCCACTCACGTTGGCAGAACTCAAGTTCACGGCAATATTACCTACTCCGGCATCGACCACGGTCTTGATGAATGAAACGTTCCCACCGACTTTGGCCTGAAGCCCAACCTGCCCCGTGATCATGGACCGCTGATTAAACTGGATCGATCCACCCACTTCCGCTCCGTATAGATCGACCGATGTGCTTCCTACCAATCCGTTCACGGTGACGTCGAAAAAAACAACATTGCCGCCTACCTTTGCCCTGAGGTCGAGCTGGCCAATGATTTTGGTTCCTCTCCCGAAAGCTAACAATCCACCTATGTTGGCTGCATACAGGGTCACAGCATAGTTGCTCGTCTCAGCGTCGATGTGCGAATTCAGAAAAGCAACTTGACCGCCCACTTTGGCTTGGAGATCGATACGGCCTGTTATGTTAGTTTTTTCACGAAAAAAGACAGACTCATTGACATCGGCCCCTTGCATATCCACAGCGATATTTGCCGCGCCAACGTCTAATGTTACATTGGAGAAATCGACACTCCCCCCAATCTTCGCGTGCAAGCACACTTGCCCATTGAGTCTCGTGCCTTGGTCAAAAATTACTGAACCGCCTATCTCGGCAGCGTCCATGGTCAAGGCCCTTTTTCCCTTGTCTACGTCGATGATCATGTCTGTAAATTCGACTTGCCTTCTTACTCTTGCACGCAAGTTCACTTGACCTGAGATTTTGGTTCGAGAGCGGAAAAAAATAGAATCGCAAACTTCAGCATCATCCATCGCAACAGCCATGCTCCCCTTATTGGCGTCAATCGTTACACTTGAGAAATCAACCTGCCCCCCCACTTTGGCCCTCAAATCGAGACTGCCTATGATTTTGGTGTTATCGCGGAAAAAAACAGCTCGATCGATCTCGGCTCCACTTGCATCTATGGCTACGTTATCCTGTCCGGCATCAATCAAAACGTCGTTGAATTGCAAATACCCACTTACTTTTGCGCGAATGCCTAACTGGCCTATTATTTTGGTCTTGGCATAGAACAGGATCGATGAACCCACGATGGCCGCTTCCATATCCAAAGCGATTTTTCCGACTTCGGTTGTGACAGTGACATTTTCAACTTGAACCTGTCCATCAACCTGAGCCCCGAGCATAGATACCTGGCCGATGATGATTGATCCTTCTTTAAAAGTCACTGACCCACCAACTCTGGCAAGGTCCATTAACACCGCTTTGCTTCCAGACCCAGCGTTGACCATGGTGTTGGTGAATTTCACATCCCTGCCCACCTTGGCGCGAAGGATAACGATACCAGTTATCTTGGTTTGATTACTGAAGTAGACCGACAATCCCACATCGGCCGCATCCATGGTCACTGCTATTTTCGCTTTTCCGACATCGACGATAGTTCCAGACAATTCGATGCCCCCGCCGATCTTAGCACGTACGTCGAGCATGCCCTTGAGATGAACTCGACGATTACCGAATGTGTAAACGTAGACATGCTTGCGAATGGCTGCGCCTTCCAAATTTAAGGCCTTGTCGAGCATTTCTTGCGCTACATAAATACGCTCATCCTCCGTCAGCTGCGGGAAATGAACTTCATCAAGCTCTTTCTTATTCAGCAAAGCCGAACGACCTCGAAGTCCATCCAAACGCAGGTCATCGCCTGCGACCAAATTCGATAAATCGATCCCGACGGTTGAAGTGATGGCTGTTAAATCAAAGACGCCGCCAACGCGCAGCCTTCGCCAATCGAGCCAGCCTCGGCCTGCATCGGTGAACTGGGAACCACGCAACGACATGCGCCCTTCCACATGGGTATCCGCCAAGCGAATGCCCTGGCGGAAGCGACCGTTTTCGATTCGCAATGCATGGGCGAACCGGCACTCGGACAGGTCGACGTAATTCTCAAAAATCACCCCTTCGATGTGCACTGGCAGGTCAAACAAATGTCCGCGCAAGTTCACTGGTCCAACGACAATGATTGCTTGATTGGCAGGTGCAATGAATTCATGCGCGCGCGGCCCTGTGAGTGTGGGCTGCCGCCGAAGTCGAGTGATGAAATCATCGGCTGCAATCTGTTCGGCAACGGTGTGAGGCATTTTGGGCGACCTTGGATGGTGATCGAACCGTTCGGCATAGTTCCGGCATAATCGACAAACTGCCCTATTTTACTCATTTGCTGGCTAGACGGTTGAAGGAAACCACAACCCGATTCATATGGATAGCAGCTTCAGAGCTTTGGCAAAGTATGGCTTTACTGCGACCAATGAAAAGACCCTGTGTTTTGCGTCGACGATGGCTAGACTTGCATTTTCTGCTTGGCGAGATGGTTTTTGCCGATAACCTCTTGCAGGAAATGACTTGAAGGGTATATTAGGCACTATGAACATGATCTATCGTCAGTGGATTTGTTTGCTGGCTTTGCTGATCGGGTTGGCTCTGCCGTTGAGTTCGGCAAGCGCCTGTCCGGGCTGCCGTGACGCCTTGGCAACATCCAAAAACGGTAACGCCACACCCTGGGATGCAGACCAGGATTCAGATGGTCTCGCTTACTCCAAGAGTGTTCTTTTCATGCTGGCCATGCCTTTCTTGCTTATGAGTTGTTTTGGGTTCGCCTTTTATCGCATGACACGAACCGGCACGGCGCAAAGCAAAACGGCAACACACCCTGCCCCTCAAGCCGCAGCCCCGGAGCTTGGCCTATCGTGAAGGTTCGGCCTGCCGTGGTGGCTGATGTCCCGGCCATTTACGAACTCATTAAAATTCATGCAGAACGCCAGAAGATGATTCTGCGCGCCAAGGATGAGCTTTACCAAACCCTGCGTGAATACTTCGTGGCGGAAATGGATGGCCGTGTGGTCGGCTGCGCCAGTGTGCACCTCTTCTGGTCGGACCTGGCAGAATTGAAAGGGCTGGCCGTGGACCCTGCGTATGAACGTCAAGGTGTCGGGCGGGCTTTGTGTGAAGCATGCCATGCCGACTTGCGCCGACTGGGCATTCCGAAAGTGTTTGCTCTGAGCGGTTCGGGAACGTTTTTCGAAAAGATCGGCTATCACAAAGTATCGAAGGATGCCCTGCCCCTATTCATATGGGGTGAATGCACGCGTTGCCCTTCGTTTCCCATCTGCAATGAAGATGCTTTTGTTCTGAACCTGTAACACAACGTTAACGCATCCGCCGGATCACATCACATTGATGGGATCGACGTCGATGGTCATTTCTACGTTGGCGGGCGGCTGTGCAGGAAGCACTGCCCTCTTGAGCAGATCATGTAAGCGGCTGGACTGTGGGCTGAGCAATTGCAAATGCCAGCGAAAATAGCCCTCCAGCTTGCGCAGCGGTGCTTCAGCAGGTCCCATGAGTTTGATGTCGGAAGAAAGCTCACGGCGAACACCATCGGCCAGGGTCGCGGCAAATACCTGCACGGCTGATTCGCTCCGGCTGCGCATAATAACGCGGGCCATCCGCCGCCAGGGCGGGAAACCGTGAGCTTGTCTGTTGTTCAATTCCCAGCGAGCAAACTTTTCGAAATCATGCCGGGCAGCCAGATGAATGCAGGGATGATCTGGGCAAAAGGTTTGGACCAGCACTTTGCCAACCTGATCGCCCCGACCGCTGCGTCCTGCCACTTGGGCGAGCAGTTGAAACGTTCGCTCAGACGAGCGAAAGTCAGGGAAATGCAGAATCGTATCGGCTTGCACGACGCCGACCAAGGTGACGCCAGGGAAATCCAACCCCTTGGCGATCATCTGCGTGCCAAAAAGGATGCGGGTTTCGCCTCGTTGAAAGGCCGCCAAAACACGGGCATGGCTTCCGCCACCTTTCCGCATGGTATCGCTGTCCATCCGCTGCATGGGCACGTTGGGAAATTTCTGCTGCAGTTCTGCTTCCAGCTTTTCCGTTCCCAGCCCGAGATATCGCAATCGCGACTGTTGGCACTCCGGGCACATGGTTGGAGGCCGGCTTTGATAACCACAATGATGACAGACCAAGCGCCCGGGCAGGCTGGTAGCGTCCGGCCAAGCCGGCGACGACTCCGTCGAATTGCTGCGGTGGTAGGTCATCGAGACATCGCAGAAGCGACACTTCACCACGTGGCCGCAGCGTTGACAGAAAAGGTACGTATCGTATCCTCTGCGGTTGAGCAGCAGGATGATCTGACCATTTTGGGCGATGGCTTCCCTTATGGCATTTTCTAACGTAGCCCCGATGGCACAATAGCGGCTCCGCGACTTGGGTTCATGGCGGAGGTCGATGAGCTGCACCGGCGGCAGGGGCCGATTGCCTACACGTTTGCTCAAATGCAGCAGCTTGTATTGCTGACTCTGAATGTTCTTCCAGCTTTCCAGCGAAGGCGTGGCCGAACCAAGCACGACGGGAATCTCCAGCAACTGTGCGCGACGTACCGCCACATCGCGGGCGTTGTAGCGGGGCGTGGACTCCTGCTTAAAGCTGGTTTCATGTTCTTCATCAACGACGATTAGTCCAAGCCGTTTGGTGGGCGCGAAGATGGCACTGCGCGCCCCGATGACGACTTGCGCTTGGCCAGAAGCGATGCGCCGCCACTGGGCACCACGCTCAGCGGCACTGAGATGGCTGTGCAGAACAGCCACGCGGTCAAATCGAGAGGCAAACCGTTCGATGGTTTGCGGCGTCAGACTGATTTCGGGAACCAGGACCAAAGCTTCCTGCCCACGATCAACAACAGCCCGAATGGCTTGCAAATAGATTTCCGTTTTACCGCTGCCAGTCACACCAAACAGCAAATATGGATGAAAGCCGCCTGATTGAATGTTGCCTTTGAGAATGTCGATGATGCTTTGCTGTTCGTCGTTAAGCTGCAAGTCGTCTTCCAGACGCTGGGATGTTGGTACATTGCTCTCCCATGAATCGCGTTCCTGGCGAATCAGCTTCCGCGTGGCATAACCATGTCGGACCAACGCCCAGACAACGGACAGGCCACAGCCAGCCATTTCCGCGAGCTGATTAGCTTCAACCTGGCGCTGTAACTCACGCAGTTTGTCCAGGGCATGTTTTTGCTTGCGGCTCAACCGAGCAGGTACGGGGGGCAGTTCCGCTTCGGGCACTGCCTGGACAAAAGGGCGCGTCTGGGTTCCTGCACCCGTTTTCACACCAGCAGGCAAGGCGGCATCCAGCACCTGGCCCCAACCGCAAAGGTAATAATCGGCCAGCCACTTGGTCAGCCGCAGCAGTTCACCGGTCAAAAGCGGCATTTCATCGATAATTTCCAGGATGGGTTTCACTCGTTGTGACGGGACTTGGCGGGTCAAGCCGATGCAATATCCCAGAGTGGGCTTATTCCCTCGACCCAGCGGTACCCGAACCCGTTGTCCGATCTGGATACGATCCAGCCACTCGGTCGGAATAGCGTAAGAGTAAGTCTGCGAGAGGGGGCGGTTGAACACCACTTGAGCAAACAACCCCTCCGGGGTTTGTGTCTCGGTGGGAAACAACTCTGGTTGGTGCTGCGTCAATGCCCAAACTCCTGGATCCAGCCATTGGCCTTCTACATTATATGGCATGCTCGTGGGGAACGAATGAGCTAATCATGGCTTGAAGTTGCGCTATGTACATGAATTACCACGACTGATTTGGTACTGCTTCAAACCGCCAAAGTATGGAGGTGCCCAGGAGTGTTCCTCCACTCACTAGCTGATACCAATCAATTGGCCGGCCGGAAAGCAAAGCTCAATCGCTTTTCGAACAGTCTATGCCCGTGGCTGAAGCGTGGACTGAGCCATTTCCCTATCAAACGAGTGTGATCATGGATTGTGCCTACTTTTGCAACAGTTGGGTCACCTAGCACGGTTCACAACGGATTTGCCATCGGCCCAGAAGTGGCATCAAAAAGCCTTGGCTGAACTCGAAAAGCTTCCCTAGAGAATATGGGTAGTGCATTATCTCAGCGTGATGTGGAGGCCGCCTGGAACTTGCTGGCTGTCGTGGCCGACTGTCAGCAACACTATGAGGAAGCCCTGATCGCATGGACCAAAGCCCTAACATTGACCGAAGCCTTATCGAAAAGCGAACCCTCTAATGCCCTGTTTCAGAACGACATGATTTGACGCTGCATGCGCTTAGTAGAACTGGAGGAACACCTGGAGCGTTTCGTTGTAAGCTGGCGATACAGCCATCAGACTGACCAGATGCTGGCGAGTACGGTACAAAGAGGGCAGCTTCTATGACAAATATGGCCAAGAGAAAAATAGATTGTATCGATTTGCATTGCACATCTACGGTTTATTGATAGATACCAACACAACTTTGCCTTTTGACACGTAACGAAAGTGACGCATGGACTCCGTTGTGATAGGTAAACCAGGCTTATGCACGTGGGCAAGGCATGAAGCCTACACTGCCAAGAAGCGTACCGATTGATCGAAGGACGAAGCCATGCCCCAAGACGCGTTTCGCAACAACCCTGCCCTGGCAAAGGCTTATTGGCATTGAGCCGGACTTCCGAGCCTTAAGAGCTAAGTCCAACGCTATTCCAAAACGAAACAACCCCATCGCCTTTGGCTCCGCAAGGAAGCATGCGACAGGGTTGTCGAGCTAAAACCCAGGTCCTATTCCCCAGACAGGCTCTCGGCCAATTTACTCAGGGCTTCGCTCTCGATTTGGCGAACTCGTTCGCGCGTCAATCCCAGGGCTTCGCCGATTTCCTTCAGCGTTTTGGGTTCTTCGGTGTCTAAGCCGAACCGCATCCGCAAGATGGTGGCTTCGCGCTTGTCCATTTTCTCAAGTAGCTGCAGCACGTGCGTGAGGTCGTCGGCTTCCACCATTTCGTTGTCCGGCGTTTTGGTGCGTTCGTCGGTGAGCATTTCGCCCAACGACCAACCTTCTTCCGACTGTTCTGTCTGCGGGGTGGAATTGTAAACCCGAATGGCCTTTTTGATGATGTTTAACTTCTTTTTGGGCAAATCCAGCAAACGGGCTACTTCTTCCTGAGTTGGCGGCCTGCCTAATTCATCCTGCAACTGGGCGGAAGCTCGTCGCCATTTGGCTAGCAATTCGACCATGTAGGCAGGAATGCGGATCGTCTTGGCAGTGTTGACCAATGCCCTTTTGATCGATTGCTTGATCCAGTAACTGGCGTAGGTGCTGAAACGGGTGTTCATGTTGGGGTCGAACCCCTCGACGGCCCGCAGCAAACCTAAATTGCCTTCTTCAATGAGGTCTTGCAATGATAAGCCTTTGCCCGTGTAGTTGCGGGCAATGTTGACCACCAGGCGCAAATTGGCCCTAACCATTTGATCACGAGCGGAACCATCCCCCACTGCGATACGGCGAGCCAGGTCTTTTTCCTGTTGTGCCGTTAGCAAGGCGGTTTCGTTGATCTCACGCAGATAGGTTTCCAGCGGCGATTGCACCCCTTCCGACCGCGTTTTCTTTGCTCGCAGGTCCGCCAGCTCCATCAAATTCATTGCTTCCGAATCTACTTCCCAGTTGTGCGCCATATGTTTCCGTCCCTCGTCGCTACGTCTCGTCTTGGCTGTACACCCCGGTGGATAACGTGCTTCTACGATGAATCAAAAACAACCATCGGGTTCTATAGTTAGGCTATCGTCGCAAATGCGTTTCAGCCTTCATCTTTCACCGTCTTGCCTCGACGTCAAAGTTCGCGACTTCGTGTCATCATGCTTGTAGAGGTTATCCTCCTACTGTGCAGCGTAACGCATTTTATTGCAAATGTCGGCAAGACCGTCATGGCCCGACCTGCACTCGTATCAGTATACTCTGATCGCACGCGCAAAGTAACGAGAAAAATGGCGGTAAAGGCTGAAGCCATCAGCAGAGTCTGACCATCGTAACAAAAAACCTCGCTCCGGTGTCTTCGGAGCGAGGTTGCGCACCACTGCACTGCAATCTTTACGATTGAGGCGGGCTATCACTTGGCTCATCCTTGGCTGCTTCCGGCATGGAGAAAAGCGGACCACTGCCTGAACCCATACCGCCTTTGAGCTCACGTTTAGGTGCACCGGTATCAGCCGCGACTTCTTCCACCACGGCTTCTGCCCCCTCTTCGGCTTCTTGGCCTGCACGCTTACGACTCAGCCCAATTTTGCGTTCAGCGGGGTCAACCCGCAGAACCTTGACTTCGATGCTATCCCCAACTTTGACTACTTCTTCTGGATTTTCTACCTTATGGTCAGCCAGTTCGGAGATGTGCAACAGGCCTTCCAAACCCGTTTCCAATTCGACAAAGACGCCGAAGTTGGTGATCTTGGTGACTTTGCCGTTGACGACCTGGTTCGGATGGTAGCGGGCGGGGATATCCGTTTCCCACGGATCGCTGGCCAATTGCTTGAGGCCCAAGGCAATGCGTTTGCGCTCTTGATCGACGCTCAGGACGACGCACGTCACTTCCTGGCCTTTTTGCAGTACTTCGTTCGGGTGGGTTACCTTACGCACCCAGCTCATGTCACTGACGTGGAGCAAGCCATCGATGCCCTCTTCAATCTCGATGAACGCACCATAATTCGTGAGATTGCGGACGATACCTTTGACCACGGTGTTGGGCGGATACTTCTCGGCCACCTTTTCCCATGGGTTGCTCTGGCACTGTTTCATGCCCAGAGAGATTTCTTGTTTGTCCTTGTTGATGTTCAATACCTGAACTTCAATCTTGTCGCCGATCTGCACCAACTCATTGGGATGATTGATGCGTTTGGTCCACGACATTTCGCTGATGTGCACCAAGCCTTCGATGCCCGGTTCGAGTTTGACGAAGGCACCATAGGTCATGATGTTGACGACTTCGCCGATGTGGCGACTGTTCGCCGGATACTTCTTCTCAACGTCAACCCATGGGCTTGGCGATTTCTGCTTGAGCCCGACGGCAATCCGTTCCTTCTCCTTGTCCACGCTGATGATGTACACTTCGAGTTCTTGATCGATATGCACCATGTCGCTGGGATGTTGCACTCGGCCCCAGCTCATATCGGTGATGTGCAACAGGCCGTCGATGCCTCCCAGATCGACAAACGCACCAAAGTCGGCGATGTTCTTGACCACGCCTTTGCGGACCTGGCCCTGTTCGATCTCGGCCAGCAAATTCTTCTTCTTTTCTTCTCGCTCGTCCTCGATGAGCTTGCGACGGCTCACCACGATATTGCGGCGAGCTTCATCGATTTTGAGGATTTTACAACGCACTTCCTTGCCGATGTATTCGGCAATGTCGCTTGGCCTGCGAATGTCCACCTGGCTGGCGGGCAGAAACACGTTGACGCCAATGTTGACCAGCAAACCTCCTTTGATTTTCCGGGTCACCGTGCCCGTCACCACGTCGCCTTCGTGGTGCTGTTTGATAATGCGTTCCCATTCTTCCTGGCGGCGGGCTTTCTTGTAGCTCAGTACCAACAGCCCAGCTTCATCATCAACCGATTCGAGCAACACACGAATCTGCTCGCCCACCTTGGGCGGTAGAATCTTCTCCGTGCCTTCGTCACGCCATTCTTCCAGGCCGATCAAGCCTTCGCTTTTGTAGCCGATATCCACAACCACATTGTCATCGTGAACCTCCCGAATCGTCCCCACGACGATCTTATTGGCATCGAAATCCTGATCTTGCACGACAATAGCTTCATGCAATGCTTCTTCAGCCGAGGAACCAAATGATTGCTGAAATGCCTGCTCCACTTCGGCATCGGTTACATCAAAGTCACGTAAAAGATTACGGTTTACCATGAATCCAAAAGCCCTTTCGCGAATGTCCGCTCGAATCCCAGCCTCTGCTTGCAGAAACCAGGTCCGTACACCGTCGCCATCAAAAGGAATTGACCGCTGGTCACGCGGCGCCGCGTGATCAACCATCGGCTCGTACCGGTTAATTATAGGAAATGGCCCGCGGCATTGGCCACGCCAGTTTTCAAGCGTAAATAATGCTGACATCGCGTGTTTGGTTGGCTTGCCTCATCTTGCTCTGTTTCGTTTTTTGCGCTCGGATCGCTATGGCCAGAATCTGTAGAATAGGATGAGAATCATCAATCCGGTCAAGGGCTGTCCTTGAGGGGGAATTATTATGCCACGCTATTTACGCCATGGCAGTTTGCCACGCAAACGGCACATCGAACACAAAGTGCAACCCGGCTATCGCAATGAAGGCATTTATTACGAAGAAGTCATCACCACTGCGGGCTTTGGCCGGGCCTATAGCGTTGTGTATCATCTGCGGCCGCCCACACGGGTTCGTAAAGTCGAACCAGCTGGCAGCTTAAAGCTCGACATCATGCAAGAACCTGCCTTGCGGCACCATCATTTCAAATCGGGAAAAATGAAGCCGGCAGGCGATCCGATTCTGGGCCGTGTTCCCTTCATGCACAACGACGACGTTACGCTTGCCCGCTGCCGTCCCGTCGAACCGCAGAAAGAACTTTACCGCAATGCCCAGGCCGATGAGATCATCTTTGTCCATCGGGGCAAAGGGGCTTTACATTCCCTCTACGGTATGCTTCCGTTCAAGCCCTACGATTACATCGTCATCCCGCGCTGTACCACGTATCTGTTGGAGTTCAGCCCGGAAATTCCACCCGATTTGCTAGTCATCGAATCCACCGGCAACGTTGGCATTCCGCCTCGTTATCTCAATCCCGACGGGCAGCTGATGATGGGTGCCCCTTTCTACGAACGGGACTTTCATGGTCCTTCCGAACTACGTACCATCGACAAGGAAGAGGACATCACCTGCCTGATCAAATCGGGCACGCAGCTCACACGTTACACGCTTGCTCAGCATCCCTTCGATGTCGTTGGATGGGATGGTCTGGTTTATCCTTATACCTTCAATGCTGACGATTTCGAACCGATCACGGGCTACATCCATCAACCGCCGCCGATCCATCAAACGTTTGAAACGTCGGGCTTTGTCGTTTGCACTTTCGCTCCGCGCCATTTGGATTTCTGTCCGGAGGCGATCAAAGTACCATACGTCCACAGCAACATCGAGGCGGATGAAGTACTTTATTACGTTCGCGGACAATTTGGCTCGCGTCGCGGAGTCGAAGACGCTTCTTTCACCCTGCACCCCCGCGGCATTCCCCATGGGCCGCACCCGGGCACGATTGTCAACAGCCGCCCCATGACCAAGACCGATGAGTTGGCAGTCATGGTCGATACGATGCGCCCTCTGCGCGTCACCCAGTCGGCCATGGAAATGGATGATGCAAGTTATCCTTACAGTTGGTTGGAATAATTCGAGCCTGCGACCATGCGCACACCACCCAAACAAATGTTGCCCGTGGTGCCAACTGGGGGAACATCCGACAAACCGAGTCCAGTGGGGGATTTGGTACTGGACGTGGCCCGTTGTCGGCCCATCGATGCTTATTTTGCACTGGTCGATGTGGTGAACCCAAGGCCCATAGGTTGGATCAGCACCCTTTCGCCTGAGGGGAAAGTGAACCTGGCGCCTTACAGCTTTTTCAATGCCGTGAGCGGCAGGCCGCCCATGGTGGCTTTCTCTGCCGCTTTCAAGCGTGATGGCAGCAAGAAAGACTCCCACCGCAACGCCGAATTGACGGGGGAATTCGTTTGCAATGCTGCCACTTCGGCCTTGATCGAGCAAGTCAACCTTTCTTCCAAAGAGCTGCCCTACGGTGACAGCGAAGTGGACCTGACCGGCCTCACGCTGCTGCCCTCCACCAAGGTCAAGCCGCCACGGATTGCTGAAGCACCCGTCCACATGGAGTGCAAAGTCTGGCAAATCCTGCCCTTGGGAGATAATCCCTCAGCTCATCTCATCATTGGTGAAGTACTGGTTTTTCACATCGCTGCCCAGGTGCTTAACGACCAACGCCGCATCGATCCGCACAAGCTGCAAACCGTCGGCCGCCTAGGGGGCGATTGGTACTGTCATTCCACGGATTTGTTTACACTGAAGCGTCCAGAATAAGCTCAATCAAAAATGAAACCCCGCGAGACCGATCCGCGGGGTTAGGGGGTGAGGCAGCTATGGGCTTGCGTGGCTACACCACGCACCCCAAGGGCTATTATTTGTTCAGAATTTGCGGCAGGCTATCGATCACCTGGCTCACCTGAGCTTCAGTGAACGCTCCTTTGCCAAATGCATTGTTGACTTTGACTTTTTTACCTGTGTAAAGCACGATAGTGATATCGGCTTCGGGAGAAATGGCTGCCGCCCCTTTGTAAGGGCCCTGAGGCTTCATGATAGCCAAACTGACATGCTTGATGTTATGTTCTTTGGCCATTTCTTTGATTTTCGCTTCTGCCTGCGCGTCTTCTGTTAGGAAGACAACAAATGCTGCCATTTTTTTGTTGTTTTTGGCAACTTCGGCATCCAGCAACTTGACCAGACCGGTCAAGGGGTCGCTGATTTCTCGAGCGAAAATCATCGCGACCGGCTTGGAGCCATGTTGTCAGACCAAGCAAGCTTCCGTCCCGTTGTTCTTGGGGACTTCCGCATTCAAAATGTTCTTCGGATGAAAGGCGCTAACACCAGCCCCCACTTGGGGTCCTGACTTTAGTTCCCCGGCCCAGACTGCACTGCTAACCAGCAGACACAGCCCGACCGTTGCCAACAGTCGAGAATTCATAAGGTCCTCCAAAGGTTTAAACAGTAACTCACCCCTCAATATCTAATATCAGCGTTTTTTACCCAAGTGCAACACCAAAAGACTATTATGAGCGTTGTCTCTATACCGTGCTCTTTGAAGATTCACAAGAGACTTTGTGATTGGACTATGGTCGCCGATCGTACATAATCCATTGGTTGTCCTTGGTCATCAATCTAAGGTTGCACGGTATCCATCATGCTATTTCGTTCCCTCTACTTGTTCGTGTGGGTTTTGCTGACAACTCCTGGGTTGGCCAACCATCAGCCCGTTAAGGTGTTCATCCTTGCGGGACAATCCAATATGGTGGGTCACGGTTTTGTGACTGCTGACCCCAAGCGCAACGAGGGCAAAGGCAGTCTGGAATACCTGGTCAAAGACCCAGCCACATCAGCGCAGTTTAAGCATCTGGTGGCCAGTGACGGCAAGTGGGTGGTTCGCGACGATGTTTGGATTCACTTTCTCAATCGTAAAGGCAAACTCACGGCTGGCTTTGGTGCAGGCCCGGATTGCATTGGACCGGAGTTAGGTTTCGGCCATGTCGTCGGCAATGTTTTTGATGAGCCGGTACTGCTTATCAAATTGGCTTGGGGGGGTAAAAGTCTGGCCATGGACTTCAGGCCGCCAAGTTCCGGCGGTGAAGTTGGCCCTTTCTACAAAGAGATCGTGGAACGGACCAGGCAATTGCTTGGGCATTTGGATGACGAGTTCCCGGAACTGAAAGGCCGAGGTTATGAGGTAGCGGGATTTGGCTGGCATCAAGGCTGGAATGATCGAATCGATCAATCATTCAACGCTGAATATGAAACGAATTTGGCCAACTTCATCCGCGATATGCGCAAGGATTTGGGCATCAAGCAGCTTCCGTTTGTCATCGCCGAGACGGGCATGATGGGCATCAAAGAGAAAAACCCGCGGGCCTTATCGTTGATGAAAGCCCAAGCGGCCGTGGCGGCATATCAGGAATTCAAGGGTAACGTTGCTTTCGTCGGAACGAAGGCTTTTTGGCGGGAGAAAGAAAATTCACCTACTGGACAAGGTTACCATTGGAACACTAACGCGGAAACCTATTACCTCATCGGCGAAGCCATGGGACAAGCGATGGTCAAACTGTCCAAGTCGAACGCTAAGCAATGACCAAGAACGCTACTTGAGGAAACTCTAATTCTTATAAGGAAGATCGTTGAAAACTAGCGACAAACCATCGACGGCGGCAAGCGTGTCGCCGGCACATTAATTCATATATGCAGAACCCCCATCAACCCAAACCAAAGATCAGGCATCTTAAAAATGAACCCACATTAACGAATTGCTTGACCGATAGTTATTCCTGAGCTAGCCTCTATTGAGTCATCCAGGCTAGGTTCGCGGGTTTACTGCTAAGCCCTTAAGCGAACCTAGGCGATCCCTTTGACCCACTTTATTTCACCTCGGCTCTGCTTCATTCCCAGCCTGTTACGTTTTATTTCTTGAATGGAGGTTATTATGCTACCATGTTCGCTGCGTTTCATTCCAGCACTCGTCATGCTGTTGCTAAGCCAATCCATGGCTTCAGCGCAGATGATATTCAACATCACGAATTTGGGTGGTGCCTCGCCGCAAATGGTCACGGGTGTGACCCAAGCGGCCGCCATGTGGTCGAATCTGTTCAATGATCCCATTACCATCAATCTTCGGATTAACGCTGCCGCTTTGCCCGCTGGTCAAATCGCTAGTACGAGCAATTTTTTCGACCCCTGGTCCTACGCTTCCGTTCGATCAGCGCTGATCAACGATCGTATCAGCAACGACGACTACTCCAGCTCCAGCGCATTGCAAAGCGGTTCGGCGATATCGATGCTCATCAACCGAACAGCGAACAATCCAAATGGCGTCGTCAGTGCCACGCCCTATTTTGACACGGGTCTGGGCGGCCCCGGCCAGGCAGGCCCCGAAAACAACGACACTATTCGCGTCACCACCGCCAATGCTCGAGCGCTGGGACTCATTCCCGGCAATAGTCCTGTGACCGATGGCACGATCACCTTCAGCACTTTGGTGAGTTTTGATTTCGACCGCAGCAACGGCATCAACGCCAGTCAATGGGATTTCGTTGGTATCGCGGCACACGAGATAGGACATCTGCTTGGCTTCATGAGCGGGGTGGATAATCTTGATCGCAATGGAACCGCACCCGGCTTGAACGACAATCAACTTCGCTTTGTCACGCCGCTTGATCTCTTTCGCTTTTCCTCCCGCAGCATTGGAACGGGTGGCGGTTTAGGTGTGATTGACTGGACCGCCGATAACACGCTCAAATTTTTTTCGGTGGATGGCGGCGCGACCGCGATAGCTCCATTCGCCAACGGCTTTAATTTCGGCGATGGCTATGAACCACATCACTGGCAAAATGCGCTCGGGTTAGGTTTGATGGACCCTACTGCAGCCGCAGGAGAGTTACTGACCTTTTCAGCGAATGATATCCGCGCCATCGACGTCATTGGCTTCAATCTCGTTTCGATACCGGAACCGTCCTCCTGCCTGTTAGTTGGCGTTGCGACCCTGGCCAGTGCCGTCTACATTCGTCGTAAGCGATGCAGCATGGCCACGAATGACGAAACAGGACCGCATCAGGATGAAATCGTGTCCTTGCATGACGCTATGGCCTCAGAGCGACCCATGTGACACGATGCAACTTGTGCAAGCGTCATGGATCAAGCCAGTGATAGTGCCATGACACCCAATGGGATGCGCCAACTGTGGCTATCGATCAATGCGTTGCGACGACGAAACATCGATTCTGTAGGAGGTTGTGGCAACATTACTTCGTTTGCTCTGCGTTTTTCCTTGCACGGGAAAAAGTTAAGGAGAGGTCTCTTTGAGCATGGTAGCGGCCTCGGCAGCGAAGTAGGTGAGTATGCCATCCGCCCCAGCCCGTTTGAACGCGAGGAGACTTTCCATGATTATTTTGCGGCGGTCCAGCCAGCCGTTTTGGGCCGCGGCTGTGAGCATCGCATATTCGCCACTGACCTGATAGGCGAACGTCGGCACGCGAAAAGCGTCTTTAACCCGCTGTAGGATGTCAAGGTAGGGCATACCGGGTTTGACCATGACCATGTCGGCCCCCTCGGCCAGATCGAGAGCTACTTCGCGTAGGGCTTCATCGGTATTGGCGGGATTCATCTGATACGTGCGTTTGTCGCCAGTGCCCAGGGAAGCGGTTGACCCAACGGCATCGCGGAACGGACCATAAAAAGCGGATGCATACTTGGCAGCATAGGCAAGGATCATCACGCGCTCGAAGCCGGCATGGTCGAGTGCATGGCGAATGGCTCGCACCCGGCCATCCATCATGTCCGAAGGGGCAATCACGTCGCAACCCGCTTGGGCTTGGATAACCGCTTGCTTGCAGAGCACATCGACGGTTTCGCGGTTAACGACATACCCCTGGCGTACGAGTCCGTCCTGCCCATGGCTCGTGTAGGGGTCGAGGGCAACGTCGCAAATAACGCCGATTTGGACGCCGGCTTCCTTGATGGCCCGCACGGTTCGACAAATCAAATTGTGTGGATTCAGAGCTTCCTCGCCATCAGGAGATTTCTTGGCAGGGTCCGTGGCAGGGAATAGGGCAATTGCCGGTATGCCCAATGCTTCAGCACGTTTGGCGGCAAGCACGACCCGATCAACGGTCAAACGTTCCACACCAGGCATCGAGGGAATAGGCGTGGCCAGATCTTTGCCCTCCTGAATGAATAATGGCCAAATGAGATCGGCAGCGGTAAGGGCGTGTTCGGCCACGAGACGCCTGGTCCAATCGTAACGACGCAGCCTGCGTAGCTGGGTGTCAGGATAGGCAGCAACAAAGCCAGAAAATTGCGGCGCATTCATCATAACGGTAGGCCCATTCGGCAATGGATGGGTTATAATCGTAAGCATCTTTATCCGCGTTTATTGATGACTATTCTATCAAAAGGCAGAAATAAGGTCGAAACTGAGAGAATCATGGCCGACAGTACGCACCCAGTTGAGTTTCCAGATCATGAGCATCCGACGCTTTTGCGTCCGATGGCGCAAGGGCTAGACGCACCGACGCTGGGTCCTTCGGATGAACAGCCTGCTCTCATCCCCATGCCTTGGCCAGAGATTCCAGGTTACGAGATCATTCGTGAATTGGGCTGCGGCGGCATGGGCGTGGTCTATCAAGCGCGCGATCAGCAATTACAGCGAATGGTTGCCATCAAGATGATGTCAGCCTTTAGTCAGACCAAACCGGAAATGCTCGCTCGGTTTCACACCGAAGCCCAAGCTGTCGCATTGATGCAGCATCCCAACATCGTGCAGATCCATGAGATCGGCACCTATCAAGGTTCGCCCTTCATCATTTTGGAATTTGTCGCAGGCGGCAGTTTGGACCGCGTGCTGAACGGCACGCCTTGGCATCCCAAACAGGCCGCCAGACTGTTGATCACCTTGGCTCGTGCCATGCATTACGCTCATCAAAAAACCGTCATGCATCGCGATTTGAAACCAGCCAACATTCTGCTGGACCTGAATGAGCGTATGCAGCAGTGTCAATCGATGCACTTTACAGATTCGGTTTCGAGTGTTGAAGACGCTCCCTTGCCAACACCGAAGATCACAGATTTTGGTCTAGCCAAGCAAATGGATACGGATTGCGCACAAACCAAAAGTGGCGTTGTTTTGGGCACACCAAGCTACATGGCCCCCGAGCAGGCCGCCAGTCAATCGGAATTGCTCGGCCCGGCGACTGACGTCTATGCGCTGGGTGCCATTTTGTATGAATTGCTCACGGGTCGGCCACCCTTCCGAGCCGCCACGACCTTCGACACCATGATGCTGGTATTAAATGAAGAACCGGTCGCCCCCAGGCAATTGCAACCCAAGATTCCCATTGATTTGGAAACGATCTGCCTGTGTTGCCTGCGCAAGGATCCCAAGAAGCGATACGCAACAGCTGAAGCGTTGGCAGATGATTTACAACGTTTTCTTAAGGACGAACCCATCCAAGCCCGCCGTGTTGGTCGACTCGAACGGGCATTGAAATGGTCCAAGCGCAATCCCACCCGCGTGGCCTTGTTTGCCGTACTAGCGGTGATGGTGGTTGTCATCCTGATCATCCGCGAACGCACCCGCTGGGAACTCGAAGATGCATGGGAGATGGCCACGCGCGAAGCCAAAGAAGCGTTGTTAGCGAAACAAGATGCCGACAAAGAGCGTAAGCGAGCTGAAAAGAGACTCGAACAATCATTGGCGGTCCTTGACCGAATGATCTGGCTTGCCAACGAAAAGCTAGGCTCGAACGTGCAGTTGCAAGATGAACGCCGGCAATTGCTCGAGGAAGCTATCAAACTGTATCAGGGCTTCTTGCAAACCGAAAGCCAAGAACCGCGCGTTAGGCACGATTCAGCCATGGCGTATTATCAAATGGCCAAGTTGTATGAATCGCTAGGCGAGTCGGAACTGGCATGGCAAGCTTGTGCCAAAAGCATCCAACTTTTGCAAGAGTTACGCACATCCTATCCAAACAATCCCTACTATGCCGTCGATTACGTCAAGAGTTTGAATGCACGCGGTCTACTGCATTCGGCGCAGGCACGTATGCATCAAGCATTGCGAGACTATCAAGAAGCCCGCCAATTAGGCGAGTCGTTGCTGAAAGAGTTGCCTCACTCACTGGAATTGCAACTTGAACTCCTGTATGCAACGATTTTTTGTGGCCATTACTCTTTTGGTCAGGCACCTAACGTCGGAGAGTATTTTCAAAGGGCACTGGACTTGGGCGAGATCATTTATGCAGATCACCCCAATGAACCGGATGCTGTGTGCGCCTTTGCAGCAAGCCAAGCCAACATGGCCATGCATTTTTTACGAAGCCAAATCCCGGATAAGGCACTGCCTTACGCACAAAAAGCATTGAATCTTCTGGAGGGTGCAACTGCGAATGTAACGCAAAAATCGCAACGCTATGCCCACACCTTGGGGCTAACGTTGATGACTTTAAGCCAATGTCTGAGCATGACCAAGTCCTTGCCTCAGGCTACCGAGCCAGTGGATCGCTGCGTCAAGATTTATGAAGCCTTGCTGGCCACTCAACCAAAGTCTTTTCTGTATTTGTTGCAATCATTTCGTGCGACCACATTGCAAGCGGAAATTCATATGCATCTGAAGCAAGATGCAAGCACTGCTCAAGCCATGCAAAAGGCCATGAAATATGCAGGCCAATTGCATGAGCATTATCCAGCTTTTGCACCCTTTGTAGCCAATTTGGACGACAATTTGAAAAGCTGGCATTTGCTTTACACTATTCAGAATGGTGCATACACAGAAGCCATTGAGCAAATCGAAAAAAGCCTCGCTCAAGATAAGCTACTGCCAGGCGTCGTGTACAACTATGCCTGTGCATATAGCCGAGCGTTAGAAGCCGTTGACCGTGATGCCAAAGCAACGGCTGCAACCAAAATGAAGCTTAAAGAACAATACGCACAAAGAGCGTTTACACTGTTAAAGCAAATCAAAGCCAAAGGCTACTTTAAGGACGCCAGGCGCATTGAACATTTTAAGCAGGATGTGGACTTAGATGCATTACGACAACATGCAGACTATGCCGCATTTGTTGACGAATTGCTAAATCCATCTCATTAAGGTTGCCCGCTTGCTTGCCGCAAGCGGACGCGGCATATCCCCAGAGAGGTCGCACATGAGTTGGTTAGGCTTTTGGCGTAAGAAGCGATGGACGAGTGAAGAAATACGCGACGCACTCATGGAAGCAGTCAAGCAAAACAATATCCAAGAATTACGCCAATTATGTAAATCGCATCAGCCGATCATTCGGGAAGTATTTGCGCAATGGCAAACCATGCCTGACGCCATACGTAGGGAAGCAGCTCTGGCTGAGTTCTATCCGATCATGCTGACCAAAGTCGCCGATTGGTTCGCGGAACACGGTGAAACTGCCTTGAAGGCCTTGTTGCTGTTTCACGATGATGAAGATCCCTGCATTACATGGGAACGCTTATTGCAACAAGTGCAAACGGAACTCGAAAACGTACGCACCGAAAACGCCTTGCAACTTTTGAAGCCTTTAGAGGAGCGCTTGAGCCAAGAAGAGGGTTCGCACATCGACCATTATCGCCCGCGGGTTTGGAGCATGTTAAGCACGGTGCATTTTCGCCAAGGTCAACAAAATTTAGCTGAGCACTATATGAAGCAAGCGATTCAGCATTGTGAGCGAATAGGTGACGAGCTTGGCATCCGGCGTTACACCGACAGTCTGAACATCATGCAAAATGATGCGCGCTGGCGATCATGATCTGACTTTCATACGGGTTGCCCGATACTCGTTGACATTATAGAATGCATTCATCCCACCTTGGGACTCGGGTCGAAGACAGGCCGGCCTGCCATTGTGCATCATATCGCTGGAATAAAGTGAGACTGCCTCATGCCAGCCAATCGAACTATTCTGGTTGTGGATGATGATTTTGAAATCCTGCAAGCCATTCGGGCGGTCCTTGAGAACAAAGGCTACCGAGTCATTACGGCCTCGGATGGCAATGCCGGCATCAATGTCGCCGAGCGAGAAAACCCAGACATGGTCATTGTCGACATGATGATGCCCAAGAAAAGTGGCTTTCTCGTGCTCGAGAAACTAAAGAAGAAAACGCAGCCGCCGCGCATCATTATGATCACTGCCAATGAGGGTGGTCGGCATCGTGCTTACGCCGAAATGCTCGGTGTGGATGACTATATCCGCAAACCATTTGCCATGGATCGGTTGCTGGAAAGCGTCAAGAAGCATTGCCCAATCGATCAAGGGCCACCGCCCATGGATGCAACACCGGCATCCACCGATGGTTAAGCGTATGATATTTGTCCGGATACCGATGACAGTCCATTCTTCAATGCTTTGATTTTTCCGTAAATGCCACTGATAAATAACCATATGTGGGTAAGCCCACTCAACGTGGGGTTGCCTAATGATGGTCTGGCATGATACAAATGATGATAAGTATTTGTACCGCGAACACATACAGCAACATCTTGCAATCCTTAACGAATTGCTAAAGTGGGTTGCACTTGGTGTTTGAGTCGGGCTTGCCTTTGGGCAGATTGGTTAATCGTACGTTGCCAACATGGGTACCATTCATATCAAATTACCGGAATCCTTGCAAACTGCGAAAGCTGAAAAGCTTCACCCCACCTATTTCACGGGACTTCCCGATTACATGCCTTGGGTGACGGACGTTCAAATCATCAACGGCGAGTTATGTGCGGGTAAAGAAGTTTCCGAGTCGGGCTGTTTGTGCGTTCCATATCAATTTCCGCAAGCCATGAATAGGCAAAGTTGGCCCAGCAATGGTCAATGGCCCATCATGCTCATGACCGCCACATTGGTTGAACGGTTAGAATCCTATCGATTGTTGACTGAGCTCGCTCGCGGTAAAGTCAACCAACTGCGCAATCAAGCTGCGGATTGGGTTTCAGGTGGGTTAGAAATGCCCACTGAACTGAATCAGCAAATCACAGAAGCCAGCAAACTCTTTTGCAAAGCGGTTTGTGAGCCTTCGGAATCGATTGCAGACCAGGAAGCCACGGATGCGTTAATCAAAGCCATTACCGTTGGCGAGAAGCTAGTGGATGTTTACATCGAACAAGTATTGGCTGCACGGCAATTGCGCATGCCCAAGCTGACTACCTTGCAAGGCTGCACGGTCGTACGTCCGATCACCGAGCATCTTGAAGCGTTCAAAGCGGCCTTTAATACCGTTCGCATACCGATTAACTGGGCAGTCATCGAAGCTGAAGAAGGCCAATTCGATTGGGATAGTCTGGATTCCCTAATGGCCTGGGCAAAACCTTTAGGCATGACGGTTGAACTGGGGCCGATCCTCAACCTTTGCCCAAGCCATATCCCCAAATGGACCAATGCTTTGCTCGGTAACCCGGATGCTCTGGTCGGAGCTATCCTCTCTTTTACCGAAACCGTCATCGAACGTTATCGTGACGAGGTTAAATACTGGCACCTTACCTCCGGCACCAACGATCCTTCACTACTCGAAGTTGATGAAGAAGAGTCACTCAACCTCAACTTGCAAATGGCCTCCATCATGCAAGAACTTCATCCCAGCGGTGAGTTCTCGCTCTGTTTAAGCCAGCCTTGGGGGGAATCAGTCGCCACTGGACAGCCGGCTTACTCACCTTTCGTATTTGCAGACGCGTTGATACGAAGTCGAATCAATGTAACCGCTTTGGAACTTGAATTGTTGATGGGCATAGAACCCCGCGGCAGTCATTTGCGTGATCGTTTGGACATCTCTCGCATTCTGGATTTGTATGGTTTGCTCGGCGTTCCCATTCGTCTCACCCTTGGAATGCCCTCGAGTAATGCTCCAGACTCTCAAGCCGATGCAACCTATCAAGTCCTTGCTTCATTACCAGACATTTCCAACGAATTTCAAAAAGCTTGGGTTGAACAAGCCGGTTTATTAACCATCTGTAAACCGTATGTTAGCGGCATTAACTGGGTTCATTGGAATGACCGCGACGCACATGTATTCCCCAACTGTGGGCTGATTGACTCACAGGGCAACATTAAGCCAACTTTAGACATTTTAACCCAATTTCGAGAAAAATACCTGCTCTGACATCTCTGTGAGTCGATCACTTCTCCATGCACATTTGTCTTTTTTTTCCAACCAACCGTTTCTGTGGCAGAACAGGGAAGCTAGCAGAACCTGGGCATTCGTTGATAATCCAAAAAATCGCTACAAGCGATAAATGAGTCATTTTCACTAGACTCGATGACCGAATAAAAGGTTACGCCATGGCTTGCGCCATGTCGGACTGCTGTGCAGACTTCGAAATGGGTTAAGGATTGCCCTATGAAGTATGTGTTATTCTGGCTGCTCGGAATCTTGGTATGGGCGTTTCACTCAAGCCCGATCTATTCCCAAGATCAAGAGTTGGATTCCTTATCGATGCCTGTCATGAGCAGCACGCCATGGCCAGCATTTCGTAGTCCTATGACATTGAATTTGGATCAAACAGGCTTTCCGCCTCCGGGGCCGCCTTACTCGTTGTTTAGCCCATTTGAGATCTTTGTTCGTGGTGGTGCGGGTTTTGTGATTGGCGATGGTCCGATCGATCGAGCGTTACGCACAGGCAAAGCCATCGAAGGCGGCGTGCGTAGTTTCAGTTTCAATGCTGATCAAACCGCAGCTTGGACCTCTGAGTTGGGTATCGACTACATTTATAACGACGTGCAAACTTCGGAACCTTTGCTGGCTCGGGCTGCTTATGTGAATGTCACGCGCTTCGGCCAAAGCTTGCCGCTGCCAGGAGTTAGCCAATATGCATTTCGTGAATTACACCGAACCAACGCACGATTGGCACTGGGCAGAGAATGGTACTTCGCTGGCCCCAACGGGATACGCTACAATTTTGGCATGGACATCGGCGGTCGATTAGGGCAGGCATCCGTCAAACTGTTCACTGTTACCAGAACGATTGAAGGTGCACAATCATTCGACACCTTCCCTGATTTTCAAGATGGACATACAAGCGATCTCAGCAAAGGCTTGTTTATTGGAGCTAATTGTGGGCTATTGTTCCCCTGCAATGGATTCGACATTACCGCCAGCAGCCGCTTCGAATGGGGCCGCGATTGGTTCAGTGTCACCAGCCTGGATGATGGCGTTTCGCAAATAAAATTGCTGCTTTCATTTGGCTTCCGCTTTTAGGTGTGAATGACCTCATTTATGGCTCGTTTGCATTATTTCCATCGCACATCTAGCACTGCGACCTTTCCATTCGTTGGACTTACATCCCTAATACCTCGATCTCTTAATTTATTAGGTTTACAAATCTGTAAGAGCTGATTAATTTGGAAGAAGTGAGGTGAGATTGATGCCATTCACTTCTTCCTCAGGAGTCAACTCATGGTTCGCTTTCGTTGCGTCATGTGCTGCTTGACTGCTTCGATTCTGATAAGCTTAGCCTGGTTCACCGACATGGTGACGTCGCATCCAACCGCCGATGCTGCCGATGCATTAATTCAACAATTGGGGCATCCCCAATTCGAAACACGCACCAAAGCCGCCACCCAATTAGAGCAAATGGGCAGCACAGCTTTGCCAGCATTACGAAAAGCACTAAAGAACCCAGACCCAGAAATCGCTCGTAGAGCCGAAGATTTGATCCGCTCCATAGAGAAAAACAGTGAATTGAACCAATTATTGCAACCAACCATGGTTCAACTCAACTATGAGAATGCAACTTTTGAAAAGGTTGTCAACGATCTGGCCACCCAAACGCATTTCAACTTGCAGGTTAGTGATGAGGCGTTAAAAGAAAAAGTCATCCGTATAAAAACGGGGAAAGTGCCCTTCTGGGAAGCAGCTGATCAACTTTGCACATTGGCAGCCTGCCAAATCCGCGCTTTGCCGAATGCAACTCCTCGTAAACCCGAGAATGATCCGTTCGCACCACGTCCGGGCATGCCACCCAATTTTCCACGTATTCAATTGCCCAACATGCAAGGGTTGAACGACGCTCGCAACGCGAACGCTTCACCAACAACATTGGTATTTGAGCCCAGCAAGCTAAAGCCTATTCAGCACGCCATTCACGGAGCCTTATCGATTCGTGCCCTGCCTATCCAATCCGCGGAAAATGAGCGAATACGAGAGTATACAGCTCTGCTCTTGGAAGTCCGACCCGAACCTACCTTGCAGTGGAATGGTGCTATCGATGTTCGCTGCGAACCGATTAAAGATGATCTTAATCTTCCGGTGGAAGTAACCAACACCGAGTTAAGCAATCGACATTCGGTGAACGTTGATAAATCAACCAATCAATCGATCTTACCATGGAATCAGCAACTCGTGCTCTTATTGCGACCTTCAGAGAAACCCGGGACGAAGATTCCAAGTCTCAAAGGGGTGCTCATACTGCCTGTCATTCCAGCCGAACGCCCCCTGATCACCATCGACGATTTGATGAACGTTCAAAAGCCAACAACGCATCGCGCATCAACCGGTGAACAACTCACGGTTGTTTCCATCGATGTCAAGTCCAATGGTGAATTGACCCTCGTTGTTGAACAACAATCGGAGATGAGCAATCAACAAGCAGGGAATCAGATCATTGTGATGCAGGGCAATTTTCAGGTTCAAGGTAATATTCAAGTTCAAATCGGTGGCAAGGGTCCTCGAGGCCGTGTGTTGCATCAGAGCAACATTCATCCCATTGCAGGACTGCAGTTGTTTGATGAACAAGGCAAGCCCTATGCTGGCATGACCAGGTCCGAATCGATGAAGATCGCCAACAATCAACAAACGCGAACATTAACGATTGATTATGTACCGCCACACGAAAAGGCAAAGCCAACCCGGCTGCAATGGCTGTCATCCCGCCCGACGACCGTGGAATTGCCATTTGAACTGAAAGAGCTACCCATGCCAAAATAGTTTGGAACAGCGTTCAATGTATGAATCAAAAGAGTATTCGCAGCAGATCCCCGTTCAAGCGAATGGGGATTAATTGTTGAAATTCCTTGATTTGGATGGGTAGGAATAGCTGGAATTGAGCGAGAATAACGATTTTTCCATCTTTTTGCTGGAAAAACATGATTTGGTGATTGACTTGCCTATCCTGAATAACTACTTTTGTTAACAATTCGTTGATTTTTCCGCAGTTTCAGCAGGAGACGCCGCATGGCAGGTAAAATGAAACCCGCGACCAAGAGCGAAATCTTGAAGACCTTGGCCGAGAAAACGGGCGTAGCGAAAAAAGATGTCGCCGCGTTGTTGGATGCCCTGGGTGATTACATCCGTGATCAGTTAGGGAAAAAAGGGCCAGGCCAATTCACAATTCCTGGTCTGGTCAAGTTGAAGAAAGTGGAAAAGAAAGCGACCAAAGATCGTCCAGGTCGCAACCCAGCGACAGGTGAGACGATCATTATCAAAGGCAAGCCTGCACGAAAAGTGGTGAAGGCTTATCCTTTAAAAGTGCTGAAAGATTGGGTCATCTCAGCCTAAACCGAGAGAATGGATCAAAGGGGAAGTCGCCCAATTTCTTTTTGATCTAGCTAGAAACCCGGTCCCATCGGACCGGGTTTCGTTTTGATTACCATTGTCAATCTGCTGACAGTACATCCATTATTTATCCATCTCCATGTCAGCCTTTTTCGGCTTTTTAGGCACATCCGTGACTATAGGCTCGGCCACCTTCTTCGGCTCAGTTTTGGGGATGTGCAGTGTAGGTTGTTCACAGCGAGGGTCCATGTCGCGTAAGCAGAGGATCAGGCCGTCATGACTGGCCAGGACGATGCGATCGGTGTATTCATTTGGCGATAGAATCGTAAACGCTTTAGCACTCCAAGTGGCCAAGATCGAGCCACGGCTGCGATCGATGATGAGCATTTGGTTGTGATCGTCTAAGCCGATGACAAGCCGATGACTTGCCGCCAAAAAACGCTTGGCACTTGGCAGTGACCAAAAAGCGGTACCGCTGAACCGATCCAAGCGCGTCATGCCTTCATCTTTACTGACCACAAAGAGATCTTGACCAATCGGCATTGGCTTTTGCAGTATTTTGCTGCCCGCCGTGTAGCGCCAACGCAGTTCCATTTTGCCTGAGACTTGCTCGCCTGCGTAAACTTGCCGATCAAGGGAAGCCAGGTAGAACATATCACCCGTTTGAGCCAAATCTGCAACAACCGAGCCGCCTGCTCGAAACATGTCGCCTACTGATCGACGTTCGTTTTCAATGCTGTAGACGGTTCCTTCGCCATCAGCAAGAACGACATGGGTACCAAAAACAGCTGGCGCCACCCGCATGGCGGCAGGCAATTTGTAGGACCAAATCATTTCAGGAATGCGGCTATTGATTCGCTCCGAAGAGAGCCCGCGCCGGCGCAGTGCTTCTTCAAACTCCGAACGCGATGTGTAATTTAGCGACTGTCGCAATGAAAAGGGCAAAAAATAGCCACGAACCATGCCATCGGATGTGCCTACATAAAGGTGCTCGTCATCAGCTGCCGCGGCTGTAGCAGGAATTCCGGGCACTTCCAGTGACCATTCCGTCATTCCGGTTTTTCGATCCAAGCCACATAGCTTTCCGCCTGCAAGCACGACGATATTGTGCTCGTTAACACCGCACGGAATTTGAAAGGCTTGATAGGGGACTCCGGGAAGAACACGCCATTGCGTGGTTCCACCTTCCAAATCCAGTGATGCCACAGCCCCCATTCTGCTTTGCACGACAATTTGATTGTGAAGAATCTGCAGAAAGGAAATACCGTCGCGTGCACCTTGAATGGGAATGTACGTGTGCCAATGGCGTTTCAATCCCAATTGTGCCAGTTCCGTGGTCGTCGGTATTTGCGGGTGCGTGATCAGTCGGGGATAATCAGCCGCTGCCAACACCACCAGGCATATTACACCTATACTGACAAACAAACATCTCTTCATGATCAACGGCTCCCTCATGAGCAAGCAAGGTGATTCGTTTCTTTCGCAATCGATTCATTGGGAAGAATCGTTAGAGTCATAGCTTAATCTTCTGGGCATCAGGGATGCAACGAAATGCTCTTGGAATTAATTGAACTACGTTCGTTTTTTACGGAAGAATCGGCTTAAAGTGTCTGCACAACGTTCTTGTAAGCAGCCTGCTACGACCTGACACCGGTGGTTTAGTCGCTGATCTTGGGTAATGGTATAAAGGGAATGGCAAGCACCGGCTTTCGCGTCGGGGCAGCCATACACAACCCAAGGAATGCGTGCCTGCACAATCGCCCCAGCACACATCGGGCACGGCTCAAGTGTTGCATACAAAATGCAACGTGACAGCCGCCACGATCCCGTTGCTTGTGCAGCTTGCGTGATCGCGATCATCTCTGCATGAGCTGTTGGGTCACGCAACAACTCGCGCTGGTTGTGTGCCTGCCCAATGATCCCTTGCTCGAATGATACCACGATTGCACCAACAGGGACTTCATCCTCGGCTGCAGCGCGTTCCGCTTCCTCTAGGGCTAATTCCATGTGATAAACATGCAACGGATGACGCGGGTCAGACAAGGCCGGCAAAGGTAGGTGTTCGAAATCGTGCCAGTCCATCATCATCTCGTCTTTTGCAGTTGCTGGGCGACTTGTTCAGCTTGCCGCAGACAACGAAGCAGATTGCCACCAAGGATCTTGCGAATCTCATCCGGTTTATAGCCTCGATTCAATAGTTCCTGGGTAATATAAGGATATTTCGAGACATCCTCGAGTTGCTCCGGCGTCTGAGAAATGCCATCATAATCCGAGCCCAAGCCGACATGATCCACCCCAGCGACCTTAACAATGTGATCGATGTGATCAACCAGAATATGAATATTGCCCCTTGGAAATGGGTTTTCCCGAAACCATTGTTCCCAAGCCATGCGGTATTGTTCATCGTCCTGATATTTCTCCCGCAACTGTCGGCCTATCTTGAACATATTTTGTGAAACCCGTGCAGCCTCTGGGACAATGAAGCCAGAATAAAAATTCACCATCACCACCCCGTTGTTTTTCTTGATGAGCTCGAGCACATCATCAGGGACGTTGCGGGGATGTTGAGCAATGGCCAATGCAGAAGAATGGGAGGCAATCACCGGCGCCCGCGTGATCCGCAACGTATGCCGCATAACCTCAGGTGAAACATGGGAAATGTCCACGAGCATGCCCAAACGATTCATCTCCAAAACGACTTGCTCGCCGAACGGTGAGAGTCCATTTAACCGAGGCGTATCCGTTGCTGAGTCCGCCCAATCGACGTTGTCGGAATGTGTTAAGGTCATGTAACGGACACCCAACTGATAATACAACCGTAGAACGGCCAATGAATTATTGATTGAGTGACCGCCTTCCACTCCAATCATCGAAGCGATCTTGCCCGAACGGTGAATTCGTTCAATATCCGCAACCGTGTCAGCCATCTCAAAAACATCGGGATAAGCCCGCACCATACGATGAATCAGATCGATTTGTTCAAGAGTCATTTGCACAGCCTGGTCGCGTTTGGCAGGGTTGCTAGGAACCCATGCCGACCAGAATTGGGCGCCAAGCCCGCCCTGGCGCAGCCGTGGAATATCAGTGTGAAAGTCCTTTTGCGGTTGACGTAAGTCGCGATCATTCAGCATTTGCTTATTGGTCGAACGCAAACGCCAAGGCAAGTCATTATGCCCATCGATCACCAGACAGCTTCGATGCAACTGCTGCGCAGCCCCTGTTAATTCAACGGTGGCGCGCTTGCGGACCGGACTGTCATCGGTCGCATGGGAGATAGGTGGTATCACCATTGTTGACATAGCCAGCAATAAAAAAAAGTTTCTCACGTGCTTCACCTTATTCTTTCAGAGATTGAACTTTCGTATTATAGGTGCTGGCTGCCATAGATTCACTCATTAAGGGATAGTTCATGACATGGGCTAACTCGCAGACCGTCGGTGATATCATGCTGCCGATCCGTCGTGTCACGGCAGACCAAACGGTGCGTACGGCGTTGACCATTTTGCTTGCTGAGAAAATCGTGGCTGTAGCCGTGATGCAAGGAGTACAGTTTCTGGGCTTATGCACCCAGAATGAGATCATTTCTGCCGTGGCCGCTCGCCCTACCCTTTGGGGAGATCAGTTGGTTGGTGACGTGATACCGAAAGGAATACCACCGATCACGGTTCGTAGCACGCAAGTGCTATGGCGTGCGGAAGACTTGATCCGGCAACATAAATTACCGGCCATCGCCGTGGTCGATGACCAGAACCTGGTGGGTTTGCTGTCGGCCGAAGATATGCGCAACCGTTTCCTGGCATTTTTGAGCGATCGTTTGAGTGAACGTTCCAGGGAACTTCGCAATTTGCTCGAACGGGTTCAAGATTTGGATGACCGCCATATCCAACTGGAAACTCTTGGCACCCGTTTACAGCAGCGCCTCGATGATTTCCCCAGCCCCTTGGTCGAGTCGCGGCTGGATTGGTCAGCCCTCAGCAGGCCTGGTGAATTGTGTACGACGGCATTTCAGGATTTAGTTCGATTACCGCAAGGATCCATTTTTCTGATTCAAATCGATGGCTCGAATCATTCGCTGGAAGCCGTTTTGTTGGATTTAGGCTTACGCGCTCAGTTGGCCGAGCTGTTGCGTATGCAGCAATCGCCAGCCGAGATATTGGCTCATCTGAATCGCTTCTTATTTGGACTGGCGAAAGATCATTTGATCACCGCCTGGGCTGGATGCATCGATCTTGAAAAGCAACAACTGCGATATGCCACCGCAGGCCACCCTGCCCCTTGGATCCTGCCTGATGCTCAATCCCATTGGCGCAGCCTTGAAGGTAGAGGCAGTTTTTTGGGACAGTCGACTGAAGTTCGCTTTGATGACTTGTCTGTTCCGTTTACTCCAGGCACCCGGTTGTTTCTTTACAATCGAACTGTATTGACGCCAACCACACCATATGTCCCACACATCACCCATACGGACTTGCTACGCTTCCTGGCTGAACAGCAAACACAATCTTCAGCTACTTTAGTCACGCGTTTGTCCGACATTTTGAGTGAACACCGCACAGGAACCTTACCCAACGACACGTTGATGCTGATGGCCGTTGCGTTTACTTCATCACATCAAGCGTGATCTATTTGGGTTCGCGATGCAGCATCAAATCAATGGGAGTGTTGCTTTTGACATCCGGAAAGCACTTTGGTCGTACTGCGTTCGCTTGCACTTCATAGCAGAGTCGAAGTGAATCTTTTTCGAGTTTATAGATGCCCAAAGCGGTTCGATTTGAAATGAGCATGTCGAATTGTTTTGGGTTTTTACATGGATCAATTTTCAATCGCATTTCTTTACGGTTCATGCCTGACCACATGATCATGCGATCCCCATCGATTTCAATATACCCTTCTTCCATAAATTCTGGCGGCAGATTCCCACCCATAATCTTCCAGCGGCCTTGCAATAACTCAAGCTCAACCTTTATGGCCTCATCCGGAGTTTTCGGCGTTGAAGCAGAAGGTGGGATTGCAGCGTCGGCTTGGCCAGCGCGGAGCGGACTGAGGATGAATAGGCTGAGCAGTGGGATTAACATCGTGGATTCCTTCCCGTTGATGTGACGATCAAACGTCCAACCCCAGCATAATCGAAGTCAAAATGTGGTCAACACGAATCAAATACTGAAACTGGATTATCGTGCTGTTTCTCGCAAGTTCAACTTTGAGTGGCTACGCGTTTTTGCAGCCATGTCAATAATTCATGAACATCCGGTGGCGGTTGTGGATTTGGAGCATATTGGCCGTATTCTGCCTGACGAAAATGATGAATCAAGAATTGGCGCTCTTTCTCATCACATTCGTGCCATTGCTGGATACGTTCAATCCATTCTGACGTTGTCAGCTCCGTAGGCGATGGTTGTTGCCCCTGCACCAAAAGCTGCTTAGCAAAATCGATCAACGTCTGATATTCCACCATGCCCATTTCGCGTTTTTGCTGCAACCAGTCAACCATTTTGGCGTGCTGATCGAGCGTTCTGCGCTGCCGCTTTTTCCTGGAGTATCTTTGGCGTACTATCCATCCAACGATGAGCACAATCAGCGTGGCACCCACTAGCAAAACCAAAGACTGGTGCAGCCACGTCGTTTTTGACGATAACAGCTCATGCCACGAGGGTGACGGCAATGGCGTTAATTGCGGCATCGACGATGTTGCCGTGCTGCCATATGTTTGCAACATGTCATACACCACGAGGTTTCCAATTACTCCTCTTCTTCACGCAATTTCGCGAGGATGGAGTAATCCTCCAAGGTTGTGGTATCGCCAGTGGATGCACGACCGGCCGCAATGTCGCGTAACAAGCGCCTCATGATTTTACCGGAACGCGTTTTCGGAAGCGCATCGGTAAAGCGAATCTCATCAGGCCGCGCCAGTGCGCCAATTTCCTTAACGACGTGAGCTTTCAATTCGTCTTTGAGTTTGTCATTCGGTTTGTATCTTCCTTCAAGTGTGACAAAGCACACAATGCCTTCCCCTTTGATTTCATCCGGTCGGCCGACCACTGCAGCTTCAGCAACATAGTCATGGCTGACCAAGGCACTCTCTACTTCCATCGTGCTTAATCGATGGCCAGCTACGTTAATGACGTCATCAACACGCCCCATGATCCAGTAATAACCATCTTCGTCCTGCCGCGCTCCATCAGCAGTGAAATACACATGTGGAATCTGTCCCCAGTATTGCTGTCGATACCGATCCGGATCGCCATGGATCGTTCGCATCATGGCCGGCCAAGGTTGTCTCATCACTAAAAAACCCCCATGTCCAGGCTGCACTGGATGCCCCGCTTTATCGACGATATCCGGGACTACTCCGGGTAATGGTTTACAACAAGAACCTGGCTTGGTTGGAGTCGCACCCGGTAAAGGGGACATGAGAATCATGCCCGTTTCGGTTTGCCACCAGGTATCGACAATGGGGCACCTGCCACCACCAATGACTTGATGATACCACATCCAGGCTTCAGGATTGATAGGCTCGCCCACCGTTCCTAGTAATCGAAGACTCGTCAAGTCATGCCGCTTGGGCCATTGATCGCCCCATTTAACGAACGCGCGAATGGCCGTTGGCGCCGTGTATAAAATGCTGATTTGATATCGGGCAATCAGCTCCCAAAAACGATCCTCGCGCGGATGATTGGGAGCTCCTTCATAAAGCATGACTGTCGCGCCATTGGCCAATGGACCATAAACGACATAGGAGTGGCCAGTGATCCAACCTATGTCGGCTGTACACCAATAGGTATCACTTTCTTTCAGGTCAAATACCCAGCGGTGCGTCACGGCAGTTCCGACCATATAACCGCCCGTGGTGTGAACGACCCCTTTAGGTTTTCCGGTCGACCCACTAGTGTAAAGAATGAATAAAGGATGCTCACTGTCGAGTTGTTCGGCTTCACAATGCGCAGAGGCATTGTTCATTAGCTCATGCCACCAGAGATCGCGTCCCGCGACCATTTCAATGGGTTGGTGACAGCGATTGTATACGATGCACTTTTCCACTGTGGGCGATTTCAGCAGGGCGGCATCCGCGTTTTGTTTCAAGGGAACGACTTTACCTCGTCGCCAACCACCATCAGCAGTAATGAGCAACCGGGCCTGAGCATCGTTGTTGCGATCTGCCACGGCATCCGCAGAAAAGCCACCAAAAACCACACTATGCACGACGCCTATTCGGGCACACCCAAGCATGGCGATGACCGCCTCAGGCACAAGCGGCATGTAAATGGTCGCTCGGTCGCCTGCCTGCATGCCCAACAGTTTGAGTACGTTGGCGAATTTGCATACTTCGCGATGCAGATCTTGATAGCGTAGCACGCGTGTATCGCCTGGTTCACCTTCAAAGATCAAAGCTGCCTGATTGCGCCTTGCCGTTTGGAGATGTCGATCTAGGCAATTATAACTGATGTTCGTTTTTCCACCGACAAACCACTTCACCCAAGGCTCGTCCCACTCCAATACCTTTAGCCATGGATGGAACCAGTGAAAGGATTTTGCTTGATCCGCCCAGAATTCAAGCGGATTGTCCTTGGCTGCTTGCCAAAGCTTCTGGTACTCATCCATCGATTGAACATGAGCTTTCTCGGAAAAAGCTGGCGGCGGAGCAAAGGTCCGAGCTTCCTTCAATACGCTGGTGATATGGCTACCGGAGTGGGCTGAGCTTGTCATGATGTTCTACGTCTCCAGGTCCAAGGCGGATGAATTGGCCCCATTCTAATGGCCGATGATTGGGAAATAAAGTTTCGTTATTGAAAGTTCAAGCATAAGTCTCGCAGACAAAAACGTTTCAACCAGAACGGTAGCCCCACCTTTAGAGATAGGCATCGATGAACCATTCAGGCTGCCATGGTTCTGCTTGCGCAAGTATCATCAAACGCTATATCTTTTGGATTTGGTGGTTCGGATGCTGTTGCTCTCGATGTTCAGCTCAGGGCGCATCTCCCATGTTCCTACGGCATCAGCAGATAGAAAGTGAATGTGTGTACGCGGTGCAACCGTTTCCGAGCAACCGTCAGCAGAACTGATGAAAGAAGTTAGCAAGACCAACCCAGGCCCTCAAGCGATGTGCATAAGGCTTAAGGTTGCAGTTGTGTATAGGATGTGTGTTTGAGTGGATTTTTGCTGAGCAAGACCATACGAGTCACGATGACACTAACCAATCCCCCTTCATTATCCAATGCTATCGTCAGGCTTGCTTTTTTTTCTTCACGCGAATCTTTTCGCGCCTTTTGGACCTATTATAGTTCCTCTCTTCCATACTTTCACGAACACCCACCCATAAATAGAACCCACCTGCTCCAAGCATGAAGACACCAAATATGATCGCGACTATTTGCCCCGTACTATAAGTAGATAAGCCATCGGCGGTATCACTGATCATCGGAAACAACAAGCTGATCACTCCGATGACACAACCTAGCCCTCCCAAAATGATGTTTCGCATTTTACCCTCACAAAATCAGCAGCGAGCCAATAAACACATGTATTTTGATTACAGGGTTCAAAGGCTCAAGGTGACCAAGTGGTGTAAAATATTGTAGCCTATATTGATTGGCTTAATCAACTTGATAGGTGTTTGGCTCCGAGGAGAATCAATCATGAGTCCTTTGCCTCGACGCTTACGACCAGAACCCTCCTCGGAGGTTTTGGCATTGCTCATGCCCATACGGAATGGTTTCTTGCAATTGCACAAGGCGTTGCTCGAAGCGGAACGTCGCTCTTACGAGCTTGTGCACGGTCGAGTGAGCAATGCACAGTTTTTACAACTATTGATCAACGAGCCATCGCTGGCATGGTTGCAGCCATTATTGAAGTTCGTCGTGACCATAGATGAAGCTCTCGAGGCAGAGACAGCCATCACGTTGCCGATGGCTTATGAATTAATGCAGACGGCCAAAGCACTGCTCAAGCCCAATGAAACGGGTTCAGTTGAAGCGCAGCGGTTTTCGCAATTGTTGCAAGACAATGACGTGGTACATGTGTATGCTGAGTTACGACGCTATCTGCACCAACAGGATGCCCACAGGCATGACAAGTGACTTGATCAGAACGCGATTATGCCAAACTATCCAAGAGATATTTTAATTTCCGCACTTCCGATTCAACATTAAAGGGCAGTTGCATGCCATCAAATATTTCGACCGACAATAAGCGGTCATATCGGTAGCGTTCCAACAAAGAAACGAGTCTACTGTATTCCAACTCGCCCTGCCCGACACGAACTTGCAACTTATCAGGCGTTCGGCCCGTATCGCGTAAATGCACATGCCGCACATAGGGAAAAACATGATCGTAATTGCGATTCTGGTTTGGTCCGCAGATGTAATGACTGGGGTCTAAAGTCAACCCTAACCCTGGTACTCGTTCACACAGCTTGACCGCCTGGTCTGGCCATTCGGTTAAAGTGCCCATGCGGGTTTCCACGTTCAGATTGACACTATCGGCCGACGCGATATGCACTAAATGTTTCAATCGTTTGACTTCTGCATCCCAATCGGCACCCAACGGAGCTGCTGGCATACTGATCGTTGCCACGGTCAAGAGTCGAGCCAATTTACAAATGGCTCGGAACTGTTCATCGAACACTTCGGCGTTATTTTCTTCCAATTCAATGCTAAAGGCTGCCGGGACGAGCGTAGAGGTTAACTTCAACCGGCGCATTACTTTGTGTGTATCTTCAACGACTTCTTGAGGGGTTAATTGATGGCTGTTGGCCCGAATGGCGACATCAACTTTGCTGAATTCCAATGCAGCAATCGCCAATAAAGCATCTTCTAACGAATAACGGGCGAAACAGAGCGTCGAGCATGAAACAAACACGGCGATCCCCTCCCCCGATTCAGCCGAGTCGTGCCTAGGCCGCGCAATCCCCCTTGCCAATGCACATCTACCCTTAGATCGGTAGTTACTTTCTCGGCAGTCGGTCGGGCTATACTCTGTTCCTTATTTTTTGCAAGGTCAATGTGCCATTTTTCTGATATGTGCCCTGGCGTACGAAAATACTATCAATATTCACACATACAGACTGCCAAGTCCGGTAGCTTCAGCATAATCCGCCCACCTCCCAGGATTTTCTTGCTTTGTCGAGATTACGCTATTTGACACCTAACTTTCACCCGTTAGAGTGAAAGCACCGGAGGAGAAGTAGGCACCATGAAAAGTGGCTGGTCGAACGGTTCCCCTCCGAGCCGATCAATAGCCTCTTTTCATGCGTTAACTCTCCTCGGTAACGAATGGCGTGGCCAGAATCACTCGTCATGTGATTCCAACAGAGAAGGCGTTGCGACGGTGAGCCACACCAACCCCTCACCAACCTCCAACGTCTTCTCGGCCCGTCATCCCTGCCTTCTCCAACTCTGATCCGTATATTATCTTGGCCATCCTTGTCCTTATCAGGGGCGAATATGCTGTATGAGCGAGTCGGGTTCAAAGCGTCACACTTCAGGACGCCCTAAAATTATTTTGTTGTATCACTATTTTCACCCCGACGACGTGATTTCTGCTCGCAACTTTTCGGACCTGGCCGAGGCTTTGGCAAACCAGGGATGGAGTGTCGAAGCCTGGCCCAGCAATCGCAGTTGCCGAGATGAGAATAAAGCCTTTCCCCGTCATGAAGTATGGCAAGGCGTTCAGATAAACCGAGTCTGGCGGCCGCCTCTGCGCCAATCGTCAACAGTCGGTCGCTTAGCCAACGCACTTTATATGATCGGTGCATGGTCGACCATTGCACTAAAGCGCGGACAGCAATTACCCAACATCGTTTTAATAGGAACCGACCCCGTATTAAGCGTCTTGGTGGCAGGCATCGTTAAACGCGTGCGTCCACAAATCAAAATGGCTCATTGGGTACATGACCTCTATCCTGAAGCCCCTTTGGCTGATGGCATGCTGAAGGCAAATAGTATTTTCGTTCGCTGCTTACACCGCTTGCTCCGGTGGGCGTATCGTTCATGTGATTGGGTAGCTGACCTAGGTCCATGTATGCGTGAAAGGTTAGAACAGTACGGTCATAAGGGCCGTAAAGTGACCTTAGTCCCATGGGGCGTCTCCGAACCCATGGTTGTCCAACGTCCCGACCCTATCATCCGTGAACGCTTGTTTGGCCAGGCACGCCTGGCTTTGCTATATTCCGGTAATTTTGGCAGGGCCCATTCATACGAAACCATCTTAAACCTGGCCCGAAGACTGCGTCACACTGGCATTCAATTCACTTTTGCCGTTCGCGGCAATCGTGTTGACGAATTGCGTTCAGCTGTTGGTTCGGATGATGTTAATATTCGCTTCGCTCCATTTGCTGAGGAAAAGGAGTTGGCTCAACATCTCGCAGCTGCGGACATTCATCTAGCCAGTTTGCGAACACCATGGACCGGAGTGGTCGTGCCTTCGAAATTCTTTGGCTCATTGGCTGCGGGAAGACCTGTGCTCTTTGCGGGCGACGATAACGCTAGCATCGCGCGCTGGATTCGCGAATATCGAGTGGGATGGCATCTGAGCGACAGCAACCTATCCGAACTAGCAATGACACTGGAGCAAATCAGTCAGGACGCCTCCGGTTTGCAAACGATGCAGCAGCGTTGCTTCGACATCTACCATCAACATTTCTGCAAACGCCACGTCATAGAACAATTTGAACGTGAATTAAGCCATTTGCTGTAATTGACTGCTCCTGCACCGACGTCAACCAGGCGCCACCTGTTTTTTTGTTCCGTTTATGGATATGATGGATAGACTTTCTTCCATCGATCGCTGCTCACATGAGAAAGGCATTTGGCCATGTCTGCTTCAGCACTTGATCGCCAACAATCCGATCTAGATGGTCAACTTCCTTTAACCTTGCATCTTGAGCTTGTCCTGCAAGAAGCCGACATGATTCGTGAACTTGTCAGTTTACCGGAAGGCAGGGCACGCGAGGAATACGCTTTACGAGCATTAAAGATCGGTTTATTGGCATTACAGCAAGCCCGGGGACAAATCGATGCGGAACAGGTTCAAAAAGCGGGTGAACGGCTGCTTGCCGAATTGGAGAATCGACTACAGTTGCATGCTCATGGCCTTACGCATCAATTAACGACTTCACTCAAGGAATATTTCGATCCGGATAGTGGCCGTTTGCAAGAACGCATCCAACGACTGATCCGCAAAGACGGAGAATTAGAAGAAGTTTTGCGTCGTCAGATTGGCCAAGAAGATTCCGAACTGCATAAGACCTTATTGACCCATTTCGGTTTGGAAAGTCCATTGATGAAAATGCTCAACCCAAAAGAATCGGAAGGACTGATGCGTGCGTTGAGCGACACGATCGGAAACGCTTTGATGGATCAACGAAGCAAAGTGTTGGCAGAGTTTTCCTTGGATAACAAAGATGGAGCACTGAGCCGACTCATTCATAAACTCTCCGAAGCCAATGATGGCATGACCAAAAGTTTGCAAACACGTATTGACGAGGTCGTTAAAGAGTTTTCGTTGGACAAGAAGGATTCAGCCCTTAGCCGGCTCGTGGAAGAAGTGACGAAGGCCAAGGACAGCATTCACCATCAGTTTTCTTTAGACAATCCTGATTCAGCTCTATCACGCATGCAGAAGCAACTGAACACCACCAGTGAAAAGATCGATGATCATCTCACTCTGGATAAAGAAACCTCTGCCTTGGCCCGGCTGAAACGCGAACTCACGGAGATGCTGCACAAACATCAGGAAACATCGCAGAAATATCAGGAAGAAGTGAAAGTTGCCTTGGCTGAAATGCGCAAAGTACGCGAAGTGGCCAGCCGTTCGACGGAACATGGCAAAACCTTTGAGCAGCAAGCATTCCAATTCTTGCAAAGAGAAACTCAAGCACAGGGTGATGCGATTGCCTTTGTCGGCAACACGCCTGGAATTGTGGCGCGATGCAAAATCGGCGATATCCTGGTTGAATTGGGGCCGGATGCAGTTGCCGCTGGTGCCAAAATCGTTTTTGAGGTGAAAGACGAAGCGAAATTTCGCATTGATCAAGCTCGCACAGAAATCGTTGAAGCCCGCAAGAACCGTGATGCGCAAGTGGGTGTGTTTGTTTATTCAGCCGCGACCGCACCTCCTGGGCTCTTGCCCTTCCAACGGTTTGGCGATGATTTAATCGTGGTTTGGAACAACGATGACATGCAATCCGACATCTATCTTCAAGCCGCATTACTGGTCGCCAAGGCGCTGTGTACTAAGAAAACCCAGCAACGAACGGCATGCGCTGCTGACTTTTCAGCCATCGAAAAAGCCATTGCGAGTATCGAGCAACGCAGCGAAAAACTCGAAGAAATTGTGACTTGGGCAACCACTATTAAGACGAACTCGGGCAAGATCATCGACTGTATGGACAAAAACCGTGAAGCCATCTTGGCCCAGTTGGTTCTTTTGCGCGAACACATAAACGATCTTAAATCGACCTATGGCGAGCCTGCACCAGATTAAGGGCACCATGCTCAAAAAAACACCCTCAGACAATGTTTGCCTGAGGGCATTGGATAAAGTGTTTTAGCTATCGAAGCTTATTCTTCGCTGACGGGAACCGGAGCAGGCGGCATGGGCTCTTCCGCACCCGTCGCAGAAGCCTCTATGGCCTCCACCATAGGCCCAGCCGAGGCCATGGGTACGTCTTCATAGGTTGCTGATTGCAGAACCAGATCCAGTGCCTTCCGTTCGAGGATTTCCATGACCAGGCTTTCCATCATGTCTTCACGCTCCAAACGGGCACGCACTTTGCGAGGCGATTCTTCCGAGCGTTCAGCAATGCTGTCGATCTCTTCATTGATATCATCATCGCTGACGTCAATATTCTCCACCTCAGCGATCTTTTGCAAAACAAAATGTTCCTTCAGTGCCTTTTCTGTGCTGGCCAAGGTATCCTGCTGCAACAAGGTAATCCTGCTGCGAATTTCATCCTCACTGAAGCCGGCATTACGCAATTCAAGCAACCGGCGTTGCAATGTTCTGCGGGCTTGACGATGCAACAAATCGTGAGGCAATTCCCAGGTCGCTGCCGCAGCAATGTGCTCAAGCACTTGCTCACGTGCGCTGCGCCGCTGCTCGTATTCCAACTGCTGCGCCAAAGCATCCTTGACGCGATCGCGTAATTCTTCTTCGTTGTCGACACCAGCCATGGCAAAAAACTCTTCGTTCAGTTCGGGCAACTGAACTTGCTTCACTTGCTTGATGTGAAACTCGCCTTTGACCACTTTGCCACGCAGTTGTTCATCCACCAAGGCGGGCGAAAGCTGCACATTCAGTTCACGCGTATCGCCTGCTTTCGCTCCCTTTAGTTTCTCGCCAAAATCCTTGGCCATACCATCTTTGAAGGCCAACTGCGGATCGACGCGTAAAGTCAAATCTTTGAACTCATTGATCGTCTGATCGCCATTGACAATGGTGACATCACAGTCGATGTAATCTTCTAAAGCAACTGGGCCAGACTTTTCGATCAATTTGCCCATGCGGCGGAGGAACTTCTTGTATGCATCCTCGACATCGGCGGCGCTGATTTCTTTGACTGGCCGCTTTAACGTTAAGCTCTTGTATTGTGGAAGATCGAATTCCGGAGCTACTTCCACTTCAAATTCATAGGTCAAATTGCCTACGTCAGGCAATTCGATGCGGAATGGATCAATGTTGGGTTGCGCAATGGGAGTGATCTTGTGATCTTCTGCCAATTGTTCCAAGCTTTGCAAAATAAGCTCGGCTTTGATCTGTTCACTCACTTCCTTAAAGAAGTGCTTTTGCAATAACTTTCTCGGTACTTTACCAGGGCGGTAGCCAGGCACTTGGGCCTGGGGAGCGATTTCCTTGAATTTGTCGTTGAGTCGTTTGTCGATCCCACCCCGGTCGATGATCACGCGGATGTGTTTTCGACATGGACCAACGTCATTGATCAAAACGTTTTGTTCGAGCCGTTCGGGCTTGGCATCGGCTTGCTCAGTGGCTTCTACCTTATCCGCATCCTCGGCTTCGAGGGTTGAACCGGCTGCGTTTTTGATCTCATCCGTCATGATGAAAACCTCAGGCGGTGAAAGACGAAAAAAGCCGGACCGGCCACTACGCTTGGCCGCACCGGCCTCGTCCAAACCACGACTTGGGCTATAGCCCTAAATCGTAACAAGAGCGGGTGATGGGACTTGAACCCACGACAGCCACGTTGGCAACGTGGCGCTCTACCACTGAGCTACACCCGCATTTTTGCTGGTAATCGAGATTATACACACCCCCCCAAGTGGAGCAAGAGGGGCCTTATTGAAAAACAACCAACCTGATACCGAGAACCATGCCAGATGCCGTCTCCTGCACCCGATTTAATTGTTTAGGATCGTTGCTAAACTCAGGCTCGACATCGCTTTGAACAAGACTCGCCTTGGCCTGAATAGGTTCACTTCAGAGCTACACCATGCTGCTATAGCGATGTGCAGCAAAGTTGACCTCGCAAGATGAATTGCACACCTACGGGGCTGATATTGATCGGGCATCGCTGATGTTGCTGTTCGGGCCCGTGCGCCTCGCATTGTTCATTTTTTGCATTCGCTTTATAATTCAACTGGCTAACACTGCAGGGATGGAACCCGACCTAGGAGTTTGAACCATGCCAAGACTCAATTTTCGCTGGATCATGGCTTGCTTGGCTTTGTGCCTGTTTTGCTGGCTCATTCGCCAGGGCAGCCTGGCTGGCCCCTATGGTCCGATGCGTTATGTCAAAGGCTTGCCAGGTCACTACCAGGACTATGAAAACGTCGGCCTTTTCATCGACATTATGCAACATGTGGAAGCGCAATATGTCCACGAGTTGTCCAAGGATGAACGGCGCAAATTTGTTGAAACCGCCATTCAAGCCGGTCTGCATGGATTGGACGAGCATTCAGGATTCATGAATAGCCGTGAGTACCGCAGCTTCGCGAAAACCACTGAAGGCAGTTTTGGCGGCATTGGCATCAATCTCGTCGTCCCCCGAGAGACAAAGAAATTAACCATCGTCAGCCCAATCGCTGGCTCACCTGCCTATCGAGCTGGCATCAAGCCTGGTGATGAGATCGAAAAAATCAATGGACAAAGCACTCAAGGCATGTCTAGCGATGACGCTGTTGACAAAATCCAGGGTCCTCCGGGCGAACCCATCGTTTTGACGATTCGCTCACGTGGATCGACACGATTGCGCGATGTGAAGTTGATTCGAGAGGTCATCGAAGTTGATAGCGTGATGGGAGATCGACGCAATGCACAACAGCAATGGGAATATATGATCGACCCTGCCAACCGCATCGGTTACATCCGCATCAATGTGTTTGGCCGGAAGACAGCCGATGAATTACGCCAGGTATTGTTGAAGTTAAAAGAACAAAAAGTTCGAGGTCTGGTCCTTGACCTGCGTGGCAATCCAGGCGGTTCGTTGACGGCGGCAGTGGAAATTGTTCGTTTGTTCGTCGATCATGGTCGCATTGTCAGCGTTGAGGGCAGAACCCATAATCCGGAATATTACGATGCCATTCCGGAAATGGCGCTGATGAAGGACTCGGCTGAACATCCGATGGTCGTGCTGGTCAATGAAGGCAGTGCCAGTGCCAGTGAAATTGTCGCAGCCGCTTTGCAAGACTGGAAACGAGCCACGGTCATCGGCGAACGCACCTTCGGCAAAGGTAGCGTGCAGAGCCTTATACAAATGGAAGGTGGCACAACGGCCCTGAAACTTACCATTGCCAAATATCTCAGACCCAGTGGTAAGAACATTCATCGCTTCCCCAATAGTAAAGTAGAAGATGATTGGGGTGTTCGACCTGATATGGAAGTCAAATTGACGCCCACAGAAGAACTCGGTTATTGGCTTAACCGCCGCGATCGCGACATCATTCGCGTTCCACTCACTGCCGAGGAGCAGAAAGAACTGATCGTCAGCATATCGCATAAGTGGGCTGGACTTTGGACCTTCCCGGGACCGATGGGCGTTTCCTTTCAACTATATTCATTGGCCCAGACTTGCGAGTTGATCCCGCTCCCAGCCAATAAAGTTGTCGATCGCGTGTTGGAAAAAGCACTAGAATTACTCCGACAAACGCAATCCCGTTCAGGCACGGTGCGGGCTGGATGACGCATTATTCGCTTCGTTGCTTTTTCTGTTGAATGGTGAACGTTACCAAGCATGAGCCGCACCTTGTTTCTAGCCATTGAAACGTCCTGCGATGAAACGGCTGCGGCTGTCTTTGATGATCAATTGCAACTACGATCAAGCGTGGTGGCATCGCAATTAAAGGACCATGAGCGCTACGGTGGAGTGGTCCCGGAAATTGCAGCCCGAGCTCATCTCGTGCAATTATTGCCGGTCATTGAAGCAGCGTTACAACAAGCCAAAGTGACGCTTCACGAGATCGACGCCCTGGCCGTCATGAATACACCAGGGCTGGTCGGTGCTTTGCTCATCGGTGTCAGTGCTGCCAAAATGCTGGCGATTACCTTGAACCTTCCACTGTTTGCCGTGAATCATCTCGAAGCTCATATCTACGCCTGTCGGCTCACGGCAGGCTATGACATTTTTCCCTGTGTGGGTTTGGTGGTCAGTGGTGGACATACAAGCCTGTTTCATTGTCACAGTGCACTCCACTTTCAATGGTTAGGTGGAACGATTGATGATGCTGCTGGCGAAGCGTTTGACAAAGTTGCTGCCATGCTCGATTTAGGTTTCCCAGGTGGGCCTGCTGTGGAGAAACAGGCTACCCACGGAAACCCGCGAGCGTTTTCCTTTCCTCGATCATTCATCCATGAAGATCGCTTGGATTTCAGTTTTAGCGGATTGAAGACAGCCGTTCGATACAAGCTCAGAGACCTCGAATCGGCTGGGCAAGTCATGGATGACCATGTCAAAGCAGATCTGGCAGCCAGTTTTCAACAGGCCGTGGTCGATGTTCTCGTTCAAAAATGCCAACAAGCCATGACGCAAACAAGTTTGACAACCTTGGCTGTTGGTGGTGGAGTCACTGCGAATCAAGTGTTCCGTTCTGCCCTGCAACAAATGGCCCAACGACACAATGGCTGTTTGGTCGTCCCTCCGCTGTCGTTGTGCACGGACAACGCCGCTATGGCAGCCTTGGCTGTTGAAAAATGGCGGCAAGGCGATGTCGCCCCCATCGACTTGGATGCTGAGCCAATGTATCGTTCGAGTCCACACCCTCGTCGAACTCTCAAAAGAGTACGCCATCAGAGTAAATGACGATGTGCGAACTACTCGGATTTTTCACTCGCAGGGGAATCAGTTGCTTTCGTCTGGTTAGGTTCTTCAGTGACCGGTTCTTCAAGCAATGCTTGCAACACGGCTTCCGCTTCACCCGGAAATGTGAGATGCGTTAATTGCGTTCGCGTTTCATTGCCTTTGTTGTCAAGGGTGATGGCTTCCATTTTGAATTCCAGTGGAACATTGGCACCACAATTCATGCATCGTGAGATGCTAACTGCGACATTGGCGCCATCAGGGGCAAGCGATTCAACCTCACTACGGGCAACCGGATGTCCTTTTTGATATGATTCGACCCAACCGTTCAACCGATCATTTTTGACTAGGAATCGAGCGATCTCTTTATTCTCTTTCCACTGGTTGCATTCATCACAAAACGGTTCGGAAGCCGCAGATTTAGCAATGCCAAGGGCAACGCCAGCGATAACGAGCATTTCAACCACGTAATAGGTCAGGGTTCCGTAGTATCCCAGGTTGATACCCTGTTGTCCTCCTTTTCCGATCGATACCCCCTCTTGCGCTGCATAATCGATGTACTCCAAGAAATTTTTTATCTTCACAATTTGAATGGCCTTTTTCATTTCGTTCCATTCGGCTTGATCAATGCCAAATGGTGCCATATCACCTAGGCGCAATTTGTCTGCATTTTGCAGCCTGGCAAGGATGACAGGATCGAGCTTGGCGACTTCGCTCAAATGCCTTTGATAGTCAAAGAACAACATCATGATGGTCGATAATGCCCCGCCCAAAAGGCCAGCCAGTCCACCTAACCATGGGCTGCGGACTTTTCCAAAGCGAATGGCAAACCGCAAAGTTGTGCCAACGACCAGCCCGACAACGATTGGGAACAGAATGACCAAATAGAAATATTGCCCCACCCAGCTAGTCACGAACCCCATTATGGCTGCCGCTACCAAAGCGCCAAGAATGCAAACAGCGGATCCCGCACTGCTGTAGCCGCCTTGCGGCGAATAAGGGTGAACGTCTAGCCGTAAACCGCCAGGCAATGCAACAGGATTGGCTTCCTGGGACATGGGCAGCAACCTCCAACCACCTTAAGTCTATGAGTTGAACATGGTTGCTACTTTACTCCATCACTTGCCTGATTGCTACAGGTTGACTGTGTTATTGAGAATCGACTTTAGCGTGGAGATCACTTCTGCTTTTGCAACCGCTTGATTTGTATTGGCGCGCAAGTCCTTGATTTGCCAAATATCATTGGCGAAATCATCGGGACCAGCGATCAATGCTATCCGAAATCCATGTTTATCAGCATACGAGAGTTGCTGTCCCAGCTTTCTGGATTCAGGGTATAGCTCCACACCCAACCCAGCCTGGCGAATGGCACGAGCCATGGCTTCGTATCGTCCCAAGTAATCAGAACGGAATTGCACCATCAAAATGGGAGCGGTTGTGGCTTGCGTCGGTAACAGTTTTAACTCCTCCATGGCCGCTAATAACCGATCTAAACCCAACGAAGCACCAACCCCTGGCAGCACTAGTTTGGTGTAAAGATTGGCCAAATTGTCATAGCGACCTCCTGAACAGACGCTACCAATTTTTGGAAGGTCCGTCAGAAATGTCTCATAGACCGTGCCCGTGTAATAGTCCAAGCCGCGGGCAATGGAAACATCGATTTGGATTCGTTGATCAGGCACGCCTGCTTCCTGCACGACCTGTAACAATTCCCGTAATCGAGCTATGCCTTCCGCTGCTTTGGCGTTCTGACTGAAATGCAGGGCGAGGTGATCCAATATCGTTTGATTGCTGCCGGCCAGTTGGGCCAAGCCGATCACCCGCTGGGCTTGATCAACACTTACTCCAGCACGGTCGGTCATCTCGGCCACAACCGCATCCACGCCCACTTTTGGCAATTTATCCAATGCACGCAGCAGTAAGCTGGTCTGTGCCGTAAGTTGCAATTCTTCGAGCAAACCATTGAGAATCATGCGGTTGTTGATGTGAATGACAAAATTCTCAAACCCAAGTGCCATCATCAGGTCATGAATTATGAGGGCAACCTCGATATCCGCCGCATTGCTGGTCGTGCCAATCGTATCAAAATCACATTGCACGAATTCACGATAGCGTCCGCGCTGTGTGTTTTCACCACGCCAAACGGGTGCAATGTGATAGCGTTTAAACGGTACGCCTAATGTGCCAATATGTTCGGCTGCAAAACGGGCAAAAGGCACGGTTAGATCAAATCTCAAGGCAACATCCCGGTCGCCATGATCGCGAAAGCGATAGAGTTGTTTGTCAGTTTCCTCGCTACCTTTGCCGAGAAGGATCTCGGTGTACTCCAGAGCAGGCGTATCAATGGGCACAAACCCATACGAACGATATACTTTTCGTGCGGTGCTCATCAATTGTTCCCGCGGAATCATCAACGAAGGTAGATAGTCGCGAAAACCCTTCAGCGTACGCGGTTCTATGAGCTTATCAGCCACCTTGGTTCTCACTTTTTTTTCAAAGCATGAGTGGGGTTAAGTCATTTACATGCAAAGCAAAAAGCCATAGCGGTTGGCTAGGCGCCATACGATGCTTTTGTCTGCATAGGTGCGGGCAATGGAGTTGGCAATAGGCCTGGCAAAGCTTGAGGCATGTCTGATATTTTCAAGAGCGGTTTTTCTCTTTCAACTTAGCCGAAAAGCGTTTCAGAAACCGCTGTTCTTCCGGAGTCAGCGATTGCATGCCGTATTCTTTCACTTTCGCCAAAAGTTCATCCACCCTCGATTGATCAGCTTCAAATTGCTGTTGTTCGCGTTGTTTTTTGGCTTCAGCTCGTTTCTCCAGCCAGCGTTTCCAGAACGGTTGTTTGGCTTGGGTCGATTTTGCATTGCCGCGTTCCAGACTTGTGTACCCTTGGGAAAAATCATAGCCCATAAACGTGTCATCCATCAAACCGCCCGTTTCGAGCAAGATGGCTTGCTGCCGGCAAGACATGTAGATGAACAAAGCCAGGGAAAACATCAACAAACTGTTCACCGGGTCTTTTTCAGCAAAGATCAAAACGAGCAAAATGATGGCCACGGCTATGATATTGCCCGTGAAAATGACAAAGCGTGTGGCTGATACGAAACCCACTCTTGGCCAAAGAAATGCTTGCACCAGCCGGCCCCCATCCAATGGAAACCCAATGAGCACCATGTTGAACAAAAAAAGCAGCCAATTGACAAAAAACAATCGGGCAAAAAGCAATGGCAACCATGACAGGTCGTAAACCCATTGGCCAGAAGCAAAATTGTAAAGGGCATCCTCACGACCTGTGGGGATCGGATGCCAAAGTGGATTGAAGGATGGAATCAACCCAAAAATGGCCAAAACCCCAGTACTGAGAAAGCATAAAAGAACATTCACGGCAGGGCCGCCGGCCGTCGTGATAAAATTAGCTCGAGGCGTGTTGGGAATCTGACACGACGCCAACCCACCCAGGGGCCACATCAGGATCTCATCGGCATCGCCATCGACATAGCGGGCGGCAAAGCAATGGCCAAATTCATGCAACAACACGGAAACGAAAAACAGCAATTGAATGGCGATGGCATCGAGTACGTATGCGGGTGCTTTGGCATAAACCCGGAGAATAGCAGGAATGGCAATCAGGAAGAACGTCAGGTGAACCCGGACATTAATTCCAAAATAGCGCCCGATAGGTAGTGACCAACTGAGTGCGTCGTTCATAGAGCTTTCATCACAGGGCCATGGTACAATGGCTAACCGTTGGAGATCATTTTAGCATCCATGAGGTCTTGACGCAAATAGCAGCTCACCACAGGTTATCCACAACTATGGAAAAAATCCTTTTCACGGGACGAAAATGCCAACTGATTATGCAGTGCGAAACTGCGCCGTCAGGCCTAGCATTGCAGCGTGTCTTTATGCGGCACCCTGGAGCTGTGTTGATATTACCCTTCGTTGACGAACAAACGATCTGCATGGTTCGCAATCATCGTCGCGCTGTTGGGAAATGGCTCGTGGAGCTTCCCGCAGGGACCTTGGAAACAGATGAACTGCCCATAGCAACAGCTCACCGCGAGTTGCAAGAAGAAACCGGCTTCACTGCCAAGGAGTTGAAGTGGTTGCGACAATTCCACCCATCGCCTGGCTTACTTTCCGAAACGATGCACTTGTATTTGGCCACTGGCTTGACTCCGGGAACTCCGCACTTAGCGGATGGCGAAGAATTGGAATCACTTCTGATTCCATGGGAACAAGCGATTCACTGGGCAATGGACGGAACGATTTGCGACGGTAAGACGTTGTTCGCTTTGCTTTACTGGGATCGGATTCGCCATCAATACAAAGGAGTCATGGCATGATGCCTACGATCTTGGCCGCCATGTGGTTGATGTCGCAGAATCGGACGACCTCCGAAAATATGTCTCCTGAACAGCTCTTAGCGAAAGCGATTGAAGCTCGAGGCGGCTCTGTTGCCCTTACGAAACTGCATCGCATGCGGGAACAACAAAAAGGCACCATGCGGATCAGTGGTAAGGATATTGCATTTGAAGTGGAAACGCTGATTCAATTACCGCAACAAATAAAAATGGTCCATACACTTCACGCGGGGAACCAGCAAGAACAATATTGGTGCATCGTCAATGGCGAGGAAGGCTGGGAAAAGTTACAAAAGCAACCGCCGCAGCCATTATCGCAGTTGAACCTATCGGCTCGTCTCGATGACTTGTTCATTACACGCATGATTCATTTAGTCGATATCAAAGCACCGGAATGTACTATTCATGCTATCCCTGCAAAGCGCGTAGATGGACAAATGTGCGTGGGAATTAAGGTAACTGCAACCAAACGACCTGACCTGTTCATTTATTTTGACCCATCAACTTTTTTGCCAGTGAAATATGAATGTCAATTACGCGATCCGAATTTTGGCAAGTTGATTCAACAAGAGATTTTTGTCAGGGAATTTCGGGAGATTCAAGGCGTCAAATATCCCCATCAAACCATCATCTATCATGATGGCAACCGCTTTATTGAAAGCCAAATCAGCAAAGTTGAGTTGTTAGAGAAAATTGATGAAAAGGAATTTATGAAGCCAAAGCAGAATAATTGATATCAATAGTCCAGTGTTGCTTTTTAGCGCCGTTGCTGTGGCAATCCCAATCGAACAGGAGGGGTGTTCGACGTTGAAGAATGAACCATCCCTAGATTCGAGTCATTCGAAGGGCGCCATTCAACCTGAACGACCGATGTTGTAGACGTTGTGGTTTGTGGTTGTTTTTGCTCATCCTGAATTGTTTCTGTCATTCCACCGTTTGCAGAAATGCTTTTACCAAAGGTCCCATCGTTTTGCTTGTTGTTTTGTTTGCTAAGTCTCGCTTGCCGATCACTCAACATTTTGGTTTCGACACGATCCACATCGGCTAATCGATCCTTGGCGAATTGCATCTGGGGATTGAGCGTCAAGGCAATCTGATACTCACGGCGTGCTTCATTCACCTTGCCGCATTGCAAATAGACAAAGGCCAAATTGCAGTGGCTGTCGGCTTCGGGTAGCACGACTTGAAAAGCTTTGAGGCATTCATCAAATCGACCTTGCTGACCGATCGCCAAGGCTAAGTTGATCTGTGCACGTTTCAATTGTGGTTGTTTAGCCAATGCTCGCTTAAACCATTTTTCCGCTTCCGCACCCTGCCCTTTTCGCCAATACACGTAGCCGATATCATTCATCAACTCCGCATCGTTCGGTGCGTTCTTGAGCGCTTTCTCGTACTCCGCAATGGATTTGTCATGTTCGCCTATTTGATCGTAGAGACGACCCAATTTGCGTTCGAGACCTGAAGTTTGCGGTTGATATTGGCGGGCCAGCTCATATTGCATGGCGGCTTCGCGATAGTGCTGATTTGCTTCCAGGCTCTCCGCAACGAGCAAACATGCCTGGGCTGCTTTGTCTTTGGGCAAAACAGCTGGTTTGCTTTCAGGTTGCATCCCCAGGGGAGGCACATCGATTCGCTGGTTTTGGGTTTCTGCTTTGGTGAACCATGGTGCACTGATCGATGTCATGGCCTGGCAACCTGTCAGCATGAGGCCAAGACTTAGACATACTGATTTACAGATTTTAGCAAATGATGCGCAGGACCAACGCCTGAAATGCTGGTTGAATAATAACATGGCGCTGGCCTCCTATCTGCTCCGATGCTATGCCATTCCTGTTTGGATCCAAGGTTGCTGTTCTCATTGCTTGGAAATTCCGCTCAATCCTAAAAGAATGGAAAGCTGCCTAAACCCAGATTGCCACGGAAAAGGCTACGGCTAGGGTTAAAGAAGTTGCCAAAGCCTCGGCCAAAGTTGCCACCGAACCCGCCATAGTTTTGATTGCCACCTTGGAGCATCGACTGATAAGCACGTTCGGCGTCTTCGCCATATAGCCCCTCGGCTTCCGGATATCCCACCGCCACACGCAACTCCACTTCGGTAAGCCCGGCGGCCGTTAAGGCCTTGATGACGGCTTGTCGTCGAGCTTCGTTCAACTGTTGATCTGGTGTGGCTTGAATCGTCACATTGAATGGAACACTTCCCAAGCGTTGAGCGATTTGTTGGACGTGATATTGGCCGTATGGCCCTAAAGCAATGCCACCCAAATACCATTCATGGTGATAGATGACAAAGTCATCCGCTTCAGCACGCGCTGCCTGAGCATCCATGATGCGCGTCACGTGTGTTCCCGTGGGGGCGGGCATGGCTCCGGGCGGAATGGTCGCACAACGATCCCATGTCGGTTCCGTGGCACAACCATTTAACAGGCCTGGCAACGCCATGGCCATGGATGCCAGCCACCATCGTTTTACTCTTTTTCTTTGTATCATGGGTCGTTCCTATGATCTTCACTTGCTGCACGCACTTCGATTCGAATGGGTCGAATTAGGTATTCGAATTTGCATTTCTTCGTCGAGCCTGGCTGCAGCAAGACGTTGCTCATTTATTGCCAGAGCCTGGTGTTGGTGCCGGATCAGCATAACCATGTGGACCGACAATAAAAATGTTCTCGCATCGACGATAGCTTCGCATTCGTTCAATGTCCGTGCGCGAAGCAGCGCGATAATCGGTAGCCCGTCTGCTTTCAAGGAGTCCACGCAGATAGAACTCAATATCACCAGGTTCAAACACATCTGAACCCGGTAATGAAGTCACGTCCTTGCATTCTAAAGGATGCACTAATTGGGGTGTGATCAGGATGACCAATTCTTGTTCACCCGAAGTCGTACGATCAAAAGCAAACGCTCGTCCCACAAATGGCAAGTCGCCAAAATAGGGCACGCGATCGGCGTTGGCACCGTAGTTGGTTTGAATCAAACCGGCCACAGCAAAGGTCTGCCCTTCGCGTAATTCGACGGTCGTGCTGAAATTGCGCGTCGTCAAGCTCGGGACTTGGGCATTGCCAATATTCGTTTGAGCAGCTTGCAAATCGCGGGCGCTCACTTCGGCATTGATCACCAAACGAATGCGATCCTTGTCGGTGATGAAGGGTGTAAAGGAAAGCTGTACGCCAAAGGGCACAAATTGCACGCCTTGCAATCCCGCATTGGTAAAACCCGTGACGACCGGTACCGGGAACTGCCCACCAGCCTGGAAAGAAGCAGGCCGTCCATTCAGGGTCGTCAGCATCGGTTCGGCATAAGTACGAGCAAATTGCAACGTCCGTAGTGCATTGATGGCGAGAGCCACTTGCCCTGCATCCAAAAATACCGGCAAATTATTGACTTGCGGGCCGCCTCCCAGGATGCCACCGGTCAGTTGGCTGAAAATCGGCGTGTTGTTGTTGTTGACCAAGGTGAAGTTTAGCCCGATGCTGCGTGCAGCAGCTCGGCTCACCTCGGCTACCGTCACCTTCAGCATGACCTGCTGTTCGCCTGGCACGCGAATGAGGTTGATCACATTCGGTCCGCCTGCGAGCAAGAAATCTCGCAGGGCAGGTGAGGTTGTCGGGTCCATGGGATTCACGTCGGCATTGACGTTGACGGTCACATTGTCGACAGGAATCTTGGCTGCATCGGGGCCATCATTGCCACCAGGGGCATTGGCTCGCACGATGCGTAGAATCGAGGTGGCTTCAGCGATATCCTTAGCCTGGCCTGAAACCGCTAACTTGTCACCCACTAAGCCCAAACAGATGCTGCTATCTGGAAATGCCCGGTTGATTTCCTGTTCCAGTGCTTTGTAAACGTTTTCTAGGCGCTCTTTCGCACGGGTGTCCGGCAGGACTTGCAGCAAGTAGCTAAGGATGACTTCTTCATTCGGATTCGCAGGATCAGCAAACCACATGTTCAATACGGTGCTTCCGACCTGACGTCCTTGCAAAGTCACTTGCTTATCGGTAATGAACCCATATTCAGCGATTCCTTCATCCGCGATTTGCACACGTTTGGGTACCGCCTTGAGTTGCAGCAAGCGTGGCCGTCCTACGACCAAGTTCAATGTGTTATCGGGATCAACAATGGAGCCTACAAATTGGTTGTACTTTTGTTGAATCTGGGGCGTCATTTTAGGTGGCGTGCCAATGGTAGGCAGACCCAACTCAGGCAAGCGTCGTTGATTCTGAAACGGATTGACAGCTTGAGGTTTTCTACTCGTCTCTGTACCACCGCCTAATTTGTCGTTTGGATCCTTAGGCAGATTGGTCACTGGGGGTACCCGTTCGGGAAAGCGCGGCGGCTCGGATTGAGTGTTATTTTGAATCGGTGCCGACAGTTTTGGCATGACTTGAGCGATCGCAGCCATGGGCCAGGCCGCAAGAATACCCACCACGCATAAGTCCCGCCAATGATCTCTCCACATGCTTTTTCGCCATGGCAGAATCGACACGGACTTCGTATTCATTTTCGACGTCGTTAATCGCATCTGCTAGCCCCTTGACTGTTCGACGCCTCGTTTCAATGCAACTTTTCAAATAAAGTTGCCTAATCTCCAATGGAGATCGAATCCGATGCGCAGTCATCCTCGAAGTAAGTATCGGTTATCCCTTGTTGGGAACTTGTGCGGTTTATGGCGAAAAGAATGGCATTGACGTTAAGCAGACGTGTTTTGTGAAACTTGATAAAACAGACAAAGAATCCGCTCAAGTTTCAGCTTCGGAAAGCTATGACATTCGCTTCCATCCTGAAGTCTGATGTAATTATGGATAATGAACACATTTTGTTTAGTGTCTTAATACAGCTGCTCGTCATTATTGCATTTGCGCGCATTTTCGCGGTTCTCTTCAGGCGATTAGGACAACCCGCTGTTGTCGGCGAAATCGCTGGCGGACTTGTTTTAGGCCCCTCCGTTTTTCAGCCAATCATGCATTGGTTCGACATGCCATGGTTATGGCAACAATGGCACACCATTGTTCATGATGCTAGTCCCGTCTTTCTCATCATGAAGGAAATCGGTTTGGTATTCCTGCTATTTTTGGTCGGGTTAGAATTTGACTTTTTGCATTTGCAACGCATCGGTAAAGCTGCTGCATTCATTTCTTTGTCTGGCATTTTATTGCCCTTCTTACTTGGAGCAGGGCTTGCTCCTGTGATTCATCACACATTGCAACTGCACGTGGACCCGACGGGTTTTTGGTTGTTTCTTGGCACAGCCACCTCGATCACGGCTTTACCCATTCTTGGTCGAATGATGATCGAACTCAACATGACGCGAACGCGCATCGGCGTCGTCACGATCACGGCGGCCGCCGTGGACGATGCTTCGGCATGGATCATCTTGGCTACCGTTGCTGGGGCTGTGCGTGTGGGTTTTGATTTCTGGCTTACCTTGCGCATGTTGCTCATGACTGTTGGTTTCTTTGTGATCATGTACTTCATCGTGCGCCCTGGGCTTAAGAAATGGCTGCATTGGTATTTCCAGAAGACAAACGATCGTTTGGAAATCAATGGCATGGCCACATTGTTGTTTCTGCTCTTCGCTGCTGCATTAGCTACTTATTTGATCGGGATTTTCGCCATTTTCGGAGCATTCATTTTGGGTGCGATATTGTCCGATGAGCCTCGATTACGCGAGCAGTTTGCCGGTTCAATTTCAATGTTTGTCGGCGCGTTTTTCCTGCCCATTTTTTTTACATTCACGGGCATGCGTACAGAAATCGGCAGCATTCATGGCGTCGTTGCCTGGACTTTCGCAGGGCTTATTTTGCTCGTTGCAACCTTAGGCAAGTGGGGCGGTTGTGCGTTAGCTGCACGGTGGTCAGGTTTTTCATGGCGCGAATCACTTTGCATTGGTATCTTGATGAACACACGCGCTTTGATGGAATTGATTGTAATCAATGTGGGATTCGAATTAGGCGTGATCGAGAAGTCTGTGTTCACGATGTTGGTGATGATGGCATTCATCACAACAATGATGACGACACCGATATTGCTCTGGTTGAAACGAGGCACCGAAATTGAGCCATGGATTAACAGCAGTACGTTCATGAATAACAGCAAGTAGATAGGTCGTTCGAAAGCCATGCTAATAGTCAATATCTGTTTATGTTGCCTGGCCTGTTATCTTCATGGCTTGCTCATTGAAGCACGTATTAGTAGTGGTCAACTTTGCATCGAAGTTTTTTTTGATGATGATTCACCTGCAATCGAAGCTACGGTTGCATTGCTAAGCAGTAATGATCAGACCATCGCTCAAGGAAAAACCGATCAGAAAGGATGCTGGACGATCCCTTGCCCTGCGCCTGGCACTTATCAAATCACTGCTAACGCAGGTTTAGGTCATAAATCCAAAAAATCCATTTCAATTCCAGATAATCGTCAATCGGCTATTTCAATGGCTCCGCCTAAGTCTACTCCTGGAAGCATTCCAAACGTATCAACCGCCAGTACTGCCAGAACAATGCTGCCTAAAAACGCTCGTGCGCCTGCTACTCAACGGGTTAGCGATGGCCCGACTCGTGAAGAGCTTCAAGAAACCTATTGGCTCAGAGTGCTGATTGGTTTACTGATTATTTCAGGAGTAAGCCTTGCAGGCTGGTTGGCGTTGCGGTCGAAGCGGAGATCTTAAACGCTCTCTGCCGTCTTTCGAATCTTGACTTATGCAGACTGTCGGCTGATCGTCCTGACTAAAGACTTTATTTTGTATAAACTTGCATTAAGCCCCGTATTGAACCTCAAACAAGCGTAAACACCCATGTCTAAGTGGCCATTTGCAGCCGACAACTTTGATTGGCGTTCGTCCGATTGGTGGCTGGATCTGGTCTATTGGCTATTCACAGACCGGGCCATACGCAACACGGTCTGTTGGTGGATTGCTTTGGCCGTCATGCATCATTACTGGTGGAATGCCTGGGAAGTCGAAGGGCATGTAACCTGTGATTTTGCCGGCCAGTGGTTGATGGGGCGAATGTTCGTCGATCCGGAAAGCTCGGCTAAGGACCTCTACATCGTCGAAGAAGAACGCAAAGTGTTTCAACGCGGCTATCCTAAGCCAAGCGAGCATAACGCCATGATCGGCGATATCCTGCGCAAAGGATATATCCCGACATTGGAACCTGTCGCTGAACCTCTAATGGCTATTGCTCCCACTGGAGCTATGATTCCATGGTCTCATTTGTTACCACCGGTTGAATTGATCCGACAGGTGGAAAGCGGCGAATTCAAACTTCATGATCCTCTGATCGAAGGAGCATTATACCCGCCCACAGCGGGATTGCTGTTTGCCCCATTGGCGCTGCTGCCTCCCAAAGCAGCCCACATGACGATCACATTGATCTATCTCATGTTACTATTTGTCAACGCGTTACTCATCGTTTCGATCACAAGGGGAAGAATCAAATCAGGCGAAGCCGCCTTGGTCATGGTGGCCTTCCCTAATTTTTTCCAAGCCCAACTTCTTGGACAAAACAGCATGCTCACCCTTACCATCCTGGTGCTAGGTTGGTGGTTCGTGAGCCGGCGCTGGTTCTTTTGGGGCGGATTGATTTGGGGCTTACTCGCTTATAAACCTGTTTTTGCCGTATCCATGATCATCGTGCCTATTTTGCTTCCATCCCTGCGCATGCTCATAGGCTACACGCTAGGAGGCGGCATCTTCGTCTTGGCCACACTACCATGGGTAGGCACTGTAGGACTTGATCGACTGATTCCATTCAAGGACAAAACTCCTGTTTCGTACCATAACGTACGACAAACCAACCCTTGGGAACGATGGCTGATTGTTGGCAAACATGCCGCACAAATGTATGAATACGACCGAAACTGGATCTGGATGAGTCGAGATTTAACCGGGCTGCCGCGCCGAGCGATGTGGCTGCCTGAAGACGTCGAAAATCAACTGCATTACATCAATCATCGTTATCTCAAAGGCGTCGATACCTATTATGGCTACGAACGAGGCACGACTGATCAGTATGTATTGGATGTCTTGCAAAAGGTGCATACCGATGAACGGTCAGGACTGATAGGGTTAGGCTTGATCCTGGGGCTCGTGTTATTCACGGTCACCGCGTTATTGCTGCGATACGGGTTGAGCAATACCGGACTGGCCTATGACGCGTTAGCTACCAGTCGGCGTGGCGCGTTGCTGCTGTTCACTGGCGGTTTAGCCTGCTTCCACTTCATGCATTATGATCTACTGATTTTTACATTACCTTTATTGATCATGCTTTCTCAATGGTCCCGACTAAGCTGGATCAGCCGTATTTTTTATTTGATGGTTGTAGGCCTCATGTTGTTGTGCAACATCGATATGATGTATCCACGTGGAATCATTCGATTTCCCTTCGAAACCATGTTGATGATCGTAACCTGGCTGTGGACACTGCTGCTGACCGTTTTGGAGCGTTCGTCCGATGTAAATCTAGATGGTAATCGATTAAACTCGTTGCCAAACCCCAATATCTGTGTCTTGGATTTGACTCGAGAACCTCGCGAATGAAAACTTTGGTGATCAGCACACGCAATCGCAAAAAGGTTGAGGAAATCAAGCCGTTGCTGGCGGATTTGCCTATCCAGCTGCAAACGGTCGCTGATTTCGCCAATGTTCCTGAGATTGTCGAAGACGGGCATTCTTTTGAAGAACATGCCCGCAAAAAAGCCAGCGACGTCGCCAAACAGATACATCAATGGACCCTTGCCGAAGATAGTGGCCTGGTTGTGGCGGCATTAAAAGGCGAGCCTGGCATACATTCTGCTTACTACGCGGGTGAGCACGGCAACGATGTGGCAAACAATCAAAAACTGCTCCAGAAATTATCAACCGTGCCTGATCAACAGAGAAATGCCTATTATGTGTGTGTCGCAGCCCTGGCCGACCCGAATGGCCAGATTGTTGCTGTGACTGAGGGTCGCTGCCATGGACGCATCGCAACGGAAGAACATGGGAAAAGTGGTTTTGGCTATGATCCACTTTTCATTGTCCTTGAGTATCATCGAACTTTTGGCGAGCTAAGTCCATTGGTCAAGCAAGTCCTCAGCCACCGATCTCGAGCGATCTCATCTATGAAGAAATACCTTCTTCAATACCTTGGATAAACATGATTCAAAACAGTTCACTTCAATGAAAGCCCAAAATGTCGAAGGTCACGATCGCTCTATTGCAAATGCGATGCAGCACAGACGCAAGCGCCAACGATGAGCATGCAGAACGTTTGATTCGCGAAGCTGCTCACAAAGGTGCTCGCATTGCTTGTTTACCCGAACTGTATCGGACTCCTTACTTCTGCCAAAAAGAAGACCCAGCCCTGTTTGATTTGGCCGAGGCCATACCTGGGCCGTCAACCATGAAATTGGGCCAGCTCGCTCGTGAAACCGGCATGACCATCATTGGCTCATTGTTTGAACGACGACACGCGGGACTTTACCATAATACCGCGGTCGTCATGAACCCAGATGGCCAGCTTAATGGCATCTACCGTAAGATGCACATTCCAGACGATCCGCTTTACTACGAAAAGTACTATTTCACTCCAGGCGACTTGGGCTTTCGCTCATTCGCAACTCCCAGCGCGCGGATAGGGACATTAGTCTGTTGGGATCAGTGGTATCCAGAAGCAGCTCGGCTCACAACGCTTACGGGAGCGCAAATTCTGTTTTACCCAACTGCCATTGGCTGGCATCCTAAAGAAAAAGCGGCTTTCGGCGTCGACCAGCATCAGGCTTGGGAGGCAGTTCAAAGGGGACACGCCATTGCGAATGGCGTTTTTGTAGCTACCGTGAATCGTGTTGGTCATGAAGGCCCACATGATGGCGGCCTGGAGTTTTGGGGTGCTTCTTTCGTCTATGACCCCTTTGGGCGCTTGTTATACCGTGCAAGCCACGATCGCGAGGAAGTCATTTTGGTTGAATGCGACTTGCAACGCCAAGAAGAAACCAGAAGACATTGGCCCTTCTTGCGCGATCGCCGTGTCGATGCCTTCCAACCTTTAACTCAACGCTTCATTGATCCTGCATAAACACATTGCAACTTATAAAGGTAAATGCATGTCATCTCCAACACGTCGCTGGCCAGCCGAATGGGAAACCCATGCCGCCACTTGGTTGGCTTGGCCGCACAATGAGGAGGATTGGCCCGACAAATTCGAACCCATTCCCTGGGTTTATGCCTCGATCATTGGCCATCTGGCCCAAGCTGAAAAAGTAAACATAATCGTCAACGAAGAGAGCCATCTGCATGCCGTTAGTGCGCTCAGACGCTGTGGCTTGGAAATCGATGGAGAAAACATCGAATGTGTGGCGCTCCCGACGGATCGTGTTTGGACGCGTGATTTCTGCCCGATCTGGATCGAAGCGAATCGACAACCTACGGCCGTCAAATGGAAGTTTAACGCCTGGTCCAAGTATCCGAATTGGGAGCAGGACGAAAGGGCTGGTCAAGCCGTTGCTCGCTGGGTGAACAGCTCCATTCACACGCCAACTTTCCGAGGCCAGCCGGTCGTCTTGGAAGGAGGCAGCATCGACGGCAACGGTGCAGGAACTTTGTTAACTTCAGAAGAGTGCTTGCTCAGTTCGATTCAGTGCCGCAACCCTGGTATGACCAAACAAGATTATGAAACCGTTTTTGCTGAATCGATAGGTATTCGCAAAGTGCTATGGCTTAACCGCGGAATCGTTGGCGATGACACGCATGGCCATGTGGATGACCTGGCAAGATTTGTCAACCGAACGACCATCGTGCTGGTTCAAGAAGACGACCCCAAGGATGAGAATTATTCTCCGCTGAAAGAGAACTGGGATCGGCTTCAAGGACAAACCACTGCGGATGGTGAACTCTTGCACATCATCCCCTTACCGATGCCCAAGCCCATCTATTTTGACGGGCAACGATTACCAGCCAGTTATGCAAACTTTTACATTGCCAATGGCATCGTGCTCGTACCCACTTTTAACGATCCCAACGACCGCATGGTTCTTCAATTACTCGCTGACCTTTTCCCCAAACGCCGCATCATTGGCATTCACGCATTGGATTTAATCTGGGGATTGGGAACATTGCATTGCATGACGATGCAGCAACCAGCTACATCTATCTCCTCATCGTTTGTTTAAATTCGAGGCCGATGCCGGTTAAAGAAATATCGCTACACTGCGTTTTAGTATGGAATGCACAGATTCATGAAGCCCCAACAAGCTGTCCTGTTATTGCAACTGGGCACACCCGATGATGCTTCGGTTCCATCAGTCCGTCGGTATCTTGCTGAATTTCTTGCCGACCATCGCATTATCGAAGTGAATCGCTTTTTGTGGTGGTTCATTTTGCACGGCTATGTTTTACGCCGTAGACCAGCTCAATCGGCAGAAAAATATCGCCGTATTTGGTCATCAGAGTTCGGCATGCCGTTGTTGTATTACTCGAACCAGCAGGTTTCCTTGCTTCAGAAGGCATTAGGAAATGGTTGGATCGTCAAAGTAGGCATGCGGTATGGTCAGCCCAATATTCGCGATGTCGTCCCCGAATTGGTTCGTTCAGGAATCGAGGTCATCGTTGCATTGCCGATGTATCCTCAATACTCCGCAACCACGACTGCTTCTGCTCTCGATGGATTGTTTCTGGCACTGATGAAAGAGCGGCGCATACCCGCGATCAAGGTAGTGCCACCATATTACGATCACCCCAGCTTTCTCCGACCCATGGTCGCTCGCATGCGACAGTCACTTGCTGAATGCAAGGAAGCGCCTGATTATTATCTGTTATCTTACCATGGAATACCCCGACGTTATTCCCAGCTTGGCGACCCCTATGCCACACATGTTGAACGCAGCACGCAGGCATTGGTCAAACTCATGGGATGGTCCAAGGGGAGCTGGTCCCGAACCTATCAAAGCCTGTTCGGACGAGAAAAATGGCTGGGACCTTACACGGAAGAAAAATTGAAAAACCTGGCCAAGGCAGGCAAACGACACCTTTTCATAGTGACGCCTGGTTTTACTACCGACTGCTTGGAAACCATTGATGAAATCGGTCATGAAGCTGCCAACGTTTTTACTCACGCTGGTGGAGAATGGCTGCATCGCTGCCCATGTCTCAATGATGATCCTCTATGGATCCAGGGCATGGCCGAGCTGGTTCAGGAAACGCACCATGATTCCGCTCTTCAACCCCTTAGCGTTGATGATTTGAATCGTGCATAGCCATTTTTCGACCAGTACTCACATGCAGGCTCAAACATTCAGGTGTACACCAAATAGACAAGAGAGTGCAACCATGGCACTCTCTTGCTTTCGAGATAATATCACAGTAGGTTGTGTAATCTTATCGCACTATTTAGGTGGAGCAATAAACTGAGTCTGCTGAATCGATGAAGCATTGGATTGGTTTTCGGGATTGTTCAGATGGGTCAAAAGTTCCTGCGCCTGAACATTATTCGGTTCAATCTGCAGTGACAACTGAACGAAATGGCGACTCTTATCATATTGGCCAAGGTGCATGGCCATTTGCGCTACCCGGAAATACGCTGGTCCATCCCCGTAAATGCTGCGGAAGATCGTCCAACTTTCTTCATAACGGCCAACGCGAGAAAGGGCCCAAGCGTATTGAGATGTATAATTGCTGTTCTTGGCGTCCAACTTAGTAGCCTTTTGCATGCACTCTAAGGACTCGTTCCAGTTCTTTTGTTTGGCCAGACAAAGGCCGTATTCAAACCAAATCGATGCATCATTCGGATATTCTTTGAGCACGCGCTGATAATGCTCATTAGCTAAGGCGTACTGTCCTTCTTCCTGGGCGACTTTGGCCAGCCCTAAATAGGCTCGCATTTCTTTCGGATCTTGTTGCAGAGCCTGCTGATACAGTTGTTTGGCATTTTCATAGCACCGTGCTGACTGGTCGAGACACTGCCGGCGTTGTTCTTCTGTCATTGCTTTATGGGCATTGTTGCGGGCATTATTTCCCGCCGTGATCATCCAGTCGCCAAATGCAATGCATGTGGATGTTTGCGGGGCTTTGTTCTTATTTGGCGCTTCCGTTGGTGTCGGTTGCGTTTGATTCGGTGTATACGCTTGATATTCTGGCCCCAAATGCATGTTCGGAGGCAGGATAGAATATTGCTTCGTACAGCCTGTGAAGGTGGCAAGGCTACCCATCAATAGCGAAAGGATCCATCGGCGGCGCATCCTTGCTCCCCCCTCTGCCCATATCAGGCTTGATTGACCAGGCCCAAACGAGTTGCTTAGGTCTATTCCCCCGAATGACCCAAATACCCCAATTATTGAAATTCAGCAATAAATTGAGTACCCGCTTCCGCAATGAGTTGCGGCGTCAGGCGCACCGGTTGTTTCCTGTATCGGCAAATTGCTTGCACGATCTCCAATAAATCTCGACAATCGCTTGCTCGAGGAGATCGCCCCCGATCGTAATACCGGTCATAAAGGTAATCGATGGCTTCAGGACTTGAGTTCATGCCAAGCCGCTTGCAATTCATTTCAAAGATTTTCGTGTAGACATCGCGTTCAGGCGCGTTGATCGCCACTTTATGCCGAATACGCCGCAGAAACGCATCATCCACCAGATCCTTCGGGTCCAAATTGGTGGAAAATATAATCAACTGCTCGAATGGAACTTCAACCTTTTTTCCCGTGGCTAATGTCAAATAATCGTGACGGTTTTCCAAAGGTAAAATCCAGCGGTTTAGCAGTTCTTTCGGGCTGACCAACTGCCGGCCAAAATCGTCGATCAGAAATACGCCGCCATTGGCTTTGACATGCAACGGGGCTTGATAAAAGTTGGCGTCGGTATTGTAGCGTAAGTCAAGCATGTCTAGGTTCAGTTCACCACCCGTGATGACCACAGGCCTGCGTATGCGAACCCATCGAGCATCGACCGTGTTGGTGTTGAGAAGCCGTCGTATAGTGGCTTCATTGTCATCAATGCGTTCGTTGGCGGGATCGTCAGCTAACTGATGAATCGTTGGATCATAGACGGTAACAATTCCCCCATCGGCATGAAATGCATAGGGAACGTAGATCGAACCACCGCTACGATTCATGAAGTCGCCGATGGCCGTTGCCATCGCTGTTTTGCCGTTGCCAGGCGGACCATAGATGAAAATAGATTTGCCGCTGACGACGGCAGGACCGATCGCCATGAAAAGTTCATCGGGCACAACCAAGTGAGTAAAACTAATACGCAGCGTTTCTGGAGTGCAATGAATTCCGGTCACGGCTTGTCGATAAGCCTGCTCAACATAATCTTCGAGGGGAACGGGTGCTGGGCCAATGTAACTGCACATCTTAAAGGCCGCTTGAGCACGTGTCCGTCCCAAATCAGTCAGTGTAAATCGATAAGAAACCTGACCGATTAAATCACCACCAGTGACTTCAATGCATTTTTCCGCTTTCAGAAATTCCAGGGAATCTTGTAATACCCGAAAAGGCAGACAGAGTAATTTGCAGAGATCGATGCCCAACATGGTTCCGCGGATGAGCAGCGAGCGAAGCACCATGTCGTTTAAAAAACTGAGCGTCAAACCGGCTTCTTTGAGCGTTTCGGGCGTAGATGGCGCCTCCGGCATATCGGAGGTATCCCAGTCCATCATCGCATTTTTGTTGGCTAGAGCAGCCAGCGACACCGCGTTGCGAGAGTTGAATTGCGTCATAGAAGTGTCCCGTAAGGAGATAAGCATTCAAGCGAGTTAATCACCATGATGACATGCACCATCATGGGAAATTGGTCAACGCTTACGCTGACTGGCTGACCACAGAATAAATAACGCCAGCAACATCCCAGCCAAGCCAAATTGAACGATACGAGTTTTGTTGGAAGCCTGCTGCGAAAACCATATTTTGGTGTCTTCCCACCAATCCCAAAAACCAGCATATAAATGCAAAGATTCCGTCATCGTCGGACAGTTAGAGGGCTGCTGTGTTGAATAGCCATTTGCAGCTTCCGACTTGGAGATACCCCAAACTGTAAGCAACATGATTAAGACGAACCCCGTCAGCCAACATCTTAAAGACACCATATACTTACCCCCCAAAATACCTTGATACATCATAACATTCTATTTGGCAAAAAAACACGGCCCCGCGCGAATTTTCCGCACGGGGCAAAGTTGATTTGATTAATTATTGTTTAGGCGAATTAGCGAGGAGCACCACCGCCACCAGCGCCGCCACCGCCAGCACTACCGCCGCCGCCGCCAGCGGACACGCCACCTGGTCCTTGCAACTGCATATTGCCAACAGCGGAGTTATGCATATCGCGAACAGCGGTGCGTGCCTCTTCAGAGAAGATACCGATCTTGGCAGGATCATGAATCGTGATCGTAAAGCCGACATCTGGGCGAATCGCTTTAAGGAATTCAGCGACGACTTTCACCCGCTTTTCATTGAGTTCTTTGCGTTTCGGTCCAATTTCTTCTAGATTGCGGTTGCTCAGAACTGATTCGTCGTTCGTGGTTTGAACGTAGATTTGCGTTTCAGGTTGTGGACGACGCCGCGCTAGGCGGATCAACAGCGATTTACCACCCGGAAGTAATTCATCGCTGCCTTCGCGGAAGTGGTAATTGTAAACGGTTTGCTCAAGAGCCGTTCCGTTGGTGTCCATCGTCTTCTGCGGTTCAACGACGGAACCACGGGCCATGCAATTGTAACGCTCTGGATAGCAGGGATCTACAATATCACTGTAGGTTCCAACGCATCCGGTGATGGAGACCATCCCGGTCGCCAGTACGCCCGCCAGGATGGCATTCTTGGACTTGAGGGTCATGATCACCAATCCTCCTTGCTTGTCTCCCACTGACCGCCGGGCAAACTTCATGTTTGCCCCGACCTGGCGGAGTGCTTGCAATACAGTCTTCCCCATCTTGGGGCTAAACGACTTCTCTTTGTATACCGAGCCTTATTTCATCGCTCCCGTACCCAGCAGCTGTTCTTGAATTTGAATCGCAGCAGGTCCAGCCAACACGATGAAAATCCCTGGAAAGATGAACAGCACCAACGGGAAAATCAGCTTCACGGCTGTCTTCGCTGCTTTTTCTTCGGCAATTTGCCGTCGCCGAGTTCGCAAAGAATCGGATTGAACTCGTAAAGCTTGTGCGACGCTCGATCCGAACCGGTCAGCCTGAATTAACACCGCTGCCAGGCTTCGCATGTCATCGACGCCTGTGCGAACCCCCAAGTCGTGCAGAACATCCCGTTTTGGGCGCCCCATCTGCAACTGGAAATTCGCTATATTTATTTCTTCGGTAATTACGGGGTGATGGTCCTTCATTTCTTCGCAAACTTTCCTCATGGCGGCGTCTAAACCCAGCCCAGATTCGACGCAAACCACCATCAAATCAAGGACATCGGGCAATGCCAAAAAAATGGCTTCTTTTCGTTTAGAAATGATGTAACTCAATATCCATTCTGGTGCAAAGAGACCTAAAGCCAGTGTGACTGAGAGAATGATTCCAGCACCGCCCTGGAAAAGATCCATGACATTGCCGGTCCAGTAAACTGGGATAAGTGTCGCTAATACAACAAATCCCAAAATCATGGAGGCAAAACGTATACCCAAGTAGACTTGGACCGCCTTTTCAGAGCGGAAGCCGCCATTCGCGAGCCTTTGGCGTAGCTGTGACACTTCATATTCTGACTTTGGCTGCAATGGTTTGGCCAGACCTGAAAAACGGTCAATGATATCCTTCATCTTGTTGTCGATACCACCCGATGAGGGCGGTTCGATATCCATCATTGAAACGGGACGATTCAAGCGTGCCAAGCGCTCTTCAGCCTGGGTATTGCGTTTCGAAAATAACGTTAACACCAGGAATAGGATGCCCAGGGGCAATACGAATGCGATTACGATGGGTAGCAGGTCATTAAAAATGGATGTATCCATGAATAAGGCTCCGTTTATGTTGTCCATGTCGCACAATTTCTTGGCGGCATTGGAGGATTACACCTTGATGTTGACGATGCGTCGGATGACATAAGCTCCCATTAACTGCATGATCAGTCCATATACGCACCATCGCTGGCCGGTTTCCGTTTTCCAGAGAACTTCGACGTAACTGTAATTGATATGCATCACAGCCAACAACATGACGAAGGGCAAGGCTATCAACACATTACCGCTTAAACGACCTTCGCCCGTTAATGCTTGTACCATGCCTAGAATCTTAAATCGCTCACGAATCACGTAGCCAATCTTGTCGAGAATTTCGGAAAGATCACCACCTGTTTGCCTTTGAATGAGCACGCTCGTCACGAAGAATTTTAGATCGAGATTGGGTACGCGTTCGCACATGGCTTTGAGGGCATCTTCGACGGTGACACCTAAGTTTTGTTCTTCATAGGCTCTGCCAAACTCCGTGGCGATTGGGGGAGGCATTTCTTCAGCAATGATGTGCAACCCTGCTTGAAAGCTTTGGCCTGCTCGCAAGGCTCGGGCAAGTAATTCCATGGCATCGGGCATTTGCGCTTGAAACTTGTCCAAACGCTTTTTCCGCATATAAAACACCCACCACCAAGGTGCAAATCCAAAGATCAAACCTGGGATCAATGCCACGGCAATAGGTGCCCCGACCGCGTAACTGGCAACCGTCGATACCACAAAGAGCAAAGCGGAAATCCCCATCACTGCGCTGGGCTTGATGTTGACCTCAGCTTGCTCAAAGATACGTTCAAGCGACGGGATCTTAGGTGCGATTTGCTCCACCAAGGATTTTTTGCCGGCATCCATCGCATCTTTCCAGATTTCGATGGACTGGCTGGAAGAGGTATTTTTGCTGCTTTTCCGCGCAAAAATTTCCAGTCGGCTTTCAGCACTGCTGACACGGCGATTGGCGATAAAGCCAATGGCCATCACCAAAGCCACCGCTGATGCGAATGCAAGAAGCGGTATCATTATCATGGGATCCGTCAACGACTGCAGATTAGGCATGATTGCTCCCCTGTTGCTTGAAGTGGCCCACACTTCGGTGGAAAACAACTCGGGCGGTTAGCGCGAGGTGAGCCCTTCACATGGTTATGTCTTAGTCGCGAAGTAAAATGCGCTCCTGGAACAAATTCGATGGCAGCTTAATTCCAGCCGCTTCCAATTTCGGCAAAAAGGTGGGCCGTACACCGCTGCATTCGAACTGGCCAAAGGCTCGACCGTTCTGATCGATGCCTAATTGCTTGAATCGAAAAACTTCCTGCATCACGATGATTTCTTGCTCCATGCCGACGATTTCGGAGACGCTGGTAATTTTGCGTGGTCCGCCTTGCAATCGGTTGGTTTGAATAATGATGTCCACTGCCGAGGCGACTTGTTGGCGCATGGCTTTGACAGGCATTTCAAACCCAGCCATCATCACCATCGTTTCCAAGCGTGCTAAGGCATCGCGAGGACTATTGGCGTGCAATGTCGTCATGGAGCCTTCATGGCCCGTGTTCATGGCTTGCAGCATGTCCAGCGCTTCGCCACCGCGGCATTCGCCGATAATGATACGTTCAGGACGCATACGCAACGCATTACGAACCAAGTCGCGGCAGGTAATCTGACCTTTGCCTTCGATATTGGGCGGGCGCGTTTCCAACCGCACCACGTGTTCTTGCTGTAATTGCAATTCCGCAGCATCTTCGATGGTGATGATGCGCTCGTGACCAGGAATGAAGCTTGACAGGGTGTTCAATAATGTGGTTTTACCGCTACCTGTACCTCCGCTGATGATGATATTGAGCCGGGCTTTGATAGCGGCCTCCATCAAAATCGCCATTTCCTTCGTGAACGCATTGAAGTTGAGCAAGTCTTCTAACTTTAACGGCGTCGAACCGAAACGACGAATGGACATGGCTGGTCCATCAAGGGCCAGCGGTGGAATAATAACGTTTACACGGGAGCCATCAGGCAAGCGGGCATCCGCCATGGGGGTTGTTTCATCAACACGCCTACCGACTTTTGAAACGATGCGATCAATAATCTGCAACAGGTGTTGATTATCACGGAATTTCACGTCGGTTTTTTCCGTCTTTCCTCGACGTTCGACATAAATCCGGTGAGGACCATTGATCATGATATCGCTAATGGTTGGGTCTTTGAGCAGAATTTCCAAGGGGCCAAACCCGAACGTTTCATCCAACACTTCGTCGATGAGTCGTTCACGCTCCATGCGATTGAGGAGCGGATTTTCTGTATCACAGAGTCGTTCGACCACAAGCCGTATTTCACGGCGTAACACATCACCTTGCAAGTCGCTGACTTTTGATAAGTCTAGTTTTTCAACCAACTTACTGTGAATAATGCGTTTGAGGTCGTCGAAGCTTTTGTTTGTCGTACCTCCAGCCAGGGATGTGCCGCTGATGTTAATGGACCCGCGTGAAGGCAAGCTCGGGACACTGCCAGACGTCCGTCCGGGTGGGAGCGAAGGAGCGGACGTTGAAGTCAGACCCGGTAAATGACTAGGAGGAACACCGCCACGCGAAGGAAACTTGGACATGGTCGACCTTCTTTCGCAAAAACATCCTTAAGGTGCCAGCACAAAACCAACCGGGCGAACCACTCTGCGAGGCCATTATCTTCCAAACCAGCCTGACTTCTTTTTCACTTTCACATAATCATTGGAAGGCATTTCAGCTTTACCGGACAATACGTTGGCTAACTGTATGAAAGCTTGGCATGCTTTAGACTTAGGAGCAAATTGAATTAACGGTTTTCCCGCATTTCTGGAGCTAAGCATGGCTTTGCTGTCATTGGGAATGACGAAAAAGACCTTTCGGCTAATGGTCTCCTCGGCTCTCGAGATGCTGATATCCTGATCATCTGCCCCGACTCGATTCATGATCAAGTGTATTTTTTCGGCCAAGCCATCCACATTGCTCATGGATTGAATCAACCGAACACAGTTGCGGATGCTGGTTAGCTCTAACTGAGCTACTAATAACACGATATCGGCCATTTGCAGTGCGGTAAAATCAGTGGGTCGAAAGCTCTTGCTGAGGTCCACGATGATGTGCGTGTGACCTGTACGTAATAAGGCCAACAACCGCTGCAAATGTTCTTCATGAATCAAGCCAACATCGTCGAGTTGCATCGGGTGTGGCAATAGATAAAGTCCCGATTCGTGCCGGCTCAAAGCCCCTTTTAAGAATTTGGGGTCAATCTCTTGGATATTCATGGCGATATCCGCCAATGTGTAGCTGGGTATGATGTCCAGCGTAACATCGGAATCCCCAAGAGCTAAATCCAAATCGACATATACCACGCGATTCTCTTTATCCTGGGCCAGGCAGCATGCGAGATTGATGCCAATGCTTGTGCATCCAATGCCACCGCGTGACCCTGCTATCGCGATTACTTTCGAAGTGGATAAGTTGGAAACCCGCGGCATAATGGGAGCGACCGTATTGATCTCCATGCCAGGCGGAGACGGGAGCACGGAACGGACTCGATCGATAGCAGCTTGCAGTTCTTCGAATTGAATCGGTTGTGGTAAAAATTCGCGAGCGCCAGTTCGCAGTGTTTGCAAAATAAATGGGCCATCAGTGCGTGCACTCACAGCGAGAATTGCCATGTGTGGAGCACTTCGTGCCAACTGCGATATCAATTGCAGTCCGCGGGTCTGGTCGCTATCCAGGCAAATAATGGCTGTGTCAGGCTGGTATTGCTCTACAACGTCACTGAAGTATTCGTAGCGGTTCGATTCCGCTTCAAGAGAAACGCCATCCATCCCTAGCAGCAAATTACGCAAGGGTTCACGTGTGGCGTTCGAAGGATCACATATGGCTAATCGTCGCGCTTCCATCATGATGTCGTACCGCTGTTGTTCTTGTGTGTACTAATTGCGATCCGCATGCAGTAACAAAGGATTATTCGGTTTCGCTTCCTTCAAATAATCCACGGATCGAGCTGACCTTGGTTCAGCCTGCCCCCTCGTTATTCAATAAAACCAAATAAACAGCCCCTTCCATTATGAACAGGTTCATCAGACCTAGCAACGTCTCTGTCTCAGAATTCTTGCATTAGAGCAGAAAAGCCAAGCCGATCTTAACGTTTCGGCTTGGCCCTTCCTTGGTTTTTTAACCGTAAACCCGTGTTTTCATAGCTACTGCTTCGGTATTTCCGGTAACGGCGGAACTTCCTGCTTTGGAGTTTCCACTTTTTTAACCTCCTCGGGCAACGGCGGCAGAGCTGGAACACTCGGCATGGATGGGGCCGAAGGTGCTACTGCCGGTATGGTCGGTGCTTGAGGAGCTGGCACAATCACCGTAGCTTCATTACTTACAGGAACAACCGCTTTCATTTCCGGCTGCGCCAATTGCACTTGCTTCGTTTCTAATTTCTTTACGACTGGAGCAGTGGACGGCTGAACGGGCATCAATGATACTTTTTTAGCATCTGTCGAAGGTGCAGGCATTGGAGCGGGAGCGGTGTAAACGGGCGTGCTACCGCATGGTGCACAGCTCGAGCAGCCCGTCGTGCAACCGACTTTACCGCAACCATGGCCCCAACCATTGCCATTGCAGCCATCGCCCATGGGCACGCCATAGGGAGGTGCCAATTTATGTGCTGGAACATATTTCCCGTTCGGGAACAGTTCGCGCGGTCCGCGTGGAGCTTCCAGAATGCCTTCCAAGAACAGTTCGAAGTCGGTCGTCTTGCGCGTTTCCTGACCAGGAAGCATGCAGGGCTTTTGGTGGCTGTCGAGCGCATCCACCAGGCTTACCGTGACCATGACCACCAATTCGGTTTCAATTTCACGCAATTCTACCGACCGGAAGGCTGCGCCAACAAAAGGCAGTTCACCCAACACCGGCAATTTGCTGGTAGTTCCATTGACTTCTGTCTGGAGCAAGCCGCCTAGGATAAAGCTTTGTTTATTTTCCATCTCGACCGTGCTTTGCACCTGGCTGATCACGAACGATGGAGCTGTAAAGAACGCCTGCGTGACCGTGCCAGCAACCTGACTCACTTCTGCCTGAACTTGCAAGCGAATGCGACCATCGCCCAGAACCACCGGCAAGAAGCTAACGCGAGTACCAAAGGGGCGGAACTGAATGGCACCGCTGCCACCGCCGACGCCACCTTGGCCGCCCGATGCTCCACCACCGGCGACCACTGCAGGCACTTCACCGCCCACCAGGAAGGAAGCTTCCCGACCGGACATCGTGGTTAATGACGGTTGAGCCAAAATCTTGCCAACACCTTCTTGCTTCAGCGCTTGCAAGAAACCAATAAAAGCAGAGTTCGGTTCCGTCAGCACGAATTGAATCACGCTGCTCGGATTCTGAGCTAAAACGCTTGGCGGCCGCAACACACCCGACTGCAAGGACAAGGGCGTCCCGCCAATCGAGCTTAACAAGGCTTTTTCCGAATCAACCCGGAAGAAGCTGAAGCCCATGTTGCGGAAGTCTGTTCGTTGGACGCGCGCCACACAGACTTCCAGTTTCACTTGCTGAACACCCGAAACGCGCATCGCGTTGGTGATCAGATTGACATTGTTCCCCGGAACGAAACCGCGCAGATAGGTCAGAATGGGTTGAACATCTTCAGGCGATTCGACCCAACCGCTCACGATCAGAGAGCCTTGTTGGCCCCCAGGGATCAACATCAAGTTGGCGGTTGGGAAATTCTGCGCCAACAAGCTGCGAATGTGATTCAAATCAGGGTCAACGCGAATGATCTTGAATTCGCTCTGACCATCGGTGGTTACCAACGTCACTTGGGTAATACCAACCGATTTACCTGTTGCTTTCCACAAGCTAGCATCGTCAGGTTGGACCTTGACGATGTCGCCAATAATGCCAGATCTTGAGACCAAAATCTCCTTGAGTGGCATTCCGGAGCTATGCCGGAGTGTAATGGTTTCGTTGATCTGGCAGGCAATATCAGCGCGAAGTGCCTGACCAGTGGATCCGCCAGTTTCTGCTGCCGGTGGCGACGTGGGGGGCATGTCCGGTGGTTGTGTCCAGGCAGCAGGGCAAGACAAAAGCGCGGTCACAAGACCGGCGCCCATCAGCCGGCGGTTGCCTTTCATCCATGTCCTGAGAGCGTGCATCCTTTCACCTCTTCTTCAAATGACGGTCCGACGGGATGGTCTCGGGGTGTTGCCGTGACCGCACGTGACGCTGTGAGTGAATGAGGCGTTATCTTCCTGAATAAACCTCGTTCACTATCGTCACGTCCCCCACTTTGGCGCGGACACGCGGCTTTCGCTTACGTTATTCGATCCCCAACCAGGCACAACGAGCTTTCGAACTTTGGATCATCAAGCGAGACTTTGCATTCATCTCGCTCGATGATGTCAACTAAGAACTTTGGACCCTTAGAGTTGTGATCCAGAAGGAACCTCACTCTTTACTTCTTTTTTCTTCTCTTCTTTCTTGATTTCGGTCTTGATCATCTTCACTCCCGAACCATCTCCAACGATGCGTGTCGTGATGAACTTAGGTTCATTGTCAATTTCTGGTAATGGCTTGGTTGGCACAGGTTGCGTTACTGTGGGTGTTGGTTGTTGCACGGTTGGTGCGGGCTGGGTCATCACAGCCGGCACAGTGGGCGTCGTTGTAACCGGTGGCGTAACTGGTTCCTTCGGGGTGTCGGTCATGGCCACTTCTTTTGGTTTGTTTTCTTTATCTCCGTGCGTTTCCGATTCACCCAAAACAAACTCTTTGTAATCATAAATCGTGTTGTCGCCGGGTTTGCGCAAAAACACATGGAACGTCTGGCCGCGACTGCGATAGCCCGACAAGGCTGGAACTTTATCGTGCGGCATACGCAAGGTCAATGAATTGGGTGGCTTGGGTGTTCCATCTGGCGAAGGAGCGGCATCCGAATTCACGCCCAGCACTTCTATGTTTTGAAAGACCACCTTAAACACAATCTTAGGGTCGCCACTGACGCTTGGAATTTGCGTACAAATGTCAACACGATTACCGACTTCGATTAACCCGCTACCAGCCAGTTGTGCATCGACGGGAATGGATACAGCCACTTCGCCTGGGTTCAAGCGTGCGCCCAGATTGGAATCGCGATACTTGACGACGTCGCTCAAGTAGAAGGGCTTTTCCTTGTTCAGTGTGAAGTCTTTCGCACGCATGTCCTTAATCTGGTCATGGCTGATCACGACATCATTCGGATCACGCAAAGTGGATTCCTTTACTTCCATTTCCGTGAACATGTTGGGGTCATTCAATCGCTGCAAGCCACGGATATCCTGCTTCGGAACCAGCACTTTCTTCATGGCCACATTTTTCTCGGCGCCACCCCCGGCATATTTCCATGCCAGGTAAGCCGCCCCCAGACCACAAGCCAGAGCGATGACCATCAACGTTAACGTCCGCGACTGCATTGGAGCTCCTCCGCTAAAAGTTGTTTTCCAAGATGTGTATGGGGGCGAGCACTGCTTCGTTCATTTCTCAATTCCAGATTACACGCCGAACATTTGGTTCCAGTGTAACGTGAATCAATCCGTTGTGACCATTCTCCCTTGCCGCTTATTTCGACTAAATAGTGCCACCTACTTCAACTTTTACGTCTATGAGGAATGTTTGGCTTGTAAGAGTTTTTCCAATCATTCGACAAAAGAGACAAAATGCAAAATCCAGACAAATTGAAGTACATCAACTGCAATCTACAGCCAATTCCACTGGCTTCCTCATATTACCAAAAGTTTGGCCACATTTTGAAATGATCCAAAAGAATGTAGCCAATAAATCCCAAACATAAAGGCACTCCGTAGGGCAACAGTTGCATGCGGGGCTTGCGCTCGGCCGCCCGATCGGCGATTTGTCCAACCGATTTGCCCGAAAATAAATCCCCAACGATATCGCTAACATTTTGTTTGTTTTGACTGAAGTTTCCCCGCCACCAGATCATGATGGCAGAGATGAAGCCGCCAATGATCACCGCAAAAATCCAACCCCAGAGGACGATTTGGAATCCATGGGCGTATCCGAATATAGGAGCTACCCAAGCTCCGAATCCCATTTGCATCTTAACGTCGCCTGCCCCCATGCCGCCGATGGCATAAAGCCAAATTAACAGGAAAAATCCCAACATGGTCAATTTGAAAGACGACCAAAGTCCAATCAATGCTTCGACAAGGGGTGATTGGGTCAATGTAAAGTCAGGCCCCATTGGCCACACATACAATTCCAAAGTCGTTCCAGAATCTTGTGTTACAAAAAACGCCCTGCCAAAGGCGTACAGCCAACCCGCAAAGATCATTGGGAAGGTGATTTTGTTGGGTACGCGTAACTCGGTCAGATCGATCCAAGCTTCAATGATCAGGATGATACAGAGAAAGATCAACGCCATGGATTGATCGTTGGATAAAGTCCCAATAAACGCCAACGTCATATGTTCTCACCTGAATTTTTGGGCAAAAAAGGGAATGAACTAATGATAGTTTACATTTGCCTGAATCGCAAACGTAAAAAAGACCAACCGACGAATCGGCTGGTCTAGGTTTGTTTGTAGCTAGCTGTTAGGTATCATTACTATTTGCAACAGCCATCCGAGCAGCACTTCTTGCACGATTTTGTGGAAGCCTTGGCTGAGGTAACACAAGCTTCCATGACATGCTGTGCGGTTGGCTTGGCTTGGCAACCACAAACCCCATTCGGGCAGCAGAAGCATCCAACATCACAACAATCGCAGCAACTGGCTGTTTTTCGCGTCTCTGCCTTAGTTGCTTTGCAAGGCATTGAGACAGAACCAGGGCAGGCTGCACAGCATCCACCCGTACAAGCACAATCAGAGCAGCAGCAATCGCCCAAGTCGCAGCAGAAACAACCAACATCACAACAATCGCAGCAACTGGCTGTTTTTCGCGTCTCTGCCTTAGTTGCTTTGCAAGGCATTGAGACAGAACCAGGGCAGGCTGCACAGCATCCACCCGTACAAGCACAATCAGAGCAGCAGCAATCGCCCAAGTCGCAGCAGAAACAACCTGGTGCACAAGCAGCACAACAAGATGTCGTCGACTGCGGTGCTTTACTATTAGTGGTGAAGGTAGCGGCTCCGATCAATCCCACCGATGCCAACAAACCAACCAACAAATTCACATTCATGATTCAACTCCTAAAAAACCAACAATGTGTGTAGTCATCGCTGAACAGCAAGAAGTATGCTGTGCAGCAGGTCAATTAGCTGACCTTAAGAAGTCCAAGGTATTGGGGAACGCTGAAATAAACTGGCTTAACAACGAAAGACTTCGAGTTGCAGAAACAGCGGTGGCGGTTTAGCGTGCCTTAGTGACTCTTCCCAAGAATTTGGGGATTGAATGTAGGCCCTCAAGTGAAATTCGGATGCGGGCAAATAAGCAATGGCCTGCGGGGGAAACCATACCAAGGTTGTTGTCACCACAATCGTTGGCAGTTGTTCGCTGCAAGCACACGTATTCTTGGAGGGTGGTGAGGAGTTGTTCAGAGGTTTATTTTGCTTTTGGATTTCTTTGCCACAACAAGAACATTGCTGTTCGCAGCAACATTCGTCATTGGCAGCACTGTGATGACATGGATTGGTGGTTGCGCTAGATAGGGTATTCTGGCAACAGGCAGCGATCGAACAACACCATCCTCCGGGAAGGAGCAGCAAACCCCCTGCCACAAACATCAGAAGATGGATCATTATTCGCATTGCACTTTAGCTTTCGCTTGAGGATATCGATTTCATTATTAATGTAGATCGGATAAAAAGTCAATCGAACTGGAACAAAGTGCCGGTCTAAACAATTTTGGTTTGATGTTGAGCTAATGCTTTTTGCCAATCCGGACCTCGATGTTTGCGTAAAATGTCCAAGGCTGCACGATGCATCTTGCCGTTGGTGGCAATCACATCAGGACGATGAATCGACTTATTGCCATCCCAGTCTGTAAACGCTCCACCTGCTTCTTCAACAATGGGAATCAAGGCAGCGATATCCCATGAACTCACCCCATATTCCAACATTACCTCACCCGAACCTTGGGCAACGAGCATGAATCCGTAAAAATCACCATATCCTCGAGTCCGTTGGGCATGGTTCAGCAAATCCATGAAACCATCCCGTGCAGAATCCATCATGAACAGGGTCAAATTAGAAAAGAAAACCTGACTTTCCGGCCACTGCTCCACGTTTGAAACCGAGAGCTTGCGATGTTCTCGAAAAGCACCTTCGCCGCGCATTCCGCGGTAGGTAATATTGAGGGGTGGAATGTAACAAATACCCGCAATCGGCTCGCCGCGGTAGAGCAAACCGACCAATGTACCCCAAAATGGGATGCCACGAACAAAACTGCGCGTACCATCGACAGGATCGACAATCCAAGTGAAGTCTGAGTGCCCTTCTACCTTGCCGAATTCTTCGCCGATGAAACCATCTTCCGGAAATCGGCTTAGTATTTTCTGCCGTAGAAGATTCTCGGCTTCTCGATCCGCAATAGTGACTGGGCTTTCGTTCGCTTTCCATTCGACAGTCAGCGGTCGGTCAAAGAACTCTAATGCCCGCCGCCCGGCTTCGTGGGTAGCGTCCAGTGCTCGCATATATCGATCGGTCCAAGCGGCGTTCATAACTGACCTGCCTTTGTCGCTTTGCGACGGCACAAGTTCTTCGTGATGCATCCGCTCCATCGATCGTGGTATGGTTAGAGCTATTCGTAAGACCCCACGACCCCATCAAATAAGAATTTGATACCCACTTCATACCAACCGCTGTCTTGGCATGCGGAGGTCCTGACCACGCATGCAGGTACCGGCGTGCTGATTTGGGCCTGAGGCCCCATTAAGTGAATGACCATTTGCGGAGTGGGCAATTCGATAGGTGAATAAAAGCTCATGCCGCCAACGGATATATCCTTGCCTTGACATTGGATCAATTCGCCCATTTCGCCGCGCGGGTAAACTGGCTGCACCGAAAACGGATAGCTGTATTCGTAGCGTTCGTTATTGTGGCGTTCCTGCGTCGCTTGTAGATAGGTTCGCACTTGTTCGATGATCTTTGGGCCCAAGTTTTTCAGCAATTCCGTGCCTTCGTCTGGCTCACAATTGATCGGTGTGATTTGCACCGTAACTTCGGTCAGCATGGCTGCTTTTGACGTGGGGTGTTGCAAGCGCAAGCTGATTTCCAAGCCAGGCTGCAAGCCGCGCACCGTTTGCCAGAAGCTCCTAGGTTTGAACATGCGAAAGACATAAAACTGATCGTCACCACGCACCAATTGGGCTCCACAGGATTGGCGAAACCCTTCTAATTTTGCTTGGGCCAAGCCAGCCGGCAGCATCGCACCGCAGCGATGAATGATCGTTTCGCCCGCTCGGTGGATATAGCGCATGCCACCATGGGTTTCGATAGGCCAATGCGCAGCCAGCGATTGAACCAGATCATTGACGACGCGAATGGCTGCTTGCGTATCGGTTTCACCGCTTTCTTGAGGCAAATCAAACCAGGTTGCATTAGATATTTCGATCTGCGACATGGACATACGCGTTCGACGCTGATCGTCAACGGCAGCATCTTGCATCTCGAGCATTTCGACAAATTCCATGCAACTTTGGAACCGCTGTTGAGGGTCAGGATGCAGTGCTTGCATAATGATGGGGCGATCCGGCGCCGGCAAGGGATCCAATTCCGGCTGAATCACGCGCTGTTGGCCGCGCTGCGAACGCGTCATACCACCAGGGCGAACGGATAGAAACTTCTTGAACGGATGCACTCCCGTTAACAATTCTTGATAAATCACGGCGAGGGTGTATTGATCGGTACTGCGAGCGATTTGATTCTCAGCCAATTCATTGGCTGAGTAGCGTTGGTTCAGTGGTGCAACGGGCTGGCTGCCTTGAAACCACAACAAATGGGCCAAGCCAAAATCCATGATCAACAAGGCGTCATTTTCTGGAAGCACCATGTTGCGTGGATTCAATGCCATATGCAACAACTCTAAGCGTTCACGCAAATCATCGAGTGTTTCCGCAGCTTCCTTCATGTAATTGATCAATTCATGTCGCGGGATGCCTTGTAGACGCTGCGAACGGTAGGATTGAAACCGATCCCAAAGCGTTTCCTCGACTGCATCATAAATCAATGCTAAACGCCCTGGACCTTTGTAAATCAGCTCGAAACTTAGAATCCCTTGATGACGAATTGACCCAAGCATGGCTACCGCGCGCGCTTCGTCTTTTGTGTCTTGGCCTTCGAATCCTGTGACAATTTTGGCTAATTTTTTCTTCTGGTCTGGCGCTTTCACTTTCCACAGTTCGCCCAAAGGGCTGCGGCCAATTAAATCGAGGTATTGATACCCTGGCAGTACCTCATCTTCGCCTAGCAATGAAGAAGGTGGATTCAAGGCGGTGTTGCGTGGGATTTCCTGAAGTCTTTGGGTGGTCCTTTGCTGTTGCCCACCGAGAGGTGTGGTCACCGCGCCACTTGGTTTGGTGTCTTCAGCAAGCAGATTGATTTCACCTTTGGTTTCCAACCCTGGGACACGGATAATCGACATGCTTCGGGTCAAATTACCCTTGCTTGCAGTTGGGTTGACTTCTCCTGTAATCAATGCTTGTACAAACGCCAAACAGGAGGGGAATCGCTTGGTCGGTTCTTTGCTTAAAGCCTTGGCTACGATTGGAACATCCTTGACGGGCAGTGCTTCAAGTGCGGGGTCGGCCATCACATGTTGCATGGCCAACGAACGACTGTTTTTGCCGATAAAGGGGAGCGTGCCCGTCAGCAATTCCTGATAGACAATGGCCAAACTGTATTGATCGCTAAATGCACTCGGCTTGCCGTGCAACACTTCAGGAGCAACGTAGAGCGGTGTGATGCCAATAGGCTCGATCACACCTTCTGCCTCAGAAGCGGGTAATTGTCCCAAGTCGCCCACGAGGCCAAAATCGGCAACTTTCACATGATTGGCAATGAGAAACAGATTGCCTGGTTTGATATCCAAATGCTGCAAGTTGTATTGGCCATTCATCAGGTCCAGTGCTTCGGCAGCTTCACTAATGTAGCCGATGAGTTCATCACGCGGGATGCCAGCATATTCCGCTCGGCGATAAGCTTCAAAAAGATCAAAAAGCGTTTGATCGGCCAATTCCATCACAATAAGCAGTTCGCCATCGACTTCCTCGATTCGGTCCATCGAAAGCAGAAATGGATGACGTATACCAACTATTTTTCTCAGGGCGTTGTATTCTTGAGCTGCTTGAACGCCGGTGGTGGCGCTGTTGACACTTCCCTTGATAAACTTGATTGCTTTGAGAATTCCACCCGGTGCTTCACATTTCCATACCTCGCCAAAACCACCTTTACCCAAGGGTTCCATGAGACGGTACCCAGGTAAGGGCGAAGCTCCCGGCTCACGAACCGGAGATGTAGGCCCTTCTCGTGATGGCGGTTGACCGGTTGGACCTCGACTCATGCACATCCACCTTTGATCGCAGAGATTACTGTACCAGCGTAAATGAATCTGCTTTCATAGTCCAGTTTAAACTCGTTGATCAACAAGTGTTTATGTTGACAAAAACAAGACACCGCATTGTGAACCAATGCATCCTGCTATCTGAACCAATTGGCTGTGTTATTTTCTTACGGCGCGGAATGTCCCAACACTTGATGTGAACAGTTTTTGACGCCGTTGATCGGTCTGCTTCGCGGGCTCGCGGCGACGACCTTGCAAGTCCAATAAGTTGGCCTGACAATAAGGGCAGTGAATGGTATCAAGGTGAAACCGCATGTAGTCGGCCAGTTCTTCGTCGATCACCCCTAAAAGATAGCTACCCCATTGTTCCCGGCTTGGACAACTAAGCCGACGGCGGCGCCATATGGCACCAATGCTGTGCTCACCTCGATCTCTTTCGGTCAGCAAGCGTTTAAGTATCTGTTGCAGCGAGGGTGACTCACGCAAGGCTTGTTCAACACGTGCAAGATCCGCCTCGCTCAAAGCTTCGTCCAAATATCCTTGTAGATCTTCCTGCGTAATGTTTTTCATCATCTCCTCTTGTAACAGTACCAAAACATTAGATTTTATATGAATTGACGATAATCAACAGCATTTCTTAGTTTAAACCATGCTATTGCATAAAGCAGCATCAACCTGCAAAGCGATTGCTTTTTTCATGGATAGTCCAATTCTACTGGGTTGATTTGAGTAATGATCGGCAATCGATCTTCTTGAGCGGTAACGCGGAACTTGGTGTTTGGCCAATGGCTAAATGGAGTGTTAATTCTGACGGTTCAAACACGATGGTTTGTAGAGTGAGTTGTCCGAGATTGGCTTTGTGTAAAGCCCTGGCCACTTCCGCAACATCCAGTAGGCCATTGCCGCGATGTTCATCAAGCTTGGCTAACCTATCCAAAGTATCGTAAATGTTATTCTGTTTCGGTAGAGCCAGTTCTTTTGACAGAAAATGATTGGTCACCGTGCAAACGCCCTGATTGGCTGGTCGAAAGACCACGTTCTGTGTGGTCACTTCGAGCACACCTACTTGCTGTTGGTCTGCAATCGAGAGATTGTAACAAGTTGTTCGTGGTCGTTTTTTAAGCCACTTCAGAGCTTCTTGAATTGAACTGCATTCTTCGAGCATTTCGCGAATGCATACGGCATAAGGAATGCCTTTAGCGTCAAATGAAGCTGATCGGTCTCCGCCGCTGTAAACTTCATTAATAGCCAGGCAGAGTCCTTTTTCATTCATGCCAGTCAAACAACCAATCATGCCGGGAAATCCAATTGAAACAAAGGCGAATTTCCCTTTTGGATGATAGACCGTGACCAGGCTATACAGATGTAGATAACCCATCGAAGGGAAATCCAAATTTCGACCAAACAGAACTTTTCCTGATTTACTATGGCTTGGTTCCACCAGGATTGCTGAGCAAGCGAACATCTTTTTGATGTCGAAAAAAGTGTTGCCCGCGATGAGCAATTCCATGTCGACGCCTGAAGCAGAAGACATGACTTCTAATTCTTGACGATATGAGGCGGGGATTTGAGGCATCATTTTTTTGCCCATTCCCAGCAGTGTAGGCCAAGTCCAATCTGCCCCAAAAAAGGCCAATAGATCTTTTGGATAATGTGAGAGCCTTCGAGCATGCCGTAAGGCCAAAGTTCCAACATCCTCACCTATTTCTGATGCATTTCCAGTCACGCTTAAAACAGGTATGCCATTTATGTTGCGCAATTCACCTTGACCCTGCTTGCCTTCAGGGTAACGAAAAGCTTCCCCTCCCTTGACACTGCATGTCCAAGCACAGGCAAGAAAGAAGACGAGCCAAACGTACCGTTTTTGGGTCAGCATCTTTTGCCCCCGAACGCCTTAAATCTTCGCATAGGAAGCTCATACTCATCATACGTCTTTTTTGTTTAAAAATAAACTGCACCTCAAAACCAAGCCCCCCAGACTTCCTTGCTTTGCTATTCGGACTGTACTGGATAACTTTCATCAATCGGTTTAAAGAAATACCTGCATCGATGTGCTAAGATGTATTTCGACTCGATGGCAAGCAAAAAAAAACGAATAATTGATCGGAGGGGTCTTCAAAAAGGTACTTTGATTACAAAGCCCCCGATCAGGAGTCTTCGGTGGATCGACAAGCGTCTGAACACAATCTGGAATCCAAGCAAACCAATCCTCCCGTTGAGCCGATTGATGGTCGGCTGCAACGCTTGGAAGATGTTGTGGCCATTTTGTGCGACACCAAGCAAATGGAAGAACGGATCGTGCAGCAGGTCACGACGCGATTGACACAGACGGACATTCTCTTGCCACCAGTGGAAACACTATCCGCCGTTGGCTTGAGAGATGCCACCAACGTCAACGTCCGCCAAGAAAAGCAAACAGCACAAAACCAAATCCAGCAGGCTCCACCGATTGCGACCTTGGCAGAGTTTCAGCTTCCCCCCGTGGTCACGAATCCCAATCCACCACGTTTACCGTCTAAGACCAACACCGCTTTCCGGTTGTTGGGGGCTGTTGTTCCCGAAAGCTCTTTGCTTCGTGATATCGTGTGGGACATCAAGATGCTCTATCGTCTCCTGCGCGATCCTGGCTATGTGACGACGTGGACTTTTCGCCTGGTGCCTTTGATGTGTATTTTTCTCGTATTGGTTTGGCCCAAACTCAGTCCTTTTATTGGCTGGATGCTGCCCTCCATACAACTCGGGGTTTTCAGCATTTTAGTTGATTTGATTCTGCTTTATGTCAGTTTCAAAGTCATTGATCGCGAAATTCGGCGTTATTATGAGTTTTGTCTTCGTTACCGATCTTGAACAGATGCATTCATGATCCATGCAGCGTCAGCGCTATGCTACGACTGATATGAAATCCTTTCCTAGAATGGTGATGTAGCATCATCATCTCTCTTGACTCCTCCTATATGAGGTGCAGCATGGTCCGTTTGGGTGTCAATATCGATCACGTCGCTACCTTACGGCAAGCACGGCGCGGCATCGAACCTGATCCCGTTTGGGCTGCTGTCTTGGCACAATTAGGAGGTGCCGATGGCATCACTCTTCATTTGCGCGAGGATCGACGACACATTCAGGATCAAGATTTGCTTCGACTCCGACCGACCGTTCCAGGTCGGCTTAACTTGGAAATGGCAGCGGTTATGGAGATCGTCGATATCGCCTGCTTGGTGAAACCTGACTACGTAACTTTGGTTCCTGAACGTCGCCAGGAGATTACTACAGAAGGAGGTTTAGACGTCGTCCAAAATGCCGCTGCTGTCAGGCAAGCTGTGGAACGCCTCCATCAGGCTGATATTCGTGTTTCATTGTTTATTGATGCCGACCCTCGCCAGATTCGCGAAGCTCATTTGCTTAAAGTCGAAGCCGTAGAGTTTCATACGGGTTCTTACGCGGAGGCTCGCAATCATTCCGACCGAATGGATTGCTTGCGCGAGCTAACGGTAGCTGCGGAACTAGCCCATGAAGCCGGCCTGCATGTCCATATGGGGCATGGGTTGAATTACATCAATGTTCAGGACGTTGCCCGTATTCCACATGTCGTAGAACTCAACATCGGCCACAGCATCATATCGCGCGCCGTGCTCGTCGGGCTTGAACGGGCAGTTCGGGAAATGAAAGAACTGATTTTGGCAAACCATCCTTAATGCAACCAACATAGTCTAGGGAGCTGAGATGATGATCTGTAACAGAGGACTATTCGCTCTAATATCGGTCTTGTTGAGCGTCAGTCACTGGCAACAACCTCCCGCACATGAACCGTTTGGAATACCCTGGATTGACTTGTCCAGTCAAACCTATCGACAGATTATTGTCGATCAGGAAGCTGGACAATATTTGGGCCACCCGACCACCGTTTTGCTTCCTGATCAACGAACGTTGTTGATCGTCTACCCCAAAGGGCATGGGAAAGGCCCCATCATTTTGAAGAAGAGCCGGGACGGCGGATTAAAATGGTCCGAACGGTTGCCCACACCAGCGAGCTGGACCACTTCTCAAGAAACACCAACCATATACGCTACCGGAGACTCTAAACAGAAATACCGATTACTGCTGTTTTCTGGACTCTTTCCAATTCGTTCAAGCGTTTCGGAAGATTTGGGGGTTACCTGGTCGGAATTGAAGCCCATAGGCCCTTTTGGCGGCATCGTGGCTATGAGTTCGCTCGTCGAACTGCGAACCGGTCCGGGACATTATTTAGCATTCTTTCACGATGATGGACGTTATTTTCAAGAAAAATCCAAAGCAACCAAGCCTGCTACCTTTACCCTCTATCAATCGCGCACCTCAGATGGCGGGCTTACTTGGGAGCCTCCGCAAGTTATTCTTGCGCGCCAAGATATTCATCTCTGCGAGCCCGGCGCGATTCGCTCTCCTGACGGCAAGGAAATAGCTCTGTTGTTGAGGGAAAATACACGCACGAAAAATAGCCATGTCATTTTCAGCCGTGATGAAGGAAAGTCTTGGACTGAACCCAAAGAACTGCCTTCCGCCTTATCGGGTGATCGTCATGTTGCCCGATACGCACCGGATGGCCGACTGTTGATCACTTTTCGAGATGCCTATAAACCATCACCAACCGCAGGAGACTGGGTCGGCTGGGTAGGAAAGTATGAAGATTTGCATACCGGTCATCCTGGGCAGTATCGCTTTCGCATCATGGACAATCAACACGCTTGGGATTGTGCCTATGCAGGCTTGGAGTTGCTACCCGATGGCACCTTCGTTACGACGACTTATGGCCATTGGACCAAAGGTGAATCACCTTACATCGTTTGCGTTCGTTTCAAGATTTCTGAGTTGGATGAGCAAGTGAGCCCCAAAGGAAGAAAAGACTCCGGTTCGACATTTTCCTTGCGAAGCCAATAGACGCCCAGTAGTCTTGCACATTGAAGCCTGAGAGGCTTATTCTGTTGCCGCCTTCTCTTCATAATCATCTCACACGACGAACTCATTATGGCTGACGCGCAATCACCTGAAGATGCTCAACGAGCCGAACGCAAACAATTTCGGCGTCTCATGCGAAAAGTCAAAGCAAAGGATCAGGAGGCTTGCCGTCAATTAGTGGTATTGTTCCAATCGGAGATTTATCGGCAAGTTCGTTTACCTTTGATCGGCCTTGGTCTCCAAACGATCATTGACCCGATGGATATCTGCCAAGCGGTGTTCACGAGCTTTTTCGAGCGCGTCGTTGGCGGTCCGTATGAGTTAAAAGATCCACAGCAAGTTCGACATTTGCTGCTGACCATGGCTCGAAACAAAGTCACCGATGAAAGCCGTCGCTACATGGCTGCTCGCCGCAATCAACAAAAACAAATTGCCGACGCCGAAGATTGCTTGCGAGCCTTGCCCGCGGATATCTCTACTCCGAGTAGCATCGTGGGTAAACGTGAATTGATCGCTGAGGTGCTCAAATACCTCACCGAAGAAGAACGTTGGGTCGTCGAACGACGCTCCCAAGGAGTGGACTGGACGACTTTGGCGACAGAGTTGAACACCAGCCCAGATGCACTGCGAAAAAAAATTGACCGGGCCATCGAACGCGTCAATCAGCAAATGCAGCATTCGTTGGAGTGAACTACCACCACCATTTACCGTTGCCTTTTTTCAAACAAGCAAGCAGTTGCTTGAGGGATTGGGTATTGGCCACGTCGGACCGTTCCAGCCAGCCGCGGCGGGCCACATCGATGCCAAAGCGCGTCAATCCAAGCTCTACGACCGCATGGGCATCAGGATTGATGATAAACCGCGCGCCCAATTGTTTGGCCTTTTTCACATGCAGCCAATCCAGGTCAAGCCGGGCAGGATGGGCGTTGATCTCTAATAGCGTTTGATGATCGACGGCGGCTTTGATAACGGCATCCATATCCAGCGAATAACTGTCTCGACGCAGGAGGAGCCGACCCGTCGGATGTCCTAATATGGTCACTTGAGGATGTTGCACGGCCTTGATAATCCGTTGGGTCATTTCCTCTTTCTTCTGGTTCATGTGCGTGTGGACACTGGCAACGACATAATCAAACCTTGCCAGCAGTTCGTCATCAAAGTCTAAGCTGCCATCGGGGAGAATGTCACATTCCGTACCTTTAAGGATGCGAAATGGCTTCATCTCTTTGTTCAATTCATCGATGACCTGCCATTGCTGTTGCACACGCTCTGGGCTAAGTCCATTGGCCACTTTGAGGGATTGGGAGTGATCGCCTATGCCAAAATAGTGCCAGCCCATTGCCATGGCTCCGCGCACCATGGCTTCCAATGGATCCGAACCATCACTCCAATTGGAATGGCAATGCAACACCCCTTTTATGTCCTCGTAAGTAATGAGTTGCGGCAACGCGTGCTGCTCGGCGGCTTCCAATTCACCTGTGCCTTCGCGCAACTCGGGTGGGATCGGGTCGAGCTCGAGCGCTTTGAAAATATCCGCTTCGTCCTTGCACGCTATGCTTCGACCTTCACCCACTAGGCCATATTCGTTTAGTTTGAGCCCGTACGTTTGGGCACGCGCACGCATTTGGATATTGTGCGCTTTGCTGCCGGTGAAGTAATGCAATGCGAACGGGAATTGCTCGTCATTGACGACCCGCAAATCCGCTTGGAGACCATTTTGCAGGACGACGCTGGCACGGGTGTCCCCAAGCGCCAGCACTTTGACAACCCGTGGGTGTTCGGTAAATAGCTTGAACAAGGAGGCAGGTTGATTCGAGCTGATTAACAAATCCAAATCGCCTATGGTCTCTTTGCGACGACGCAGCGATCCACATAAACTTAACCGTTTCACTTCAGCATGTCCTGTAAAGGCCTGAGCCAGCTGTTGACCCATCGCTTCTGCGTCAGCAATGAGCTGACGCTGTCCTACCGTTTCGATAAATGACAGGCCATCCAGGATTTTCTGTTGTGTTTTCTTTCCAAATCCTTTCAGTTCAGCGACTTTATTTTGTTCACAGGCTGTCCTTAGTTTATCCAACGTATCGATGTGGAGCGTATCGAACAAGGCTTTGACTTTTTTCGGCCCCATGCCAGGAATGCGTAACATTTGAACCAGCCCCGGCGGAATACTGGCTTTGAGATCCTCGTATTCTTGCAAGTGGTCTGTTCTGGCCAAGGTTGTGATCTTGTCTTGTAACGTTTTGCCGATTCCCGGCACCTCATCTAAACGATGTTGTTCAACCAATTCGGCAAAGTTACCGGATAACTGTTCGAGCGCCCTGGCCGCATTGTGATATGCGTTGCAGCGAAATGCATTTTCGCCTCGCAATTCCAGGAGAGTACCCATTTCCGCAAGGATTTTGGCGATTTCTGGTGCGTCCATGAAGCAGAGTTTAGGCCATTTCTGTTGATAAAGAAAGATGCAATTCCTCGCTGGCATCCATCCGAAAAGTTCTGCGTGCAAAGTATGGTTGATTGGCTTACATTCAATCGGTTCAAACATGAACTAGGAGATGGCAGACATGCTGACACTTGCACAGGTGATGGAACATTTGGAACATATTGCCCCCCTTTATTTGGCAGAGTCGTGGGATCAAGTTGGATTAATGATAGGCCAACCCACAGCAACCATCGAACGCTTGATGACCTGTCTGACGATCACACCAGATGTTGTAGAAGAAGCCATACAAAAGAAGGCCCAATTGATCGTTAGTCATCATCCCGTCATGTTCAAACCTGTGAAGCGATTAACAACACAACAACCCGAAGGCCGATTGCTGCTGCCATTACTCAAGGAAGGTATCGCCGTTTATAGTGCCCATACCGCCTATGATAATGCTGTTGCAGGCATCAACGCTCAATGGGCCCAGCGATTTGGATTGGCAGAAGTACGCCCCTTAGTCAAAGCTGCAACCACTCCACAATGCAAAATTGTTGTCTTCGTATCGGCATCCGATGTGGCCAAGATAAGTACGGCCTTATTTGCCGCGGGTGCAGGCCAAATTGGCCAATATGACTCTTGCAGTTTTCGATTGGCGGGAACTGGCACCTTTCGTGGTAACGAGAACAGCAACCCCACTCTCGGGAAAAAAGGGCACTTTGAAGAGGTAGAAGAATTCCGTTTGGAAGTGCTTTGCCCGACAAGCCAACTTGAGCATGCCATCACAGCCGTTAGGCAAGCTCATTCGTATGAGGAGCCCGCCATCGATGTGTACCCTTTACATAACATGGCGCAAGGTCCGGGTGTGGGCCGTCTAGGGAGATTGCCCAGATCTCTGCCACTTAAGGACTTGCTGAACTATTGGAAGAACACTTTCCGCTTGTCATGGTTGCAGTGGGTAGGCGATCCTGACAGAATCATCAATACCGTGGCCATCGTCTGTGGGTCTGGTGGTTCGCTCCTGCAAGCTGCCATAGAGGCCAAAGCAGATCTGTTTTTCACAGGCGAACTACGCTTTCATGATATGCTGGCTGCAAAGGCCGCTGGCTTGTGCTTGGCGTTGCCGGGTCACTTTGTCACTGAACGAAGCGGCATGGAGATCATGGCAAGGCAATTGCAAGAACGTCTTCCTGCCTTGACCATATGGACGAGCGTAGCAGAACATGACCCGCTATTGACCATTTAATCTTAATCAGCCCAAGGATCGAGTGAAGAGCGGTGTACCTTTCCTGCATCCTGGGCTTTGATCGCATCATTGATGGCTTTTAACGGATAGCGCTGGGCGATCAGTTTGTTCAACGGATACCGAGCCTGATTTTCCGACAGAAAGTGCATCGCCTTGAACAAGCTTTCCGTTTTGTACCACATTAACCCCAAAACTTTTTTACCTCCGAGCACCAAATCGGATGGATCGATCGAGCAATATTCTTTTTCGCAAATACAGCCAATCTCGGCATAGACACCGCCCCCGCCGAGCATCTCGATTCCCTCGGGGACCGCAATCGCCCTGCCAGTCACTTCCATCACCACGTCAGCCCCCCAGCCCTCCGTTAGTTTCTTGACCTGGGCAATGCGTGCTTCAGGCTTTGGAAACTGCTTCATGTCAATCACATGATCCGCACCGAAAGCCAGCGCCATTTGTAAGCGCTCATCAATCTGATCAATGACAATGGTTTGGCGAACACCGCGCTCTTTTGCAACCGCGACCGCGGCCACCCCCAAACCACCGGCACCTTGAATGACAATCGAGTCGCCTATGCCTGCTCCTGCCTCCTCTAAGCCATCGATCACTTGGGCCAAGGCACAGTTGGCAGGAGCAGCCAAGTCATCGCTTACGTTATCCGGAATTTTGAATAACGCTTGTCCAGGCCGGAGATAATAGTACTGCCCATACGCGGCACTAAAATGTGGCCAGCGGTCTGGGGGTAGTCGAAAACGCATTCCATAAGGACAATGGGGCGTTTGGTTTTTCAAGCAAACGCGACAGTGGCGGCAAGGCACAAAATAGCAATAAACGACGCGATCGCCTACTTGCAATGGCTGTCCGGAGCTGTCGTGTGTGACACCTTCCCCAAGTTTTGCGACACTGCCACACATTTCGTGGCCGACACTGCGCAATTGCGGTGTCCCTGGATCGGCTGGAATGTAATGCCCCTTCCAAAGATGCAAATCACTGCCACAAATGTTGGCCAACCGAACTTTTATCAATACCGCTCCGGGTTCGGGATCGGGAACGGGCCAATTTTGCAATTCAAATGGCTGACCCACTCCCACCATGGCGGCAACTGTCCCAGTTTCAATCATGTGTCATGTCTCTTTACTTGACGCTTTGCCAAACTCGACAAAAAGTGCTTACGATGCAGGAAAGGGAACACGATTCCTCTGATCCTCTGATCGCGTGCGGCAGAAAAAGCTCGGTTGCGACTCCACCGTCCATCAATCTGTCAACCGTCGTACTTGAAGCCTTGTCGATTAATGTATGACTGGCTCGTTTGAGCACAACATGACTGCGCAGCCATAACCTGCAACAACCTGTTCTAATTAGGGATCACCATCAAAAGTGCAAGCAGCTATGCATCCATGCGGAGTCTGGCAGAATCAGCAAAGTACGGTTGCTAAACATTGCCGAACTACCCCTAGTTGGAGACAAAATCGTTGCGTTAGGCGTCGATTCACTTCAAGATATGCAATCAGAGGTTTGCAGTCCCCATAGAAGCTTAAGATTGGAGATTATGACCATGCGTGTCGGGTTGGTTCTATTTTGGTGTGGAGTATCTTACTTAGCCTTGGTTTCGGAAATTCAAGCTAACCGATTCCGCCAAACCTCGGATGACGCTGCCTCCATTGAAGGAACCGAATGGCAAGGGTCAGATAACGACCGTGACTTCACCCTGCGATTCATCAAAGGGGGAATCCTCAGCTATACAACACCCACAGGCACTTTTCGCAATGCCAGTTGGGCACAACGTGGCCATAAGGTGTATTTCCAAACCAATCAGGGGTACGCGGAATACGAAGGCACGATCGAGGGGAATGCAATCAAGGGTTCCGCCAAGAATGTCAATCAAGTCAGTTGGAATTGGACAGCCCAGAAAAAAGGTATGCTCAAAGGCACGGGCCCAACCCCCCAACTCAATAACACCCAATGGGAAGGAACGGACTCGGATGGTGATCGATTCACCTTTCGCTTCAAAATGGAGCCGGTCAACGGTGAGCTTAAGAATACGGTGGAGCTGATACGTCCGAACGCAGCCTCAAAGTTTGGCACTTGGAAACAGGACGACGATGCTGTCTATATTGAAATCAACAATCAATTCTCCGAATACAACGGCAAGATCAACGGCCTCACTCTTGAAGGCGATGCCAAGAACAAGAACAATCAGAATTGGACCTGGAAACTCACCCAAAAACCCGACCTTGATAACCTGAAAATCCCGACCAAAGAGAATACCAAACCGACCACCAAACCGAACACTCCACAAAACGTGACGACCAAGCGAACCATCAATCTTGCAGGGACCACTTGGACAGGCACCGACTCGGATGGCGACGAATTCTCCTTTAAGTTTATCGACAAGGAAAAAGTTGAAGCCCTACGTCCAAACAAGGATTCAAAAACGGGCACCTACTCGATCGACAATGACACCGTCAGCATTGACATCAGCAATAAATTCTCAACCTATACAGGGAAAATCAGCGGCGACAACATGGAGGGTAGCGCTTCGAACATTCGTGGGTTGAAATGGACTTGGAAATTACGCAAATCGGCAGGTCCATCCATTTACCAAGAAGAACCCTCCGGACCAAGCAGTTCAGGCCTGGCGGGCAGCCTTTGGAAGGGAACCGATTCCGACGGTGATGATTTTTCCTTTCGCTTCCTGCCTGATGGTTCGGTTGAAGTCATACGCTATGACCCGAAACAAGATCGCGAGGTCAGTAACAAGAATGCGACCTGGAAGTTGACGGGCAGTCAGGTGTATGTCGAGATCAACAGTAAATTCTCGGAGTACACGGGCACTCTCTCCGGTGATACGCTGGAAGGCTCCGCTAAGAACATCAAAGGCAGAAACTGGACCTGGAAACTCAAACGCGTCGATAATAAAACCACTAGCATAGTTGGAACAAAATGGAAAAGCCGCGATTCGGATGGCGACGAATACATTTTCCATTTTCGGGAAGGTGGCACATTAGAATTCACTTCGGTCAATTCAGGCAAAACCTCCACAACGGCAACCTGGCGGCAAACCGGTAACCAGATTTACATGGAAATGAATAACCGGTTTTCAGAATATCGAGGAACCATTCAAGGCAACACCATTGAGGGTACGGCAAGCAACATCAAAAATCATAAATGGACTTGGAAAGCGACGAAAGAGTAGCTGTCTATTGAACCGGATTCGGGCGTAGTCCGATTCCATAACGACCATTTACCACGATGTCACAAGGCTATGACGTCGTGGTTTCTTTGATTTGATAGCTCATCACTCAGGTGCCCTACGAATGCATCTCGAGACTTTGCAATTGTTGCAACAATTCAGCCAAACGCTTGACATTCATTCACTGTCCGTTGACCAAATAGCATCGCGTGAAGAACTGTTGCCCCTATTGTGTGACATTGCCCGCAATCATTCTTGCCGTCTTACGCGCGCAGACTGCATCCACGTTCTTGGGAAACTAGGCACCGCGTCGGAAGCCATTATCCGCAACACGGTGATTGACGCCTTTAAGGACCAAGAACTCTTGGTTCAACAGGAAGCAACGCAGGTTTTGCTCACTTGGAGCCACCGTGCTGTTCCAGGAATCTTACAGGCACTACGAACAACAAGCCAAGTTGATGTCGCAACACGACGGCGCATCATCTCACTGCTAGGGCAAATGGGAACGAACGCCGGTGCTGCCTGGCCTTTGTTGCAATCTCTGCAACATGATCCGTCATTATCCGATGCAGTCCAAAGCGCGTTGAAGCGATTGCGTCCAGGTTGGCCAGCGATGCTCAGGTGGTCTGTCGATGGGCTCATGGACTTGAGCATGGTGACCATGGTGCTCTTATTGCCAGCCTTGTTGGTGATGATCTTCATTCCACGCGGAGGTTGGGCTTGGCTTCCGCTTAGCTCGGCGCCAGCCCTCCATGCCAAGTTACCTTGGCCGCTTTTTGGAGCAGTCGCATTGGTTGGAGTGCTATTGTCCTTGTTAGGCCGATGGTTGCTGTCATACAACCCTGCTGCGCAACAACATTCATTCAAGCATCCAAAATACAAACACCTCGTTTGGATCATTATGACGATCACTTTTCTTTGCACCTTGGGACTTGCTGTTTTGCGGAATAGTTAAGCATCATTCGATCACCATTCTTTCGAGCCATTTGTACATAATTGCCCTTGACAACCAGACAACAATATGTAACCTTATGGTTACTTATGCTTGCTGACGACATGGACGCGGTTTTTTTGGCCCTTGCCCATCGGGATCGCCGACGCATTCTGGATTTGGTTAGATCCAATCCAGGTTGTTGTCCTCGCGATCTGGAATCGGCATTTGCATTCAGTCGGATCGCATTGCTGAAACATTTGCAAGTGCTGGAGCGAGCTCAGTTGTTGCACTCTATCAAGCATGGTCGCCAACGGCATCTCTATCTCAACGTGGTGCCAATACAACTCATTTATGAGCGATGGACGACTGAATGGAGCAATCTCTGGGCAGGACAAATGACCCGGATCAAGTACAACATCGAGCAACCATCCCAAACATCCAAAAGAAAGAACCGCCATGGCTGAAACCGAAAAATCCATATTCAAAATTTTCATTCGCGGGTCGATCGATGCCGTATGGCGTGAAATTACCAAAACGGGTGAACCTCAAGCCTGTTTTTTCAACATGCAGTTGCACACGCCGGGATTGAAAAAAGGCAATCCGATCCAAATGCGAACCAAGAGCAATCGATTTGTCGGTGTTATTGGAGAAGTGTTGGAATTCGATCCCCCCTATCGCTATTCACATACGTTTCGGTTCACGCATTTGGATGACCCACCCTGTGTCGTAACCTACGAACTCAAGCCTGTGACGAATGGTGTCGAGTTCACCATGATTCTGGACCAAATGACCAAAGGCACCAAGACCACCAAACAAATGGTGCAAGGAGGCAATTGGATCATCAATACTCTGAAATCCGTGGTCGAAACGGGCAAACCATCTTTTGGCGTTCGCATGCTCTACCGTCTGTTTGGATGGCTTGAACCCTTAATGTCGCCTAAAAGGACACGCGTAGAAAATTGGCCTTTAACCACAACCGACACGCCTTAGGAGTTGCACATGCCCTCTGCCCCCGAAGCCGCATTGGCCAAAATGATTGACAACCTAAAAGCAAAATCGGGTAAATCCTTAGCTGAATGGCTCATGCTGGTTCGGCCGAAGTTGCCAATGAAGCACAGCGAAATCATCAAGTGGTTGAAAGCGGAACACGGCATGAGTCATGGGTATGCCAATCTGGTTGCTCATGAAGCCCTTGAATCATCTGCATCTCATGCAAAAGGTCAAGGGCAGGATCTGATAGCGCTGCAATATTCGGGAGCCAAGGCGCCCTTACGAGCCTGGTATGATCAGATAATCGCCAAAGTTCTTCGTTTTGGATCAGACATTGAAATCGCTCCGAAGAAGGCTTATGTCAGCTTGCGCCGAACCAAGCAATTTGCATTGATTCAGCCTACTACGAGCGCTCGGATTGACATAGGCATTCAGCTCAAGGGCGTCAAACCGGCGGGCCGATTGGAAGCGTCTGGCAGCTTCAACAGCATGGTAACACACCGAATCCGCATCGAAGATGCAAAGTCTATCAACCGGGAGCTCTTTGATTGGTTAAAACAGGCTTACGATGCATCGTAGCAAAACCTCTTCAGCAAAGGAACCATCATGCAACGATTCAGCTTGCTATTTTTGATCACCGCTCAGTTATTAATGCTCTTTGCGCCTAAACTGAATGGGGAAGAAGAAAAATTGAGACCCATCGAGATCACGATTGAAGTCAAAGCTCCAGCAGCCAAAGCGTGGCAACTCTGGACAACAAAGGAAGGACTGCAAAAGTTCTTTGCAAAACAAGCCCTTATTGAACTGAAACCTGGAGGCTCGCTCGAGGTTTGGTTCGCTCCCGATGCTCCTTCAGGCCAACGAGGAGCAGAAGGGTTGAAAGTGCTGGCCTACATACCTGAGCAAGTGCTGGTATTTGAATGGAATGCTCCTCCGAAATACCCCAAGGCACGCGCCAAAACCACTTTTATCGTCATTCGGTTTGAATCGATGACCAATGAAATGACTCGCCTTCGCTTTACGCAAGGTGGTTTTGCCGAACGCTCAGCCGATGCACCGGATGAAAAAGAAGAATGGATAAAAACGCGTCAATACTTGGCACAAGCCTGGCCTCAAGTTCTCGCCAATTTCAAAAAAGTAGTTGAAAAGTAACAACATGAGCAATGCCAAACCCCAGCCATGATTAGTGCTGGGGTTTAGCATTACGCTCAGGCGCAATTGTGAACTAAACTAATTCCCGCATAGGATGAGCATCCACCAGGTATTGAGGGCGCCCGGTTGGATCGGTGATGGTCGTCTGCGATGTGTCCACACCCAAAGCCTGATATAACGTGGCAACGACCTCTTGAAACTGAACGGGGCGCTCCTTCGCGTATTCGCCCAACCGATTCGTTGCACCAATCGCCTGCCCGAGCTTCAAACCACCGCCGGCAATGATAGCACTATTGACTTGAGGCCAATGGTCTCGTCCAGCATCTTTGTTAATTCGCGGTGTTCGTCCGAATTCACCCCAAGCGACCACACAGACATCATTCAGCATGCCGCGCATGTCCAGGTCCTCGATCAACGCACTTAAACATTGATCCAGCTTCCCACCATGGTCGCGAACCAAGTCGAAGTTCGCCCCGTGGCTATCCCAGCGGCCATAAGACAAAGTGACACAACGAACACCGGCTTCGATCAAGCGTCTGGCCATCAGCAATTGCTCGTTAGCGGTTGGAGCTCCGTCATATTGGTATTTGTAGGGCTTGCCATTGCCATACCGTTCCCGCACACGCGGATCCTCCTTGCTCAGATCAAGTGCATCAACCAAGCGGCTCGACGTCAATACATCAAATGCTTTCTCAGATGCTGCATCAGCCCCTGCCAACATGCCCGTCGCATCCATCTCTTTTTTCAAACCATCAAACTGCTTCTGCAAGGTTTTGCGATCTTCCAGTTGATCCAACGTGAAATGACGCAGCCGCATGTTGGCAAGCCCAGGTCCATCCGGTTTGAATGCCGAGTATGGCTTTCCTAAAAAGCCGGGTGTGCCAGGATCGGACCAGGGTTGATGCGAGGTTCGTGCAGCCAGTCCAACAAAAGGAGGAACCGCCACATCGACTGGCCCAAACAAGCGAGCGAGCGCAGCGCCGATGCTGGGTCTGCCGCCTAATACAGACAGTGAACGTTCATCCCACCCAGTCATGCATTGATAGGACCAATGATGTCCAAACGAACCGACGATCGAACGAACGAGTGCACAATGCTGCATTAAGCCCGCAATGCGCGGAAAGCATTCGGATATTTGAATGCCCGGAACTTGGGTCGGAATAGCTTTAAATTCGCCTCGAATTTCTTTCGGAGCATCAGGCTTTGGGTCCCACATATCCAGATGTGGAGGGCCGCCACCAAGAAAGATATTGATGATAGCTTTGTGTCGTTTGGCTTTTCCAGAAGTGGTTGACTCTGCATGAATCAAATTTGGTAGTGTAAGCCAATGGGTGCCGAATGCCAGTCCACCAATATGCATAAAGTTTCGTCGAGAAAGACCATCACATAAGCGAGTACGTGCGCCGAAAAAAGAAAGCATGGAAGGCTCCTAGGCAGGAGTGAGGTAGGCTGTGGTGGGAAAATTTGTTCCGTGAACGGAACTCAGTGAGGTTAACGTTTCCCAGTTGTGTCTGCATTATAACGAAGGTTTTTAGCCAATCAACCCAAATATAGGCAGGAGAAGCCATGATTCGACGAGCTGAACCAAAGGATGTTGGGGACATTGCCCGATTGATCCGAGCCTTGGCTGAGTATGAAAAGTTAGAAGACACGGTTGAATTAGATGAGTCAAGATTGCGTGAGCATCTCTTTGGACCTCATCCTCATGCCGAAGTGTTGCTCGCCGAGGTTGCAGGTCAAGTGGTAGGATTCGCATTATTCTTTCATAACTACTCTACTTTCAAGTGTCAGCCTGGTTTGTACCTGGAAGATTTGTACGTTGAGCCAGCGTTCCGTGGTCAAGGCATTGGCCATGATTTGTTTAAGGAACTCATCCGCATCGCGAATGAAAGAAACTGTGCCCGTATGGAATGGGCCGTTCTGCGCTGGAATGAGCCCGCCTTGAGCTTTTATCAAGCTTGGGGGGCAAAACCCTTGGACGAATGGGTAACGTATCGCTTGACAAGCACTGCCTTAAAAAAGGCTAGCCCATGCGATTAGCTATGCAGCACATTCAAACCTGGAAAGCTCTTGGATAGATCATTCTGCATCCGGCGGATTGGCAGGGGGTGGTTCATCCAAGGATGCTGTCCCCGGAACAGGTGTTGCTGATGGATTAACATCATTTTGTTTGGCTTGGTCACTCGCTTCGGCGTCCGATCCAGGTTTTTTGGCTTCGTAAAGCGCTTTCAGTTCCGAGAAAGTTCGTAAAGGCGTTGCACCCTTTAGAGCTTCGTCAGAGAGTTTGGGAGTCGGTTTGTTTTTTCGCGGTGTGGTTGTTTGGCGATTCGGCGACCTTTGAACTTGCTCTGCCCCTTGCCGGGCAGCAGGTCTGGGGGAATGACTTTTAGCTGGCGAAGGTTTCCCTGGAGTGGCAATCTGTGCTGGGAAGCGCGGTTTCGGTGTGCGTGTTCCTCGGTCACCAACAGGTTCTCGTCTTTCGCGTTGGATCGGAGTAGTTTTTCTTTCCAAAGGCTTTCGATCAGTGCCAGGAGGGATCATTGTCAAGGAGATCCGCTTTCGGTCCATGTCGATGTTCATAACCCAAACGGTGACCACATCGCCCACAGAAACGTGGTCGTAAGGGCTTTTGATGTATTTGTTGGCTAATTGGCTGATGTGAACCAAGCCGCTGTCCTTTAACCCCACATCAACAAAAGCGCCAAAATCGACCACGTTCAACACAGTGCCTTTGAGTTCCATGCCGGGGAACATATCCTCAAGTTTGAGGAGCTTCTTTTTCATGACGGGGGCTGGCTGATCCATGCGCGAGTCTTTGCCCGGCCGAGCCAATGCATGCAAAATATCGTCAAGCAAGACTGGGCTGATTTGATATTTCTGAGCCCATTCTTCGAGATTCAACTCGGCGAACTGCTGCCTTAAACGATCTAACTGCTCTTCCTGTTGCAAGGCTTCCACATTGAACCCAAGCGCCGTCAACAGTTCATTTGCGATCTCTGTATGGTCAGGATGAATCCAAGTTCGATCAAGGATGCGATCGGAATTCGGAACGCGCACAAAGGCAGCAGCCTGACGAAAGATCTGCTCTGTCAAACCTTCGATTTGCTTTAATGCTTCACGATGCGGGAAGGGACCATGTTGCTGCCGATGCTGAACGATCGCTTGGGCCAGCAAGGGATTTAATCCAGCAATGTACTTTAATTCGTGAACCGTGGATCGATTAAGATCAACTCCCGTTTGATTGATACATGATTCTAAAACAGCCGTGAGCGCCTCTTTCAGCCGCTTTTCGGGTAGATCATAGTGAGCTAGGCCTGCACTAACATGGACGGGATCGATTTTGGCGAATTCGCTGAGCGGGTCCTGCAGCCTTCGGCCAATCGTTATGGCAGCGCGGGCAGCGACTTCAAGCTGTGGAAATTCTTCACGGCCCACACTGCCTAATGCATAGGCATTGGCGCCAGCTTCCAAGACAACATGATATTCGAGGTCAGGGAGTTCGCTCGCGATGAGTTCACTAAAAAGCTCCTCAACATCGCGACTTCCCATACCACTGCCAATAGCTGCGACCTGGAGTTGGTGTTTTCGCACTAACTCAATGATGACTTTTTTGGCCTCAACCCTTAGCTCATCGGGGGTCGGTCCCGCAGGCGATGTTGCTGGGACTGTGTCCACATTTGTTGAGGCTATGGCTTCTGATCCATTCGTTGCAACATGGGTAGCATTGGCCGTTACGGAAGTTGATTCAGCCGATGGTTCAGATTTGGTTGGTTCTGTCGAGGATTGTGATGAGTCCTTTTGAGTGGTGCCTTTTGGTTCGCCCTTATTCTTCTTCGCCTCTTTGCGTTCCTTTTCCAAAGCGGCCATCGGGTAAACCACTGCTTGGGCCAGGAATTGGCCGTCCATATCCAAGGCTGCTAATCGACAACCATTGCGATAGCCTGGGTCAATGGCTAACACGGACTTGTGTACCGGTGGCTGCATCAGTAACCGACGGAAATTGCGAGCGTACACTTGCAGCCCATATTCCTCCGCTTTTTCCATAAGATCGCGGCGGATTTCTTTTTCCAAGCTTTGCATTAAGAAAGAACGCATGCCCTCAACCGCGGCGGCGTTCACCAATTCATGATGAGGATGATCAGCTAATTTCAATTTTTCAAGGAGCAGCGGCGCCAATTGCTCCCAGGAACAATCTAAGTGAATAGTCAACGCCCCAGCTTTTTCTCCTCGCAAAATGGTAAAGACCCGATGCGGAGCGAGATGGCGAATCGAATCGGAAAAGCTGAAATAGTCCTTAAATTCCTGCCCTTGTCCTTCGGCCAATTGCGGCGATCGTTCGATACGCCATTTGGCCTGTTCCCAAAGAAACCGACGAGCTGTTTCACGCACTGTAGCCGTTTCACTCATGGCTTCAGCGATCAGCACTTGTACACCTGATTTGACATCTTCCGGAGAATTGAGTCCCTTTTCAGGATTCACAAACGTGGGCCATAGTTCTTCCAAGTTCTGCACGGCCGGATCACGCTGCCAAATGGCCAAGGCCAAGGGTTCCAAGCCCTTTTCACGCAATGCATTGGTCGGCGATTTTTTCCTTGGTTTAAAAGGTAAATACAAATCTTCGAGGCGCTTGTTGGTTTCGGCTCCCTCAATCGCTGACTGCAATTCATTGGTTAATTTGCCTTGGGTTTGCAAATTGCGCAAGATGGCTTGCTTGCGATCATTCAACTGTCGCAGCAGAAGCAAACGTCTTTGAACTTGCCGAATAATGTCTTCATTTAAGAACCCTATCCGTTCTTTACAAAAACGTGCGATATATGGAACTGCTAATCCTTCATCCAATAATTGGGCTACCGATTCGACTTGAATTTTCCGGATTTGCAAATCTTGAGCGATACGGCCAACATCTTGATGTCCAGGCTGGTACATTCGCAGGGGCTGCGTACGGACTGCAACGTTCGTTTCTTGTCCTTCGGTCGTCACAGGGACTGCCGTCGAAAGAGTAGCTTCAGAAGCAGGTTGCACGGGTTCCAGGGGGGTTGCGTCCGAAGCCGCTGCGTCGGCCGGTTGAGGCATCACGGTCATTGCAATTACGAACCTTCCGAAAAACAGAAATAAATGTGGCCTGTTACAAGGTACCGATTCAAGCGACGAACTCCAAGCATAAAATCAACCCTTACACTATTCTCGGCTTGTCATTCTGATACACCCATTCAATGATAAGTGGCAGTGTTTGGTGGTTGGAGGACAACGCGATGGTTTGGCAAGGTTCCCGACGAGTTTGGCTTGGCCAATTCACAAGCACTTGCGCTGCTGCAATGACTGCTCCAAGCACAATTGATCATTCATCGACTCCGATTCCCAAGCGTCAATTCCAATTAGGCATTGTAACCTATAATCTGGCTTCTCAATGGGATTTACCAACTCTATTGCGTATCGCTGGGAAAACCGGAATCGCGGCTGTTGAACTACGAACGACTCACGCTCACGGTGTCGAACCAACATTAACTGCAAAGGAGCGCACCGATATCCGCAGACGTTTTCAAGACTCAGGTGTGCGTTTGTGGGGGCTTGGGACCGTTTGCGAATTTCAATCAAGCGAGCCGAACGTTGTCCGACAAAACCTGGATGTGTGTAACCAGTTCCTTGAATTATCGGCCGACTTGGGGGGCGTCGGGGTCAAAGTCCGACCCAATGGATTACCCAAGGGCATCCCCACAGACGTTACTCTAAAGCAAATTGGTGAATCATTAAGCCGTTGTGGCGAAGCGGCGAAAAAGCTGCAGCAGGAAGTTTGGCTGGAAGTGCATGGTGCGGGCACTGCCGATCCGAAACACATACAAACCATCATGGAACACTGCCGCCACCCCAATGCAGGTGTCACATGGAATTCCAACAGCACCGATATCGTGAATGGTTCACTCCAAGAATCAATGCAAAGACTACAACCTTATATCAAGTCTTGCCATATCAATGAGCTTTATGGCCGATATCCCTATCGTGAATTATTCACGGCATTGCGCCGTATGCAGTATGATCGTTTTACCTTGATCGAGATTCCACAAAAATTAAACCCGGAGGCAGGCGAACTGCTCATACGCTATTATAAATCACTTTGGCAGGAATTGGCTGATCGAGCATGAAGGAATGTGTCGCATATGATTCAAGTAGCCATATTGGGTGGGTCTGGTTATACTGCATTGGAATTGATTCTGCTTCTACTGCGTCATCCACACGTCAAGATCGAAGCGGTCACTTCGCGTCAAGAAAGCCAAGAAGGTAATCCATCCATCGCCGATTTACACCCTAAATTGTTTCAACGAATTGCATTGCGCTGTGAGCCGTTCGACGTGGATCAATTGGTCACACGAGGTGTGCAGTGCGTTTTTAGTTGCCTGCCCCACGGCGCGAGCATGAATGCCGTTCCACAATTAATGGCTCGTGGATTACGTGTGGTTGATCTTAGTGCCGATTATCGTTTGCGTGATGCGAATATTTACGCTCAGTGGTATAAAGAAAGCCATGCCGACCTGGCATCCTTAGCCCAGGCAGTCTACGGCTTGCCCGAAGTTTATGGAGATGAACTTCTCCATGCGCAACTTGTCGCTAACCCAGGTTGTTATCCTCAGTCTGCCGTCCTTGCGCTTGCACCTTTGGTTGCAGGCCAAATCATCGATTTACAGGACATCATCATCGATAGCAAATCTGGTGTTTCAGGAGCAGGTCGGTCACCCACGCTTACTACCCATTTCCCAGAATGCAATGAAAGTGTTGCCGCTTACCAAGTGGGTGTGCATCGTCATACTCCAGAAATTGAGCAGACATTAACCGATCTTGCCAATGCACCTGTGCAAGTGTTGTTTACTCCGCATTTAATCCCGATGGATCGTGGAATTTTCACAACGATCTACACAGTTCCGCGTCGACCCCTGACTCAAGAGCAATTATTGTCGATGTATCGCGAATACTATCGCTCGGCACCTTTTATTCGCATCACGGATCGCATTCCATCAACCAAGGCTGTTGTTGGAACCAACTATTGCGACATGAGCTTGCGTGTCGTAGGCAAGCGCATTGTCGTCCTTTCCTGTATCGATAATCTCATCCGCGGCGCCAGTGGTGTGGCCGTGCAGAATTTTAATCGGATGTATGGTTTTCATGAAACGATGTCCCTTATTGATTAAACAGTGCACGCGTAAGTAAGCTGTCATTGACCTAGGCACTCTCTCTAAAAGCCGATCCAGGTGCAATGAGAGCGTATCCGGCAAATGAGTCGAGATGACTTCTCAATGCAGCGTCGACGGAAGCGTTACTCCTCCAAACAGATCGTGTTCGCCATTTACATAGGCTAAGCTGTGGTTCTCAAACCAGGCAAGAGCCTAGCGCGATGATTCAGCATGCTGCGTAAGATCAAGTCGACATGAATGGTTATCATTGTTACATCGGTCCACGAATTGCGTGTATAGTCTTGTCAACACTTGTCGGCGTTAAACCTGTTCACCGGTCTCAGCAGAATGTAAAAGTAGTTCATGAAAGCTTACTTTTATGGCAATCCAATAGAATGGACGTTGTGTTTGGAGAAACCCCCATCAAGATCATGATGCAACAAGGGCCTAGCCGTTGAGCTACAAAAGGCGACGAATTGTCATCATTGGCGCGGGTCCCGGTGGACTGGCATCAGCATTGCTGCTCGCGCATGCTGGTATGTCGGTCACAATCTTGGAAAGAAGGGATCGGGTCGGTGGGCGTACGTCCAGCTTTCAATTGGATCGATTCCGATTCGATTTAGGCCCCACGTTTTTTCTCTACCCGCGTGTACTGGCTGATATTTTCCAAACGATCGGCAGAAACCTATGGGAAGAGATTCCCATGCAGAAGCTTGATCCGCAGTATCGCTTGCTTTTTGGGCAAGGCGGTGAGCTGCTGTGCTCCCCTGATATTGCCAAAATGGAAGCTGCCCTTGCGAAGTTAAATTCTGCTGATGCGCAGCAACTACGATCCTTCTTGAAGGACAATCGGGAAAAGCTGGCTTGCTTCAAGCCTATTTTGGAAATGCCATTTTTGTCCTGGCGTGATTTATTGCGCGGCCCCGTATGGAAGGCGTTGCCCAAACTTCGCCCTTGGTCGTCGGTTGAATCGGACCTACGCCATTATTTTCAAGATGAACGCATCCGTTTGGCCATGTGCTTTCAGTCAAAATATTTAGGCATGTCGCCTTTCCAATGCCCTTCTTTGTTCACCATTCTGTCGTTTTTGGAGTATGAATATGGTGTCTATCATCCACTAGGGGGATGCGGTGCTGTCAGCGAAAGAATGGCTGCCATTGCTCAAGAGATGGGCGTTCGCATTGAACTGAATGCAGATGTTGAACAGTTGGAGTTTCGAGACAAGCAGGCGATCGCTGTCTTTGCTAATGGTTCCCGATTTCCTTGCGATGCGTTGATGATCAATGCTGACTTTGCCCAAGCCATGCAACGGTTGGTGCCAGACCATTTGCGCAAACGTTGGACGAATGCCAAATTAGCGACCAAGCAGTATTCTTGTTCAACATTCATGATTTATTTGGGCATTGAAGGCATTTATGATCAGGCTGCTCATCACACCATTTATCTTTCCAAAACCTATCAACAGAATCTCCAAGATATCGATGACCGACATATCCTTTCCACTGATCCTTCGATTTATGTCCAAAACGCGAGTGTAACCGACGCGACGTTAGCTCCGCCAGGATACAGCACCTTGTACATCCTCGCCCCAGTCTCGCACTTACACCCCAATATCGATTGGACCAAGGAAAAATACAGCTTTAGGGAAGTTGTATTGAATCAGCTACAGCACTTGGGAATGCCCGATGTCCGAGAGCGCATTCGCGTTGAACGCATTCTCACGCCCTTGGATTGGCAGCAACAACTACAGGTCTATCGCGGGGCCACATTTAATTTGTCACACACCTTGAGACAAATGTTGTTGGGCAGACCAAGAAATCGCTTTGAAGACTTAGTTGGGGTTTATTTGATAGGTGGGGGAACGCATCCGGGAAGTGGCTTGCCCGTCATTTATGAATCTGCTCGGATTTCATCTAAGTTAGTCATTGCAGACCTCATGGGATCGCAGCACATTCAGGACGAACCAATCAGACCTCATGCGCAAGAAAATCGACACCCTGTCGCATCGTCATGATCAAGGCATTCTCCCAAACTACTCGAAAGACTCGCCATTCAGATTATTCTTTTAAAACCATGTCGATGCAAAGCACAGCTGCCATAATCAAAACTCGCAAGGGGTTGTCTGGCGGTATCTCCTCATTGATTGTTAGAATGTAATTGTCAGCCGTGGTGAAAAGCTCTTTAGCAAGCCCTGCCCATTTTTTGGTGACGCGTGCTAGTTCGATGTCATTATGTTTAAATGAAAACTCCCAACTGGTCCATTTACCCTGCAATTCACACAACTCTTGATCATTCTCATCTAAAACGCGAAATGCTCCGCCAATGCTCCAGAACTTTTGTTTAAAACCACCCACGCGATCATGATTCTCATCCATGACATCAACCTTTGAGAGAAACCAGGTCGTCTTGCGCTGGATGCGCAAAACGGGTTCACCCTCGGGAGTTGTGACGTGGACGTCAAATGGCGTCATCCGCTTATAGTCGGTAAATCGCAACCATTTTGTGAAGAAGCCCAACCGAGGCTCGCGACAATGAAGAACTTCTTGGCCCGTTTCGGCATCAAAGATGTCATAGTGATTCGCAGCCCTGAAAAAGCCAACTTGTTCCTTGATAAAAAACCGATTACGCTGGAGTGTCGGATGCATGAGCTTCACATTCCTGTACGTTTAAGGTCTGGTCTTTTGCGTGAGGCTATTTGGTCGAACCCACTTGAGCAACACGTGATTTAACCGTTGCATTTCTGAATGCAATTCGGGCAACAGCGTTTGCGCTTCGAGTAGATTCTTATCTTTAGCTAGGCGTTCAATTTGCAATGCTAATTGAAACGCTTTTTGGGCGGCGAAGATACCCACCAGCCCTTTTAAAGTATGGGCATGTAAATGCAGTTGGGTTTCATTTTTCTCTTGAACAGCGGTCTGCATCAATTCCAACAAACGCGGCGCATCTTGAAAATAGGCGTCGACCAGGTCTGCCATGAGTGTATGGTCATGATCAACGCGTTTGAAAGCAGCTTCACGATCAGCTACCTGCACCTCTTCCTCGGCAGTCAATTCGAACGTTGCCCCATCAGCTAATGTTGGTTGCTCATCAACAGGCTTTAATGCATGGGGCACCCATTTAGCAATCATTTGCATCAATTCTCTTGGCCGGACTGGCTTCAGCAGGTAATCATTCATCCCTGCTGCCAAGCACTTATCTCGATACATGGAAAGAGCATGAGCTGTGAGAGCAATAATTGGAACCTGTTTACTGCCTGGTTGTTCACGCTGACGGATGAGCATGGTCGCAGCTATTCCATCCATGATCGGCATTTGCATATCCATGAGAATTAGATCAAAGTCTTGGTCGGCACTGCGTTGTACCGCTTCATGACCATTGTTGGCTAAGGTGATCGAATGGCCCCTTTTTTCGAGCATGCGCAACACCAGCAGCTGATTGACCGAATTGTCTTCTGCTAACAAAATCGACAAGGGCTGCAACTGCGGCTCTTGGACTGCATGATCATCTTGCTTAACCTTATCGGTCGATTCTGACTCCGCTTGTAGCATTGTACTCAATGCTTCAAATAAGGACGATTCACGCAATGGCTTAGTCACGTATCTAGTGTTCGAATATTGGCGACAACGCGCAATATCTTTATTCAATTGGACTCCTGTGAGCATCATGATCGTAGGGATTTTGCTTCCTGATTGGTTGCGCAACTCATCCAGAACAAGAAATCCATCGCTTTGGTGAAGTTCGCCATCGAGTAACAGCAAATCAAAAGGATGCCCCTCAGCCTGGGCTGAATGCAAGGCTGTTTTCACTTCCGTGCTTTGGCTGACTGCTTGCACCTGACATTTCCATTTCTGCAGCATTTCAATGGTAGCAATTTGCGTGGCTGGATGATCTTCAACTAACAAAATCGACCATCCTCTTTCGAACGCGTCGATTTTCTCAGATACACGTTCGGCTTCGGCTTGTTTTACTTTGATTAAAAAGTGAAATATACTGCCTTGGTTCAACTGGCTTTCCGCCCACACGCGCCCACCAAATAATTCAACAATTTGTGTGACAATTGCCAAACCCAAACCGGTTCCGCCATATTGCCGGGTTGTTGATGAATCGGCTTGAGCAAAGGGATCAAAGATTCTTTTGAGCATGTCACCTGGAATGCCAATACCGGTATCCTTGATCTGAAAATGCAACCAGATGGCATCAGGCTCAATACTTTGGGTCTGCGTTTCGTCTCGTTCGCATTCAATAACAATTTCGCCCTGGTGCGTGAATTTGATGGCGTTACCAACTAGATTGATGAGAACCTGGCGGAGACGATTTGGGTCGCCAATCAAACCATCGGGAACGTTTGCGTGAATATGGCATGTGAGTTCTAGGTGCTTTTTGTGAGCTTTCATGGACAATGTGCTGATAGCATCGGCCACGGTATCTCTTAAGCCAAAATCGATTTGCTCCAGTTCCATTTTACGGGCTTCAATTTTGGAGAAATCCAATACATCGTTGAGCAATGTGAGCAGCGATTCCGCAGAGTACTCGATCATTTGCGCATATTCATGCTGCTCATCTGTCAGTTCTGTATGCAGCAGGAGTTCAACCATTCCGATGATGCCATTCATGGGCGTGCGTATTTCATGGCTCATGTTGGCTAGGAATTCACTTTTGGCTTGATTGGCTCGTTCCGCCTCTTCCTTGGCCCACTGCAACTCTTGTTCAGCATGTTTGCGATAGGTGATGTCGGTTATAACACCATCGATCAGCAGTCCAGTATTGTCGGCCACGCGGCTGACCAAAACCGTTTCGCGCACCCAACATTCACTGCCATCAGGCCGCATGACCCGATATTCTGCCTCTACAGGTTGGCCTTGCTCCAGTTTGCGAGAATTTTCCTGCCACTGCGCTCGATCATTGGGATGCAAGATGGCGCCCCAGTGATCACGATTGCGAATAAAGTGGCTGGCGGATAAGCCAGTAATTTTCTCAATGACGGGTGAAATGTATCGATATACCCATTGACGGTCGGAACCGATTTTGGCTGACCACAAACAGTCCGCCACCGAGGAAAGTACACGACGTAACTCAGCTTCAACTTTTTTGAGCTTTGTAAATGCTTCTCGCTGCGCACGAACATCGCGAGCTGTGATCAAGCTCAATGTGCGCGGCTTGGCATGAAGCCGCGTTATCGTTAAACTGACGGGAATCCAGTTCTGCTCCTGTTTCGTTCGCAACAGGAAGCCATCCTTGCCATGAAAAATGCCGGTGCGTTGATAGGCATTTTCGATTTGCGAAAGGCTGGCTTCTTGTTCTGCACGCCAAAGCTCAGACGTTCGCATATTAAGCAACTCGGCTTTGGAAAACCCGCTCAGTTTTTCCGCCATGGGGTTGGCATCCAGTAATTCCCCTGTGGCTGGGTCGAACAGAAATAACGCATCACCGGCTTCATGAAATAAGACCTGAGCCAGGTCCTCATAGCGGATCGCATTGCTCATGTAACTGGCATCTCCCGAGAGTCATAGACTTCTTGTCTACGATCATAATCGACTAATAGGCGAAGCTCTACGCCTTAGTCGCCGAGAAATGCGTATCGAGTTGACCGAGGACAGATTAGTTTGACGCTTCAACAGCGGCGAGGATTTCATCGGTCAAATTGAGATTGGAATAAACGTTCTGCACGTCATCATTATCATCGAGCATTTCCATTAGTTTCAGCACTTTTTTGGCATCATCAACAGAGACATCCACTGGTGATTTGGCCAACTGAACCAATTCTGCCGAAATAGGCGTCAGCCCTTTTTTATCGAGAACAGCTTGCACCGTCGTGAAGGCTGTTGGGTCACAGACAATTTCAAATTGCTTTTCAGATGGACGAACATCATCGGCACCCGCTTCCAGAGCCAACTCCATCAGAGCATCTTCATCGATGGCCGACCGATCTATGACAATCAGTCCTTTCCGATCAAACATCCAGCCCACGGCACCGGGGTTGGCCATTTTGCCACCCCCGCGTTCAAATATTTTACGCACTTCACCATTGGTTCGATTGCGATTGTCGGTTGTGATATCGACGAGAATCGCCACGCCAGCTGGTCCATATCCCTCGTAAACCAATTCCTCCAAAGTTTCACTATCGAGTTCCCCCGTGCCTTTTTTGATAGCACGCTCGATATTGTCTTTTGGCATGCTGGCAGCGCGAGCTTTGTCGATGGCATAACGTAGTTTGAGATTAGAATCGGGATCGCCTCCACCATTGCGAGCGGCGATCAGAATATATCGACTTAGTTTGCTGAACAATTTGCCACGCTTGGCGTCAGCAACCCCCTTGGTGCGTTGAATATTGGCCCAATGTGAATGACCGGCCATGATCCCCTCTATAGCATAGTGAGACAAACATTGATTCGCTCAGGCGATTTCATTCCCTAACGGCATGCAGCGCACACGCCTTTTCAACGTGCACGGAATCAACCCGTTGCACCTTTTAGCTTACGATAGATTTTATGTTAACGTTTGCCAGAGGCGCGCATGATTTCAATGCGTTTGAGCTGCTTTTCCACTTCAACGCGCTTGGCGTGCATGCCGCGATATTTGGGGGTGAGATACAATGCATGTGCCTTTTGCAAGCAGTCAAATGCCATTTGAACTTCACCAAGATGTTCCAATACTTCAGCCAAATGAGCGTGAATGGTCGGGTCATTTCCGTTAGGTGTTGCCAATGCCTGTTTTAATATGGTCAATGCTTCATTTACTTTGCCTTGTTTGAACAGCACCCAACCCAAGCTATCGAGATATGCTCCGTTATCGGGAATTGGTCCAGGATGATCGAGTGGCGATCGTAGTTTGATCCGATCAGCACGATCCAATTCAATCGCTTTACGAATCAGTTTTTCAGCTTGTTCTAGGTTCTTGCCCTGTTCGGCCCACAAGTAGCCTAAATCGTTGCAAAGAATGGGATCGTCTGGGTCAGCCGCCAACAGATCTTCCAAGTGTTTTTGCGCTTGGTCGTACTCTTGCATAGCTGAATAAACACCACTCAGAATATGGCGTATCGATCGCTGCGCCACCGGTTCATTATGCTGTTCCAGTAATTCTTGGCCCCATTCCACCGCCTGAGGATATTCCCCCGCACGATATCGAATAAGCAGCAATGTGATCCCAGCTTGTAAATGCTCGCGTGACGAAGGTGCGGTTTGACGCACCATTTTTTCTGCCAGAGTCACGGATGTTTGAAACTGCCCCAGCATTGAATGGGCGCGTGCCAATTCAAGCTGAAACACCAGACTAGGCAAACCCGTTTTTTGTGCCAATGCCTGGCGGCAAACCGCCTGAATTTTTTCATATTGCTCCGACTCACCATACAGTCGGATGAGTTCCACATAGACTTCTGCGGCTAATGGGTCATCTTTCAACAAGCTTTGGTAGAGGGGTTCGGCCAATTCAAACAGCTTTGCCTGGCGGCTTAAAGATGCTAGGAGTTGCCGCGTCCTTAGCGCTAATGGCGGACCTTGCTGCAACCGTTTCGTCGCTGTCAAAGCTAAACCATGCACTAACACACGATCCTTGGCAATGACCTCTAATTGCAACCGTGCGAGCGAAGCACGTGGAACTTCCGCCAGATCATTATCCAAACGCTGCAATAGTTCAGTCCATTTGCTCTGCTGAACCCACCATTGGGCCAGGATGCGGTACGCTTCTTCCGAAGGGCTTTCACTCATGATGCGAACAAGCAATTGTTCCGCTTGCTCTGCTTGGCCACGTCTCAGCAACTGTCTTGCATACAAGAGCTTCAATGACTGATTAAAAGAATCACGCTGAACAGCTTGGTCCAGTTCTGGCAGAATCTCAGCAGCACGGTTCATTTTTTCGAGCAAAACGATGAGCTTTTCGTAAGCTTCCGTTTCCATGGGCTGCGTACGTAAATAGAGCCGTAAATAATGTAAGGCTTGCTCGGGTTGCTGAGCAGCCGTAAAAACATCGGACATCCTTAAGAGCAGGGAGGCGGCCCGCTCGGGAGCACGCGCTTGGGCCGCTTGAAAGGCCAGCAATGCTTCCTTGTATTGACCTGCTTTCAGTCGCACCTGTCCCAATCGTTCATAGGTTTTAGCAGCTTCTTCCTTTATTTGTTTTCGCTCTACGGAAGCCGGGTCCGTCAGCAGTAGGTCAGGTTGATCCAAAAGCAAAACGACTTGTTCATAGGTGGAAGCCGCTGCCGCTGGCTGGTTCAATTCTTCCTGCAAGGTCGCCAGGCTAAATAACATTTGGGCATACACGGCTGGTCGACTTTTCGCAGTCTGTACTTGCACGGCCTTTTGCAAGACTGCCAAGGCTTCACTTTTTCGACCTTTTTCGCGAATCTCTTGGGAGTAGCGAAAGGCTAATTCATAATCATTTGGATCGAGGTTTAATGCTCGTCTGCAGCACTCAAGGGCATAGCTTTCACGTTCCAAACGATAACAAAGCGGAATCATGGTTTTCAAGATGGCCACGGCTTGAGGGTCTGCTTCCAGTGCCTGTTCGTAGACACGTAGCGCTTCTGCCCATTGCCGCTTATTCTCAAGGATTTTCCCCTTGGCATATAGCCGTAGCGCTTGGTAATGCTTTTGGCGTGCGGGAGATAACGGCGTTTCAACATAGTGCTGCGGAACATCAATGAAGTGGTCTGCACGTGGAGTGATGTCTGATGCGGAAAAGGCACGAATGCAGCTAAAGAAGACACAAGCCAGAATGCCTTGTTGTATACCATAAAAGCGCATGCAGCACCTCCATAAGCGCAACTCCGGGCACATCTCGGTGGAATGAAGTTGCAAAGGCCAGGTGCTGAATTTTAACGAACCAGGCTATTGAAGCAAGGCGAGCCAACTTTCAAGCTACGATTAGGCAAAATGGATAAACGTGTCAAACGAGAGATGTCACCCGTGACGCAATAGTTCGAAAACCGGTTTGCCTTTTCCGTCTGGTGTGACATAAAAGGGTCGTTTTTCCGTGACGGCATGGAATGTTGGCGGAATGCCCAGGGCATGGTAAAGCGTGCTGTGCAAATCGGTTACTTTGATGGGATTCTCCACCACCGAGCATGGGCGTTCATCGGCTGTTCGACCATAGACAAATCCAGGCTTCACGCCGCCACCCCAAAGGACAACACTGCTGGCAGCGGTGAAGTGGCGATGCATTCCGTAGTGTTTTATTTCTGAAATCACATCTGGTTGCGTGGCCTGGTCTTTCACGGTCTTTCCGGGCTTGCCTTCCGTTAATGCGTCACGGCTGAATTCCGAGGCGAGCACGACCAATGTCCGGTCAAGCAGCCCTCGTTGCTCCAAATCCAAAATGAGTTGAGCGATAGGCCTGTCGATCAATTGCTTCATGCCCACCAATCGCGTATGGCCGTTCTCGTGTGTATCCCAACCAAGGAAAGGAATGTACTCCGTACTCACTTCGACGAATCGAGCACCTGCTTCAATGGCTCGTCGTGCCAGTAAACACCCCAAGCCAAACTTACCCGTGTTATATAATTCGTAGGACGATTTTGGTTCCAAGCTCAGATCAAACGCTTTGGCAGCCGGCGATTGCATGAGTTTGTGTGCTCGGGCTAACGAACGCTCTAAAGCTTCTTTTTGGGCATCTTTGGCAACTGCGGATCGAGGACTGGCTTTAGACAGTGCTTGCCAAGTTGCATATCGCTTATGAAAGCGCTGCATGTCCATCCCTTTGGGTGGGCGAACAGCGGCTATCGCTTGCTGAGGGTCGGGAATGCGAAATGGGCCAAACTCACTACCAAGAAATCCGGCTGTCTGAAATGCTTTCAATTCCTCGGCTTCGCCATTGCCTTCATACGACTGCCCAATATCGATGAATGGCGGCATAGCGGGATCACGTGGGCCTAGGGCATAGGACATCCATGAACCCAAATGCGGGGCAGCGACGGATTGAGGTGGTTCGTAGCCCGTATGCCAATGGTATTGATGGCGAGTATGTAAAATGAAACCCAAATCGGGCAGAACCAATGAGCGAATCAGGGTGGCACGATCCATCACCTTAGCAATATTCTCGAGTCCCTCGGTGATTTGCAGATCATCCACGGACGTATTGATTGATGGAAAAGTGCATAACATATCAGCCGTTTTCAATCCTGGCTTAAATGGCTCGTAGCGTTTGGGATCAAATGTCTCGACATGCGACATACCCCCTGCCATCCATAGCAAAATAACGGCATCTGCAGAACGTTTGGGTAATAAAGTGGGAGAATCAGGCGTTATGGGTTCCGCATGAAGTTTGGCAGCCATGCTAGCCGCGGCTGTGACAGCAACACTTTGAAGCCAGCGTCGGCGATTGAGTTTGCTTTTTCCCATGACCAAGACTCTTACCAGGGGTTACACGAACTAGTCGATAAATTGGAACTCAGGCAGCATCAACATCGCCCAGAGGAAATCAGCCACACCTTGCGCTTGAGCCGGGCTACTGATCAGTTGCCTGGCCAAAGTCATTTCTATATCCGTTGGTTTGCGTCCCAAACCATAAACAAAGAGATGCTGAACGATTGCTTCGCCATCACCTTTATAGCGTTCCACTAATTGGGCTGCACCTTGTTGCAGTTGCTGATCCAGAATCCTGCCGTTTGTCATTTCCAATGCTTGGATCAATGTTGCTAACGATTCGCGGCGCGTCACGACTTGTTCACGGGAAGGCCGCCCCATGGCTTTGGATAAATCGTCATCGTTAAGCCTAACCGCACGCACGCGCAGCGACCGTTCGGTACCACCATAGACTTGAAACTTTACCGAAACGGCTGTCTTTTTTTGGACCGCATCATCATCCGGTCCGATCGTAGCACGGAAGCGGGTATACCCAGAAGGAAGACGGAAGACCATTTCGGAGGGCGCATGCGTGCCCCAGCCCCATTCAATCAACGTGTCGCCAATGCGTAATGGATCGCCATTGACATTGCGGTTGCGCATGACCTGACCATGCCCGGTGGTGGCATAAACCCACTCTAACTCTGTGAGTTTGAACGTCCCTTGTGGTCCTGCCAAGCGTGGCTCACCCCAATTCGCCCAATCAAAATGTTTGCCATTGCCACCATCGTGAACCAGTAGCCGCAATACTTCAAAGCCTCGAATGTCCACATCGATCGGCAAACTGCCATTGCGCATCACTGGTGAGTCGAACAACAGTGTTCCGGAATCGGGCAAGAAAATAGCTGGTCGCTGGGGCCAAACACTGGTAAGGGTTGCCAAGGCATCAAGAAACTGCTCGGCCGTCATGCGACGTGCGACCGGCCCTTGAAATCGATATTGATCGTCCCTCGATTGCGGATTTTCCGCAGTCCTAACGATGGGCCACTGATAGGCTTTGGAAGTGCAAATGACCCTCAACGCATGTTTGAGATCATAACCATGTTCGATGAAATCGCGTGCAAGCCAATCGAGCAGTTCCGGGGACCAGGCAGGCTGATCCATGTCATCAACATTAGCAACCAAACCACGCCCTAGCAGTTGAGCCCAAAGGCGGTTGATGATCGTCCGGGCGAGTCGCCCATTTTCTTTTTTCGTAATCAGATCCGCCAATTGTCGTTGCCGTTCCCGCTGGGTCGATTTCGCATCAATATCACCGAGTTCTGGATAAATAAAGCCTAATTGGGCTGTTTTGCCAGTCGGCTTATCGCAGCGGTGGATTTCCAAAGGTTTATCCGAAAAAACATTGGCCAAAGCATAGGCATCTTTCAAACGCCAGTGGTTCACAAAACTGTCATGACAGCTTGCACATTTCAAGTTGGTGCCCAAAAACACTTGCGCCACATTTTGCGCGGCTTGAATTGGTGTCGACTGACTTGCATTGACCACTCCGCGCCAGACAAACCCTTTGATAAACCCTTCGGACTCGGTTGTCGGAAAAATCAGTTCGCGGACCATACGATCATAGGGTTTATTCTCTAACAAAGAGCGGTGCAGCCAAGTCGTGATGGTTTTGCGTCCACCATCGATAAATCCCGTGCCCCGATAGGCATTGCGAAGGTGGTCGTTCCAAAATGTCATCCAATGATCAGCATACTCTTCCTTGCGCAGCAGCAGCTCATCGATGAGTTTCTCCCTCTTGTCAGCCGCTGAATCCAATATAAATTGGTGCAGTCGTTCAGGTTCAGGCAAAAGTCCAATCAGATCGAGATAAACGCGACGTGCAAATAGTGCATCCGATACCACGTCAGGCGAAGGCAGTTGCCTTTGCTGACAATAGACATCGAGCCAACGGTCGATCGGATGCTTGGCATTGCCAGAGGGCAAAGGTTTGACGTTGAGTTGAATAGGCATGCGTGGGAAACCAAATGTCAAATCGCTTGGCCAAAGCATGCCCTGATCAATCCATGCGCGCAGCAGTCCAATTTCATCCGCCGTCAATCGATCGCCCTTCGCGGGCATGATTCGCTCGGGTTCATGGCCAGCCACCAAATGAATTAGCAGACTGGAGGCACTATCTCCAACCCTAACGACAGCCCCTGATTCACCGCCTTCAAGCAAATCCGCACGCGATTCTAATGAAAGGCCGCCACGATGCTTCCCTTGTGTATGACAAGAAAGACAGTTTTTCTCCAAAAGTGGTTTGATATGCTTTTGAAAGTCCACTTTCGTCGCAGCAGCAGCTGGCAAAGGCCGTGGCGGCTCGACGCTGGCCCAGAGCCAGGAGTATGGCAACACCACTGCAACCAATGCGATCAGGAGCCAGCGCAAGTTGACCTCCGAGTGGGATAGATGAGGAGGTAGTCTCAAAGGCAGGTCATATCTTTTTTATTTGTACTGCAATCCAAGGATCTTGGATAGCAGAATTAGTTGGGTCAAAATAAAAGCTCATTCCCCGAAACGGTTGAAAACGTTTAACCAGCGCTCTCGACAGATCGGGGAATCATTGACACAGGCATACGCGATCACCGACCTTTGTTTTTGGTCGATTGTTCATTTGCTTTGGGCTTGGGCTTGGTTTTCATGGGAAAGTCATCCGTGCGAAATGGCGTCGCGGGGAAACCATCTTCATTGTAAAAGTTGACCGTTGGATAATTGTCCCAACCAAACCGGACAGCCACAGGTTCCTTGATATCCGGATGACTCACCACGACCGTTTTACCATCGATACGGGCGTCGGCTTTGACAAACTGTTGATCAGGTCCACAAATCGTAAACCCCATCAGGGGTCCATTCTTGGCAACCAGTCCTGAACCAACATGGCTGAAATGGAGTACGATTTCATTGCCGCGTTTTTCCATCTTTTCATACATCGGGCCTGACCATTCGATTGGCTCTCCATATGCGATGGCTCTCGCTGCAAAAGCAAGACGCTCTCCGACCACTCCTTTTTCTTTTGGATGAATGTCATTCCGGTCACCGACGTCAGTGATGACAACCATGCCACATTTTTTTAAGATCTTGGTTGTTAGCCATTGGGCTTCACGCAATTCTGGCCAAATTCCTTCGGGCACTCCCCTTTCATAGGGTGCTAATTGAACCATCAGGAACGTCATATCATCGTGGTTCCATGCTTTTCGCCAAGATTCAATAAGAATAGGCATCAGGGTACGATATTCGAAGGCACGTCCTGCATTCGATTCGCCTTGGTACCAAATCACGCCGCGGATAGCGAAAGGCTGCAAGGGGGCGATCATACCGTTGTAAAGTTGCGCAGCCGCATTGGGATTCGCTCTTGGATCGGTGGGCGGCTTGAATGGTGGCGGCGGCAGGACGGTTGCGCTTCCCGTTTGACCTCCCTGTTGTGTGGGTGGTGTGTTTTCCTTCACATACTTGGCTCGTTTTTCTTCATATTCCGCCCATAGTCGCTTCTCATTCTTCACATAGAACGCAACTGCCTCTTGATGGCGTTTTACCAGATACGCCAGATCAGCATGATCATTTAGCGCTTCTTTGCTGGTCCAAGCCTCTGCCACCGTTCCCCCCCAAGCGGACTGTATCAAGCCAATTGGAACTTTGCGGTCACGCCGTAAATACCTGCCAAAAAAGTAGCCAACGGCCGAAAAGGACTGTACCTCCTGAGGCTTGCATTCCTTCCAGCTTGCGGCGATGTCATTCAATGGTTCAAGTGACGTTTTGCGCGGTACTTTGAATAACCGGAGCATCGGTTGCTCGGCAGATGCAAGCGTTTTTGCCGAATCAGCGCTCGCCACGACAGGCCATTCCATATTCGATTGACCACTACAAATCCAAACCTCGCCAATGAGCACATCACTCAGTGTGATGGTGTTATTCCCTTTAATGATCAACTCCGTGGGTTGATCGCTCGCTTTGAGTCCTTTCATATCAATACGCCATCGTCCCTGACCATCAGCCTTGGTCTCCCAGGTTTGATCGCCTAAAGTGACCTTGATCGCTTCGCTGGCGTCGGCCGTTCCCCAAATGGGTGTGCGATCGCCCTGTTGCAAGACCATGTGATCACTAAACAACGCCGGCAACTTGACATCGGCATACACAGCACAAGCTGTTAGCCACCAACTGCCAAGTAAACAACCCATTCGCACAAGTACTTCGCGCATGAAGACTCCTCGTAGTAAGCTTGGGACGTGGAATCGTTTCGTGTACAACATCCTAAAATAAGCTTGTCTCACAATAGTCTGCATGGTGCACGAGGAAAGTGAAAGACATTTTTTTCAAAGAGTTTTTTAATGCTACCCAATCAACAACCCTTAATGATGGAGACTGTCCAAGAGCGCTTGAGACTCGGAGCGGCGAAGGCCAATGATGAACTGGCGTGGCCGCAAGCTTCGATTGACCTCCTTCGTGAAGCAAGCGTTTGCCGTTGGTCCATCCCACAAACTTATGGCGGTTGGGATTGGCCCTTGGAAAAAAAACTGGAAGGCTATGCCGACATAGGTCGAAGTTGCCTGACGACGGCATTTATCCTCAGCCAGAGAGAGGCTGTGGTTCGCCGATTGCTAGTCAGTCACGATCATCCTCGTGCAGCCCAATGGCTTGCGCGGCTGGCCGAAGGAACCGCTTGGGCTTCGGTGGGCGTGGCCCATTTAGCCAGTTCTCGACAACATCTGCAACCTACCGTTACTATCTCGAAGCATGGAGCAAAATGGTTGCTGCAAGGGACAATCCCTTGGCTGACTGGCGCGGCTGCCTCCGATTTGTTGGTCGTGGGCGCCCGAGATCACGTAGGACAACCTTATCTTGTGGTTATTCCCAAAGGCACATCCGGTTGTGCGATTCAACCTCCTTTGGACTTGTTGGCTTTACGCGGCTCTTGCACAGCCGAGGTGCATTTGCGTAACGTTCAGTTGGAAGATGAATGGATTCTCGAACGTAGGGAAGAGCGAATTGGAGCAGGCGATGGAAGCGGGGGGTTAACGACTTCCTGTTTAGCACTATCCTTGCTGCGAGCGTGCGTTGATGGGTTGTATCTGGAAGCTCGTGATCGACCTTATCTGCAAGGTCTGCACGAACGGTTTCAGCAAACGTATCAACGATTGTGGCATGAGCTCTTGCGGTTGGGACAGCAAACCGATGTAGCCGCTTCAGCCACCTCGCGCATGCGTACGCGTGCCACCGAAGCGGCCCTACGCGCCTCACAAACATATCTCACCGTTTGCAAGGGTGCAGGATTTGTTCGTCCCCACTTGGCCCAACGTCTCGCTACTCAGGCCTTGTTTTTTCTGGTCTGGTCTTGCCCGCGTCCGACGGCTGACGCACTTCTTGATTGTTTATCGAGCGATGGTGTCGTGCCGTAACCAAACCGATCGAACTTCCCGTCGATCGGTTTGGGTGATTGCACCAACCTGGTCAATCAAGATCCGCTGGCGAAAATGGCTCACCACCGTCTTTCGTCACCATGCGAGCAAACACGCGAATGTTAATCGTTTCTTTAACGAACAATACGGCACCGTCGCCCATAAGGACATTGATGCCGTTGGGGTGAAACGAATAGGGTTCGTTGCTGTTGGAACAATTGATCGCACAAGGGCCGCCAGTGCTGAGTCCATCGTAAGATGAACCGTCCAGACCAATGTCATTCTGGGAGTCCGCCCATTGCCCACCGGTAATGCGATTGGTTAATCCATCCCAAATCAATCGGCGACGAGCATAGCGTTGGGGTCGGCCGGCACATTCCAGGATCATGACTGAATTCGATGAACCATCGCCACTGATCATGTCAGCGAATTTGCGATAGCCATTTTTCACTAATACAGCTTCTCCAGCTCGATCCACCAAGTTAAGAGACCCTGGACCAAGCAAGGTTTTGACCTCGTCAATGATGGCATAATCACCGCAAGCTCCTTCTACAATACCGTAAACCGCACTGGAAAATCGGTCTGTGCGATTTGCGTCTGCTGTTGGGCATTGAACGAATTTGAGCTGCGTCTGCCGACCTGCAGCATTGGCGGTCGTACGCCAATCTTGTGTGAGATCGAACTTGCGGTACAGTGCGTCTTGCTCAAGATAGGGTAACAAGAACACCATATACCCCATGTTAGGCAATGCAGCGCCAAGAGGGGTTTGGGTCCAGGTCACGGCAAAATAGTTATGGTCGCCATGAAAGTTGTGTTGCGCTATGCCAATATTGCGTAAATGGTTGGCACACTGCATGCGGGCCGCGGCTTCGCGGACGCGCTGAATCGCGGGCAATAACAGTGCGATCAATAGCGACACAATCGCAATGACGACGAGCAACTCAATCAATGTAAACGCGGCTCTTCGACGTAATGGACTTAACATAGGCTCCTCCAAATGGTTGTCAGTTCATTGAGCGATCAGTTGAAAAGGTGCTAAATCATTTCTTCCTTCCTTGATTTCGACAACGACGTTCGATGTTTCGGCCCGGCCGTATTTGGCAGGTAGTTTATTCGTCCCGATCCAATCACTGCTTCCATCCGGGTTTGGATTGCGTGCTAACCATAAAAAGGCAACCTGATATCGACCGACTGCAGCGCCTGGCTGATCACGCCGCCCCATCAATTCGAAATAGCCATTTTCGTCCGTATAACCTTCCGGCCTTTCGATGTCTTGTGGATCATCCAGGGGATAGAAAATGACTCGGCAATCTTTGATGGGCGAACCTTGGAAGACAACTTGCCCGCGTACAGGTTGCAGTGCCTTTAGTGATGATTGTTTCTGGCAGCCTGGCAACAATAGCAGCAGGACGAACATCCCCATCAGCACTAATTCTTGTCGTCGTTCTGACATGAGAAGTAACCTCTACATTAGGATTGATGACGCCTCCAAAGACGACCTCCGGCAAATGAAGCCATCAGCGCAATCTTCTAGTCGGCGACAGCACCGTTCTTTTTGCTTGTTATTTCAGCAGACTGTTGGAATAGACTTGTTCAGATAGGGAAGGCATAGAGATAGATACCAGACTGCTACGAGCTGGCAAGTAGGTTCATTATTTACTCGCCAAGGTTACACAGCTTGCACATCAATCCTTCACAAGCTCATCGATATTCAAATAATGGCAGACGGGAGTTCCGTTATGGCCTGATTTTGTTCCCTGGAGGACGAAGCTTGGGCAGGCAACAAGGTAATCATGATGGTTCCAAATGGCACGAACTGGTCAGCTTGTAATTGACCAAGTTTGATCATTTCCAAAAGAGCCAAGAATAATCCGACCAATCGCCCACGCGTGAAAGGTGCAGTGAACAACGATTCAAATGGCAGCGAGTGCCGACCTTGGGCATCAGGCGGGGTCGCTTTGAGTTGGGCAGCAATGTTGTCCATATGCGTTTGTTGCGGTGTGTCATCATCGATGATGGCGCGATCGTTAAGAGTCAGTGTTGTCCGTAACAAACGCTCAAAGGAACTGACTAAATCCCATAATTCCACTTGCTGGATGGGCTGTTCGGACAGCGCGCGAGTTGATTCTGGCTTTTCATGAGCTTGACGAGGCCAATAGCCTGCTTGATGTGCTGCCAGTGCATCCAGCCGATCAGCGGCCTCTCGGTATTGCTTGTAGGCAATTAATTGTTTCACCAGGTCGCTGCGTGGGTCAACGGCTTCCGATTGCATTTCCGTTTCGGGTGCCGCGGGCAAGAGCATCCGGCTTTTGATTTCCATCAGCGTGCTAGCAACGACCAGAAACTCGCCAGCAGCTTCAACATCAATTTGCTGAAGCACTTGCAGATAGTGCAGGTATTGCTCGGTAATAAGGGCGATGGGAATGTCACTGATCTCTACTTCGTGGCGCTTCACAAGGTAAAGCAGCAAATCCAAGGGGCCACGAAATATGGCCAAGTCAACACGATAGGTCTGTGCAGTGCTCATCCAATGAATTACCTGCTCTAACGACTTCCCCTTATGTTATGGGCAGACTATCGCATGAAGTACTAGTGCAGACAAGAGCAATCACTTTTCAGGCCAGACAAACACCCCCGCTTGCACTTAATCAATACCCGCATGCTTCGATAAGATACGGCTAAGCAGGTTGTCATGTAGAATCGATATACATTGGCATAACAGCACGATTGGAAACTTGGCATGTCGATCGAAAAGCGTTGCGTCATCTATAATCCAACTGCGGGACGCAAACGCTCTGCCTCGCGATGGCAAATGATCAGGCGCTTATTGAACAACCAAGTGGAATTTTGGCCTACTTCCCATGCTGGACATGCCATGGAATTGGCCCGCGCAGCATGCGATGCGAGCTATGCCCTTGTTGGAGTAGCCGGCGGTGATGGCACTTTTCATGAGGTCGCTAATGGCATTCTCCGTTCGAGCCGCCCCAAAACGACCATGGGTTTGATCCCATTGGGTTCGGGCAACGATTACGCCATGGCCTTGAAGCTGCCAAAGCAACCAGAACAACTGATCGAACTTTTTCTATCACAACACGTTTGGTCAGTTGATGTAGGAAAGGTCGAATCAAGCAGCCAGGTTGACACCTATTTCATTAACACATTAGGTCTGGGCTTAAGCGGAGCCGTTAGTTGGGAAGCTCGACAAATCCTCGGTTTGCGCGGTTTGCCGCTCTATGGACTGGCTGCCATCAAAGCCATTTGGCGGCACTTTCAACCTTTAGACACAACCATAACGATGGATGGTGTGGCAAGCTCGGTTCCTACCCTATTTATGGCTGTGGCGTTGGGGTCCACGGAAGGCGGCGGGTTTGTGATCGCACCTGATGCCCGACTGGATGATGGCTGGTTCGACTATTTGCATGCTGCCAACATGAGCCGGGGCGCGGCACTGCAGTATTTACCTCGCTTGGCCATGGGTTGGCTGCCAGATCATGGCGGACGCATTCAGCGCGGGCGTTGCCGATCCCTGCGCATTCATTCAAAGCAACCATTGCTTATCCACACGGACGGGGAGTTGTATGCAACTCCTGCGACGTCGATGCACAATGTCTCCATTGAGCTTTGCGCACAAGCCTTGAATTTACGTTGCAACCCTAGCCGCCATCACCATTAACAACCATTCCACATTGAGGTTAATTCGTCCCTCCGAGCGAAGGCGGCGTACCCGTCATGGGAATTGGCCCAATGATTGTGCCTTGTGGCAAATTTGGATCGTAGCTGATCATTTTCACATCCGTGCCATGAGTGTGATATGTATGGTTGCTGTTGATGTAATAATAACCGTCCGTGTCGATGGCAGCCGCTGTCCATGTGGCTTTGTTCTTGGCACAGATTTCCATCCATTTGCGCGCATACCGCGTGTAATCATTACCAAGCTCATCTCGAATGGCCGTTGCCATTTCTCTTGCGACAGTTGTGCCATACGTGCCATCGCCCGGCGAAGTAAACCGAAAACCGAGGATGGCTTGGAGCGGACCCTCTTGTGTGCAAAGCAATCGTGCCCAATCTAAGCCATAGGATTTACGGTCCTTGTCTTCGACCTTTTCACCAAATCGGTTCCAAAACAGAACACTGCAACCATTGATGATGAGGACATCAATATCCCATGGGCTTTTCACCAAATCCAAGCTGCTGCGCGGCTTGGTCCAATGCTTGAGCAGATCGAGGGGGGAAAGCCAATCCGGGTGATTCCCCCCTAAGATCAGATTGCCATTCCACCACGAACCGTGGCCTGTGTAAAAAACGACATCGGCTGGGCTACGCACGAATACCCAGGCCACGCGATCATCCTTTTTCGTTGCTGGCACCACCTCTTCTTGATCAGCAACCAACACCTCAAGCACCTCAACGCCGCCCGCGAGAAATAGCTGCTTCGAATCCGGTTGGCGTTTTTTTGCATCGCCAGTAGGCTGCCCCAAAAACGGAGGTTGATACCCTGCCCCACGAAGCCCGTATTGACCTTTGAGAATCTCGCGAAAAACCTGATCAGAAGTAGCCATCGGTCGCGCCACCGTCGTCAACTCTTGAACCTCATCCATATTCAGATTGAACACGGTATTGATGAGTGGAATGGTACCGATGTAATGACCGTTGACTCGTTTCAGCGAATAGCGAAATGACTTACCACTGGTAGTGTTCTTACTGGACCATCCTTGAAATGTGCCGACCACATTGGGTTCACGTGATCGGATTTCAACATCCAGTGAATCCGGAGGCGTTACCCCTAGCCCATTTTTGTATTTAACGCGGACGTTTAATCGCTCAACGGACATGCCAATGATGTCCAGTGCGGGATTGATGGGCGTAGTACCACCGTCTTTTAGAATTTCAATTTTCTCGATCTCCGTCGGCATAACCACTCCGCTGAAGCATTGAAGTTGGAACTGTTCCGCTGCGGAACGCGAATCCACACCACAATCTCCTAGCTCGGAAATGGTTCCGATGTGCCTGCAGTATCAGAAAATTTTGTACCCTTTTGCTCGCATTTGTGCATGAATGCCAAGCATTTCGCGCATCCTGCACTTGCATAGGTTGTGCATTTTTCAGGTACGCAATAGGTCTCGAAAATCGATGCTCAAGCCCGGTTCTGTGTTCATGACAACCGACTTGTGTCGGTGTCGATGGTCATCGGCTCGCAAAAAAGGGGATGCGCTACGAAGGTATTATGGCAGCCCTACGCAATTTGCATTTCCGTTACTCAGTAACGCCTGCGCGACGGGCATCGTCCCATTTGGGTGTCGACAAGGATGTTTCCAGCGCAGGATCAATTTCCCATGCTTTTAAAGAACGGACATGATCGATAATCGACTGTTCGCCATTTTCGATCATTTGCGCCAGCTGTTCTGCTCCATATTCTTCAAACCTTTTCATCGGAGCGTATTGATAAGCGTAGGCAGAGCCGCCATGCTTGCTGCCGGCCCTTTGGCTGGCTATGGCGTTTCTCATGAAACGGGCTTGCTCGGGAACATGTTGTGATTGCCAGCAATGCATAAGCTCGTGCAACAAAATGTTGGTCGTTAGGGCATGATATGGCCCCATCTGCATCAAAAGAATGCCTCGAGCTTGAGTCGGCAATCGGTGTCGTAAAAATCCAGGAACGGGCAAAAACATCACAAACTGACGGCCATCAAAACCCAGTCCGTTATTGACGAAGATGTTGCGATAATCCAAACTGGCGCCGAAAGTCTGATCGACAGCATCGAGCCAACTGGGATCATAATCCAAAAAATCCTCTAAGGGTGTTATGGTGTTGGGGATGTCAATAGCCTTCAACCCAGCAATGATCGGCTTGGCCACCTTGATCACCTTTTGCTTAACGGCTGCAACTTTATTTCGGATGTGCCCACCCGCCTCTTTCAACTCCGTGCCAACTCGATTGAGAAAGGGATGTTGACCGTTACTATTGGCGTGACCATTGGCCGAACTGTTTTGGTTTTGTAAGCTGGATAGGTTAGGAGCATTGCCTGCTTCATTATAACAATTGCCACAATGATGCGATTGCGCGTTGGATGGTGGATTCACGGGTTCAAATAGTCGATCGAACAGAGCCATTTCATCCTGGCCAAGAATCCCATCCATTGGCTGCAAACCATATCGGAATTGGATATCTTTGATGGTCAGAATCGTCTCCGAACCGTAAACGCCATCCGGAGGTGATTTTCCTTTCAACGTCGTGACGGGCATACTGTAACCCAAGGTTAACAGCGCCTCTTGGATGGCCCGAACCGCGTCACCTTTTGAACCGCGCTCCAGTTGCCCTTGGCCCTCATAGATGCGTTGCAGTTCTAAAAAACCAAAGAAGCGTGGCGATTTCAGCAGCATGATGAACCCCGCGACCAAGAGAGTAGTTCATAAGAAGGCACTACTTCTTAAACCGCGCAGGTTCGGATTATTGCGACAGGATTTTCTATGGGATTGACATAATCAAAGGCAATCACTTTGGTTGCTTTTCGTCATTCCGCTTCCAGCTAGGCACATAGTGCTTCAGAAAAGCATGGATGTCTTCATCCGTATCGAGAGTGTCATACCCGCTGCGGCGCAGTTCTTCCAAAGCTGCTTCATTCGACCAGTGGTCCATTTCCATGCGATATAAAGCGACATAAATTCCGGTTCGATGGGAACCTTTAAAACAATGAATCAGAATCGGGCGAGGGTATTTTTCCGGATTGTACAGCACTTCTAAGAATTGGCGTACATTTTCCGCTGCGGGGGGAGGGCCTGCTTTTTTATCCGACCACTGCTTGGGAGCAATGCGAACAAAGACAATCTCTTGTTTACGCGCATACTCTTGTTCCCAATATGCGTCTTTTACACCACTCAAGCCATCGTCGTCACGCAAGGTGACGATCGTCCCAATGCCATACTCATGCCAAATGCGATGCAAACCAGCAGGCGAGAGTTGGCCACTGCGGTACAGTTTGCCTTCTTGGACTACCCGAAAATTGCGGAAGTGGAAGCTCTGATGGAAATGATAAGCAGTCGGCGCTCCGATCAGAAATGCCAGACACAGAAAGGGAAAAATGAATCGCTTCATGGCTTCCTTGCTCTCTTACCTGGAAACGTGGACTTTCACAACAGGTGTAGGCGCCTGAATTGCTAGATCATCCATAGCAACTTTTCACTCCGGCGCGAAGAGCAGACCAACGACTCGAATTGACGAAATCGGCTCTTTTTGCGATTCTATTCAACGCATTGACAACCTCACCTGCAGTTCAGCACCCACGCTATTTGCAAATGTCATGAACACCGATAACAGGCCTTCGGTCTCAATCACGTTTTCATGGATGAAAGATGAACCGACAAGATTACCTCCTGCTTACGGGTTTTTGTGTGCTTTTGTTCGGCTGCTCTCTGGTGGGCAATCGACCGATGACCATGCACGAATCCGTCCTCCCACAATGCACACGTGAAATGCATGAAACGGGCAATTGGCTGGTTCCCAGCAGTGGCGGTCGGCCATGGCTGCATCGACCTCCCTTGCCCCATTGGATCCTACTTATCTTAACGGCGCCGTTTGACGACATTAACAGGCCATGGCTGGTTCGCCTGGGGCCATTGGTGATGAGCACGATCGTCGTCCTATCCCTAGCCTGGATGGCTCAACGCTGGTATGGGCGTTGGATAGGCTTGCTCAGTGGGTTTATACTGGCCACCAGTTTTCAATTCACACGTTATGCGTGGCTGGCAGAAGAAGATACTTTCCTGTGTGCCGTTATCACTGGATGTTTGGCGCTATTTGTGAAAATGGAAATGCCTGCTGAAGGTGACGTGACTACGACGCGCTGGACGTATTTCGGATGGCGTTCCTGGACTCTGCTGGCTTTTTTTACTTTGTACGGTCTGACCAATATGGCCAAGGGGTTAGTCTTTGGGCCGCTAATGACTGGCGTACCCATGGGACTATTTTTGCTATGGCACTTTTCATGGTCGCGCATTCGACGCTATTTCTGGTTCTGGGGTTGGCTCGCCACATTCATCGCAGGCGGCCTTTGGCCGTTGCTGATTTACTATTGGTACCCCGACGTTCTGGAAATGTGGCTCTATGACTATGCGGGGAGGCTCAATGGCAATTACATCGGTGAGCCTTGGTGGTACTACTGGAGCGTCATCCCTTGGGCTATCGCTCCCTGGACCATATTTGGCCTGATCGGCTTATGGTCGACAAGCAAACGCTTACGCCAAGCACTGGCGCAACCTGAGCGATTTCTCTGGTGCTGGGCCATCGGCACAACGATCTTTTTCTCCATTCCGGATGGCAAGCATCATCATTACTACGTCCATTGCCTGCCACCCTGGGCCGTCCTTTCTGCCCTCGGCCTGGTTCAGGTTCGCCATTGGCTACAGCATTGGCAACCCTATGGGCGCATCACCTGGTTCACCCCTGCGCTTTTCGCAGTACCCGCCATGCTCACTGTCTGGTTCCTGCGGCATAAAATCCCGGGACCTGAATGGACACTGCCCATGCTCTTGATCCTCATTCCACTGGTTGTATGGGGAATAGCTTGGTGCTTAACCGATTTTGTCCACTGGCGTGCCGCCGCCCTTACTTTTGCAGGCTTGTTGATAGCTTATGCGGGTGGTTATCTCTACACTGGCCGATATCTGGACCACGGCATACAGGATGAAGCGTTCCTGCGTAGCATACCTGCCCATCTCGATGGCCAAACGCCGCTTTACGTCAATGCCGAATTGCGCTGTTGTCTGGAGGTGAATCGCATATTATTCACGCAAAATCGCGCCACGCGCACCATTCACAATCTCACTTTTCTGCTCGATGAAGAACTCACATCACCCCGCATCTACCTGGTCACGGTCGCGGGCGATGAACCCTACTTGGCAAAGCTGGGGCAGGTGCAAATCATTACGCAAAGCCAAAAGAGTCGTCGTGAAATATCAGCCGATGACCGGCTTACTTTGTTCGCATTAACCTTCAAACCTGACTTAAAAAGGTATCCCAATCACGTCTACATCGCGCAACAGCAAATAAAACACCGACAACCCGGCCCCTATCTTGGCGGACGTAATCCACGCGAATGGTAAATCCCATATGCCGAGCGGGATAAGCTCTGCCAAACCATGGCTCACCTGCTCCGGCTAGTCGCTTCTAAGGGATCGTATCTGGCAGTTATTTTTTGGTTTTGGCCAAGGGCTTGTCCGTTTCGTAGCCCATGCCACGGAATGATTTCACCAAATCGGCGGTGGATACGATAAAAACACCATCCTTAATAGGCCACCCGTTTTCGAAACCGGGTTGTCCCTTTGGTTTGAAGGAATTGCCGTGGGGATTCCATAGGGTGACTTGATCTTTGGTTTCATCGTAGGCTAAAACAGCATAAGCGTGTTTGCCTTTCAAACCCGGGTTCGGTGCCGTTTCAGGAGTGCCCACAGCCACAAGTCGCTTCTCGGCCATGGCCTTTTTGAGGATGGGTCGCAGTTGGGCTACCTTTTTATCCAGACTTTCTCCCGAAAGTGGTTGGTCTTTGGCTTCACGTGAACGGAAAGCGAGTGTGCGGGTTTCATTCCCGGTCAAGGCTTGAATCACACGCGTATAAGAGCCGCCATTGGCAATCAAGTCCGTTGCCAGTTCCTTCTGTTTGTCTTGAGTTAATGATTGATTGCGTGATTCTGCATAGGCTTTTTCAAGGATAGCCAACCAGAGCCCTTGGCCCTCGCTCGTGGCACCCAAGGCGATTTCAGCATCGGTTAATGGCTTAACTTTGACAATCTGGCCATTGCCAAAAGTCACTTCAAAATGCGTATCCTTGACCACAATCATATTCTTGAACGATTTGCCTTCCCGATGGAGCAATGCACCCAAAGGAGCGATGAAAAAACAATCGCCCATGCGTCCTTGGTGCAACATGCTAAGATCTGGATCCATGGAACCCCAGACATTTCGGGGTGCCTTTTGGATTTTTGTTATGGCTGAGGCAAATGTACGATCGAAGTTGAATTGGCCAGGTGCTTTAGAGGGAGCAGCTGTCAAGTATTCCAAGGTCAATGGTGGCAGCGGATCTTTTTTACGTCGCGATGCCAATTCCAAAGTCGCTACAACGGCAGCCGTGCGACCTTTGATTTTTGGGTCCAATACGAGCTTATCAATCTCGTTGTCCGAGAGCTGGCCATCTTTATTCAGATCCCATTCATTGAAGTGTTTTTGCAACTCCTTGGCGAATTCACTGGTTCCTTTTGTCGTTTGCGCATGCAGGCCATGAACAGGGATTAAAATGCTGGTAACGCAGAAAGCCAAGGTCAAAACCAGTTGCCTAGAGAGGCAGCGCTTGGCATGCTGAAAAACACGGTTCATAAACGTATATTCTCCAAGAGCACCACGATCATCGAAGCAATAGAGGACAAGCTCCGCCATTTACCGTTAGCATAAACCCCGTGGCTGGCTTGTGGTATCTCAGTTGTATTAAAAATGGCCTTTTTTCTCTTCCTGAGCTTTAACAGGTAAGCACCACTCAATGCAATGCTCAATTTCAGCGTTATTGCCGATCAAAGATGAAGCCAACGTGGTGCCAAGTTACCCAAGCTGTACAAAACTACAAAGACAATGCCCAAGAAAAACAAGATGTAAATAATGCCTTTCCAAGCATGAATAAGAATTTGCTTCGGATCATCATATCGGGTTGCACTATAAATCAGATTCACCAAAATCAACAGAAATGGGAAGTGCCAATAAGGGCTGACATCGGCAAATGGAGCCAACGCCCAGGCGAGACCAATCATGGGTTGGCTCCTTTCTCCTGTTTCTCCTCTGGTGCTGCTTTCATTTTTACCGGTCCTGCATAGGCATCATAAATGACGAGCAAATTCAGCACCCCAGCAATGACGGTGTACATCCACCCCAGATCATAACAGCGACCGATATCCGTTCGCATTTGCAAATCGGAGTCGGCTTGGTCGGCATCGATCAGCAGCGTCCTGCGGTCTGCTACTTCGCCTTTCTTGATGGCACCAGGCGAAGCTTGATACGTGCCGAAAATCGACCAATCAGGAAAGTAATAATTCCATATGGCTGGCCATGCCGCTGCCCCCACCCAAAACTGGCCCAAGTAGGGTAAACGGATCCGCAGGTCGCCAATCAATGCCGGGGCGATTTTATCGGTGGGCCAAAGGCGAACGGCTTGTTTGGCTTCACCCCGTCGTTCAGCTTCGAACCACTCTTCTTGAGCATGAGGCAAATAGACAACCCGCCAATGCCCCAGCCACTGTCCGTAAAAAAACAACCCAAGAAGACTGCTCATGAAAAATACGCCTTTGAGCAATCGCCTTCGATTACAACCTGCAATGCCTTGATAAATTTGTCCAAGCCCTGGAATCACAAAACTCAGAAATGCCGCAAGGGCCGGAGCTTTCAGCGGCGGAGCAGTTACCTGGACAAGCGGCGCAGAAGGTTGAGTTTGAATGGTTTCGGTGTTTGCTGCATTGGTCATGTCGGAACCATGTTTCGTCAGAGTTGTAAAGGCTGCATCCGATTAGCAATGCCATCGTTGCTTGGTTGCTCAGCGCGTGGCTAGCCACGTTCCGATATTCCAAGCGACTGCCATGGCCAACATCAGTATTCCCAACCAACCCAACGCCTTTCGAAACGGGCTGCTACGCACAATAATGCCAAACCATCCTAAGTGCCCTGTACCCGTTTCAAAACTGCGATTCATCCACAGCAGTAGCCGATGTTGCCACGTGAGGTTATTCGCGACCGTTTCAACTGATTCAGCCATGCTAGCGATTCGGTCTTCAGATGCCAGTGGCATTTCCGAAGTAGAAGGTGGAGCGGTGGTTACAATTTGTGTTGGAGGCGATTCGCATGGTGTGATGACTTCTGCTACAGTCGCATAACTCTTATGTGTTCTTTTATCTTCTGTTTGCTTTTCAGCTTGTTCTGTTTTTGCAATTGTTTCTAAATCCGTGGCTGCTAAGCGTACAGTGGCTGGCCGATCTGTCAGTGTTGCATTGCCATTTGACTGCGATGCAACTTCTGCTGGTTTTTCTTCAAGTTTATCATCTTCATTGAATGGTCTGCTTAACGCTGTGGGCATCTGCACCGCGTGAGCAGCATCGAGCGTTGCTGTTAATGGGTCGTACCCTTGCTCCGATTCTGCCACTTCATCATGCAGCATCGGAGAAAGGGGCAATGCCAAGACACGTTCCAACAACGAATCCAAATCATCGAGCTTCTGCTTGATGCGTCGTGTGTCTAAAGGCTGTGGTGAAGTCCCATTCATGGTTTAACGCCTCTCCTGGCTCGAAGCTTGGCTGTTTGTCAAAGCCCTGCTATCTTAGACGATGATGAACGAACGCTTTTATGTCAATGCACAGTTATCGCCTGGCCCATTCCGTTTGACGGGCGAAGAAGCCCATCATCTTGCCCATGTTCGCCGAATTCGTGCTGGTGAAGTGATTACCCTCTTCAACGGCGATGGCCTGGAATACCCAGCTCTACTGATTTCACTTTCTAAAAATACTGTTGAATTGAGTATTCAACCAGGAATTGCCCACTCCAATGAACTAGCGCAGCCGCTGTGGTTGGCATGCCCTGTCCCCAAAGGAGATCGGGCGCATTTTCTTATAGAAAAGTTGACTGAATTGGGTGTTACTTGCTTTATACCTCTTCACACAGATCGATCCATCATTCAACCCCGCGAGACCAAAGTAGAAAAATGGCGACGCTACATCATCGAAGCGAGCAAACAGTGTGGCCGAAATGTTTTGATGGAATTGCAGCCATTGCAGTCTTGGATAGATTTTACCCTTCGCATGGACCTGATACCTTTCACTAAAACGCTACTGCACCCTTTGGGTCAACCCTTATCGCTATCCCATTTTAGCCGCAAACCACACTTGATTGCCGTCGGGCCTGAGGGCGGATGGACTGAACATGAACTCCAACTGGCGAGCGAGCACGGTTGGCAAATCCACCAACTCGGTTCACGGATCATGCGCATGGAAACGGCTGCTATCGCTATGGCAGCCATCGCCGCTTTGTCATGAAAAAAGGCCTGCCCCGTGCGAGGCAGGCCTGCTCTTCATTGCAAATTATTCACCGGTCAGCGTTCACCCACAGAGGTTAGCCCATCGTGTTCGGCGTTGGCAGATTGGTGGCTGGCTGGTGCATAAGGTCTGCCAGCACAGCGGCTGCCTGGCTGGAAGCCGAGGCACGCGTGAACACGAAGTCGGCTACTTGTTTGCTTCGGTCTTGACCGTCGCGACCAACCAAAGGCATGGTCAAATCACGCACAAGATTGTCAATACGATCGCTTTGCATGCGTGACACCGTTGGCGGGATCACCAAATTGGCCAATTGATTGAGCGTGCTGCCATCCAATTGCGGTGAACCTGCAATGGGAGCCGTGCGTTGTTCGTTGTACAACCGCATCAGATTCGAAGCATCGGCAAAGCCAAAGACCCGGCGGACCTGACCCGGCCGCAACGATTCGAACATGACTTGTGTCGGATCAATGCGGTTTTCGGGCAAGCCAAGCAAGTGGCCCAATTCGTGAGTGACCACGGATTGGAAGTCGTATTGGTTGCGGCCGATGCTGTTGGCATTTGCTCCAGCGTACCAATTCCAGCCACCAATGAGGTCCACAGAGGCTTTACCGCCATTTTCATGGCTAATGAAAGTGCGGTACAGACGGCCATCAGCCAAATTGCCTGCCAGGGCCGTGTCATACACGAAGTTAACCTGGCCGAGCAAGCCCTTGGCTATGTCACCCAAACTGGAGCTGTCCTTCATGCGAATGACGATGTCAGCATTGGTTTCGTTCGCTACCTCAACCAAACGCATGCCGCTGGCCTGTTGCCACAAGCCATTGATTTGGTTCATCGCATCGCGAACACGATCAACTTGATCTGGCGACAGCGAAGACTGATCAACAAAGACATTCACCGATGTCGTTGTCGTTGCCCAACGAATGACCTGTGAATCCAGATCAGCTTCTTTACCCTTGGCAGCACCAGCAGCATAGAGCGGGCTAGGATCGCCAGGCGCCTGGCCGACGAAGAAGTCCGTGATGTTGGCATTGGTAAGGCCGACGTTATCACCCAACAGCAAGGTTGGCCCCCAAGTACCGGCGGTGTTATTGCCATAGGTGGTTGGATTGAATTGGAAGAGATCGGATCGGCCACCAGACAAACCTGGCACGCTGAAACTGCCCGAGGTCGAGAGCTGCAAAGTCGGCCAACCGGATGCTGGCTGAACGACATTGATGCCATCGATGTTTTCATTGATTTGATCATTCAGGCCTACATTCGTGCCGCGCAGGTACATGTAGAAGATACCATTGGTGTTTGGCCCGAACGAGATGGCTGAGAATTGAATCACATCGAAGTTGTTAGCCGTCACGCCAGAAACGGTAACTTGACCAGCCGTCGACAACAACAAGCGATCAACCTGGTTCAACGAATTGTACAACGCGGCTACGGCGATCACATTGCCGCGTGTGCCACTGAGGCCAACCCGGCTGCCTCGGAAGGTAAGATTCCAGTTACCTGCGCTAATGGTACCCCCGTTAAATGCCGTCGGCACAAACCGGAAGATATCCTCGCCAAAGCCGGATTGAACCACGCCTGAGCCCGCATTGGGTCCAGCATAAGTCGTGAACACGGCCATGCTGCCAGTTGTGGAAATGAGGATGCTGCCATCGCGGAGGATGGTGAAGGCGTCAATGGCTTCAGTGCCTGGAGTGAGACCAAAGTTGCTGCCTCGGAAATAGACATCGTAACGATAATCACCATTAGGTTGCGTATGCAGTTTAACGATGTCTGAATCGTTCACCAAAGTGAGCGACCCGTCGCTGTTTTGCAGGCTATTCACGCCGGATACGGACAGGTAATAAATGCCTGGCAACAACGATGGCGGAACCAGGAAGCCAAAGTTCTGATTACGATTAGAATTCGCGGGCAAGTTGAAGTCAACCAGCGGCGGATTGGGAATGGTAGGCGTTGCACCTGGCGGAACGGTGTTCGTATCCACAAAGATGCGGTAATTGTTGCCCGCTACGAATGAACCAGGCAAATTCGTGAAGTTGTAATTGCCTGCTGCATCGGTGAACGCGGTAAACGTTTGATCGTCACCACCACCATTTTCGAATACGTTATTCGTCCCGTACCAAATCAAGGTAACGAATGCACCAGAAAGCCCCTGTTCACCAAAGTCGATCGTTCCGTTCAGGTTCGCATCGTTGAAGACGCGACCGGAGACCGTTGAATTGCGTTGCCACAAGCCAAGATTTTGGCCAGTGACGTTGCCGCCAGGAGGAACATTCACGTTGATGAAAGCAGGGCTGGCCACCAAACCCGGAGGAGTTCCAGGGATTTGCAATGGGTCGATCATGACTTTGTAAGTGCCCGATGCCAGTCCGGTGATGGACCATGCTCCCGTGCCTGGTGCACTGACGGCAAAGAGCTCACCAATGTCCCAGGCATTATTGTTATTGGCATCGATAAACACACGGACGTTGCTGAAGCGCCCCGTTTCGTTCGGTACAGCATCCAGGATGCCATTGCCATTGAGATCCTGGAAGACCACGCCGCCAATTGTAGCATTGGCTAATTGGAAGCCGAAGTTCGCATTGAGGAAATTCGGTCCTGGGTTGCCGCCAATGCCATCGCCGATGGTCACTGGGATCGGCACAATGGCTGGGAAGGTACGGCCGTATCCTGGCGGCACGCCTGTTCCCGTGTTGACCCGATACAAACCGATGGGCAAGCCCGTGAGCGTGTAAATGCCGGAGCCATTCGTCAGGGTGCTGAAGTTTTGATCGTCACCCGTTCCAAAGACACCGTCGCGTCCAGCCCACGTGGCGACCACTTGTACATTGGGTAAACCGAGTTCGCCACCATCTTGAACACCATTGCCGTTGTTATCATCCCACACCAAGCTGCCGATCACGCCGAGGAATGGATCGGCTCGGAAGCCGAAGTCGGCCGTGTTGTTGATGGTCACACCATTCGGCAAGTTGATCGTCAACGGATTGGGCGTGGTGTTGTAGAAATTCGCAGGCAGCGTTGCCGTGTTTACGCTAACGGTATAGGTACCCGCAGCCAGGTTGCTGAAGGTGTAGTTGCCATTCACATCGGTCAGGACATTTTGCGTGCCACCGGGGCCATTGAGGATCACTTGAATATTGGCCAAGCCAGGTTCGCCCGCATCCTGCACACCATTGCCATTGAGATCGTTGAAGACGGTATCGCCAATGGCGGCGCTCTTCTGCTGGAAGCCGAACTGAATCGCGTTGAACTGTTCACCTGGCAACAAGGGCGTCTTCAACACTGGATACTGACCAGCACCTAGATAAGTGGTGCGTTGGAATCCAGCAGGAACGCTGCTCATGTCAACCGTTACCTGGTAATTGCCTGCCGGCAAAATGTTCTGGAAGCGCCAATTGCCGCCGTTAATGAAGTCTGAGGTGGTCGTAAAGACCTGGTCATCGGCCGTGCCAAACGCACCATCGCGACCAGCCCACAACGCATTGATAATGATACCGGCCATGACTGGCTCGCTGGCTTGACGAATGCCGTCGCCGTTGAGGTCGTTCCAAGCCAGGTTGCCCAAAGTTGCGTTGCTGAAATCTTGCCAGTAACCGAAGTTAATGCCCGTCAGGTTCTCACCGAAGTTCACGGTGATGAAGCGAGGATCAGGCGGCGTGTTCAGATAGAAGTTGGCCGGCAGCGTATTGTCTTGCACATCAACGCGGTAGTTGCCAGGCTGCAAGCCCGTGAATGTAAAGTTACCGCTCAGGTTGGTGTTCACGTTCACGGGAGCACCGTCGTCAGCCGTGCCAAACACGCCGTCTGGGCCTGCCCAAGTCAATTGAACGGCAACGTTGGCCAAGCCGATTTCACCGGGATCTTGGGTCAAATTGCCATTGGCATTGTTCCACACCAAGCCACTGACGCTGGCCGTGCGGACGCTGAAGGAGTACAGCAAGCTACCACCCGAGATACCGTTGCCCGACGGGAAGGTATACGGAGGCGGAAATTCACCGTCCAGCAAGTTGCCGGAGATATCGCGAATGCCTGGATCACTTGCACCCGTGGATGTGCCTTTCAGTGTCAAGCAATAGACTCCATCAATCAACGATTGCTGGAGCGGTACTACAAACACATGCTTGTTGGTAATGGGGTCGTACGTTTGTGTGATGGGTCCAAGGCCGATCAGTGGTCCAGAGAACGAACCAGATTGCAGCCGAACCGTGGAAGAGTTGACGGTGCTGACGTCCACGCGTCCGTAGAAGGTAATGACCAACTGAGTAACCGGTTGGCCTAGGAGTTGATTGCCGCTGACCACATTCAGGCCGATGACGCGGAGAGGTGGTTCGGTCGCTTCGAATGCTCCACGATCGTAGAACGGGAACTGACCTGCACCCACGTTCGGACGCGTGGTGTTGTCCACGCGAGCTCGGCCACGAAGATCGTCTGCTGGTGCACGCGTTGGCTCTTGCGGGAACCGCGTTGCTGCCAGGCGGTCGGAAACGTTGCTGATTGCGGAATCCACGGCAGGGGAAGCGACCAACAAGCGATAGTCAAACCCTTGACGATCGACGTACAGCGGATTCACATTCAACAGATTGTTGGATCCGTTGAGCACGCTGGAAGGCGTGATGTGCGTTGAATTCTGGAAGAAGAGGTTATAAGCCACGACCGCGAGAATCGGCGGACGCAGCGGCTCAATGTCAGGGAGCTTGGTAATGTTCAAACCGATGGCGTTATTGCTGATGATATTGTTCAGCACATTGACGCCACCGCGGGTGCGCAGATCAATGGCAGTTCCACCATTGCCATCAAATGTGTTGTTGATGATGGTTGTGTAGTTGGTTGGCGTCGTCAGGTTGGCTCCGGGTAAGGAGTTGTCTTCCTGCAAGGAAACACCGACGCTGCGATTGTTCACAAAGAGATTGTTGGAGACCAGAATCCCAGGGATGAAGTAATCCAGGTTGTTGAACGCCACGCCATTGGTGTTGATCACCAGATTGCTGTTATCTTGTGCAAACCGAGCCGTTTGTGACGGAATGGTGGCACCTTGATTTTGATTGGTGGGGCGATCTTGGCGACGGTCGCGAATCGTCAAGCCAGCTACGAGCGATTCCTGAATCACGTTTTGTCGATAAATGAATTCGCCCTCGGCTGCACGAATGGGACGAGCACTTCGATCCGTGAAACCGGAATTGCGAAATTCAACTTCGTAACCACCCAAGAAGGCGCCGTCCGGGCCTGGGTTATCGATGAATTGATTCTGGTTGGTCGAGGGGATTTCCTGCGGATTACCATCCTGATCGATAATGCTGACAACGCGGAACCCGTTGCTACCGACAGGCCCTGTCCCTGGCAACGGAGCCAAAGCGACGCGTTGGCCCGTCGACAGCTGACCACCATTGGGTTGCGGAATAAATAAGCGTGGGAAGCGCCCGGAGGGGAAGATGGCGACAAAGTGTGCATCGTATTGCGGATTGGCCAACGTGTGTGGAATGTCTCCAGCCAATGCGGTGATACCACCCAACGCGTTGCCCGAATTGGCAAGCTGACCAGCCGTGGCACCCACGATATTGCCAGCAACATTGGCCAAGCCGCTGTAGCTGATCCACAGCAATTGCAAACCGGAGTTGAACACGGCAATCCCAAACGGGCCGCCAGGACCATCGGATGTCGCGTTGCCGCGCTGTACGTCGATGTAGAAATTAATCGAGTTCTGGCCGTAATCCTCGGGATGAGGCAGCTCGAACCAATCGATATCATCGGTTCCCGTCAGGGCATTTTCCGATGTACCACCCATGCGTGCGCCGACGCGATACGCACCGGAAGTCGTGTCAAACCGCACCTGACCTGCATCGTTGACAATGATGGCACCAAGCGGGTTGATGCGATTGGTCGGAGCATCATAGCGCGAGCCATTGGGATTGCGACGCTGCGTCTCGTTCTGTTCGAGTTCGTTGGCGTCGATGGTGATCTTGTTTTCCGGGAAGCCGACATGATCGATGCCAACCAGAGCGTAACGAATATCGGCGTGCTCAATGAGTACACCGTCTTGAATCATTACGCGTGTTTGCGTCGCATTGGGAATCAAGTCGAGCAAACCGTTGGGCATGACCTGATCCATATAGCTTTCGGTGCCAGGAAGGTAAGTTGGACCTTCGTCACCCAGTGTATACGGATTCAAATCGGCATAGCGACGATTAATCGAGCCGTTGGCTTGTTGCGTTTCAACAAAACTCTTGCTGGAGTTCGCACCTTGGCTGATCTGAATACCACGCCAATCGCCCGGCGAAGGTAACGTAAACGGATCATTCGTGGTCAACTTCTGAACATGACCAACAGTACCTGCACCAACGCTATTATCGAACAACGAGGTTAAAATGACGGGCGTATCATATTGCCCCAGGATACGGATCGTGCCGCCATTGCCCACACCACGAGCCTGGTTCCCGGTGCCCGTCACGGTGATGGCGCGGCCATCATGGATCAAGCCGTTATTGATCACGCCCGTCGCATCTTGTGTGACATTCGCGTAGCCTGATGCCACAGCACCAGCCGTCAGGGTTGTTCCAATCGAAGCTGATTTCAAAACGAGGCTTTGTGGAGCTTCCACATAATACAAGTCATCGATGGCAATCGTATCACGCGCCAAGGAAGGACTTTGGAACGTTAATGAGAAGTCTTGCAAGTAGGCGGTCCCGCCTGGGCCAGCGGCCAAGTCTGTCACAATGACTTGCCAATTGCCCAGTGAGCTTTTGCCGTTGAATGCGGAAAGCGCTTGCACAGGCTTGAAAGATGCCGTGTATGGTGCGATGCCGAAATTGATCGAATAGGCTGATTGGTCATCAAAGTAGGTGTTGTTGAAATCAGCTCCCGTGGCCAATGGCGCTGGTGTGCGATTGACCAGATCGATGGTGGTGCCATCGGGTCCACGTAGTTGCACCCGCAAATCACTGACGCGCGGGTGCACAATGTTCAAATTGACATTCAAATCACTAATGGTGAAGTTTGATCCAACATTAAGGGTAGCGGAAATTTGACCGCCATCGGGAATGATAACGGATGGCCCAGTGTAATTGAAAGTGCCACCAACGTTGTCCATGGCGTCTTCAATGATGCGAATTTTCCAGATTGGCTGCTTGCTGATGCGGCCGATAAAGGCTCGATTGTTGCCTGGCGTAACCGTCGGCATTGCGATCGATTCAATCAAATTGCCATCAACGCCGATGAATTCGATGCGTTCATTGGGGCTGGTGGTATTATTGCCGATCAGCCAGAAGCCAACCGCCGACACGGCATTCGGGAAAGTCATGTCAAAAGATCCGTTGCCATTGGGATCGGCAACAGCAAGCATATTACTTCCGGAAACAGGAGGACCCAGCGGATCAGAATCTGCCGGGATATCGCCGCGCACATAGAACGGCTTCAGGGACTGAATGGCGCCGGTGGTCAGATTGATGCCCCAGTCGCGCCACTCTTCACCATACAAATTGCCTGGATTGGATTGCGGATTCGCCGCCAACCCCAACCCGCGGGCGGTATCTTCGAAGTTGAGCAAATAATAGAACAACCCGCTATCCACCAAATTAGGATTCGCGTTTGGTGCAATGGGTCCACGTTCGAGAGGAATGTTGGGAATACCGGGCAAACGCATGACCAAGCCGTTCAAGAAAGCTTGCAATGCTTGGTTGTCCGTCTGCGTTTGCGAGCGTTGGAAGCGGTCCAAGAAGCCACCGTTGGCGGGGGAGGGCTCCACTCCGCGGCGGCTCATGATCTGGAAGGCCTGGTCTGAATGGACTGCAAGCAACTGACCATCAAGGGTATGAACGATATCCGAATCGTCGAAGTAACCACCCACACGTGAAATGTTCTGGTCAATGCCGCGGGCTAGGTCGAGGATGAATTTGATATAGACGCTATTATTGGCGTTTTGTTCGATAATGTTACGTCGGAAATTCACGCCATAGCCGCCCGTTGGATTGCGACGATCATGAAACGCCATTGGGTGAGCTTGGGCGGCTTTGCCTTGGTTGTGGTGAATGTAGTTGTCAATGATGGAAATGTCGCCGGTTCGCTGAATGTTCGGATTCCAATCGCGGCTAAACACATCGATGGCTGGCGAGTCGTAAAACGTTCCAAACACAAACCCAGTGAAGGTCTGCGTGATTTCAGAATTGCTAATTCGGAATGTTTCGATCACGCCCCCCACGCCGGTCAGATCTTGCGAAAAGATCTGCACCGCAGGGCTATTCACGAAGGTGCCTTGCAATGGATAGAGACCACCGCCATAACGAATGACCGCATGGTCGATATTTCCCTGAGAAACTCGGATACCCGCCCAGTCGCCGGGTTGCGGCGTGGTTAGATTGCCATCATTGTTCGTGTCGGCTGAGCCGTTGTTATAAAACTGGTTCAGGATGGTGTTGGGAATGAAGACATTGTCATCGGCAATAGAGGTAAACAGCACGGGTCGTTCGGGCAACCCGTTGACAATCAATCGACCCGATGTTGAATCGGTCACATCAGCAGCATCCTTGGTATCAATCGTCACGCGTTGCAACTTCACGATGATGGCAGGATCAATGGTTAGGGTGACATTGTTTGCCAGAACAAAGCGCTGCGTGAGAACATAAGGAACGCCCACATCGTCAAGCTGCGCATCTTGGTCGAGCTGGATCACCTGACCGAAGCGTGGGTTAAACGGATTGGTGATAAACGGGATCGAGATGAATGCGCCATTGATCGAGTTATTTTGGAAGGTTAACGGCTGCGCCCCGAGGCCGCCTGCGCCGGAAGCATTGTAACCAAGGTCAGGACCACGACCAGCCAACGACCAGATATTGACATCAATGGCTCGGCCGCCATGGCGAATGATCGTATTCCAAACGCGAACCGCCACGCGTTGGCCGGAGTTGATATCCGCTTCCATGCGCACCCCAGCGAATTCCGTGTTGTCAAGCACGGAAGGATCAAACAACGTTTGACCGGTGTAGCGAATGTCTGCCCAATTGATGATCGACCCCAAGGCAGGGTTGTTCAACCCTTGGCCCACCGCGCCTGATCGATAACGAATGCCGCCCCAATCAGCCCGATTAGGAGCATTGATGTTGCCATCCGCATTGGTATCGCCGCCCGCGGAATCATCGGGCAACGAAGTGAAAATGACCCGATAGGTCGAATTACCTTCAACACGCAGTTGGCAGCCGTCTCCCACATCCACGATGTTATTGAGCATCTTGACAATCAGCGGAGCAGGAGCACCTGCTGATGTCTGTGCGAGGAACGTGACATTCAGAGTATTCCCGGCAATACCATTGGTGCTAATGGTCATATTGCCATCAGGCAAGCCGTCGAAATCCTTGTCCGCGTCACGATCCCACGTGTAAACCATCGCGGGGTTATTCGTGTTGTTGCCGAAGATGATGATGTCGTCGTGACCAGCATTGGCATTGGCTCGACGGATAGCAGCTTGGATATTGATGTAGGGATCGAGCAGAGTGCCCGTACCGAGATTGACAGCACTAAGGCCGTCATTACCTGGATTGGGATTGGTGATATCAACGAAATAAGTTGCCAGCAAGGTGCGATCTTCCAGCAACTCCATGAGCAGCGGTTGTTTTCGTTTCTTGGAAAGCAAGGCGGGTGATTGCGTCCGCTTCGAACGTGGTTGTTTTGGCGACTCAGGAGCACGACCCAACAATGACCAAGGTAAAAACATGAATGAGACTCCTCGCACGATGGAACGAAAACCACTTTCAGTCGCCGATTAGCGAACTGGCAAAGATTAAACCAAGTCAGAAAACAAACATTGCAAACACTGCTACGGAATAAGCGCGCAGAAACGCACCGATACTCTGCTGCAGCATACAATACTCGAACTACTCAATCAACACCAACTTACAATTCGAGTCAGGTTCTCTGACTTACCAAATTGTTAAACCATAAGACGAAGCCATTTTCCTCAAAGTTCCACTGATCCAAGCAAATTTGTTAGTTTCCTTAGCCGTTAAGTTCCGCACAACCTGGAAAATAGTCTGATCACAAATTGGCCAAGCCACAGTAATTAGTGATTGTTCGCATGTTAAAATCAATTAACTTGAAAGTCTGGTCTGACTCGTCCGTGTCACATTCAGCAAAATAAAAGATAATTGGTGTGAATATAACTGTCCAACAGAGCATGGGATGCATTGTTCACAGCCCTTGCCCTGAAGATTTTTTTGTGAAGGGTCTTGCAAGAGGGAATGAAACTGCTTATTTTATGCGTTAGGAATTGGGAAGTAATTGACAGTATTGACAGAATAGTTGACAGTTTATTGACAACTCGGTTTTGCAACATAAAATTCGCCTCAAAGACATGCTCGTTGAGGCGATGTGGTTCATGAAGGAAAGTTTGCTGTAGACCTATTCGCCGCTGTTGCCGTTTCCTGCTAACGCGGTGTCGATCTTTACGGAGCTGTTGGCCCGGCCATGAATCGCGTCAAAAACTTCCTGGCGATGTACAGGAACTTCTTTGGGTGCAACGATTCCAAGTCGAACCTTATCTCCGCGAATTTCGACGACGGTCACAGTAATGTCATTGTTGATGACAATACTTTCGTTCTTTTTTCTGGACAGTACAAGCATTGCTGTCTATCCTTCTCCTAGCGTCCTGGTGCTAACCTTCTGCTTGTTCCGATCAACTAAAGTACGGCCTCGAGCCAGAATAGAACGATTCCAACACTCGTTTTTTCAAAGTGCGTACGTCGTCTACACGCATTGAAAAGGGCGAGTGGTTAGGGATCGATCCTCGTCCCATACCGATTCTCTCCCCCAAATGTATACTGATTCAAAAGCTACGTCAAGTAGCCACTTACGCGTTTTTTGTTCTATCAAGCCACTTCGGCATGACATTTGTCATGATCGTTTTATCCCTTCATATTCTAATCTTCGATCTCCTATTCATTTAAAAATGGGAAGGATAACAAGTTTGGCAAAATTCACTGTCTCCTTAGGCCATTCTGCCCCAAGTAAAACTCGGCTAACTGCTGCACGGTCGGATTTGGATCATCACTCGCCAGTTTTTGCAATAAACTATGCCACTTGGTTTCTTGCGTATCGCCTGCGCTTCGGGCCACCGCAGCACGCACAACGGGTGCAGGGTCGTGACTGAGCTTCTCAAGCCATATGCTTGCATCTAAATCGGGTATTTCGATCACTTGACTGGGCACTCTCGCGCGCATAACGGGATCAGGATGTGTCAATAACTGAGCGAGTCGAATACGCTCTGTACTGAGGCCGCGGCTACGTAAAGCTTGTTGAGCCACTTCTCGAACTTCCCGCTCAGAGTCGTGCAGATAGGTCAATAATTGATCCGTTGGGAGCAATGACTCTCTATTGCCCAATCCCAATAGCAGCATCACACGCACATCGGGATCCATTTCCACACGTTCGGAATACAGCATTTTCGGCAGCTGTTCAAGCAATTGCAATGTCGGGTTCATAGCAGCCTGAACAGCCGCGATTCGCACCTGCGCTTGAGTGTCACTTAATCCCCGCAGGGTTATCAATCGACAGCTACCCAACCATGCATCGGCTTGTGGCTGCTTTGCTATCCAACTAGCCAATTGCATCATGAGCACTCGCTGCGCTTGGCAATCTTCCGTGCATTTCTGCAATACTTGGCCGCCGGCATCAACCATGGCTTTGCTGGGAGGGTCGGTCGGGGATTGCAGGAAATGAATAAGCATGGTCATAACCTGATTCTGACCAGCCGGAGAAAACCTCTCAAAGCGGTTGGCCAGCACACCGACGATTTGTTCGGTTCGATTACTTAGCACACCATGTCGTTCCATGATGCTCATCAAGGCTTGCCCACAACCACGAGCCAATTGTTCATCTTCTGTTTCAAGCTGACGCACTAAGAGCGGCACGGCTTCCTGTTCACGCTGCATCAATTCATTGATTGTAGCTGCCATTTGTTCAGGGCTAGCGTTGGCCAATTGGCGAACATCAATCCACAGCGTCAAGCGTTCACGCTGCCACCAAATAAAACCTATCGAACAAGCGGCGATGACAAGGGCAACCAAAACGAGGGCGTTGCGGCGCATGCTTAGTCTCCTTCGAACGACCTACCATTTGCCGCATCCTGCCATCAAATGGCCTTGGTGGCAATCCCAACTCGAGCATCCCCCCCGCAAGCCCTGTCTGCTATATGTTGGAGATGGGTTGGTTTGAACAACTGCCAAACGGATGGGTAGCACTTCCCCTTTTGTTCGACGGTTTTTTGTCTACTCACCCAACCGGATAAGGCTAGCATAAGTATTGATGGAGTCGTTGGACGGATTCGACACATTCAATTGTTTTTCATCAGGTGGTGTATGTTCAAAGCTTGTAGTTGTGTGCTCGCTTTATTGCTAGGCATTGGCTTGATTTCCGCCCAAGACAAGTCAGCTGGGTCCACGGAGAAAGTGGATCCGCGCGTTAAAGAGCTGATGAAGCGCATGGGAACCTTTTTGGAGAGTCTAAAAAAATATGCTTTGGAAGCAGAAGAAACCATTGATGAGTGGAGCGATGAAGCCGGCATGTACATTCAGTTGAGTCATCAACGTAAAGTTTTGGTGGTGCGTCCGAATGGCGTGCATTCGACAACGTCAGGCGATCAGCAGCGATGCTTTTATTACAACGGAAAAACCATCACCTTGCACGAACGTGACAAAAACACCTATGTGACCGTGCCGGCCCCAGACACCATCGAGAAAGCCATGCAAGACATGCATGAAAAATACGGTATGAATTTACCCTTGGCGGATTTGTTGCTGTCGCGCCCCGATGCGGCCATGCTCAAGAACGTGGATTACGCTTTTTACCTGGGCGAGCGTACGATTGAAAATGTCAAGTGTCATCATATCGCTTGTTCACAGCGAAACATCGATTGGCAACTGTGGGTAGAACAAGGCGAACAGCCGTTGCCGCGTAAACTGGTTATCACCCATACCCGGTTGGGCGGTGATCCCAAGTATGTGGCCGTTATTAAAAAATGGAATTTAGATCCCAAACCGGAACCTGGCTGCTTTGATTTCAAAAAGCCCGAAGGTGCCATGCAAATGGACATGCCACGCTTGGGCGTCGATCCAGGTCGGGACAAATAGCACCATTTTTGCGGGCAAGTTTTCCGGAAAGTGCGTATTAGAAATAGAACAAGTACAAGGAGATCCAAATGCATAAGTTTTATTGGTTAACATTGCTCGCTTTGAGTGGCCTCTTCGGATGGGCCTATGACGCTAATGCCCAAAGGATGGGCGCCGTCGGTGGCGGCCGTGCGTTCAATCCCGGTCTTGGTGGATCGGTCAGTTACGGGGGGAATCGATCTTACAATCCAGGGTTCAGTGCTGGTTATGGTAGTGTTGCGTTCAACGCTTCTACTTACCGCAACAATCAAGGCTTGCAACCTTCGCAGCTACGCGTGCCCTTTACCTACACACCAGGCTATCAATGGTACAATGGCCGACTTCCGTATGGCTACTGGGGCGGGGCCTATCGTGGCATTCCTTACTACCAGTACAACAATTTCTGGTATCGATCGATGTGGTTTCGGGGAATGCCCTATTACATTCCCGTTCCAATCAACACCGTCCCTGAGCAAGTGCAAAAGCAATGGGAAGAATGGTACAAGCTACAACAAGAACAGATCAAGAAAGCCCTCGAAAAGAAGTAAACCCTGGCCCTGTCGCATCATGAAGAACAACCCGTGATTTGCGATCACGGGTTGTTGTTTTTAACAGATGAATAGATCACTTCAAGAACCATCACGGCCCATCGGGTATGTTCGGTTCAACCAGTTGGGCCAACAAAAGCAGGGATTCTTGCCAGCCCAGATAACAGAATTCCACGGGAATCATGGCTGGCAGACCTTCCTGAACGATGTGAATCTCTGTTCCACAAAGCACTTCACGCAAGGTAATGGTGACGTGCATCTGGCCCGGCAAAGCAGGGTTATCAAATTGATCGTTGTACCGGATTAACTCATTGGGTTTGAGTTCCAGATAAGTGCCACCAAACGAATGGGATTTGCCTGTTCCAAAATTCGTGAACGACATTTTGTAGCTGCCACCCACACGGACGTCACTGTGATAAACCTTGCCTGTAAACCCGTGAGGCGGAGACCATTTGACCATGGCCTCAGGATCGAGAAAGGCGCGATAAACGCGTTCGGGAGGGGCACGCAGCACACGGTGGAGCCGGACAGTGTTGGTTGGTTGTGACATAGGCATGCTCGCTTTCCAAAGAAACTTCGCAGAGTGATGCGTCGCGTTGTCTGCACAGTTTATCAAACATCAAGCGAGCTAACTTGTAGATTTTTTATCAAACCGCACGATTCAGTGATGACGGCATACGATGAGGTTCATTTCTCGAATTGGGCCCTATGCATCAGCTTGCCGAGCATTTGTCTCAATCCTGCTGCTTTTTAGAATACCCTGTTTGGAAGCGCTTTTGGAATTCTTCCAGATGCACTCCCGTTGTGGCTGTCAAAGCTCGACCAAATGATCGGTCTTCGCTTCGTAGAAGCGCATGTACTTTGGCCTTGCCAAACGACTCGTGCATGAACAGCAACAGCACCGCTCCGTTGATGTAATCGTCCTTTACATGAATGCCAAAATCAAAACTGATCCAGTCCGGGTTTGGCTTGCTTAAGGCAAGATATTTTCCCAAGGTCGCATTGCGATTGTGCTCAGTCGACAGCGTCACCCCAAGGTATTCTTCATACTCTGCGTAAACCATTTGGGCGCTTGATAAAAGGTCCAACCCCTCTTCTTGGACCTGCCGATGCGCTCAAGCTATATCGTGCAATATTCGTGGATGACCAACTTGTGAAAATAATCATCATTGGCCGATTCATTGATGTTGTTGCGATAGTGGGGGTCGTAAACGGACGGCGTCAATAAATCGATTACAGCCGAACAGTGGCCTTGGCTGTCCGTTTTGTCTTGATCGAAACTTGATATTCGGAGGTCTTGTCGGTTCTATGCGGATGCGAGTAGACATGGCAATGAACACACAATAGATTCTTGACAGGAAAGTCTGCAAATTCCCCCCCTCAAGCGCCTCGATGCCTGATTCAAAAAACCCCTTGAACTTATTGGCATCACTCTCAAATTGGAATCGATAATGCAGTTGGAAAAACTCTGACTTGAATACAAGCCAGCTTGAATCCTTGTCGTCTGCCGCAGCCATGGGCCCGGTAAACATCGAACCCAAGCCTGTACCAAACGCAATCAATGCAACGATTAACTAACCACGCATCGTTTCACCAGACCTCGATTGGTTAGCGATACACTTGACTGACAACATGCTATTAATCATAATGACACGGCACATCGGGAGAGATTCATACATCGATAAGGGGTTTGGCCATGGCAGACGTTCCATTTATGTGTCCAGGGTGTAATTCGAAACTGCGTGCTCCCGAATCTTTGGCCGCTCGCGGAGCGACCATCAACTGCCCCCGCTGCAAAACACCCATCTCGCTTGCTGGCATCGCAGCCCCGGTGCAAGCAGTCGTGGTCGATGCACCAGCCATCGATGATACAGAGCCCGAATCAGACCGTCCAAAGACCAAAAAGAAGAAGAAACCCAAACGGTTTAAGCGATCTTCAAACTCAGGCAACGCAACGACAATACTCATGGTCGTTTTGGGTATCGTCTTGTTTGGTGCAGCAGTGGGCTTGGCCTTTTGGTTTTTGCCCATCTTCGGCAAATCGAAGTTAGAGTTATTGGCCGACCAATTGGTTGTATCCTTCGAGCAAATGGCCGAAAGTATGGATCGTATTCATGATCGAGCGACTGCAGAAAAGGAATTGCCTAACATCCGCAAATGCATCAATCGCATCGCTGACAGTTTGGAAAAGATGCTCTCCCTGCAAGGCTCTGATGCCACAATGCCTTCGAGCATAACTCAACGCTATGAGGCGCGTATGCAAGCGGTCATAGAAAAAATGCAAAAAGGCGGGAAAATCCAAAACAACCCCGAAGTGGCCATGGTGATAGCACCAGTATTTTTGGAATTACAACAACGCATGTCGAAGTTACAGAATCAAGGCGGCAATCGAGGCGGGTTTGGCTTTCCCCGTTTTCCACAACGATAATGCTTCGAGTCGCTTAAAAATCAAATGCTGCTCGGACACCAAAGCCGCTAAACCAACCATCACCTGCACCCTGTTGCCCATTCCGATGAGCCAACAGGTAATTCCCTTGAATCTTCATATTGGGATTCAGAAACCAATTGAGGCCGATGGTCAAATCCTTAATCTGGCCGCCATCGATGGCTTTATCGTTTAAGTCAAGATAGCTGAAGCGTAGGCCCACTTGCCAAGCCCCCCAACTGCTGACAGCGTCTTTTGCAAAGAGCAGCGAACGATTGGGAATCACTCTACCAAAAACGCCTTCCTTCTTTTCATACGCTTGATGTTCACCGGTCAAAAAATAAAGCACCTGAACATAACCGCCATGGAAAAAGACCGTGCCTTGATTCAGGCCGTTGGCAACAACTTGTTGATAAAGTGCGGCTGTCCATTCCGCTTGCATGGTGAACGGGCCATAAACAGCCGCCAACTCGGGGCCGATGATCCATTCGTTCTCGCCCGGAAGGGTTGTGGTGTCGGCGAGGACGGGCACGGCGTATCCCGGTCCATTACGCAGCAGTGGTCGAGCACGCAAACGAAATTCATTGTTCACCGTACTGGATTGCGACATGCTAAACCCTACATGAATCAGTTCCGTCCCATCCTCTTCATACACGGGTAAAGCCGTTACTCGCCCTGCAACTTTATACTCATCAAGCCCGATGCCAAAGGCGTTCTTCAAAGGTCGGAAAATGCCGTACCGCCAAGTGACCCGTTCGGAATCGGTCCAGTTGATAACGCTGATACCGGGATCAAAACCCTCATCGAAAGGGCCATAAAAACCGTCCATGTTGTCAGCCCGTTCCAGGAATGGCAAAAATCCTTGATAGGTGTTGTTGGTCATCCCCACCGGGACTACCTGATTACCAATCCGGATATGGCCCAAGAAGGGTACATCCCGTATCTGCAACCATACATTGCACGGAAAGGCGCTATCCGCAACGTTATCTTGCGTCGGACTTTGGAGCCCCTTGTTGTCGTTCGTGGCATTGGCAAAATCGAATTCGATTGAAAAGTCAAAGAGTTGGTAGATGTTGCCATCGGCTTTGAAGCGTGCCCGACGTGGCAACGATGCAGCACTATTGGTCGTACTGGTTGCATTGCTTGCTGGTTGTCCTAATACGCCCATGGGACCGACGAGCCATACGGAATCCCATTGTGCATTGCCGCCGATGTGTAAATTGAATTGTTCATCCCATGAGATCAAATGCAAACCATGATCCCAATACGGCATTAAGGGCAATCGGTGCGATCCATCGTTACACGAAAAACAGGCCTCAGAAGGCACCACAGGTTCCCATGCCTGAGGTTTATCTTGCACTATGTTTGAACCAGGCGCACTAGAATATCGCACAGGCACATTGGGTGTAGAGAACAAGGTGCTTTCCTGGCGTGTATGGTTTTCTGGTAGCGGCAAAACAGACGATGTATACGTCTGGGCATGACTTTGTGCAGAAAATGTCATGAAGCAAGCAAAACCAAGGAGCCAAAAATGCCACAGTGCTTTTAAAATGGCATCATCCATGAGCAAAATCCACTTGCAGAAATGGACACCGTTCAAAATAGTAAGACGTTATCAATAATATCGGCCAAATCAGCGCAACGCTGAAAAGGAATGCAAAATGGCCTCAAGTTTTCTTGCTTTGTGTCATCTGACTTTTAGATGAGCAATTCATACATCGACGGTATAAGGCCGATGGCGCCTCGTTCAGAGGCAGATTACACACCCATCTGCGTTGCCGAATTTATTCGTTAGGTTTACTGACCACAGGCTTGAGTAAATGGATTTGCACAGGAGTGCTGCTGCTGGAGGTTTTTTTGATCTCGTATTGAGTTTGCTGCACAACGTTTCTTTCGCTCAGCTCCAAAGGCTCCATTTGAAATGACAAGGGTGGATCCATCGGCGCCATTGGCGGGATGAAATAATTCGCAGGAGGCACATTACTTTTGTTAGGTGAAGACGGAGGTAGGCTCGGCACGCTTGCTGAACGTGGTGGGGTTGGCATCACTGGCCCATGCTGCGTCACGGGTGTGACATTTCCCTTGCCCTTCTTACCTTGGTCTAGCGGCGGGGCAACCGTATTGTACGAGCCCACTGAATGGGTCGGTGCGACATAACCATCCTCGTTCACACCATCCGTAACGGGAGCCGGATTAACGACCCGACTGGACCGGCCACCCGGTCGCGGCAGGGTAATGGTAACATCTTTTTCGTCCTCATAGAGTTCGCCCGACATGGTCGTGAATTTCACAACAACTCGAATTTTCTCAGTGGTCGGTTGCACTTTCCAAGGGAAAGTGAGGCGATAAGCCGACCCGCCGATCAGCGGACTCTCCCATGCTTGACGCATTTCCCGCGCAGATACATCCCATTGATTGAGGAACGTTTTCGTCCCATTGGTGGCGATTTCAAGCAGTTCAATGCGGGCCGATCCGGGCGCTTTGACGACATGGTCATCCGTATCGATCGGTTCAATGAATACCTGCAGCGCATCGTCAGCCGTGGCTCGAACGTCACGGCGATAACCACCCGTCATACGTCCGAGCCGGACTTTTTTGATGATGACAACGCCAGAAGCAGCATTGCTGGAAGAATCTTTGGCATTTTTGGCGGCCTGGCGTTGGAGCATTTCCAGCTCCATCTCCAGGGCGCGGACTTCGCCATCGCGCGAATCGACTTTTGCCTTGAGCTCATCCAACTCGCGTTCCTTGCGGCGCAGTTCAGATTCGATCAATTCTTGCCTTTGCGAGGAACAACCCGCCAACACCAAAAAGCTCAGCGCAAAAAGGAAGGCCACACACCGCAAGGTGTGTAGCCGTTGGACGCTGAGAAGCCAGCGGGTCATCATGACCTATCGGGCCTGTTCCTTCCTTGATCCGGCCGCACTCCGGTTTAACTCTCCGCTTTGCGAGCCGGGCTTTGCGGAATCTTATCCAACACTTGATCAACGATGCCGTACAGTTTGGCTTCCTCGGCGGAAAGGAATTTATCGCGATCCGTGTCTGATTCAATCCGCTCCAAAGATTGGCCCGTATGCTTGATGAGGATCTCGTTGAGAATCTGCTTGAGCCTGCGAAATTCTTTGGTGTGGATCAGAATCTCGGTCGCGGTGCCTTCACTCCCAGCCATGGGTTGATGGATCATCACACGTGCATTGGGCAAACAATTGCGTTTACCTTTGCTTCCCGCCGCCAACAGCACGGCGGCCATGCTCGCTGCCTGCCCGATGCAATACGTGGCCACGGGGCAGGAAATAAACTGCATCGTATCATAAATGCCCAGCCCAGCCGTCACCGATCCCCCCGGGCTGTTGATGTACAAGTTGATGTCGGCTTTCGGGTCGTCAAATTGCAGAAACAACATCTGGGCGATAATCAGGTTGCTGATGTTGTCGTCAATCGGCCCTTGAAGAAAGACGATACGGTCCTTCAGCAAGCGGCTATAAATATCCATGGCCCGCTCTTCGCGGCCCGAACGTTCGATGACAAAGGGAACTAAGGTCATTGCCGAGAATCTCCGTAAAGCGCCTCGGCTACCCATTTGGTATCGGCGGCCGAGGGGGGATGACTTGAAAATCGTACTTCGCTTACCCGCAATAAAGCCGGAACAATCGGTTTAATTTACCTAGCTTTTCTTTTCCTCGACGGGTCGATGCAAAATATCATCCACCAGTCCGAATTCCTTGGCCGACGCCGCGTGAAAGTAACGGTCGCGTTCTGTTTCCTTGGCGATGACCTCAACCGGCTGGCCAGTATGTTTGGACAGAATTTCGTTAAGGCGCTTTTTGTCGTATTCGATTTCTTGTGCTTGAATCTCGATATCGGAAACCTGCCCACCCACGCCGCCATGAGGTTGATGGATCATGATCTTGGAGTGGGGTAAGGCAAAGCGTTTACCCTTGCTGCCACCCGCAAGGAGGATCGCCCCGCCGCTGGCGGCCATGCCAACGCAATAAGTCGCGACGGGGCATTCCAAGAATTGCATGGTGTCGTAAATCGCCAACGTCCCCGTGACGGTGCCGCCTGGACTGCTGATATAGAAGTGGATGTCTTGAGTGCGATTCTCGTACTGCAGATAAAGAAGCTTCATGACGATGTCGATGGCCGACATTTCATTGATCACCCCTGCCAGAAAGATGATGCGATTCTCCAGCAGTAAGTCGCCGAGCGTCATCTGCCTTTGGCGCATGTAATCGCGACCGCGTTGCAGCATGGGGGGCAAATACGGAAGCGCTTCCGTAGGAAGGCCGCCCAGGTAAGTTTCCTTCATATCGTTCGCCTTTCATTCCGCGAGTACGGAGATTGTTTCATCGCCTGGGTCATGCTAACGCAAAGGCGATCAGAAACCGATACGCATACTTGTCTGTTTACATCATACGCACGCCCGGCATCCGTGGCAAAACTGGCCAGCTGACCCAAAAGCGCGAACGGCTGACTTCGCAAGGTCTACTTTAGAGAACACGAGCAATGACACATTTGAGATAGGATGTTTCCAAACAAGACAAAGCAACGGGATGATCAGGTGGTTGACCATGCCGCTCCAGGATTTGCATCGAGCGTTTGGCTTCCGTGGCCACTTGTGCCAGCACTTCCTCGAGTTGTTCCTGACTGATCAAGCCTGAACAGCAGCAGGTCACTAGCAAGCCGCCGGGAGGCAACAACAATAAGGCCAGTGCTTGCAATCGGCGATACCCCGACAAGGCCGTATCAACGGCTCGCAGGGCTCGAGCAAATTTGGGAGGGTCGAGGATGACGATGTCATACTTTTGTTTTGCTTTGACAGCGTCTTCCAAAAAGCGAAACACATCGGCCCGCTCGAAACGCACTTGGGGCAGTTCATTGATTGCTGCATTTTGCTGGCCCAACTCAATGGCCGACTCAGAACCATCGACCGCAAACACTTCGCTGGCTCCCGCGCGTGCAGCGTGCAGCCCGAACCCGCCCGTGTAACAGAACGCATCCAGCACTCGACGGCCTTTTGCATATTTTGCAACTGCACGATGGTTATCACGTTGATCGAGATAGAAACCGGTCTTCTGGCCTTCCTGCAGATGAACGAGAAACCGAATGCCGTTTTCTTCAATCGTCACCGGGCTAGGCGGCATTTGCCCCCAAAGCAACCCATCTTGCAGTTCCACACCTTCTTGGGCACCTATGCCGCGTTCCGTGCGCAAATAAATGCCTTCCGGTTGCCCAATGTCCTGCAGCAATTGCACAATCATTTCACGCCTGCGTGCTAATGCCAAGCTGGTGAATTGCGCTACCATCCACCGATCGTATCGATCGACCGTCAGTCCCGATAGGCCGTCGCTTTCGCTGAACACCAAACGACATGCCAAACCAGGCCCGATTAAGTTCAAATCCTGGCGTAGCCGAAACGCTTGCTCCAGTCGTTTCCGGAGGAACACCTCTTCCATTGGTTGGTCTATGTCCCACGAGTAGAGCCGAACGCGGATGCGGCTCTGACTGTTAAACAGCCCGTGAGCAATGAATGCGCCTCCATGCGAAAAAACCTGCACAGCATCGCCATCGGCTGGTTTGCCACGAATTTCTGCAATGGCGCCGGCGAATACCCAAGGATGACGGGCATAAAACGGCTTAGCCCGCCGCGGTTGCAAGATGATTTGAGGTATGGACATGGGAATAGGTGTTTCGTCGAGAAATGACCCTTGCTCGAAGTTATGTTTCACGATGTGGGTGATCGTCCCGCTTTTTCGACCTCATTGAAATAGGCAATAGCCCGGTCCAACTCGCGTTTGTATTGTCGACCTTTGAGCATGGAACGAACGCGTAACAACAACTCCGTTTTGTTGATGGGCTTGGTCAGAAAATCGTCCGTACCGGCTTCGACGCCACGTTCCACATCGCTGGGCTGATCAAGAGCGGTAATCATCAGCACCGCCACGTCGCGCGTGTTGGGGTCGGCCCGCAACTGTTTGCACACTTCAAAACCACTAATGCGGGGCATCATGATGTCGAGCAGGATCAAATCGGGTTTCCATGTTTTGATCATTTTCAACGTTTCTTCGCCATCGCTGGCAGTTTTGACCTCGGCATCGAGTTCATCCAAGTAGGCTTCGAGCAATTCCAACCCCTGCGGGTTGTCGTCGGCAATCAATATCCGGAAACGCTCCATGGCGTGTTCACCTTAAAGGGTAACGATGCGATACAAAAGTTTATTATAGGCACACAGGCAACAGATGTATTCATTGATCCAACGAAAACTAAGGATGATTCACCTGAGCCAGTTGCCAAATGCAATGGTACTTATTCCATACGCATAGCCATGGAGCAAACATAAAAAGCCCTAACGCAACCTTCGAAAAAGTCAGAGAAACCATGGTTCGCATCATTGACAGTTTGAGGCACCTTGCCCGATAATGCCCTTGGCACTCGAGTCATGGACGTACCTAGGTCAATGTTCTAAGTTCAATACTACCGGAGCCACATGTCCCGATGGGTATAGCCAGGGCGAGAATAATGGTATTGCCCTTTGCAGGGAATCCTGACTCGTTTGTGCTCGACTCGCGTGGGACCGATGCCGACGATGCCAAGGACCGCGCTGCATGATACCCAATCAAAACTACGAAATTAAAATCTTCACCGGCCGTGCCCACCCAACCTTGGGCGAGGAGATCGCAGCCTATTTGGGCTTGCCTATTGGCAAAATTAACCTCGGCAATTTTCCTGACGGTGAAATCTCCGCTCGCATCGATGAGGACGTTCGCGGCCGCGATGTTTTTTTGATCCAGCCGAGTTGCCCACCGGTCAATGACAACCTGATGGAACTGTTGATCATGATCGACTGCTTCCGCCGCGCCAGTGCCGCGCGCATTGCCGTCGTTCTACCCTATTTTGGTTATGCCCGCCAGGACCGCAAGGATCAGGGGCGCGTCCCGATCACGGCCAAACTAGTCGCTGACTTGCTGACCCAAGCGGGGGCAAGCCGGGTGCTCACACTTGATTTGCATGCCGCCCAGATCCAAGGCTTTTTCGACATCCCCGTGGATCACTTGATGGCTGCCCCGGTATTCATCAAGTATATTCGCAGCCTCAATCTGCCCATCAAGGATGTGGTCATGGTCAGTCCTGATGAGGGTCGCATCAAGATGACGCTGCATTATCAGAAGAAGATCGGCGGCGGGCTGGCCATTGTCGATAAACGCAGGGCCAGCGCTACCGAAACCAAGCAAGCCAACCTCATCGGTGAAACCTTGGACGGTAAAATCGCCTTGATGTTCGACGACATGATCACCACCGGCGGCAGTATCGTTGGCGCGGCTCACGTCGCTAAGAAAAATGGGGCCCGTGAAATCCATGTCTTTGCCACCCATGCGGTTTTGTGCGGCCCAGCCATCGAGCGATTGCGTGACTCGCCCATTACGCAAATTGTGGTCACCAATTCCGTGCCGGTGCCGCCGCATAAGCAATTGCCCAACCTGAAGGTGCTGAGCATTGCCCCGCTTTTAGGCGAAGCCATCAAGCGTTTGCATAGCAACGAATCCGTCAGTCGGCTATTTGATTGAAGCAACGACTTGTCGACGGCATAGCCCTGCTGGCGAATGGGACAACCGTTTTCAAGAGGCGTACGTCCAAAAGCATCGGGAACAGCTTCAAGCGCAACGAGAGCGCTGGCTAAATTCGATCCGTGACGCCTTCGCTCGGTGATCATCCACTCGAGACTCGCCTGCGCAAAAATTCATCCATCATGGAGGCGAACAAAAGGGCTGCCCCGATGACAACGTATTCCAGCTCCGATTTCAGTCCGAGCATATTGCTGAAGTTGGGCAACAAAATCAGGATCGCAGTACCGATAAAGATGCCAGGGGCAGACCCCTCGCCGCCGCGTAACGAACATCCCCCCAGCACAGCCCCCGCAATGGCGTAAAGCTCGTAAAAATTACCGGTGTCCGAAGGTTGAGCGGAATCCTGCTCCATCAGATAGAGAAAACCCGCCCACGCTGCCAGCATGGAGCAAAACATATAGGCAGCAATCTTGTACCGGTCCGTGGCGATTCCTGAGTATCGGGCGGCTTTCTCGTTGCCACCCAAAGCAAACCAATAACGGCCATAAACACTAAAGTGCAGCAGCACGGTCACCACCAACAGCAAGCCGATAAAGATCAAAAAAAACTTGGGGATGCGAATCGAGTAATCCAGGACATCAAACGACAGGGGTTTGGAATAGAGGAATTGCTTCCAGTCGCGGAGTTGCCCTTGCAACCCTTGCTGAACATCCCCCGCCAGCCACCGGGCCAGCCCACGGTAGATGAACAATCCGCACAATGTGACAACAAAGGCTTGCAAACCCCCTTTGGTAACCAGCACACCGTGTATCCAACCGATCAACGCCCCGCCAAGCAAGAGGAGCGGTATCGTCAACCAGGGCGACACGGCATGTTTGTAGTAAGGGAACTCTCCCGCGAGAAGCATCGCCCCGCACGTTGCCGAAAGTCCGATAACGGAGCCGATGGAGAGATCGATACCACCCGCGATAATGAGCAAGCCCGCCCCGAGGCTGATCAGCCCGAAGAAGCCGATGCGTTTACCCAAGTTGTAGTGGTTTTGGGCAGAACTGGCACTTGGGTCGGCGTTGAGCAAGGCCACGTACAGCAAAACCAAGAACAACGTGATGCCGATGAGTTTTTTCATGATCTTCTCGTTGACTTACTGCCCACCCGTCGCCAAACGCATAATGGCTTCTTCGCTCATGCGGTCTGGCCCCAACTCGCCTGCGATGCGCCCTTCATGCATGACGAGCACACGATCGGACATCCCCAGAATCTCTTCCAAATCACTGGAGATCATCAGAATACCCACCCCCTGGCCGACCCATTGATCCATCAATGCATAAATCTCCGCTTTGGCGCCGACATCGACGCCCCGCGTCGGTTCATCAAGCAACAATAATTTCGGCTCCCGATTCAGTCCTTTCGACAGAACCACTTTCTGCTGATTGCCCCCGCTTAACAAGCCCACCCGCTTGCGCATGCTGGGGGTGCGAATATGGAGACGCTGGACCAATGTCTGCACTTGCTGCTTTTCCTTGCGCGGGGATACCAATCCCATCCATTGCATCCGCTCCAGCGACGCCAGGCTGACATTGAATTGAACCGATTCATCCAACAGCAACCCCTGCTGGCGGCGATCCTCTGGCACTAAATACATGCCCGCTTTCAGTGCGTCGCGAGGTTGGCGGATGGCCAGCAACTTACCCTCCATCTCCACGATGCCAGTGCGGGCTGGACGAATGCCAAACAGCGTTTCAGCAAGTTCTGTACGACCAGCCCCGATCAACCCTGCCAAGCCGACGATTTCACCATGCCGCAGTGTCAAAGAGACGCCTCGTAATTGCTTGGCGGTCCAAGATAAATTCTGCACGTGGAGCAGCGGTTTGGTCAAATCTTCCTGATGCGTTTGATAGCGATTCTGACGATGATGCAGCTGTTGCAAATCCCTACCAACCATAAGCCGAATGATGGCCTCTGGCTTGATTGCTTCTCGACCCAAGTTACCAGCATTCTGCCCATCACGCAAAACCACCACACGATCCGCAATGCGATCGATCTCTTTAAGCCGATGACTGATGTAGATGATGGCGACTCCCTGGTTGCGCAATCCTTTGATGACTTCAAACAGCCGTTCGGTTTCCCGCTGGGTCAGGCTGGAAGTTGGCTCATCCATGATAAGTAGTTTGGATTGCAGTGATAAAGCCCTGCCGATTTCAACCAATTGTTGTTGCCCCATCGGCAGGTCACCGACGATGCGCCGTGGCGACACCTGCAAGCCAATTTGTTGCAAGATGGTGGCAGCATCGCGATACAGTTTGCGGTCGATCAAACGTAAAGGGCCTGCCCAAGTCGGCTCTCTTCCGAGAAATAAGTTGGAGGCCACATCTAGATTCTCGGCCAGGTTCAGTTCCTGGTGGATGAGCACAATGCCGCGACGCTCCGCGGCATGCACGGAGGGTAAGCGGATCGGTTGCCCCAACCAGCGAAGCTGCCCTTGGTCTGGCGTTTGCACCCCGGCGAGAATTTTCATGAGGGTCGATTTGCCGGCACCGTTTTCGCCAACGATGGCCAACACCTCTCCCGACATGACGCTCAGGTCCACTTGTTTGAGGGCCTGAACGCCAGGATAAGATTTGGAAATCTGCCGTGCTTCAAGGAGCAAACTCATTACGCAGCCTCAGAGGCGGGTTATTTCCCTTTGAGCTCGCGAAGTTCCGTGCGAAATGCTTCCACATTGGCGCGATTGATTTCACGATGCGGAACGAACTGAATGCCATTGCTTGGAATCACGCTGCGGTCGCCCCGGGCAATGGCGGCTAAAATGCGCACGCTTTGATAACCGAATTCAAAAGGCTGTTGGACGATGGTACCTTGAATATACCCATCCTTGATGCCCTGCAGCGTTTCTTCGTTTTCATCGAAACCAACGACCTGCACGCGTCCTTCCTTGCCAGCGTCTTTGACCGCGGCAAGCAAGGCAGGCGGGTTGTATTCCCACAAACCGACAAGACAACCCACCTGGGGGTATTTGACAAGCGTGTCTTCAGCGTTGCTCTTGCACTTGGCTCGGTCCGCATTGTCTGTGCGCGTGCCCAGAATGACATACGCCCCGATCTGGAGGGGGTAGGAGTTCGTCGCCAGGTTCTGAGCTTCATCCAATGTCTTGACGCCGGCCAAGGCGGCAATGACGCCATTGCGTCGTTCGATGGCGTTTTGCACATCCAGTTTGCCAACGAAGATCATGATCTGGCCGCCGTTCGGTAAAGCTTTTTTGACCAATTCGCCTGCTGAACGTCCTGCTTCAAAATTGTTCGTGCCGATATAGCAGAGCCGCTTGCTGCCGGGGGGAAGGTCGCTGTCTTGTGTGATCAATGGCACTTTGCGTGCCACTTCATCGAGGAATTCCTTTTGATTGGAGGCATCGTTTGGACTGATGGCGATTCCATGAACACCTTTTGTCAGCAAATCCTCAATAATGCGCCGTTGCTCAACGGGCGTTCCCTTGGCTGGACGGCGCGTGATGACCTCAACCTTGAATTCCTTTTCTGCCTTTTGACAGCCCTTCTCAGCGATGGTCCAAAAGTCAAATGCATTGTTGCTGATGAAAGCAATGCGTATCGGGTCTTCTGGACGCGCCGCTACCGACATGCTTGCACTCCAAAGCAGGGCTGCCACGAGGCCGTAACATCCGACATAACTCAAAGTGCTTTTTAAGGTCATCGTGATTTCGATCTTTGCCAGATCGCCTCATCAAGGTATGCTGTTGTGCTTTCAATGGTCTCGCAAAGGAACATGGAATCGCTTCTGCATGCGCGGCGTTCCTTTTGGCAAGATACCCGCTTCACAGCCGATTACAAGAGGTGAAAAGACGATGTTGATGCTGCCCAATCGTTCGCGCAGACCTTCATGGGGGCAAGAAGGGTCGTCGCGTGCCTATGGCTGTTTGCAACTCGTGGCTGTCATGGGGCTTTTTGGCCTGTTAGCCATTGGATGGTTACGACCGGTTTCAGCAACGACTCCTTTGGATAAAGATGCCTCAGCATGGCAACCGCTATTCAACGGTAAAGACCTGACTGGCTGGGTGCATCTTGGCGGTGGTCAGGCCAAAGTCGAAAAAGGCATTTTGATAATGCAAAATGATACACTGCGTCAACCAGGCTACCTGCTTTGCACTCATGCAAGCCCTCATAATTTTGAAATCCGTATGCGTTGCCGTGTACTTGCAGGCGATAGCGGCTTGTTTTTCCGATGCCAACGCCATCCGTTGCATCAACAGGAAGTCATGGGCCTCCAAGTACAACTCAATGTCCAACCTCGCTCCGGGCTGGGCGGCATCTTTGAGCATCATGGTCGCGGGTGGGTGCAGAAAACACCCGATGCTCTTCACGCTCAACTGACCAAGGACAGGGAATGGTTGCATGTCTATCTTTATGTCAAAGGCCAGCGCATCTGGGTGCAAGTGAACGAAGTGACAACGGTTGACTTCATGGATTCAGAGTCCGAAAATCAAAAACAACCCGCGAACGCGTGGGCTTTGCAAATCCATGGCGGCTGCCCTTGCCACATCGAAGTGCAAACGTTGGAATATCGCAGACTCCCTTGAAGGTAACCGCTTCCGTGATGCATTGCCCCGCTGTTGCTTGGCCGCCGATACCATGGGCTAGCTTATTTGATCCCATGTTCATCTGGGCGATTCTCGCTCTGGTCGTTGGAGCGGGGCTGCTGATTCTCTCCCGCTTGCGCCATTCGGTCATCGGTTGTTCACTGGGGTCGCAACACCATTTTGCCATTTCCTGGTCGCTGCTCGATTTTATTTTGATCCTCATCGTTTTTCAGTTTTTAGCCCAGGGTGTCGTCAGTGCCTTTGAAAAAATCGGCTTGTCCATTGCCGCCATGCCAACCGAGCAACAAGTGGTTGCGATATCTTGTCAAGTCGCGGAAAAATGCAGCACGCAAGCGGCTCTTTACCTGCAGCCTATCACGGGACCTGTCTGGTTGGGAGCGGAACTGCTCCCCCAACAATTGCTGACACAGCTCGATGAACAATTGCGTTTGCAACCGGTGCGGATGCGTTGGCTTTTGCTCGGCAATGTGCTAAGTGCTGGTTTGATGATTGCGTTGACGCTGCTGTATATGCGTGTCCGAACCGAAAACCATTTGTATCAAATGGGTTGGCATGCGCATCGCTGGCTTGCACAATTGCACTTGGCTTATCTTGCCTGGTTCGCGGTAACGCCCATGGTCTTCCTCGTTCTTCTCATGGCCACCAGTTGGCATTCCATCATCGGCAAACCCACGCCACACGTGGCAGATCAGCTCATGCAAGTCAGCCCCAGCTGGGCGAGTTGGGTCATTATTTTTATCGCCGCCATCGTGGCTGCTCCTGTTTGGGAAGAAGTGCTCATGCGCGGTTTGTTGCAGCCCATCCTGACCCACGAACCGATTTGGGCGGATTCGATGGTTATTCTGGGAATGCTGACAGCCGTTGCCATCGCTTTTCAGGAAGGCTCCAGCATGGGGCCGATGCTTTTTCTTTTGACCGTAGGCCCTGGCTACGTCCTGTTTGATCGCTTCAGCAGGCCTTGGCTACCACACCCGGGAGCAGCGCGCGGCATCTTTGCAACGTCATTGTTTTTTGCTTCGATGCATTTTTCCGCCTGGCCTTCCCCTATCCCCTTGTTCTTCCTCAGCCTGGCCCTTGGGTATGTGAGCTATCGTGCCCAATCGCTGCTCGCCCCCATTGCCTTTCATGCCCTGTTTAATCTGGTCTCGTTGGTGCAGTCGTTGCCCTTGCGTTAACAGCAGCCATCGGTCTGTTACTTTTTTCTTCCCGGCAGCAACTGTCGCTGGATCAATGTCTCCGCGATTTGCACGGCATTCGTGGCAGCGCCTTTGCGCAAATTGTCCGCCACCACCCAAAGATGCAGCCCATAAGGCAAAGTGGGGTCGCGGCGAATGCGGCCAACAAACACTTCATCACGCCCCTCGATGTGCAACGGCATCGGCACCGCGCCTTTGGCATAATCATCCATCACGATGATGCCCGGGGCTTTGGCGAGGAGAACACGCGCCTCTTCCGGGCTGATGGGTGAGTGGAATTCCAGGTTGATGGCCTCGGCATGTCCCGTTCGCACAGGAACACGCACCGTCGTCGGGGCGACTTCGATGGATTCATCACCCATGATCTTTTTCGTCTCACGGACCATTTTCCATTCTTCCTCGGAGAAACCCTCCTCACCCAACTTCCAATCATGCGGCAGCACGTTACCAGCCAACGCATTGGCATGCGCCGTGGGGGCGGGCAGCGGAGCGCCCTTGGCCGCAGCGGCCAACTGCTGTGTCAGATCGTAAACACCCTTGGCTCCTTTACCCGACGATGCCTGGTAGGTGCTTACCACCACCCGCTTGATGCGCGACTGGTCGTGTAAAGGTTTGAGGGCCACGACCATCTGGATCGTCGAACAATTGGGGTTAGCGATAATGCCCTTAGGCATATGCTCCAAATGATGCGGATTCACTTCCGGCACCACCAACGGCACGTCCGGATCCATACGCCAAGCGGATGAATTGTCGATGACGATGGCCCCCGCCTTGGCGGCAATGGGCGACCATTCACGACTGACCCCGGCGGGGGTGCTAGATAGAACAATGTCCACATCCTTGAATGCTTCGGGCTGGAGTGGTTCAATTGGATACGAACGGCCCTTGAATTCGACTGCTTTACCGGCACTGCGTGGCGAAGCTAGAAACCGAATGTCTTCCAATGGAAACTGGCGTTCGATCAACAATTGACGCATCACTTCACCAACGGCACCAGTAGCTCCTACCACCGCCACTCGTATCGACACGGATAAGCTCCTCAAAAAAATTGGCATGGGCGAACAGATGAGGGTGAACGTTTAGGCCTAAGGTTAACTTATGGGCTACGAATAGGTGTGGATACTACGAGTGGCCAATCATTGAGGTATAAACAGATGTTTCGGGATCAAGTTCCCTATTCGGGATCCTCAGGCAATCTCAACAAGGTCTAACGTTTGGCCATACTTTTTCAAGACTTCCTGGCGCAAGGGTTGATGTTCAGCGAGTCGCAAGGCCGGATCGTCCGCAAGCAATTGCCGAGCGATTTTTTGGGTCAAATTGAGCAGTTCGGCATCTCGAATTGGGTTACCGATGCGTAATTCCGACAGGCCGTGTTGTCGTGTTCCAAAAAACTCACCCATGCCGCGCAACTGAAGATCCGCCTCAGCCAAGGCAAAACCATCCGTTGTTTTGACGAACAGTTTGAGACGCTGCTTGGTCTCTTCGCTGTCACGGGTCACAAACAAATAACATTCGCCACTCAACGCACCACGGCTGATGCGTCCACGCAGCTGGTGGAGCTGGCTCAAACCAAACCGCTCGGCCTGTTCGATGACCATGAGTGTTGCATTCGGAACGTCCACGCCGACCTCTATGACCGTTGTGGTTACCAGCACATCCAAATCATGCTGATAGAACCGTTTCATCACCTCGTCTTTTTCCGCATCATCCAGACGTCCATGCAACAGCCCAATGCGAAACTCTCCGAGTGGCCCTTGCTTCAGTTCGGCAAAAACTTTCTCCGCTGAGCGATCTTCATTCTGTTGCGATTCTTCAATCAGAGGACACACATGATACATTTGCCTGCCTGCACGGATTTCCTTGCTCAGGTGACTGAGCAGTTTGCTGCGTTTGGTTTCAGTCAGCCAGCGTGTCGCCACCGGTTGGCGCCCAGGCGGGAGTTCCTTGATCACGCTGATGTCCAAGTCACTGAAGATCGTTAAAGCGATGGTTCGAGGAATGGGTGTAGCAGTCATGACGAGGTAATGCGGGGCAGTGCCAAGTTGCTTTACCTGCGCACGCTGGAGCACACCAAAGCGGTGTTGTTCATCGATGACGACAAGTCCTAGACGGGCAAACTCCACATCGTTTTGGATCAATGCTTGGGTACCGACGACCAGGTCTACATTACCCGACCGGATTTCCGCCAGGGCCATGCGCCGCTCTTTCGGAGACAAACTGCCCGCGAGCAAACGACGCCGCACCTTGCTTTGAGCCAAATACTGGTTCACGGTCCGCCAGTGCTGCCGGGCGAGCACTTCTGTAGGAGCCATGAGGACCGCCTGATGTTTGCAGGCCACCGTCAGCAACATGGCATAAACCGCCACGGCCGTTTTGCCCGCACCCACATCGGCTTGCAGCAGGCGTTTCATCGGCCGCGCCATGGCCATATCCTGACAGATATCCCGAATAGCCCGATTTTGATCACGGGTCAGCGCAAAAGGAAACAGTCGGCGAATGCGCGCATCGATCAATTCCGTGACGCACAGCGGATTGGCCTTGAGCGTGTTTTGTTGATCACGCCCCTTCAGTGCCAGCGCCAATTGCAGGATCAAAAACTCCTCGAAGACCAATCGCTTACGCGCTTGCTCGATGGCTTGTTTATCTTTAGGCAAGTGCATTTTGGTCAACGCATCAGACAAATTGATCAGTCCAAACCGCTCCTTCAAAGCTTGAGGTAGCATGTCTTGGCATTGCTGAGCGAACTGGGTAACAACATGGTGTTGGATTTTACGCATGGCATCAGCGTGCAGTCCGGCTGTTAACGGATACACGGGCAGCAATTGCCGGTGCTCGCGCAGCAGTTCCTCATTCACGGGCCGAACGCGCGGCTTGTTCATCTGCCAGTGATCGTTCCGCCATTGCGGTTTGCCACTGAACGCCACCTTCATGCCATATTCCAACTGGCGAGCTATGAATGTCTGATTGAACCAAACCCCTTCGAGGATGTCCTGTCCATCGTGGATCACAATGCTCAAAACCGACTTGCCCGAGCGAGTCGTTCGACCATCCATCTCAACGACTTCACCGATCACCGTTTGCATTGAGCCGTCGGCGGAAAGTTCGTGCACCGTGCGACAGTCGCTCAGGTCCTCGTACGTGCGCGGAAAAAAATACAGCAGATCGCGAATGGTCTGCACACCCAGCTTTTGCAACATTTCATATCGAACCGGGCCAACCCCTTTTACGTACTGGCAGCTTTCGTCCAAAGGGTGCCCAGGGCTGGAAGCAGGTGGAGCGTTCATGAATGGATTATAAGAACGGGATGCAATCAGGTCACATCCTTTGTTGAACCGATTATTGAGCGTTCGGCCTAGTCGCAGAAGTTGCACGACTAGGCAAATCGGCCAGTGTGCCATCGATGTACAGATGATGCCATAATTGCGTGCTGACCACTGCCGACAAAGTGACTTCGAACGGAATACGTCGCAGCGAACGGGGCCGAGCCTGGCGATAAGAACGACGGATCCAATCCACCGTCGCGGGATCAAAATAACCTGTTTTGCGTAGCGATTCGTGGCTGATCAATTGCTTGAAATAGGCAGGAGAATCCTTGGCTAAAATGATATCAAAGGGTGCCTGGAAAATGCCTTTTCGCCGCCAGGCCATTTCATGAGGAAGCCAACGTTCTCCCAGCAACCGCAGCAAATACTTTTCGCGCAGGCCACGCAGTTTCCAATCGGGGTGCACTTTGGCAAGAAAGGCAACGACGTCCTCATCGAGGAAGGGATAACGCCCTTCAACCGAGGAATGCATGGTCACGCGATCCCCAGCTGAACTAAGCAGCAACCCAGGCAGATTGACTCGATAACCCCACCAAACGGAATCATGGAACGGATGCCAGCGTAAATGTTGTGGTACATCGATCCCTAAATCCTGATAGGGGATGTAATGCTTCAACTCATCCAACATCGATTCGCTGTAAACGCGTCGTTTATAGCGATTGGTGTGGCCGTACATATCCAACCAGGCATTGTGATTGCCGACAATGCGATACATATAGCGCATCAGTTGCCACGGAACGCGGTTGCCCCGACTGGTAAACCGCATGACCAATCGTCGCGCTAATTGGCTAAGCGGTACGCCCGGAATGCGATCCAATTGGCTGAAGATTTTGTTCCATTTAAACCAAGGATATCCCCCCAAGGCTTCATCGGAGCCTTCACCCGTAAGAACCACTTTATAGCCGCGCTGATGCACTTCCTGAGCCAGCAGCAAGATGGCCCCGCGACAGGTGTCACTGACGGGGCATTCAGCCGCTTCGATCAGCCGCGAATAGGCGCCGCCTATCTCTGCAGCGCCACAGGAAAGGGTAACATGCTCCGTGCCCAATGACCGAGCAAAGGTCTCGGCCTGACCGCTTTCGTCATAGCCTTCCGCGCGGATGGCCACGGTAAAAGTGGGGATTGGCTGCTTGCGAATGTGGCTGGCCATTTTAACCACGAGGCTAGAATCGATGCCGCCGCTGAGATAGGCCACCACCGGAACATCAGCCCGCAGTCGGCGTTCAATCGCTTGCAGCAGCAGTTGTTCGAAGCGATCGACATGTGCTTTCGGATCGGTGGGGTTTTCTTCCTGGCCCCGTTCAGGGAAATCCAGCTGCCAATAGGTTCGGTTGCGAACATGAGCGGGATCGCCCGCGTGACGAAGTTGAATGTCCAGATATTGGCCTTGGACCAGCGCCTGCACCCCAGCAAAGCAAGTGATTGGTCCCGGTACGGCCAGCATGGTAAAGACATGGTCGATGCCGCGCCGATCAGCCCGCGCCGGCACCATGCCGCTGGCAAGCAGCGCCTTGATTTCCGAAGCGAACAGCAGCCACTCGCCGTTGGCATCTTTTTGCCGCGTCCAAAACAGCGGCGCGATTCCGGCCCGGTCACGGGCCAGGAGCAATCGCCTTTGCTGCGCATCCCATAGGGCTAGCGCGAACTGTCCTTGTAAGTGGTCGAACATCTTTTCGCCCAGGTCTTCCCAAAGGTGTGGGATGACTTCGGTGTCGCAATCGCGGACGAGGCGATGCCCTTTCAGCTGCAAGTCGTGGCGCAAGGAGGGATACTCGAAAATTTCACCGTTCATCACTACTTGAATATGGCCGTCTTCGTTCCCGACTGGTTGCCTGCCATTGTGCAAGCCGACAATGCTCAGTCGTCGCGATGCCAGCCCGATGCCGGGCGCTACAAAAAAACCGTCCTCGTCCGGACCGCGGTGCGTCAAAGCCTTGGCCATGGCGGGTAACACGCCATTCGGGACAGGTCGTTGGCTCGAAGTAAGATCGATCAGGCCAGCAATTCCACACACGAGGCACCTATGAAGGTCTAATGGGTTGGTTGGATGAAGCCATTGACGGCGTCGATCGCACAATGATTTGTGTTGATCTGGCCAAAGCTCGGCTCAATGGCTCGATGCAGCACCTACTTGAATAGGGATTATTTTGGGGAAAAGGCCCCTGTTGCCAACCCAAGGGAAGGTTATCCACGAGGATCATCAGGCGGATTTAGCCAGAATGCTGAAAAAGGACACGCCATGAAACCCAAAGTGGCCTCATGGCGTGTAGCTTTCGAACGGACGAATACGCTGACTTTTTAGTAGCGGATAATCATTTCCACCAGCAGCCGTCCCTGAATCAGATCCTTGCGATCCGAAATCGGGAATTCATAGGCGATACCGCTTTCCAGGTGTTGGCTGAACATCGCTTTCACGCCCAAGGCCGTGGTGACGACATTATTGCCGGCCACGCCAGTGGTGCCAAAGTTGATCAGGCCATCGCCTTCACCCACGATCGCAGGAATCCCGCGATTGCCACCCGAAGTGTAGCGATACCAATTCAATTCAACCAACGGATACAGCCAACCAGCGATCTGACGATCAAAGTGCAAGCTGGTGTAGAACATGGCGCTATTGTCGCTGCCGTCCACGGGCAACTGATAACCCACGTTGGCGATGATGTGATTGACTTCGCCGATTTCTTTGCCAATGGTACCGAAGAACGTGAAGATACCATCGCCATGGCTTTGGAAAACGTTTGCTTCGCCTGTTTGGAATTCATACATCATGCCGGCCGCGACCAGGAATTGATTCTCGACGTCGCGTACCAACGTGTATTTGAACCCAGCGGCCATATTCATCCAACCATCGCGATGCGCACCCGCGGCCGGTTGAATGAAGGTGTAACCATCTTTGTCTGCGATAAAGGTCAACCGTTCTGACAAAGCGACACGCACCTGAGCCGCCAACACTTGGAAAGTGCCGTCACCCAGCACGGGATGGTCGTCAGGCGACCAGTTGTTGATGAACAATAATCGTGCTTCCGTTAACGAACGTGGATCTTTGGCCAAGACGGGATTGCTGATCGGACCGACGAAGCGCGGGAAGCAACGATCGCTTTCTAACGGTCCCCTGCAGTCACAACAATCTTGCATGATCATGGGATGCGCTGGTTGCATGACCACTCCGTCACCAGTGCTGGGAAACACTGAGGGATGTGGGTCGGCAAACAACAAGTTCGTCATCAAGAACATGGTTGCCGTGGTCGCGAACATGGTAAACTCCTCTGTAGCATCTTGCCTTTGGACGGGAGAAGGATGAACGAGATCCTTCCGTGAAACTCTGCCTCTTTTCATCGACAAATCGGGCTTAAGCGACAACGGGAGTTCTCATCGCCTCCTGTTTTCAGCCAACCAGTGCACGGCAAATCCGTATTGTTCGGCACGATGATTACCCTGAACTTGCTCCGCCATGGGAACGCCAGCCCATGTCCGCCCGGCTTGGATGGTCCGTGCGGGTCCGTGTGTGATGGTCGTGACAGTTATTACGGGTCGGCTAAATCGAGATTGGGGATTTGTGTGAACGCAATCCGCGTGTGGGCATGCTGCTGGGCTCCAATCATGCCGCCAAAATAGATGGTATGGGCACCGAACCGCTGATTAATCTGATCCATGGCTAGGGCCAGTTCACCCCGCCTTTGCTCTTCGGGAAAAAGCGAACGGGCCTGATTTTTCTGCGCAGTCAAATCGGTGAGCCAAACGCCTACCCGAAGGATTTTCCCATCCGGTTTCCTTTGCCAGAGCGGCTTCAACGTCTCCAGCAACGACAACGTATTTTGCGAGGGTAAAATGCGTTGTGAAGCATGCCAGGTGGGTGCATTGCCCATGTATTTGATGCTTAACGTCAGTTTGCGTGTCCAATAACCGATGTGGCGCAGGCGGGCAGCTGCCTTATGAAGCAGCCGAACCGTTACGGCATAGGCGCCCGCTTCCTGACGCATGAGCGGCGGCAACACGTGGGAATGACTCACCGTTCGGCGCAAGGTTGCTTTGAGAGGAAGGTCTTCGCCATGCAGCTTGCACCACCATTCCCTGCCAACCATCTGGCTGCCCCAAACATCTCCCAGTTGCCGGGCTGATAAGGAACACAATTGCTCCACGCTGCGCACGCCAACACGCTGCAACCGCTTCAGCATCCGTGGCCCAATGCCGGCAAAATCATCCAAACGACAACCGTACAAAGATTCAGGTAAGGATTCCGAGGGTAAGATGACCAGCCCATCAGGCTTTTGCATGTCGGCGGCTAATTTGGATAGCATCATGTTTGGCGCAATGCCAATTGAGCAGTTCAGAACCTCGCCCACGCGCTTGCGGATTTGCTCCTTAATCAACAACGCTAAACCATGGGCTTGATCGATCTCTTGTTCTTTACCAAGGAGTTTGCAGACCATTTCATCAATAGAAAGCACATGCTGAACCGGTACACAGGATTGCACTGCCTCAACAATCTGATCGTGGATAACGATGTACAGCTTGTGACGGGCTTCCACCACCCGCAGTCCGGGGCACATTCGGCGCGCATCACGCACAGGGGTGCCTGTTTTGACGCCACAACGTTTGGCTTCGTAACTGGCAGCGATGCAGGAAGTGGTATCCGCTAGGGTGGGCACGACAGCTACCGGTTTACCCCGCAAGCTCGGCTGAAACTGCTGTTCAACCGATGCGAAGTAAGCGTTCATATCGATGAACAAATAACGCAGTGGCATGCACCCCTCGGCATTAGGGACATTATATGTACATATGTACATATATACCCTATATCGGCCGATGAGGCAACCAGGATTTACTGCCATACCTTCAATGGCTTGAGCTGCTTTGCAGCCTCTGTCGCCGCCTGACCTGCAAGAATACCCCATCGAGGCTCTGTGGCATGTTCAAGCACTATGCCTTGGATTGCACGGCGACTTCTAAGTCCTTTAGATATGTTCGAATCGTCGATGACATGTCAAACATCTTGCTGATTAGCCGAAAAATGGGATGGTAGACTTCGCCCTTCTCAGTAATGGTCACTCGACTTCCGCTGGCCGTAGGCTCAATCAGAAAAACCCATTCGCCACCGAAAGGCAGTTTGGGGTCAGCGATGCGGCGAACCAATTTCCGCGGCGGTTCGCTTACGATGGTTTGCAGAGGCAAGCGGTGGCCTCGTGCACCGATCTCGAGCCAAGTAGGATTCCCTCCACCGGGACTGATCAGCCGCACTTCCCTCAATTGCTTGCGCCAACGGGTCTGACCTGGGAAATCCGTTATGAGCGACCACAGTGCTTCGGGTGGAACGGGCGTATCCAACGAAACGGCTACTTCATGACTTTTCGATAGCAACGAGCCGATGATGGCCAATAAGAACAAAAGGCTAACGATCGCAACGACGATGTAAACAAGAACCCATAGCCACATGGCTGATCACTCCAAAGTGTGGATGACGCTGTTCATCGCAACAACAATCCTCAATCGGTCAGCTCCGATGGCATGATACCGATCATTCATGGAACAACCTACAAAATGGTTTGATTGTAACGTCGATGTCGGACTGTCAAGAGTTTAATTGCTCTTGTCGCGATGATCCAATTGCGTCATGATGAAAGCGGCGCAAGGATGCTTATTCTGAGCGTTTGGTGAAGGCATATTTCTGTCGTCCAGGATCGCACATGATCCGAAGGAGAGCAACATGGCCTGGCGATGGCTCATGGGTATTTGGATGTTTGTCGGTTTGGCCAACGCGCTTGCCGCGCAAACTCCTTCACTGCTGGACCCCAAAACTCCACGCAAGCTGGAATGGAAGTTTAAAGAAAAAGATCGCTTCATCGTTGATACACAGATGAACCTGACGCAGCATCGTCGGCCCCAAGGTGGGGTTGAGCAACGCGATGTCGTGTATATCATGTCGAGTTCGTCCTTTCAGGTTTTGAAAGTAGAAGAGGACGGCAGCGTCGTCTTCGATCAACGCATTGATAGCATCCGTTACCGCTACGATGGCACCCAGAAGATGAGTGCGGCCATCATTGCCGACCTGATCAGCAAATTGCAAGGTGCTACCTTCCGCATCACGTTGGCCCCTGACCGCAAAGTGAAAAAAATCGAAGGTTATGATGAGTTGCTCAAGCGGTTGGCGGCAACCAATCCCGCGGAAACCGTGGATCGCTTTCGTACGCAAATCCAAGAAGCTGACCTGAAAGCTGCGTGTGAAGAAGGGTTTGCTTTTCTGCCTGAGCAACCTCTCAAGGTGGGAGATGAATGGACACGCAAAATCAAAATGTCACTCGCGCCCTTTGGCACGATTGAAACGACCCTGACCTACAACGTGAAAAGCATTAAAGACAACAAGGTTACGATTTCCGTCAGCAGTCAGAGCAGCGATTACAAGCTTGGCGGGGGCGGCGTAGCGCCCAAGTCCGACTTTACCCTCGACCAGCGCAACGGCACGATGGTGTTTGACGCTCTCAATGGTAAGCTGATCTCGTCTGATCTGACCATTAAATTTCATGGCCGCGTGGATTTGCCAAACATGTCCTTGCCAGGCACACAGTCTGAATTGGAGTTTCTGCAAACGCAAACGATCAAGATTACCGTTCGCGACCGCAGTGCGGGCCGATAGGCTATGACTCCATGTTCTGAGAAGCTTAATTTGACAGCCCAAATGGCTCGCCAATCTTCTTACATATCCAAGACGATCCAACCGCGTTTGGGAGCATCCGCCAGCTCATCGACCAGTTTGCCTGAACTCTTTGGGTGGGCATCGTAGGCATATTCGCGTGCCGCATCGGTGTGGTGGATGATCAACCCGAACGATGGCCGGGGGATTGCCAACCGTGGTGTATTCCAGAATGGCTTTGTCGCTTTCCTGCTGGGATTTCATCTCGACACGGGCATTGTGGTGCGCAAGGGCAAGCAGATCGCCTTTGGTCAAAGTTCCTGAACAACAATCTGGTTGAGCTGGTTGAAATGCGATCGGACTTTGAACTGTTTTGGCTGAATCTTGCAGCGACATGATTCCTTGCCATGAAACATGCCCCGAAGCAGCAAGCCAGCCGAACGTCGCGCCGGCAATCAACATGCCAAACGTAGTAACACTGGACCATCTCCAATACATCGTTTCACCCTCAATCATGGGTCATTGATTAAATAAAAATGTCTCAACGGTAAAAAATGAGCCATCGCAGATGATCCCACTATAGGTGCCTATGCAGAGTTAGTCGAACTTATAATTCGTTCCATTTTCAAAAATTGACTATACCCTGACGGTAATACAATTATGGATCGTTCATCCACTGCCAGAGTGGCCCAATCGAGGCTTCCGCTTGCGTATTCACCCTTGGCAGGATACAACAAAGTTTCCATTGCAGCCTCAGTTGTTCATCCATGGAGGATTCCTCATGCAGCGCATGGCCCGTTCGCTTGTTTCGTTTCTGCCTGGCCTGGTCATCATGATGCTCTGTCCTCTTACCGTTCATGCGCAGGATCGAACTCTGGAATGGAAATTCAAACTCGGCGATAAGTTCCAATTGGTGACCAACTCCGAACTGAAGCAAACGATCAAAGCCACTCGGCAAGAAGAACAAAAATTAGAGACGAACTACGTTATCACCTCGAACTTTGAGGTGACCAAGGCTTCAGATGAAATGTACGAATTGAAACAAACCATTGAATCGATCAAAATTCAGGCTCCTAGCGGACTAGCCCCGAGCAAACTTTATCAGCAACTTCAGGGCGTGACTTTCACCCTAACCTTGAATAAGGACAAGCAACTGACCAAGCTGGAAGGCTATGAGGAGATGATGAAAAAGGTCACCAGCGACGATCCGAACCTTCGCCGTGTTGTACAGACCATTTTGCCTGAAGATACGCTGCGCACATCCGTGCAAGAATCGATCGCCTTCTTGCCCGGCAAGTCGGTGACGCCTAGCCAGAAATGGGAGCGTTCCTTCACCATGGCTCTGGGTTCACTTGGCTCGATGCAAGTCACCAATCAATACACCTACGAGAAGGATGAAACCGTTCAAAATGAAATGGTTTCGGTCATCAAAGTGCTGCCCCGTTTCCAATATCAGTCGCCGAGGGTCGATCCGGTTGGATTACCAATGCAAGTGCTAAAAGGGTCCGTCCAAGTCGAGCCCGCAAACGGCACGATCTGGTTCGATCGCCTCAATGGCAGGCTGGTCAAATCCGAAATGACGCTGCACCTGAAGGGCAAATTCGATGTCCGCACCGGCGGACAAGAAGCCACCGTGGAAATCGAACAAGACCAGAAAGTTGAAATCAAACGGGTCGATGTAACGAAATAAATGATAGGAATGAACAACGCCCCTATGGCCCGATGGAAACTGAATCTTCCTGCTGATGGCCGGGCGTTCTTCCTAGGCGAGGATCGTTCATGAATCTTCGGCGTTCCTTTCAGACGTTGGCAGAAGGCCCCCTGTTCATCTTGGCCTTGGTCATTGTTGCTGCCATCAGCCTGCCCTTAATGCAAGCCTGGTCGAGTGGGTTGACGCAGTCGTTTCCCTATTCCGCAGACCGCCTGGCCCGTCTTTTGCTTGGTCCCGAACAGATTCTTTGTTACGCCTGTTTTGCCTGGGCCGTGCTCATTCTGCTAAGCCGTGTGCGCGAAGTGCGGCGACAACGGCGAGCTTTTCAGATGGACCTTTTGCCCACCGGGGCTGACTTGCGCTTGCTTCCGGAAGATGCCCGACTTTGGCAACGCCGGGTGCATCAACTGAGTCAGCGCGGTGGCCCATTCATGCTTGCTCATTGGCTGGAACTGGCCCTGAGCAAATTCGCCATTAGCCGCCAGGCTAGTGATGTCCGCGCCATCATCGCGGCCGAAGCCGATTTGGAGTCGCAGCGGTTGGGAGCCTCCATGGCCCGGGTGAATTACCTGGCCTGGGCGATTCCTGCTCTCGGGTTCATCGGCACCGCTCGTGGGATAGGTTTGACCTTAAGCGTTGCCCCCACGATGAACGACAGCACCTTGCACCAGTTTCTGGATCAAACGACCCGCAGCCTGGCGGTCACTTTCGACACCACCTTGGTCGCTCTCGTGCTCAGCTTGTTTCTTATGTATTTGATCCATGGACAAACGCGTGAAGAAGAGATGCTTGTCCTGGATTGTCAGCAATATTGCGTCGAACAACTCGAATCGCGCTTATGCGTGCTGGATCAAGTTCCGCTCAGCGAGTCAGCACACGCAAGGCCTGATCTTCCTGCTTATGAAATCGACCCGGACTAACATCGAAAGTGAAGCATGACGCGGTTTGCTTTTCTCGATATCACGGCAGATCGTTTCCGCGCGTGGCAACGCGGCCCAGCCAGTTTGCCCATACCCATTAAGCTGGACCACGATCGAGACACACTGCCCTTGGCCATCAGGGGCGACCAGCGCAAATGGCAGATTGGACATGCGGCGTTGCAGATCAGCCGCCAATGCCCCCACCTGTTCTGGGCTGGTTTTCTCAATGGTTTAAATGAACCAAAGACCATGACGCTTGGACGACATCGCATTGCCCCGGATGAAGCGATTCAACTCCATCTGCAACAAATCAAGGAATGCTTGGGTTCTTGTCGCCAGCTTCTCATGGCCGTGCCCGCCTATTTGCAGCCAAGCCAAGTCGATCGGCTTGAACAAATGGCCCGCGACCTAGGTTGGGACCTGCTCGGCATTATTCCACGCGGCCTGCTCATCGCCCAGGCGATCCACGAAGAAGAACAACCCTGGAAAGAGCTGGGCGTTTTGGCTGATGTGGATGATGCAGGACTGAGCTTGCACGTGATTCGACCATCCATGCACGACTTGCACCTGGTGCAGGAGCGGCATTTACCGCTCCTGGGCCGGCTACGGTGGCTCGATTGTTTGATCGATGCCGCAGCCACCGCCAGCATCCATCTCCATCGCCGCGATCCGCGAAGCGACCCGCACTCCGATCAGGAAATCTTCGATCAAGCCCAAGGCTGGTTGAGGCAGTTGCAGCAAGGCAAGGAAATTACCATCCGCTTTACGCCAACCCATCGCACCCTGCCCTATGAGCTGACACTCCGGCGAGCGCAGGCGGAAAACATGTGCCTATCGCTGTGCCAAAGGGCGGCTATGGAATGGCTGCATTTGCTGAAACAAGTGGACCCCAAGCTCACCCATGGCAGCCTGCGCTGTAGCAAGGATGTGGCGGAATTGCCGGGCTTACTGAGTTTCGTTCAATCTTTGGTTAAGGCACGCCTGGACGTTTGCATAGCGGAGGACAGCTACCCGGCCATGGCTTTACGACTCGCGGATAGCATTAGTCGCAAGGAACGGCATCGCATCGCCTATGCAACGAAGTGCATCAGTTTGCCTGATGCGGAATTCATCTTCGATGCACGCACGACCGGACTGAAAAAAAACACAACCGTTTCGGAACCCGAGTTTACTTTTGATGCACCCCATACCTTACCGTTTCCACAGGAACCTTGGCTGATCAAAAAACCCATGGCAGAGCCGCTGCCTGACAGCGATCTGCGTCAGCTGCCTAAACGGCAGCGCCCTGCACAGGATGAATAGCCAATGCCACGCCACCATCGCATCCCCACGATCTTCAGTTTGTCGATGCTGGATGTGCTTTGTTGCGCGCTGGGAGCGATGCTGCTGCTCATGTTACTCAATCATTTAGATGCTCGGCGTGCGTATCAGTCACAAGCACAGACCGCAGATCAACTCAAGCTCAGCGAAGCCACGCTGGCATCCTTGCAATCCGATCTGACCATGGCTCAATACGATCTCAGCGAGAAAGATGAGCAGTTGCTCAAAACCCATCGAACTCGGCAGCAACTGCAAGATCAACTCAACCAAATAAGGACCGAGCGGCAGCAACAAACGGATCGCGCGCAGCTTCTGCAAGCGCGTTTGCAGAAGTTGGAACAGGAATTGAAATCCAACAAAGCACAACTCGAACAAGCGCGACGGGAACGTGATGAAGCCGATCAACTGCTGACGCAACAGTCGCGGGAGTATGCCGATGCCCTGGCTAAAGGCAAACGCTTGCAAAAACAGATCAGTCAGCAAACCGAGCAGCTCGAATCGCTGAATAGGCAACTGGAACTGACGGAAAAGGAGAAGCGGGAAGCCGCTAGCCTGGCCTCGGACCTTTCGACATCGCAAAAAGAGTTGAAAGCTGCCTTGCAACGCATCGAAGCTCTGGAAGGCGATTTGCTTAAATTACGTCAGAAGGCCGAAGCAGCGGGGCTAAAGCTCAGCAAAGCGGAAAGCCGTGTGCAGGAAGTTTTCCTCGACAATGAAACCCTCAGACAATTGCTGACCGATCAGCAAATCACCAGCGGTAAATTACGTCAAGAAGCACAACGCCTGGCCAATCGCTTCGCCGGTGTGGACTTGGCAGGCAAACGGGCGGTGCTTTTGATCGATCGCTCTGGCAGCATGGGAGCGGTGGATGAGAAAACCGCTGCACCGCAAAAATGGCCTGAACTTTGCCGCACCGTGGCACAGATTCTCCGCAGCATGCCAGACGTGGAAAAGTTTCAAGTCATTGTCTTTTCCGATCAGGTGGAGTTTCCCTTGGGCCGTGAAGGTCAATGGCTTGAGTATCAAACCCAGTCGGCCACGCAATTGGAACAAGTGCTGCTCAAAATCGTTCCTAAGGGCAACACGAATCTGTATGCTGCCTTTGAAGCTGCCTTTCGTCTTAAACCATCGGGATTGGATGCCATTTTTCTTTTCTCGGATGGGCTGCCCAACGTGGGTCCAGGCTTGCCGGACAATCCACCACCTGATGAAGCCGGGCAGTCGGCCATCTTAGGAAAATACCTTCGCGATACGCTCAAGCAACGCTGGAATAAAGATGAGCCAAAGGTGAAAATCAACAGCATCGGTTACTTTTATGAAAGCCCGAACCTTGGCTCCTTCCTGTGGGCGCTCAGCCGCGAAAACCAGGGCAGCTTTGTCGGCATGAGCAAACCTTGATACAGCTATTGCATGCTCAATTCGCTCATTGAAGTGCTCACCCTTGGCCTTATGCTGTTCCTGTTTGGAGCAACCTACGATCCCTTGCGTTCGAAAGTGTTCGTGCGTGTTACCAATCCAATCATCATCCTCTTCATTCGTTACGGCATTGCCTTAAGCGTCGTCTTATGGTGTGTTTTTCTGTTCACGCGTGCCTTTTAGAGTTGGGAACGACCAGGCAATGCTGCACGAAATGCTGCATGTGGGTCATAACCCAATTGTTGGCACCACGTCTGGTGCAACTGTTGAAACAACGGACCAGGCACTGGGAATGACTGGTTATCGATTTGCCGTACCGGAGCGAAACCAAACGGCGTGCTGCTGATCATGGCTTCGCTGGCGCGGGTAAGATGTTCCACACGTAGCAACGTTTCTTGAAATGGAATCCCGCACTTGGCCGCCCATGCCTTCAGCCAAGCAATACTGATGCCCGGCAACACATGCCCCGCAGGTGGCGTATGCAGAACACCATCAATAACCAGTATCAGGTTGCTGGTGGCTGTTTCGGTGAGATGTCCCGCCTCATCGAGCAGCAACGCTTGAGCTTCGGCATCGATGTCCCGAACTTGCTGCTCAGCCAGCCACCAAAACAATCGGCTGCGATGTTTGATGGTGCGTAATCCCTGTGCCAATGATAGATGCGGCATTTTAGCGACAAGCAATTTTGCTCCTCGAACGACCTGCGCAGCATATCGGGCCAATGGCAACGAGTCGGTGTACGCAATCAGCGTGGATTGATGGGCAGGTTGCGATAAAGGTAGATGGCCGCTGCGCGTGCTTTCGCCAGGAGTGGCCAGCAAGATCAGGCACAACTCACCGTCCGGAGGCAAAAGCGGCCCATTCTCCTGAAGCAATCGATCAGCGATGTCCCGCCATGCCGCCGCATCTAATGGCACCGGAATCCGTGCCTGATGACAATTGGATAGAAAGCGCTCGATGTGATCGCTCAAACCGTGCCATTGACGTCGATATGTGCGAACCCGATCGACAACCGTGGCACCCCACAGGAAGCCCAGATCATCCAAAGCAATGTTCAAATTCGATCGTGGCAACCATTGGCCATTGCGATAGGCAAGCGAATTATCCATGCTTGGGCCCTTCAACCCGCATTTTGGCCTTATCCTGGTTGAAGGCGAAGTGAAAATCAAGCTGCTTTGTAAAACCAGCTTTGTGGAGTGAACAAGGATTGCAGCAGATACAGCGTTCGGTCGGCGGCGCCGTGTTGCGACAAGACAAACTGGCTGGCTTTAATGCCCAGATCGTGACGAGAGGTTTCGTCGCCGAGCAAACGCAGTACTTGGGTTTCCAGTTCCAAACCATTTTGCACCTGGATGGCAGCTTGATTTTCAAGCAACCGATCGACGACATCCTGGAAATTCCAAACATTGGGACCAAAGAGCACACTAGCACCATACGCGGCCGGTTCGATCATGTTTTGTCCGCCACGGTCGCATAAGCTGCCGCCCACAAATGCAACATCGGCCAGGCCCCACACAGCATTGAGTTCGCCCATGGTATCAACGAGGATCACAGCTTCATCGAAGCTCAGCCCCGGCATGACTTGGCTGCGTCTTTGCAAAGGTAAGCCAGCTTGATGGATCAGTTTCGCAACCGCATCAAAACGTTCTGGATGACGCGGCACGAGGATCAAACGCAACTCGGGAAAAATGGGCTTGGCTCGTTTGTAAATATCAAGTGCCAATTGCTCTTCAGGCTCCTGGGTGCTGCCGGCTATAAAAATCAATGGTTTGCGTTCGCCTTCAATTTCTTCCAGACCCAATTGTCGCGCGAGTTGCATCGTCTTGAAATTTTCACGGTCGCCATACACGCCATCGAATTTCACCGAGCCAGTCACATGGACGCGATTGGCTGGCGCCCCCAGGGCCAGGATGCGGTCAGCGTAAACCTGATTTTGCATGGCGATCAGGTGCAACTTGGCGAGCCAGTGTTTAACCAGAAATCGAATGCGTTTGTATCCCTTAAAGCTGCGTTCGCTCAATCGGCCATTCATCAAGGCCAATTTCACGCCCCTGCGATGGGCCAGGCTGATCAGGTTGGGCCAAAGCTCCAACTCCGCCAAGACAATCATGCGTGGCTGAATCCGTTTGAGTGCTCGGCGAATCGCCCAGCTAAAATCGAATGGGAAATAGAAGACTTTCAGATCGGGATACGTTTTCGTTGCGACCTCCATGCCCGATTGTGTGGTGACCGAGACCACGCATTCCCAATCCGGCCGATACATGCGAATGCGTGTGAGCACGGGTTTGAGCAACAACACTTCCCCCACGCTCACCGCATGAAACCAGACCCGATGCGGGTGCGTGCTCAACGTCGGCACCAAACCCATGAACTTGGTCAGCAGACCACGTCGATATTTGCTTGTTGTCAGCCATTTCCAGACCAGCCAAGGGCTGACCAAAATTAGCCCGAGCAAATACAAACCGTTCATGAGATAGGGCATCACAATGAATCCATTCATGAGCGTATGAGTCAATGATCTCCTCGTGCGGTCCATAACCTAAACCACTACCCGATACTAGATCAATTAAAGCAAAGGCGGGGCTGACTCTTTTCAGGGATGAATTTATCACAAGGAAATGAAAAAATTAAGAGAAATAGGAAAGATTATAGCTTTAATTAAACATTACTCTGCCAGCATAAATGGCAGGTTTCGATGCTTGATAAATCTGCTGACCAATCTTTATTAGATAAGCCCTCGAAATACCAAGAAAATGTGAATGAATCCATCATTCCTTATTCATTACCTGGACTTCAACAGACTAAAAGATTCTTCCCAAAGCTCCAAAGGTTGGCTACCCCGCTTCCCGCTCGTATTGACCCCCTTTTTACATGGCCGTACACTTTGAACAGAGGCCCGATAAGCTAAATCGAATGCTCATCGGTCGTTCGGACTTTGGATGCCCCCAAAGAGAACGGCTGTTTTACTTTGTGGAGAAGGACGGTCACATGACTGCCAATGCCGACGTACCCGTGCCCGATCAGAACCAAACCGCGAACGCGGCGCCACAAGATGCAGATCAACTGTCCATTTGGGAACAAATTGGCGATTTTTTCACAAACGTTTCTGAAGCCTCCATCGGCTGGATCACCCGATTGTTCGGTTCCAGCAACGAACGGTATATCCGTAAGCTTGGCTATATACGCGTCAAGGATCAAGATCCTCCCTATCGCATCACACCTGGTTCCATCTTGGATAAGGTCAACGGCTTAGAAGCCCAGATGCAAGCCCTTTCCGATGAAGAGTTGCGGAACACCACGCCCCGCATGCGTGAGCGGTTGCGTAACGGTGAACCGTTGGATTGGCTGCTGCCAGAAGCTTTTGCTGCATGCCGCGAGTCTGCCCGCCGCTTCAAAAATATGCGGCACTATGACGTGCAGATCATTGGCGGCATCGTGCTGCACCGTGGCAACATCGCTGAAATGGTAACCGGTGAAGGTAAAACGCTCGTGGCTACTTTGGCCGCGTTTCTCAATGCCCTCGAAGGCAAGGGCGTTCACATTGTCACGGTCAACGATTACTTGGCCCGCCGTGATTGCGAATGGATGACCCCCATCTATCAAGGCTTGGGAATGACCGCGGGTTACATTCAGTCCGACATGGACCCTGGCCAACGTCGCCGATCCTATGAATGCGACATTACCTACGGCACCAACAGCGAATTCGGGTTCGACTATCTGCGCGATAACATGAAACCCGCCCGGTGGGGAGACCCACGCTACCCCACTTACATGCAGCAGTGCCAGAAAGCACTGCACTATGCCATCATCGACGAAGTGGACAACATCCTCATTGATGAAGCCCGAACGCCGCTCATCATCTCCGGCCAGGCCCATGGCGACGTCAATCGGTTTCGCGTTGCCGACCGTATCGCCCGGCAACTGAAAACCGGCACGCACTTCGAAATCAAAGAAAAGGAACATTCATGCCATCTGACGGAAGAGGGCATTCGCGAAGCTGAAAAATTGGCCGGCGTGGAAAGCTTTTACACCGCGGGCAACATGGAGTGGCCCCACCTCATCGATCAAGCCCTCAAAGCCCACCATTTGTATAAGCGCGACAAAAAATACATGGTCATGCCGCACCCCGAGACGGGCGAGCTGAGCGTCATCATCGTTGATGAGTTCACGGGTAGACCCATGTTTGGACGGCAATGGTCGGATGGCTTGCATCAGGCCGTGGAAGCCAAGGAAGGCGTGCCCATCAAGGAAGAAACACAAACGCTGGCCACCATCACTCTGCAAAACTTCTTCAAGCTCTATAAGAAACTGGCAGGCATGACTGGCACGGCCATGACCGAGGCCACCGAGTTCTGGAAGATTTACAAGCTGGACGTGATCGCTATTCCGACCAATCGCCGTCTCAAGCGCATCAATCATCCCGATGTCGTCTATCGCACGGAAAAAGAAAAATGGGCCGCCCTGCTGAGCGAAATTGTTGAGGTGCACCAAACAGGTCGCCCCATTCTGGTCGGTACGGTGGATGTGGACAAATCAGAAAAGCTCGGCGAACTGCTCAAACGCAAGGGCATCAAGTTTGAATTGCTCAACGCCAAGCCGGAACATGTCGGTCGAGAAGCCGAGATCATCGCACAAGCTGGCCGCTTGGGTGCGGTAACCATTTCCACCAATATGGCCGGCCGCGGTACCGACATCATCCTGGGCGGCAACCCTGAGTTCCTCGCCTGGGCCAAGCTCAAACAGCAATATGCATCCCGATTAGACGTTCCTCCCGACGTTTGGAAACAAACCGTCGACGAGATTGAAGCCCGCGAAAAAACCAAGGACGAAGGGCGCAAGGTCGCCGACATGGGTGGCCTGCACGTTGTCGGCACAGAACGCCACGAAGCCCGCCGAATCGATAATCAGCTACGCGGACGTGCGGGCCGTCAGGGCGATCCCGGTTCCAGCCGCTTTTATCTTTCCCTGCAAGACGATCTGCTCCGCATCTTCGGCGGCGAAACCATGGCCGCCTGGATGCAGACGCTGGGCATGGAAGAAGGCCAATGCATCGAGAGCAAAATGCTCACTCGCCGTATTGCCGCCTGTCAGAAAAAAGTGGAAGAGAAGAACTTCGATATCCGTAAAAACCTGCTCGAGTACGACGAAGTCATGGATCATCAACGGAAGCGCGTCTATGGCTTCCGGCAACGCTTGCTCGAAGATGGCAACGGCAAGCTTATCCTTCTCGAAATGCTCAAACAGCAAATCGACAAAACCGTCGACTTGTGCATGGCCCCCGATTATGGGGCGGAAACGTTTGCACAATTTGCCGGCAGCCGGCTCAACACGGACTTTGAGGGTAGCGATTTCCGGCGCATGGAATTCAGCGAAGCCGCTCAAACCGCCAAGGACAAAGCCGCCCGCTTGGCCATCAACGCCATCGAAGATGCTCTGGAAGAAAACCTGAGCACCGACGTGGAACAGCACGAATGGAACTGGGAAGCCATGGCTGGTTTTCTCCAACGGCAATTTGGCATCAAGATGACGGCCCGCGAATTGAAACAAATAGGCCGCGACAACCTGCTCGACCAGCTCGTCCCCAAGGCCGAGGAAGCCGTGCAAGCAGTGGACCTGTCCGAGGGCGAAGCCATTTTGCAGGACGACTTCGGCCGGCGCTCGGTGGCGGACTGGATCAAGCTTAAATTCCGCCTCGACATTCCTCTCGAAGCGATGGCTGCCCTGGAAACCCCAGCGATCAAGTCGCTGGTCTTCCAGAAAATTCTCGAACTCTATCACGAAAAGGAAACCGAGTTTCCCATGCAGGTAGGCATGGCCAACTTCATGGCCGAGGGGCACCACAACGCGGGCGAGCGCTACAACCGCGATGGTCTGCTGGCTTGGGCGAAGGACCGCTTTCACGGCTCCAACGCGAGTGTGCTGCAACCCGAAACCTTCCTCAATCAATCACGCAATCGTTTGCAGGAAATCATCCTGGATGTCAGCAAGGCTTTCTACCCCCCGAATGGCACGCAGGGATTGGACGACTTGATCAAGCGGCATTTGGGCAACGACGGCAAACTTTCCTCCCATGCCGCCAGCAGCCTTGCCAAGAGCATGCTGACTGACTACCAAATCGCCCTGGAGGAAAAGGAGCTGACGGACCTTGACGCCGATGCCTTGCGGGAGCTGCTGTACAACGCCTTCGATGATCGCTTCCGCCCCGAAATGCGCACGATGGAGCGGTCCTTAATCCTCAACATTCTCGATGCCAGTTGGAAAGATCATTTGTACGCGATGGATCATCTGCGTTCGGGCATCGGCCTGGTGGGCTATGCCCAAATCGATCCGAAGATCGAATACAAGCGTCAAGGCATGAAGTTGTTCGATGAGATGTGGAACGCCATGCAAGTGAAGGTCACCGATCTGGTCTTCCGTATGGAGGAGGCAGCGGCTTCGTTTTCCGAGGCCATGCTGGTCAACAGTGTGGCCCAGCATCAGCAGGCGCCTTCGTCCTTCTCCGCCCAAGTATCAGCGGGCGGCGTTTCTGCCAACTACCAACAAGGAGATGCGGGCTACAGCACCAACACCAGTGAAGGCAAAAAGTTGGAACCCATCCGCAACCGCGGCCCCAAGGTGGGCCGTAATGAGCAATGCCCCTGTGGCAGCGGCAAGAAATATAAAAACTGCTGCATGAAGAAAACGTCCGTTTAAGGCATTTATAGGCGGCGGATGGTTGCCGACTATTCTTTACTAGAATTCGAACACTTTACTCTTTCTTACTTCACCACTGAATCGATCGCGCTATATATGCGCTAGACGTCGCGACGTCTGGACAACGCAAGTTTGCTTGCTATTCCCATTCCATGACCCATTCATTGCCTTGATGCGTTGCTAGAGCCGGAAGAAGCGTACGCGCAGTGTACTGCAGAAAATGGACGGAACCATCCACCATAAGAAAATGCGGACCAGCAGGGTGGAGACTCCAGAAATGAAAGACTGCACAAGGATAGCCAAGTCTTCCTCTTTGGAATTGATATGGCCATATGCACAATACAAATAATCATACTTGCCAACGATGTTGAATTCATTCGCACCCAACAAGAACTCTGAGCTGCCTCTCATTCCGTTCGTGCCACTGACATACCACCAACCTAGCCAGAAATCTGGTCCTGGAGGTCGCTCCCCTACCACTAACGTGGTACAAACCCCATCGAGCACATCAGACATTTTGGTTCGCGAGTGATTATAGAGTACGCCGTCCTCATTGCGCATGTTAGTGCCGTTGACACCGACATAACTAGTTAATCCAACATAATAGTTTTCATGGGTGTATTGCGCCGTTCGCACGCGTTCATCGCTGAGACATTGCCAAGTTTTTGCTGCAACGCTCGAGGTATCATGGGGAGGATTGCAGAATGGGTTAGGTTCGATTCGAAAGTCACGTTCGATTTTCTGCCATAATCCATCCTGATCCAAATAGGGCAGACAGCGAGCTAGCCAAGAGCTATAGGGCATCATTTCCCCAGCTTGCGGCGAAGAATAGCCGGGTGGCAAATGTCCGCGATGGTATGATAATGATGCAACGCAATCCCTATTTGGCGCATTTGATTCTAGCAAGCCACTCGCTCCATTGCTGACCGAACACGCTGTACGGCAGGAATTGATAACGCGATCAACAATGAGATAATGCCGATCACAACCAAAAGCTCGATCAGCACAACCGCTTTGCGATCCTTAACCATGGTGCTCCAACTAGGGGACATCACTTCGATTCTAAGCCTGCTCGGGGCGAACTTGGATGCTTGATCGCTTGCGGCCAAGCCACCAGCCAAGCAAAACCATCACTGTCAATGCGACAATCAACAAGCCATTTATCCAATACCCCCTCAACGATGATGGCTGATCAAAAGCCAATCTTTTCAAGCAATTCTGCAAAACGGAAGGCTTACCAGTCATGCTAATCTCTGTCCCTGCGGGAGCATCATAAAATGCTTTAACATCCTCCGTGTATGCGATTCGATAGTGCCGGTCCAATTTTTACCTTACAGCTACCCACATCATTATCTTCATCCAGTTTTACTGATACCGTTTCCACAATCACGATTATGCAGTTATCGCTTCCATGATTAATGATGCTCGTTGACCTTCCTGGGAAATGGCGATTTCCACTGCAAGGTATTGCTATTCAATATCATTTCTTTACTTATCTTTGAAGCATCATCACCTTCAGGATCATATACGGAGAGCATGCCAGACTTTTCTGATAAGACGAGCTTAATATTGGCATTATGCCGGCCTTTACCAGTAATAGTGATATTCTCGGATTCTTGTATTATTTCACCTTCATGATTGATTGCTATTTATTTCATTAATAATGTCGTTCATATTAAAGTTAGCATTCTTCGGACGTATACGCAACTTAGTGGCTTCGTATTATGATACATTGAATTCTTGGATAACTTGCGTATGTTGGCTGTATTTATTGTATTGCCAATATGCATAAACAGCTGATCGGTAAGCATATCAACCGTTGTGTTGGATTCCGGCCCGGCTGTAAAATCGATCTTCGAACCATATGGCTAGTCCTCCGTGGCCTTGCCCGCTTCCTGCATGGCTTGCTTTATTTTTTCTTTAGCCCTGGGATCAGCATCGATTGAGCAGTTGTAGTTTCCTGGAGCCGTCGCAGTCTTCCTTTGCTGATGTATTCGATGGAATATACCCCTTGCTGTGCTTCCTCTCTGCTTATCGCTTTTCCATACTTAATTAAATACTCGCAATCGATTCTGGTAAGGATTGCAAGCGGCTTAATAGCTACTTATAACATATTCCAGAAGTTGCTACGTATCTTCTCGACGGGCATCTTGATTGCCCTCGCAGGTATCATTCATGCCCACGCAGGATAGTAGAAGCAAATACAACATGGTGAAATTCTCCTGTTAGCAGCACCCAACGCAACCATAATACTTATCACATGCATAAACGCTACAACAATTCAAGCGGTTTCTTTGTCATTTCACACTGCAAGGTAGTGTCAGAAGAAATGATATTTGCTATCCGCATTGGCAGCCTTTTATGCAGTCTCAAAGTGGACGGGCAGTTATTTTTTACAGCTTGCCAAGATCATAAGTAGATTGCTCGAACTCCAAACAGCTAATCAGATGTAATTTAATCGAACAGGGTATCAATTCATCATTCGGATATCTCACGATAGCTTGAAAAGTCCTGTCACCGGTATTCCCATGCATTTTGCTGCAAATGCTTAAAGTCGCAAAGGTAAAGGGTTCCTCCCCATCAGGCAACAACTCGACACTTAGCAGCCACAAGATTGCGAATGAATGGCCCATGGTCGCTTCGCATTGGTGTGGTTCACTAACTGAAAACGTCCTTCAACCGGTCCACTTCTTCCAGATACATTGTCCCTAACACTAATTCAAGGGGGTCAAGCTTTTGATGGGTTTGCGTATTTGATTTGGGCATTCTGCATACCATCAGTACGAGGCCGCTCGCGCCGATCAGAAGTAATACGGTCTTATAGTTGCCCATAGCCGTGCCTGCACAAGCATCGTTGACGATGAGCATCTACACAAGCAATGTCAGCCCTGCGTTTGTATTGCTTTTCTAAGCATCTGCGACCAAGTTAATTAGCTTTATGCTAATAGACAAGACATACACACTTTTCATATTAGACAAAGCCGACCTTGCTTAGCCTATTGAATGCTGTTCGGACAAATATAAGCCGTGCCAAAACGACACTGTATCCAAGTTCTTGTGCTCGATCACGTCACGGTGGCGGTGACGAGGGTGGGAGTGTCGTACTGGTCTTGGGCATGGCCGCGGCCATGGGTGCGCCACCAATCAGCGGCTTTGTCTTCATTCCAGCCATCAGCCAGACCCGTTTCATCCAACGCCTTGACCACGAGCCGGGCTGACGACAAGCGTCGCTCCGGATTCTTCTCCAGGCACTGCATGATGATCGCTTCCAGGTCCGTGGGAACATCAGCGACTATGCTCGATGGCGGCTTGGGGGTTTCGCGAGCGTGGGCAATGACCGTTTGCATGGCTGTGGCTTTCACAAAGGGCGGTTGCCCCGTGAGCATGAAGTAGGCGGTTGCCGCCAGGCTGTAAATGTCACTGCGGCCATCCACGTTTTCCAACCCTTGAGCCTGCTCGGGGGACATGTATTCAGGCGTGCCGACGATGAACCCTTCGCGCGTGAGTTTGGCATCATCGTGCTCGAGTTGCGGGTGTAAGACCAGCCCAAAATCGAGCAGCTTGGCCACATCATGCAGACCACCCAAGGGACAGACCAGAATGTTGCTCGGCTTGATGTCTCGGTGAATCAGACCTGAGGTGTGGGCTTCGCTCAAAGCCATGCATATTTGTTTGAGCAAAAAAACGACCCGTGCCGGTTCAAGGGGCCCTGACTCCGTTACGATTTCCGAAAGCGACAGACCGGGCAGATACTCCATGACATAGTAAAAGGTGCCTTCGAGCGTGTGGCCGTAATCGAAAATCTGCACGGTATTCCAATGGGTCAGCCCGGCGGTGGCTTGCACCTCGCGTTCGAAGCGTGCTTGTGTGGTGGGGTCGTTGGCCCGTTCGCCGCGGATCAGTTTGACGACACATGGCCGTTTCAAGAGGAGATGCTCCGCCAAAAAAACTTCCCCCATGCCGCCATAACCCAGCCGGGTTTTCAGGCGGTATTGCCCCAGTTGCTTGGATTCAAAAGCTTGCTGTTGCAGCAGGTGAATACGATGCGAGCCAAAGATGGCAATGCCGACCGCCAAAGCCATGAACACAAGCAGATAAGGCACGACACGGAGCAAAAAAACGCTGAACATGCCTTGCATGTAGGTATCGACGGCCCCAATCAAAATGGGCATCAACGCCCAGGTGCAAACAATGGCAGCACAACGGCGGGCCGTGTTTGGTATAAACGTCCCATAAATCACAATCAGGGCGAACCAGCGCAGGACGTTGTTGACACTAATCGTGCTCAGGAGAACATCCCGGGCTGCTTCTTCCGTAAGCTGAGCAAAGGCGGATCGAATCAGCGGCTGCCGGTAGATTTCGAAATTCAAGTAAATGAACTGGATGGTGATCAAGCCGAAAAGGACAAGCTCCAATTTCCGCAATCGGCATAGCTCGGTGATGGGTCGCTTCCATAAATAGACGGCCAATCCGGTCGTAAAAAAGGTAACGCCCATCATCAAGGAACGGCCGATCTTGGTATCTTCAACGTACGTCGGCAACAAGATCGTGAGGCCAAACAAAACGGCATAGGTCACCGCGAGCAGCGTCGTGGCCAGACGCAGACGATTGCGCAAGAGCAACCCGAGTTCATCCGTGAAACCGGAATGGTTGGCTTCACAGAGGATGCGGCAGACGTGATTGCCTAAGCCACTCACCGCCGACGGCTTTTTGCCTTGCAGAGCTTGCTTGATGGCTGGCATGATGGGTGGATTCATAGACGCCTCATTGCTGAAAACCAGGGAATTTGCGTCCGGTTGCGCCTACCGACATCCCTATTCTACGCAACGGGCAGAAGTCCGGGAACTACGACCCTAGCAACCCTGCTACTCGGCATGCAGCAGACGACTGCCCGTGAATGGTTGCAGTGCTTCTTTGAAGGCGTCTGCATGGGCGGGAGGTAAAAGCCCCTCCTCAATGGCCACCCAGGCCGCCTGGCTGAAATGATTGAAGTGACTCATTTCCGTCGGCAATAAAGGCCGGTTGGGCACCAGGCGAACATTTGGCCCTTGCCCGGCCTCATCGGCAAACGGCACAGCTATGATCAGATCGGCCTCCTGCGGACCGCGTCCCTGGAAAAACCATATGGGCAAATGCTGGGGGACACGATCTTGCAAATCGGCCACGGCCTTGGCAACCTGGGGCCATTGACGCGCCACGTGCGCCAGCGGCCCTGACCAGGCCAACGTATACAGTTCACCCAGCATCGGTCCATGGTGTTTGAGCAGTTGTTCTGCTAACGTTCGTCGATCCGTCGCTTCACGCATGTGGCAATAGTCTCCATGCACCTGGCCCGTTGTCTAAGCCCGCAAGGTATCGTCGTGCCGGCCGTGGCTGGGCGGATGGTCGGCCTTGCATACATTCGCCAACGCCCAACGGGCGCCAGACCGTTTTTCGACGTCGTTGTCTTCCCATTCGATGTTGATGGCACCATCAAAGCCTACACGGTTTAGTTCGATGATGATTTCCTCCACCGAATTGGCATCGCGGGCTGTTCCCGGAGTGACGAAGTTCCAGCCGTTGTCCGGATGCCCCATGGGCCGATGGCCTCCGAGCAACCCCGCCCGAGTATGTTCTCGCTGCACCTGCACGCCCTTGATGTGGGCACAGTGAATGCGGTCGCCAAACTCGCGGATGAACTGGATGACCGAAACCCCCTGCCATTCCATGTGTGATCCGTCGAGGTTGAAGCCGACCACATCGCTATAGCCATGCTTGTCCATGAATTTGAGGTAATCGTTGGCACTGGCCAAATCGCCCATGGCCCGTTCGCTGGGGTGGCATTCGAGGTCAAACGTCACGCCCAGGTTTTTGCACAGATCAAGAAATGGCCCAAAGCGTTCCAGGAGCAGTTCCAGGCTCGTCTCTAACACGTCGGGAATCGGGAAACCACCCAAATTCTTGGGACGAGGCGGGAACTCAAACCAATGACTCCAGCAATGCGCGGGCGAACCTGTGAAACCGGGCAAGGCCACGCGGCGCTTTTGCAGCTTGCTTAAATGGTGTGCCAAACGGGCTGCCCCCAACAGTGCTGACAGGGCATGCATGTGAACCAGATGACCAACATCCGGGGGCAGATAATAAGGATCTGTTTTGGGCGGATGGTGCCCGGCCTTGCGCCATTGGGTGTACGCCTCTAACGCCTCACCACCAATGAATTGCAATGTTTTCGCGCTGGGTTCATCGCCCAAGGCTTGCCCTTGCAAGTGCACGGCAATGGTGAAAATCTCCAGCCCATTTTGTTGGGCTTTCGCCAGCCGCTGCTTGGCCAACTGCTCGGCGCCGGTGTCGGTGTGTGCATGATGCAGATCGAGTTCCCATGAAGCTTCTTCCCAGCCATCAAAGCCTGCCTGGGCAATGAACTTCAACCATTCATCTTCAGGGATATCGCCAAACTGGCCGCGCACCAGGCCGATCTGGTGATAGGAATGTTTGCCTGGTCGATGCTTATCCGTCTGATGAAAGCCCATGATGTTCTCTCCCGTTCCTGATGGTCTAAGGTACGCGTAAACTGGCTGATCTATCGTTCTGTCGTAATAGCAATCTCATTGGCAGTATCCAAGTCACAGCGAGTGATGTCAACGGTCAGCTCAATGAATATCTCTCATTCCGTCTGGTCAGACCTGGTTCCCTACGACGCGCACCGCATTAGGAAAAAAGACTCGATGGAGCATGATTCTCCTCATGACCCACTTCCTTGCGTTGGAGTACAATGGTTGAGAGGTCGTTGAGCCATTCCTTGGATCATATTTTGCACACGCTTATGTGGAAACATTGCACGACCATTGGCTTTGCCCTGTTCCTGCTGACAGGCACTGGTTGGTTCGCGATCTGGGCCATTCAGCCTCCCCGCCCTGCCGTGGTTGTAACCATGGAGCGATTGCTGCACGACATGGCGGATATGCAGCAGCTTGCGGAATTTCCTGAGCCAGCCTATCAGACCCATCTGTACAGCAGTTTTCAACGCTCACGGACACTGATTCCAGATGCTGGTCAACCGCTGCTCTTCGCTGATCGGGGTCAAGCTTTGTATGAAGCCACCATACAGAACGAAACACCACTTTTCAGCGATGCGAATGCCATAGGCCAAGCCCCTGCAGCTCAACTCGCACAAGGAACGAAGGTGGGCTTGGGGCGGGATAAGCCCGTCGTCGGTGATTACATTTGGGTCTATGTCTGGTCAGCCAAAACAGTTGGCATGGCTACGCCGCAGCAGGGTTACGTGGCCAAAGCGGCTTTACAGATGTTGCCGCAAGGGGCCGTGCTGGCGGAAATGGACGGCCCGGGCTGCATCGTTCGCATCTGGTCCGCCAATCCCAGCGTGGCTGGCAAAATCCGCATCTATTTGGACCACGCACCGCAGCCGACCATCGAAACGACCTTCTTGGATTTGCTGAACGGCAACTGGTCGCCAGCCAACTCACCCGCAGGGGAGACGTCACTGCCTTCCACTTTGGCCGGGGCAAGAGGTCGCGGCTTTAATCTGTATTTCCCGATCAGTTTCGCCCGCCACTGCCGCGTGGTTGTTGACCATATTGCCGAACTTGCCTATCAGATCAACATTCGCTCGTACGCTCCCAGCACATTGGTCGAGCCGTTTTCCTGGTCGCAACTGCATCGCCTCCGCCCGCAGATCGACCAACTGGTCAAAAATCATTTACAAACGCTTCAGCCGTTGGATGCCGAAACGCTTGCCACGGCGCGTGTGGTGACCTTGCCCACGCAAACGCTGAAGGCGGGCGGCAGCCTGGTTGGCGAATGGCACAACCGCACAAACAGCCCAGGCGCGTTGGTGCAGATGGATTGGCATCTCGATGCGGAACACCCTTCATCTGCCTTAAACTGCACCGTTTTGCGCATCTGGTTTGATGATGGAAACGAGCCAATGGTTACTTGCCCCTTGGGCGATTTTTTCGGCACCCATCCCAGCGTCCAGCCATTCGCTTCCTTACCCATGGAAGTTATTTCCCCTGGACTGCTGCGGAGCCGCTGGGTCATGCCCTGGAAGCATAAAGCACATTGGCAATTGGAAAATCTGGGCTCGGAGCCACTCACGCTGCGTGCACGCTTCGTGCTCACCGATCGGCCATGGACGGATCGAAGCATGCACTTTTTCGCACGCGGGCAATCCCTCCTTCATGCACACACCGGCGGCATCAACCCCAAGTTGAAGCTGCATGGGCAAGGTCTCCTGGCGGGAATCCATTTGCGTTTGTCCAATCCCCGCACGGATTGGTGGGGACCATTCAGCGAAACCATCACCACGGATGACGCACGCAGCTACGGTACGGGCATGGATGCGTGTTTTGGTTTTGCTTGGGGGGATACGGGTTGGTTTCAGCATGCCTATCATCAGCATGCGCGGCCAGAAGGCCCGGGCCACTCGGGATTGAATAGTTGCAAACGTTTCTTCATCCTCGATGCCCTGCCATTCCGCCAATCAGCTTCCTGGCTAGCGATCGTACCACCGTCAGGCTCACAACCACCGCGGGCCTTGACCATGGTTTACTACGGTTACTTGTCCCCTGGGGGCAAAGTGGAAGAACCGCCCCTGCAGGCTGAATCGTCTACCGCTTGGCCCGTCGTACCCCATGGCTACCGTCTGGCTGGCGCTTTGGAAGGCGAGCATTTACGTCTCTTGCAACAAAGCCAGCTTTTCCCCGTGCAAGAACAGCTCATGCCCGAAGCAAACAACGCATGGAGCGGCCAGACAATTTTGGTGGGCAAGCCGCGTCGGCGAGGCGACTGGGTCAACTTTGCCCTGCCCGTCGTGACGAGTGGTGTATTTCGCGTTCGCGTTCACCTGGCACGCGGCCCTGAAATGGGCATTATCCGGTTGAGCTTGAACGATCAATCTTTGGGCGAACTGTTTGACGGGTTTCATGAAATGGGTCTTATCCCCAGCGGGGCAGTTGACTTTGGCACGGTTCGCTTAACAGCTGGAACGGCCGTGCTGCGTTTGGCTGTGGTGGGCCACCACCCCAAAGCCACGGGCGAACAATGGATGTGGGGACTGGACGCCATCGAATTGATTCCCATACAGGCCAAATCCCGATGACCTTTGCCCATCCACACCTGCTCTGGCTATTGCTTTTGCTGCCGCTGTTGTGGTTTGTGCGCCGTCGTTGGCAGCGACCTCCTGCCGCCTGGCCCTTCTCCGATCTCTCACTCCTTGGTGATGCGGGCGCGGCTGATTCCTGCAAGCCTTTGCGCTGGCTCAGTGCGATCAAATGGGGTGTTCTTGTGCTTGCCCTTATTGCCCTGGCACAACCCCGGTGGCTCGAACAGCGTGCCCCCATGCAAACCGAGGGCCGAGCTATTCAACTGGTGCTCGATGTCAGCGGCAGCATGGGTGAAGCAGACTTCCTTGGCCCCAAAGGCATCGTCACACGACTCCAAGCAGCCAAGGACTGGCTTGAAGCGCTTTTCAAAGTCAAGGATGGCACCAACCAACGGGCCGATGACTTCATCGGCCTGATCACGTTCGCCACGTTTGTGGAGGACGTTTCCCCGCCCACATTAAGCCACGCCACTGTGTGGCAGATGCTGCAACAAGCGGAACCGATCGGCCAGATACCCGACAACACAACCAACATCGGCGATGCGCTGCTGCTCGCCATCGAGCGTTGCCGCCAGGCGACACCTCAAGAAAAAGTCATCCTTTTGCTCAGCGATGGCGAACACAACGTTCCCACCGACCGAGTGTCCGGAGCCTGGACACCCCTGCAAGCCGCGCACCTGGCGCGGAGCCTGGGCATTCGCATCCACACGATTTTCATTAGCGGCACTCGCTCCACGGAATCACCCGATTGGCAAGAACGGCAGTCGGCTGCCCAAGCGAGCTTTCGCGAAGTAGCTCGCTTAACGCATGGGAGTGCCTTTGCGGCAAAGGATCAGGAAAGCCTGCAGCAAATCGCCGCATCCTTAGACGCGCTGCCTGGCAGTCCCATCACCAGCGAAGTGCTTGGGATTTATTTTGAGCTATACCCCTGGCTCTTGGGGTTGGCCACCTGCTGTTTGCTGGGGGTCATTGTATACGAAGAAATGTGCTTACGCGTGTTGACATGACGCATCCGCAAAAGACCGTGCAAAGGACGATCACATGAGCCTGTCTTGGCTCCAACCAATGTGGGGCTGGTTGCTCCTGGCCTTGCCGGGATTGCTGCTGCTCTTGCTTTGGAGTGAACAGCAACGAACCATGCTCAGGCAAATGTGGTGGGGTTCGTCCCCACTCAAGCCATCGGCTCGGCCATGCAGAATACGCACCTGGTTGTGGTTGCCCATGCTTCTTTGTTTCGTCTTGGCGGCCATGGGTCCCGCTTGGGGTCTGCGCAAACATTCACCGCTTGAACAAGGTCGTTCCTTGGTGATCATTCTTGATGTCAGCCGAAGCATGAATGCGATGGATGATCGACCGCAATCGCGTCTCGATCGCGCGCGCGCCTTTGTGCATGCTTTGCTCAATGACTTAAGAGATCAGGAGCGGCGCGACCGCGTCGGCATCATCCTGTTTGCAGGACAGGCCCGGTGGCTAAGCCCGTTGACGACCGATTATGACCATTTGCAATGGGCACTGGCTTGGGCAACTTCAGAAAGTTGGAGCCCGTCGCGGCGCTTATCGCTCAAGGCCTCAACCGCTGGCAAAGTCGGCACAGACCTGGATGCTGGCCTCAAACTGCTTCACGAAGGTCTGTCCCCAAAACCGCATCGAGACATGGATCTGTTGTACATCAGCGACGGCGATGAATTGGCCCCAAGCTCGGCGACGCATTGGGTTGACGAACTTTTCCAGACGGGCATCACCACCCATGTGCTCGCCATGGGGCATCCGACCAAAGCAAGTCGCGTTCCTTCAGGTAACCAAGACATCCCCTTCTTATCGGTAATAAACCAAGAAGGCCAACCCATCTGGGTGACGAGTCGCTGTCATTTCGAACTGCTCGAACCCATCGCCAAAGCCGGGCGTGGCTCATTTCTGCATGAACCCCTCGAACGCGCTGGCTTGGTCCGCTGGTATCGCGACCAGATCGGTCCCAAGCCAGGCTTCTCTCGTACAGGCGACGATCGGGCATTGCTCATCCCTCGCTATCAAGGCTTCTTGTTGATGGGCATCCTGGGCTTGGCCATGCACCTTTGGCTATGGCCCCGAATGAACACACGTAATGACAAGCCACGCGAACACGCCACTCAGACTCAGAGGCAAAATGGCACTGAGAACCCACCCCGCCAACGGCTGGCAATCACGCTGGCTGGCTGCGTAACCCTGCTGCTGGGCGGGTTGAGCCTGGCCAATGCCCCAGCCCAGAAGGACGCTCTGCTGCAAGCCAAACAGGCCTATGAACAAGGCCGCCTGGAGGATGCCCTTGTGCATCTGCAGCTGGCCTTACAGCAATCGACCGATCCTGGCCGCATTGCCTACCAACAGGGCTTGATCGCTGTTCAGTTGCAACGCTATGCGCAAGCCGCAAACGCCTTTCAATGCACTCTCGAGGATGCCGAAGGCTTGCTCCGCGTTCGGGCATTGATCGGCTATGCCCACTGCCAGGGCCAGTTGGGTCGGCAAGCCCAAGGGCCAGTCGCATTGACAACAATCAAAGAAGCTGACCAAACGTTACAAAAAGCCGAGGCGTTGCTACAACAGCTCAGTCATGATGATGCCGTTGTCGAACAACTGCGCTCCGTCGTTCGCCACGATCGTGAAGTCCTGAAGCAGTGGCTGGCCCAAAAAAGTCAGGAACCCGTCGCGCCCGAAGCCGTCACGCCGCCGACACCGACAGGCCCTGATCGTCCCCCCCAAGAATCGGCTTGGCCTGACCAAATTCAACCGACCCCGCAGCCACAGCAGCCGAACCCGGAGGACCCCAGATTAACCGATGAACTAAGACCTGGACGGGGCGACTTACCCCTCATTTTTGGGACCAGCCGAGGCGAAGCGCTGAGTCCAGCGGAAGCGGCTGCTGTATTACAAGACCAACTGAAGCGCATGGCTCAACAACGGCAGAAACGAGCGCAGGGACCAACCCAGATGCCTAACAACGAACGGGATTGGTGATGTTCTGGATCGCCTGTCATTCACTGTTGTTCCTGCAGGCTGCTCCGCCGCCCGATGAGCATGCTGCCCTGCGCTTGCATGCCCGTTCGACCAAACCCTATTTCACACAAAGCGTCACCATTCATCTGGACATGATCGGTTCCTTTGCCAATCACGAACGGCAACTTCACCTTCCTTGGCTGCACGATGCACCCGCCCACTGGCAATGGCAGGAGCCCATCGAGCAATGGGTCTGCCGCTATGCCAAACCGAGCAGCTCCAAAGCCCTCACGGTGCAACTGGCAGGATTCACGTTGTATGTCCCATGGATCGGCACGACCGCTGCAGGCCAACCGATCTATCGACTCTCATGGAATGGCCAGGTCGATATGTCGGGAAACGAAACGGAGGAAGCGCTGCGGTTTGATCACGCCCGTTTGCAATGGGATCAAAAAATGTTGCACTCCAATGAGTTGCGTTTACAGCCCCAGCGCTGGCCCGTCCTTGACGCTACACCGTCGGGTTGGTTCTTGGGTGTGGGGCCATTTCAAATTGTCGCCTATCTCGACAAAGCCGACCTCGCCTTGGGTGAGGATGCCGAACTGGCACTGCTCATCACTGGCCAAGGCAACCTGGCCAACGTGCCTTTGCCGCGTTGGGCTGACCAGCCGGGCTGGTCCAGCAACCGCATCCTCATCCAAACGGCACCCGAAACGTGGGAGAATCTCGGCCAGGTGCGCCGATTGCGTTTTAAGCTCCATCCCCAATCGGAGCAAACAGCCCAAGCGCTGCCGCCGTTGCTTTGGAGTTATCTCGATCCTGAACAAGGCCGCTATGTCACTCAGACTTTGACTTTACCCGCATGGACCGTGACGGCTCCAACGTACCCCTTGACCTCAAACACCAACAATGCTCGTCTGTCCTTAGCAACCGACTGGCAACCCCGCTTGCAATGGATACCCGCCCCCCAGTTGCTTCAAGACGAATCGCCCCGCTTCAACAATGTGCTGTTCACGCTTTGGTTGCTTCCTTTCATATGCTCCCTGCTGCTTGGCATTTGCATTCGAGAATTTTGGATGTGGTACACAGGCTCCGCTTTGGGCTGGTTTGGTCAATCTGACTCTGCACGCTTTCGGCGTGCGCAACGACAATGCCGCAGGGTATTGGCCAATACCAAAGATTGCCCCGACCTGGCGGATCGCCTGGACCGAGCCTTAGGCTCCTATTTCAGCACTTTGTTCAATCGAGCCGTTCCCTTGCAAAGCCTGGCTGATTTACTGCATGCTTTTCCCAACGAGCAAGCCCTTCGTCAACTTGCGCCAGACCTACACCGCCTGCAACAGCAGCTCGACCGCTTTCGCTTCAGTTCCAATCATGCCTTATTTGCTCAGCAGGTTGCGGAACTGGCCAACCAACTGCCACGTTGGCTGGCCTCCTGGAAACAGGATGCCGCTTTGCGGCAGTTTATGCACATGACATTGCCGAACGAGGTGACACCATGACCGGTTGGCTGCCCCTGTTCATTCTGCTGGCAAACTTTCCACAAGAGCCGACGGCCTGGCTCCACTGGGCAGATCAGGCTTATCGGCGAGGCCACACGGCACGAGCCTTGGCCCTGTATGATGCTTTGCTGCAATGCCAACCACCAACGGCAGGGAATTTTTATCAAAACTTGGGGCATCTCCATGCCCAACGCGGCGAGTGGCCCCAAGCGATCCTGGCCTATCAAACCGCGCGCCAGCGATCAACGCGCTGTCAAGCAGAGCTAGCCTCATCCCTGCTCTGGGCCCGATTTCAAGTTGACCCGGAAGCACGCGATAGTATAAATATGTACAGAATCGCTCTCACTTTGGCCTGGTTGCAAGAACAAGCATGGTTTCGCATCAGCATTGCCAGTTGGGGCATCTTGTTGGCCATCGGAACGGTTCTGAGTCAACGTGGGCGAGCGGTCGTTTTTCGCTGGACTTTAGTCCTGGCCATTCCCTATGTCTTGCTGTCCGTTGGCATGGTTTGGCTGCATGGTTTCATCGACCCCTGGCCCAGCAGTTTGGTCCAGCAGCAAGTCGCGGTGGTTCGTGTGGAAGGAGCTTTGCTCAGGCAGGGCAACGGTTTCAGTTACCCCGCATGGCAAAAAGGGGGACAACCCCTCCGTCTTTATGCCGGCCAGGAAGTACGCATCGTGGCTGTGAAGTCCAATGATTGGCTGCTCATCCAGCTTGTCGATGGCCAGCGTGGCTGGCTGCCCCCTGCTGCTCTTTGGACGCTGCCGCATGTGCCCCGATAGCGCTCTCGAGGTTCGAACATGGCCAAGTTGAGCATGGATGAGTTTGCAGAGTATGTTCGCCGCGTGTTGGAGACGTTGCCCGATCTATTGAAGCCACACGTTCAGAATCTGGTGGTTGATGTGGAAAACGAAGTGGATGCTTCGACCCGCAAGCGTTTGGACCTAGCAGATAACGAAGACCTGTTTGGGTTGTACATTCCCTTTCCGATTGACCAAATGAATTTAGACTGGAATGAGAAGGCCGATCGCCTCGTCATCTATCGCCGGCCCCATATCGAGGCTTTTGCAAGCCGGCAACGCGTGCTGATTGAGGTCCGTAAAACCGTGATCCATGAATTGGCGCATCACTTTGGCTACACCGACAAAGACTTAGAAGCATTCGACCGCAAGAACAACCCGTTCCCCGATTCCTTGAAGGAGCAACCCCATGAATGACACCTGCGTTTGGTATATCGTGCCGTCCAACAACTGGGACTTAGGGTTGGAAATGACTTGCTCCCCTGAAGGGATAAAACGACTGCGTATCCTCAAGCTGAAAGATGCCCCTTTGCAAAAAGAAGACGTCCAACAGCGGGCCGATGCCTTTGGGCAGCAGCATCCATGGTTCTGGAAAGCCGTGGCTGCCCTCGAAGCTTATTTTCAGGGGCTACCGGTGGAGTTTGATGACATCCCTGTCGATCTCGCTGATCAACCGCCTTTCCGGAAGAAAGTCCAGGAACAATGTCGTAAAATTGGTTACGGTCATACCACCACCTATGCTGATTTAGCTCGCGTGGCCGGGTTGCCGGCTGCGGCTCGGGCGGTCGGCTCGGCCATGAGTCATAATCCGGTCCCCATTATTATCCCGTGCCACCGGGTGCTGCGTACCGATGGCGGGTTGGGCGGCTATAATGCCCCTGACGGCGTAACTCTCAAACAACAATTGTTGCACCTCGAAGGCATTCAGCTATGAATGGGCAGACAAGCAGGTTGACGAAACCAATCCAACAGGCACTGATGCCAGGTGTCTGGGTATGGGTCATGCTGCTCTTGTTCGCCTGGCCCGCCCAGGGGGGGATTTATTACAGTGGTGAACGCTTTGCCGAATTGCCCTCCGAATGGCGTGGGTTTGCGAGCGATTTGCGTTTGCTGCGTAGCATTGCGGTGCCGACGACGCCCACTCAGCCCGCCAGCACGCTCAAGCTCCAGTACCAGGATGCTCTTAAGAAACTGGAGGACGTGAAGAAACAGCGTTCGCTCTCCGCCGATGAGCAGGCCGACGTGGGCGCCTTGCTCATTCGCCTTGGCCAGTTGGATGCGGCCTTGGCTCAGTTGCAGCAGGCCCAGCGTGAACATCCCCGCCACTTTGCCATTGCAGCCAACCTGGCCACCGCCTGGTATTTAACAGGCGATCTGCGCTTGGCCATCGAATATAACCGGCTGAGCGCCGAACTTGCCCCAAACGCCAAGCACAAAGAGCTGGAAACCTGGCAATTGCAATTGTTCAAAGATCGGTTGAAAAAGCCCCGCCAAGACACGTCACTCGATCAACTATTTCATGTGGCCTGGACCGATGCCCAGGGACGCTACCTGATGGGCCGCTTGTCTGCGGCTGATCGCCAAAAGCTCCCAGACAATGCCCTGGCCATCGTGCAGCAGTTATTGCTCTGGTATCCGGCCGATGGCCGACTGATCTGGCAAATGGGTGAAATCGCCGCTGCGTATGGCGATGTCCGCGGCGCCGCGGATCTGCTCGATATGGCCGTGGGTGAATTCGCCATAAATCATGCTGACTTGCGGCAGCATCGGCAAATACTGCTCAATGAAGCCAACGCACGGGCCAATCAGCCACTCATGGGCGCTGCCGACATGAAAGCCAAGCATGCCCAGCACGGCACGGGCATAGCCTTCAGATCCAAACGGCCTCTGGTCATGCAGCGCCTGGACTATAAGGCCCTCGCACCGATCAACCCCAAAGGCATGAACGAAATTCCCTGGGCTTTGCTCATGGAAACGGTGCTGGACCGGCACTTTAAGCCCACTTTTCCCGAACACCTCAAGCGACTGAATGGCTTGCAGGTGGAAATGATCGGCTATCTGCAACCAATCACGGACGATGTGGAAGCGGGTGTTTTTCTGCTGGTTGAATTTCCCGCGGGTTGCTGGTTTTGTGAAATGCCAGACCCGACAGGCATTGTACTCATCGAATTACCTGCCGACAAAACCGCTGCCCTGACACGGGATGCCGTGAAAGTCCAAGGCACCCTGCTGGTCAACAGCACGGACCCGGAGAACTTTTTGTTCACCATCCAAAAAGCCACCATCAGCCCACCAAGCTGAAACCCTCAGGCTGCCCATGAAGGCCACTTTCGTCGAGGCGCTCGATAGATTCCGGACATGGAAAACCCCTAAATAATCTGTAGCAATGGCCTTTCTGCTAGAACCCTCGGTCGATTCCAATGGAATCCTGTTTCATTTCTCTTCGTTTTGGGCATGAGTAAATAGAGGAATCGTGCTATACTTTGGCAGAGCGTCAATCGGGTTAGGAGTTCTATCCATGTTGCGCATCAGATGTTTGGGGTTCGGTTGGATGTCGCTGACGCTGCTGCTGATCGCGTCTCCCACCATGCGTGCCGACCCGGAAATCTACCAAAAAACGCTGGCCTCCACGGCTTGGCTGGTCACTGTTTATGCGTCGGGGGGTTCTTGCAGCGGCACGGGCACCTTGATCGATATCCCCCAACGGCTGCTGATCACGAATTACCATGTGGTGGGCGAAGAAAAGGAAACCACGGTTTATTTTCCCTACTTGAGGGATGGTCGCGTCGAAAGCGATCCGGAATACTATCGGCAAAACTGGCAAAAGGTCGGCCAGAAGGGTAAAGTGCTGTTTCGCGATCGCAAACGCGACTTGGCCATCGTCCAAGTGCAAACCTTGCCACCGCATGCTCAAGTCATCCACTTGGCGGAGAAAAGTGCCCGTCCCGGCGAAAACGTCCACGCCATTGGCAATTCCGGCGCCAAGGATGGCACGCTCTGGCGGTACAGCAAGGGTGAAGTGCGCCAAGTATATTTCAAGAAAATGACCTTCGATGACGGCCATCACGTCGCCGCCACCATGCTCGAAACCAATGCTCCCATCATCCCCGGGGATAGCGGCGGCCCTATGGTTAACGATCGTGGCGAACTGATCGCCCTGACGCAATCAGGCGACCGCACCGGTATCATGGTGAAGTATGGCGTGGACATCAGCGAAATCCGCGCGTTTATCCGCCCCTTCATGCAGCCGAGCGATAAGCACGGCGAACCAGGTCAGCAGCCTGTCCTAACCAACAAACACGGCGAACGCGTGGATCAATAAGTGGATTATCCATGCCAAACGACCCACCCACCACGCGGATCATGGCCGAGGATCTCCCACCCTCTCCTCCCGAACCGCTGCCGTTTCGAATTCGCATGACCGTGGTCGAGGGGCCGCACGCCGGGCAAGAATTCAGCTTTTCCCAACACGATCACTTCATTGTGGGCCGTTCGTCGCAGGCGCATTTTCGTCTGGCCAGTTTAGACAAGCATATTTCCCGTTATCACTTCATGGTCGAAGTCAACCCGCCGCAATGCTTGCTCCTGGACCTGGGCAGCCGCAACGGCACTTATGTCAACGACCAAAAAGTGCGCGTGACAGCCATTCGCAATGGCGACCTGATTCGTGCCGGGCAAACCAAACTGCAAGTTGTGATCGAAGCAGCCAGCGATCCGAGTGCTGCCCTCGCCGTTAAGCCGCCACCGCCGGTGAAACGCGAGGTCACTCCGTCCGCGCCCACTGTTCCAATGGACGCCCCTCCTAAATTACGCCATTTGGAAAAGTGCATCGCTTGCAATAAGCGCATCGAGCGCGACTGGCTTTGCTCCACCTGTGATGCGATCGCCAAGGAAATGCCTCAACCAATAGCCGCCTATCGCGCTTTGAGGCAACTGGGCAAAGGGGCCATGGGAACGGTTTACCTGGCGCTGCGTTTAAACGAACCCAACCCCGAACTGGCTCTGGTGGCCTTGAAGGTTATTCAACCCGCCGTCACCGGATCGAAAAAGCAGCGTGAGCTATTCCTGCGTGAAGTGCTCATCCTCAGCGAGCTGCAGCATCCCCACATCATCGGCTTTCGCGATGCCGGCGAAGTGGAAAACTGTTTTTATTTTGCCATGGAATACTTGCCCGGCATGGATGTGATGACCTGGGTGGATCGGCATGGCCCGCTGCCGCTGAACAAAGCCATGCGTCTAGGCAGTCAGTTGTTGCAGGCGTTGGCCTTTGCCCACACCAAGGGATTTGTGCATCGCGACATCAAGCCCGCCAACGTGCTCATGCACGCCTATGCCGACCCCGCCATTTTTAAGTTGGCCGACTTCGGCTTGGCGCGCATGTACCAGGCTTCGAAGCTGTCAGGCCTCACCTTGGCTGGCGACTTGGCCGGCTCGCCCGCCTTCATGGCTCCCGAGCAGATTCTGCATCCCCGCACCGTGCAACCTCCCGCAGACCTCTATGCCGTGGCCGCCACATTGTACTACGCCCTCACGAAGAAAATGCTCTACGATCAGGTGAAATCGGTCAACGAACTATTCGGCAAGGTTCTGGACGAGAAAGTGCATCCTGTCCCCTTGAGTGAGCGTCTGCCTGACATCCCTAAAGGTTTGGCGCAATTGATCGAGCTGAATTTGGCCAAAAAGCCTGAAAAACGCAGTGCTTCTGCCGCCGAGTTTCGATTGGGGTTATTAGCTTACCTTTAAGGGGCGGCTGCGATTGGCCACGGTCCTTTAATCAATCGGTTTGGGTGCAGGCGGCGGCGCGGTGGGAACCGTCGCTTTCAGCGTCTCCTGATTGATCTGATTGACCAATTCATCTAAGCCTTCGAGAAAATCGGGAATATAGCTTTGATAATCCAAGGCCATGCGCACTCGGCGCTGGAAAAATTCATGCACCGCATCAGGAAGGATCGCTCCCTCGTCATCGAGTAATCGTTTGGCTTCATCGTCCAGCACTTTCTTGCCCGAGGCTGGCGTCGTCACCAAAACGCGAAAGAAATGCACCTTGGACTGATCTGCCATCATAGGACAAGCGATTTGATACCAATGCACCACCTGACGACGAGCCATGTCCTTCCATTTGGTCGACTCCTCGAAACTCATTTGCACATGGATGGCTTGCAAATACCAGTCCGACAAGCGTGCAGCAGCAGGTGCATAACCATACTTCGAGGCTTTTTCATAGCATTGCTTGGCCTGCTCCAAGTCGTTTTTCTTCCGGTACCATTCCCCTTGCCAGAAATAGGTTTGGCCCAGCTCCCATTGATACCAGGCATGCCAGGGAAACTGCCGGTGCAACTCCGTGTAAATGGGAATGGCTTGGTTGAATTGCTCGTTCGCGGATGGCGCAGGTTCCTTCCCACTGCGTATTTCTTGATAACCAAGCATGGCATGAATGGATGCCAATTGCCAAAGGTCATTACGTTGGGGTACTTTTTTGGTTAACTCGGAAAAGTCGTCCAAGGCGAGCTGATACTGACCGACTGCGAATGCCGTTTTGCCGCGAAGCCGTCGGATCGGCTCAGCATTCATCCCTTGCTTGATGGCTTCGGTTGTATCGGCCAGGATTTGGTCCAGATACTTTTTCACTTCCGGCTTTTGCCCTTTGGCGTTGGCTTCGTCCTGAACTTTCAATTGTAATTCTTGCAAACATTGGGCACGCAGCCAGGCCGCATCCGCGGACGGAGCCAAAAGCATAGCCTGGTCCAAATCCTTGCGTATTTCCTCAAGTTGCGTCTTGGGCCGCAACTGAGCGCGTTCAAGATAGGCCTTGCCTGCTTTCGGATCGTGCTTGATCCACTGGTTCACGTCTTGCAGGGCCTTTTCACGTTCTCCCTTGATCAGGAAGATCGGTACCCTTTTCTGCAGGGCTTCGACCAGGTCTTGTTTGATGCTGAGTGCCTGATTCAAATCCGCCAATGCCTGGTCAGATTGCTTAGAAGCGAGGTAAGCATCAGCACGGAGCATCAATAAGCCAGCATCCTGGGGAGCTTTTTGGATCGCCTGCGTCAGTGCCTTGGTGGTCGGCTCCCATTGTCCTTGAGCCCGGTAAACGTTGGCCAGTTCCTGCCAGGGAATGGGCGAATCGGGATGATCGCTTTGTAATAGTTTGGCAGCTTCTTCCGCTTTGGCGTAGTCCTTCGCGTTTAAGCAAGTCTGGATGAAGGAAGGAAGAGCGGCCAACGTTAGTTTGGTATCGGGTACGGAAGCGTTTGTGGCCGTTGACTGGACCACGCGGCCTTTCCCAGGGTCCGTGAAATACCAAAGTGCCGCAACTCCTCCCAAAAGGCCAATGCCAAAGAATGCAATGACCAAATAGGGCAATCGTCGAGCGGTGCGTTCTTGGGAGGGCGTCACCCCCGGTACTTGCTTTGTCACCGGCGGCTTCCACGCAGGCGGCTGAGCGGGCTTCGCTTCCTTGGCGGGCGTCGCCACGGGTGGTGTCGGCAATTGCGGCGACGATTGCATTGACGTGGCTTTGCTCGATTCCTCCGTTTTCAGCGTCGGAGAAGCGGCGATGTCGGAAGTCATCGTGCCACGCATCAGCTCGCCGGTCAAAGGCGGCTGTTGCACCAGCCAGTTGCGCAGCTGTTGGATAAACTCCGAAGCCGACTGAAAGCGTTGCTCGGGTTCTTTTGCCAGCGCCTTGATACAAATCGCTTCGAGCTTGGGGTCCAGGTCCGATCGATGGGTGGATGGTAGCGGACAGGGGGTATTGATAACGTGATAAATCACCACCGGAGGCGGCCCTTCAAAGGGCACTTGCCCTGTCAACAATTGAAACAAAACGACGCCAGCACTGTACAGATCCGATGTGACCCCGAACCCTTGCGTTTGCCCTTTGGCTTGCTCTGGCGGCATGTAGGTTGGCGTGCCCATGATGGTGCCGTCGGTTGTAATGCGGGCGGCATCTTGCATCCAGCCCGCCAAACCGAAATCCATCAAAAACAAATTGCCCGATTCATCCACCATGATGTTCACAGGCTTGACATCGCGGTGCAGGATGCCCTGCCGATGGGCATAGTGCAAAGCTTCAAGCAATTGAATGGCCCAATGAACCGCCAGCCTGGGGTCCAAGCCATTTTCGGGAATTAAGTGGGACAGCACTTGCCCATGAATGAAGGCGGAGGCAATGAAATAGAGTCCCTGATCCTGCCCTGCATCATACACCGGAACGATGTTAGGATGCAGCATCTTGGCAGCAGCCTTCGCCTCCCTTTGAAAGCGCTCTACGGCCTTGGGCGATTGCATGGCTTCCGGCCGCAGGATTTTCAGTGCAATTTCACGATCGAGTTGCGGATCGTAGGCCGCGTAAACCGTTCCGAAGGCACCCGAACCGAGCTCTTGCTTCAAAACATAACGACTAACCACCTTGCGCTTGGTATCCGTGATGACTTGTGTTTGTCCAGCGGGCGGCAGGAGCATGGATTCCTTATTCGCAAGCGGTTCGGTGTGATCAGGTCTTGGCACAAAAGGCTCTAGCACGAATTTCACACCACAGGAGCCACAGCGGGCGGCATGGCCAATTTTTTCCTCAGCGACGGTGGCCGTCTTGAGGCAATTAGGGTTCGGACATCGAACCAGAACAGCCATGGCTAAAACCTGAACGTGAATAATGCAATAAAAATAACCTCTCTAGTTCTAACAAAATCTCCCACAATCTGGAAATGAATTCATTTTCGATCTTTGTAAAACAACCTCGTTGATATCACGCCACGCTGGAGTGCGTCTCTTTGTCCTGAAACGCAAGGAATATAACGTGCGCATCTTGCTAACGGGGGCTACAGGTCATTTAGGTGCGTATCTGCTTCGCGAAGTAGTCCATCAGCGTCTGCCCATTGCCGCATGGAGTGGATCAACACCATGTTCTGCTTGGAGCGTGCCCGTGACCCCTGTTGATCTGACCGATGAGCAAGCGACCGCTGCTTGTTTTCAAGTATGGCAGCCCGATGTGGTCATCCATGCGGCTGCATTGTCCGCCATTGCGGATTGCCATCGGAATCCAGAGCGTGCCTACGCCCTCAACGTCGATGCAACCCTTCGGCTCGTGCAATGGGCCACGCGGGTTGGCAGCCGCTTGCTTTATGTCTCCACGGACTTGGTCTTCGACGGCCAAAAAGGGAACTATACAGAAGCTGATCACCCCAATCCATTATCTCATTATGCTCGCACCAAACTCCAGGCAGAGCCTTTGGTGCTAGCTTATGCCAAAGGGGTGGTGGTTCGCGTGAGTTGGCTGCTGGGACCTAAACTGCTGGGAGGGGTGCGTTTTTTTGACCAGCTCCATCAACATCTCCGGCATGGTCAACCCATGGGTTTATTCATCGATGAGTGGCGCAGCCCCCTGGGTTTGCCGCAAGCGGCACGGTGCCTGCTCAAACTCGCGATGCAACCGGAACTCACGGGGTTATGGCATTTAGGAGGCCCCGAACGGCTTAGCCGATATGAGATGGGTGTGCGCCTGGCCCAGTGGCTTGGGGTGGATAAGGCCTTGATTCGCGCCGAAAAGCGTGAGCAACACCCTGCCCCTGAACCCAGACCCGCGGATGTATCGTTGGATTCAAGTCGATTCCGCAAGACTTTCCCCGACATCCCCTGGCCCGATTATGAAGCATCGTTGGCGGAACTGTTTTCGTTGGCGGATCGCCCTTCTTGAGCAACCGGCCCCTGCAGATGGGCTTGGGCTTTGTCCCCAGCCAGTCTACATGGCCAGGTGGGACGATGAGGCCGCACGACAAACAACGAAACAAAAATCAAGGTGCCAATCGAAAAGTAAAGGGCAGGATAAAACCAGGTGGGCATGTTTTCGGGAAACAAGATGCCGTTGAGGCAACGGCCCACAAAATCATCCTGGGCAGGATCAACCCGCACCGTTTCAACCCCGGTTTCCGGATTGACGGACAACACGCGTTTTTCCACGCCGCCTTTCAGCCGCAGCTGATCTTCCCAATCCGTCAAGGGGCAACGCCAGCCCACCACCGTTTCCAGCAACACAATGGCAATCATGCCAAAGTGCACCATCCGCAGCCAGAAACAGCGAACCCACTTCCAGCCGCACCAGCCGCCAATGGGTACCAGAATCAACCCTGCGAGCACCGCGAGGATATAGAGCACATGAATGAAGATGATCACATTGGCAAGGACAATATAAACGTTCATACCAAGTATGATGCAAGAAGCGATGTCTCTATTCCAGTGGAATGGTACTGCAGCAATGAATAAGGGACGACCCTCTGGCCGTCCCTTGGGATTGACGCTTCGACCCGAGCGGTTGTTGCACGTGCTCAGCAGGCAACCATGCAACGGGAACCACCCATGGGTTTAGTTGTTGCAGCAAGCAGCGCCGTTTACTTGCACCTTCACCTTGCGCGATACTTTTTCCCAATCGCAATAGGTTTCTTTGACGGTCACCACTTCGGGTTTCCATTCACAAACAACGCAGGTGCGAGTACCTTTCTTTTCCACCGGCTTGCAGGAGGTGACGTTTACCGTGACTTCCTTTTCCACAGGCACCCATTCACAAATCTTGCGCTTTTCCGTCTTGGTTTCGACTTTCATTTTGCAGACGTTGACCATCACTTTTTGGCGAACCGGAACAACTTCGCATACCGTGCGCATTTCCGTGCGCGGTTCGTAGCGATATTTGCAAACCGTGCAGGTCACTTCTTCGGTGTAAGGAACCGGGTTGCATACGGTGCGCATTTCCGTGCGCGGCTCATAACGGTATTTGGTCACGCAGAAGGTAACATCGCGGGTTTCGGTCACGGGCTTCATCGTGCAATAAGGCACGGTGCAGGTTTGCTGAACGGTAGTCCAGCACGTGCGACAACAACCAGTGCATGGATCCGTCATCACCACCGGCACGCGGCAGCAGCGGGTGACTTCACGCGTGCCCATTTCCGGCACCCAACGGCAGAACGACTGCTTTTGCGTCACTTGTTCGGTGTAAGGAATGCAAACGTTGTACGTGTAAGGCACTTGCTTGGTTTCGTAGCGGTAGCGTGTGACGTTGTGTTTTTCCTGCGCTGTGTAGGGAATGCAAACGTTGTAGGTGTAAGGAACTTGTTTGCATCTGGTCTGGTAACAAACTTGTTCCTGTTCCTCTTGAACACAATAGGGCGTGCACACGTTGAACTTCACTTCAACTTCGCGTTCCTTCATCACCCACTCGGTGCACTTCTGTTTTACCGGTTTGGTCTCTTGCTGCATCTCTACCCAAGTGTACTCTTCCTTCACTTCGCGTTGAACCGGCTTGTAAATGGTCTTTTTGACTTCCCGTTCCTTCTGCACTGGTTTGTATTCGACGACGGTCCGCTCTTCATATTGAGGTTCGGTTTTGGTTGATGTACCCGCTGGTACAGTGCACGCTGTGCAGGACGCGCACGTTGGCCTGGTTTCACAACAAGAAACACGGCAACGCCGACAACTGCTCGCGTCTGCCACAGCAGTCAACCCTAGCATGCCAGCGATGGCCAAAACAAACCACACATAAGACTTCATTTCTACTCTCCAACCTGAAAAAGGGTAACTCCTAAGAGATAGTATTCCGACCTTTGGATTCGCAACGAGACCGTAGCTAGTATTATCAAAGTCAACGCATTCTGTCCATTTTTTCTATCCTTCCCAGAGTAATGGAATCGCACCGCATCCTTTAGACGACTAAACCAGAACATCAACGCTATTCAACTCGCTCATAAACGTCTGACATTGGATTGACGGGCATTTCCAAAATCCCAGCAGAACTTATTTGCATGCACCCTTGAGCTTCGCTTATTATGAATCGCCTAGCCGAACAGGGATGATCGATCGTGCCTGGGTCAGTTGATTTATTACAGCACACGCTGACTACGGCCCAAACACATGGATCGTGATTGTACAGGTTCCAGCGGGTTTCGGTTTAGAATGCGAGTCGAGCATGGCGGTTGAATGGCATTTCGTTTCTTACAATTTAGGTCGCTTTCAATCGGTGTTCGGCAAAGCCAGCGAGTTGGAGGAAACGGCGCTCCTCAAAGTTCTGGAATACGAAATGGGTGCGGACCCAGACGATGAGCTTGGGCAACTCGCCAAGAAAATCGCCCATGATGGTATCCAATACAAAGGCATGAATCCGCGCGAAGCCGAGGCGTTGGACCAGGTGCTGGGTGTTTGTCTCAGTCAGGAAGGTTTGTGGAACGAGCTTGAACTCGAGCAGGAAATGCAGGAAGGCTTTCCCCATGCCATCACGCTCGAGATGTTACGCAAAGCCCAGCAGGCCAATCTGAAACTAGAAGTCTTGCCGGTGCTCAAAGGCGGCAGGCGTTTTCGCTCGGAAGTTGGCCCCGAGTGTCGTTATTTTCTGCTCGAGCGATTGGAAGTCCCGAAACTGGCCAACGACGCTCGTCAAGTATTGGCCTTGCCCGGGCCATGGAGTTCGGAAAGCGTCCCCCACCTCATCATGGATCAGCTTATCATGGTGTGCGAATTCATCAGCCGTAAACAACGCCCCATGGCTGGCGTCTTGAGCTAGTGCTCAACGGTAGGGACCATGCATAACCTATCACGAACGGTAAAAGGCATCGCGTGTTTGCTTGCCTGTTTGTTCTTGTTCGGATGCACGATGCCCGGTCAGAGATACCTCCAAGCCAGCATCGAAGTGGACGGCCAAGTGGCGCTGCAAACCGGATTTGGCGTACCCGATTCATGGGGTAAAGACCAAACCTGGCAGCGCTTGACCGTTATTTCTTTTGAACTGGTTGACGCGAAGCTGGCAACACCGTCGGCCGCGGCATTAAAGCTTCAGGGCAAAGTGACCGTGAAGTTGGCCCATTCTAGTTCTGCCTTTGTCACGGTCGCTACTGATCGCATCACGCTGGTTCCCGATCCCAAGAACAAGGGAAGGTGGATGATCACCGCCGACGACGTCAAACGGCTCGCCATGAGTTTGCAATAATGATGCTGCCCGTTCGATTTGAGCAACAGTCAAACCTCATCCTTACCCGCCTGCCACAGCCCCCACGATAAAGAACGGCTCCTCCCCACGGGCTATTAGTTCGGGCAGTTGTGCATCAGGATCATCAAACGACACATCTTCTTCGCAGGCAAAAAAGCGGATCAAAGGCCTGCGTTTCATGGTGGTGTAATCCCTGACCGTGCCCCGCAAGGTTGGATATTGGGCTTCCAGCGCATCCAGGATCGTTCGCTGCGTCACCGGTCCGGTGATGGCCAGTTGCACTTCGCCATGCACTTTAGCCAGCGTCCTCAGGTGAAAGGGCAAGACGACGCGAATCATGGCAGCGTCTGCACTTCAACGGAGACCACTGCCGGCAAATGCGAAGCGATCGCCTGCCAGGAATCGCCACTATCGGTGGAGGCGTAAACTTGCCCGCCCGTGGTGCCGAAATAGACGCCGCAGGAATCAAGCTGATCCACAGCCATGGCATCCCGCAGGATATTGACATAACAATGCTCCTGCGGCAGTCCCTTGGTGAGGGGTTCCCATTCATGGCCTCCCTTGCGGCTTCGGTAAACCCGTAATTTGCCGTCGGGAGGATAATGTTCCGAATCGCTTTTAATCGGAACGACGTAAATGGTTTCCGGTTCATGGGCATGGACTTCGATGGGGAAACCAAAGTCGGTTGGCAGGTTGCCGCTCACTTCGTTCCACGACTCGCCCGCGTCGTCGCTGCGCATCACGTCCCAATGCTTTTGCATGAACAGGGTATTGGGCTTGGCAGGGTGCATCGCGATGCGATGCACGCAATGGCCGACTTCCGCATTCGGGTCGGGAATGTATTGGGAGTGCAGGCCGCGATTGATGGGCTTCCAGGATTGGCCACCATCGTCCGTGCGAAATGCGCCTGCTGACGAGATGGCGATGTACATGCGCTTGGGATTCGTCTGATCAATTAAGATCGTATGCAACCCCATGCCGCCAGCTCCGGGCGCCCATTTCGAGCCTTGCGCATCACGCAAAGCGGGCCATTCCTTCCACGACTGGCCGCCATCGGTGGATTGGAAAAGAGCAGCGTCCTCGGCCCCGGCATACACCGTGTCGGGATCGGTAAGCGATGGCTCCAAATGCCAAATGCGTTTGAATTCCCACGGGTGCGGCGTGCCATCGTACCAAAGGTGCGTGCCCGGTGTGCCTTCATAGGCGAACTTGTTATCGACGGTGTTCCAGGTCTTGCCGCCATCGTCAGAGCGCTGCATCATTTGGCCAAACCAACCACTGGACTGCGAGGCATAAATGCGATTCGGGTCGGCAGGTGAACCTTTCATGTGATAGATTTCCCAACCACCAAAAAAAGGACCGTCGATGGTCCAATGCTTGCGCTTGCCATCGGCCGTTATGACGAACGCGCCTTTGCGCGTGCCCACCAAGACACGAACACTGCTCATGACTGACTCCTACTCCGATTGATCAGGAAGACCAAGATGTTTGTGATGATGTGCATCTTGCGTCGAGTCGCTCGTTGATGGCCTATGGTAGGTGAGGCGCCTGGCCATCGCAAGCGCAGAACAAGGCCATTCACTGATTTTCTGTACCATTCATCCCAACCTGCCAACGTCAATCGATGCGTCTGCGTCACGATGACACACTGTCCTTTATGCACCTTACAGCTTGGTTGCCGATCAAAGTTTAACCGTTAAGCATTCAGCCACCCCAAAAATGACCATATTTTTGTTGCTTCGCATCCGCACTCATGCTGCAATATTTGGATTCCTGCCCTTGAATTACGAACTCGATTCCATTTTCCTTGAGGAGTATGTTCATGCTTTGGCGACGTTGTGTGATCACGATGACATTGGCCGTGGGCCTGTTAACCTTTGGCCTGACCAACACTGAAGCCCAGACCGGCCAAGGTCAAGGCTCGAATCCGCATGCCGAATTGATCGGTAAACCGGCCCCCGATTTTCCCACGGGCTTCACGCTCAACGGCAAAGAAACGAATCTGGAGGGCTTGAAAGGCAAAGTCGTATTGCTCGACTTCTGGGCCGTTTGGTGCGGACCTTGCATTGCCACGTTCCCGCATCTGCGTGAATGGCAAACCCGTTACAACAACAAGGGTTTGGAAATTATCGGCCTGACTTCTTACTACGAAAAAGTCGGCTTCGACAAGAAAGCCGGCAAGACGACCAAGCTAAATGAGTCGATGTCTCCCGACAAAGAGCAACTCATGCTGAAAGATTTTGCCAACTACCATAAGCTGAAACACCGCTTGGTGATGTTGGACAAAGGTGCTCAGGCTGAAGTTTACAAGAACTATGGCGTGCGCGGCATCCCGCAAATGGTGCTGATCGATCGTGAAGGCATTGTCCGCATGATCAAAGTGGGTTCCAGCCCAGCCAACGCCAAAGACATCGAAAATGAAATGAAGAAGCTGTTGGGTTCATAAACCCGCTGCGGCTTGTATGACCATAAAAACCCCTTGACCTTCTCCTGGGGCGCCGACCGGTACAGCGAGGTCTTTGCAGTCCAAGCTTTTCCGATCAGCGATCCAGAAGAGGATCAAGGGGTGATTTTTTCACCGGAGGCCGTGCCCCGCGGCACGACCTCCGGCCCAAACCAAGCTCCACCGCGAAGCTCGTGCCGGCGTGGTCCGACCCTAAGCACCACACTCCGACCCGATATCCGCTTCAGCCCAGGAGGGCAGGACTGTGAACAACGTTTCCCGCTCAATCGTTCACACAGTGAAGCTCGTCACTAACTGTGCCGGGCCAATGTCTATTGGCAGTCATTGTCCCTTGAGGATGCGGTTGCGATACCGATCTACACTTCTTATGTCAAGGCTTTTCATGCCTAAATCCGCCGATGACATTGCTTCCTCAATTGCCTGTTTTGCCTAATTGCTCGCCCACTCGAAGGACTGCGGATTCCTTGTGACGTCTGGCCCCATTCTCTACTGACAACCATTTAGGGATGAGCAACCCAAATATCACCCTTCCTATGAAAATGCGCAAGGTATAATGTTGGTTGCATCTCTTGGTTGAATCGACGGCCGATCGGTCCGGAGTTCGTCAAAATGTTGCGGGACCAAGCGAAACGTTCAGGTTTTTCGTTGATTGAATTGCTGGTTGTCATTGCCATCATCGTTTTGCTGATTGCACTCTTGTTCCCTGCAATCCAGCGCGTGCGGGCTGCTGCGGATCGCATGATCTGCTCCAGCAATTTGCGCCAGCTCGCCATCGCATCCCATCATTATCATTTGGACTATGGCCGCTTCCCTGCTGCCGCTGTCGCGTTTCCGCGGGCGCGGTCGTGGGCTGTTGATCTGTTGCCCTATATTGAAGAAGACATTACTTACAACCACTACCGCTTCGACTTGAACTGGGATGACCTGGGCAACCAGCCGACCGTGGCCAAACATATTCCCGTGATGGTGTGCCCGTCGGCTCCAGGTGTCAATACGCGTGGGAATCATGAAAATGGACTAGCCTTTGGCCTGTGCGATTATTCACCCATCGCCGATGTGGACCCGCGCTTGATCGCTACCGGCTTGCTCGACCCGTGGAACGGCAATCCGCTTGGGGTGATGTCGGTCGAAGAAGGCGCCCGCATTGCCGAAGTGTATGACGGCTTATCCACCACCATCTTGATTGCCGAAGATGCGGGCCGACCAGAAAACTGGCGCAAAGGCAAGTTCGTTGGCTTTACCCCCGTGGCTGGGTGGTCGACGTACAACAGCGTGACTCCCATCAATCTCGACGGCTTCTCCATCGATGGCACCACGCTTTATGGACCTTGTGCCATCAACTGCAACAACGTGCATGAAGTCTATAGCTTCCATCTGCTCGGTGCCAATACGGTTTTCGCCGATGGCAGCGTTCACTTCCTCAAACAAAACATCTCCATTAAAGTCATGGCGGCACTGGTCACCCGCGAAGGGTGTGAAGTCATCAACAGTGTCGATTTCGATGATTGAGTTGTATTCTCTCCAGCGTGTTGATCGAGCACGCTGGCAGCCGCTCACGCCGCTTCGGGCGATTGGTCTTCCTGTGCTTTCATCTTGGCCCAATCGTCCGGGGTGATGAGCACCTCACGCGCGTTGGATCCGTTGTACCCCCCGACGATGCCATCCTCAGCCATGAAGTCAATGAGCCGGGCAGCACGACCATAACCGATGCCCAGCGCTCGCTGCAGCAGCGAAACGCTGCCCCGCTGTTCGCGGATCACCACATCGATGGCGGCTTCGTACAGCTCATCCCGGCTCTTCATGCCTTCAAGCCCGCTCTTGCCGTCCTTGGTGCCGTTTTGCAGTTGGATCAGCTCCCGGGCATAGGCCGGTTCGCATTCGATGAAGGAAACCACTTTGGCAATATCATTGTCGCCGGCATACGTCCCTTGGGCACGGACGATGCTGCTTGTGCCGGGTTGCAGGAACAGCATATCGCCCCGGCCCAAGAGCTTCTCGGCGCCCATTTCATCAAGCACGACGCGGCTATCCGTTCGGCTCGAGACCTGGAAGCAAATGCGTGCAGGCAGATTGGATTTGATGAGGCCGGTAATGACATCCACGGTTGGCTTTTGCGTGGCGACCACAAGGTGAATGCCCGCGGCGCGTGACTTTTGCGCCAGGCGGATGATGTGCGTTTCCACTTCCTTACGCATCATCATCATCAGGTCGTTCATTTCATCGACGAAGATCACGATGTAGGGCATCTGTTCCGGGATGCGTGCTTTTTCTTCGTCATCGGCCGGCTTTACCCGTCGATAGATTTCTTCCGGCGTCAGTTCGTTGTACGCGGCAATGCTGCGGACCCGGGCGCGGCTCAGCAGGTCATAGCGTTCTTCCATCTTATCCACGGCCCAACTCAAAATGGCCTCGGCCTTTTTCATGTCTTTGACGACCGGATGCATCAAGTGCGGCACCTTGCCGTATTCGGAAAGCTCCAGCATCTTGGGGTCGATCATGATCATCTTGACTTCATCGGGCCGACGAGCCATGAGGATGCTCAGGATAATGGCATTCATGCACACGGATTTGCCCGTGCCGGTGCGGCCAGCGATCAGCAAATGCGGCATCTCGGTGAGGTCATAGATGAGGGGCCTGCCTTCGGAGTCCTTGCCCAAAAACAACGGGATCTTCATCTTGTTCAGTTTTGGACCTGCGTTCAGCATGACCTCTTTCAACTTGACCGTGGCTCGGTGGTCGTTGGGAATTTCAATGCCCACGGTATCCTTGCCTGGCAACGGTGCCACCACACGGACCGAAGGCACTTTCATGTTTAAGGCAATATCATCCGCAAGCACGGTGACTTTGCTGAGCCGCACGCCCGTTTCCAGGGCGATTTCATACATGGTGATGACTGGCCCGGTATTGATGCCGACAACTTTGACATTCAGGCCAAAATCGAGGAACACCTTTTCCAGCTTGATGGCGCGCTCGCGTAACTGCTGTTCGTGCTCTTCATAGGGAAACGGCTCGGGGTCCTCGAGCATGTCCAGGGGAGGCAGCTTATATTCGCTCGCGAGTGGGGCTGGTTTGGCTGAATCGGCTTTCGCTGCGGCTGTTTGGGCTTTGTCTAACACGCTGTTGGTTGCACCTACGATGGCTGAAACCAGATTGGGCAGCATGCTTTTTTTGACTTCGGGAATCGGCCCTGCTGGCGCTGCAACGGTTTTCGCCTCCGTCTTCGGAGGAGTAACGCCCGCATGCTTAATGGGGATCGACTTGAGCGTTCTTTGTGCTTGCTCCTGTTCCCGCTGTTTTTCAGCCAGGATGGATTCGATCGCATGCATCTTGCGGCTGACGTACCAGCGTAGCCAGGCTCGTTGTAAGCGCGTCAAGCCGCGTTGGATGACCGGCCAGATAAAATCGAAGGCAAACCCCATCGCCCCGACCAGGCAGGCCGTGGTGATGAGAAAAATGCCCCAAAACGTGAGGTGTCGATCGAGCCATCGATGGAGCCATTCGCCCAATACGCCGCCAGGTTGGTCGGCCAGGTTCAAGGCTAATGCCGTGACGGGGACCAACACCACCCAACCGCCCAGGCGCGCCAGCCATCGGCCATGGCGACCTTCAAGCCAAAGGGCCAAACCCAGCAGCGCCCAAGCCATCATGAAGGGCACCACCGCCCAGCCGAGTTGATAAATCAACCAGCCACTGAGGTTGGCACCCAGGCCGCCAAGAATATTATGGGCTGAAGCAGAAGCGGGCGCGGTGGGGTTCAAGAGTTGGTCAGCTGGATCGTGACTGAGCAAGGCAACCCCTGTGACCAGCCAGGCCACGAGCAGCACAGCCGCGAACCAATCTGTAAGTCGGCGAAGTCGGCTGAGCATTCCCAACGTCTCCCTCTATCCAGGGGAAGCACGATCCGGAGTCCCCCTTGATCTTGCTATCGACCAGGGGACTTTGCAGGATGGCGAAAAAGGAACGAAGGCGTCATGGAAATTAAGGAATCTCAACCCGTTGCGTCAGGTGTGCCGATTTTACACATCGCATTGGTCGAGCCAGAGATTGCGCCCAATACCGGCAACATCGCTCGATTGTGCGCGGCAACGGCGGTCCGTTTACATTTGATCGGACGATTGGGCTTTCATCTTGATGACCGTTCGTTGCGGCGGGCTGGCTGCGATTACTGGCCCCATGTCGATGTGCATCTGCATGTGGATTGGCACCATTTTTGTAAAGCAATGCCACTGTCACGCAGGATTGGCATCGAGGCAAATGTCGGCCGATGCTATTCGGATTGGACGTATCGCGCGGGCGATGTCCTTGTGTTTGGCAGCGAGTCAAAAGGACTTCCCATCTCCGTGCAACAGGAATGTGCCGCGTTGCTGCACGTACCGATGCCCACGGGATTGGTCCGCAGTCTCAACCTGGCGACAACAGCCGGGATCGTGATGTTTGAGGCTTTGAAACAGATATGTCAATGGCCAACGCCAGCCAATTCTCCCAACTCCACCAGTCGCTAAAAACGGTATAAGTTGCCAAGTTGCCAACTTAAATGAAAACGATTGTGCTGTCGTAATCGGTTTTGACGGCCGATAGATCATGAACAGCTTGGTAGATCGACCAGGCTTGAATTCGTTTTTCAGGCATAAGGATGGGGTATTGATGCAACGACAAATCGTTTCCGCTCCCACCGTGGATGCCATTGAAAAGCTGGTGACCAATCGCTTATGCGAATACAACGCATGGGAAAGCGCCGGCTTAACTTTAAAGAAGCAGGTAATACGTCGAGGTGGCCAGGTCTGCGGCATGATGCTCATCGCCCATGGGCCCAAAAAGCAAGCCTGTCATGCCATCTGGTCCGGTCCGGAACATCGCATTTTGTTTTACGACACGGCTGGAAAGCGTTTTGCGGAAGTAACGATTTGCGACGCGCCCGACTATCACCGTATGGCAGCATAACAACAGCATCAGCGAACAAAAGCCCCCTCGATAGACACTTCAAGTAAGTGGGAATCAAGGGGGTTTGCTTTTTTCGATGTTGCTAAATCGCTCGTATCACTATTAAGTAAATTGCTGCATATCCAAATAAGTCAAAGGCTTGTGGAAACGGACTCCCATGGAAACCCGCTGCGGATCGAGCGGCTCTAGCCAAACAACAGTGGCATGGATTTTGATTTTACGTGGACTTCCGATGGAACTGATAAGTAGTTCCACTTCATCATGCACATCCAAACCTGACTGAGCAACGAGGCAAGCCCCGGTTTGGGAAATGTCCCAAATCATAAGCGCCAGATTTGAGCCTAAACCCGTAACTCCTTTGCGGCACTCGATTTGTACCTTGCCTTTCGGTTTCTTTCGTATCGAACCGCGGCGATTAGGTTGTGGTGTAGGTGTGGACATCTTCAACACATCAATGCTCTTTGCATATTGCCGTAAATATCAACTTTACCTGTTAAAAGTTAGTCTTTTTTTCAGATGACGACAAGTTTTTCTCGTCAAACGGCAACCTTTTTTGCCAAGGGAAACCTGACCAGTCACGAAGAATAGTCGGATGAGCTAGAAAAAGCCGTCTGGTGAGTCCAACCCTTCTAGCCAGAGTAATCTGATCGGGCTGACCTATCCGCGTGCGAAAGATTAGTCAAGAGCGTGAAGTTTGAGGGTGGAGGCTGCCGATTTCACCTGTGCATCGCGGCTGGAATTCGTTGATTGTCCGGGGTAAAGCCGCCGAGTTTCACACCAAGGAGATTTAAGCGATGAATCGCAAACGCTTCAGTTTGGTCATGTTGATGCTTTCTATGTTTATGTTTGTTGGTTGTGGCGTTCAATCCGATGGAACGCAAGCTCGTTCCAATCACCGCCTGTTCGACGAAATACGCTCGCTCACAGCTGCCCGCAACCAATTGCAATCCGATTTGCGCGCCCTCAAAGAAGAAATGGCCGCCTTGAACGACATGGTCCTGCAAATGCAATCCGACAATGATAACTTGTATGCCGAATTACAACTCATTCGCCATGACCGCAATGAATTGAAGAAACAGCTCACCAACCGAACACAAGAGCGCGATCAGCACGCTGCCAGCTTGCAAGAATTACGGCAAGGAATCAAAGTGCTGTTGGATCGCGCGGATGCAAGCTTGGCGCCCGTCAGCAATAGCGATGCCAAGTTGACTTCCGCCAAGGTGTCAAAGCCAAACCTCGAATAATCTCCACAAGCCAAGCCAAACGTCTTCAGCCCCAGGGTACACCTGGGGTTTTTTCTTTGGTCGTTCGTCAAGGTAAATGCGACCTCAGCCGACTGAGCACGATTCGGGATGGCATCCTGAGCCAGCGGGGAATGACGATCGGTTGTCATTTTCGTGGATCTTTTCGAACATGTCTGGCCCACTGATCAACAAATGGATGGATTCGCACATAATGGCATTGACACCTCAACCAGCATCTGAATACTGGGCAATGTACTCGATGTGTTCAGGGATCTTGGTCTATGTTCATGCGCTGCTGTTCATGGATGTGCGTCGGATCCGCCATGGGTTGGCTGCTGACCATCGTTCTGGGCGTGCTCACTGGGGCAGGTACGTACACCGTTTATTATGGTGAAGGCTTGTCCTACTTGAGTAGCGATCCTAAAGCCTGCGTCAATTGCCATATCATGCGCGAGCATTATGACGGTTGGCAAAAGGCCAGCCATCATAGTGTGGCCACATGCGTGGATTGTCATCTGCCACAAGACTTTGTCCCCAAATACCTGGCCAAGGCGGAGAACGGCTTTTGGCATTCCAAGGGCTTTACGTTGCAAGATTTCCACGAACCCATTCGCATTCACCAAAAGAACAGTCAAATCCTGCAAAACAACTGCATCCGTTGCCATGGGGATTTCGTGCATGAGATTAATTCCGTGCAACCGGGAACAGAAACGCTGAACTGCGTTCGGTGCCACCGCCAAGTGGGTCACGGCCCGACTCATTAACGATGAACTGGAAAATAACCTATGTCCACGTTAGCTCCTGCCACAAAGATGACGAAATGGATTTATTTCTTGAGCATGCTTGTCGTTGCCGCGGCGACGTTTGGCGTCATGTGGCTTTGGCAGAACATCCGTGAACGGAAGGAAGAAGCCAAACAGACCGTCTTTCGCGTGGTGGAAGTGTCCAACGATACCATCGACCCCGCCACTTGGGGCAAGAATTACCCCCGCCAATACGACAGTTACCTACGAACGGTGGATATTGAACGGACCCGCCATGGTGGTTCGGATGCATTCAACAAATTGGAGGAAGACCCGCTTTGGAAAACCATCTTCAAGGGATATGCCTTTGGCGTGGATTATCGTGAAGAGCGCGGCCATGCTTACATGCTTTCCGATCAGGAGCACACCGAACGCGTGACCAAGTTCAAACAGCCCGGAGCATGCTTGCATTGTCACGCGAGCGTGCTGGTGGCATACCGCCAGGAAGGTTTAAAGAAGGGCGTGCCCAACGATGAAGCCCATCGGCAGGAATCGATCAACAAAGGGTTTGAAGACGTTTGTGCCATGCCCTATACCGATGCCCGCAAACTGGTCAGTCATCCGGTCAGTTGCATCGATTGCCACAATGCAGACTCGATGGCCCTGCAGGTGAGTCGTCCCGCCTTTCTGCAAGGCTTGCAAGTGTTGGCAAATTCTACCGATCCCCTGCCGCATTTACCCAGTATCGAGCGTTGGCGCAAGGGCGATCGCAAAGCACCTTATGAACCCAACAAACTGGCAAGCCGCCAAGAAATGCGCTCGCTTGTTTGCGCTCAATGCCATGTCGAATATTACTTCAAAGGCGACCGTAAATTACTGGTCTACCCATGGCACAAAGGGTTAAAAGTCGAACAGCTCGAAGCTTACTACGACGAAGCCCAATATCGCGATTGGCTCCATGCCGACAGTGGCGCCCCAGTTCTCAAAGCCCAACACCCGGAATTTGAATTATGGTCGCAGGGCATTCATGCCCGGTCGGGTGTTTCATGTGCCGATTGCCACATGCCTTATCGCCGGGAAGGGGCCATTAAAGTCAGCGATCACCACGTCCGCAGCCCCTTGCTGAATGTGTCGAAAGCTTGCCAAACGTGTCATCACTTTGAAGAGCAGGAAATCTTGGCCCGTGCGGAAATGATCCAAGACCGCACCAAAAAACTGCTGCTGCGGGCAGAGCAGTCCGTCGTTGAACTGATTCAGGCGATTGCCAAAGCCAAACAAGCAGGTGCGAATGATCAAGCCTTGGCCAAGGCGCGTGAATTGCAACGCAAAGCCCAGTGGCGTTTGGATTTCATCGCTGCGGAAAACTCGATGGGTTTCCATGCTCCACAGGAAGCCGCCCGCATCTTGGCGGAAGCGATTGACTATGCCCGCCAAGGCATCTTGGCTGCCGAGCGCGCGCAGCCATCCACAGCGGCACCCAAATGACGCTGCTTACGGCTGCTCCAACTGAGCGTATAACACACCCAACAAGGCGAAGGGCCTATCCTCTTCACGAGGTAAGCTCCTTGCCCATTCCAGAGTTTTCTTGGTGTCGGCTTTGGCCTGGCGCCGCGCGACCTGAAAATAGGCCAAGCTCGTCGCAGCCCCATGGGGCTTGACGTCTTCAGCCTTGGCTGGGTCAATGGGGCCTTTGCTCGCCTGCACCTCTTGGAGAAATGCGGTGTAATGCACCCGGGCAAGCACTGGGCCGCTCAGCACTTGATTGGCCAATTGTTTTGCGACTGGAGGTCCATTGACCTTCAAACTCACTAGGCAAAGATACAGTCGTTGCCATTCCGCTTGAGGCCGCCGCTTGGCAATATCAATGGCCTTTTCCAGAAACATCCGGCTCTGATCCGGCTGTTTCTCCAAAAATTGCAAGGCCAACGTCGTCCTTAACTCAATGTCGTCGGCTGAGTCGGTCTCGGTGCGTTTGCCAAACAAGTCCATGGCCTCGCGTAACTGATTGAGGCGGGCGGTTCCTTCAACACGAGCGTATTGCGCATCCAGGGTGGGAATACCCGGGGGAGGCTGACGACCAATCATGACCAGAGCCACGGAATAGGCCATTGGAACGGCAGGATGATTCCCCAACATCCGCCCGGCTTCATCGACCAAAGGAATGGCCATGGCTTTTTGCCCCATGCGAACCAATTCTTGAGCCAGCACAGCGAGACCTGCCACCTGTTCGGTCGGCACCACCCGCCCTGACGCATCCGGCATGGATGGAAACGCACGCAAGATCATTGCCTTCCAAACCGCGACACGCTCCTTTAAAGCGTCTGGTTTGTCGGCGATGGGTTCCAGCCGCTCACGGCACAGTTCACGCAGCAAATACAAACGCGCCGATTGACTCGGGGCCAACTGTAAATACTCGGCCAAATTGTCCAAATTCGGCTCCGTGTCGTATGAGCCAAGCAATGCCTCGCGCACCAGGAACCAGCGCACCCACAAATTGCTCTCACGCTTCAGCAATTGCAAGGAGGCACGCTGCACTGCTCGGCTATCCTGATTGGACGGTTTACGCTTCTGTGCGTGCATTAGCAAATAATCGCCGAGCAACCGGGTTAAGGCTACTTGCCCTTCCACCGACAATTTGTTCGCCTTGGATTCACTACCCGCCTTGCTCGAAGCACCCGTGTAAGCTTCAATCTCCGCCAGAGTTCGCGCTTCAAAATTCTCAGCAAACCAACGATTGATGAAATAGTAACTGGCACAAAGAAACAGGAACGCCCCCCCCACAAGCACGCCAACGCGTATCTTTTGGGCGCGTGTCCATCGACGCTTGGGTGCGGTGATGACTTTGGCTTCAACCAGCGCTTCGCGGCTGACTTTCGTGGCTTGCACGCTGCCCCATGCACCGTCCATCTGCTCCTGCTGCTTAAGCATGGCCACGGCCGTGGGAACGTTTTCCTTGCCAGCTTCACGCCAGTCTTTGGGAGCCTGCTTTTGCAATTGCGGCACTTTAATGATGCGCCGGCATTCTGGGCAAGGAGTTTGTTTACCGGCCAGGTCGGCCGACAGTTTGAGCTTCTCATCGCATTGCGGGCAAATAAACTCGACGAATTGCGGCGCCGCTTCTTGCTGCTTGAGCTGATGTTCTTGCAACGCCTGGGCAGCCATCGTTTCCAGTTCAAACTGCTCGGCTTCCTTCACCGCCTCCTGAGCAGCTTTGACGGGTTCTGATGGCACCCCCTCCGGCACCGCTAGCACGTGCTTGCAACCCGGACAAGCAACCTTTTTGCCCGCCAGATCATCTTTCACACGAAAGGCTTTGTTGCATTCGGGGCATTTCATTCGTATGGGCATGATGCAGTTGCTGCCTGTTGCTAAGTAGTTGAAACTGGACTGACTAATCTACTTTGTTTTGTGTTCGTCATGAGCAGGGGATTCATATGGACCACCTGTCTACACCGTCATTGTAATGACGCTCAAGGGAGGCCGAAACCAAAAACTCGGCATGGCTGAATGCTAACCCAAGCCTTTGTTACCACGACTTTCACTCGAAAATATCTGTTGAACTTTGCTGATTCTGACGATTTTGCAATGCACTTGAACGAAAGCAAGGCATCGTCTAAGGCGCCCAAAGTCCCAATCAACATAACAAATCATCTGTAACCTATTATTTGACAATATATTACAGTAAAATAGCTGAATTGACATCAATTTCATGCGATACAATAATGTTGCGACGTAAGCGAATAGCTGCGGCAGGAACGACTTGTTTAAGGGTTTTATCTCATGATTTGGTAAAGGTTTGTAACAGTCACTCCCTCAATCATTGACATGGTTGACTCCCTGCTTGATACAATAATGGAGAAGGATTACCCTAGTATAAGTGCGGAATGTAATCTGCCACCCAGACCGACAGGTTGGCAATCCTGATTGCTGCCTGTCTTAAGGATGATCATCACTATGTCCGCAGCACGTGCGATCTCCCTGGTCAATTCCTGGGAAACTGTTCGCTACGAATTGCTGAATACTCGCATCTGCGACTTAGGCTTGCAGATCGAGTCGTCATTGGTTGAACCCTATGTGAATCGTTTGCACCGCGAAGTGGAAAGCAAGCAACTCAGCTTTCTTCCCAAGCTCTATCTGACGGATGGCTGGGGCTGCCCTGATCAGGTTCCGGTCATTGGAATTCCCTTCTATTTGACCGACAAACATCTGATGCAACTCGAGGAAGAACAAACAGGCGAAATCGAAGACGAACAGATGCTGATGATGTTACTACGCCACGAAGCGGGCCACGCGATCAATTATGCGTTTCGTTTATGGGAATACGACGGCTGGACGGAGACTTTCGGTAACTTCGACAAACCGTATCGCGATACCTTCCGTCCCGACAAACTCAGCAAGGAATTTGTCCGGCACATATCGCATCATCGCTATGGGCGAACCTATGCCCAGAAGCACCCTGACGAAGATTTCGCTGAGACGTTTGCCGTTTGGCTCACGCCGCGTTCCGGCTGGAAACAAAAGTATCGCTTTTGGCCTGCCCTGAAGAAGCTCAAGTTCGTTGATCAGTTGATGCGCAGTATTCGCGATGCCAGCCCGTTGCGAACCGATGGCGGACTGATTCAGCCCATCGAAGAGCTGACCATCACGCTCGCCCAGCACTATGGCCAGCGCGCGGAACGATACCGCGCGGCTGCCCAAGGCTATGTCGATGACAAATTGCGTGAAGTCTTCCCAGAAATCCGCAGCCGCACCTTGCGACCCGTGAGTGAACTCCTTCGGGTTTATCATCGTGATCTGTTGGATCGTATCACGCGCTGGTCCGGGTTGGATGAGGAGGAAGCCTGCGTCATTTTAAGCAAATTGCAGGATCGTGCTGAAGCCTTGAACATGCAATATCGCCGCAAGGATGCGCATCAAAAGCTGCTCGATCTGACCGCATTGGCCACATCCTTGGCCATCGACTTCGCCTACACGGGCCGTCTGACCGGTTGACCGCTGTCCGTTCCCCGGGAATTCCGCCGTGCGTACGCTTGGCCAAATCGAACCGCAACTGCTGGTGGTTGCAGCCTTCAGCCGCTATCCCGCCGCCTTGCAGTGGGTGGAGCAGCAACTGTTGGAGTCCTTTGGCCCGCTCGCCCTGAAAAGCCCCCCTTGGCCCTTCACGCAAACCCGTTACTATGAGCGCACCATGGGGGCCGATTTGCAAAAGCAGTTCTTCGTCCACAAGCACTTAGTACCCATGGATCGGCTGGCCGAGGTGAAGCGGACTACGATCGGCATTGAAGCCGTGTTGCAGTCGCAGCAACGCTATCCAGAAGAACGACCCGTTAACCTGGATCCGGGCTTCATCAACCTGGGAAAGTTTTGCCTGGCCAGCACCAAAGATCAGGCACACCGCATCTATTTGAGGGATGGCATCTTCGCCGAGGTGACGCTGCAATTTCGGGATAAACACTTTCGGCCCAATCCTTGGACATACCCCGATTATCAGCAGCCCCATGTATTAGCATTTCTGGACGAGGCCCGCGACTATTTCCGCCAGGTTCGCCAGGGGCCGCGCGAAGCCGTTGGTTGATATCCTCGATCGATCATACAACCGTTTAGACGTCAGCCGCATCAGGGAGCTTGCTCAACTGTCGACGCCTCAGCCAACGGACGATTTCGCCACCCCACAGGACGACGGAGGTTCCCGCCACGATGGCAAGCCATTCCTGCCCGGTCAGCGGGTAGGTGCTGAAGGTGATACCGCCATATTGTGTGATGATGAACTGACCGACCAGAATGACCCCAGCAATCAGCCAGAAGGATCGATTCACCAGCAACTCCTCGAAGATGGACCGATGCGTGCCGATGCGGCGTGCATTGAACAAATTCCAGAATTGCAACATAACGTAAATGGTGAAGAACATCGACAAAGAGCGCAGCACGTCGGTTTGCTGATTCTTGCGCGCCCAATCGTAATCCAGCACCTGTCCCTGCCGGAAATAGAGCAGCAGTCCGATCAGAAACACCACAAAAACCATAGCCGTCACGAATATCCATCGGGCCATCGTTGGTGTGATGATGAACGCCTGGGGATTGCGGGGTGGTTTCTTCATCACCTGCCAATCGGGCGGCTCCGTCGCCAAGGCCAGAGCCGCGAAGGTGTCCATGATCAAGTTGACCCACAGCATTTGCATGACGGTGAGGGGCATGGCGACGCCCAAATAAGGCCCCAAAAGCGCAATGGTCAACGCCGAGAGATTGATCGTCAATTGAAAACAAAGGAAGCGTTGGATATTTTGATACAGCGATCGCCCCCACAAGATGGCATTGACGATGCTGCTGAACGAATCATCGAGCAGGATGATGTCGCTGGCTTCCTTCGCCACAGCCGTGCCCGTTCGCCCCATAGCCAACCCCACGTCGGCATAGTTCAGAGCGGGAGCATCGTTGGTGCCGTCACCGGTAACGGCTACGACTTGATGTTGCTCCTTGAGCAGCCTCACCAACCGCATTTTGTCCATGGGCCTGGCCCGGGCGATGACCTTGAGCTTCAGAGCTTCGCGGCTGGCTGCCTCATGGTCCAAAAGCTGAAAGTCAGGGCCGGTAATGACGCCATCCTCGCCTGCAGCATCACACAGCAACCCCGCCTGACGAGCGATTTCCTTGGCTGTGGCAGCATTGTCACCCGTGACCACTTTGACATCGATTCCCGCTCGGCGGCACGCTTCCACGGCCGCGGGAACCTCTTCGCGAATGGGATCAGCAATCGCGATGAATCCAAGCCAAACCAGGTCGATCGCCACATCTTGCACGGGTTGCTCCGCAGCATGCGCTTCGGGTTTCGGATCAAAGGCAAACCCGAGCACGCGCATGCCCCGCTGCTGATAGCTTTGCAATTGGCTTAAATACCCCTGTCGGGCAGGCTCGCTGAGGGCTGTTTCACCCTGCTGCTCCAGCACCCGCGTGCACCGTTGTAAAACGATTTCCGGTGCCCCCTTGACGTGCAGAATCCCCCGAGCCATGCCTGGCGCTTGCCCTAGCGTGGCCATGAATTTGCGTTCGGTGGAAAAGGTCCACTGCTTCCAAATCGTGAAGCGTTCGCGCTGCTGACTGTAATTCACCTTCTGCCCATGCAGCCAGAGCAACATGGCGCCTTCCGTGGGATTGCCGATCGCCCGCACTTCGTTGTCCTTTTGTTGCAAATGCGCCGTGCTGTTGACGCTCATGCTTTCGGCAATGAGGCCGCCCACCGCGGCCTCCGCCAGGCTTTGACCCGGCAATGCTGGGAAATGGACTTCCTGCACCTGCATTTCATTCTTGGTGAGCGTGCCGGTTTTGTCGGAGCAGATCACCGTGGCGGCACCGATGGTTTCGCAGGCATGCATCTTGCGAACGAGATTGTTGGCAGCCGCCATACGGCGCATCGAATACGCCAGGCTCAGCGTCACGCTCATGGCTAGACCTTCAGGGACGGCCACAACGATGATCGTCACCGCGATCATGAAATACTGTAGAAATTTCTCAGCGGCACTGGGAATGCCTAACTCTGGTTGTCCCGCGGGCAGCCATTGACTGGGCGATGCACCGATCCAGCCCAACCACCAGCCGAGGCCTAACCCAACACCAAAAAAGCTCACGCTGGCTGCCAGCGTAACCAACCACTCCTTCCAGGAATCCCGTTGAAGCCAGCTCGGTCGCTCGATGCGCCGCCCTAACATCTCTAAACCGTCAAACACCATGGGCAGCCACACACGCATGAGCAGCAGCATCACGCTGACAAACAAAATGCCCGTGAAGTACCACTGGCGCGCCGACAGTTCCAGCTCCCGCATCGGCTGGCCCAGTGCGTTGAGCATGGGCTGTCCCGTTCGGGCATCCATCTGCCAGGTAAAAATGCCGCGCAAGATCATGCCCACAAACGTGAGCAAGGCGAACGATAGACCACACACCCCGATCAACTTGCTCAAACGCTCAAGCTGCCGGGTCAGGGGCGTCACATCTCCCGTCATTTCCGCCGCGGCACGAGCGGTCTTGCCGATTTCCGTGTGATCCCCCACAGCGGTGATTTCCAACACGCCATGCCCATCGGCCACCAGCGTGCCCCGCAAGAGATGATCGGACGCGTAACTGCCGGCATGGTCCGGATGAGCCGCGGCGGCGCTGGCCGTGTGTTTTTCCACTGGCTGCGATTCCCCCGTCAAGCGTGACTCATCGACGCTCAGGTTCACTCCTTCCAGTAAATGGCCATCGGCAGGGATTTCTTCCCCTTGCTCGATCAGCACAATGTCGCCGACGACAAGCTCTGTGCGTGGCAATGCGCCAACCTGGCCATTGCGAATGACTTTGACCAGTACTTCATCCGTGACTTGATTGAGCAAGTCGAATTCTTTTGCCGCTTGGCGTTCGTTCCAAAAAGCCAATCCCGTGGAGAGCAGAATGGCGATCAGGATGCCGATGCCCTCGATGTAATCGCCATGCACGATGCCCACACCCGTGGCGATGACGGCCGCGATGATCAGAATCCGAATGACCGGGTCTTTGAACTTCTCCAGGAATTGCAGCCACGCGTTCATCCGTGGCGGCGGCGTCAGCCGATTGGGGCCATGTCGTGCTCGGCTTTGCTCCACCTGGTCATTGGTCAGCCCGTTCCATTGCTGCTGGTTGGTTTTGCTCACTCAATCACCTCGAACCCTGCTCATGCACCCGCTGCCAAAAGCAATTCCAGATAAGAACGACGCTCTTCCTTTTCCAAGTGCAACGACTGCGCCCAACGCCAAACAACTTCCTGCAAATGGGCCACATCCTGAGCCGGTGCTTGCAATTCGATCTCCACAAATGTACCCACCCGATCCACCTCATCGAGCGTGATCATGGGCGTGATCAGCGGGTCGGCTCCATGCGGTTTATGAAAATACGTCCGCTGCTTCCGAACCGTAGCCGTGGGTCGATAGCCCAGCTTTTGCAGGAGCTGATGCAGCTGCGCTTCGGTGCCGGAGACTTGCGGTATTTCAATTTCCACGCGGGTTTTGCCACGCTTCCCCTGCTTCGGCCCTTTGTAGGTGAGCCAGCATTGCTCGCCTGACTGACGCAATCGTAATGCCTCATCGGTCTGAGCGAAGTCGCGGTCGGGGGCATTGTAGTAATGATCGACCTCCACCTTGGTTTGCCCGGGCAAATAGCCAAGCTTCGCCAAGCCCTGCATCAAGGCTTGGGGGTCATGCACGGGAAATTTGAGTTCGATTTCGAGCACGCCCACCCCTTCGCTTTAGGCCAGTCCCTTTTCCATTTCCGCCCGCAGCTCCGCCCAGGGTTCGATACCGATCGACAATCGCAGCAACCCCGGCGTGATTCCCAGCCGCAGCCGTTCCTCTTCCGGCATGTGTCGATGGGAAGCCGTAACGGGATGACTGCAAGTCGTGCTGACATCGCCCAGGGATGCACAGAAGGGCACGCCCTTGGCACGCTGCATGAAGCGATTGACCGCTTCCCTGCCGCCGGTGAGCCGTACCGAAAGCATGTGCCCGCCTGCACCTTCTAGCAGCCGGTCGGCCAAGGCATGATCGGGATGATCGGTCAGGCTCGGATGAATGACCTGTTCCACCGCAGGGTGCGTTCGCAACCAGGCTGCAAGCTGACAAGCATTGGCACAGGCTGCCCGCATGCGTAAGGATAGCGTTGGTAGACTGCGCAGAGTCAGCCAGCACTCGAACGGATTGCCCATGAAGCCCCAGACCGAGCGAATCTGTCGCAGCCGCGACTGCGTATCATCCTTGCCTGCAAGCAAGCCCAGCGTCACGTCGGCATGACCACTGATCATTTTGGTGAGGCTTTCCATGACCCAATCCGCCCCCCATTCCAGTGGACGATGAATCTCAGGCGAAGCAAACGTATTGTCCACAAGCACCCGGCAACCCTGACGATGAGCCCGTTCCACCAATGCGGAAACATCGGCCACGCGCAAGAGCGGGTTCGACAACGTTTCCACGATCAGCAATTGGGCAGGCGGTACATCCTTGCGGGTCAAAGCCTGCTCGACCATTGCCAGGTCATGCGTGTCGATGCGCTCCGTGATGACACCGTAGCGTTCGAGTTCTTTCAACAGTTGATTCGTGCGACCATAGAGCTGATCGCTGGCGAGGATGCGCTGTCCTGCTTGGGCAGAACCCAAACAGGCCAGCGTGAGGGCTGACATGCCGCTGGATGTTACGAGCGCCCACTTCCCTGCCTCCAGCCTGGACAGGCTCTCCTCCAACATCTGCGCATTGGGGTGATGGTCGCGGGCGTAAACAAAACCGGCTTCTTCACCACGATTGACGCGGTCCAAGGCATCCAGATCGGCATGTTGATAAACCGAACTAAGAAACAAGGGGGGCGACCAGGGCTGGCTTGATCCGAGCGATGGTGATGGGTTCATGTGACTCATTATATCAAGACACTCCTGTTTCTCGATGAGGTGAATCCCAAGCCAAAAGAAAACGCCCATGCTGTCGGTAGCATGAGCGCATCGGTGTAATTGATTGCATGTGATCCAAGCTTACTTCGCCAACTCTTCTTCAATCGCCCGAATGACGTCAGAAGCATTGGGCTTTGTTCGCGGCGGAAAACGATTCACCACCTCGCCTTTGCGGCTAATCAGGAACTTTTCAAAGTTCCAGGTAATGTCGCCGGCAAATTTGGGGTTCGTTTCTTTGGACGTCAGGAACTTGTACAGATCGCATTGTCCTTCACCTTTGACCACGATCTTGCTCATCATGGGAAACTTCACGCCATAATTCTTGGTGCAAAACTCGGAGATCTCTTCGTTCGAACCCGGCTCTTGCTTGCCGAACTCATTGGCCGGGAAACCGATGATCACCAGTCCCTTGGCGGCATAGCGATCATGCAGGGCTTGCAGTTGCTTGTATTGCGGGGTTAGACCGCATTTGCTGGCGACATTGACCATGAGCACGACTTTGCCTTGATAGTCAGCCAGGTTGACATCTTTGCCTTCGATGTTTTTCATGGTGAAGTTGAGCACTGGAGGCACGTCGGCTTTCTCCATGGCCAAAGCCGATATCGTCAGGACAAGCAAACAACTCATAGTCCAACAAGAGCGTAAACGCATGGTCTGAACTCCGAAAAACAAATTGGTTGTTATCGCAAGTGTGCAGCAACACATCGATCATGCTGATCGACTGATGCCTTTATACAGCAAATGCATCGAAAATGGGAGAGACAACCGTCCCTTTCAGCGTCGTTTCCAAGGCCGATGCGCTCGCAGCGCTGTAAGCGTTCGTTCAAACTCGGCGGGTAAGGGAGCTTGAAACTCTTTCCATTGATGCAGCATCGGATGGAATATCTTCAGACGAAACGCATGCAGTGCCTGGCGGGTCAGCAGCGGTTCGTCCCGCTCGGCGTGCGGTTGAATCTCACTGAGCCGAACTTCTTTAGCCCCACTATACAATTCGTCGGCCAGCACGGGACAGCCCGCCCAAGCCAGATGGACGCGGATCTGATGCGTCCTGCCTGTTTTGGGATGGGCTTTGCAGTAGGTATACCCATCAAACCGCTCGATCACTTCATAATACGTGCATGCGTCTCGAATCCGCTTGGCTTCGTTCGACTGGGGAAAAATGGCCATCTTCTCTCGAATCGTCGGGTGTTTGCCGATGGGTTTTTCGATGTAATCCCCATCACGGTCCAGAACGCCTCGGGTGATGACGTGATACTCTTTGAACACTTTGCGGGATTCAAATTGCATGCTCAGTTCACGGTGGGTGGCCTCTTCCTTGGCGATGAGAATGACACCGCTGGTGTCCCGATCTAAGCGATGCACGATGCCGGGCCGATAGTCGCCATTCTCCATGCTCAGCTTTTGAAAATGAAACCTCAAGGCATTCACGAGCGTGCCCGACCAATTGCCCTTAGCCGGGTGAACCACCATGAAGGGGGGTTTGTTCACCACGGCCATGAATTCGTCTTCATAGAGAATGTCGAGAGGAATATCTTCGGGAATGGGCATGGGGTGGGGTGGGTCGAACGGAGCATGGCGAATGCAATCGCCACCCCGCACGCGGTAGCTGGGCTTGACCATTTGCTCGTTGACCAGCACCAAACCATGCTCGATGGACTTTTGCACCAACGAACGGCTGTGACCGGGATAGGCTGCCGTCAGATACAAATCCAGCCGTGTCCCTTCCGAGGCGCGGGCGACGTCCAGGGACAGGTTCAATGCCCGTGGTGCATCCGCCTCCTGGGGCTGTTCCTGTCCTAACGCATCATCGTCGTCGAGCAAATCAAGATCGATATCCGTTGGTGGCATGCATCTATTGTACGGCTCAACGGGTTGACTCTGTGGCAGATTTTGTCAATGGCTGGGAACTCATGGGGTAGGGTTGAGGGCTAAACCGTGCCGCTCGACGGCTGCTTTGCTGGTTATGGCCCATGCGCCAGGGTGAGCATATCAGAATGATCGTGGTTGAGCCGAGCAGGATGAAATAGGCCCAAACATAGGCCCCGTAGACTTGAGCAAGCTTGGCGCCCATTTTGTATTGGGCCAAGGTTTCCCATAGGCTCGTGCTCGTGGTCGCCATGATGAGCGTGGCCAGCAAGCAACTGCCCAGCAAAACCGACCGCAGCCGCACGGACAGTCCTCCCACAGCCCAATGGTAGCAGATGACGCCAAAAGGCAGGATGAGCGTCACACAGTGATGTTTCCAGGTGCGTTCGCTAAAGAGCAACATGCCCAAGACGACCAAGGCATACTCCGCCGCCAGGAGGGGATGGGCGCGATCGGACGTGGGTGTTCGGCCCATGAGCACCAGGAACAACAAAAATGCCGCACCGCACACCTTCACCATGAGCCGAGCCGTGTCCGGGGCGAGGTTAAACCAGTTGTAATAACCCTCGGGCAACGGCTGATCGTCATCGTCCAGGAAGGAAGGACTGTGGGTAGTTAGGCGATAAATCAACCCAGGCAGTGATTGATTGTTGTGTTCGGTGGTCACTTCCCCGTGCATGGTAAAGGGCAAAATCATCCGTTCGACCCATGTGCGGGTGATCTTGATGGTGTGGGCATAGCCCAGAATGCTTCCTGGCACAACGACAAAAAAGAGGCCCAAGCCCACCAAGGTGGCGGCCAGGGTTTTCCAAGCACGCTTCCATAGAAAATACGGGACAAACAGGGCCGGCGTGACTTTGCATGTAATGGCCAGGGCCAGGGTCAAACCCGCCAGGTTGTCCTTTCGCGTGCGAAAGGCATAAACGGCTCCGACAACCAGGAACATGATCAACAGGTTGACGTTGCCGTGGCTCAAGTCGCCAACAATGGGTCTCAAGCTGAACGCCAGCATCACCGCCTGCGCCCAAAAGGGAAACGCCACTCCCTGAGCAGCGACGAGCCTTACCACCCAATGAAACGTCAAAACCGTCATGCCGATCTTCAGGATGAACCAGGAGATGGCCCCCAGATCGATCGTGACGCTGCCCATCGTCATCCTTGGCAATACCGAGAGCGGATAAAGGATCAAGCCCATGATTGGCGCATTGGGGTAGTTGTATTTCGCATAAACATCTTCCCCTTGGATCAGCCCTTGCACCTGGTTGCGCCAGCGATTAAACGCAGAACGATCCTCGCCCGACTTAGCAATGTATTGAGTACCCACGATCAACAGTAAAAGGGTCAATCCCACCAACATCCAAGTGTAGGGTTGACGCCAGCGTGATTGTGCAAGAACGGTCATGCTCGGCTTCCTTGCCTGGAAATGATCTCCATGCCATCGGCCTGAGCTTAGCAGTCTTGATCAAAATGGACAAGGCGAAGCCACGGCGCAAGCAGCCTCGTCACTCTGCTGGCCGTTGTGGTTAACAAGGACTGCCTTGCATGAACCAAACCGGAACCGAAAAAGCGCTTCCCAAGTCACGGTTTCATGAAGTATGCTTGACCGTTCGTTTGGACTCGCCATCCATACCATGCAAAAGGATGACCTGTGAACCCCAGCAGTGTCCGCGCCATTCTCTTTTTGGCGTTTTTTCTTTCCGGCAGCAGCGGTCTGATTTACCAAACCGTTTGGGTGCGTATGCTCACCCGTTACTTGGGGGCTACGACCTATGCTACCGCCACGGTGCTGGGGGTGTTCATGCTGGGATTGGCGCTGGGCAGCTACATCGGCGGACGCCTGGCGGATCGTGCCCGTCAGTTGATCACCATGTATTGCGCCATGGAGATTCTGATCGGCGTGCTCGCGCCGTTTGCCTCCATGTTTCTCATTGAAGGGTTAGGCCCCACCTACATCGCCTGGGCGCAGCCCATCAGCGAGCAGCCGTCGCAACTGCTTGCGCTGCGGCTGTTCTTCGTGGCCATCTGTTTGCTGCCCGCCACGATTCTCATGGGGGCAACCTTGCCTGTGCTGGTGGCATTCGTGACGCGGCTCCATCAACAGTTTCAGCAGGGTCTTGGGCATCTTTATGCCGTCAATACGTTTGGGGCCGTGGCAGGCGTGCTGGCAGCGGGGCTGCTGCTGCTGGGCGAATGGGGCGAGCAAACTTCATTGTTTATTGCTTGCGGGTTGAATTTAATCGCGGCCGTGATGGCGTGCCTGCTGATCGGCCAGGAAATGAGCCTGGTGCCGATGGTTCAACTACCCCAGCAAGCCCAAGCGGAATTGCAACCGTTTCATCCACTGGTGCGGTCGCTTGCGCTTTTGACTTTTTTCGTCAGCGGACTGAGTGCCCTTGCCTACGAAATTCTTTGGTCCAGGCTGCTGGTGCTGGTTCTCGAAACCAGCATTTATGCCTTCAGTATCATGCTAGCGACGTTTCTGTTGGGCATTGCCTGGGGCAGCTGGGATTCCACCCGCTCCAAGAAACTGGTGCAAAAGCCCGTTCTGGCTTTTGCCCGTCTGGAAATTTTCATCGGCGCTTGGGCAGCCTTGGGGTTGCTGTTTCTGCCTTGGTTCAATCGTCTATGGTTGCAAGCCGGCGGCGGGGCAGAGCCAATGCTCACCGTGCCCCTGGTCATCGGCTCCTTAAGCTGTCTGGTTATGGTGCTCCCAATGGCGTTTCTTTTCGGCATGCAGTTTCCCGTAGCGGTTCGCTGCTGCTTGGCCCGGCCCGATCAACCTGGTTCGTCAACGGGTAGAGCCTATTTGATCAATACGCTAGGAACGGTTGCCGGTTCTCTGCTGACCGGTTTCTTGTTGATTCCGCTCATCGGGACGGCTCATACCTTGATCAGCATCTCCTGCCTCAACATCGTGTTAGGTTTGCTGCTGGCGGCCGTCACCCCGCGCGAACAGCGCTCCATCGGCGTCTGGTTTCAGGGACTGGTTGCCTTGGCCCTCGTGGGGATGATTTATCTCCTTGGTGATCCTTATCCGGTCATGATCACCGAGCGTTTGCAAACCCATCATGGAGCGGGCTGGCAATCCTTTGCATCGTTCGAGCGTGCAACCGCCACGACCATTGCAGCAGGTGACCCGCAACAGCCCACAGCCCGTACCTTGCTGGTTAACGGCGTGGGCATGACCCATTTGTGTACGGAAACGAAGCTCATGGCCCACTTGCCGTATGCCTTGGTCGAGAATCCCAAGCGCATGTGCGTCATCTGCTTCGGCATGGGGACGACGGTGCGGTCCGCGGCGCGCTATCCTGGCCTCCAAATCGATGCCGTGGACATTGTGCCGGAAGTCTTTGACTGTTTCCGATTTTTCCACGCCGATGCTGCCCGCATCGCAGCACTGCCGCAGGTGCATTTCCACGTCGATGACGGCCGCAATTATTTGCTCGTGCACCCCGGCAAATATGACGTCATCACCATCGACCCTGCCCCACCCCTGCATTCCGCGGGAACCGTGAATCTCTATACGCAGGAATTCTTCGAGCTCTGCCGTTCGCGGCTGACGCCAGATGGTATCTTTTGCCTCTGGGTCCCCCCGGCCGCGGAGTCGGAGATCTTGATGATCATGCGTTCTTACTTCGCTGCCTTTCCGCATGTGACACTGTGGGGAGCCCACCACACCCCCGGTTTTTACTTGTTGGGCAAGGATAAACCGTTTGACATACATGCGGGGAAGTTGGAGCGATTGGCCGACGCGCTCTTGTTGCACAAAGAAGACTTAAGCGAATGGGATCAGCACTACCTTGACCGAGAGCAATTGAAGAAACTCTATCTCATGGACCGCAACCAGCTGCGCGAGTGGTTGGGCAGCGAGCCGCGGGTGACTGATGATCTGCCACGAACGGAGTTTCCACTTTGGCGGCAATGGTTTTCCCCAGCTGGTTCACGCCGACTCGATGCCAACATTTTGCGGAAAAAGATGCAGCAGGGCTTGAAATAGCCTCAGCTCCTAGATGCACCTGCCAAAGCAAACGGCGGCCGCAAGTTTGCCGATCTTGCTTAATTTGCCAACCAAGCGTTTCCCTCCGGTTTGCAGGAAATGTTCCGACTTTGCCGGAATCATCGTACTTTTGGATCGTGATAGCCGATGATAGTTAAGCCGGGGCTGCCGCCTCGGGTGCCTCAGACACATGATCAAGGCAGCGAATACGAGTTCACATAGGGGTTGGAGCTTGGGGAGCGGCGAACCCGGAAGATAGGGGCAGGTTCGGCCCGCAGGATCAGGCCGACATCTTCCAGGCCAACCAGCGAAAGGAGTCTCCATGAAGCGTTTGATGATGGTCCTTGTTGTCGGTGCGGCTCTTTTCTGCTGCACCAACGTAGCCAAAGCGGATTGGGGTTGGGGTTGTGGCAACAGCGCCCCCAAGGGTAGCTTCTGGAATCGAACGAATTGTCAGAACTGCTGCTCAGCGGACGAAGCCCGCTGGCAAAAATTCTGGCATGATTATTACAAAGCGCTTGGTGGCTACTACAAGAAGCTCGACAAATTGGATTGGGTAATCTACTACAAATTCCACGGTTATCAAACCGGCGGTTGCGGCCCAGTCGCTCCGCAGAATTGCTGCCAGATGCAAAAGCCGAATTATGCTCCCGTCTTCGTCAGCCCGACGATGTCATGGGGCAGCCCGGTATGTGGCAATGCTGGTTGCATGCCTGCATGCGGCAACATGCCTCGCTAAGCGAATAAGCTAGCTCCGGCCCCGGAGATACGGCCCCGAACGCAGGGAAGTGTTCGGGGTCGTTTTTTTATGCACAGCCATGTTTGCCCCCCCTACGGACGGATTACCTCATCCAACACGAACCCACTCCGCATAAATCCCGCATTTGCAAGCTCGGCAACCTTGGGAAGCTTTGCCCTTCTGGCCGATGGTATTCTTGTCGATGGCGAACCACGTTTGGTTTGCACGAAACGCAACATCGCAGTTATTCTTGGAGGATTCCCCATGCATCGAGCTTTGGGGCGCAACCTGGCCGTGCTCGCCGTCGTCTTGGGACTGGGCGGCCTGATTTCATCGGCCAACGCGCAGACCTGGCCCATTCGTTCTTGCCAACCGAAGAACCATGCTGCTTGCTATCCGCAACCGCATGCACCTATTCAGATTTGGCAATGTGCCTGTGGTGCAGGCCGCACGTATGGTATCGCTGGCCCAACGGACATGCCCGGCATGCCCGTTCAACATCTGCCGATTCCCTGCTACAACCCAGGCTGGCGGAATGCGGGCCCAAATGGTGGCTATGGCAATGGTGGAAACGGTGGTGGTTACGGTTCACCTTGGATTCGCAGTCCACGCGACTACTTCATGATTGACTGCCGTCACTTCTAAACCAAGTCGCCCAGTCATGACTCCAAGCGGGAGAGGGTTGCAATTACCCTCTCCTTGCTTTTTGCTTCTACAGACGCGCTCGATGCCTTGGATCATTTTGTCAAACGCTTACCTGTCACTGCTTAGCTTCAAGTTCAGAATAACTGACTCTCGCATCGCACATCCCCATGACTTGATGAACATATTTGCGGTAACTCATGATCTCATCGTCAAATGCAGAGCCTAATCGCATCAGTTCATTACATATGCTACGAAATCGCGACGAATCCATTTTCCTGGTTTCTCCGATTTCATTGAGCCAGCTTCGCATTTCTGTCGTCATGGTGTTCAGTTTATTTTTAAGATCCGTAACCATTCTTCTATGCTCACTATCGATATTGATTCTATTCTGACCATTGAGCTTGCTCGCATCAAAACACTGTCTGATATCCTCTATCTCTTTCGAACGATGCGATATCAGATGGCTGTATACTTTAAACAGGCTTTTGAGCAAATCACTCCGATATTCAACACCGCCGTTAATCACCGGCTCAAAGTACCTTATCTTCAAGGGATTTGTAATGGTTTGAATAAAACTGGAATTTTCCCGTTGCAAGATCGACTCATGCTCGATGAGGGACCTAGTGAATAAAACGCCCAGTTCAATCATGCCAATCGGCTGATTGAATCCATCGGGCACATGGAACTTGAAGGTGCGCTCGAAATAGTCTGCTTCATCACTGACGAAGCGGCGCCAATCCCAACAGAAATTGCGCAACACATCGTAGGATTCGCTGTCTTCAAAGTAATTACGATGCGTCAGCAGTAATGAGCCTGGTAAGCCTTTTTTTAATTTGGCATACCCAGGTTCATTATTGAAGCCGATTTTGGTTGTTGTCAGTCCGTCATCATTCGTCTCCTTAAACAATTCCGATGGGAATCTGCCCAATGTCATAGAGCTATACCATTGAATGAGCTGATGCTCTGCTTGGATGGCGTTCTGTTTTGATTCGGGAAGTTCCTTTATCGTGCGATCCATTTCGTCCGAAAATCCGCTTGGCAAGATGAACACAATAGTCGGTAACTCGCTCGAATGAACAATGATTCTTTTGGCATTGTGTAGAATCTCTTCATAATTCGTCACTTGAATGCTGCGTCCCAAAGCATACAGTTCGGTACGCCAATGTTTTGCTGCATAAAGTCGAGCAATGCAGCTGGATGTCAGAAAATGGCCTGCATTCAAAAATAGCGTCGGAGGCGATTTGCTCGGTTCATTGGTCCAGTACAACTTAATGATTTCGCGTTCGTTTTTTTCGCGACTTGCTTGCATTAAGAAGCTCGCCCCAACAATCGCTAAGGTGCTATCCAGTCCCCCTCGCGTTGCGCTGGTGCTTTGCAGCTTTGCTTCGTGAAGCAACGCTGCGGCTGCGACTGGAGAAAGCTCGTAAATACATAGGGAGTTGACATTCTTATCGTTCTTAAGAATGCGATGAATCAGCTCACGATGTGAATAGTGCAATGGAATGATGTGATGGCCGTAAATCTGACGGAATTTATGAGCAAGCCGAACCGCTGTTGGCATGTAGTAGAAATCGACTTGCATGGGCGGCCCTGGCCTTTCTCTTGTGGATGCATGCTCCTTTCGCCGATGAACCAAATGTTACGGCATTAAGAAATACCACGCAAGACTTTCGCAAAAATAGAGAATAACACAGCGGGCAAACACATCACATCAATCGGCGGATGGCTTGGACGATGGCGTCGGTGGTTAACCCATACTTTGCAAGTAACTCTTCGGGTTTGCCCGACTCGGCATAGGTGTCGGGAACATTGACGAACTGCATCGGCACGGGATGATGCTCCGCCAAGGCCAGGGCACATGCGGTGGCCAATCCGCCGATCCGCAGGTGCTCCTCCGCGACAACGATGCGTTTGGTCTCATGCGCGGCTTTTACCAGCGTTTTCACATCCAGCGGCTTAACCGTATGCATATCGAGCACGCGCACGGCCAAGCCTTTTTGTTTGAGTTGCTCTGCGGCTTCCAAAGCTGGAGCGACCATCAACCCATTGGCAACGATGGTGGCGTCCTTGCCGTCGCGCAAGGTATTGGCCTGGCCGAGGGTGAAGGGTGCCTGACCTTCGTAAAGGATCGGCACATTGGGACGACCGCAGCGCAGGTATGCGGGTCCGCGATGTTGCACCAGAGCCTCGACGGCTTTGACGGTCGAAGGTTCATCAGCCGGCACCACCACAACGAAGTTGGGCAGCACGCACGCCAGCGCCACGTCCTCAATCCCCATTTGCGAGGGGCCATCCTCGCCAATCGAAATCCCCGCATGCGTGCCCACGACTTTGACGTCCAGGTTGGGAAAAGCCACGGACATGCGCAATTGGTCGAAGCCATTGCACATGACGAAAGCGGCAAAGCTGGCGAGCCAGGGCCGTTTGCCCGCAGCGGCAAACCCGCCTGCCATGCTCACCAGGTTGGATTCGGCAATGCCGACATTGAAGAACCGATCGGGAAACTTCTTGGCGAAATGTTCGGTGCGCGTGGAGTTGTGCACGTCGCCGTCCAGGACCACCAGATCGGGGTGCCGTGCACCCAACTCAGCCAGGGTCAAGCCAAATGCTTCGCGTGTGGATTTTCCGAGTTTCATATCCGTGCTCACTCTCGAAGGATGCCAGGCGGTCCGACCTGTTTAAACGCTGTGATCCAAAAGGCGCCACATGTCTTTCAGCAGATTAATGTATCGGGTTGACCAAATCAGCCACAAAATTCCCATCCCCAGCAGGCCGACAAAAAACAGCAAAACACCCATAATCGGGACCAAGGTCATGATCAAAATACTGCCGATCAAAACCGCGAAGGTGCTACCGATGAGCCTGCTCCAAGCCCGCATGTGGTGCATGGCATGCTGGGCCAATTCGGAACTGTTCAGGTAGAAAGCCAATCGCGCCAGAAACAACATAAAAAATATGAAGCACACGGCATGTGCACACAGGCCGATCAGTTCCAGGATACTGTCCTGACCTCCGAAGATGAACCGATTCGACCAAAACAACCCTTGATAGAGCATGTCCATGATCAGGGCCAGGAACATGAAGCCAGCCGCACGCGACTCCGACGGCACGGCCAGGCAAAAGATGGAACCCAACAACCCCAGCAGTGTCTTGATTCCGCCATAGATCAAATAGATCAGCATGATGGTCAGGGAAACTTGCTTCAGGCGATTCTCCACGCCCTGGGCGAAGGCTTGTTGCTGAAACGCATTGGGCTGGCGCATGGGGCGCTGCATGCGGCCCCGGGGTGGCTGCTGTTGCAGGTTTTTTTCCATCTCATCAATGACAATGTTGCCCACGATGATGGCGGCGATGATGGCCACCACAATGCCGCCCACCAGACTGAAGATAACGGCAATCCAATGCAGGATGATGCCCGTCCGCACGCGCCGCAACTCCACGCCATGGGCGTGGGGTAAACCGTCTTGTTCACTCAAAATCCGGGCAGGCATGGCATGGCGGTCATCGAACTCCACTTCGTCCTGGGTAGGTTGGGCTTGAACCACTATGGGGACCGGTGGGCGGGCCGTGTTGCCATTGGGAGCGTTGAACAATACCCCGCACGACGGGCACAAAACTTGACGGCCCGCGTAGGCATCAGGCACCACTAAAGGGTGAGCATTGGGGCAGTAAAACTCAATCGGCATGAATGGGTTTGACCCTATCTGCACGTGTTCATCTGGACTGAGAACTCAAAGGTTAGTGTACGGGTTCGGTCAACAATTGCCTATCAGGATCGAACCGCGACCGATGACCACCTTTTCAGCTTATGCTCGGATGTTATCCTGCAATGCCGTAAGCAGTCGAAGGTACTGAATGACCCAGTAAATGGCCCAGCCCGCTACGCCTAAAACAAACACCAAAATCGCGCAACTAACCAGAAAGGCTCCGCCGCCACCCATTTGCATGCCCATGCCCGTGGCCATTGTGAGTACAAAAATAACGACACTCAAAATGGGGACAACGATCACTTGGATCATCAAGTTGGATGCTTTTTTGCTCAAGGCCGATTTACGCAAAAAGCTGCCCAAGCGGGCTAAAAACACAAAGAAAGTGATATAGGCAATCAAGGCCAACGCGACGATGGCATAGGCAATGATGTCATTCTGCTGCACCAATTGGTTGAAGAGTGTCAACGGCAGGATGAGCACGTCGATGGCAAAAGAAATAATGATCAATTCCTTGCCGCCCGATTCACTAGGTATCGACATGCAATAAAAGGAGCCCGTCAAACCTAAGGATGTAATAACGATCGACATGAAGAATGCAAAATACTGAAAATAAGTCGCTAATTGGAATACCCCTGGCCCTAATCCACCACGGCCACGTTGTCCAGGAACAGCCATCAAATTCAAAAAAACAGCCACCGTCATCATGATAATCACGGTCACAATGACGGTGATGACCTTGGCCTTATGAAAGCTCAAACCCGTGCTTACCCGACGCATGCGAGTGCGTTTGTTCGGTGTTTTTGGCCGATCATCCTGATCATCGTCGTCTTCATCGTAACGGTCGTCACGGGTTTGATGCTTTGGCCGACCTGCAGAGGTGGGCACTTCTGTACGCTTGCCCCGCGGTGCTCCGGGCAACTCTGGGACGATCATGATCACCTTGCATGCTGGACACTGCACCTTCAGACCAACGTGAGCAGGGTCCACCCCCAATACATGCCCTTGTGGGCAACGAATTTGGTATAGCATACGGCTGATCCTGATGATGTCCTCGGGTTACAAGTCAAGCCAACAGCGCCAAGGCTTTCTCCATCTCCACAGGCGATAACGGCTTGCCATGATGGTTCTTTTCACTCAACAAGTCGATAATCGGGAATCCCTTCACCGTTTTGGCCACGATGACGCTTGGCTGCGCGGGGTTGTTCTTCGCCCGGTGCAAGGCTTCCAGAACGGCGACTTGGTCATGCCCATCGATTTCCTCTGCATGCCAGCCGAAAGCAGCAAACTTGGCTGGAATCGGATCCAGATCTAACACTTCTTTTGCGGCTCCGGTCTGCTGATAACCGTTGCGGTCGATGATGGCGATCAGGTTGTTCACCTTGTATTTGTGAGCGGCCATGACAGCTTCCCAAACTTGCCCTTCATCGATTTCACCATCCCCCAGCAGAACAAACACACGGCTATCCCTTTGGTCCATGCGCGCGGCTAAAGCTACGCCCAGCCCGATGGAAAGCCCCTGCCCCAAAGAGCCGGTGGATGCTTCGACCCCGGGCAGCCGGCGGTAATTGGGGTGCCCTTCCAAAGGGCTGCCGATTTGCCTGAGCGTCAGCAAATCGTCCACGGGAAAATACCCCGCTTCGGCCAAGGCGGCGTAGAGCAACGGAGCAGCATGACCTTTGCTCATGATGAAGTAATCGCGATCCGTCCATTTGGGGTTTTGCGGGTCAAAGCGCATGACGCCGCCGAAATAAAGGGCGTTGACAATCTCCACGGCTGACAAGGAACTGGTCGGATGGCCCGATGCGGCTTTCGTGGTGGCACGGATGATGTGACGCCGCAGTTGCTTGGCACGTTCCGCGAGTTCGGTCAGGTTCAGTTTCGTGATTGGCAAAGGTTGGCTCCTTCCTCAAGGGGGCAAACAAATGAACTTGTTCTTGCTAGGCGACCGTTTTGTAATATCTACTCTTTTTCGAGCACCATGATGACCTGTTCCTTGTCCCCTTCCAGTTTCTTAGCTTCAAACGTTTTGGGACGTTCAGCCACCACTTCTGAGGGCGGTCCGCTTAAACAGATGGTTAGCTTATGGTCTTCGATCTTATAGATGCCCAGCACCTTGTATTTTTTCTCCGGCGGCGTTTTGTCCTGGTCTTCTTTGTCCGATGTGGACGCCCCTGAGCGTCGCCCTTGGGCTAACACATCGATCCAGGCGGGTGATTTGGAGCTATCCAGAGTAATCTTCATGACATCCTTGCGTCCCTCTCCCGTGTCGATGGTCATTTCGGAGCCCTTAAACGAAACGCGAAACTTTTGAATGATGTCTTCTGGGGGTGTCGCTTTGAGCGATTCCAACTTGACCACCTTCCAGACGCCCTGCAGAGTCTTGAGGTCTTTGTCATTCCCTTGTGCAATCAGCGACATGAGGCAGCCAAGCCATACAGCAACGGATAGGCCCAGTACCCATTTACCCATGTGAGTCATGATGTGATCCTTTAATCGAATTGAGTCCGACCGCTTCGCGTTCGGCAGTAACGCCACCAAGATGCCGTGAGCTGCATCTCACCAGCCGAAAGGTATTATCAAGGTAGCTATTTACCGCACCGACGCAAGGAAAATCGCTCATTGCAGTTCTTTGGCCTACATGTGGAGCAGCGGTTACTAGACTAACCACATGAGCACGCTCGATTTGACCACCCTGAAGGCATATGCCTTGGCCCAAGCCGAGGCTGTCTGCTTTGATTTGACCCAGCGCAGCCATGTGCGCTTTGTCGGCAAGGACCGGGCTAGTTTTCTGAACAACTTTTGCACCAACGACTTGGTACGCTGTCCGGTCGGCAGCGGTTGCGAGGCGTTCCTGCTGACGAATCAAGCTAAAATCATGGCTTGGCTGCAGATCAGTGTTCTGCCAGATCAATTGCATGTGGACCTGGAACCCGATCTGGCTACGAAAGTGGTCACTTACTTAAGCCGCTACATCGTCACGGAAGATGTGGAAATCAACGATGCCACCGCCGAGATTGGTATGTGGCATATTGCGGGACCCCAAGCAGCAACTCGCTTAAGCTCTTGGCTGGGCACTGAGCTCGCTGGTTGGTCCGATTGGCATCACGATATCCTGGAAGTAGCAGGCACTCACATACGTCTGCAAAAACGTGCCTGGTTAGGACCGAATGGTTATCATTTGTTTGGACCGAAACAGCACGCTGCCAGGATCGTTGATGCTTTATGGGAGCAGCAAATTCCCATGGCACCGGCCGAGACCTACTCCATCCTGCGCGTGGAAGCGGGCCTGCCCGAATATGGCATCGACATCGATGAGACCCATTTACCGCAAGAAGTGAACCGCACGGAACAAGCGATCTCCTTCACCAAAGGCTGCTATTTAGGGCAAGAAACCGTAGCACGCATTCGGGCCTATGGTCACGTGAACCGAGCGCTGGTTCGTTGCGTGACCCTGCCTGGTACACCGCAACTGGAACCGTTGCCGAAGGGCACCAAGCTGCTGGCCAATGGTCAAGAAGTGGGGCAAGTGACGTCGTGTTGCTGGTCACCCCGCCATCAAGGGTTGCTAGCCTTTGCCTACGTTCGGCGGGGGTTCAACGCAAGCGGCCAATTGCTGACCGCTCATAGCCAAAACCAAACGATCGCGTTGCAGTTATTGAGCTGACAACTACTTCACTCCCTCCAGCTTTGCAGGATATGCATGTAATTCGCCCGCTCGAAGGCCTTGGGGTTCGGACAGCGATTCAAGCTCAGGCTGCCACGAAGCTGCTGCACCGATTCATACTCATATATTTGCAGCCATTCGGACAGCTCTTTGCGAAGCTGCTCCAACCGACGTGGACCATGGGCAAGCAAAGCCGAGACCGTCTGCACACCGTCAGCCCCGGCCATGAGGGCTTTCACCACGTCCAAACCGGTATGGATGCCGCCGGTCAGACCCAGGTTGCAGCTCAATCGTCCATGCAAGATCGCAATCCAACGCAGCCGCAGCAGCAATTCCGCGGAAGTGGACAACTTGACCTCGCGAACCACTTCCAACTGTTCGACGTTGAAGTCGGCCTGATAGAAACGATTGAAGAGCACCAGTGCACTCACCCCCAGTTGATCCAGCTGGCGAGCAAAATGAGCGATGGAGGTATAGAAAGGTGACAGCTTCACCGCCAGAGGCAGCTTGATGCTTTCACGGACCGCACGGACGACGTCCAGCGTACGCTGCTCCACCTGGACGCCGGACTCTTCAGGGTCGGTCTCAAGCTCGTACACATTCAGTTCCAAGCCATCGGCACCGGCTTCTTCCATCAACTTGGCGTAACGCACCCAGCCACCCAGGGTGGTGCCGTTCAACGAAGCAATGACGGGCACCTGAACTGCAGCTTTGATTTTGCGCAAATGCTCTAAATATTCATGTGGCCCCAGGACGAACTCCTCGGGCCGCGGCAAATAGCTGTTCGCCTCACCATGAGCATGCTCCCCCTGCTCCATGGACCAGGTCACGGCCCATTCCTCGGCGACAATCTGCTCCTCAAAAAGGGAGTGCATGATAATGAGCGGCGCCCCGGCATCTTCTAATTGGCGTACCTTGCCCAGGTCATCCACCAGCGGCGAAGCACCTGGAATGAGCGGGTGCGGTAGATCGAATCCCATATACCGGGTTTTCAAATTCATGTGCCACCTCCCTCGGTTGCCGTTGGGCTCTTCGCTTTACCGGCATCATCTGCCTTGCGCGGCAGGGTTATGTGCGACATTTGTTCATACAAAGCCACCCGACGGGCCGCATGATCACGCGCCGCCACGGCCAATTGTTTGAAGCGAACCGGGTCGATCTTTTCGACCATGCGGAAGCGTGCTTCGTTGCGCATGTATTCCTGAACCGTGGCCCGGCCTGGCGGCACGTCGATGATCAGCGGCGGCAGCCCTTCGTCCACGCGCCGGGGGTCGTAGCGATACAACGGCCAAACGCCCGAGTTGACCGCCAGCTTTTGCTGTTCGGCACCAAAACGCATGTCGTAACCATGGGCAATGCAATGGCTGTAGGCGATGATCACCGCTGGACCTGGATAATTCTCGGCTTCGACTAACGTTTGCACCGTGTGGCTGTCCTTGGCCCCGAAGGCAATGCTGGCAACGTAAACATGGCCGTAACTCATGGCCATGAGGCCGAGGTCTTTTTTGTGAATCCCCTTTCCAGAAGCGGCAAATTTGGCAGCGGCTCCAAGGGGCGTGGCTTTAGACGCCTGGCCGCCGGTGTTTGAATAGACCTCCGTATCCAGAACTAGAATCTTCACTTCGCGCTGCAGCGACATAACGTGATCTAGCCCTCCGTAACCAATGTCATAAGCCCAGCCATCGCCGCCAATCAGCCACACGCTTTTGCGGACCAGGTAGTCCGCTAGCCATTCCAATCGGCGAGCCTCAGCCTTGGGGATGTGCTTCAGCTTGGCACGCAGCACCGCCACGCGCTCGCGCTGCTCCAACACACCCTTTTCCTGGGCTTGATCAGCGGTCAGCAAGGCATCCGTTAATGACGACCCGATGTCACTGGTCAGGCGTTGCACCAAGCCCCGCGCCTGTTCGGCCAACCCATCCACGCTTAGCCGCATGCCGAGGCCGAATTCTGCGTTGTCCTCAAACAACGAATTGGCCCACACCGGACCGCGTCCTTCTGGGTTCGTCGTATACGGTGTGGTCGGTTGATTACCGCCATAGATCGAAGAACAGCCCGTGGCGTTGGCGATCAAGAGCCGATCACCGAACAATTGTGTAAGCAGCTTCAGGTAAGGTGTCTCTCCGCAACCGGCACAGGCCCCTGAATATTCAAACAACGGCAGCAGAAACTGCGAACTCTTAACGTTGAGATCGACGATCCGCTCGCGAGGCGGATCGGGTATCTTGAGGAAATGATCGTAACTGGCCTTTTCTCTCTCCAGGACTGGAGCCAGGGGCGCCATGTCGATGGCCTTGTGCTTCGGGTTCGCTTTGTCCTTGGCAGGGCATACCATCACGCACAGGTTGCAGCCGGTGCAATCCTGCGGGGCAACCTGGATGGTGTACCGCCAATCTTTAAATTCGGCAGCTTTATAGGCGGTGGAGAGAAACCCATCCGGCGCACCGTTCAATGCTGATGGTTCGTAAACCTTCGCTCGAATGGCAGCGTGGGGACAAACGAGAGCGCATTTATTGCACTGAATGCAGATCGCGGGGTCCCAAAGAGGCACTTCCGTGGCAATGGTTCGCTTTTCCCATTTGGTGGTCCCCATGGGCCAGGTGCCGTCCACCGGGAAGGCACTGACGGGCAGCAGATCGCCCTTGCCTTCCATCATGACAGCAGTAACGCGTTGCACAAAATCGGGGGCTTCCGCCGCGACAAGGGGAGGACGATGCAGCTTCGACGTGGCCTTGGCCGACAAGGTCACGCGCTGGAGCCGAGCCAGAGTATTGTCGATGGCAGCGTAATTACGCTCGACAACTTCGTGCCCGCGTTTGCCATAGGTTTTATCGACCGCTTGTTTGATTTGGGCAATGGCTTCCTCGCGTGGCAAAACGCCAGAGATGGCGAAAAAGCAGGTCTGCATGATGGTGTTGATGCGTCCACCCATGCCCGAAGCATTGGCCACACTCAGAGCGTCGATGACATAAAACTGTAACTGCTTTTCCAGGATGGTCTCTTGCACTTCGCGCGGCAGTTGCTCCCAAACGTGGTCTGCGTCAAAGGGCGAGTTCAGCAAGAAGACGCCGCCACGACGGGCCAGCTTCAATACATCCATCCGTTCCAGAAATTGGAACTGATGACAGGCCACGAAATTGGCTGAACGTATCAAGTAGGAAGAGCGAATCTGCCGCGGACCAAACCGCAAATGGGAAATGGTCATGGCACCAGACTTCTTGGAGTCGTAAACGAAATAACCTTGGGCAAAGTTGTTGGTTTCCTCACCAATGATTTTGATAGAGTTTTTGTTCGCGCCAACGGTGCCGTCCGCTCCCAGACCATAGAAAACGGCACGCACGACATCGTTCGGCTCAAGCTCAAACGCATCGTCATAGGCCAGGGATGTATGCGTGACATCATCCATGATGCCGATGGTAAAGTGATTTTTGGGCTGGAGTTTACTCAGTTCGGCAAAGATCGCCATCACCATGGCCGGGGTGAACTCCTTGGACGACAACCCATACCGGCCACCAATGACGTTGGGCATCGACGTGTGCTTTGGGGTGTTCTCTTGGTGTGATTCATGCAATGCCGCTACCACGTCCTGGTACAGCGGTTCGCCGACCGCTCCGGGTTCCTTGGTGCGGTCCAGCACCGCCATGCTCTTCACGCTGCTCGGCAATGCCGCCAGGAAGTCCTTGACGCAAAAGGGTCGATAGAGCCGAACTTTCACCAGGCCAACCTTCTCCCCCTGGGCAAGCAGGTGCTCGACCGTTTCCTCAGCGGCGGAAGCGCCAGAGCCCATCATGATCAGCACCCGCTCTGCTGCGGGATGACCAACATAGTCAAACAGCCGATAGCTCCGGCCAGTGCGCTGGGCAAAGTCGTTCATCTGCTCCTGAACGATTGCCGGCAGTCGCTCGTAAAAGGGGTTGCATGCTTCGCGTGCCTGAAAGTAGGTATCCGGATTATGGGCGGTGCCGCGGAGAACAGGGCGATCGGGTGTCATGGCCCGCCCACGGTGGGCGGCTATCGCCGCGTCAGGCAGAAAGTGACGCAGATCATCATCCGATAACATCTCGATCTTCGCCACTTCGTGGGAAGTACGAAATCCGTCAAAGAAATGCATGAAGGGCACACGTCCCCGCAAGGTTGCCGCCTGGGCAATACAGGCAAAGTCGTGGGCTTCCTGTACCGTGTTGGAGCAGAGCATGGCAAACCCAGTTTGACGGCAGGCCATCACGTCCGAATGATCGCCAAAAATGGATAATGCATGCGTCGCCACCGTCCGCGCTGCGACGTGCATGCAAAAGCTGGTCAGCTCACCAGCGATCTTGTACATGTTGGGGATCATCAGCAGCAGTCCTTGCGAAGCGGTGAAGGTCGTTGCCAATGCCCCGCCCTGCAAAGCTCCGTGGACGGCTCCAATCGCCCCCGCTTCCGATTGCATTTCGGTCACATTGGGAACGGTATCCCAGAGATTGGTGCGCTTTTGGGCCGACCAATCGTCGCACCATTCCCCCATGGGCGAAGAGGGCGTGATGGGATATATCACAATCACTTCGTTGGAGCGAAAAGCAACGGAGGCCACTGCCTCATTGCCATCAAGTGTTGCCTGGATGCGTTTGGACATACGTTACTCCTGAGTAAGGAGTTGAAAACTCGTCGTCGATGGTTGACATCGCGGGTGCAGGCGTGCGACAGTTACATACCGCCATCGGCGTGCCATAACGAGTGCAAATGCCGTACCGCTGTAAAATACGGGACATCGCTCACATTCTCAACGAATTAAGGGACGACGGTAGGCCATCCCTGTTCAGTTCTATGTGCCAGCCAGGTTAGCCCAAGACGATTGAGGCATTGGGGGCTGATCCGTCACGGCAAGTCAATCGCCTTTGCTGCTGTTGGCAGAATGTCACTTCCCTTATAATGGCCTGATGCAGCTCTTTCTCCTTGGCAACGGGAACAAACCCGGAGTCAGCGACATCGCCCGACAACTGCTTCCTTGGCTTCGTTCACAAGCCGAGGTAGTCGTCGTTGATTTGCATCAGGAAGTGGACCTTACCCAACATTATGCCGATCTGGTTTTGGTCTTGGGGGGCGATGGCTCCATACTCCGAGCCGTGCGCCAGATGGGCTACCATCAAAGGCCGACCCTCGGGATCAACCTGGGCAAACTTGGTTTCCTTGCCGAAGTCAATCTCGATGAGTTGCAAAGCGTCCTGCCCGCTGTATTGCAAGGACAATGCACAGTAACCAAGCATTTGATGATGGAATGCCTGGTGGAATCGCGGGACCATCCCGATGTGGAACTACAAAGGCGACTGGTGCTCAACGAAGTCATCGTCTTCGCGGACCCACCGCTTGAACTGGTGGAAATTTCGTTGCAAATCGATGGTGAAGCGGTCACCACCTTTGCAGGTGATGGCATGATCCTGAGCACGCCCATCGGCTCGACCGGGCATAACCTTTCCGCAGGCGGCCCGATTCTGCATCAAGATTTGCAAGCCGTTGTGATGACCCCCATGTGTGCCCACACGTTGACGCATCGCCCCTTGATCGATCGGGCGGATCGGGCCTATGTCATACGCTTGCCCCAGACGCATGGCCGTGGGATGGTTATTGTGGATGGGCAAGATCGCTTGCCGTTGACCTCTGCCGAACAGGTTCGCATTGAACAGGCCCCCGTGCGGTTCGAGCGGGTTCGTCCGGCGAACCGGAGCTATTATCGCACTTTGCAAGATAAGCTGCGCTGGGGCGCTCCACCGGTTTATCGGACGGGTTGAAAGGGCTTGGTGATGCTCGAGCGGCAACGTATCATTTACTCAGGCCAGGTGCAAGGGGTTGGCTTTCGGGCCACAGCCCTGCGTTTGGCGCAACCCCTGGCCGTGGCGGGCTGGGTGAAAAATTTACCGAACGGTTCGGTGGAACTGGTCGTAGAAGGGGAAGTCGCCGTTCTGCAACAACTGCGCGAGCTGATCGCCCAGCAGATGCAGGGATATATTCAGAATAGCCATATGGAACGCGAAACCCCTGAAGGACTGCAAGGGTTTCGTATTCGCTATTGATGAATTGCAAACGCCTCGTCGATCACAAGCTAGGATGAGGCTTTGGCAAATAAAATCGGACAAACGTATCGAATCCATTTGGGCATTTTCATGTTCGACAAACTCGACACAGCCATCTATCCCGTTTTCATCACGCTGATCTCATCCTGCACCCTGTTGGGGTTTTTGATTTATTTCCCCTTGGGCCGCTTTCCAGGGAAGACTTTTGCCGTGGCCCAAGCAGCCTACCGGGAAACCGTCCGCCAGCCGCTTTTTTGGTTCCTGCTCATCTTCTCGGCTGTCTTTATGGTGGTATCGGTGTTTGTGCCCTATTTCACCTTCGGCGAAGATTTGAAGATGATGAAGGACTTGCAATTGGATGCTGTCCTATTGCCGACGCTGATTCTAAGCGTTTTTACCGCTGCGATGACGATCGCTGAGGAAATTGAAGGGCGCACGGCCATCACTCTGCTCAGCAAACCCGTCGCCCGTTGGAATTTCCTGGTGGGCAAGTTCCTGGGTATTTTTCTGGCTGCGGTTCTGATGACACTTATCCTGACGGTTATTTTAAGCGGCACCGTGATCGGCAAAATTGCCTATGAACGTATCGACGACGAATTGCCAGGCCACCGCGACGAAGTGCAAGCTGTGCAGCAGTTTACAGCCGAAATGCCCAGCGGCGTTGGGTCGTTCCTTGAAAATTTCTTGATGATCTTTGTAACGATGAAGATGATGGCTCCCGGGCCCATCATGATTCTGGCGCAAATCTTTATCATGACCGCCCTGGCCGTGGCCTTGGCCACGAGGTTTCCACTGGTATTGAACCTAACCGTGTGCTTTGGCTTTTTCTTTTTTGGTCGGCTCACGCCCGTGCTCAAACAACAAGCAGGCCAAAACCCGCTGATCAAGTTCATCGCGAACGTCTTTGGCATCCTACTTCCGGATCTAAGCATCTACGATGTTGGCCAGCAGATCGCTCAAGGCATCAACACGGTAGCCTGGACCTACATCAGCCAAGCATGGCTGCAGGGTATTTTGTACGCAGCCATCTGCTTGATTTTTGGCTTGATCCTCTTCGAAGATAGGGACTTAGCGTAGCCATCAGCCAGGTGGCAGGCTCAGGTCGAGGCAGGCATGGCGATGTTGAGCGAAATATCGTACAAACCTTCCTCTGTGCCCAGTGCGGCGATTTCTGATAAACTAATCGGCGTGGGAAGTGTGTACGGATTACGGTCCCATTTCCCAAAGCACGGGGAAAACGTTGTGGCGTTCCCCCTAAGATGGACTAAGATAGGTACTTAGGTCTGGAAACTGCGCCAGATCCGATCATAATTCGTATGGAGGCGAAGCATGATTGTCGCCTATCTCAAGGCGCAGTACCGGCACTGTTGGTCTACGCCGCCCACGGACCACGGCTTCCCAAGGGGGGTTGGCCGGGACGTCTATCATCAGAGGAATCATCCGTGAAGAAGTTTCTCTTCTTCCTGATCCTGTTGGGTGCAGGAGCAGGTGGATATTACTATTGGCACGAGCAGCAAAAGCAGATCAAGCCCGCGGAACCGAAACGCGAACGCGTGGACAAAGGGGATGTCGTCGAAAAAGTCAGCGCTCAAGGGAAAGTAGCTCCCATTGGCGTGGTTATCGTCAGTTCCGATGTGCCTCTGGGTGTGATCGTTGCCATCAACGAAAAAGCCGAAATCAACAAACGCGTAACGAAAAACGATTGGTTGATCCGCCTGGACGACGCGATGGCCAAAGCCCGCCTGCAAGAGGCCGACTCGGCCATGTCGGCTGCGAAAGCCAATGTGCTGCTGGCGATGGCGAAAAAAGAAAGCGCCATCATCGGCGTAACCTTTGCTCGTGACAAAGCCATTGCCTCGGAAAAAGAGCTTGAGCGGCAAAAAAGCCTGCTGGGGGACAACATCGCCCCCGGTAAGTTGGATGCCTTTGAAGCCATGATCAAAGCGGCACGTGAGGGTGTTCGCTTGGCCGAGTCGGAAGTTGCCGTTGCTGATGCCGCCATCAAAGCCGCTGAGGCCATGGTGCTCAAGGCCCAGGCCGGCATTGACCTGGCCAACAAAGGCGTGGAAATGATGACCATCCGCGCCCCGGAAACGGCCACCATCTTGGACAAAAGCGAAAAAGTGCTGGTTGGCGGCTTGGTGGCTCCGCAGAACGGGCCGCTGTTTATGCTCTACCCCGACACGGCCACTTGGGAAATTCGGGCCTTGGTGGGCGAGGGCGATATCGCCAAGGTGAAGGAAGGCATGACCGGCTCGTTCACCGTCGATGCTTATTCATCCGACCACATGGTCTACAAAGCCAAAGTCAAACGCATCGGCAACATGCCCATGCAATTACAAAAGAGTGGCGAACTGGCAGCCATGGGCATCACCGGACCGACGTATTATCCTGTCATTATCGACGTTATTATGACGGAGAGCAGCCTTCGCAACGACCAGCATCCGCTCAAAAGCGGTATGTCCGCCAATGTGGATTTGGTGTATAAGGAAGTTAAAAATGCTCTGCGCATGCCCAACGCGGCATTTGATTATCGCCCCGATAAGGTTCCTCCGGAACATAATGAAGAGATTGACCATCGATTGCTGGATGGTTGGAAACCGATTTGGGTATGGCATGGCGGTCAACAGCATCTTTGCTTTGTCAAGACCGGCCCAACGGACGGTTCACGCACGGTCATCGAAAAATTTGAATCGATGACTGAGGGATTAAAATTGGATGTGGGCACGGAAGTGGTGATTGAAGGACCGCCACCCCAAGAAAAGGGACTTTTCAGCGGTAAGGTGATCTCGCTGCCCTAATCATGGGTTGCAAGCGTGGTATAATAAGAGGATTCACCTTTGATCGGCGCCAGGGCAGCGCATCACAGTCATTTGGAGAGCAGGTGTGCCGGGGATCATCGAACTGGAGAAAGTTTGTAAGGTCTACGACAGTGGTGCGGTGCCTGTGCATGCGCTGCGTGGCGTCACCTTGACCATCTCCGCCGGCGAATTTGTTTCCATCATGGGCGCCAGCGGTTCCGGTAAGACGACGCTGATGAACATTTTAGGCTGCCTAGACCGACCCTCTGGCGGTGCCTATCGGTTTAGCGGACAAGACGTCAGTCGAATGAGCAAAGCCCAGTTGGCCCGCATCCGCAATCAAAAGATCGGCTTCGTGTTTCAAAGCTTCAATTTGCTCAAACGCCAGAACGCTCTGGAAAATGTGGTCCTGCCACTCATCTATGCTGGTGTGAGTAGCCGTGAACGCCGCCGTCGTGCCAAGAAAATGCTCGAACTCGTCGGCCTTGGGGAACGCATCCACCATTTACCGAACCAACTCTCCGGCGGGCAACAGCAACGCGTGGCCATTGCCCGGGCTTTGGTCAACGAGCCGCAGGTCATCTTGGCCGATGAACCCACCGGCAATCTCGACTCGACCACTTCCGAGGAAATTCTGGCTGAGTTACAACGGCTTAATCGCGATCTGGGACAGACGATTATCATGGTCACCCACGAGCCGGATGTCGCTGCTTTTTCCAAGCGTAATATACACATGCGCGACGGTGTGATCGCTGCGGACATCGAAGTGAAGAACCCCACCCAGGCACGGACAGCCCAGGTTCATCAGGAAGCAGATAACGTCAACGGCAAGCACACAAGCTACCTGACTACCCCGGCCAAGGCGTTGACCTCAACTTCAGCAAGTGAAAACTAAACCCAACGACCACCATCCCTTGATTCAACCATGAGCTTTATTGCTGCCATTCGTGTTGCCCTGGAAGCCCTGTTTGTCAATAAAGGCCGTTCCACATTGACTAGCCTGGGCATCGTTATCGGCATTATGTCGGTGATCGCCATGGTCGCTGCAGGGGGTGGGGCCAAGGAAAAGCTTGATGAACGGCTCGACAGCGTGGGTAAAAACCTGATTCTGCTGCGGCCTGGGGGGCAAACCGCCACGGGCCTCAACGTGCAAATGACCCCCCTCTCCAGCGACGACGCCAAGGCCATTCGCGAAGACTCGTTTCTCAAACCTTTGGTCAGCGGGGTGGCTGAGTCGCAACCCGTGCCCATGCTCGTTTCCACATCGAACGTCACGGCGCGCACGACGGTCGTCGGCAACCCGCCCGATGTGTTTAAAATTCGGCGCTGGGAAATCGTGGGGGGCCGCTTCCTCAACGAAGCCGACAACAAAAAGTCCGCCAACGTCTGTATGATCGGTGAAACGGTGCGGAAGAAGCTGTTTCCGAACAAAAAGATACCCATCGGCGAACGCATCAAAGTTGAAAACGTCACCTTGGAAGTCATCGGCCTCTTAAAGCCCAAAGGCCAGGCGCCCACGGGTGCCGATCAGGACGATCAAATCTTCGTCCCCATCAACACCATGCAGGACAAGCTGGCGCTGAGCAAATCCATCGCCATCATCGTGGTCGGCGTCAAACGCACCAGTGATCTCGATAAAGCCGTGAAACGCATCGACAAAATCATGATGGAGCGCCACCGCATCAAAAGCGACGGTCAGAAAGACTTCAACGTTAAAAGCATCGAAGAGATGGCTTCCCTTGCCGTGATGCTGACGGATACCCTAAACATCCTCGTGGTCGTGATCGCTTCCATTTCGCTCATTGTCGGCGGCATCGGCATTATGAACATCATGCTCGTTTCCGTCACCGAACGCACCCGCGAGATCGGCATCCGCATGGCCGTTGGGGCCACCCCGGGGGACATTCGCAATCAATTCCTTATGGAATCCATGATGCTGGCCTTGGTGGGTGGACTGCTGGGCGTGCTGCTTGGTATCGGTTCGGCGTTCGCCATCACGCGCTTCCTGGAATGGCCGATTTTCATCTCGCCGTTTTACATCGGGTTGGCCTTTGGCGTGTCGGCCCTCATTGGCGTTTTCTTCGGCTTTTACCCCGCAGCCAAAGCTTCGCAGTTAGACCCTATCGAAGCCTTACGCTACGAATAACGACTTGCTTCCTGTGCCCTACCGAACGTTTTCGATGAGACACCTTCCATGAATTTACTTTGGCTCGGCCTGCTGGGGGCGTGTAGTAGCCTGGCGATTGGCCCGAATGATGTGTACATCCTCGCCAATCAGGCCATGCCCGAATCCATCCGCGTGGCCGAGCAGTATTGCAAACTCCGGGAGGTTCCCACTGATCACATCATCACCCTGACTCTACCCAAGGGGGAGGACATCAACCGCGACGATTACAACCAGCTGCTCCGTAACCCTTTACGGGAAAAGCTCAAAGCTCATCGCGACCAGGTCAAAGTACTGCTGACCCTATATGGCGTGCCGTTGCGTGTCGGGCCAGAGCAGCCCACACCGGCCGACCAAGAAACCATCAAAAAAATCGACACCGAATTGAAGGACTTGGAGCCGCAAATCAAACAGGCTCAGAACCTGGTCGATCAGCGCAAAAAGGCTAACAGCCCTGAGCTTGGCACGGCGGAGCAGAACCTGCGTCGTCTCATCGCTCGCAAGCATTATCTCAACGAACAGATGCTGCAATCCAAGCGCGATCAAAGCACCGCCTCGGTCGATAGCGAACTGAGCCTGTTATGGTGGGAGAACTACCCGACCGCTCGATGGTTGGTGAACCCGCTGCATCGCCAATTCCCTGCCGACAAACGTAGCCTCACGCCACCCGTGGTCATGGTGTCGCGATTGGATGGCCCGACGCCGGAATTGTGCATTCGCCTCATCGAAGACGCCTTGGCCGTTGAGAAAAAAGGCGGGCTTTCGGGTCGCGTGTATCTCGATTCCCGCTTTATCACGTATGACCCGAAGACGGACCCCGCGGGCACGAGTTATGGTGCGTATGATGAGTCCATTCGCGAGTTGGCCAGTTTGACCAAATACGAAGCCAAACTGCCCACCATCATCGACACCAAACCCGACGTGTTTCCACGAAACAGTTGCCCGGAGGCAGCCTTGTATTGCGGCTGGTATTCTCCCGCCGACTATTACAACTGCTGCACCTATGTCCAAGGGTCCGTGGCGGTGCACATCGCCAGCTTCGAAGCCATTTCATTAAGAGACCCCAAATGCAAGTATTGGTGCAAAAACCTCCTGGAAGCCGGTGTGGCCGTAACGATGGGGCCTGTCGCGGAACCCTACTTGTTTGCTTTCCCTCGCCCCGCGGAGTTTTTTGGATTGCTGCTGACCGGAGAATACACAGTCGTTGAGTGTTATTACAAAACGTCGCTGGTCAATAGCTGGATGATGACGCTCATCGGCGACCCGCTCTACAATCCTTTCAAGGGTTCCTCACATCGTATCCCGGAAGCCAAGGTCGTCGTCTCCCCTAAAGGCAGCTCGCTGCGGTTTCAGTGATTGCCCTTAAAGTGACAATCCCACCAGAAACGAAACCAGATTCGCCACGACAATGGTGATGCAATCTTGCGTACGTTGTCCGGTCGTCATCGGCACGTGTTTGGTTATAGCCCAAAAGAGAAGGCACTCGGCCAGAGGGGCCAGCGTTTCCGCGATGAGCAGGTCATAACCTACCAACCCCAGCCAGCGGCACAGCACTGGTATGACGAAGATAACGACCGGGTAGGTGCAACCCGAGAGCCAGATGCCCGCGAAGAGGCGTACTTTCCAGGAATGAGGCCGGGACAAACCCACCAGCAGAACCGGCGTTTCCAGCAGGACGCTGAGGAGGTAGCCGAAAATCAGGTAGTACAGTGCATTGGCCCACATGACGGCGACCCTATAGCAACCAAAGCAGGAAGGGCATCTCAGCCAGGACGTGGAAAACGGATAAGGTGAAATAGATGTCACGAGTCAGAGCATAGTCGGCCAGGAAGCAACACCACAGCACCAATGCCAGGCACGCGCCCACGATCATAAAGCCGCTCAAGCCCCGCCGCCAGGTGGTGGACCGTTGGGCCAAGGGCAGCTTCTTATCGATACGCCAAGGTTCGATGCCAAGCCCAAGCAACGGCAAGGCCACGATCCAAACCCCGTAATGCAACAATTCCAGAAATGTATGTGTTGCGACCAGTAGATGCGTGGAAACATCCTTGAGTAAACCCCCTCCCGCTTGTCGGATGATCTGTCCGGTCACCCAATCTTGGCCGCTCAGGTTCGGCGATTTAGCCAAATGCCACCAGAGTAACAGCAAAACCAGTGGCAAGCAGGCCAGACATCGTCGAAAGGCCATTCGCCATGCGGGTTTGGTTTGCAGTTCACGGTCGAGAATCCAAAGTGCCAGCAGAGGATGCAAATAAGTTATTCCCAGCATCCAGTAATGGGGCTCGTACCAGATCATGGCCCAAGCCACGGCAGCCAAGGGCCAAATCCAGGGCCAATGGCGGCGTGGAGCACGGCGAGCACGCAACCGAGCGAGCAAACACAACCACAGCACCAATCCGCTGCTCCATAGCCCATAACCGATGGCGAGCCTTTCAGTACTCAACTCCCATGCCCGTCCGCCCCAGCCCAGCGTGATGAAAGCGATGGTCAACGCGACCACACCCACGACGGCGGTGAAAAAGAAGGGGCGCAGCTTACCCCAACGGGCGGGCATACGAGAAAGCAAGTAGCGTGCCTCCAGCCAGTTGTGCGGCCCCGCGAACAGGAAGACGGATGCTATAGTAACCGCAATGGGCAACATGCCCGCCAATAGCGCCGCGACAAACATCGCCAGCAACGGCCAAAAGGTTCGCCACACGCCGATATGAGTTGCCACCCATCGGCGCAAGCCATGATGGAGCAGAACGCTGCTCATGCCTGGTTCTCGTCGATAGGTTGATCAACTCGTATGCGACTTCGGTTGCGGCGTACGCAAACAAGCCCGACCGTGGCAATACCCAAAGCGAGCAACACACCGGCAATTACTAGCATCTGCTGATTTTCTTCGGACATCTTTTCTATAAAGCTGCGCTCCTTTGGCCACGGAGCGATATCTGCCCACGCACAAAGGGGTGTCATCAGCAACGTAACCACAAAGCAGGTCGCACGTTTCATGAGATCAACTCCATTGCAGGGACTGTGACTTGTGTCGCGGCTTGGTTTTAAGTTCAACAGCAGACCGAATGATCCCATAGCCAGCAATTGCAGAATGACGGTGTCAGCCACCAATACGAGGCAACCAGACCGTGGACCATGCGACCCCAAACGATTGGCCTCCATCATAGACGATGTCGATGCTGTTTTGGCCTGCAAAAGGGCTCTATTCTTAACAGAAGCGTGCGATTTGATCGTTAGGTCATGGCAAGCTGGGATAAACCAGCCCATCACCATAACTATGCCTGAATTTGCTTGACCTGTTCTGTACTTCATGTCAGCTTACGGAAAGGAAGCGAAGACAATAGCGATGTCTGTCGGCCGGGTGTCACTTCCCTGAGCCATCGTAAAGCGGCAACTCTGCGATAACCAAGATGCATCGGCAAGTGTGCCCAACAAGGATGCTTTTCATGAAAACTAAGCGCATTGCTTGGCTGCTCGGCTCGGCTCTCACGTTGATCTATGCCCTCCAGGCGGAAGATTGGCCGCAATGGCGCGGGCCGGAACGCACTGGCGTAGCCATCGGCCAAACACCACCCGAAGAATGGCCCAACGAACTCACGGAAATCTGGAAAGTCAAGGTGGGCGAAGGCCATAGCTCACCGGTGGTGGTGAGTGGTCGGGTGTATCAATTTGCCCGAGTCGATAACGACGAAGTCATTTATTGCCTCGATGCCAAAACGGGCAAAGAGGTTTGGCAAGTTCGGTATGAAGCACCTTATGAGGTGAATCCCGCGGCCCAAGCTCATGGAAAGGGTCCCAAAGCCACTCCCACGGTCGTGAATAATCGGGTCTACACCCAAGGCATCAATGGTACCTTATCCTGCGTGCGGGCATCCGATGGTCAGCTTTTTTGGCGAAAAACGTTTAGCGACGATTTCAAAGAAACAGCCCCGCTGTATGGTGTTGCTAGTTCGCCGCTGGTGACGCAAGGGCTGTGCATCGTGCAAGCAGGCGGCCCGGATCACGGGGCGATCATCGCTTATCATGCAGGCACCGGTGAAGAAAAATGGCGGCGTGAGACGGATGGGCCATCTTATGCATCGTCCATTTACGCAGAGATGACGGGCGAACGGCAAATCATCACCCAAACGCAAAACTGGCTCATTGGGCTAAGGTTTAGCAGCGGGGATGTTTTATGGAAACATCCCTTCAAAACCGACTACGATCAGAACATCGTCACGCCTGTGGTGCACGAGGAGCGACTTATTTATTCAGGCTTTAACCATCCTCTCAGTGCAGCCCGCATCGACTTGAACGCCCAAGGGTTTCATTTTCGCGAGGAATGGACCAATCGCGCACATCCGCTGTATATGAGCAGTCCGGTGATTCGTGGCAATTTGTTGTTTGGGATGTCGCACCGGCTGTCGGGGCACCTGTTTTGTGTGGACATCACCACGGGCAACACCCAATGGCAAACGCGCGGACGCTTTGGCGACAATGCTGCTATGGTTCTGCTCGGCGACATGCTGCTCATTCAAAGCACTGAAGGTAAATTAACCGTTGCCCGTGCGACCGGCGCCAAGTATGAGATGCTGCATGAATATACGGTCTCCGAGCAAGCCACTTGGGCCACGCCTGCCCTGGATGGCACGCAGATCTACATCAAAGATCGCACGCAATTGATGGCGTATCGCCTGTCGCCCAAGTGAACCTTGAAGCTCGTTACAGACGGTTGATTTCTTTTTCGATGTTTTCCACAAGTTCACGAACTGGGCTGCGGCCAACACCGGCGAACAAGGGCTCATCTTCTTCCAGCCATTTTTCCACTTTCTTCATGGCCGCCATGACGATGCTGTGACTGCGGTAGCCAAAGTGCAAGGCAATCGTTTGGGCTGAGGCTTTGGTGTGCAGCCGCATCAGATACATGGTGAGCATGCGAGCATGGCTGATGTGGCGAGCGCGGCTGGGTGTGTGCAACGTCTTTGCATCCATGTTGAGCTGCTTGCAAACAACGTGCTCGACTTCCTCCATGGTAACGACTTTGCCCTCTGGGCGTACCAGGTTGGCAATGGCTGTTCGGATCAACTCAATCGACATTGGCTTGTTGTTCACCTGTTGATAATGCTGCACCGCATACAATGCGGAATCCAGCTCCCGCACGTTGCCGCGCAAGCGATCCGCCAGATAGTTGACGCATTCCTTGGGAAGGGTGAGGCCAATCTTCGCAGCTTTATCGGTCAAGATGCGCAGCCGCGTGTCGTGATCGGGAGGTTCGATTTGCCAGACGCCTCCGCCGAGTAAGCGATCCAACAATGGCGCTGAAAAATCCTTGAGTTGCCGCGGATGGACGTCGCAGGTCACGATGACGGGTCTGCCCAATCGATGCAACGCTTCATACGTGTGCAGAAATTCTTCCTGCGTGCCATGTTTGCCAGCAAGGAATTGGATATTATCCACGAACAACGCATAGGTGTCGCGAAATTGCCGGCGAAATTGGGGCATCTGCTTGGAGATGAGCGCACCTTGAAAACGGTTGGTGAACTCTTCCGCCGACACACACAGGGATGCCCCTTCGCCGAGGGTGCGCCGCATTTCCGTGAATAGCCCTTCGAGCAAATGGGTCTTGCCAACGCCTGTGCCGCCATAGAGGGTGATGATGTTGGGCGTTTCTTGTTCGCGATCGATGAGCTTTTTAGCAGCGGTAAAAGCCAGGCGATTGCAGTCACCCACCACGAAGTCATCCAAGGTATGCCAGCGTCCCGCGAGACGGTTAACGGCTGCGGTTGTTGGCGCAGGGGTCGATGGCTGCTGCAGCGCTTGTTCGAGCGCGGCGGTTTCCGCCTCGGACTGTTCTTGCCGCAGGTCCTGAAACAGTTCGGGGTCGATGGTAAAGCGGATATTGACCGCTTGCCCCGCAATCTGTTCGGCGACATGACGAACATCCACGAGGAAACGGTTCACGATCCATTCTTGAAAAAAGCGATTCGGCACATGGATCGTGAGTGCACCGTCGTCCCAAGCGATGCGGCTGTTTCGCTCGAAGTATAAGCTGAATCGAGGCTTGCCTATCCGTTGCATCAGCGCCGGGGCGAAAGCCGTGATAAATTCTTGGTGGGTCAGCATCAATGCACTCAAACGGCCAGGACAGCGATCGCCTCCGGCAGGCGTTATGCCACACTATTCTTGATCATGGCATCAGAATGGATTGATACCAGAGCGCGCGTTGGGCTTTCGCGGGAATTGACTTCGACACCTTCGCTATGGTCGGCAGGGTCGTTACAAGCGGCGTGATCGGCCAATGCGTTTGGTCATGTAGTTCGGTTTTTTGCGTATATTTTCAAATAAATGGCGCGTTGATCCCAGGCTTCGAATCCCAGGCGTTCATAGAGTTGCAAAGCAGGAGCATTGCGATTGTCCACCGCCAACAGAACATGCTCCGCACCTTCCTGTTTGGCTTCGTTGAGAAACTGCTGCAAAATCGTTTGTCCCCATCCTTGCCCGCGGGCTTGCGGCACCAAGCCGATGTAAAGGAGTTCCCACGCAGGGCGCGGCAGCTCTTTGTTGATGGCATGGATGACGACCGCAATCGGCGTGTCTTTGAGCAACACGAATCGCCACCAATGTGGTTGCCACACTTTGGTATCGCGATGCCCTTCCAAAACGTCTGCCATCGACCGCAACCCATTCAGTTCCGGACAATCGAGCGAATCCTGGTATGTCAATTGCAAGGTCGCCGCCAATAATGGTTGTTGTTCGGGAGTATAGGAAATCCAGCGCAGTTCCTGCCCTTGGGCCGTGGGTTTCTCCACACGATGAAGCGTGTGCAACATGTAACTAAGATTCGTCAGAAATTGAAAGCCTTGTCGCAGCAGCAATGCCGCCGACTTCAAGTCGTGCATCGGCAAAATGGCTTGCAACCAACTCAAGTTGAACCGGTGCAACTGCTGGATGCCATGCTGCAGCAAGGCCACGGCTATCGCATCCGCGTTAGGTCCTTCATCGGTTTGCGGCGGCCAAATCATGCCCACGGCTCCGGGCATGGCTTGAGCGAACATGGCACCTCGAATCTGGTGCTGTTCACAGGCCACCATGATGGCATGATCCGGCCACATGCCCTGGCGCCAGTCTTGCAGCAAGCGTTCCCAGGTCGCGATTGGATTTGCATTAAAAGAAGATTCGTGCTGCAAAAGCAGTTTCAATGCTGCAGGAATTTCGCCTGGCTCAGCAGGTCGAATGATGAGGGCAGGCGAACGGCTCAAGGGTTACCTGCAAACGAAAGCGATGAGGGACTTATTTCTTCTTCTTAGGCTTATCGGTTTTGTTTTTTGCGGCTGCCGGGCGTTTGGCTTTCGGCTTGGATGCATGCTTTTTACTCGATGAGTTGCTGGTTGAACCACGAAAAATGGCATCCCATCCATCGCCATAATGATTGGTTTCTGAGAGATTGATTCGAGTGATACCCATGCAAATCTCCATTACAAGCTCGGCCTAACACAATAATAGCACAGCTTTGAAGCCGACTCAATGAGCTAATAAACGACAATCCGTTGCAACCAGCTATCAGGTCGCAACGGTGTCAGTTTGTTTTACCGTTATTCTATGATCCGTCACTGATTAGGCTTGGCGACGACGATACGCCCAATACCCTGCAGGCAAGAGCAGCCCAAATATCGCCAATGACGCTGGTTCTGGAACGTCGGTACCGGTGTTGCCACCGCCGCCGCCACCGCCACCGCCACCTTCACCACCGCCGCCCGAGCGGCCGCCGGCTTGCAGGACAAACCAGGCACCGCTGCCTATGGTATTGCCGCCAACAGCCGGGATCGACGCTGGACCAACGCCCAAACCGATCGATCCGGGGTTGACTCCATCACCGGGATCAACGATGACTTCATTTGCGCTAAAATACATGTCGAACGTTCCACCCGTCTGAAAGGCACTGAGATCGATGCCGGAAAGGGTGTTGCTGATCAAGCGAATAGTTCCCGCCAAGTGATTGTTTTCACCACCAGCGGTCAAGTTAGGCAAACCCAAGAATTGAAAGACGGCCTTTTCCCCGTCCATGCCGTGCAAGGCAAACGTCATGTATCCCGATGTTGTCGAGTCTTGAATTTTCACGGAACCCGGATTCGAAGACATGCTATCCACATCGATGGTGAATTGCTGAATTCGCTTACCATGCATGGGCGAATCCAACTGGATCACCACACCATTTTCAAAAGTGACGGTACTAGGTGTTGGGACATGAAAACCCCCAACAAATGTGCCCTGAATGTAGGTAATGGGTGTGGACATGACATCCGCATGCAATCCGACGGTTGTGCATAATAAAACCAGGCAGGTTAAACTTATGCGAAGCGAACGATAAACCAAGCGCAACATGATGGGGCTCCTCCCAGTCCAATGACCGGCTTCGTGCCGGTGCTTGCAGCTATAGCGAATAACGTATTTTCTGGAATGGCACAAGATGGATTCAGCAGTTACATCGACTAAGCTTAGGGCAGTGCATCAAAATAAAAGGGGATGTTTCCCTTTAACTGAAACGAAACATTCATTGTTCTCGGCTGTTTTTACCAAGACAATAATTCTGCCCATGCAAACGTTAAATTAGAGAACTTTAGCTTTTTTGTGAAAACCAGAAGAATGAGTATGCAGGGGGTTGCAATGAACAATTATGCTGTTAGAATAGCCCCAAGTTTCAATGAATCTTAGGGAGTTTTTATATGCGCCGCTGGGTAGGTTTCATCGCACTTGTAATTGCATTTCTTGTTCCGTCGTCTATCCAAGCACAGATCAATTACAACTTCACCTTTACGGATGTTGTCAATGGATCCGGATTTGGATTCGACGACCCATCCCAAGGTGCAGCTCGAAGGCAGACGGTAATTGATGCTGCAGCCTACATTGCCACGATTTTAGATGGCCGAGCAACGGTCAATTTGACTTGGAATGCATCATTAAACAACAGCGGGTCTGGCGTGTTAGCCTCTTTCGGACCCAATGGTTTTGCGAATCAACCCGGTAGTTTTCAAAACGGCGCGGTCTATCAAAGAATCCGAACCAACACCCGTCCATTCACGGGCGCGGATGGAAGCGGTCAAGTTAACTTTGGTCACCCTTGGTACACTGGCCCTGTTGGCGGACTACCCGGTTCGCAATTCGACCTTTATTCCGTTGCTTTGCACGAAATGACCCACGGTCATGCCTTTCTGAGCCTTACGAACAGCAACGGTTCGGGCTTGCTTGGCAACACGCCTGGCACGGCGGATATTTATTCGGCATATGACATGTTTCTGCAACGCGGCAACTCAGTCGGTGGCAGCACGTTATTGAATTCCAACAAATCGTTTAACACTTTTGCCACGTTTAATACAGGCTTGGTGTCAACCCTTACCAATGGCAACAACACTTCGACAGGCCTCTTTTATGGTGGTCAATACACCGTTGAAGTTTTTGGCGCCCCTGCACCTTTGTATGCACCTTCAACCTACTCCCCCGGTTCGAGCACGAGTCACGACAATACCACTTCCCCTGCCGGCGTTATGAATTTCAGCATTGGCAACGGTGTTGCTCGCCGTACTTTCCAGCCTTATGAAATTGCCATGATGCTTGATTATGGCTTTAATCAATACAACTGGAATAGCACGACCGGCAATTGGAGTGACGCCACCTTGGTGGCAAACTTGGCCAATTCCCGTTGGACCACGCATTTGGGGATCACGCTGAATGCCGCGGGCACGGTGCAATACAACACGTTCGCCAATCCTGCCGAAGCGCCAATCCTGGCCCCGTATGGCCAGGTAACATCCAATATCATCCTCAATTTCCGTGGCAGCGGCTCCTCAGGTTATACGTCCACCAACGATTTGGGCACGATTCGTCTTGCCCGCATTAACCTCAACAGCACCGCCACCGCCACCAACACGATCACGGGCGGCACCTTGCTGTGGGGGCAGAACAGCGATGGTACCAACAGCGTCATCGCCCCCCGCATCGTGCAAAACAACACGGGTGCTTTCAACATCAACAGCAACATGCAAATGCCCGTTGGGTTGACTGTAACCGGCACGGGTTCGGGTCAAATTGGTTTGGGCGGCGTCCTCAGTGGGAATGGCGGCCTGACCAAGCAAGGCTCATTCACTCTAGTCATTAGCAATAACAACACATACTCAGGCGGTACAACCGTTTCTGCTGGCACCTTGCTGGTCAATAACCCCACGATCGCTCAATCGGGCACTGGCACTGGCAATGTCACGGTCGCGGGTGGTGCAACGTTAGGCGGCAACGGTAGCATCGGCGGCTTGGCCACCTTCCAGAGCGGTTCAACCCTGGCTCCCGGTAATAGTGCAGGAACGTTAACGTTTAATAACGGACTCAATATGAGCGGCGGCGGTAATTTCCGCTGGGAACTTTCCTCATTGTCCACCTCTTCAGGTTTTGATCAAGCCGTGGTTACCGCGGGCACCCTCACCTTGGGTGGCACCTCATCGGTCACCCTCGACTTCGGCCTGCTGAGTGTGTCAGATCGCCCTGATGCCATCAGCCTCAATCCATTCTGGCTGTCTGACCGCACCTGGGTCATCCTCGATTGGCAAGGTGGCGGCAACCCGAATCAAAACTTCGGCAGTCTGACTAACGGCACAGGCTACACTGCGGGTTCGTTCCAACTCGTCCAAGGCACGGGTTCCAACCTGGGTGATGTCCTGCTTGTTTATTCCGTTGTACCTGAACCAACCACGATTACTCTCTGCCTCGGCGGCGTGGCTGGCTTCTTCTATTATCGCCGTCGCCAAAAGATCAAACAGCTTTTGGAAGATGCCTGCGAGAGTCGCGCTTAATATCGCTTCACATACAAACCATGAAAGCCTTCTTTCATCCCCATGAAAGAAGGCTTTTTCTCTTCCTTAGCAACACTTATTTACGAAATACAAAATACACCGCTCCACACATGCACAGGCTGGCCCAGAGAAAATCCAGCTTCAATGGTTGGCGCATATACATCATCATGAACGGTACAAAGACGCTGAGCGTGATCACTTCTTGCATGATCTTCAATTGCGGCAGACTCAGTTCACGGTACCCGATCCGATTGGCAGGCACCTGAAGCAGATATTCAAAGAGCGCGATTCCCCAACTGAAGAATGCAGCCATCAACCAAGGTTTGTGTTGCAATTCCTTCAGGTGTGAGTACCAGGCGAAGGTCATGAACACATTGGACAGAATCAATAACCCCAGGCATTGCATGACAGTGGCAGACATACTTCACATCCACACCTACCGTTTGTTTTAATCATGTTTCGATCTTGAATCCCCTTCAAGCCGGGGTAGGAATATAGCGTGGCCTCTTATCCTGCCTAGCCCAATTTGTTTTCAAGGTCAGCTCGCCATTACGTATGGGGATAAAAAGCGACCCTGCATGTGGCCGAACCATGCCAACGTCGAAGGGCCAATCCACATTGGAAGTGCCTGCACCTGCCGTTGCCATTCGTGTTGCGGTTTTGACGTCCATAGCCATGATGGCATTTGCCGCCAATTCCATACTGTGCCGACTTGCTCTGAAAAACACCTCCATTGACCCTGCTACTTTTACGAGCACGCGGTTAGCCTCAGGAGCATTGGCCCTTTGGGTGTTACTAACCTTTCGCCAGGAACGCCAAACCCTTCATTACAATTGGCCATCAGCCCTGGCTTTGTTTGGTTATGCTGCCGCTTTTTCATTTGCTTACGTGTCGCTGTCCGCAGGTACTGGTGCTTTGCTTTTGTTTGGCTCGGTGCAAGCGACCATGATTGTCACCGGTCTTTTGCGTGGTGAACGGTTAAGCTTCGCGGCGGGACTTGGGCTAGCGCTGGCCTTGGGCGGCTTGATGGCCTTGGTTGCCCCCGGCGTGGAAGCTCCACCGACGATGGGATCGCTTCTCATGATCATGGCGGGCAGCGCTTGGGGCCTCTATTCTTTGCGTGGCCGACACTCTGCAGATCCCGTGCTAGCCACCACTTCGAATTTTCTTCTCGCAGTGCCTATGGCCCTGGTCATCAATGGCATTTACATCCCTTGGGCGAACTTCGATCCCCAAGGGCTGCTGTGGGCCATGCTCTCAGGAACGCTGGCATCGGGGATGGGCTACATCCTGTGGTATGCCGTTCTGCCCAAACTCACCTCCACGCGTGCGGCCGTCGTCCAACTCAGCGTGCCTGTCCTCGCTGCTTTGGGTGGCATTGCCTTTTTAGGCGAACGACTCACGCTGCGTTTGGTTGTGTCTGCAGCAGTCACTCTCAGTGGCATCGCCTTGGTGATCATCAGCAAATCATCGTCAGCCCAAACCAAATCGACTTGAGAACGTTGATTGTCCAAATCCTTCATTTCAACGGAGGATTGAGCGGCCGCTGAAGCAATAATAAAACCTGATGCCGAACGCATTCGGCACCAGGATCAGTTTTTTTCGTTTATGTAGCGTGACTTACTTGCCCAAGCCTGTCAATTCTTGGACAAGGTCATTGGCTTCGTATACTTTCCGCAAAGCTTCAATGATGGCAGCGGAATGCACCGAAACGGCCCGGGCTTGCGTGTCGGTGAAAGCATAGTCCAACACCAAGGATTGAATGTTGCCGTCGAAAATAATGCCGACCACTTCGCCCGCCTTGTTCACGACCGGGCTGCCCGAGTTGCCGCCAATAATGTCCGCCGTGCTGACGAAATTAAAGGGCGTCTTTGCGTTCAAGGCATCCTTGCGGTCCATCCAGCGCTGCGGCAGTTTGAACGGTTCCTTGCCGCCATGCTTGGCACTGTGATCATAGGTTCCTCCCATGGTGGTCATCGGAGGTACAAACTGTCCATCTTCTTCATAGCCTTTCACCTGACCAAATGCCAGGCGGAGCGTAAACGTGGCATCAGGATACACTTTGTCGCCATAAACCGCGAAATGGGCCTTGGCGATCTTGGCATAGGCCTGGCGTTGCGGCTCTTCCACATTCACTTCGTATTGCTTTCTGACCTTGCGTGCTTCCTCATCCACCAACTTCGCCAGCTTGATCATCGGATCGTTGCTGGCATCAATGGCCGCCGCACCACCGTCAAAGAGCCGTTTGCGTTCGGCCACATCTTTCAGCTTGGAATGGCGAACCAGCTCAACCGCGCGGGCTTTGGGCGACTTGCCATCAAGAATTTTCTGCACCAGTTCCGATTGCGGCATCATTTCCATCAGCATGCTCAAGGAATCTGACAGCTTGATGATTTCCAATTCATCGTAGATGGGTGCTTCGGAAAACAGGCTGAACTTCAACGATTCCAGGTTGGAGTCGCGAAATTCCCGCAAGCGCTCTGCACTGGGTTTGTTGCGTTCGTCGGCATAGCGGACCAGAGTGCGAGCAATGCTGAACTGTTCACTTTGAAATGCCATGCCGCGTTCGAGCAGACTGAATTCCTTGGCAATGTCCTTAGCCGTTTGCAACGTCTTCGCAACGTCGTCCCAAGCCGAACCAAATTCCGCTTGCATCTTGGGATCATTGGCCACCATCTTGCGCAGATGCTCTTCCGCAGCCCGTTTGTGCTTCAGCAAAACGGGGTCTTGCAAGCCCGCGAGACCGCCCAAGCGTGCTTTACGGCTGTTTTGGATGCCGAACAAATCTTCCTGGGCTTGACGCATATTCTCGTCGCTGCGGTCGCCATAGGTCTTGAGCAACACTTCCATACGCCGCAAATAGTTGAGGATAAAAGGCATGGAATAGTCGCGCAGGTACTCCAGATGCGCCACCGTATACATGCGGCTCGTACGGCCCGGATGGCCGGAAACAAACACCAATTCCCCATCCTTGCAGCCTTCGGGGCTCCACTTCAGATAATGCTCAACCTTGGCCGGTTGATCGTTCTCATATACCCGGAAGAAGCAGATATCCAAATCGTAGCGGGGATATTCGAAATTGTCTGGGTCGCCGCCAAAGAAGGCAATGTCCTTTTCCGGGGCAAACACGAGGCGCACATCGGTGTATTTCTTGAAGCGATACAGATGATAGGCACCCCCCTGATACAAGGTCACGACATCGCTGCGCAGGCCGGTCTTTTCCAAAGAGGCTTTTTCAATTTCCGCCATGACCTTGCGGCGAGCAGCAAAGGCCTCCGCCGGAGACATGGTCTCGGTCACTGCGGCATTGACCTGGCTGGTGACATCCTCAATGCTAATGAGCACGTTCAATTCCAAGTCTTTGGCTTTGATTTCTTCTGAACGATTCTTGGCATGAAAGCCCGTCTTCAGGTAATCGATTTCCTTGGTGCTGATTTTCTGCAGCATGTCGGCGGCAACGTGGTGGTTCGTCATGACCAGCCCATTGGCGGACACAAACGATCCCGAGCCGCCGCTATTGAAACGAACGGACGATTTTTGCAGGTGTTCAAGCCACTCCTTTGTTGGCTCGAAGCCATAACGTTCTTTCAGAATTTTGGTTGGCGGGTTGTTGAACAGCCACATGCCTTCATCGCTGTGGACTTGCAGTGTTGCCATCATAACCAATCCCCAGGCGGCGAATATCGCCCATCCCCGAACCGATCCCAAGCGCATGATGCTCCTCCCACGGTTAATGATTCCATCGACCATTGCTGCTGGCGGGAACAGACCAGCACCATGGCGAACATGAGTGTCGTTATATCACGTTGGGCAGCGGGCGCGCAGCAAAAAAACGGTGAACCGAATGGGTCCGCGGGATCAAGGCAGGTAAACAAACTCGTTCAAATTGAGCAGCACGTGACAGAAGTCCGCAAGGGCTGCCTGATCGGGTTTCGCCTTGGGAGCGTGCCATTGGGTTTGGCGTTCGAGAAATTCCTTGGCGAACTCCAACTCCTTCGCAGTCGGCGCCCTACCCAAGGCCAGCCAATAGGCGCGCTCGACCTGCTGCTCGGTTTTAGCACCACCCTCGGCTACCAGCCGTTGGGCGAAATAGCCTGCTTGTTCGTTGATAAAATCACTGTTCATCAACATCAACGCCTGCGTCGGAACGTTCGTAGGCAGCCGTCGTTCGCAACTTTGGGTCGTATTGGGTGCGTCAAAGCCTTCCATCAATGGATGCAACACCGAGCGTTTGACAAACAAGTAAACGCTGCGCCGCCAATGTTCGGGTCCTTCCTTGCTGATCATCGGCCACTTCGGCGTTGAGCCTGTGGCAATCAGGCCAGGTTGGATGCGGGCCTTCACCCCAGGGCCATACATTTCCCGATTCAATTTTCCCGAAACAAACAACACACTGTCGCGCAAGGCCTCGGCTTCGATGCGCTTTTTGGGATAGCGCCACAACAACACATTGTTGGGGTCGAGTTGCTGGGCGGTTGCTTGCATGCTGGAGCTTTGCTGGTAGGTGGCTGATAGCATGATTAATTTGTGCATCGACTTCCACTGCCAACCGCTGGCCATGAATTGTTGTGCAAGCCAGTCGAGCAATTCCGGGTGGCTGGCCCTCGCTCCATTGAGGCCAAAATTGCTGCTGGTTTCCACCAAACCTTTATCGAAATGCCATTGCCAAATGCGATTCACGATGACCCGAGCCGTCAAAGGGTTGCTGGGATCGGTTAGCCAGCGTGCAAGGACCGATCGTCGGCCCGTGGTTTTTTGCGATACAAGGGGTGCAGGGAATTCCAGCGGCTTGTTCGTCAAACACGCAGGCACCCCTGGTTGCACTTCATGCCCCTTCATGCGATGGTCGCCCCGCAACAGCAAGTACGTTGGCTTGGGGTTAGCGCTGGCGTCACGGATGCCCATGGCCAAGGGCGGTTGCAGCCGATCCTGATTCAAGCGCAAGATCGTCTGCGTCAGCTCTTGTTTCCTTTGCATCCGATCCGGGTAGGCTGCTTTCGCCCATGCAGCATCGTGAGACAGTAAGCTTGGAGTACCGACCCAGAGTTGCTGCCCGTCGCTGCGTTTCACCTGCAATCCGCGGACTTTGACCGCGCCCCCGGAACACCCCAGCCCGATGCAGCCTTCGAGCGAACCATTCGCCCGAGCATCCAATAACAGGTCTTCGCCAATGAATACTTTGATTTGCTCGCCAAGCAGGGCGATACGAACACGATGCCATTGAAGGCTTTGCAGCGGCAACTGATTGGTTTTTTGCAGCAGGCTGCGCTTGCCCGCTTGCTCGTATGCCAATTGGCTTGCTTCCTGCTTTTGGCTGCTCAATTGAAGCCAAATAAGGTCTTGGCCCGTAGTTGCCCGCACGGCTATCCATGGCTGAGACTGATCCGTCAACGGTTGGACTTCACATTCAAGGATATAGTCGGTCCACGTTGGATCGCCGAATAATAGCTTCGTTTGCGGCTGCAGGGGGTTGTCCGCGTTTTGCACTGGCATGCCGATGAGTTCACGAGCCTGGCTTTGCCAATTTCCCGCTTGCAGTAATACGCTCATTTCCAGCTCGCGAAGCGAACGGCGATGGCTTTGGATTTGCTTGTCAAGCTTTTCATTGTGGGCACGTAAGCGTTCCCGTTCTTCCGGTGTGCCCACGTTATACTCCAGCTTTTCCCTGGAATTGAAGATGGCGAGCATTTCGTAATAATTCTTCTGACTGATCGGGTCGTATTTATGATCGTGGCAGCGAGCACAACCCATGGTCAGACCTAAGAAAACGGATGAGGTCGTACTGATAATATCATCCAATTCATCCAAACGATTCTTTTCATTGACTTGGTTGTCAATGGTAGGTCCATGCCGGCAAAAGCCCGTGGCGATCAAGGCATCAGGTTTGTAAGGAAACAACTCATCACCGGCCAATTGCTCAAGGATAAACCGATCGTAGGGTTTGTCCGCATTGAAGCTGCGAATAACGTAGTCGCGATAGCGGAATGCATGAGGCCGATCGACATCAAACTCAAAGCCATCGGAATCAGCATAGCGTGCCACATCCAGCCAGTGGCGGCCCCAGCGCTCGCCATAAGCTGGCGCAGCCAGCAATCGATCCAGTAATTTTTCATACGCATGCGGAGACGCATCCTGAATAAAGGCTTGCACTTCTTCCGGCGTCGGCGGCAGCCCGGTCAGGTCAAAGGTCGCCCTGCGGATCAACTCCTGTCTACTTGCTCGAGGACCGAGCTTCAGCCCGCGGGATTCCAATTGGGCAACGACAAAGTAATCAATCTCATTCACCAAACCGGTTGCATCTTTCACCTTGGGCAGCGTGATTGGCTTAACGGGTTGAAAGGCCCAATGCGAGATGGCTTTTTGCTTTTCATCCTTCAATGCCACCAAGGGTTTATCTTTAGGCAACTGATCGATCCATTCACGGATGATGCTAATCTCTTTTTCTGACAACTGCCCTTCGGGTGGCATGTGAATTTCGCTATCTTTCTGAAGGAACTGATAGAGGAGGCTGCTCGCGGCCTGACCCGGTTCAACGACAGGCCCGGTGCTGCCGCCTTTGGCGAGGCTCGCCAAGCTTGTAAGGTCCAATCCGCCTTTGCGTTTCGATTCGTTATGGCATTGCATGCAATGAGCCGTCAATATGGGGCGAATGGACTGCTCAAACGTGCTGGTCGAACGAGGGGCATGGTCTTCAATCCATGCTTGAGCTGAAAGGCAGGTTCCTAAACACAAACCCATCAATAACCAACGACCGATGTTTGGTATGATCATCATGGCAGGCCTGTCGCTGCGGCGGGTTAGTCAAGCACAGTCACATGTTCAGTCTCTTTTATTGTGAACGAATCGTACAAAAAAGGAAAGACTGAACCGCTAATGCCACGAGGTTTCGATCGATTCGCCTCGTATCGTGGTTTGCTAGTCGCTTGCAAATAGGAGCATGATCCCTTGGCTGAAGAACGTGTCATGGTTTTGTACAACGCACCGACTTTGCCTGTGGAGCATCCCGATGCCGCCGCAGAAAGAGATGTTTTGCACACAGTTGAACTGGTCACGGGCGAGTTGCGCGATGCTGGTTTTCGTGTACATCTGTGTGGCGCGGGGAAAGAGCCGGACGAATTGCTAACAGCCTTGCGACATTTTCAACCGCAGGCAGTTTTTAACCTCTTCGAAGGGTTGGCTATTTGTGGGCAAACCGAAGCCTATGCCGCAGGGTTGTTAGAGTGGTTGGGAATCCCCTTTACAGGCTGCCCCATGCCTGCCATGGTATTGGCACGCGACAAAATATTGTGTAAACGCTTGCTCAAAGGAGCGGACCTGCCAACGCCGGCTTTCATCACGGCCCAGGATGGATCGCTCTCCGAGATGCCTGAAGCCTGGCCGGTCATTGTCAAACCCGTCGCTGAAGATGCAAGTGTGGGGATCGATTATGGCAGCGTTGTCGCAACGCCAGCCGCCTTAGCCCAACGCTTACGTTACCTGATGGAACACTATCAGCCACCGTTTCTGATCGAACAGTTTATCGACGGAAGGGAATTCAATGTAGGGATATGCGATGATCCGCTCCCGGTCGTTTTGCCGATTGCAGAGATCATTTTCGATCGATCTGTTCCTGGTCATTGGCCCATTGTGACCTATCAAAGCAAATGGAATCCAGGCTCAGAGGAGGACCTGGCAGCCTTGCCGAAATGCCCAGCCGATGTTGATCCCGCATTGGCTGAGCGCCTGCAGCATCTTGCCCTTCAGGCGTATCATTTGATAGGTTGTCGCGATTATGCTCGTATTGATGTGCGCGTGGATGCGCAGGGCCAACCATGGATTCTGGAAGTGAATCCCAATCCGGACTATGGCGCCACGTCTGGTCTTTCGCGCATGCTGTCGGCCTCGGGCCGTTCGCATCGATCCATGACCGTGCAAATGATTCAACGCTGTTTGCAATTGCGAAACGCAGCGAATGAAAGCCCCGTTGTTGGATTGTGACGATGGCAACAGCCAAGAATTGGGACTAAGCAGAATGTAAAGTCATAGTTTCCAGCTAGGGCATTGGCTATCCTATAAGTGAATAGGCCCTCCTCGAGAATCCATCCAAGGCGAATACAGATGAGTCGAATTCTAACTCGCTGGCCAATGCAGATGTTGTTCGTTTTGGTGCTGGCAGGTTGTCATCGCGAAAGTCAGGGTGTTAATCCCGCATTATCGGCCAAGCCGCCTTCTCAAGTGAATTTGAAGCGAGCGGTGTCTCTGGCCAAAGCGATTCGGCAGAAGCTCGACTATTATGTCGAAACGGTTGGCGTCTTGGAGGCCGAAGCAGAAACCCAGTTGGCCGCCGGTGTGACCGGGGTGGTGGATGAAGTGGCTTTCAGGGAAGGCGACGAAGTATCACCCGAAACGATCCTCATCAAAGTCGACCAAAAACGCTACTTGATGGCCGCTGAGCAGGCACGAGCCAATGTCGAGCGTGCTCAAGCAGCCTTGGCTTTGGCACAGGATGCCGCTGAGCGTACCCGTGAAGCCCGGCGCGGAGCATCCGAAGAGGAACGCACTCGCGCTTTGTTGAATTTACGGGTAGCCGAATCCGAGCTGCGGGCGGCCCAGGCTGCCTTGCAATTGGCTGAGCATTATCTCAACCGATCCCAAGTTCGCCCGCCCTATGCAGGCCGCATCAACAAACGTCTCATCACTCCAGGCAGTTACGTGGACGAAAAGACGGTCATCGCAACCTTGGCTGATTTAAGCCGCCTGCGCCTGGTGGGGTACGTGCCTGAATCCGCGGCGGCAACCGTTCGAAGCAAGCTCCTTCGCCGCGAACGGTTTTCGATTGCCGGTTTAAGCCTCATTATGAGCGCAACCAGCATCAATCCAATCAATACCCTGCCGTCCATGCTGCTGCAAGCCTCCTGCCTTGAAAGTCAGTTGGATGCCAGTGATGTGGAATTCACGGTTCGAGCCTTGCCTAATCATCGTTTTAGCGGACGCATTTTTTACATGAGCACCGTCGCCAACCCGGACACACACATGTTTGAATGCAAAGCCGAGGTACCATCGCTGGTAAAAGGGTTCCGGTTGCAACCGGGTTTTAGCGCGACCATTCGCTATCCGCTGCAGACGAATATGGATGCCTGTGTGATTCCCGAAGAAGCCGTCCGCCCCACGGAACGCGGCTTTGTGGTTTTTGTGCCGGTGCAGCGCAAAACCCGCAGTGGTGCGACGGAATGGGTGGCTGAAGCACGTGTGCTGATTTTGGGTTATCGAGCCAATGGCATGGTCGAAGTACGCGGCGGGCTAGACCCGAGCAAGTCATTGCAACCAGGCGACTGGTTTGTCCGACAAGGGGCTGAAGCGTTGGAAGACGGCACGCCCATCCAATTCAACGAGTCCCTGATCGAGAATCTCAAAACCATTTCGCATCTACATTAGGTTCGCTCCACTGCGTAGGACGCTGTGCCATTTAGCCTTCACATTGCAGAACAATCAATCAATTCCAACACAAACAAACGACGGCCATGACGCTCTCCGATATCAGCCTAAAAAACCCCGTTTTTGCCGCGATGTTATCCACGGCAATGGTGGTGTTTGGCTATCTCGGCTATAAGGACATGGGCATCAGTCAATTCCCTGAGATCGATTTCCCCGTCGTCAACGTCACGACCTACCGTGAAGCTGCCGCCCCTGACACGATGGAATTTGATGTCACTGACGTGATCGAAGACGCTATTTCCGGGATTGAGGGTGTCGATTACATACAGTCCCAAAGCCTGGAAGGTGCCAGCGTCGTCACGGTCTATTTCCATCTATCACGCGACATCAATGTCGCCATGCAGGATGTGCAAAACGCGGTGGCGGCTGCAGCCCTGCGGCTACCAACGGACATCGATCCACCCGTCGTTTCCAAAGTCAACTTCAACAAGTTCCCAGTGATATGGCTGAGCGTGCACGGCCCCAGGCCCATCGCTGAAATCAATCGATTGGTGCAAGATCGCCTCAAAAATGCGGTTGAAACCATTCCGGGTTGCGGCGGCGTCTTTTACGGCGGCCTGCGCCGACGCAGCATGCGCATCTGGTTGGATGGACCACAACTCTATCAACACAACTTGGACCCCCTCGATGTCTTTCAGGCGATTCGACGTGAAAATGTGGAAAAGCCTGCAGGTGTCATTGAAAGCCGGCGTCTGGACATGAATGTCCGAACGCTCGGCGAAGCTGAGACCGTCGATCAATTCGCTCAGTTACCCATTCTGAAAAGCGAGCATGCCCTGGTGCGTTTGGGCGATATTGCCTTGATCGAAGATGGCATGGAGGACTTTCGTTCCTTCGCCCGGTTCAATCGTGAACCCAACGTGGGATTGGGCGTCATGCGTGCCATCGGGGCCAACGTGGTCGAAGTATGCGATGAAGTCAAACGACGTATCCCGGAACTGCGCAAGATGCTGCCCAACGATATCAAGATCAGCGTATCGACCGATTTTTCTTTGTTCATCAAAGACGATATCGCAGAAGTCAAAGAGACGCTGTTTCTGGGTATCCTGCTCACGGCCATTGTTTCGTTTGTGTTTCTGGGTTCGCTGGGTACCACACTCAATGTGTGTATCACCATCCCCATCTCTCTCATCGGCACGTTCATGGTGATGCACTGGTTTGGTTTCACATTGAATTTCATGACGCTGTTAGCACTGTCCTTGTCCGTTGGCGTCGTCGTAGATGATGCGATTCTGGTCCTGGAAAATATTTACCGCCATCGCGAGCATGGCGAGGATCGCCCGACTGCTGCCCGTAAAGGCGCTCGGGAGATCGCCTTTGCCGCCACTGCAGCCACGCTGTCCATTGCTGCCATTTTCATACCGGTGGCATTCCTGGAAGGCTCGATTGGGCTGTTCTTCTTCCAGTTTGGCATCACCGTGACGGTGGCGGTGTTGTTGTCGTTGGTGGTCGCTCTGACGATGACGCCATTGCTTTGTTCTTTGTTCCTCGATGTGCGCGACCCGTATCGACCATGCCCGCCAGCCTACGGCGGACCCTTGGGTTGGTTGGCTACGGCCTGCACACGTTTTTATTGGCTGATCGACCGCTTCGTCATTGAGTTAATCATCGTTCGCCCCATTGATTTCATCATGCGCGGGTTGACGCGGTTTTATTCCTGGATCTTAAAGCATGCTTTGCGCCACTCCTTATGGGTTATTCCCTTGAGTTTGATCTTAAGCGTAGCCGCTTTGCTCTTTGTCATAGGAGTGGATTTACCGCTGCCCGGCCCAATCGCCGGTTGGCTCGGCCAACAGCGACTGACCATCAAGCCTTTGGGACGTGAACTGGTCCCCAGCGAGGACCAAAGCCGCATGTCGATCACCCTCATCTGCCGTGTGGGCAGCAGTATTTATAGTGTTGACGAAAAAATGAAGCTGGCTGAGGAAAAGTTGGTCGGTTTGACCGACCCCGTCACCAAAAAAGAAGTGATAGCAACGTTTTTCACAGCCACCTCCATTCGCCCGGGACAATTGATCAGTGAAGGCATCATTTTTGTTCGGCTCATACCGGCCGATGAACGAAGTTGGACCCAATCGGATATCATGACGGAAATTCGCAAACGCTTCAGCACCATCCCCGATGTCCGCGCCATTGTTTTGGATTTATCCACCCAAGGATTCACGCCAACGCGTGGTTTTCCGGTCAATTTTGCGGTGCAAGGGCCTGATTGGAAACAAGTCATTGCACTCTCGGAGAAAATCCGCGAACGGATGCGTTCCAGTGACATTGTCACCGATGTCAACTCGGACTACCGCCCAGGCATGGGGGAAGTTCATATCATCCCAGACCGGCAAAAGGCAGCTCTGCTCGACGTGCCCATCCAACGCTTGGGGTTTGTGCTCAACATTGCCATGGGGGGAATACGCGTCGGGCGCTTCACGGATCAAGATCGCCGTTACGACGTGCGCGTGAGGTACTTGGAAGAACAAAGGCAATCCCCTGACCAACTCAAAGACATCCATGTGAAGAACGCTTCAGGCAAGCTGATTCCACTGCGTGATCTCACCAAAGTGGAAACCATCATCACGCTACCCGTCATCAATCGACTCAATCGGCTTCGCAAAGTGGAACTGACGGCAAACATGGCCCCGGGGGTGTCGCAAGGTGAAGCGATCAGCCGCTGCCAGGAATTGGCCCACCAGGTACGCGAGGAGATGGGCTTGCCCAGCAGCTATCGCATTGTGCAAATGGGCAATGCCCGTGCGATGCAAACCACCATCGATAGCATGTGGTATGCCTTGGCCCTGGGCTTCATCATCGCAGCGATGATCCTGGGGGTGCAGTTCAATTCCTTCGTTCATCCCTTCACGGTGCTCATGGCTGTCCCTTTCGGTGTCACAGGCGCTGTGTTTACGCTGTGGCTGTTTAACGACACCCTCAATCTCATGAGTATGATTGGCGTGGTGCTGTTGGCTGGCTTGGTGAAGAAGAATTCCATCGTGCTCGTGGATTACACACTGCAGTTGCGGAATGAACAGAACGCAGCCACTCCGCTTTCAGCAGAGGAAGCAGCGCTCAAGGCATGCCCGATCAGGCTGCGGCCCATCCTGATGACCACCTTGGCCACCGTGGCAGGGGCCATTCCCATGGCCATTGGTACAGGTCCTGGTGCGGAAACACGTGCGCCCATGGCCCGTGCCATCATCGGCGGTATCATCCTATCGACGATGGTCACACTGATCTATGTTCCCTTGCTCTATGTGTTGCTGGATCGCTTTGGTCAGTGGATCAAGCGTTTGACCGAACGCTCCGAACCTGCTGAAGAAACCGCACAACAGGCCTTGCGCGAAGTCAAACCCCTCGAAGCCAACCGACCCATGCCCGCACCTGTCCGCCCCCTAGCGTCGATGGAGGGGTCATGAAATTTCAGCGCCACCGCCGCCTTATCCTCCTGTCGATTGCTGCGGCCATATTGACCATGGCATTGAAATTCATTTCATTCTGGATCACAGGCTCCGTCGGCCTGCTTTCCGACGCGGTCGAGTCGATCGCCAACTTGATCGCTGCTTTGGTGGCCATGCTCGCCTTGTGGTATGCTGCTCAGCCTGCCGACCAACGCCATCCTTACGGCCATGAAAAGATCGAGTATTTTTCCAGCGGGTTGGAAGGCGGCCTGATCGTCTTGGCGGCCATCACCATTGCTTGGCATGCCTTCGAACGGCTGCTTCACCCGGCAGCGATTGAGCAATTAGGGCTCGGACTGACGATCAGCCTCGTGGCTGCTGGCATCAATGGCCTGGTCGGCTGGCAACTGATTCGTGTGGGCCGCGAGGAGCAGGCTATCATTTTGGAAGCTGACGGCCACCATCTGCTGACGGATGTTTGGACCACCTTGGGTGTCACCTTGGGGTTGGTGGTCATGATGTTTACCCAATGGGTCTGGCTTGATTCCGTCCTCGGGTTGGCCGTGGCCAGCCAGATCTTGTGGACGGGAACGCGCATTGTCAGGCGTTCATTCGATGGCCTGATGGATACCGCCCTGCCCGAAGCGGATTTGGCTGCAATGCGTCAGCTCATTGAAAGCCAGCTCAAACCCGGCATGACCTATCACGCGCTGCGAACTCGCCGCGCAGGGACTCAACGACACGCCGATTTCCACCTCCTCGTTCCTGGTGGAATGACCGTGCGTGAAGCCCATGCGTTGGCCGATGCGCTTGAAGCAGCCATCAACCAACAATGGCAACCCATCCTGGTCACGATCCATTTAGAGCCCATTGAGGAGCAATCCTCCTGGGAAACCCATACGTTTGAATCACAGGCGGCACAAGCACTCCCCCCGCAAGCTTCGGCCACTATCCCCATATCACAGGAATCGTCGATGCCACAGGTTCAATCATGACGCTGTCTGATCTTTCCATCAAAAATCCCGTGTTCGCGGTTGTTGTCTCATCCGCGATGATCATCTTCGGCTATTTAGGTTATCAGGACATGGGCGTCAGCCAGTTTCCTGAAATCGATTTCCCGGTGGTTAGCGTGGTGATCACCCGCGAAGCCGCCAGCCCCAGCATCATGGATGGTGATGTGACGGATGTCGTCGAGGATGCCGTGGCCAGCGTTGAAGGCATTGACTACATGATGTCACAAAGCCTGGAAGGCGTGAGCATCGTCACCATTTATTTTCGCTTGGATCGCAAAATCGACGTGGCCATGCAGGACGTCCAGAACGCCATCAGCGGTGCCCGGCGCAAGCTGCCCTTGGATATCGACCCGCCGGTCATCGCCAAAGTGAATCCGAACAATTTACCCGTCATGTGGCTGACGCTGTCTGGCCCCGTGCCGCTCGTGCAAATCAGCGACTTCGCTGAAAAGCAGTTCAAGCAACGGCTCTCCTCCATCCCCGACGTGGGCGGCGTTCAGTTTGGCGGATTGCAATCCCGAAATATCCGCATTTGGGTCGATGCCGAAAAGCTGCAAGCTTATAATCTGGCCGCTGAGGATGTACTGCTCGCCTTGCAGAGACAACATGCCGAACTGCCCGCGGGTTACCTGCAAAGTCAGTTCATTGAATTTAACTTGCGCACGATGGGTGAAGCGTATTCCCTCAGCGAGTTTGATGAGTTGCTGCTGGCCGATCGTCAAGGTCAACACATACTGCTCAAGGATGTGGCCGTCGTTGAAAATGGACTCGAAGATCGCCGAAGCCTGGCCCGGTTCAATCGCATGCCAGCCGTGGCGGTGGGAGTACGCAAAGCCATTGGCGGCAACCTGGTCCGCGTTTGTGAAAACGTTAAATCCACACTGCCCGAACTTAAGCGCATGCTCCCCGCGCACGTCAGTCTGCACATCCCCGTCGATTACTCCTTGTTCGTTCGCGAGAATGTTGAAGAACTCAAGCTGACTCTTTTTCTGGGCATTTTGCTGACGGCCGTCGTGTGCTTTCTCTTTTTGGGTTCGCTTGGCACCACCATCAACATTTGCCTTTCCATTCCCACATCGCTGCTTGGAACGTTTTTTGTCATCAACTACGGCGTTAAACTCGTTGGGCTGGAACCATTTACCATCAATCTGATGACCTTGCTCGGCTTATCGCTGTCGGTGGGCGTGGTGGTGGATGATGCTATTTTGGTCCTGGAAAACATCTATCGCCATCGCGAGCATGGCAAGGCACGCAAGGAAGCCGCACTGCTCGGGTCGCGGGAAATCGCCTTCGCCGCCATTGCTGCAACGCTCTCCATCATGGCCATTTTTCTCCCCGTGGCCTTCATGCGCGGAATCATCGGCAAATTCTTCTTCCAGTTTGGCATGACGGTTAGCGTTGCTGTGTTCTTATCGCTGCTATCCGCACTGACCCTGACACCTATGCTATGTGCCTTTTTCCTCAATGTGCGCAGCCGCGTGAACGCTAAATCCCTGCCCTTCGGCTGGCCTTTGGCCTTGTTTGTGGCGATCTTGGTTGGGATTCTCGGTGTTGCGCTCAGGCTGCTCTCCCCGCAATGGCCCATGTTAGCTCCATGGGTTTGGTCTCTCGCCAAAGGCATTCACTTCCTCCTGCATGGGGTAGGAGCTATACAAGCCCCGGCCCCCTTGGAGGCCCTTGGTGGCTGGTGGTGGCTTTGGATGACCATCGAAACCTTCTTGGAAATGTTCTTGTCCATTTTGATCGTGCGCTATGCCACCGTCGTTTATGGCTTGATCCATCGTTGGGTGATTGAATTGATTTTACTACGACCCATCGATTGGTTGCTGCATGGGCTGACGGTGGCTTATGCCTGGTTGCTTCGTCTATCCTTGCGTGCTTGGCCCGTCGTTTTGCTCGCCAGCTTGCTCCTCATCCTGGTTGCAGCAAGCATGCTCTACTTCAACCTCTTGGGCAGGGAACTCGTGCCAAGCGAAGATCAAAGTCGTTTCGTTGTCCATGTCATTTGCGAAGTTGGTTCCAGCCTCAAGCAAGTCGATGATTTACTGCAAGAATGCGAAACGAGGCTTTCCGAGCGCTTTGATGTACAGAGTTTTCTGACCACGGTGGCCACCGAAACCGGACAACTCATGAATGAAGCGGATATCTTTGTGCAATTGGTGCCGATGACCGCGAGGCGACAATCTCAGAAAAGCATCATGGAGGAAGTGCGTGCCGATCTGGGCAACATCATCGGAATTCGCGTGGTGATCCGTGATTTGTCCACGGAAGGCTTCACAGCTCAACGAGGCGACCCCGTCGATTTTGCGCTGCTTGGGCCATGGGAAAAGCTGCCTGAAGCGGCTACGAAGCTCAAGCTGGCTATGCAAGCCAGCGGTAAACTGCAGGATGTGGACACGGATTATCGACCAGGCATGTCGGAAGTGCAGATTTACCCGGATCGAGAGAAAATGGCGCTGCTCGGCATTCCGGTCAGCCGCTTGGCCGACAGTCTCAGCCTGCTCGTCGGGGGGCAGCGTGTGGCCAAATTTACCGATCGCGGTCGGCGCTACGACGTCCGTGTTCGTTTGCAGTTGCACCAGCGCGGCAGCCCCGACCAATTGGATGCATTAACGCTTCGCGCTGGAGATCAACGTCTGGTGCCGCTGACCGATTTTGTCTCGCGCAAAACCGTCGCCACGCTACCTGTCATCCATCGTTTCAACCATGAACGAAAAATAGAAATCACGGCTAATCCCGCGACCGGTGTGTCCCAGGGTGAAGCCATTGCTTTCTGTCGTCAGTTGGTTCAAGGCGTTTTAAGCAAGGACGACTTTCGCGTTGTGGAGTTGGGCAATGCCAAAGCAATGGAAGAAACGATCAACAGCCTGGTATTCGCGCTTATCCTGGGCATTGTGATCGCCTATATGATTTTGGGTGTGCAGTTTAATTCCTTCATTCATCCGCTGACCGTGCTGCTGGCCATGCCGTTTGCGGTGACCGGTGCCTTGGTGACCTTGTGGTTCACCCATGACACCCTCAACATGATGAGCATGATCGGGTTGATTCTGCTGATGGGGCTCGTCAAAAAGAACTCGATCATTCTGGTGGACTACACCAATCAGCTGCGCGAAGAAGGGTTGCCTTCAGACCCCGCGCAACACCATGCATCGACTCCTGTGCCGTCAGACAACGGCAGCGATGAACGCGTGCGAACAGACGCTACCACATCAGCTTTGACGCCGGAACAAGCTGTGCTCGCGGCTTGCCCAGTGCGATTGCGGCCCATTTTGATGACTTCCATCGCTACCGTCGCAGGAGCCATCCCGGCTGCCATCGGTTGGGGACCTGGCGCGGAAACACGCGCCCCCATGGCACGCGGCATCATCGGTGGCATTGTCCTGTCCACCTTGGTGACCTTGATTCTTGTGCCGGTCTTTTATGTGTTGATGGAGAAACTGCGAGCGAATCTGCGCTTGTTGATACGAACACCAACACCCGCGCCCATGCAAACCCCAGCCAAGGTGCAGCCGACAACATCAACAATCGTCAGTTGATGGACAGGCATCATTGGCCAATAACGCCCCAAACCGCGTGACTCTGCTGAACCTGGTCCTACAAAAATCGATTCATGAGCCTAGTGTTCATTTCCCTTGGCTGGCCGCGGGCTCCTTGACGCAGCCCATAAACAAAATGCTTCCGCTGCGTTTATCGCGGAGGATCACCATGAAGGGATGATCCGCATTGAAGACCAATGGCGGTTCGACAAAGGCACTGACTTCCTTCATAATTACCGCCGTGGCTGCCGCCGCTTCGGTACCCTTTTCATCAACACGCACGAATGCTTGATGGACGACGTGGCTGATCGTAAGCGGCATACTCCGACTGATCCCGGAAAAATCGGCCTGATCCGAAAAGGCCAACGGCATGCCCATTGCCGCCAACACTTTGCTCATCTCATATTCGGTGTTGAAGGTGAATTTCGGGAGGCAAACTTCGACCTTTCTAGTTTGCAACTTGCTAACCCATTGTTCGTACACCGTGTTATTCCATGTCGCACTCAATTGGCTCAATGCACCTTTCTTTTTGGGCAGGATGAACACCATCGACAGATCGTTACCCTTATAGTCTTTTTCTAAGACTTGTACGTCACTCGTTTCCATGTATTGCATGGGTTGCGTTTGGTGCATCATGTCCACTTTCATCTTTTGGCCATCCTGCAAATGGAAGTCTTGCGGATACGTGGCGTTCTTCTCAAAAGGATCGGCCCAATCACTCAGGAAATACAACGCATTGGTAAGCACGAGCCGGGTTTCGTCCGACAACATGCCTGGTTTGATCAAGTTCAAGATTTTCTTTTCCGTTCGTTCAGCCACCCATGCATTGATCGACAAGCGCGCCTGCTCGAACTGCGTTTTGAAATTCACAAGCTGTAAGCTCGTGCCATAATACTTTTGCATCGTGTCTAAATAGGCTTGTTCAAAAGGCGCTCCGCTTTGCAGCCAAATGGCATTGGCCAAGCTCAGTTGATAATTACCGGCTTTGCTCGGCGTGATCAACTGCTGCGACCATTGTGCCATGGCGGGATGCAGTTGCTCCGGAGCCAATGAAAAATGGAGAACCTTGGCCATTTCCTGAGCCGTTGTCCCGCGTGCACCACCATAAGTCATCGCCAAGGCTGTGCTCAAACTGGAAGGTGAGTAAAAGACGTTGCCATTGGTATTGTGAACTCTGGCATACAAATCAAAGGCAAACGTGTTATTCGCTTGGGCAACCGTCTGCGAATGCTGGGTGGCATAGGGTATTGGTCGGTCAAATCGGCACCAAGCCGTGGTTAGCCCTATCCAGTACAAACCAAGCAGAGTCCAACTGAAGTGTTTCATATGCTTGCTCAACCTTCTGATTTGAGGGTGATTGCAATTGGTTGTGTCATCAACCATGTTTGCACGTAGCGTAGCCCCTCAGCGGCCATGGACGCTGAAAAAGAAAAGCTCATCGACCTTTATGGTTGATGAGCTTGAGTGATATGCCATCTACTTGCCTTTAGCAACGGCAGCCGAGGGCTCCATCACGCGACCCATGAATAAGATCGTTCCCGTGCGCTTGTCGCGAAGGATGACAATGAAGGGATGGTCAGCCGTAAACTCAATGGGCTTTTCCATGATCGGCGCGCCTGCCAACCTCATGCCAATGGCCGTGGCTGCAGCTGCTTCCGTTCCCTTTTCATCCACCTTGACAAACGCTTTATGAATGACAAAGCCGATTTTAAACGGCTCGCTCGTACTCATCCCTGAAAAATCGGCTTGATTCGAAAACGCCAAGGGCATTCCCATCTCCGGCAGCACTTTGCTGAGCTCATACTCCGTATTCATCGTGAACTTGGGCAGGCTCAAGGCGATTCGAGTCAAGCGCAACTGGCTGAGCCATTCATCATACTGCTTCACGTTCCATTGACGCTCGATGTCCGTTAAGGCGCCTTGCTTTTTGGGCAGGATCATGACCATTGACAAATCACTGCCTCGGTAATCTTTTTCCAATACTTGCACCTGATCATTTTCCATGTAAAGCATGTGTGATGTTTGATGCATCATGTCGGTTTGCATCATTTTGCCGCTGGCCAGATGAAAATCTTGTGCGTAGGTCGCATCTTTTTCGAAAGGCGATGCCCAATCCCCGAGGAAGTAGATGGCGTTGGTCAGCACCAGGCGCATTTCGGCATCCAACATGCCGGGTTTGATCAGATCCTTGATTTTATTCTGCGTTCGTTCCTCCACCCATTGGTTGATGGTCAAGCGTGCCTGTTCGGCTTTGGTCTTGTAATCCACAAGCTGGATGCCAGCACCATAATTCTGCTTCATTGACTCGACATAGGCGTCCTCGAGTTTGGCGTCTTGTTGCAGCCAGAGTGCATTGGCTATGCTCAGTTGATACAAGCTAGGCTTGCTTGGTGTCGTCAATAACTGCGAGAGCTGTGCGATTGCGGGATGCAGTTGATTCTGGGCCATGGAGAAATGAAGCACCTTGGCCATCTCTTGGGCGGTTGAGCCGCGAGCTCCGCCATAACACATCGCCAGAGCAGTGCTCAAACTCGACGGCGAATAAAACAGGTTTTTCGGGGCCTTGCCTAATTTAGCATAAAGATCGAAGGCAAACGCGTTGTTGCCGTGCGCCACGGCTTTGAGATCGTTAATGGGCATTTTGGGTTTTTCATCCGCATGGGTGACAGCCATCATCCAACCACAGAGGCCGATGGACAATGACAGCAAAGCATAAGGTTTCATTTGATCCTCGTCGTTAGAGTTGCCTTGATATTGATGGTTTGAGCAATGGATCCCTGCAAACATCCGACGAAGCAAGCTGGCTAAAGGTTTGCACTTGCAGTTCTTATTTTTGAACATGCAGTCCTCGCCTGCATATTCCTTCAAGTTGTTCACCGACAGTCAATGTGTCAACTCGCGCGCAATAGCCACCAACCAAACAACAACAAACCATAGAAGATTAAGGCGAATAACAATGGAATGCCCACATACAGCCACAACCGCGTTTTCCAGGTTTGGGTCATAGCGATGGGGCGAAGCATAGGGGGTGCTTGAAGCAATGCCTGGGCCAGATTCGGATCGGTTCGACGGCTAGGCAAGGGTGTGATGAGCGTATCGTTGTTTTCCTGGATCTCCAACATGCCTTCCGCACGCGTCATCTCCTGCTCAATCTGCTCGAGCGATGCAATAACTTCCGCCGCAAACGAAGGTCGCTGTTCTCTTTTTTTGCCCAACAACCTAGCTATCAACTCTGACATCGCAAACGGAACCGTATGATTGCGTTCATGGACGGGTTTAGGATGTTCGGTACAGAGATTAGTCAAAATCTCAAGTGGATTTTGTCCATGAAAGGGCAGCTTGCCCGTACACATCAAATAGAGCAGGATGCCGAAACTGAACAAATCAGAACGATGGTCCAGTTGTCCGCCACGTGCCTGTTCAGGCGACATGAAGGCTGGCGTGCCGACGATGAAGCCTTTGCGCGTCAGGGACACGTCCGGCTTGATTGCCCGGGCCAGGCCAAAGTCGAGGATTTTCACCTGGCCGGTCGCTTCGTTGATCATGATATTGGTCGGCTTGATATCGCGATGGATCAACCCATTGGCATGAGCAGCCGACAACCCACTGGCGATATCTTTAGCCAAGGCAAGCACCGTCCGGATGGGAGGATGCGGATTCGCTTCCATCCATTCTGCCAACATCACGCCATCGAAATACTCCATGGCAATGAAAGGTAAGTCGCCCACTTGACCAACTTCATGAATGGTAATGATATGATCGTGCTTGATCTTGGCCGTCAGTTGGGCTTCACGAACGAAGCGTGGCCGAGCGTCTTCGTCGGACACAAACTCAGGCTTTAGAACTTTCAAGGCAATTTTTCGATGATACCGCACATCTTCGGCCAGGAAGACCAGACTCATTCCACCCGTGCCCAGCAAATGGAAAATGCGATAGTGCGCAAACCGACCAAGCTCGCCGGGCTTCTGTGGAGGTGCAAGAAAAGACCAATCCGTGGGCAAACCCGCCGGTTCCGGGTTTTGGGTTTTGTGATCCGATCCTGGCTTGGATGCAGGCTTCGGCATGATCCGTACCAGATCCTGTAAGAGGGTTAGCTATACCAGCCATTGATTCACTATCCTAAATGCTGAAATCTCATTTGTCGAGTTAATTGAATCCAATCGCGATACCTCCTATCTGCCTGGTCCATCGCTAACACAGGTCCATGGGTTTTCATTTGGTTCTCAGATATCAATCGTGCAAAGGCGGTTATTCGTCTTGACCATAAGCTCAACTATGTTGTTTGAGTAAAACACAGCATACAATTAGATAGATAGTGGAAATCGAATGTAACAGATTGGTCACCAAGGGACCGGCTTCGCTTGGCGCTTTGGATCATTCGGTTTATGATGGCTGCCAGAATGGTGGCCTTTGCTGGTGCAGCAATAATGCAACAGGTTTTGTGGCTTAAACGCATTAAAGCCAGAATCGCCTTGCAATTGCGCCCGACGGCTTTGAGGAACCGCTCATGCCCCACACACGGCTCGGCTTGGTATTGTTAGTCCAGATGCTGTTGCTGGGCAGTTGGTTGACTTTCGGGATGGCCACCTCGCCAGCCCAGCAGGTAAAAATTCAGCCAGCCGCACCAGCGGTCGCACCACCACCACCGATGCCGGCGCAAGGCCAACCGCCCAATCCAGGTCAACCCCAATGGTTGCCGGGTATACCGCTCATCCAACGCTTGCTAGGTGGCAATCCAACCGGCCAACTGGACGGAGATCAATTCACCAGCAATGTCAAACTTCCCGTGGACCCGCGGGCCAAGCGTCGTCTCGATGAAGCGCAGCGACGCATCGCAGCCCAAGATTGGACAAACGCCATCCGCTTGCTGCAATCATTGCTTGACTCGAAAGAGGATGTCTTCTTGCAAGATCAAGGAGCGCGCCGCATCAGTGTGCGTGCGGAAGCCAATCGTTTGTTGGGCAGTCTGCCCAAGGAAGGCAAACAATTCTACGAACAGGAATATGGCGTGACGGCCCGCGGCTTGTTGCGTAAAGGCCAGGCAACAGGTGATCCGCAAATCTACGCCGAAGTGGCTTTGCGTTATTTACACACCGAAGCCGGTGCCGAAGCTGCTGCCCTACTAGGCTCATATCACCTGGACCAAGGCCAGTTCATCGTGGCATCTCTTTGCTTTGATCGTTTAATTGAACGCAATGGCGGCTTGCGTAATCTGACGCCCTTGCAGTTGTACCGTACGGCCCTGGCGCTGGAACGTTCAGGCGATCAAACCCGTTTTGATGAAGTCTGGGCTGTGCTGCTCAGCCGACTAAAAGAGAATGCAAGTCCAGGGTTGCCCGACTACCTTCGCAAAATGAATCCTGAACAACTACGGGCCAGTTTACATCCTACAACTTACGATGCTGTGCGCGCCGACATGCGCCGGGACTGGACGCTCTTTTTGGGAGCACCCAATCGAACGGCCCAGGGCATCGGCAGCACGCCGTATCTCGAACCGCTGCGCGGATATCCGATAGACACCACGCGTGAAATCAAGGGCAAGACCGCCAACGACCCTTCGCGTGCTTGGTTGGAACAGGCGATCAAACGACAAACGAATCAATTCAATCGGCCAGCCATTGGCGGTTCACATCCCTTGGCCGTGGGTGATCTCTTGATCTATCGCAGCACCTGGGGTGTGCATGCCGTTAACATCAAGACCGGTCAGCTGGCATGGGAAAGCCGATCCGACGCCAACTTAAGCATGCTGTGCAGCACGAGCATGACCAGCAACAATTTGGTGTCGAGCTGGCTTTACTATTATCGCGACAACATGCCTTGGATGCTGTTTGACAACTCGATGGTGGGAACACTGAGCACCGATCAAACCTTGGTCTATGCCGTGGAGGACCTGGCCCTGCCGCCTTTGAATCTCAATTACGAAGGATTCAACCGCCCCAACCAAGGGCTACGTGGCAACCAAGGATTGAGCAAATGGTACTACCACAATGTGCTGGTGGCGCGGGATCTGGCCATCGATGGCCGCATCGTGTGGATGATCGGCAACGCTGAAGGACAGCCACCTTTTGCTGACACGTATTTCCTTGGGCCGCCATTGCCTTTGGGTGACAAGCTGTATGTCATGGCCGAGGTCAACGGTGAAATTCGCCTGATGTGCATGCAGAATCAGCGATCGTGGAGTACGGAGCAAAATCGCTTTCTCTATAGTCCCGAGCTGGTTTGGTCACAACCTTTGTGCCTGGTCAACAAACGCATGATGGATGAGCCAGGCCGGCGTTCATGGGCAGCCATGCTTTCGTATTCAGATGGTATCTTGATATGCCCAACCAATGCAGGCGTGGTCGTTGGTGTTGATTTATTGACGCGGTCGCTGCTGTGGGCCCACCCCTATTTGCGTCCGGAAACAACGAGCACGGCCAATATGATGAATCAATTCCAAGGCCCCATGCCCAACATGGCCCGGGACCAGCGCGGCGGCAGCAGCCATTTGCCGCCCCCCTGGGCGGTTGCAGGGCCGATGATTCAAGACGGTATCGTCATCATCACTCCCCCCGATGAAAATGTCATTCACGCCATCAATCTGAGGGATGGTTCCTTGGTTTGGCGCCAAGAACGCCGTCGGGAAACCAACGACCTGGACCTCTATCTGGCAGGCATTTATTCGGGCAACGTTTTAATCGTCGGCCAAAGGCAAACGCGTGCCCTGGACTTGAAAACCGGAGCAGTCCGCTGGAACTTGCCCACGGGCGTACCGAGTGGTCGCGGCATCGCTAGTCAGTTTGTTTACTATTTACCCGTCAAAGCAGGCGATCTGAAGAGCAGTGATGGGGGTGAGGTTTGGTCGATTGACGTTCGCTCCGGCAAGCTACTGGCCCGCAGTCGTTCAAAGTTGGAAGTCCCTGGCAATTTGATCTTCCATGGCGGGGAAATGATATCCCAAAGTCCGCTGACGATCGTGGCCTATCCACAATTGGATGCTCGCGAACGTGAGATTACCGCTCGCTTGGACAAAAACCCCGAAGACGCCGGCGCTTTGGCTTTGCGTGGCGAAATGCGACTCTATCGCGGTTTACTCCCTGATGCCGTAACGGATCTTCGCAAAGCGCTAACGTTTGCTTCGATCGGGCCTGCCGAGAAGGCCATGGCTCGGGAAAAGCTCTTCGATGCCCTTTATGAGACCCTGGATAAAGATTTCATCAACAATGAAAAGTTGCTGCCGGAACTGGAACAGCTCGTCACCATGGAGATTCCCAAAGAAGAATCCGACCCGCAAAAAACTCAACGAGAGCAGGAGCAGCTGGACCGTAAAGCGCGCTGGCTCAGACTGGTTGCACGCGGCCGCTTAGCGCAAGGGCGTCTGCTTGATGTCATGGCGGCCTATCAGTCTTTCAGCAGCTTAAGCAACAAACTCATACCAAGTCCAGACGATCCCTCTTTGCTCATTACGCCTCAAGCTTATGCACAAGGTCAGCTCGATCTGTTATTCAAACGAGCAACGCCTGAGCAGCGTTCGACCCTCGAACAACAAATCCAAAAGGAATGGGCCAAAATTGTTCCATCCAACCATTTGGATCAATGGCGTGAATTTGCCGACTTTTTTGGCACCTTGTGTGATCAGGGGCGTGAAGCTCAACTGGAGCTGGCTGAAAAACTGATAGCATCGAAAGAAGAGAAAGCCCTGCGTGAGGCTTATCTGCGTCTGATGACCCTCAGGGACGACCCCAAGCCGCTTCGAGTCGCCAAGAGCATTGAAGCCCAAGCACGTATCTATCTTCTGTTGGGTCAACAGGATGCTTTGGAAAACGTCGTGCACTTTTATCAGCTTTTAGCACTGCATTACCCGAAACTGGTCATCAGGGATGGGAAAACCGGCGAAGAACTGTTCCTGGAGTTGGCTACAGACAAACGCTTTTTACCCTATTTCTCCGTACCTGAAGGAGCACGTCGAGGTTTGCTCGGGCACAGCTATCACCACATTGAAATGTTGCAACCGCAAGGGCTGCCAGCCTCTGCCAGCATGACTTCTACCTTGCAATGGTTTCAGGCTCCCGCACAGGTTCCGCCCAGCATCGATCGTTTGCAAATTAGCATCGATTCCAATCAACGCACGGCCCGCGTGATCGATCGATTTACCGATGAAACGATTCGCACGTTGGCCGTTTCAACCAACGGCTTCGTGCCTCCCAGCACCCGGGCGCGAACGTTTCAGGTATGCGGCCCCTTGATCATTTTCCAATGGACCAACAGCGTTCACGTTTACGACGCCTTATTCAAAAAATCCCTGTGGAGCACCGACCTGCTGGGCGGTTACGATTTTGGCAGCAACCAGTATGGCAACGGTTATCAGCAAAATGCCATCCATTTATTGCCGAATGGACGCTTCTCGCTTTTGATGACCAACGGCATGTCCGAAACTCTGGGCACGGTGGGTTTGGTTCATCCTCAAGGTATCGTGATGAGCATCCGTGATCGCGGTCTGGTCATGTTCGACCCACTCACAGGCCAGGAACGCTGGGTTCGCTCGGGTGTCAAGACCAGCGATGACATCATTGGCGATGGTCAATATCTGCATGTCATCCCTGAAAAAACCATGCGCAAGCAAGGTCTGACTACAGCCATTCGCACTATCGATGGTTCGGCGATGACCATCCCAAATTTTAGCCGGGCTTATGACGAGAACCTGGCGATTATTGATCGCTTCTTGCTCTTGAAAGAAACCACCGAGCAGAATGAACAGCTTTTAAAACTGTTCGACCCCGTCGCGGCCAAAGATGTTTGGAGCTTCTCTTTCGGCATCAAAGGTATCATTCTCAACTCCTTGGAATCCCATTACGTTGGGGGCATCGAACGGGATGGGCGGTTGATTGTTTTGGAAACCAGAACCGGCAAGCCCGTATTGAAAACACGCTTGCGCCAGGAGGATCTGATCAATCTGAAAGAAGTCTCCCTTGTGGCAGACCCCATGCACTGGTATTGCGTGGTGCAGGAAAGCGGCGGCATCGAGACGAAAGAAAGCAGAGCGCCCGCCAACCCACCCATGTTTATCGTGGGCCGCAGACAACGCATGGTCATGCAGTATCAGGTGGCTGAGTTGAACACCGTCCCCGTGCACGGCATGGTGTATGCGATTAGCAAAGAGACCGGCCAGATCCGCTGGCAACGCCAAATAAAGAATCAACAGTTGATCATCGATCGATTCGATGATTTACCCATGCTGCTCATGTATTCCCAAACGCAAGAAGAAACGCAGCAGCCCCAGGGTAATCGTCGCAACATGGTCGTGGGGGTGACCTATATGACCAGGGTGCAAGCATTAGATAAAAGGGACGGTCGATTCGTAGAAAAATATGATGGTTCCCCGGCCGAGGAGCCGTATGCCAGCAACATGATCTCCTCACTCTACGACATCAAAATTGATGCCAATGCAGGACGCGTTGAGTTGATCGGCCAACCATTTCGAATTCCGTTTCAGCTCAGACAAGAACCTAACATCAAGTAAGAAAGCACCGGTTGTCTTAGCCAGCGCAAATGCTTGAAGTACACGGCAAGGGGCTTGCTCGCATGGGGACCCGCATGAGAATGATGGTTGTTTTGGCACTGTTGGTTGGCCTTCACGATACGCTAGCAAGTCAGCAGAAGCCACCGGTCCCGGTTAACAACCAAGAAGCCGAGACACAACGCATCATGGCCAAATACAAGGACGTGATTGATCGCGGCTTAGAATGGTTGGCGACGCAACAATTTCGGGATGGTCATTGGGAAGCGTTGAACGGCTATTATCCCGTGGCCATGACGGGACTGGCTGGTCTGGCTTTGCTTGCTGAGGGCAGCACCATTACCCAAGGCAAATTCGCGCGTCACATCGAAAATGCCGTTGATTATCTAATCAATCGTTACCAGAAAAAAACTGGACAGATCGGCAACCCAGGCGATTTACGCGAACAGCACCGGTATATGTATGCCCATGGCTTTGCCACTCTGTTCTTGGCCCAGGTGTATGGTGAAGAGAGCGATGAATCGCGCCGAAAAGAGCTTGAAAAAGTCTTGGCTGGTGCCGTGGATTTTATCGGCAAAGCACAAACGAAGCTGGGCGGCTGGGGCTATGTATCCGCGGCCGACTCGGGAGCCGCGGACTTTGATGAAGGTTCGGTCACCATCACACAACTACAGGCATTGCGTGCGGCGAAAAATGCCGGCATCCCTGTCGCTCGCGAAATCATTGAAAAAGCCAGCGACTATCTGAAAAAAAGCACCATGATATCCGTCAGGCATGCCAGTCAGCCTTTCAAGGACGAAGCCGGCGTGATTTATAGTTTACGGCAAGGCGGCAGCAACATCCGGCCACCATTGACGGCCGCTGGCATTGCTTGCATGTTCTCGTCCGGCGAATACCAAAACGAGCAGGCACTGAAATGGCTGAATTACTGCCAACGCCATATTCCGATCGACAAAACGGGCCGAGACAGTTTTGGCCACTGGGAATACACCCACTTTTATTACTCACAAGTAATTTATATTTTAGGCGAGGATCGACACGCGAAAATGCGGCCCGATCTTGCACAGCTCGAACAGTCTGGCAAAACGGCTTTGCTGAAATGGAGTCGCTATCGCTCGATCATTTTCGATTACATCGCAAGCCGCCAAAATGCTGATGGGTCTTGGAGCCAAGGATACATTGGTCCCGTGTACACCACCTCTTTGCACCTCATCATCTTACAATTAGATAAAGGAAACCTGCCCATTTATCAGCGCTGACGCTTCAGAGTTAAAAGAGAAAGAATAGATCAGGCTCGCAACCCGCAGGATCAACCGCCTTTGCTCATGGATTAAAAAATGCAAAAACGAGCCGTCATTCTGACCATTAGTTTGTTGGCCGGCATCTGGAGTGGTGCTTTCGGATGGCCGCAAGATGCCAAGCCAACCCAAGCTAAAGAATCAGGTCGAACGTCCGCCATCGACGAACGCACACAGCGATTATTGCAAAAAAATCAACCGCATATCGATCGTGGCTTGGCTTGGCTGGCTCAGCAACAAAAGCGGGATGGTCACTGGGAAGCCAATGAGGGGCATTATCCGATCGCCATGACGGCTTTGGCCGGCCTGGCTTTTTTGGCAGAGGGCAGCACCATCCGTCAAGGCCGCTATGCCGAAAACATCGACAAAGCCGTGGATTTCCTGCTGACCCGGGTGCAAAAGAAAACGGGCATGATCGGCAACCCGAATTATCAACGCGAACAGTACCGCTATATGTACGGACATGGATTCGCCACGCTCTTTCTTTCGCAGGTCTACGGCGAGGAAAGCGATGAATTTCGCCGGCGCGAATTGGAAAAAGTGCTGACCGGTGCTGTTGATTTCATCGGCAAGGCGCAAACCAAGCTCGGTGGTTGGGGTTATTTGACCGCCCAGGAGGGTCAGGATTTTGATGAAGGCTCGGTCACGATCACGCAGTTACAAGCACTCCGAGCAGCCAAAAATGCCGGCATTCCCGTAGCTCATGAAATCATCGAGAAAGCCAAGGAATATTTGCGCAAAAGCACGGTCATTGTTCGTCGCGAAACAGATCCACGCAAAGAGGAAGCCGCTGTCGTTTACAGCTTGCAGCAAAGACAAGAAATGCAGCGGCCCCCTTTAACGGCGGCCGGCATAGCCTGCATGTTTTCCGCGGGCGAGTACGAGTCCGACCTGGCCGTGAAATGGCTGAATTACTGCCAACGCATGATTCCGATTTCCTCCAGTGATAACAACGACGTGTTTCGCCAATGGGAATATACCCATTTTTATTACGCACAGGTTCTGTACACGCTCGGCGATGACCGCCATGCGAAAATGCGGCCTGACTTGCCCGACGACAAGCTGCTGAAATGGAGCCGCTACCGAGAATCGATCTTTGATATTCTCATTCGTAAGCAAAACGCGGATGGCTCATGGAGTCATAACCAGGTCGGTCCTGTCTATACCACGGCGCTGTACTTGATTATGATGCAGTTGGATAAGGGGAATGTGCCGATCTACCAGCGTTGATCGACACGCTTTTGCTAAAATAAATAGCAGGGATGGATTGACGAACACAGGTCAACCTTGATGAAAGCCAACGGATCGTTCCCAAGGAATGTTATTTAGGATGAAAGGCACCATATGGCGGACGTCAAAAATCAGACGACCGGCGAAACTTTTGGATCTGATGATCTGAACTCGGTCAAACGTCTTCAAGAAGCATTTCACGATATCAAGCAACATCTCAGCAAAGTCATCGTTGGCCAAGATGCGGTGATTGAGCAATTGTTGATCTCCTTGTTTAGCCGAGGTCATTGCATCCTCGAAGGGGTGCCCGGTTTGGCTAAAACCTTGATGATCAGCACGTTGGCGCGTTGCTTGTCTCTGGAATTCAGTCGCATCCAATTCACACCCGACTTGATGCCCAGCGACATCACCGGGACGGAAGTCATTCAAGAAAACCGTACCACGGGTCAGCGCGAATTCAAATTCCTGCAAGGGCCGTTGTTTGCGAGCGTGATTCTGGCAGACGAAATCAACCGTACACCACCCAAAACGCAAGCGGCACTGCTCGAAGCCATGCAGGAGCGGCAAGTGACTGTCGGCCGCAATCGGCACCAACTACCCGATCCGTTCTTTGTGTTGGCCACGCAGAATCCTATCGAGCAGGAAGGCACCTATCCCTTGCCCGAAGCCCAGCAAGACCGCTTCATGTTCAAGATTTTTGTGAATTACCCAAGCTTCAAGGAAGAATTTGAAATCGCTCGTCGGACGACTTCGGGCCAAGCCGAAGAGTTGAAGCCTGTGCTATCGGGCGGGCAAATTCTGGAATTGCAACAATTGGTTCGACGGGTGCCGATCAGTGATCATTTGGTCAATTACACGCTGGCCTTGGTCCGGCAGACACGGGTCGGTCAACCAGGCATTCCCGACTTTATTTCGGAATGGCTGGCCTGGGGAGCAGGGCCGCGGGCAGTGCAATACTTGATCTTGGGCGCAAAGGCCCGCGCCTTGCTTTATGGTCGAACCCATGTACAAACCGAGGATTTGCAAGCCCTGGCCTTGCCGGTGTTGCGTCATCGGCTGCTGACCAATTTCACGGCGGCCTCGGAAGGCGTCACCAGCGACACCGTCGTGCAAAAGTTGGTGGAAGTGACACCGGCCCGCGAAAGCGAGCTGACTCAAGATCCAAGGTTTCAGAAAATCTTTGCAACGTAAGCAGGCCCATGACCGGCCCAGAAATGCAGCGGCGAATCCTCAAGCAATGGAGACGGCATGGCAAAATCATTGCCTGGCGGTAGTAGTTCTGGATCAACCCAGGAAGCGCGGCGGTTTCTGGACCCTAAAACCATTGCGCGGATTTCACGTCTCGATCTACGCGCTCGCCACGTCGTTGAAGGTTTTATTTCAGGCATGCATCAAAGTCCTTTCTTTGGGCATTCCGTCGAGTTTGTGCAGCACCGCGAATATACCCCCGGCGATGACATTCGCCACCTGGATTGGAAAGTCTGGTCGCGCACCGATCGTTTCGTTGTCAAGCAATATGAAGAAGAAACCAATTTACGCTGCCATTTGATTGTGGATGTCAGCGAATCGATGCAATATGGCTCGGGACCGCTCAACAAATATGCTTATGGCTGCACGATTGCGGCCTGCCTGGCTTATTTGCTGTTGCGGCAACAAGACGCCGTGGGCTGCATTACCTTTGATAAAGCCCCAAGGCAAATCATCCCGCCGCGCAGCCAGCAGACGCACCTGGACGCCATCATCAAAGCGATGGATGTCTCGCGCCCTCGTGAAAAAACCGATATGGAGATGATTCTGCGCCGGGTCACCGACAGCATTCCCCAGCGCGGCATGATGATCCTGATTTCTGATTTACTCACGGATCGAGCCGCCTTTTTCCGCGGCCTGGATATGCTGGTACACCGGCACCACGACATTTTAGTCTTCCATGTGATGGACGAATCCGAATTGCAATTTCCCTTCGAGGGAACGACCAAATTCGAGGGCATGGAAGAGCAACCCGATTTGATTTGCGATCCCAAAGCCTTACGCAATGGCTACCTTGAAGCCTTGCAGGAGTTTCTGGTGGAGGTGCGGCGCGGTTGTTCACGCCGCGGCATCGACTACATGCTCGTGAGCACGGCCGACTATCTGGATGCCATGTTAAGCAAGTTTTTATCGGCGCGTATGGCGTTTAAGGGTAAACGCTAACTCATGGATCGTTAAATGGAAGATGCTTGCGTTGGTTCGTTACAAGAGGCGGAGCAGGCTGCACTGGATCGCACTAACAGGAGAACTGGATCATGCCGAGTATCATGTGTCCGCATTGTCATCGATCGTACAACGCCCCTGATAAGGCCATTGGCCGCAAAGTGAAATGCCCAGGCTGCCAATCCGAGTTTACCGCTCAACCGAAAGCCAATCCCATTCCGGACACCGTCAAAATGACCGCTGAAGAGATTGAGCGATACTATGGCAAGAAAATCGACAAACCATCGGCGTAAGCTGGAATACGTCTTGAATTTCGACTATCCAACTCATGAAGAGGCATCGTCGGATTGATGTTTGAAGCTGCATTGAATCCATTGGCCTGGTGGGGTTTGCTCGCGATCAGCGTCCCCATCATCATCCACTTGCTCAATCGTCTGCGCTACCGACGCGTGCGTTTTGCTGCCATGGAGTTTCTGCTCAAATCCCAAAAGCGCAATCAACGCAAACTGATTATTGAACAACTTCTGCTCTTGGCCACGCGGTGCTTGTTGGTGGCATTGGTTGTTGGCTTGATTGCCCGACCCACTTGGTTGCTGGGAGACGCTGGCCGGTCGGCGGATTGGCCCAATCATCATGTCCTGCTCTTGGACGATTCCCTCAGCATGCAGGATCTGCTCGACGCTCGCACTCCGGAAGCAGGTACCACCTATCGTTCTGCCATCAAATTGATTGCCGAGCTAGGTCAAAGCCAGCTTGATCAGGGTGGCGTCCATTATTGGCATATTCTGCGCTTCTCCGATCCCTTGCATCCTGAAATCGGCAAAGCGATCACGGACGCCAACGCTGTGGGCGAACCGCCATCCATTCTGGGGCAGCAGCTCACAGTCAAAGATTTAACGGCCTTGAAAGAGCGTCTTGAAACCAGCCGATGCACCTTTTTGCCGATCCCCCCCATGGCCAGCGTCAAGCAGGCAGCTCAAATCCTGGAGCGTGTTAAAGAGGGCAACCGCTATTTGCACATCATCAGTGACTTTCGGCGTGTCGATTGGATGAATGCATCGGCCGAGGAGATGCGGCAAACGCTTGCCCAATTGGCCCGCACATTGAAAACAAAAATACGCTTGCATGATGTAGCCAAACCCACGCGTTCGCCCAACCCGGCTGAAATCCCGGCAGGCCATGCCAACGTCGGCATCCTGCAAGCAGTGGTGAAACCGCGCCGACGCGCCGATAGCTCGTCCAGCCCAGCCTCCGCGGCCTTTGATATCCCCATGCGCATGGTAACGCCACGTTTGCCCTTTGACCTGTATGTGCAGGTTAAAAATTACAGCGAAGCGGAGCAACGACAGATCATCTTGCACATCAACATCGGCGGCGTCGAGCGGGCACAACGATTGATCGACCGGCTCGGCAGCAAAGAAGAACGACTGGTGGTTGTGAATCTGGAGTTTCCCTCCGAAGAACCCTTGGGGCTCAAACCGATTCAAGTTCGACTTGAAGAGTCTGAACAACGCGATCACTTGCTACCAGATAACCAGTTTTTTACTTTTGTCGAACTACGACGCGACCTGCCTGTGCTGATAATCGATCCGGATTTTAACAATCGCGATGCGACACCCGATAGCTTTTTCATTAGCGCAGCCTTCACCGGCAGCCCTCGGACCGGTTTACGCGTCGAACGCATTGGACCGCGTGATTTAATGAAGCGAACAGACTTGCAAACATTCCCTGTCATTTATCTGCTCAATATCGCCGGTGTGGGCAAAGGAGATGCCGACCTCGATCCCGAGGCTGTCGCTCTCCTGGAACGGTATGTCCATTCAGGTGGTTCTGTTTTCTTTGGTCTTGGCCCGCGCACGAACGTTATCAGTTTTAATGAACACCTCTATCGCAAAGGTGAAGGCCTGTTCCCGGCTCCGTTGCTCATACGCCCTGATCCGGATGGCCGCAGCACTTCCACGTTTATTGATGAAGCACCAGATGAGCGTGACACTTCGCCTAAAGTTCGTTTTGTCAAGCTGGGCCACCCAGTGCTTCCCTTTGAAGGCGATTTGGTTGACATTTTAGGCCGCTATTTGATTGTCAATCGCTATTTTCGCATCGACCCTGCTTGGCAACCGGGGACAGATGCGCAGGTATTGATGCAATTGACCAATCGTCGCCCATTGGAGCTATACCGGGATGATGCCCTGGCTCTTGCGGAAAACTTGCGGTTGCTACGCTCGAATGAGTCCAGCAAACTTATGGTACACGCCAACAACCTCAAGGAAGCCGTCGCCAATGCCCAAGAGCGCCGCCGGCAAAAAGGCCCCTTGCTTGAGGCGTTAAACGGCTTGTTGGCGGATGCAAGTTTAACGGCTTTTTGGAACGATACCGCACATGCCGACATCAAGCAACAGGTCGAAAAGTTCATCGCCAATCTGCAACAAGGAGACCCATTACTTGTGGAAGCCAAAGCAGGCAAGGGCGTTGCTCAAGGGCATGTACTCGTCCTGCTGACGCCCTTGGCCCCCACGCCCATTCGAGGAAAAGACTACACGTGGAACACACTTGCCAGCGGTGATCTTGGTGAGTTCTTTTTCGTTCCCCTCATGCTCAGCATACAGAGCTATCTGACCGCATTGTCACGCGTCACAGGCGAGCGTGACCTTAGCCAATCCGTAGGAACAACCTATATGCTTCGGCTCGATAAGCAGCGTTATCAACCCGAAGTGGAGGTCTGGTATCAACCAGACGATCAATCCCGTGCCGAACGGGTCAACGTGATTTTAGCCGAGAGCGTACCCGCTCGCGGTCAACCGAATGGCCAAGAATGGCAAGCGAAAATCGATGCGATTCGTGGACCTGGTTTGTATCGCCTGCGCTTGAACCAGCCAAAACCAGACGGTTCAACTCCAACCGTGAAGGAAGGTGAATCACTGTTGGATCCGCAGATCGCGTCCGGAAAAGCACCACCGGAAGAATGGCCCCTGGCCTTTAACGTGGACGGCCGTGTTGAAGGTGATTTATCCCGTATTTCGGAAGCGGATTTTCGCGAACAAATGGTCCAAGGCCTGCACCAAGGTAACACCAAATTGTCGCTGACCGAAGCACAAGTGTGGGTGCAGAATCGTAACTGGTTTGCGATGGATCCATTGCAAACCGATACTCAGGAAGTCGTGAAAAACAACTCCTGGTCAGATTATTCGATGGTTCTGTTGCTCTTTCTTCTGCTGCTGGGGCTTGAACAATGGATGGCCATGAAGTTCAGTCATCATGTGAAAACCCCTCCGCATTGAAATTCTGTGAGTATCGCCCGAGATCAAACGCCTCAGCTAACGTGGACAGCAATGACGCAAGCAAGACATAAACCAACAATAGAAAAGACCCATGATGCAATCGTCTGAACAACAAATGGAATTCATTTGGCGGCGACTGGAGGAGCCAGCCGAATTGTTTGGCCGCTCAATGCCTTTTGAGCCACGATGGTGGCTGGCAATTGCCGTTCCAATTCTCCTCTTCGTTTTGATATGGTCGATTCGTACGTACCTGAAAGAAAGCAAAACCATAGGCAAAGTGTGGTCTTTGGCGTTGGCAACGTGCCGCATTCTGTTTTACGTGCTGATTTTCACTGTATGGCTACTGCCTGCCATGCGGCAAATTGAATACAGCCGCCAACAGTCCAAGGTATTGATGCTGCTCGATGTCTCCGCCAGCATGCAAACCAGTGATGATTCCGTCCCCGAATTGCCCGAACCCTTACGACGCTCTCGTCAAGAAATCCTCATCGATCTGCTAACGACGACCCAAAATGCCGTTGCATCGAATCCAGCAAACGCCGAAATCGCCAACGCCACGCAACCAACGCCGACGAGCAGCAACAAAGGGCCAACTTCCAATCGTAGCAAACCCTTGCTGACCAGGCTGCTGGAAAAGAATCCCATCCTCTGTTATCGCTTCGGCGAATTGTTGGATCCAGTACCCTGGCGTTTACAGGAGGGTTCAAAGTTAACCAACACAGAATGGATGTATCATCTCGAACCACCTTTGCGTCCCTCGTTGGATATGTGGATTCCGCCGGACCTGGTGGGCGAATTTGTTCGCATTGCCCGATCATGGAAGCCGGAGCAAGCGTTGCCCGAACAACGTGAACTGGAATTGGCGGACAATCTGGAAAAAAGTTTGTTCGATCGGCAGCAAAAGCTGGATCGTCTCCTCAATCGCACCAATCCCGGCGCCGCCTTGCGTGAGTTGCTGCGCAAGGAATCCACCAATCATATTCAAGGCGTTATCCTGTTCAGCGACGGCCTGCGTACATCAGGATCCGAACAGGATTGGCAAGACGCTATCGATCTTGCACGTAAAGAGAAAATTCCGATTTTCACGGTTGGCATCGGACAACGATCACAAACGCCCAATTTGCGGATAGTCGATCTCCTGGCCCCTAGCCGCATTCAGCCCGAAGATGAATTCCCCGTTCGGGTGGCCCTTGGTGGCGAGCATTTACAAGCAGGCCAACCCGTCAACGTTCATCTGCGCATTGAGAAACCGAATGGCCCGCCGGAAGATAAGAAGCAGTCCGTTCGTTTAACTCCTGGCCCAGGCCGCACAACACGCGGAGCAGCGGAATTTCGCGTCACGAACCCAGAACGATTGAAAGGGGACTGGAAGCTGACCGCTTGGGTCGAAGCCATGCGTGGCGAGCGCACACGGGCCGACAACGCAACTCCTGAACCGACCATTGTCAAAGTCGAGGATCGTAAACTCTCCGTTTTGCTTATCGCTTCTGGTCCTTCGCGCGAATATCAATTTGTTCGCTCCTTATTGACGCGTGAACCTGATAAGTTTGATTTGGCTATTTATCTGCAAAGCGCACAACCGGGCACCGTTCAGGACATCGACCCGAAACGATTGCTCACGAAATTTCCCACTGACCTGCGCGATCGCGATGCCGACCCCATGAATTTGGGAAATTACGATGTCATTATTGCTTTCGACATCGACTGGAAATTGGTCCCCCATCTGGGCGCGGGTGACAAGCCATCCCCCCAAGCCCATTTGCAACGATGGGTGGAACAAATGGGGGGAGGCTTGATTTTCATTGCAGGTCCTGTGCATACTTTCGCATTGGCACGCGACCCCGAATTGAACATCATCAGGCAGCTTTATCCCGTTCAACTCGACGACACCGCAAGTTCCGTCCTGCAAATCGATCGCCAGGTCAAAGTTCCCTTTGCCTTGAATTGGGAACCAGCCGCAGCCAACATGCCTTTTCTTGACTTAACCGATCTCAATAATCCTTCACGAGCCTTGGAAGGTTGGGAGTTCTATTTTGACGTCAACCGCAACCCTGAAACAGGTCAGGCGGAAGGCCCAGCCCGCCGAGGGTTTTACAGCTTTTTCCCACTAATGGAAGCCAAACCTGGCACCGCCGTCTTGGCCCGCTTTGGCGACCCCGATGCCAAGGCACTGACCCCCAATGGACAGAAACAACCCTTCTTTGTCATGTCGAAATTTGGCAAAGGGCCTGTCTTTTACATCGGATCAGGTGAAACGTACCGCTTGCGGCAGTTCAGCGAAATGTTTCACGAACGCTTTTGGACCAAACTGCTGCGCTACATGGGTAAACGCGAATCGGCACGCGGCATGATGGTGGTCGGCAACCGCTTTACGGAAGGTGAAACCGTTTCCGTTGAAGTCGAATTATTGGATGCTACCTTGAATCCATTGTCACGCGCAGAATTTGTTGGCGACATGATTCTTAAAGTCATACCTCTCGATGAAGGCAAGGAAGTCAAACCACAATCAGTTCGGGATGAAGGCTTGCGCACGGTGGCTCGTCGTTATTGGCTGAGCGATCTCAACACCAAAGATAAAGTCAAAACTGAGCCAACCCCCTCTGAATGGGAAAATTACATCCACGGTTTGCTGACACAACCGCGGCTGCGCACCGAGCCTGAAATCATCGGCACGCCAGGTAAGTTCTTGTTCCGGTTCGCAGCAGGTCGGATCGGCAAATACCGATTGGAGCTGGCGATTCCAGGTTCTAGCGAACGATTGCAAGCTCGATATAAAGTTGAAGCTGCTGACCCGGAGCGCGATGACCCCCGGCCTGATTTCAACTGGCTATACAAATTAGCCAGCAGCCACAAAGAGATTTCCTTATTGGACCCGAGCAAACGCCAAGCGTTTCAGGCTGCCTTGCAACAATCGCGGCAAACCATGCTGCTATTGAATGAGGAAGAATCCTTGAGCAAAAAAAACGTTCAACCATCCAACGAGAATGAAGAGCGCCTCTTTTTTGACGTAACCACGGCTCCTTGGATCGCTGAGTGTTTGGATACCAACATTATCACTTTCAGAACGGAAGGGAAAGCGAAGGATATTTGGGATAAGGGCATCACGGTATTTGGCCATTTGGACGATCCCGACCAGGCCAGCGGTATTTCCTGGGTGCTCGTATTCGGAATGTGCTTATTAGGATTTGAATGGCTTGCGCGTAAATTGTTGCGATTAGCGTAAGCATCGCTTCGCTCCGTTGAGGATCATCATTACCATGGCCACCGCACCTGCCCTGCAAAATAGACCGCCTTTGCAACGTCATTCCATTGCATCGTTGACTGCGCCGCTGGCTCAGTTGGACCGTCGCATCCGTTGGTATGTATTTCTCGAAGGCATGACCTGGGCAGTCATTTTCGCAGGAATCTGGTGTTTAGCTTCGTTCTTGTTCGATTACAGTTTCCTCTTTCAGTGGTTGGGCATCGATTATTTGCGGGATGGCTTGGTCGCTGGTCACAAGGTTGCTCGGATCCTGGCTTGGATATTCCTGATCGGTGGTTTGGCCACCATCCTGTTTTATCACCTCATCTATCGCCTAACGGCTCGATTTAGCCCCGCTTCATTAGCCTTGGTTTTGGAGAGGCGTTTTCCCAATATCCTGGGTGATCGCTTGATCACCGCCATTGAACTGTCCGAAGCATCGAAACCACTGCCAACCGAACTTTCCCAAGAGCTGCTAGATGTCACGGTTTCGGAAGCCGAAAACCGCATTCGTCAGGTTTCTATTCAAGACGTCTTTAACCGAAAACGCTTAGGTTTACGCAGCTTGGGTGCAGGCTCGCTATTTGTCTTGGGACTGATCATCATGATCTTCGCCACAGACCCTGGCACCCGCTGGGCCGAAAGGAATGTCTTCCTGCAAGAAGCTTATTGGCCTAGGCGAACGATTCTATACATTGCCGATTTCTCGCAACAACCGACCAAAGCCGTCCCCTTTGGCAGCGAATTATCGATCAAAATCAGTGCGTGGAAGTGGGTCGTTGCTACCGATGATGACCCTGAGGGTTGGCGTCCGTTGCACTGGCTGAAAGACCTGATGCCAGCAGAGGGCGCCGTTTCCCAAATTCGTCCTTGGGAACTGCAAGGCACCCTGTTCAGTCCTTGGTGTTTCGCCGCTTTGCCCCCAGAATGGCAAAAGCTGAACCTCGATCAGGTCTTTGCGCGTATTGAACCGGTAGAAGCGTTTGAACTATATCGCCGGGAAATGGGGTTGGCTTATATTCAGTATTTGCAGTCACAATTAGCCAGCGGTGCGCAGCTCAATACCGAACTGAAAGCATTTTTACCAGCAGCCTGGCAAACCCGAACTGCATCGGAATGGGAAGCATCCCTGCGTCTGGCGGAACGCTGGACCCCGGACGAATGCAAACGCAAACGTTTGCTTTGGCAGAGCAGTCGCCCCATCCCTGAGGATGCCGCTTATCTGATCGCTTTCATGGGTCAGGCCCTGCCTGTACCGTGGATCGCACGTGCCACATTGCAACGCATCGCCCATCAACAAGGAACCGATTTACCCATGGAGGTGTTGTCGCCCAGCGAAGCAGCGCAACTGCCCGTTGCATGGCGCCATCGGCCCATCAAGCAAATCCTGGCAAGTTTGGAAGAATTGGAGTCGCTCGCGTCCGCAGAAGCGTTTGGCGATCAAATGCGCATTCAGCTCTTGCAATTATTCAACGAATTGGATCATCGCGCGGATCAATCCCATTCCTTACGGCGACGCACTTTTCGACGCTTACTCGTGCCCAACAAGATCACGATTGAATTCGAACAATTGCTTGAGGGTGAAGATCGCGGACAAATTCGTGCGAAGCGAGGTCAGCCCGAAGTCAAACGCATCGAAGGCACGATGGATTTCATCTATGACTTCAAGAAAATCGAACAACCGTTTCGCTTTCGAGCCATCACCGCCGAGGCTGCAACTCCCTGGTATCAAGTTGATGTGAAGCCGCTGCCCAACTTGAAAAAACTGATCCGTTATCATTCGGAGCCAGGCTATTTGCACGAAAGCAATCAACGCGTCGCTACGGGTCCGTTCGTCATGTCCTTGGAGGGCGACGAGTCGCGCGCAGAAGCACCCATGGGCACGCTCGTTCAGCTCGATGGACAATCGTATAAGAACTTGCAAACCGTTCGGCTCATCAGCGATCAACCCTTGGCCCAATCGCCTGGAACGGTGACCCATCAACCCGGCCAATCCGACTTTTCCATTTCCTTGCGTCCTTTAGGTAAGGAAGATCTGCGTTGCCGGCTCGAACTGATCGATACCGACGGTATCATGGCCGTGCGCAAACTCATTATCACCAGTGCAAACGACCGGCCTGCTGAATTCGCCCGCGCAGCATTCGAAGTGATTAACCGAAAAATGATCACACCACAGGCGATTCTGCCGCTTTCCGTTACCGTTCGCGATGATCATGGCCTCATGCAATTGGCTTACGACGTTACTCTTGAAAAAATGGATAGGACGCTGTTGTATCATACGCGCCTACCAATGCGGCAATTTCAACCGATTCAATTAGCCCAGCCTTATCGCCCACCGTTTCGCTTTGAACGCCAAAACGACCCGGAACTGTCGCGTTTGCTGGCAAGTTTGCCCGGCGACCCAATCCGCACCTGCTCCGCGATGATGCAGCTGCCATTAACGGGTGCCGCTGGGCTTTGGCCAAAACCGTATTGGCAAACCGTGCGTGAATATCGTGCACAATATCAAGACGCCAATCTCTTCGGCCCAGTCATCAAAGTGACTGATGAATTCTTAGATACCTTGGCCATACGCGCGGCACTCAAAAAGCCGATGGAGCAGCCACTCACCAACACACCCTATCGGCTCGTCGTTCGTTTAGTGGCGATGGACAATCGTCGGGACGAATCGGGCGATCATTCCCTGCCTTTGCATCAAGAAAGCATGAGCCTGGAAGCTTTTGATTTCCTTGTGGTCAATGAGCAGGATTTGATGATCGAAACCGGCAAGCGTGAAGAAGACTTGCGAGATCGTTGCGAGGAAGTGCTTGCACAACTGAAAAAGATCAAAACGCAGCTACAAAAAATGCAAACGGAATTTCCAACCTATTCAGAACAAGAGCTCAAAAGGGTTGTGGCCGACGCCAGCGATTTCCAAAAGTCCCTTAATCACCATCGGCTCATGCTGGATGAAAAAGTACTGCGTGAATTTCGCCAAGTCTATCGCGAGCTTGCTTTGAATCGATGTCAGATCAAAGTGTTGGAGCGCATCGACGAGAAGATATGCCAGCCGCTGGCCATTCTGTTGCAACCTGGGAACCTTTTTAATCAAACAGAAGATGCCTTTGATGTGTTTGCACGTCAGTTGGAAGCAGACAAGAAAAACCTTTCCCCTGCATTATGGTCTTCCACGCAATTCCCGTTAGATCAACTCATTAGGCGGATCGAAGACATCATGAACGAAATGCGCCGGCTCATCGAATTCAATCAGGCTCTCCAAGTGCTTCGCGATTTGATTCGCGCGATGGATGAAAATGTCAAAGCCATTGAAGAATGGCGAAAACGCAAGCAAAAGGAAGAGTTGGACCCCTAATGACGCTCTGTTGTCCCCCTCGTCCATTTAGCCCAATTCGCTTGCTATGAGTGCAGGGATGGGCTTAACTTACACATGCACTTAGGTTTGCCTCACTGCTTGCAACCCGTCTTTAGGAGTAGCGATCATGGCGTTGTTCCATCGCCGAGCATTCCATGCTGCCATGGCTCTTGGCTGCCTGGCTCCCACTGTTGCAGCCGTGCCGATGGATGAAGAGATCAAACGCGATTACCCCGCACCCAAATTTAAGCCGCAATTAAAGAAGCCCAGATTGAATAGCACCCTCATTCAGGACTTTGTGCTATTTGCCCATTACGACCTGGATATGGTCCAAACCCTGCTTGAGAAAGAACCCGCCCTCCTCAATACGACCATGGATTGGGGCGGGGGCGATTGGGAATCCGCCTTGGGTGGTGCAGCCCACATGGGCAGGCGCGACATTGCCGAATTCCTCATCGGCAAGGGTGCCCGTGTCGACCTTTTTGCCGCTACGATGCTGGGCTGGCTCGATGCTGTAAAAGCGATGGTGACGGCACAGCCTTCACTGCTTCAAGCCAAGGGACCCCACGGTATTCCTCTCTTGGCGCACGCCAAGGCTGGGAAAAAGGAAGCCGAACCGGTTTTGCAGTATTTGCAATCCCTGAAGTCGAAGTGAATCGACATCCTTGACCTGTAAAAAAACACAACTCCCAAGGTGGCCCATGAACCGCTGGCTGGTCCTTACGCTGGGTCTGCTGTTCGTAATGCTAGGTCTGCAGCTCCATGCAGATGATGCTGTCAAACCAATCACTCTGGATGAACTCTTAACCCATGCCCGACAAACCCAAGGACTGGCTGCGGATGGTGCGGGGCGTTTGACTCCCTTGGCAGGCAAAGGCCAAGCACATTTCCGTGGCGTTCGGGCGCCCTATCAGTTGCAGATGGGTTCATTCGGTACGTTTGTCGAATCGGTCGAGCATCGACTCGGTTACCAATCTGGGTTTAATTCGAAGCAATGCTGGCGTGCCGACGCGGATGGCTATTCCCAAGTGCTCGAACTGATGGACCGTGATTTGCAATTGCTAGTACATTGGGTTCACTCGGGCTATTGGCTGCATTCACAAGCCCCACTGCATATCCAACTTGTTGCTGCGAGCAAGGAATCGCCTACGCTTTCCCTTTTAGTGGACATGAAGAACACCAAAATGAAGTCCAAGCTAGAGTTGGATCGCACGACCTGGCTTCCTAAACAGCTCGAATATCTAGCCACCTCAGGGCCTGTCATTTGGATTTTTGAAGACTATCGCAAGGTAGGCGGACGTTCAGTAGCCCATCGTGTGATCGAAAGGCACGATCGTTTGACAGAGAAAAAAGAAATCGAGCAAGCTGAACAGCTGTCTCAAGAACCGGCTTGCAACATGCCTAAATCCAAACCGACGAGCATTACTTTTAAGACTGACCGATCGCCTAAAGTCGAAACGACACGATCGACGACGGGTCACTTGCTGGTCAAGGCGTTGGTGAATGACAAAGACATGGGATGGTTCATTTTCGATTCGGGGGCAGGTGCCATGATCATTGACCCAAGCGTGGCCAAGGAAATGAACATGGAAGCCATGGGTGACATTCTCATGGTCGGCCTGGGTGGCAATCAAACCAGCCATTTCCGGCTTGGTCAGTCATTTCAGCTTGGCCAAGCTGTCCTGCGTGACCCTGTTTTTATTGAGCTAAACATGAAGCCCTTTGCAGCGTTAATGGGACACAAAATCGTTGGAATCTGCGGCTATCCTTTCATCGCAAGATGTTTGATTGAAGTTGAACCCGTTTCTACAAAGATGGAAGTGCATGATCCGGCACAGTATCAATTAGTAGGCGGTTCATGGCAAGAATTGGTACTCCATCACAATTTACCCACCGTGCGGGCCCGTTTTGAAGGTGACCGCGAAGATTACTTTCGCTTAGATACGGGGGCCAATACAACCGTGGATTTTCATACCCCGGCTGTTCGCGAGTATGATCTGCTCGTCAACCGCAAAACCACTCCGCGACTGCAAGGAGGCGTCGGTGGCCTGGTCAAAATGCAACAAGGTACTCTGGAATGGTTTGAATTGGGTGGTGTTCGTTTTGAACATCCCGTGGTTGGCTTTGCCCAATCGGATAAGGGTGCCTTTGCCGACCCCTATATTGCGGGCAATATCGGCATCGGGTTCATGAAATCCTTTCGCATCGTTTTCAATTACCCTGCCAAAAAGATCGCCTTCGTTCGCCGAGGTGACACGCTCGATGGCGGCAACACCATGCTCTGTCGTTAGTTAAAATAAGCTGCAGATCAAGATTGCTGGAGCTTTTGTTGCAAGCCGTTGCGAATTTCTTGCAGAGGTACTTTTTGATCTGCTGGAGCCTTATCAATGGCCATTCGGATGTAGGAAAGTGCTTCGGTCAGCAATTCACGGCGTTTTTCTGCCGAAATGCCCTCTTGTGTTGCATCGCCCTCGAGTAGTACCGCCAACTGACGAGCTGCCCCCCAAGCCACGGGCAAGTCTGGCTCAAATTGCAGCAGTTTCTTAAGCCGATCGATGATTTGTTCTCGGTATTCACGCTTTTTTTCATCACTGTTGGTTTTCAATGCGAGTTCATACCGAATCGAAACGCCCACTTCGCATGCCCATGCCTTGATCGTTGAGCTATCGGCCAATGCCAACGTTGCATCCGCATCCAACATGGCCTGTGGTAATTGATCCTTGAATTGGCGGAACAACAATCTAGCTCGTTCGAGCAGCAGAATGGCATGTTTTGCTTCGCGTTTGCTGGTCTCGGCTGGCAAGGCGGCATCAATCAAAGTCAACAACTCTTTGGGATGGTCGTTCTGCAATAGCAACACGAGGCGTATTGCGTTAGTGATTCCTTTATGCGGATCACGAACAGCTTTATTGAACGCCGCCAGCGCTTCGGGCACCTTCTTTTGCCATAAACGCAACCGACCCAGCCAATAGTTCGTTTCCCAGTGGTTTGGATCCAAACGCAAAGCTTCTTCGAGCATATGCTCTGCTTCGTTCACTTTGCGTCGATCCCCTTGATCATCCAGAATCCACTTCGTAAGCAGCCGCCCGCGATTGATATATCCATCTGGAATGGCTGGCCGAAATTGGATTTGCTTCTGATAGGCGGTATCCGCTTTGGGATAGTAATCCGAATCACCCACGCCAGCAATAGACCAGGCCAAGCTTTCCAAGGCATTGCCATAAGCCCCCCAGGCCACTTCTGATTCCCGACTTAGTTGTGTGGCTTTTTCCCCATCTAGAACGGCTTTTTCCATGATGCCGCGACGTTCCGCTTTGGGTGCGTAATACCCTATGAGGACTTCGATCACACTGCGATTGCTGTAGTAGATGGACAGGAATTCATCATTTTTTCCACTGGTATCGGCTTGATCGATGGCTTGATTGTATGCTGAACGTGCTTCTTGGGCATATTTGGTGAGCAAGGGAATGGTGTATTGTTCCATGGCTTGCTGATAAAGCACCAAACCCTTGAGGTTCCAGCCACCTGAAAAGGATGGGTCGGCTTTGATCGATCCATCCGCATCGGTTTCAAGCATTTTCCAATCGACAGGCGTCAGTTTGTCCAATCCCAAGCGAGTCAGGCTCAGCCCACGATAAGTATGGTATTCGGCCCGCAAATAACCTTGTGACGGTTCATTGTTCAATGCTTCGGTGAAAGCCGAGACGGCTTCACGGTAGGATGGCTGATTGAAATTCCATGACTCGTAAGGATTATTCCAAATCAACCTGCCTTTGCTCGCATATAGGATAGCTAAGCTAGCTGCATAGGTCTTCTTTTGTTCAACTGGAAAATCCTTGGCAAGCGTCAGGGCGGGTTGAATGAGGCGTTGATAAAACTCGATCGGGCCGATTTCATTGATATACCGGTCTTCCTTCAACCATTGCACCAAGGCGACATAGTCTTTGAAAGCTGATTCTGGTTGACTGACCTTTAGCTTTTCAGCCCGGCGAAATAGTAGGCTAGCCACTAAAAAAGTTCCGTCCGGTCTTCGGGCCAGTTCGCGTCGATTGGACTCCGTGAGCAGATCATTGAGGTTTTGCAAGTTGTCCGGTTCCATCAAGCAAAGATGCAAGCGCAAATCGATGGAGTGGCTATCTGGGGCTGCTTGCAAAAACGCCTGTGCTTGCTTGAGCCAAGCCAAGTCATTGGCCATTGCTGATGAGCGTGCCGATAGTTTCTTGTGATCGATTTGCACGGTCAATTGTTCAGCAGCGTCATTGAATATCGCCATTGCACGCGTTTTGCGATATCCATGCAGCGACACATCGCTTTGCAGCGATTCTGCGAGCAAAGCCGCCGCCCTGATAGGTTCCTTGGCTGCTTGCAAAGCCCGGCTGCGGACATATTTTGCGTACGCAGGAGCATCTCCCAAACGCATGGCTTCATCCGCCAACGTCAGCGCCTGCGCCAGATCGGTGTGTGAGCCTTCGAGCAAGCATTCGGCTCTAAAAGCTTGCAGCTTCCCGGTGGTCAATTCTTTGGGAACGTTTTTGAGACCGTCGTAGACTTGTGTGAATTCATCGGGCCGATTGATCAATACGATCTGTTGATCTAACTCATTGGCCAACCAGCGTGTGAAATCGGCATCGGTCGGATCCTTCTTCCCAAGCACCAAAATACGCGGAGGAATCGACTTAGTGCTCAACTGCTCTGGGGTTGGTAATGGAACCGTGGTGCGCGTTGTCGCTTGAGTAGCTTGATGCGGGCTGGTTGCCGTTGTACCTGGTTGCTTGGAGGTCGGCACCGTATTCGTTTGGGCGGAACCAGAATGATGTGCCAATGTCGTTGAATCGAGTTTCAACCATTGCGATAGGTACAGAACAAGAGCAGCCAGCCCAATCCCCATGCCAAATACCACGATACCAAGGACGACCCAACGCATGATGGACCGCTTGGGCGGAACGGTACCGACTTGCTTGCGCCAATCCTTGATTAATTGTGATTGTGCGGCTGAGTCTTCTAATTCGTTTTTGGGCTGCTTCGCTTGTTCATTCTCGATGGCTTGGATGCGTTGTTTGCTGGAGCGTCGATCATCAATTTTGGCTGTGGGAGGTATGGTAGCAAAGGCTCCTGGAAACATCGTGCCTTGCTCTGCTTCGTCTGTTTTTGCCGGTGCTCCCTGGAAATCAGCCGATTCGCTGCGACGGTGTTTTGACTTTGACGCCGGTTTATTTTCGAGATCGCTGATAGGTTGCAATTCCGGAAGCTCAAGGGCTAACTCGTCGGCGGGCATGGTGGCACGACGCCGTGCCGTAGTCTTGGACATCGGTGCATCGGGATGTGGCTCCGTCATTAAGGTTTCAACGGCATCCTCGAGCTGATCTTGATCTTTGTAGGCTGGTTGTTTCTCTGATGACTGTTCGGCAAGCATGCGCTGCGGCAGATGGGTTTCCTTGTCCTTGTCAATTGGCTTGCTTGGCTGCTTTTGCGTTGGCGACTCGCTGATATCCGTCGAAGGAGGTGATTGCTCTTGCGCTTGCTGTTCACGCAATAACTCGCCGGTTTGGCCGGGCTCTAGTGATTCGAATAAAGGCTTCGATGGAACTGGCGGAATCCGCAACGGCGTTATTTTCAGTGATTCAATAACTTCGTCCGATGTGGGTTTAGCCAAGGCAGCGCTGGCACGAGCGGATGCCGCTAGCGTCGCCATCTCTTCAACACTGGGCTGGGAGAATGGAAGATCGATGGGCTGACCTTCGGCCATTCCAGCATGAGGGACACGCGGTGGCGGCCTCTTGGGTAACGGTGCATTGCCATCGATGGGTATGGCTTTGTCCAATTCCTCGATGAAAGCAGCGCACGTGTGGAATCGCTTTTCTGGTTGCACCATGGTCGCCCGTTGAATGACACGTCGTTCATTTTCGGGCAGATAGCTTAAATCCAAGCGGCCTTCCAGTTGCTGCATCATCAATTCGTAGGCGGAACCAGCTCGTTCAAATGGCACAGTGCCTGTACGCAGGTAATAGTAAGTGATCGCCAGAGCATATTGATCCGACCATTTGGTCACGCGCCCACGCAGCACTTCTGGAGCAGCATAGTGGAAGGTAAAGCCTACGCTGTCTTGATTGATCTCCGCGGAGATCTCCTCAAACTCAACGATTTTGGCAAGGCCGAAGTCGGTCAGTTTGACCGCATCCCCCGCCAACATGATGTTGTCAGGCTTGACATCACGGTGTTGGATACTGACCAGCCGCTCGCCGAGCCGATGTCGCGGCGCATTCAAATAATCCAGCGCTTGTGCCACCTGGCGCAGATAACCAATCAGTTCTTTGGGCGGAATTCCCGGCTCGTTCTTAGCTTGATATTCATCAAGCAATTGGCCTAAGTTCTTGTCAGCCAATTTGGTGGCAATAATCAATGTATGGGGCGCAGGTGAGCCTGGTTGGCCGCGGATTTCATCGGGTATGATATCGCCGTGCTTGTCTAATATCCAATAGGCTCGTAACTCCATCAATCCGGAGTGCGATACTCGTTGAATGATCTCGAGTGCCTTAAACTCTTGCTTCCCACGGCCACCGGAACGGTCCAGGTCACGAATGATTTTCAGAGCAACAGGAATGCGGCCTGGTGCCAATGCTTCCCAAACTTCGCCATAAGCTCCTCGGCCTAAACAGCGCACTAATTTATGGCCAGGAACAATCTCGGTCCCTGCTTCAACGACCATGGTGCCACGAGGTGCACCACCGGATTCGACAACCCGGCGCAATTCGCGTGCCATGTCCACGCATGTTGGAAAGCGACTTGATGGTTTGCGTGCCGTGGCTTGCTGAATGACCGTCTTTTCACCCGCGTTGAGACGCGATAAGTCCAAGCGGCCTTCCAACGCTTCCAACATAACCGTGTTGGTGTCGTTACGGCTGAAGGGTAGCATGCCGGTTCGCAGATAATAGTAGGTGACGGCCAGGGCATATTGATCCGTGTGCATTCCGGGTTTGCCTTCCTCGAGCAATTCGGGAGCGGCAAATGCCAGGGTCACCGCAGGATTGGCCGTCGAACGATTTTCGCCAAGGACCCGCGCCAGACCAAAATCGCAAACCTGCGCAGCATCACCCACGATCAAAATGTTTTGTGGTTTGATGTCGCAATGCTGAATACTGACTGGTCCTTGGCCTAAATCGTGTTTGGGGCTATGCAAATGGTCCAATGCACGAGCGGCATCTTCGATGTAGTTGATCAGCTCGGCTACCGGTATTCCGGGTTTGCCTTGATCTTTGCATTCTTTCATCCGATCCAAGAGGCTTTTATCCCCCAAGCCCATTGCTAAGTACAGTTCGGAAGGATGCTGTTCGTCATAGGCATGCTTGGAATCGGAAGGCAATTCCGGAATCAGGTCGCCAAATTCGTCACGCAGCCATATCGCCAGGATGGGTACAAGGTTGGGATGTCGGATTCGTTTAACCCGCTGGATGGCACGCCATTCTTTGGAACCGGTCTTCTCACCCAAATCGATGATTTTGAAGGCAACTTCCGTACCACCCGGGGCGGTCGCTTGCCAGACTTCGCCAAAGCCACCGCGACCCAGAAAACGGGCCAAGCGATAGCCAGAGACTGGCTCATCTCCGGGTTTGTACGAACGTGACATGCGAGTCAAACCCCCTTCGCATCAGGCGATACGTCATCTTATTATAACTTTGCCTTTTCTGGGTGCACTATAGGATTTCAGTTTGGCCGCCAGTTCAGGTTCTGAATTTAACGCCTCGCTGTTCGCTTCTTCACCCGCCTTAGGAGAATGGCAACCAACCCCCCGAAAATAACTATTGTGGTTTATTTTGAACGTCCCTGCGAAACAGAGTTACTTGCTTTTCAGGCAATTCGGCCTGTGTCGTTGCTATGACGTGCCAATCATTTCTGGACAGGAAGTGCTTTGCAAACGTGCTGTTTGAATGGACGAGGGCCAGGTTAATACCATATTGTTTCTCCCACTTGTCCATCCATTCGGCAACATGCTCTTGATGTCTGAATGCATCCACATAGTCCATCAACAGATTTTTCCCATGCAATTCACAACGATCATCGATAAAGATTTTTTGCCCAGGCACAAAATAGACGACGAAACCTCCGTATAAATCCTCATTAAACAGAACTGTGCCTTCTCTTTGGCATTCTTTCCTCAATGAGTCGAGTAGGGCCAATGGCCAATGGTTGCGGTCGATCAACAAACGACCGAGCAATAAGTCTGGGACGAGCCAAGGCAAAGGCAACAACAGCAACCACACGTGCGGCACCAACCTGGCTAGAACCGACGTCGGCGCTTGGGGGTCCCAAGGTGTTGTCCCTTTCGGCGGGGGTATTCCTGGAATCAATATGAGATCGCTACGACGCGCGAGCCAACGCATCCAACGCGTGTGAGGCAACAAATCGGCCCAAGCAATGGTCGCCACCACGGCAAAGAGAGGTCCGTTGCGAACACGCATCATGGCCAACCCAAACCAAACGAGCGGCACCAGCCAGCTGACTCTTGGTTTATGGCCCCAAGTACCAAGCAACAACAGCATATGCAGACCGCCCATGCTCAAGACCATGATGCCTTCCGGTTCCGTCCAATCGAGTGGACGATGTTCGGAGATGATCGTCGGCAAATCCTGGCGCAGGATTTCATACCACATGCGGATCATGTCCAAACCGTATGGATTGACCATCACCATCGCAGCCGCCAACAAGCCGATGATAACGAGCATGCCTACATCATGAGCACAGTGAAGTGGACTTCGCCAACCAAACAGCCAATACACCCCCCAGCCCAGTCCAACGAGTCCGAAGGAAAACATACCGCCTAAAACCCCGCCATGGAGATTCACCCATAAGGCATAAAGAGGCAACAACAGCCACAACGAACTTAACGTTTTTCGCTCGGCTTCAACATCAACCAATAAAGCGTAAATGAAGCCAAGAAAGAGCATCGAAACCAAATGGGGCCTGGCATGAAAATGATAACACATCGCACCATAGGTGAGAGCGAGGATCAAAGCAATCAGCAAGGGATGACAGCCAGCCATACTCAACCGGCCAGCCAAGAATGCAAACAGACTGCTGAGCAACAATAGGGTCAGCCACAGCAACCCATCCAGTCCCATCCTTTGATGCGCATAGCTCATGATCACTTCAGCAAGCCACTGATGGGGAATCCACGCTTGCCCTTGCTGAGTGTAGGTAAATGGATCGGAGCGAATTAAGCCGTTTTGACGCAACTGATCACCGGTAACGGTATGCCAGAAAGTGCCGGGATCATAAAATAATTGATGGCTGGAAAAAAAGAACAAGATGAACAACGCGGCCAGAAAGAAAAAGCTTTCGACCCAACGATGTCTTGGGGCCATGATGCAACCACAATTGAAAATGTTGGAGTGTGACACGCACGCTACGCTTAGTCTAGCATTCTTCAGAAGAGATGCGTTGACTTTCTGTGGTTGTTTTTGGCTCTTTTGAACAAGCGTTCATTGGCATTTAACCAAAGGGAGCGTCATTAATCGCATGAGTGAACAAATAAACTCTACCAAAACCCCGATCTCAACCGGGAAAGTGCTGGGACAAATTTGGGGTATTTTGTTCTTAACGGCCTTGTTTGGCTTTGGGGGTTATCGTCTGTTGAGCAAAGGCATTCAAATCTATCAACAACATCCACCCTTGAGCATGCTTGATTATTTGCTGTATTTGGGAATCGGCCTGTTCGGACTTGGTAAAGCTGAAATGTTGTTTCGCCGAGTATTTGTGCCAAGGACGCTAGCGCGAGCTAAGGAAGCCCTTGGGGAAACCGGTTGGACCGGTGATTATTGGTTGGCGCCGTTTTGCATGATGAGCCTTTATCGGCCATGGCAACGCAAACACCAAATCATGACCTTGCTTCTGGTTCCGCTGATGGTGGGGCTGGCTGTCTTTTTTGCCATTGGGAATATCGCACCTTCGCTCAAAGGACCTGTCGATCTGGCTATCGGCTTTGCGCTGGCTTATGCTGCCGTTTGGTACTTAATCAGTTTTGTGCGGGTCGTGGGTTGGTGGCTGGCAAGCGGATTAGCAGAAACTTCCCCCTTGCCGGCCTGGAACGGCGTGAAAGCAGTCATGAATACAGCGACTGCATGATTCAAAACTGAACGGTGAGCATACGATTGATGCCATCGTAATGAAGCTTGAGGTGGCCTAGCACATCACGGCCAAGGATCGCCTGATAGGTTGGTAGTGCGAAACTGCCTTCCAGTACCGCCAGCGCTGAAGTAATGAATTGGTGCGGTGCATTAGCCAGGCTTAAACTGATGTCGTAGGTCATACTCATTTCTGGAACCATGCCTTGCTGCGTCGACTTGAAATTCACGACCCCGCGCGGTTGTAGTCCTAACCGGCGAATGATCTGTCGATCGACAACGGTTCCCGTCGCGCCGGTGTTCAATAAAGCGCCAATTTGTAATTGCTTGGGCACTTTCTGCCCCGATTGCTCCAAGGCCAACTTGCGCGGTTCACTCACGCCGATGAGGACGGTAACGATCGGTCCATCTTGGGTGAGTGGCACGCTTAGAATAGGCATGGAGCGATTACCTGTAACAGCTTATGTAAAAACCAGCCAGTGATCCCGTTCCCACAGCTGCTGCACCAGGAACGGTCCTAACCCCACTTGCTGATAGGCTTCCTGCAAGGCTTGAGCAAAAGTGGGCCAATGGCCAATAAGTTGTTGATTTTGGATCACGAGGAATTGCCCGCGATACTCAGGAAGCCATTGGCTTTTGTTCTGCTGGTACCATTGCCAATCAGCAAGCAGTTGCATGGAGCGTTCCTGAACTCAAGAGCGAACATCCACTCCTTACGCAGATGGGAACCCATTATGGGATGCATTGAGAATGAGATTTCGAAACAGCCAAGCCCCCTTTTTTTATTCATACCGAATGAAAACCGCGTGCTTTTGGCCAGACGCGGTTTTCGTCGATACAGACTGATGGGTATCTCAACGAGCTTTTCAGGGGAACACTTTTGGATCGGCCACCATCGGGTCAACCAGATCACCCTGCAGCGCTTTCAAGAAGATAACCAAATCTTTCTTTTCCTGCGGAGTTAGGTTCAACTCTAATGGAATGATGGGTTTTTTAACATCGCCATAAATAGAGACTTTGATGTTTTTGTACTTTGCCTTGAAAGCCGCTTCACCCAGGCGAGCATATTCTTGCTCTTTGTCGATGTCACGCATTTTGACATCCAAGAATTCGTTGGCATTGCCGCCACGGTCATAGAAATCAACAACGGCTTCGAGGGTCGTCTCGGAACCGTCATGAAGATAGGGTGCCGTACTCAATAGGCCACGCAATGTGGGCGTTTTAAACGCGCCGACAAAGTCCGGCCGTTTATGACCTGTTGGCATAGCTGCGAATCGCCCAAAGGCAATTGACGGTACCACGCCCTCTTTAACACCGACACCCAGGTTATGGAACAAATTGTCTGTGAAGTTGTCACCAGCGTGGCAGGTATTGCAACGAGCTTTATTGAAGAATAGGGTGTGGCCATTTTTGATACGGTTCGAAGTATCCTTTATCGTCGCAGCATCTGAAGCTTCTGACAATCCAAGACTGATGAGTAATTTCGTTTCTTTCTTTGCGATGGCTTCCTGCAAAGCCGCTTCATAATCGACGGCTTCAACCAAAAAAGTGGCTTTGCCTTCTTCGGCGACTCGGGCTCGCATCAACAATTCAGCTCGATCATGAACCGAGTTGCCAACCAGAACCAGGCGTTCATAGCACGCAATGGCCTTGGCGGTCGCGTCTCGGGTAGGCAAGGTTCCGAATACTTCTTTAAAAGCTTGGACATACATCGGATTCTTGCGCAGCCGTTCAACGGCTTGTGGCCAGGCATGCACTTCCGCTGGCCCGAAGTTGTCATCGTACATTTCGACTGGATTCTGTACCGGGCCTTGCGCTTGCTCTTCCAAACTACCGGCTCGCCCATCCCAAAACTGCATAACTTGGTAAGCGGAGTTCATTACCGTAGGTGCACTCATGCCGCCCTTTTGTCCCTTAATGCCCGTCGAGACAGGAAGTTGATCCGTGAAGCCTTTGGCAGGATCATGGCACGTCGCACAGGATACCTTTCCGTCGGTTGAGAGAATGGGATCGAAATAGAGCTTCTTACCAAGTACAAATTTCGCCACGGTTATGGGGTTTTCATCTGGCACGGGGACATCTTGCGTCAGACCCAAGGGCACTTTGATTTTGACCACGGATCGTTCTACTTCTTGACCTGTGCGTGGATCGCGAACTTTTTCTTTGAATCCTTCATTCCAAAACGTTGGTAATTGATTCCATTCGCCCATGGCTTTGCTGCGCACGACGAATTGAATAGGCACCTGCTTAGCGAAGCTCATGACCCAAGCGTCGTTAGGCAACTGGACCACCGTATCTGCAACATCCGGGGGAGTAAAAGTTAAGCTTCTATTTGTTGGTGTTTTCGTCGATGTGTTGACTTCGGCAGTGGCCGGTTCGGAGGCATTCGTTGAGGATTCTGAGTCGTTGAATTCCAGGCAACCAGCCGTCATGCTTGTCAGCCAAATAGATAGTCCAAGCACGATGGTTCGATTGTACCGTCGCTTCATGGATGCACGCTCCTGACTGTAAATAACCATGACCTCATCGTCGTCGGCTAAGAACCAACCATCCCAATGCACCCAAAGTGCAGGGAAGTTTTGTATTTAATTGGGCAATAACCGTTCTTGGATAATCAACTGGCAGGTACAGCCGTTTCAGCAGCTTTTGAACTGGCTTTGGCAGGTTTGGCTGTTTGCTGTTCACGGTAGAGTTCAGACAAGGATTCAGCGACCCGGTTCAGATCGGCTTGATACTTTTCGACATAACTGGGTGGACCACCCTTATCGGCCACTGCTTCAGCGATTTGGCCTGTGGGGACCATGTCAATCGCATCCCAAGGGCACCATTTTTCACACAGGGAGCAACCGATGCAACGTTCCAGGTCGATATCCACAAAGTACTGCACGGTAGGCAAATCTTCGCCTGGAACCTTATAAATGCAATCCACGGGACAAACTTCAATACAGGCTTCACAACCTGTGCAGTTGTCAGCTCGCACCACGGCTAATTCTTTTGGCAACTTCTTACGGGCTTTTCCCGCACCTTTGCCCATGGCACATCCTCGTCTTTTCAAGGGGTCGAGGAAAGATTAATTTCATGTGGCCTTAAACCAAGTTTCGAGGCCTAAAGTCATTGATAACGATTCACAATTAGCAAGGCAAGACTTTATCGGCCCTTATGACTACGATTCAATAGATAAATGCGGTTATGACATGAAACTACGTCACCCCGGTCTCATTAAGTTGATTGGCTTGCTGGCATCGGTGCTGATTCGCCTTTGGATGAGCACCGTTCGACTGCGTATTCGTATGCATGACGATCGCACGGATCCCGATCATCGTCGTTGCCGTGGCCATTTTATCCACGCCTTTTGGCATGAAGACCTGCTGGCTTTAACCTCCACTCCTTATCGCAACCCTGTGCACATCCTCATCAGTCTACATGCGGATGGCGAATTGATCGCGCAGGTGATTCGTTGGTTGGGGATCAAGTCGGTGCGCGGCTCTTCAACACGTGGCGGTGGACAGGCGCTCATGCAAATGTTGGAACTTGGGGCCAGAAGTCATTTGGCGGTGACGCCTGATGGCCCGCGCGGTCCCAGGCGAACAGCGCAACGCGGCACCATTTTTCTCGCTTCACAGTTAGCGATGCCCATCGTGCCTTATGGCTTGGCTTATTCCTGGGCATGGCGTGCCAAAAGTTGGGACCGTATGGCCATCCCGTTGCCGTTCAGCACGCTTTACGGCATTACTGGACCAGAACTGGCTATTCCTGCTTATTTGCACCGCGAAGATCAACAAAAATACGCTGCTGCCCTGCAAACGCAAATGAATCTGGCCACTGAACAGGCGAAAGCATGGTGTGTCGCTCGCCATGGTCATGCTTGTTGATGTCCCTATGCTCCTCCAGTATGATTCAAAGCATGCATGGTGGCCAACTTACACAGACACATGAACATTTTTCCTGATCATTTTCTTTTCACCAAATTGGCAGCTTCCTGTTCGCATTAGCAACTTGAATCACGCCACGAAGGATTGATCTGCCCTTGACATGCTGATGAGGCTCGTTATGGAAGAAACGACATCTGAGCAGGACTATGCGAAATGGCCTCCGCGCTTGCCACCTGCACGTTGGACCTGGGTGAGGTACAGTGGCTGGACACGGCTATGGCTCGGATTGCTTTTGCTCGGAATGCTGCTGGTTTACGGATTAGCTGCTTGGCTTACGCCATGGGATGCCAAGGGAGCGCCACTGCGACATGGCGTGCATGAACAGTTGGGTTTAGCTCCATGCCTATTCATGGAAAAAACGGGTTGGCTATGTCCAACCTGTGGAATGACAACGAGTTTTAGCCATGTCATGCATGGCCAATGGCAATGGGCCTGGCAAGCTCATCCTTTGGGAACAATGTTCGCGGTAGTGGGATGGGTATTGGTGTTGGGCCTGTTATGGGCCGTTTTCCGAGGCAGTGGGCCTTATTTGGATGACGTTGCCTGCATCGCTGCCGGAATGATTGGACTGGGATTAATCATCGTGGTTTGGGGGGTGCGTTTACTATTACAGTAAACGATTTAGGTGCCGCGGCTGACCAAAAGCACTGACTGCACCAGGTTCAGGAAGGGGAATTGTGCCATGAAGGCTGCCCAACGTATCGTGTTCACGAGTGTTGCAATCGGGATGTTATTGTCGTTTTGCTCCGTGGGCTGTAATCCCTTGGGCATCTTTACCTTCACGGCTTATTTGACCGGAGCCGACCTTGAAGAACGCATTGCCTTCAAGTTTCCACAGGATACCAAACGTGTGGCCGTCATTACCTATTCGCCTTACAGTGCCCGTCAGGAAATGGGGCCTGTCGATCGGGAATTGAACGACCGCGTTTCACGTCGGATCGCGGATTACTTTGACAGCAAACGCATGCGTTACAAAAAAGAAGTGGTACTCGCCTCCAAAGTCCAGCAATTTCAGAACGAGCATCCCGATTGGGTGAAATGGGAGAAGGGTGAAATCGGGCGGGCACTGAAAGTAGATTATCTCGTCTATGTCGACATCCAATCACTCAGCCTCTATGAAGAAGCCTCGCATCGCACTTTGTACAAAGGTCATGCCGAGTTAACGGTGAGTGTGGTTCGCATTCTCCCTGATTCCCAAGAAACTGTTTTCAATGGCAAGTTTATCGTGGTCGATTACCCCACCAAATTACGCTCGGTACCAACCAGCGACATTACCTTGCCGCGCTTCCGCGAGGGCTTTATCGAAGCGATTTCCAAGCAAGTATCGTGGCTATTTACACCGCATGAGACAGGCGACACCTTTGACCATTCAGACTTTTAATCAACTGGATCCAGTTTGACCCGAATTGCAACCCACTTGAAAAGGTGGGTTGTTTGTTTAGTCGTATTCCAAAACGACAGGCACGCGATGGCGGCGAATCAAATCGATCGTGAAGATGACCAATGCTGACCAGATAAAACAGAAGCTCAACAACTGCATCGAGTTAAACGGCTCTCCAAACCAGAAGACCGCTTGGAGAAATTGAATGCTGGGGGACAGATATTGCAAGAAGCCTAATACCGATAGCGGCAAGCGGCGAGCGGCTGCCACGAAACAGAGTAATGGAACCGTCGTCATGACACCGCTGAACGCAAGCAGCACATCCATGTTGATGCCGTGTTGACCAAAGAGCAATTCCTGTTTTGCAGCAAAGGACCAGAGCAATCCCACAGCCGCTGGGCATAACAGCACCGTCTCAATCGTCATACCCACTAAGCCATCCACGGGTGCTGCTTTGCGTAACATGCCATACATGCCGAAGGATGCCGCCAACCCGAGCGCAAGCAAGGGCCATTGACCACCTTTCACAACCATGACCATGACGCCGACAACCGCCAGCAGCACGGCGAGCCATTGCATGGGCCTGAGCCGTTCACCAAAAATGAACATGCCAAACAGCAAATTCACCAGCGGTGTGATAAAGTATCCCAGGCTCGTTTGCACGATTTGCTGCGTAGCCACTCCGTAAATAAAAAAGAACCAGTTGCAGCCGATGCACACGGTACTTAAGCACAGCATGGCGAGCACTTTGCGGTGTTTCAGATTTTGCAACACCAGCCGCCAGCGACGCATGACCGTCACAAACACCACAAGCAACAGCATCGACCACAAGATGCGATGAGCCAGCAATTCCCAGGCGGAGGCTTGCTTGACCAAGCGCAAATAAATCGGCATGGCCCCCCATAAGCCATAGGCCGCAAGGCCAAAGAGCAACCCGCTTCGAAAAGTTGAGGTTGCCGTTTGCTGCATTGTTTCCTACCTTCAAAGCGTTGACGATCCGTTAACGATTCGTCTTTGGATGAATGCACTGGGCTGTCGAAGTAAACGGGACTCAGCTAACTTACGAAAAGAACCAACCATGGCAGAAATCATTGATCAGGTTTCGATATCCGAAGAAACACAGCGGCGTTATCTCAATTACGCACTTTCTGTCATTATGTCGCGTGCATTGCCGGACGTTCGCGATGGTTTAAAACCGGTGCAACGACGCATCCTTTACAGCATGTATAACGATTTGCATCTTTATGCCAACGAAAAGGCGATCAAATGTGCCAAAGTCTGCGGCGATGTGATGGGCAATTATCATCCCCATGGTGAATCCGCCATTTACGACACGCTCGTTCGGTTCGCGCAACCCTGGGTGATGCGATACCCCTTGGTTCATGGTGAAGGCAACTTTGGTTCGGTAGATGGTTACGCTGCTGCTGCCAATCGCTATACCGAATGCCGCCTGACCGCCATCGCTGAAGAATTGATGAGCGAATTGAAACAGGAAACCGTCGATTTCAAGCCGACGTACGATGGGACGCGTCTGGAGCCGAATGTGTTGCCTGCACGGTTTCCCAATTTGCTTGTCAATGGAGCTGCGGGCATTGCCGTTGGCATGGCCACCAACATCCCGCCGCACAATTTAGGCGAAGTCATCCGAGCTGCTTTGTTATTGATCGACGATCCTGGCGCGAGTGTGGCCCAGCTTTTGGATAAAATCAAAGGGCCTGATTTCCCGCTCGGTGGCAGGATCATCGCCGACCGCAAAACGCTTCGCAAGATTTATGAAGAAGGCTCGGGCAGCATCAAAGTGCAAGGGGAATGGAAAATTGAGGAAGCGGGCAAGAAAAAACAGATTGTCATTACCTCTATCCCTTATGGTGTCAATCGTGGTGTGTTAGAAGAAAAGATCGGCATGATCATAGCCAATCGTCAATTGCCGCAACTGCTCAATGTCATCAATGAATCCAACGAAAAGGAAGGCACCCGGATCGTCCTGGAAATCAAACCGGACACCGAGCCTGACGTGGTGATGGCCTATCTGTACAAGCACACCGCGCTGCAAGAAAACTATGCATTTAACATGACCTGTCTGATTCCTACAGCTGACGGTCAAACCAGGCCCGAACGGTTGAGCCTCAAGGAGATGCTCAGGCACTTCCTCGATTTCCGCTTCGCCACGGTCAAACGCCGCTTTGAATACCAACTGAAAAAGCTGAAAGAGCGCATCCATCTGTTGGAAGGCTTTCGCAAGGTCTTCAACGCCTTGGACTTGGTATTGGAGCTGATTCGCAACAGTCAAGGCAAGGCCGATGCTGCTGAGAAATTGATGCAGCAGATCGGCCTCGATGAGCTTCAAGCAGATGCCGTCCTGGAAATGTTGCTGTACCGCATCGCCAAGCTCGAAATCAAAAAGATCCTCGATGAGTTAAAGGAGAAAAAAGAGGCGGCCCGAGAAATCGAGGAGCTGTTGCAATCGAAGAAAAAGCTCTGGGGAGTCGTGAAAAAAGAGCTGGGCGAATTGGAATCGGCTTACGGTGAACGCAGGCGTACGAAACTCTCATCTGATGAAGAAATGCCCGAGTTCGACCCTGAGGCATACATTATTCGCGAAAACACGAACGTTGTTCTGACCCGCGACGGTTGGATCAAGCGCGTGGGACGACTCGCTTCCGTGGAGACCACCCGCACGCGGGAAGGCGACGAAGTGCTTGCCGTCGTACCAGCCAGCACCCATGACTTTGTTGTATTTTTCAGCGATGACGGCTCAGCGTATACGTTGCGGGCCAGCGATATCCCCGCCAGTTCTGGATATGGCGAACCCATCAGCAAATTCTTCCGACTGGGGGAAGGGTGCAAGATCATCGCTGCGCTAACAACCGATCCGCGATTTACTCCTGCCGATCATGGCCGCGAACCTCAGAAGCCATATCTCTTTGTAGTTACCGCTTTAGGTCAAGTATTACGCATGCCCTTTAGTCCCTATCGCGCAGCCTCAACCGTGAAAGGCAGACAATTTGTAAGGCTCAATGACGGCGATCAAGTGGTGCAGGTTAATCTCATTGGGAATGAAAAAAGCGTGATCCTGGCATCAGTCAATGGGCACGTATTGCACTTCTCCCTGGAAGAAATCCCCGTCCTGTCCGGTGTCGGCAAAGGGGTGATCGGCATCAAATTGGAAGAGAATGATCGCTGCCTTGGGGGTACCTTAATCCACAATCAAAATGATCTGCTGACCGTTGAGACCAGTGGCGGGAAGACCATGGAATTTTACGGCAGCCGCGAACAAGCGAGCCGAGCGGGAAAGGGTTTTGAGGCCGTCAAGCGAACGCACTTTACGCGTGTCATTCCCAGCCCGATTCAATTGGTCAATTGGGACGAAATCGAAGCCAACGAGAACACTTAACGTCTTTGGCTCAATCCATTGCTTACAAATCACGCCAAATGTCGGGGGTTTTTTCTGGGCGGGGTCGTTTCTTGCTGCCTGGCTTTTTCTGTATGTTAGGTCGCTCTTCTTGGGAAATCTCTCGTTTGGCACGGCGTTCCTTTCGGGCCCGACGGCCTTGCGATTGCTTCGATGGATTGCGTTTGTTATCCGCTTCCGTGTCGACATCTTCACCGCGTAGTCTTAACAACATCTTGATCGGGATTTCCGCAAAGACCGAATGATCCCGCAACTGTCTGAGCAAATAACGGCAATACCATTCATCAAACAATTCGGGACCGTTCGTAAAGGCAACGAGCGTCGGGGGCTGTGTGGCCACTTGGGTTGCATAGTAAATGCGCGGCGTGCGATTTTGTCGCACGGGTGGAGGTCGATGCTCAATCGCATCACGAAAGAGACGGTTTAACTCCGACGTGCTGAGCCTGGTCGTGGCTTGTTTGAATAGATTTTGGGCCAGGTTCAATAAACGGTAGACATTCTTACCATCCTTGCCTGAAATAAATGAAATAGGCACATAATCTTGAGCAGGGAAAGTTTGGAGTAAGTAATCTGCCCATTGTCGAGTAACGAGCCTATCCTTAACCGTGTCCCATTTATTCACTACAAAAATGGCCGGTTTATGCTCTTCCAGAATGTAGGCTGCCAAATGCTTATCCACTTGGTTGATCGTGTCGTTCGGATCGAAGAATTGCAACACCACGTCTGCCCTTCGAATCGACCGCTCAGCACGGGCCAGGCTGTAGAATTCAATGCTGTCGTCAATCTTGGCCTTTTTGCGCACGCCGGCCGTATCGATGGCGATAAAGGTTAAACCATCGCGTTCAAAGCGCACGTCCACACTGTCGCGTGTTGTGCCGGCGACTTCACTGACAATCACCCGTTCTTCTTGAGCCAGGCAGTTGATAAACGTGCTTTTGCCAACATTGCGGCGCCCCACAATGGCAATCTTCATAGCCACTTCAGCCGGGGGTTCTGCCTCTTTCAGTCGCTTGCCCAACGCCTTAATGAGCTGGGCCAGTAGCTCCGTACGGCCTCGGCCTTGATGAGCACTGACGCAAACCAAGGGTGACCATCCCATTTTGTGAAAATGTTGCGCTTCCAAATCGAGTTGATCCGTGTCGCATTTATTCACGACCAGAATCACCGGCTTCCCCAGAGTCCGAAGCCGATCAGATACCTGCTGATCCAAAGCCATGATGCCATCGCGGACATCGACCGTAAACAGGATCAGATCGGCTTCCTTGATGGCGAGGGAGATTTGCTTTTCCACATCGTCAGAAAGCGCTTGTGAATCGACGATGCCGATCCCACCCGTATCGATCAATTCAACATAATGCTGTCCATCGACGCAGAGTGGGAACGCGAGCCGATCGCGCGTTACACCTGGGGTTGGTTCCACAATGGCAATGCGAACCCCTGCCAAGGCGTTGAACAACGATGATTTGCCCACATTGGGGCGGCCAATAATGGCAACTTTGGGTAACGGCATGAATCAACATACTCCACGAAGGCGATCTTCTCAGTCTATACATCTGGTTAACGTATCGCCAAGCATTCCTTACTATTCAGTAGGAAAAGCGGACGTGGGCGGCTCACCTGTCGGGTCGGCATCCGACGGCGAAGGTGTTTGGTGCATTTCTGCCTGGTTGGCTATATCGATGACAGGCTTAAGTCTCCCCGCCCTTTGCAACGATTGACGCAATAAGTACTCGATTTGAGCATTCAGGCTACGAAGATCGTCGTTGGCCCAACGTTGAACGGCATCGAGCACCATGGGGTCTATGCGCAATAAAAAGGACCTTCGCTCAGCCACCATTCGCACTCCAAAGGAAGTCTAAGCAGAGTTCAGTTCTCTTTCCCGATGATCTGTGAGTTTCTCTTAGCCAAAAACGACAAGAAGCAGGTATCGTACCTGCTTCTTGCGTTTGCACTATTGGTGAATGGTTCCCGTGTTCAAGACGGGCTGTGGCACACTATGACCACACAAGACAACCAGCAGATTCGAAACCATGGCGGCTTTGCGTTCGGAGTCCAGTTCGACAATTTTTTTCTCGCTCAGCATGTCCAGTGCATGTTCGACCATGCTCACCGCACCTTCCACAATGCGTGCTCGGGCTGCAATCAGTGCTCCAGCTTGTTGACGCTGCAGCATGGCCGCTGCGATTTCAGGCGCATAGGCCAGGTAACTGATACGGGCTTCTTCGATCTTGACCCCTGCCAAGGCTACCCGCTCCTGGATCTCCGCCTGTAAGCGATCAGCCACTTCAGCCGTGTGCCCCCGCAGTGAATGCTCCTGATCGTCGGGATTGTCGTAACTGTATTGACTGGCCAGGCTGCGCAAGGCGGAATCACTTTGAATGTGCACAAAGTCCTCAAACTGATCTACCTGGAAAACCGCCTCAGCCGGGTTGACGACGCGCCACACCACCACGGCTGCAATCTCGATGGGTGTTCCGTCGCGGTCGTTCACCTTGCTAGGTAGACGTTGACGCTGCGTTGCATGAATCACCTGCCCCGCGGTATTCTTGGTTTCGCCGCTTTCTTGCAAACCAGTCTCGAAGGTTTGCACGCGAAGCGAAACCCGACGCTTGGTATAGAATGGGTTGACATGGAAGAAGCCCACTTCCTTGGCTGTGCCCACGTAGGTACCGAATAGCTGCAACACACGTGCTTCGTTCGGGTTGATGATCATGAACCCAAACAAATTGATGAACCAACCGACTTCAAACAACACAAAAGCCACAATCACCGAAGTTAAGAAGAACGGGTGTTCTGAGCCTAAATTCTTAACTACGGCTTTAACGACTTTTTGCTTCTCCTTAATAAAGTCATCCTCCAACGGTGGCTTGTTTTTGCTGGCCTGCGCTGAGTTTTCATGGTTGCGATCGGCGTAAAAATCGGCCAAGTATGGGTTCATGGCACTCAATGACCAGATCAACAAGATAATGGCCAAAGGCTCGCCAAGTAGCGTAAACCACAGCATTGGCCAACCGGAACGCGGCTTGACTTCAATTTCACGAATAGGCTCTTTCACGGGCAGCTCCTTCAAGATAAGGCGCTTTCAAAGGGTTATTTTAATGCTACTTATGACGTATCAAAGCTATCGATAACTATATGATATCATTTAGAAATCAAATGGCAATCATAGTTGGCCAACTAATCTTCAGATTATTCCATAAGCTATTGACTGATATTGCTTTATGATTTTCAAATTCACCGTATTCACAATTAGGGATCTAAGAATCGATCTTAATTCGTTTGCAATTACGGTTATTTTTTGGAAGAGGTACAAGTCCTTACTTCGCGTGCGATAAAATAAAGTAGGGTCAATAGCTAAGTGGGTGTTGACATGCACAAGACTGTTTCGTTTGACCGAAGGCAACTCGACAAAGCGATTCTGCTTTTCGATGGGCAGTGTCCGCTTTGCTTATTGAGCGTTGCGTGGCTCCAACGACTTGATTGGCTAGACCGTGTACATTATCAAAATGCTCGTGAAACCAACGCGATACCAACCATGCAGCCACCATTGCAGCAAGACAAACTTTTAGAAGAGATTCACCTGGTCACAGCAAACAAGCAGTCGGTGTATCATGGCTTTGGCGCGTTTCGCTGGTTGTCCTGGCGAATGCCTTTATTGTGGATCGTGGCACCTTTACTCTATTTGCCAGGCGTTCCTTGGTTGGGGCAGAAGATTTATATGTGGGTAGCTCGAAATCGTTATAAGCTGGTCCCTTGCAAAGATGGTGTCTGTCATTTGCCGCCGCGACCCGTCAAATAAACTGTACCTCGAAATGTGGCCTCATGCCGATTCGCGTCTCCAATATTCGCTTAGGTGTGACGGAAAGTGAGTTGACCCTTTCCGAGCATTTAGCCCGCATCTTTTCCATAAAGCCACAAGACATTATTCACTGGCGCATCCTCCGCAAATCGCTCGATGCTCGTGATGCCGATGATCTGGCATTCGTTTACGCTCTGGAAGTACATCTGCAAGAAAAAGAGTCGGAAGCCATTGAACGCGTCAATCGCCGCCACCGACAGATTCGTGCTGATTGGTATGAAGAGACTCCTTTTCGTTTACCCAAACCGGGCCAGCAATCTCTCAATCATCGTCCCGTGATTGTGGGTTCGGGTCCTGGCGGGTTGGCTGCAGCTTACTTTCTGGCCATGGCAGGCTATCAACCCCTGGTTTTGGAGCGTGGTGCCCCGGTTTCGCAGCGCATTCGCGATGTGGCTGCGTTTGATGCGGGTGGACCACATAACCCTGAAAGCAATTACCTTTTCGGCGAAGGGGGAGCCGGTACGTTTAGTGATGGTAAGCTCACCTATCGCGGATCGGGTCCTGATGTTCGTCGCATTTTAGAGATGTATGCCGAGTGCAAAGGGAAGCCGAGCATCGTTTATGAGCATCGCCCGCATTTGGGCAGCAATCGTTTACCGGCCGTGGTCAAGGCACAACGACAACGGATTGAAGCCATGGGCGGGGAAATCCGCTTTCACTGCCGCATGGAAGAAATCGATTTGGCCAATGGTCAAGTCCAGGGGCTCTGCACAAGTTCAGGTTACATACCTGCCGAGGTGGTGATCCTGGCGATTGGCCATAGTGCCCGTGATACGTATCGCATGCTCATGGCCAAGGGCGTGCCGCTGGTTTCGAAAGCTTTCCAATTGGGATTACGGATCGAACAACCCCAGGAAGCCGTTAACCGTCATTGCTATGGTTCACAACGACTCGAAGACCTATTGGGAGCCGCTCAATACGCTGTCATCGCCAAGGGCAATGGGATTGATGTTTTCAGCTTTTGCATGTGTGCGGGCGGCTATGTCATGCCAAGCGTGTCAGCCCCGGGTGCCTTTTGCACGAATGGCATGAGCCTATCCAAGCATGATTCACCCTTCGCCAATAGCGGGCTGGTGGCCACTTTAGAGCCAAGTCAATTTGGTTCCGAACATCCGTTGGCTGGCATGCTGTTGCAAGAAAAGTTTGAACAAATCGCCTTTCATTTGGGGCGTCAAGAATATCGATGTCCCATCCAATGGGCCAAGGATTATCTGCAAGAGCGTTCCAGCCATGGTTCATTGCCATCAAGTTATCCACGCGGCGTTGTCGCAGCCGACCTTCACGCGGTGCTTCCGCCCGCCATTGCCAAAGCGATCCAACAAGCATTGCCATTGATGAACCGCAAATGGGAAGGTCGCTTTCTCGAAAACGCAACCTTGGTAGGGCCTGAAGCTCGCGGCAGCGCCCCGATACGCATCATGAGAGACGATGTCAGCCGCACCAGCCCTGAATGGCAGGGCCTTTATCCCGTTGGAGAAGGAGCGGGCTATGCTGGTGGAATTGTCAGTGCAGCCGTGGATGGCCTGCGCTCAGCGATGGCCATTATTCAACGATATGCTCCACTGCAACATTGACATCGATGGCTGGCTGCCTGCGCTTACTCGGATAGATTGGGCGATTCTTGCACAAACGCATCAAACGCGGCCAAGGCCGTTTTGACATCGTTTTCCCTAGGGATCAGCAATGCACGCATGCGCCCCCTAAGGATAACACCCTTTTCCAGGTCATGACCAAACAGTTGTAGCCGCAATTCACCATGCCCGAACTCCAACCCCGCCGCATCATTCGGATGAAGCAATTCGACATAGGTCCACGGAGCGTTTTCAAATCGTCCCATCGAAACCGGGAAGGATGGCGAATCCACCACTTCAATCTGACCAAACGGTAACTTGGTCAGCGTTTGCAAATACAACCCTTGCCAAAGTCCGGGTGTCAGGGCCGAGATTTCCAAGTCAATTTGGCGATTGGAGCGCACTTGATAATGTGCATGGCACTCCACGGGCCGGTTGGGAGTGGGTTTGTATTTGATCAGCAACGTGTCGTGCCGGCAGATGACTTCGGGAACGAACCCTGGTTCAGCCAATGGTTTTTTCCCCAGATCATGAGCATCTACGATCTCCAGCCCCAGGGCTGGGCCAAACTCGATGCCAAGTTCGGTTTCGTGGAATAGCAAACCCGTTAGGGGATTGCATTCCAATCGAAGACCATCGAGAGTGCCTCGGTAAAGTTGTTCGTTGACTGGCTGCCAAATGAAAGCTGACATGCACTTCTCCAATCAACTTTCTAGGTGTCCCTTGACAGGCATGGATCCAAGCCTCATTTACGTCGATGGCGTCGTCCGCGTGGTCTGTCTTCATCTTGCACTACGTGTGTGAGATCAGCCAACTTAAAATCGAGTTGGCGCCGCTGAATATCCACTCGCGCCACTTTGACTTTCACGCGATCACCCAACCGAAAGCGTCGCTGGGTTCTGCGTCCGACCAGGCTGTAACTGCGTTCGTCGTAGTAATAATCATCGTCAACCAAAGTTGTAACGTGGACTAAACCTTCCACTGGCAGCGTCGCTGCCTGGCCGAAGAAACCATACTCTTCCACACCCGTTAACAGGATTTCCAGTTCCATGCCAATGCGTGTGCTCAAAAAGCTCAGTAAGCGGTGCTTGATCAACTCCATTTCGGCTCGATCTGCGCGCCGTTCAGTAAAGCTGCAATGTTCACCCAAGGCGATCAGTTCGCCCTCGTCATTGCTTGCATGCTTGCGACGTTGCACCCGTTTCACAAGCCGATGGATCAGCAAATCCGGATACCGACGGATCGGCGACGTGAAATGGCCATAATGTTTGCTCGCCAGGGCGTAATGACCATCTTCTTCGGGCGTGTATTCCGCTTGCTTCAAACTGCGCAGCAAGGCGTAATGCACGGCATGCCTTTGAGGTTGATCGGCCGATTCCTCCAACAAACGCTGCAGCTGAAAGCGGTCGGTGGGGTGATCCACATTCACTTTATACCCCAACCCTTTGACGAACTGAATGAACTGCTCCAGTTTCAGCGGATCGGGAGCTGCATGCACCCGACGTAAAAAGGGAACTTGCTGTTGCTGCAAATACTCGGCCACGGCTTCATTGCTTGCGAGCATGAACTCTTCAATGATTTGGTTGGCAATGCCGCGTTCGACAAAATGAGCACCTGTCAGCTTGCCATCTGCATCATACTCCAATTCGACTTCGGGCATATTCAACTCTAACGCACCACGTTTGCGGCGGCGTTCACGCAAGATCAGGGCTAGCTCTTTCATCTGCTTGAGCATGCCTTCGAACACCGGCGGACAGGATCCTTCGTGAGCATGAACATCATCCGGCTTTCGATGGCTATGCAAGGCTGGTGATCTACGAGCGCGATGGCCACCCTCTAATAACGCAGAGGCTGCAGGATAACTGAAGCGCTTGCTCACCTGAATCACCCCTGGAGACAATTCAGCATGAACGCGTTCGCCTTTGGCTGTGAACTCCATTTGAGCGCTCATGGTGTACCGCACGCGGCCCTCTTGCAAGCTGGCGACACCATTGGAGATCAATTCAGGCAACATCGGCAACACCCGTTGAGGAAGATAGACGCTGTTGCCGCGATTCTTGGCTTCCCGATCAAGTAAACTGCCAGGAGCAACAAAATGCGCCACGTCTGCAACGTGCACGGTTAAATGCCAATGTTGTTTCTTTTCGTCAAATGAAACGCTAACGGCATCGTCGAAGTCATGCGCATCTTCGGGATCGATGGTGATGACGAGCTGGTTGCGGAAATCGACCCTGCCTGAGATGTCATTTTCATTGAACGCAGCTGCGACATAACGCGCTTCCTCTAGCACATCAGGAGCGAAGCGATCAGGCAAATCGAATGCTCGAATGATGGATAGGGTATCAACCCCAGGCTGACCACGAGGGCCCAGGATCTCAGTGATCACTCCCTCACCAGGTGCTTGCGGCGAAGGAAAGCGGAGCATTTCAAAGACCACTTTATCTTCCGGCTTGGCTCCCTTGGCGCCAGCATCGCCTACCCAAATCGGCTCATGGAAGGTCGTGCCATCAACGGCCACGAATCCACCTTCAGAGCGCTCGAAATACGTTCCGACAAATTGTTTAGTTTGGCGTTCCAGAATACGAATGATTTCGCCTTGTGGTGAACGATCCTTTTGCTTTGGCTTTTTGGTTATGCGGACGAGCACTTCGTCACCTGTGGAAGCGTCTCCAACGTGACTAGCGGATATGAAGACTTCGCCTGTCTTGCGATTCACACGGGTTGGCGAATGAATGCGGACAAAACCTGCACCAGATGCCAACTTGCGAAAGACCCCGGTGATCGAGCCATGTGGCTTGGCAGGGAGTATGGTTTGACCTTTACCCAGCTCCAGCCTGCCTTCCTTGATCAGATGCCTGAGCAAATGGCGAAAGTTCGGATAATCGATTTGCGGCACACCGAGTCGCCTAGCTAAGGCTTTCGCCTTCAAAGGTTGGTATTGTGGTTTGCCCACCAGGAGCAACAACTGCGTCATCAGGTCGGGCATAAAACATCCTCGAAGCCGAACAGAACGGTCCGGCAAGCTTAGTTTCGCACACGTAAGTTGCTTGTTTCCCGCAAGATCTGTGCAACAAACCACTCCATGAAAACCCACCCCAGCAAGAAACTACCCAACCCGATGCCCTTTAGGGGCCACTCCATGACGTGATCGATCCAGTAAAGTAAACCCAACCCGAACAGCACGAGCACAAATTTGACGAGTATGATCGTCAGGCCGTTTTCATAATACATCCCCAACTCGCAATGGGGACAGCTTAGCTGATTGATGTAACTTCCCAAAGGGATTGTCCATGTGCCAATGTCTTCGTGGCAGCGCGGACAATTTTTTCCACCATTCATGTGCCAACGACTCCCCTGCTCTTCCGCTTCACTTGAGGCTCTAGCTATCCAATATTCCGTCTCAACTCAAATTATAAATCGTCCTGGGGTTCCTCTTCGGTTGTGGATACACCGCCCTTATAAAGCTTGCGGTTAAGGGATTGATTGAAGGGTGTCCAAGCATTGGTGGATCCACGGTCTTCTCGAATATCGCGCAAGAGGCTGTGGATTTTTGCATCCAAATTGTCGAGGCAATGAACCGCCATGGCTTCAGGGGTCATTGGCAATTTTGGACTGCCGAATTCGTAGGCTCCATGGTGTGAGAGAATCGTGTGTTTCAACCTCCAGCAAAGTTCGGTCGGAAATGGTTCACCCAACAATTGCTCCGCTTCCCGTATTTTGTCGTTTAGCATCTCCACGCCGATGACCATATGGCCAATGAGTTGGCCCTCATCGGTATAGCTGAAGGAACGCTCGTAGGTCAGTTCGCGTACCTTCCCTAAATCATGTAAAAAGAGCCCAGCAACGACCAAATCCTTATCCAAGCCGGGGTAGAGGGGCAACACCCGTTCAGCCAACTCCAGCAGTTTGACTATGTGTTCAAGCAGGCCGCCTACATAGGCATGGTGATTGCGAACGCCTGCCGGCACTTTTGCCAGAGCTGCCATAAATGCTTCATCCATCAAAAAGACCTGAACCAGCGCTTTCAAGTTCGGCTGCTGGATTTTCATCAATACTTGTTTCAACTTTTCCAAGAGCTTGGCAATGTCTTGCTCGGTATGGGGCAAAAAGTCGGAGACGTCCATCTTTTCGCTCGGAACCACCGATACAGCCGAAAGAATGACTTGCAATGCTCCCTGAAACAGCTGTACTTTACCACGTGCCTGAATGAAATCTCCCGAGGCAAACTGACGTGATAAATGTTCTGTTGCGTTCCACAGCCGTCCTGTAATTTGACCAGAACGGTCGCGCAATTCAACTTGCAGATACGGATTGCCCTGACGATTCATGCGTAACTGCTTATCACCTACGAGAAACACATCGTCTAAACTGTCACCATCATTCAGTTGGCGGATGTATCGACGTGCCATGGTAAAACTTTCATGACTGGAGGGTTGGTCAAAAGGCTAGACTTCGGTATAAGATATGATGCGCAAAGCTGCCGATGAAGGCAATTGTCGCTCGATGAACTTGTTTCAAACCACATGCGTTTGACTTACCATGGGAGTCTTCGATTATGAGCACACCAACCATTCGTTGTCGGGAAAATGGACCTTTGGTCATTCAAGGACCCATTTGCATACTAGATCATCAAGGAAATCCGTTCCCGTTGCCGTCAGGCAAAGATGCCTATGCATTGTGCCGGTGTGGAGCATCCTTGAACAAACCGTTCTGTGATGGAGCCCATCGACAAAGCGGCTTTCAGGGTAATAATTTAGCGACACCACAGCCCTCTGTTTAACCAGTGGTCAACGACTTGCGGTTCCATGGATGGGATATACAATGACCTGAGACTTGTAGCATGGCCCTATCAGCGAGTGAGGACTTATGCGCGCTTGGTTTCGTGATGTTTATCGCGCTGTCGCCACCGTAGCCCAAGGCATGTATATCACGCTTTGGTATTTCTTTCAGACTTATAAACGGCAAACGTTCACTCAACGGTTTGAATTTCCTGAACTACCCGTTCCGGTCAAACCTCGTTATCGCGGCTATCACCGATTTGACTTAACGACTTGCATTGGCTGCGACAAATGTGCACGGGCTTGTCCGGTGGATTGTATTTACATCGATAAGATCAAGAACCCAGTAGGCAAAGGATTTCGCGTCCAAGGGTTTAAGATTGATTACTCAAAGTGCATTTTTTGTGCCTTGTGTGTCGATCCATGTCCGGTGGATTGCATTTTCATGGGGTCCAATTACGACATTAGTTGCTACAGCCGGGATGGACTGGTAGTCGATTTCGCTCGTCTCCCGCTGGACATTGCCTGGGGCCAAGCCACTTTGAACCCAACTGCGATCGCTGCCTCCAAGTTGCAAGCGGAACCGGTTTGGGTAAAACCACCTGATCCACCGCCGCCACCCAAGCCGGCTGCTGCCCCCAAGCCTGCAGACGCACCAGCCCCTGAAGCGAAAACGTAACAAACGATTTGGCACGAATGCTGATATGTACGCAAAACCGAATTGACCTGAATGAGATTACGCTATGCCCACGCTGCTCGGATACACTTTGTTGTTCACCTTGGTCGGTGCTTTTTTCATCTTCATCCATCTGGTCATCGGTAAATTTGTCCGCCCAGCGAAACACGAAGAGGAAAAGGCCGCCATTTACGAATGTGGCGAGCCCACCGTTGGCTCATCGTGGATTCAATTCGATTTACGCTTTTATGTGGTTGCTTTGCTCTTTGTCATTTTTGATGTCGAAATGGTCTTTTTCTTCCCCTGGGCAGTTGTATTTGGCAAGCTGAACGCATTGGCTAATCCTGCCGTTGCCATGCTTCCCGATGACCAAAAAGGGACGTTGGTTCAGGCGCTTATTCCCAACGCTCCAGCCAATACCGTCGTCTTCCCTCAGCAAGCCAACACCATGGCTTGGTTTTCCTTTATCGACATTATGATTTTCTTCGCTGTATTGATGGTTGGTTTTGCCTACCTCTGGAAGCGAGGCGACCTCAACTGGGTGCGCAGCATGGCTGCTGAAAATGAACCGCTGCCGGAACCGCCTCCAGAAACTGCTGCCGCAAACAACAAGTCAAGCGTTGGATCTACCGAGCATCACGAACACGCCCATGTCTAAGCAATCCGTGGGCGTAACGAAAGTCTGTACAAGTGGAGAGCGTTTTATGGGATGGGCAGAAGGTCGTTTTGAAGAAGGCGTGATCACCACAACGCTGGAACAAGCGATCAATTGGGCTCGCGAAAGCAGCATGTGGCCCATGACGTTTGGTTTGGCCTGTTGTGCCATTGAAATGATGGCTACCGGCGCCAGCCGCTATGACATCGACCGTTTCGGTGCGGGAGCCTTTCGCGCCACACCGCGGCAGGCTGATCTCATGATCGTTGCCGGTACCGTCAACTACAAAATGGCCAGCCGCGTGCGTCGTCTTTACAACCAAATGCCCGATCCGAAGTTTGTGATCGCCATGGGCGCTTGCACATGTGGGGGAGGCCCGTATTACAAATACGGCTACAACGTGGTGAAAGGCGTCGACCTGGTCGTTCCGGTGGATGTTTATGTTGCCGGTTGCCCACCACGTCCTGAAGCCCTGCTCGAAGGTTTGATGCGTATACAGGATAAAGTCCGCTCCATGAAATATCTGACCAAGGGTCAGCCCTACGAAAACCTGATTCCTATGCGCACAGGACATGTGAAACTACCTGCCGAATTGGCAACGCCCGAACTGGCCAATCAATTTGCGAAGAAAAACAAGGAAGCCGCTGCTCCCGCCAAGGCCTAATTCGTTCCACCAACTATGAAGTGAAGCTGCCATGACCGGTCCTGAAATCATAAACCTGCTCGATGAAAAGTTTGGCACGAAGATCAAAGATAAAAAGCCAGACGCCATCGACCCCTTTGTGGAAGTGGAACCACAAAACCTGATCGAGGTTCTGACGTTTTTGCGCGACGATCCGCGGATGCAGTTTGACATGCTCAATTGCATTACGGGGACGGATTATCTGGAGACAGAAAAAGCCAAGATCGCCAAAGCAGGTTTTGAGCCTCATCTGGAAGTGGTCTATCATTTCTCAAGCTTTGTCAAGAAGCACCGTTTTGTTGTCAAGGTTTGTTTACCGCGTTGGCTTGACAACCAGGAGGGCCGATGTCCGCAAGTTCCTTCTATTGTTGCACTCTGGCCCGCCGCTGATTGGCATGAGCGCGAAACGTTTGACATGATCGGTGTCGAATTCACGGGCCATCCGGATTTGCGCCGCATTCTCTTAGCTGAAGATTGGGAAGGCTATCCGCTCCGCAAGGATTACGTCTTTCCCTTGGAATATCACGGCATTCGTGGTCGCTAATCAATCAGTATTCCATTCCTAAATTCGCATCCACACAATACATTCGCTCCCATAAGCTTGGGCCGAGCGTATCCATGTACCTGGCCATTGCGGGCACAGGCCAATAGCACGTTCCCGCCGAATAAAACCGTTTCGTTTTCAGTCTTAAGCGGCACTTACTATGGTGTTTCGTGCTTTGTAAATACGGTGCCGACCAAATGAGCGCTGCATCGATTAATTCGTCGAGTTGCATGCACGATGCCTAACTACGATATCAGGAGTCAACCGCATGGCTGAAAAAGAAGTGATCAAAATCGACCGCAAACAAATGCAAGATATCCCTCAAGAAACGGCCATGACGTGCTGGTTCACTTGTTACCAAATGATGCTCCAATGGAAAGGCCAACCTTATGGCACCATTGGGGATTACAAAGGCGATTACGATCCAGCTCCCATTCGAGAGAAACTGATGAATGCTGGAATCGATTGGGACGATGCCTGTGCTACCGGGTTAAAAGGCAAGGACTTTCGCAAAGCGGCCGCAGCCCTTGGCCTGGAAGCCAACGGCGTGGGGCAGCAGTGGACCACGCAAGACCTGAAACGCTTCCTGAACCGCCCCAGCCCCATTTGGGTGGCTGGCAATTGGGATGGTTTTTTTCATGTCGTCGTCGTCATCAAGGTTGAAATCGACAACGATTTGGATTGGGACGAGGTAGGAACCATCAAAGACGGTTCCAAAGTTACCTTCATCGACCCTTATTGGAAAGGCACGAAACAAGCCAGTGTCGAGACGAAATTATGCTACAACTGGTTGCCTGGGTCTTATGCCTATAAAGGCATCATCGGGGCTTGGCAAGCTTGGAAGAAAAGCTAAAGTGATCTGTAGTGCTTCCTGCAGGATGCACGCGAATTATCGAATCACGACTTCCAATCAGCCAAGGGTTGATGTATGTCTGCCACTTCCCTGCACGAAAAAGAAGATCAACGGCTTGTTGAGTTTGACGTGCGTACGGATGAAATGCTCGTCAGCATGGGGCCGCAACATCCCAGCACTCATGGCGTTTTGCGACTTGTATTGAAAACCGACGGTGAAATCGTTTCGGAAGTGGCGCCCCACGTCGGCTACCTGCATCGTTGTGCCGAAAAGATTGGGGAAAATGTCACAACCATCCAGTTCATTCCTTACACCGACCGGATGGATTATCTAGCCGCGATGAACATGAACCTCGGCTACTCGTTGGCTGTGGAAAAGTTATGCGGCATGAAGATACCCGAAAAAGCACAAGTCATTCGCGTGTTGATTGCTGAGTTGAATCGCATCGCCAGCCACCTTGTCGCCATGGGTACCTATGGTCTGGATTTGGGTACATTCAGTCCATTCTTGTATGCATTCCGCGAACGGGAAATGATCTTGGATCTGTTCGAGGAAGTGTGTGGTGCACGCCTGACGTATAGCTACATCACCATCGGCGGCGTCCATGACGACCTCCCCGTAGGATGGATTGGGCGGCTCCAAGAATTTCTCGACTATTTCGAGCCGCGGATTCGCGAATATCACACGCTGCTTACCAACAACCATATTTTCATCAAACGTACAGCCAACATTGGCGTGTTGTCTAAAGCACTAGCCTTGGCATATGGTTGCACCGGCCCGATGTTGCGTGGCTCGCTCGACCGCAGACATAATGATCACGCCTGGGACCTTCGCAAACTCGAACCCTACTGCGGCTACGAAACCTATGACTTTGAAGTACCTATACCTCCCTTCGAACATGCTCCGCACGACGCGGTGATTGGTGATTGCTGGCACCGCTATTACGTACGCATGATTGAAGTCGTGAACTCGATGAAAATCATTCGCCAAGCCATTGAACGTTACGCAACCGCTTCGGGTTCGCATCGCGTGGAATTGCCCAAGCATTTGCATCCGGGTGAAGCCTACCTGGAAACAGAATGCCCACGCGGTCAGATGGGTTTTTACGTTGTTGGACGCAATACCAAAGAGCAGGTTCCTCTCCGGGTGCGTGCCCGCTCTTCTTGCATGGCCAATTTAAGTGTTTGCCATGAATTGTGCCGCAATTGTTTAATTGCCGACGTGCCTGCCATCGTAGGCTCGATCGACATCGTCATGGGCGAAATAGACAGATGACAACATCTTCCACATGTCGTTTTTTTAGGGACTTGTGGAATATCGGAATTTCCCCAAAGTGCCCGAAATAGGGTGGATTTCCTGGATTGCGGTGCATTTACGGTGCATCGCCAAATCGACATCGTAGCATCAACTGACCGCCCTTCTGACGCTGAAGGCCGGTCAGTTTTTTGTTGGCG